>JACCHT010000001.1 GCA_013416635.1 Candidatus Thiodubiliella endoseptemdiera | reverse complement strand
CTTGCCAATCATTGAAACTCAGGGTGGTGATGTATCCGCATTCGTGCCAACCAATGTAATTTCTATTACCGACGGTCAGATTTTCTTAGAAACTGATTTATTCAACTCAGGTATTCGTCCAGCAATTAATGCTGGTCTATCCGTATCACGAGTTGGTGGCGCTGCACAAACTGACATCATTAAAAAATTAGGCGGCGGTATTCGTCTTGACCTTGCACAGTATCGTGAATTAGCAGCATTTGCACAGTTTGCATCTGACCTTGATGCAGAAACCAAAGCACAAATTGACCGTGGTCAGCGAGTAACAGAATTGATGAAGCAAAACCAATACTCGCCACTCTCAGTGGCTGAAATGGCAGCGTCATTATTCGCAGCAAGCTCAGGTGCATTAGATGATATTGAAGCCAATAAAGTGGTTGATTTTGAAGCGGCGTTAATCGCTTATATGGGTGCAAATCAAACCCCATTAATGGATAAGATTAACGAAACAGGTGACTATAACGATGCCATTATTGCCGAGTTACAAGCAGCAATTGATGACTTTAAAACAAATCATACTTGGTAGATAGAGCAGAATAATGGCAAGCGGAAAGGAAATTAGAACGCAAATTGCGAGTATTAAAAATACGCAAAAAATTACTTCGGCAATGGAAATGGTCGCAGCGTCTAAAATGAAAAAAGCACAAAACAGAATGCTGGCATCTCGCCCTTATTCTGACAAGATTTCTCAAGTGATTGGGCATTTGGCTTACGCACATTCAGAGTTTAAGCACCCCTATATGAAAGAAGCGGGTGAAGTGAAACGAGTGGGCATCATTATTATTTCTAGTGATCGTGGTTTGTGCGGTGGTTTAAACACCAACCTATTCAGAAGTTTATTAAAGCAAGTAGTGCAATACCAAGCCCAAGGTATCGAAGTTGATATTTGCACCATTGGTAAAAAAGCCACTGCATTCTTTAAAAATACTGGATTAAGCATTAAATCAGTATTGACAGATTTAGGCGATGCCCCTCATTTTGACGACCTATTAGGCACCGTCAAAGTGATGCTAGATGCGTATGACGCTGGGGAAATTCAGCAGTTATCCGTTGCCTATAACAAGTTTGAAAACACCATGACACAAGTGCCAACAGTAACACAGTTAGTGCCAATGGTTGCAGGGGAAGTGGACGGTATGGAACATCATTGGGACTACATCTACGAGCCAGATGCAGAAGTGGCATTAAGTGCATTATTAGTGCGCTACATTGAGGCTTTAGTTTACCAAGGTTTGGTTGAAAATATCGCTTGTGAGCAGTCATCAAGAATGATTGCTATGAAAAGTGCAACAGACAATGCAGGCGATATGGTGCAAGATTTAGAATTGGTTTACAACAAAGCAAGACAGGCGGCAATTACTCAAGAAATCTCCGAGATTGTAAGTGGTGCAGCTGCTGTATAAATATTAATTAGTGAAAGTTTAAAAAAGAGGAAAAGTAAAATGAGCAACGGAAAAATTACACAAGTTATTGGCGCGGTTATCGATGTCGAATTTGCAGAAGGCAGTATTCCAAATATTTACGATGCCTTATTAGTAACCGAAACAGGGTTAACCTTAGAAGTGCAGCAGCAATTAGGCGATAATACTATTCGTACCATTGCAATGGGGACTTCTGAGGGACTAAAACGCGGATTAGAAGTAACCAATACGGGTTCAGCAATTAAAGTGCCAGTAGGCACTAAGACTTTAGGCCGTATTATGAATGTATTAGGCGAGCCGATTGATAATGCTGGCGACATCAATCCAGAAACAGAATGGGAAATTCACCGTTCTTCCCCTGCTTATGATGAATTAGCCCCTGCAGCAGAATTATTAGAAACTGGCATTAAAGTAATCGACTTAGTTTGTCCATTCGCTAAGGGTGGTAAAGTGGGCTTGTTCGGTGGTGCTGGTGTTGGTAAAACTGTTAATATGATGGAACTTATCCGTAACATTGCGATTGAGCATTCAGGTTACTCTGTATTTGCTGGTGTTGGCGAGCGAACTCGCGAAGGTAACGACTTCTATCACGAAATGAAAGAATCAAATGTCCTAGACAAAGTATCGCTAGTTTATGGACAGATGAATGAGCCTCCGGGAAACAGATTGCGTGTTGCTTTAACAGGTTTAACAATGGCTGAATATTTCCGTGATGAAGGTCGTGATGTGTTATTATTCATTGACAACATTTATCGTTACACATTAGCAGGTACGGAAGTCTCCGCACTCCTAGGTCGTATGCCTTCGGCAGTAGGCTATCAACCAACACTAGCATCAGAAATGGGCGCATTACAAGAGCGTATTACTTCCACCAAAAAAGGCTCAATTACTTCAATCCAAGCAGTCTATGTGCCAGCAGATGACTTAACTGACCCATCGCCAGCAACAACTTTTGCGCATTTAGATGCCACGGTTGTTCTGTCTCGTCAAGTAGCGGAATTGGGTATTTACCCTGCAGTAGATCCATTAGACTCTACCTCTCGCCAGCTAGACCCACTTATCGTTGGAGAAGAACATTACAATGTCGCTCGTGGCGTTCAAGGTGTGTTGCAACGCTATAAGGAACTAAAAGACATTATTGCGATCTTAGGTATGGATGAATTATCTGAGGAAGACAAGCAATCCGTTTCTCGTGCTCGTAAAATTCAGCGTTTCCTGTCTCAGCCATTTTTCGTAGCAGAAGTATTTACAGGTGCAGCAGGTAAATATGTATCGCTCAAAGATACTATCTCTGGCTTTAAAGCAATTCTTGATGGCGAAATGGACGACTTACCAGAACAAGCTTTCTATATGATGGGCTCTATTGACGAAGTGCGCGAAAAAGCGGCGGAGAGTGCGTAAATGACTATCCATGTTGATGTTGTCAGTGCAACGGAATCACTCTATTCGGGTGCAGCAAATTGTGTATTTGCCCCCGCATCAACGGGTGAGTTAGGTATCTATCCAAAACATGTCGCCCTGCTATCAACATTAAAACCAGGTGAAATTCGCATTGAAACTGACAAAGGCATAGAATCTATTTATGTTTCTGGTGGTATCGTTGAAGTGCAGCCTGATATTGTTACCATCTTCTCTGACACGGCAATCCGTGCTGGAGATTTGGATGAAACCAAAGCCTTAGAAGCCAAACAACGAGCAGAAGAAGCAATGTCCGATGCCGAAGGTAGTCAAGATATTTCTTCAACCCAAGCGGCACTTGCTGAGTCAATGGCACAATTACAAATGATTAGTAAAATGCGTGGTAAAAAAGGTTAAAATCATACAAAAACAACGGTGCAATAAAAATTATGCAAAATTATAAAGAAAAATTATCAAGATTAGATAATGACAATAGTGATGAGCTCATATCCAACGGCAGTAAAAAACATGCACAAGCTTTAATTTATCGATTTCTTAATAAAGCCCAAAAGCGTGTTAATATTACCTCGACAGGCTTGTCAATTTATAACGATTACGGCATAGTAGATGCCTTAAATATAGCCTTAAACAGAGGGGTAAAAATAAAAATTCTATTAGACAATTATCAAAATAATAAGATAATGAATAATAATTTTTTAGACATTTGCCTTAATAATAAAAATTGCGAAATCAAAACTTACAACAAACCTTTAAAAGCACACATTGTTACTAGAGATGATGACGCCTTTAGGTATTGTAAAGATCCGGGCAGTAATATCGCTGTTGCCTCTTTCAATCATCCTGATGTTGTTGAAAACGCAACAAAAAAAGTATTCGGTACTTTCTTTGACAAACAGCCAAAATACACGGCTATATAACCGTATTGCTTAATGGCTTATGGATACCTTGATTTAGCCTATCTAATTGAAATATCAGTTGTTTTCAATTTGGCTTATCGTGAAATAAAACACGGCTTTGTGTTAGAAAAAATGAAGAAGATTCGTGAAGAAATATCAAAAGACGAAGAATTACAAGAAAGAATTAAAAAAATAAAAAAAGACACCAGCCTTGGCAGTGATGTGGTTGAATCTGATTACAATAAACTCGTTGCCATTATTGAGTGCGATAGCAACGCTAAAGATTGTGCAGATATAAACACCGACCTTTGTAAGGCGTGGGATCATGATAAACGCTATTGCAAGTATTTCGTTAAGACCATTTTAACAGGCAGAGGTTTATTTCAAGTCAACACCTCCATTGTGGTCGCTTTAATCATATTGCTCTTTGCCACAATATTCCCACATATTGGTATAGATTTTAATCCTTTTATTTGGTGGATTCTTTTTTCTATGCTTTGTGTAACAATCGTTGTCCCCATACGCTTGCTGTATATGTCTGAAAAAACAGGCAATATGCTGACTGGGAAAAATGGACAAAAAGGGCTGATAGAAAAATTAGAAGATGCATTCAACAGTCATTACAATAAACACCTTTTGGATGAGTCTGGAGAAGGGTATCTTTAATCTCCAATCCAAAAGTAGAGATTGCAAAGATAGTGCTACCATTTGCCCCGTCTGTGTTTGCAAAAAATATGAGTCCCACCCATAGGTTCGGCGGCTATTTTTTGTAAATGTAGACGGGGCAAAGGGTGGCGCTAGGTTTGTGATTTCTATTTTTGGATTGGGGTTAATGCCATTTTTAAAAACTAAGGACAGTAATAAGTATCCTTGATTTTTTAAGCACACTAAAACAAACAATTATCAACACTTTTTGAAAATGGTATTATTCTCAAACCATTTTATTCAAAGCACTGCTTATGTTGAGGTAAAATTCCAAGTGTTATGAAATATATTGATTTATTTTCTGGTTGTGGTGGACTTTCCCTTGGGTTGCAAAAATCTAACTGGAAAGGTTTGTTTGCTATTGAAAAAAATTATGACGCATTTCTTACATTAAAACATAATTTAATTGACCAACGCAACCACTTTGACTGGCCTGATTGGTTAGAGCAAAAAAACCATGATATTAACACCATCATATCTCAGCACAAATCTGAATTAAAATCATTGCGGGGTACGATTGATCTTGTGGCAGGTGGTCCACCTTGCCAAGGTTTCTCCATGGCTGGCAGGCGTAATGAGAAAGATAATCGCAATAAACTGATTGATTCTTACATTGAGTTTGTTGATTTGGTTCAACCGCAGGTATTATTTTTTGAAAATGTTAAGGGCTTTACCGTTGGCTTTAAAAAGGGCAATAAGAGGGGTGAGGCGTATTCTCAATATGTTTGGAGAGAACTGGAAAAAGTTGGAGAGCGTAAATTAAACTGTGTAAATCCGCCTTTTCACTCTTAACTATTTCTCGTATTTTTCCATAATCTCATCAAAAAATATACATAATTGAGGGTAAATCTCACCCCAGTTTCTAACTCTAGTTCTTTTGCCATTTTTCCTGTATTTGTTGTGTTGCGTTATACCATTTTAAGCGCTGATCCTTGTGTTGGGAATGAGCCCTTAGATTTAGTTTTCTTCTTGATAATAGCATTTAATGATTCTATTGGGTTAGTTGTGTATATCAATGTTCTAACGCTTTGCGGATACTTAAAGAATGTTGATAGCTCACTCCAATGGTTATGCCATGATTTGGCAATATTAGGGTATTTTTTATCCCAAATATGTTTAAATTCATCTAGTGATAATAATGCCTGCTCTTCGTTTAAAGCCGTGTAAACAGCTTTTAAATCTTTAGCAACTGCCTTTGTGTCTTTCCAAGACACAAATCTTAGCGATGAGCGGATTTGGTGAACAATGCAGCGCTGAACCTCAGCTTTTGGGTAAACAGCCTCTATTGCTTTATTAAAGCCATTTAATCCATCAATAGCAAAGATTAAAACATCGTTAATACCACGCTTTTTAATATCGTTTAACACTGTGAGCCAGTACTTAGATGTTTCGTTTTCACCTATCCAAAATCCAATAATCTCTTTTTTACCTTCAAGACTTACACCCAGCATAATATACACAGCAATGTTTTTAACCACAGAATCAATCTTGATTTTAAGTACGGTAGCATCCATAAATATGATGGGATAAATCGCCTCTAAAGGACGATGCTGCCACTCATCTACCTTAACCATAATCTTCTCGGTAATGTTGGATATGGTGGTGGTAGATAGCTCATAACCATACAAATCATCAAGATGATTTTGAATGTCTCTAACGCTCATGCCTTTGGTATAAAGAGACAAGATTAAATCCTCACTGCCGTCTAAAATGACTTCACGCTTTTTGACTAGTTGTGGCTCAAAACTGGCTTGCTCTATCTCTGGGATGGCGACATCTATATTGCCATACTTGGATTTTAAAGTCTTTTGTTATGCCCATTGCGATAATTACGACCGTCGTTATCTTTTTAGTGATAACTGATTTTTTGATAGCCAAGATGGCTTGATAGTTCTTCTTCGCTAGCAGTTTGAATAACCTCTCGCATTATGTTTTTAAATTCATCTACGATGTTATCAAGGGAGGTAAATTCCCCTGTTTGGATTTGTCTTTTTAGTTCGTTGTGGTTGATTAAACTCATTTGTGTTTCTCCTTGTATTTTTAATGCTTTTGATTTTATAGGATCAAAAGCTTTTTAAGGATTTACACAGTTTAATTTACGCTCTCCTTATTTCTGTCATAAATTACCAAATTATAGAGGCAAGGCCTCTATAATAGCGTTATGAAAAATTTAAAAAATATAGAGGCCTTGCCTCTCAAAAGTTAGTGGAGATTGGGTAATTGTTTGTTTTAGTGTGATTAAAAAATTGGGGGGACTGGTTATTATTCCTGCTTTTTAAATGCAAATTTGTTGAAAGTTAACAATCTTTCCATTTTCCACAAAAACGCCTTCTTCTTGAAGGCGTTTTATTTTTAGGTTAATGTTATAAGCGAAACCGCCCAAATCTCCGTTTACACTCACGACACGATGACAAGGCACTTCGGGTGCGAATGGGTTTTTGTTCATGGCACTACCAACGGCACGATACGCATTAGGGCGGTTAATGAGTTTGGCTAGTTTGCCATAGGTCGTTACTTTGCCGGCAGGGACTTTTTCTGTTAAGGTGGTGTAGCACAGTTGTTGAAATTCGGTCATTGTAGATATTTTGCCATTGCTTGGTCAAAATTTCCTTGTGCTTTAAGGATAAAATCACAAATTTCCCGCACTGCACCGTTGCCGCCTGATTTTTCCGTGGTTAAGTCGGCGTGTTGTTTGACCAAATCGTGTGCATTGGCAACGGCAACGGCAAAACCCACTTTAGTCATCACGGGCAAATCAATCACATCATCGCCTACATACGCCACCTCAGTGGCAGATAAATTCAGTTTTTGCAATAAATCATTAAATGCCACGACTTTGTCTGCTTGCCCTTGATAAAAATGCACAATGCCTAAATTTTCCATTCGATGTTTAACGGCATTTGATGCTCTGGCAGAAATCACAGCAGGTTCAACGCCATTGTCTTTGAGCATTTTAATGCCGTGTCCATCGAGTGCATTAAAGCGTTTGAATTCGTGCCATCTTCGGTGAAATACAAACCGCCATCGGTCAAAACACCATCGACATCAAAGATAATGAGTTTAATTTTTTTTGCTAATTTGTCTGTGCTCATCTATTTTGCTCCAATTAAATGCACGCCCTGGGTCGGTTTTTCTGCCGGGGCAATATCGCTATGTCCAACAATGTATTTTATGGGATATTGCTGGCATAAATCCGCTAAAATTTTATTCAATTGCTGATATTGTGCCTCAGTATAGGCAATATCATCCGCCCCTTCGAGTTCAATGCCAATAGAAAAATCATTGCAATTGTCCCGTCCACGATAAGAGGATACCCCAGCGTGCCAAGCTTTATCGGCAAAATCTACGAACTGAATGCACTCGCCATTGCGTTTAATTAATAGGTGACTGGATACTTTGAGATGCTGGATACTGGCAAAATATGGATGTGCAGAAGGGTCGAGTTGGTTTTGGAAAAAATCTTCAATATAACGACCGCCAAACTCATTGGGTGGCAAACTGATATTGTGAATCACCAGCATATCAATCTCAGCCGTCCGCTTGCTGAAATTGGGTGAGTGAATGTGTTTAAATGTCATTGTTTTTTCATTGCCTGATGGTAATCATTCAGCCACTTGTCTGCCTCTTGTTGGCTGTATTTTCCTGTGGTTGCTTTTGATAAATCTAGTGTTTCTGAGGCCGATTTAATGCGTTCAATTGCCTCAGTAGCACACACACTACCAACTGCCTTTAACTCAGCAATAAGTTGTGATTTTTGCGTGTCATCAAGTGTTTTGTACATTAGATCTTGAATTTCTTCAGTAGTGTCTTGATTGATTTGTTGTTCTATTCTTTGTTTAAAATAGAAGGATTCAGGGTTGTCGTTTGCATAAGCCCCCTTGTAATTGTGCGTCCTCAAACTCGCCCCTTGTAATTGTGCACCCGCTAAATTCGCCCCTTGTAATCGTGCATTCATCAAATATGCCCCTTGTAATTGTGCATTACTCAAATCCACCCTTGTAATTGTGCTTCCACAAATTCGCCCCTTGTAATTGTGCTTCCACAAATTCGCCCCTTGTAATTGTGCAAACCTCAAATTCGCCCCTTGTAATTGTGCACCCCTCAAATTCGCCCCTTGTAATTCTGCACCCACAAATTCGCCCCTTGTAATTGTGTCTCCACAAATTCGCCCCTTGTAATTGTGCACCCTTCAAATTCGCCCTTGTAATTGTGCACCTCCAAATCTAATATTTTTCCATAAATGCGGTGGTGTAGGTAGGATTTACTTAAATTTACGCCTAACAGACTGATGTTATTGGTGGGAAAATTATGATTAATCAGTAAATTAAACCACTCTTCACTGGCAATAATATTAGTTGCTTGGTGAGTTGGCAACTGTTTATCGCAATTGTTATATTTTCAAATTCACCCTCGTTTACTTGCTTTAGAATTTTTTGATGTTGAGTTGCTAAACTGGCACGAAAAATCTCGTATGTACCCCGTCTAAAGCTGTCACCATATTCGCCTTTGAGATAAGCACGCAAGGAGTGCAGAGCGGATATTTGCAGGGCGATTTTGTTGTCTTGATTGTCTTTATCACCCTCAATATTGCCCGTTGCCCAGCGTTGTAGTTGTTGAAATTCTTTGAGGTTGGTGTCTTTTCTAGCATTTTCTAGTTCCATTAGGCGATTTCTGTCACGAAAAACCCAAATAACAAAAATAATGGGTGCAGACATAACAACGCCTGAGACACCTACTGAAGTTATTTTTAAAAAAATATTATCGCTATTTGCAACAAAAAAGGCACATAGAAATCGTGTCAAAATGCAACAAGAGCTGTTATAATAACAACACCGCTCTTATCCATGTATTTGCTGTTTTCTTATAGTTATTATTTTTACGCCTAAGTTCAGCAATTTTATTTTGATGATGCCAATAGGCTTTTGTACGGTAGTTTTTTAAATACCCCTCCTCAAAAAGATATTTCCGTTCAATATTTTTAAATAAAAATTTAACCAGTTTGTTTTTATTTTTTCTAAACCCTTTCAAAATACCGCCCCCTTAAAAGTAACCGTGGACTGCGTTCATCATCAACAAACCCACTGCGTTTGTGAATCACATTATTACATATAATCCCTTGATTTTGCGTTATTAAATGTTGAAAATGATAAGGACTACCTTGCGCTAAAATCTCATCTAACAATGCCACCGCTGCACGCACTTCATCGGCAAATTGCACATTTTTTTTGCGTTGCGTATAACGCAAATACAGTCGCTTGTTGTCCTGCATAAAAATCGCACCCGTTGACTCAGGGCGTAAAATTTTGCCTTTTTCACTGTGTGCGGGGATGGTCATTGCATTGGTTCGGGTCAGTAGTGCGGCGGCTTCTGGGCTTTGTTGGCGTAACAAAATATAGAGTATTTCATTGTCCAGCCAGCTATTTTCTCCGCCACTGCTAGCAGGATTGACACAGAATAAACTAAAACTGCGAATGCGTTGCTCAGGAGGGTTGTAATAGCCGTCGGTATGCCAGCCGATGGCTTTGTTTGTATAGGGGATAAATTCGCCTTGTTGTGGGTTGCTGGTGGGGGTGATGTGTGCTAAGGTGTCGTTATTCACAAATAGGTGGCGGTCATATGCCTTTAAGCCCAGTTGTTGATTTAAGTGGACGATTGCGTGGCTGTAATCTGCTTGGGTTTGGGTTTGAATGAGGGCGAAATTATTTTGCTGGCAAAGGCTTTGGATTTTGCTTTTTTCTGCTGTCGTTAGTGTCAGCGGATTGTGTATATCAACAATACAGGGGTCAAGTTTGCTGGCTGCCTTGGCTAATTTTTCATCTCGCCAAAACTGATAATCGGATAAATTGGTTAAAACATTAGCCATTCATACGCTTGTTAATGGTCCATTGTTGGGCAATAGAGAGCGTATTGTTAAATACCCAATAAAGTACCAAACCTGATGGGAACCATAAAAACATAACGGTAAACACGAGAGGCAATGCCATCATAATCTTGGCTTGCATTGGGTCAGGTGGCGGTGGGTTGAGTTTTTGTTGCACAAACATTGAGATGCCCATAACGATGGGGAGGATGTAGTAGGGATCCATAGCGGATAAGTCTGATAGCCACCAGAATGCGGTTTGGCGTAATTCAACTGTGTCCAGTAGCATCCAGTAAAAGGCAATGAATACGGGGATTTGCACCATAATCGGCAAGCAACCTGAGGCAGGATTAATTTTTTCTTTTTTATACAGTTCCATGGTTTTTTGCCCCATTTTCTGTTTGTCATCGCCATAGGTTTCTTTGAGTTTTGCCAATCTGGGTGCGAGTTTTCGCATGCCTGCCATTGAGCGATAAGATTTTTCACTGAGTGGGTAGAATGCCAGTTTAATCAGCAGGTAATAACGATAATTGACCAGCCCCAACTGCTTGATCAAATCATTGATTTGATGAATGCCCCATGATAAGGGGTCGGCAAGCACATCAGCCAGCCGTAGTCTAGTGTGTAGTGTAGGCCTGTTGCTACTTTTTCAATCTTGCCATATGTCTTAGGGCCGATATACAGTTCGTTGGTATCCAGCGTTAGGGTAGTGCCAGCGGCGACATTGGTTTGTTGGTTGGCATTGGTGAGTTTGTAAACTTGGTTACTGGTGCTAGCAGAAAAATGTTGGACCTGGGTTTGGTCGGGAATCCACGCTGCCATAAAGTATTGTTGCACCATTGATATCCAGCCACCTTCGGCTTGTTGTGGCTTGAAATCTCCCCAGTCTTCAAAATCATTTTTTTGCACGCTGTCGGCTACTTTGTCATACACAATACCGCCACTAAAGGTAGGCATCATTAGATTGGATTGGTCAATGGCATTGCGACTCAAACGCACATAGGATTTAACGGGGATGGCTTGGCTGGAATGGTTGCTGATTTGATAATCGACGCCCACAACATAACTGCCTTTTTTGAAATGATAATTTTTTACCACTTGGATGCCGTCTTTACCCTGCCATGTGAGTGGCACTACCAATTCATCGGTATGCATTTGATAGTGGGTATTAGTAGAATTAAAGCGAGATAAGTGGGTCGGTAACAAATTATTACTGGACGCTAAGCCACTTTGTGCTTGGAATAATTGCCCTGCTTTGTCGCTTAATAGTTGGAATTTGTCTTCACCACCTATTTTGACAGGATAATCGTTTAAGAAGGCATTTTGAATGGTGCCACCCTTATGGCTAATCTCTACTGTCAACAAATCCGTTGTTACCGTGGTAAAACCGCCTTTTTGGGTGACGCTTGGTGCAGTGGGCAAGTCAATTTCTGCTGTTTGCTGTATGTCCATCGTCGGCACATCGGTCTTGGTTGCAGTTGTCGTTGCATCTAAATGGGTTTCGGTTTTATAGACTGTGTTGCCATTTGCATCTTTAGTTTGCACAATCTGCCATTTATCCCAAAGAATAAAAACCGTCAGAAAAATAGCAAAGCCTAAAAATAATTTTTGATTGTTCATAATAATATTACCTTTAATGTAAATGTTTTTTATCTGGCACTGGGTCAAAACCGCCCTGATGCCAGGGATGGCATTTGCCAATGCGTTGAATACTCAGACGCAACCCTTTGAAAAATCCGTGTGTTTGCACAGCCTCATAAGCATATTGCGAACAAGTGGGGTCAAAACGGCAATTAGAGCCCAATAAAGGGCTGATGAATAATTGGTAAAATTTAATCGGAAGTAATAATAAATATTTCATCAGTCTTGTGTTACCTTTTTCATTAAATCCAATAATTCTGCAGATAAAATAGCATTTTTTACCGACTTTGAACGCCTTGCCATCACCACAAAATCCCAGTGTTCCAACTGCTGTTTTTGCACTCTAAAAGTTTCTCGTGCAATGCGTTTATATCGGTTTCTATCGACTGCCAAACGATGCACCTTCTTCGAAATAGCCAGCCCTAAACGGGGTGTAGATGCATTAATCTGTTTTGCAACAATTTGCCAATATTTTCCTTTTGCGAATTTACCGCCTTTAAAAACAGTGGCATATTCATTGGCTTTAAGAATTTTGGCTTCTTGCCCTAATCCAAAAGACCGAAAAGACATTAGGCAGTTAAACGCTTGCGCCCTTTTCTTCTTCGGGCATTAATCACTGCACGACCTGCTTTAGTGCTCATTCTTAATCTAAAACCATGGGTGCGTTTACGCTTAATAACACTCGGTTGGAAGGTTCTTTTTTGTTTCATAATTATATACAGTCAAATAAAAATGGGCAATTTTACCATAAACACGGTGTTACAATAAAAATATAGCAATTTTTAGAGCAAGTGGAAAATGGATTTAGTTTATTGGTTAATGCTATTAAAAGCACCCCATGTTGGCACACGCACTTTTTATAAGGCCTTGCAAATTTTTGAAACCCCTGAGCAAGTATTCTCAGTCACCCACTCTGCCCGTAAAGAGAGTGGTGTATTTCGTCAAGATGCACTGGATTTTTTAACAACAAACGACACCACCTTGGTGCAAGCCGATCTCGACTGGGCAAAAGCGGGCGATTGTCATATTCTGACTTTAATTGACAAAAACTACCCGGAACAACTGAAAACCATTTCCGATCCACCGCCCTTGCTCTATGTCAGAGGCGATATTGCTTGTTTATCATTGCCACAACTCGCCATTGTCGGCTCTCGTAATCCCAGTTCTGGTGGTCAGGAAAATGCCCAAACCTTTGCCAGTACCTTGGCAAAATTGGGCCTGGTAATTACCTCTGGGATGGCAAGTGGTATTGATGCCAGCGCACATATTGGTGCGTTAGAAGCCAATCAACCAACTATTGCCGTGTGTGGCACGGGGCTGGATAGAATTTATCCCGCAAAGCACAAATCTTTGGCACACCAAATTGCCAAAAAAGGCGCGTTAATTTCTGAATTTTGTATCGGCACTTCACCCATTGCCAATAATTTTCCAAGACGAAATCGCATTATTAGTGGGCTGAGTTTAGGCACTTTGGTGGTTGAAGCCAGTGTTAAAAGTGGCACGATGATTACTGCAAAACTAGCAGCCGAACAAGGCAAAGAAGTGTTTGCCATCCCGAGCTCTATCCACAATCTTTTAGCAAAAGGCTGCCATCAACTCATCAAAAATGGGGCAAAATTGGTGGAAAATATTGATGATATTTTGGATGAATTACAATTTGAGCCATTAAACATCCTACAAAAAAATAATCCAACTATTTCTAAAAAAGAGATAGACAGCACCCCCTTTATACTATTAAAATACCTGAGTTACGATGCAATGAGCATTGACGAAATAGTAGAAAAAAGCGGACTTAGTCCCCAAATCATTACCCAAGAGTTGCTTTTATTAGAACTCGACAATGTAGTGGCAAAGGTTAATGGCTCTAGTTATGCGCTAACTAAATGAGGTTTTATGACAAATAATAATATTCTTGATGTGCTAACTTATATGTTTGATTATCTGTTTGAGATCGCAGACGAATCAATCAATGAAATCGACGACATCGCCTTAAAAGCACACCTTTCAGACGCTGGTTTTGAAGTAACCCGCATTGACAATGCACTTGACTGGTTAGAAAATATTGCCACCTCACAAGACGGCAAAGTGCAAGTATTTCCAAATACTCAAGGTGGTATGCGTATTTATAGCAGTGCAGAAAAAATCAGATTAGACGCTAAATCTCGTGGTTTTCTATTATTTATGGAAAATATAGGGCAAATTACCGCCATCCAACGCGAAATTGTTATCGAACAAGTAATGTCATTAGATGAAAATTCCATTCACCTTGACGACCTAAAATGGATAGTAATGATGGTCATCGGTAACAGCGATGTGGATGAAGTTTCAGCAGAATGGCTCGAATCTATTGTTTTTCTTGACGACAATAGGATCGTGCAATAATGTCAAAAAATCTGGTCATCGTCGAGTCCCCTGCCAAAGCCAAAACCATTGAAAAATTTTTAGGCAAAGATTTTACCGTTAAATCCAGTATCGGTCACATCCGCGATATGCCTAAAAAAGGAATGGGCATTGACATTGAAAACAACTTTGAACCTACCTATGAAATCACCAGTGATAAGAAAAAAGTCGTTGCTGATTTACGCAAATCCGTCAAAATTGCTGAGAAAGTTTATCTCGCAACAGACGAAGACCGTGAAGGGGAGGCAATCGCTTGGCACCTGCTCAAAGCCCTTAATTTACCCGATAACACACCCAGAATTGTTTTCCATGAAATCACCAAGGGGGCAATTACTAGCGCCATCACCCAGCCTAGAATTGTTGACCAAAATATCGTTGACGCTCAACAAGCCCGTCGCATCATTGACCGCCTAGTCGGTTTTGAAATCTCTCCCGTCTTATGGCGTAAGGTTGCAGGCGCTCGCTCCGCAGGTCGTGTGCAATCGCCAGTGATGCGTTTGGTCGTTGAAAGAGAAAGGGAAATCACAGAACATATTGCTAAAAATACCTACAAAGTCAAAGCAGAATTGGTCAATGATGCAGGTGAATTAGTCGAAGTAAAACTCAACAAAGATTTTGCCACCAAAGACGAAGCCCTAACATTTGCCAAAGCACTTTTAGACAGTAAATTAAGCGTTGCCTCTATCGAAAAAACCCTCAAAGCGCTCTCCAAAGCAACCTTTCATCACCTCTACCCTGCAACAAGAAGCCTCGCAAAAACTAGGCTTTTCAGTCAAACAAACGATGACACTCGCACAAAATCTCTACCGAGAAGGTGCAATTACCTATATGAGAACCGACTCATTCACTCTATCAGAAGAGGCAATTTCGGCCGCCGAAAAAGTGATTAAGCAAGAATTTGGCGAGCAATATCATCATGCCAGACGCTATAAAACCAAAGACGCTGGTGCCCAAGAAGCTCACGAAGCCATTCGCCCGACCGACTTAACCAAGCCCAGTATTTTTGGCATTGAAGACCAGGCTGCCAAACTCTACAGCCTAATCTACAAACGCACTCTAGCCTCGCAAATGAGTGATGCACAATTAGAAAGAACGCAAATAAAAATCAACCTTTCAAATCGCGATGAGCAATTTTTAGCCAACGGTGAAGTGCTGGCATTCCCAGGCTTCCTACGCGTCTATGACTACCTATCATCAGAGGACAAATTATTGCCAAACCTCGCCCAAGGCGATAATTTAAAGTTAACCAGTTTTACCGCCAGAGAAAGTTTCTCAAAAGCAAAACCGCGTTACACCGAAGCCTCGTTGGTGAAAAAAGTCGAAGAAATGGGCATTGGCAGACCCTCAACTTTTGCTACGATGGTTTCCACTGTGCAAGAGCGAAATTATGTTACCAAAGAAACCAGAGAAGGTGTCAAACGCGAATACCAACTGATTGAAATCAACGACGGCATTATTGCCCAATCTACCCCCGTTGAAACAACAGGTGCAGAAAAAAACAAACTGTTTCCCACCAGTGTTGCCTATTTGCTTACCGATTTCTTAGTCAAATATTTTGACGATATCATCGACTATCAATTTACCGCAAAATTAGAAAGCGACTTTGACACCATTGCCACCAAAAACACTCCATGGCAAGGTGTGGTCAAAAATTTCTACACCCCTTTCCACAAAAAAATTGAAGGCGCCGAAGACATTTCCAGAGAAGAAGTCAGCGGTATGCGTGAACTCGGCACCGACCCAAAAAGCGGCAAACCCGTCAGCGTTCGTTTCGGCAGATACGGTGCATTCGCCCAAATCGGTCACAAAGACGACGAAGACAAACCCTTATTTGCCTCACTTCGCGGCTCACTCAATATTGAAACCATCACTTTTGACGAAGCCATAGAACTCTTCAATATGCCCCGCACCGTTGGCGAAACCAACGACTTCGGCATCATCAAAGCCAACTACGGCCGCTTCGGCCCCTACCTACAATACGGCAAAAAATATGTCTCCCTCAAAGAACTCACCCCCGAAGAAGTTACCCTAGAAGAAGCCCTAATCCTCATCAAAGCTCAAAGAAAAATTCGACGCCGAACGCATCATCAAAACCTTCCCCAACTCTGAAATCCAAATCCTCAACGGTCGCTTCGGTCCCTACATCTGGAACGGCAAAAAAAAGGCAAAGGTCAAAAAAACATCACCATCAAAAAAGTCTTCGGCGAAAAAGAACCTGCCGACCTTACTCTAGAGGAGTGTAAAAAAGCGGTTGCTGGTAAACTCAAGCCTAAAGTTAAAAGAAGACAGTTAAGAAAAGGTTATTAAAAAATAAGGGTCATGACAACTTAAGCATATTTAAAATCATGTTAAAGTACCGTTATGAAAGTAAAAACAAGTATGTAAATCGTTCCCATTTCAGAGAAGAAATTTAGAGAAATAATTAGGTTTCCTTGATTTGAACGCAGTTCAAATCAAGGAATTAACAGGTTGAGTAGACAAACAATCAACAAATATTTAACCGCTATTAGACTTAGAATTGTGGAATTATCATATCTAATCTCCACTTAGTGGGCAGATTGAAGTTGATGAAAGCTATTTTGTCACAGGCGTGGCCGTGCGCCTTAGGTAAAACCATTGTTTTTGGCTTACTAAAAAGAGGTGATAAGGTTTATACTGAGATTGTTCCAAACTGTAAGAGTGCGCCCTACAAAGGATTATCAAGGGTAAGACTAGTATTGAAAGCGTCATTCATTCTGATGGCTGGCGAGGTATAATGGCTTAGTAGATTTTGGCTATAAGAAGCATTTTAGAGTACATCATAGCAAGAATGAATTTGCTCGTGGAAATGCGCATATTAATGGCATTGAATCATTTTGGGGTTATGCCAAAACAAGGCTGGTAAAATTTAAAGGAATGAATAAAAAATGTTTAATTTACACCTTAAAGAATGCGAATTTAGATTCAATAATCGCAAGCAAAATCTTTACAAGATTTTGCTTGGAATTTAGAAAAGAGTCGCTTAAGTTGTCATGACCCTTATGAAATATTGAATTTATGGTACTTATTTTGGTATAAAAGTAAATTTTAGATTGAATTTATATTTTTTCAACAGTAAGCGTTTTAAATTATGTAAATTCAAGCTTTAGCTAATAAGCCAGTTGTGTATTTTAAGGTAATTTGGAAAGAGCAAATATTGGTACGATACAAATACAATTGAAGATTTATAAATTTGGAGTATTATTACTTACATTATTTTGTAATGAATGGTTAATTTTATGGACACAGTAAATAATAGGGGTCAATTTGGAGAAAGTGGACTTA
The DNA here is from genome assembly GCA_013416635.1 of Candidatus Thiodubiliella endoseptemdiera. GTDB lineage: Bacteria > Pseudomonadota > Gammaproteobacteria > PS1 > Pseudothioglobaceae > Thiodubiliella > Thiodubiliella endoseptemdiera. The sequence continues at coordinate 1,315,870 of JACCHT010000001.1, read as the reverse complement.
CATTTGCACTCATTCAATACAACCATAAATAATAATTTTGGTGATGATGAGGACTCTTATTTAAATAAAATTATAGAAGAAAAATAAGCGTTGTTGGACTCACTAACTACTTTAATTTTTCAAATGAAGATTTTTCCTTAAGAGATAGATTATTAGAAAAAGGTGTTCAAGTATTCTTAAATTTGGAATTAAGGCTAACTTATACAAACAAAGAGGATGATTGTTTAGATTTGCATATAATTTTTTCTGATAGTGTAGACAAAAATTTAATTAATACTTTTTAACAAAATTAAATGCCTTTATAGGGGCAATACTAAAATTTTGAAAGATATTATTTCCAATGAAGAAAAAAATGCTGCCGTTGTAGAATTTAATGATATAAAAAATTTAATTAACAAAGATGAGTCTTTAAGAAATTTAAAAACAATATTCTTATTGGATTTTTAAGTAGAGGAAAAGGCAATAGCAGAAGCTCATCTATGTATGAGAGCCTGTCAAAAGAATGTAATTTTTAATCCATTCTACAGATAAAGTTGAAAATATCTCAGAAGATATAAAATATTGGTCAAGCTACAATAAGCCATTGTTAAATAGTAGCGACGCACATAGAATTTATAATATTGGCTCTAAATTTACATGGATAAAGGCAAATCCAACTTTTGAAGGCTTAAAGCAGATTATCTATGAACCAACAGACAGAGTAAAAATTCAAGAATTAGAGCCTGAAGAAAAGAAGATTATCAAGTTATTGATTCCGTAAAGTTTATTGATAACTCCTTTACCCCACATGAGATTGTTATAAATCAAAATCTTACAACAATAATCGGAGGAAAATCCACTGGAAAATCAATTTTACTTAGAAATATTGCACAAACTATTGATTCTGAAGAGGTCTCTAAAAGGCTGGAGGAGACAAATATTATCCCATACAAGGATGAAGTTTCTGGTTTTCAAGTAACTTGGAGAGATGGACAAGAAAATAAGAAAAATGAAGACACAGAGGTAAATAAAAAATTATTTACATCCCCAATCTTATCTTAATAGACTTGTTGATAAAAAGAAGATAAAACTTCAATAGATGACATCATAAAAAAGTGTTTTAGAGCAAGAAGGAGGTGTAAAAATGTTTTTGCCGAACTCCAAACAAAAACAGGGAAATAGAGCAAACTATTACCCAAAATATTGAGGAACTTTTTATAAAGAAAACGATATTAAAAACTTGTCAGAAAATATTAAAAAGTTGGAGACAAAAAGGTATTAGCTCAGAAATAAATAAACTTTCAAAAGAAATTACAGAGCTTAAGAAAAAGCTGGAATGAACGATGAAGAAATAAAAATTACAATGAAATTTTTATAAAAATTACCGACTTAAAGGCTACACAAGAAAAAGCAGAGGTAGATTTGCAATCTATTGGCACTCTACAATCTCAAAAAACTTTGGTATTTTTCCTGCGGCACTAGAATTATTGAATTCTCTAGGTTTAGAGGTTAAAAAATCTCTTCAAGATAATCTAAATATTGCCTTGAAAGAGGCGGAAATAAAATGGCACCAAGCAATTGAATTAGAGTATAAAAAATTAGAAAAACAAAAATTAACAATCAAAGTGAATTAGAAAAGTTGGGTGCATCTTTTAAGCCCCTTTTAGAAAAAGCTCAAAAATCTAAATCTCTTGATGAAAAAATTAAAAAACTTGAAGAGCAGCAGCAGAAATCTAAAAGAAATAAACATACAAGAAAAAAACCTTCAAACTTTAAAGAATGATTACGATGTTTTAATAAAAATATTGCAAAAGACCACTCACAATTTTTCAATAACTTTTTAATGCCAAGACAAAAATTCTAGAGCAAAAGAGTATTACAAAAACCAAGATTTAGAGTTTGGAATGAAGTTCTTTTGAAAGTAATGCTTTTCAAGAAAGCTGTATAAATGATATTTGTGACCAAAGAAAATTAAGCCAGTTTAAAAATGGGTTTTGCAAAACTATGAATATTCTGATTCAGTAAATTTTAAAGTTGATATAGTGACAATCATACAAGCCATTCTAACAAAGGAAATAACACTTAAAGGCTCTTATTCTAAAAAAGCCATTACAAAGTTTACTCATCCTTGGTTTGTCTTTGACTATAAAATTAAGCAAAATGGGGATGAAATTTCAGAAATGTCCAGGTAAAAATCTTTTGTTCTATTGAAACTTCTTATTGAGCTTGATAATAGCAAATGTCCAATCTTGCTTGACCAGCCTGAAGATATTTAGACAATCGTTCAATATACAATGATCTTGTAAAATTTATAAAGACTAAAAAGAAAGAAAGGCAAATAATTATCGCAACCCATAACCAAACTTAGTTGTTGGTGCAGACTCTGAATGTGTCATTGTAGCAAATCAAAATGGAGATGTAACGAAAAAATAAAAACATATCAATTTGAATATGTGCAAGGTGCTTTAGAAGATGCTTTTTAAATGAAGAATCAAGCTACATATTAGAGCAAAGAGGAATTCAAAGAGCATGTTTGCGATATTCTCGAGGAGGAAAAGAACTTTTACCACAAGAAGACAAAATTAAATATCAAGTAAAAATCACAACAGGTTGTTTTGCAATATTCATCAATATTCTAGCTTCGCTAGGGGTTAAAGGGTTAAAAAGAGGAGGTTAAGAAGGGTTATAAAGGGTTAAAAGGAGCTACTTTTAATCTCTATAGAATACTTCAAATAAATTAACCAAGCTGTATTTTTGAACAATATTCCCCATAATAAACCAGGATCCCAAAATGTTATGTTTGCGAAGAAAAATTATTACTAAAATCTATTAAAATGAAATACAACACAACTTAGAAGCAATCAAAAGTGAAAATATATATGCAATTGACTAATGATTCACGTTTCATTTAATTTGTACAACAGCCACAGTAGACGGTTTGCAAAAAGTCTACAAGCATTACATATGGCATATATTAATTTAACACTCTAAGAGGAAATATTATTGCAAGTATTAATCTCATATTCTTTGCTTATTGAAAATAACTTTAATATACGCATTGGCTTATGATTGTGTATTAAATAACTATGTTATACAAGAAAATATGTAAAAAAGAATTTGCACAAATATTTTTAATTCAAGTGCAAAAAAGATCCTTGAATACGTTTGCAGTTTTAATCAAATTAGATTGTCAAACTAACACTTTAAATAATTAGAAGCGTTGAGATGATATGTAAGATAAATTATTGACAAGATAGTATTTTTTCAAAACTATTTTAAAGTGTAATACTAGAAAAGGATTGTCTTTGTATCGATATGTTGATTATTTCAAGGACTTGAAAATTATGGTATAGATTTGAGTTTAAAAACTTTGGTAGAACTAAAGCTAGGCGCCATGGATTTCCATTGGATATTTCAAGGAAAGTTCGTGAAACGTTTAAGTAAAATTAAATTTTGGTATTTAGCGACTGTTATAAAATTGAATTTAATATAATTGATCAATGAGGTTATAAGTTAAGAAATTCTATTTTGATAAATTCATAGATAAGAATATAAGAATAAGGAATGTATTTGCCAAAAGAAATACAATAAATGATGATTTTTCAAAAAAACAATTATCAAAAATTTAGCACCATTCGTATTTAGAAGGGTGTGAGAATATGGATCAATTAAAATAAAAAAATATTAAAAAGAGAGATAAAAAGATGTTTATAATTTAGGAATATGTATAACAGCATTCAAAATACAAAGAATGTGGTGATTGCTTATAGAAATTATGAATAATAATATGATAATTGACATAAGAGTCACGAAAGTCTTAACAAAATTGTAAAAGTAGATGCTCCATCAAAGATAATTATAATTGTTAATGCTGGTATGATTATGCAGAAACAGTGATTTAGATATGCAGAAAGTTGATATTTTAAAAGGGTATGTAAAGTCTAAGCAATCCAAGAAATAGAGGGTTTGGAAAATAAAAGTTTTTCAAAAGAAATTCAATATTCTTAGATGAAAATGCAGAAATTCAGGTTGATAGCACTAAAGAAAATGGACTTAAGCTGATAATAAAGGATAATGTGTTATTTAGTTCAGCAAGAAAGATAGAGGATTATAATGATATTACAATGAATGGATTAAGTGAAATTTTTCAAATGAAATATAAAGACAAATTATACCTAGAAATCGACTTTTGGTCTCAAGCTTTTAACCAATTAAGAACAGGATAAAAATATTTAAGAAGCAAGGTTGTTTGATATGCAGATATTATTTACATCAGAAATGAAAACAATTAAAAGTAAAATGTTTAAAACATGGCAGAATCTAGATAAAACTACAAATAAAAGAAAGTATTAATGAGAATAGCAAATGATGTTAATTTCGCGATATCATGGTTGCAATAGATAATAGTGCAATTCGGCAAAAATAAATCCAGAAAAGAGACATAGACAGTCTGTATGGTTGATGAATTACTCGTGGTAAAATCTTAAAGCACTTAGGTATCTACAATAATAAATATTAAATCGGTAAATGGAAATCAGAAGATAAATTATTCGTACTTAGCAATCAAAAAATCCAAAAAATCCACAGTAAAGCTAAATTGAAGATGAACAAAATATTATCAATTTTAAAGCTTGGAGATTTGATATATAAATATTAGCAAAATATGCCATTATTTAATGAGTTTTAATAAAATAATTTCTACATGGTGGTTACAAAACATAAAATTATGACAAGCGTGTATCTAAAAATCCACTAGCAAAAATTTGCGATTAGGGTACCTAGATGAAGATAACGCAACTTGCAAAGTTATCGGAAGAGAAAGATAAATCAATAAATTGGGCAGATATATATGATGGAATAAGGCTTTATAGTTTATGGATCAGACCAAAATTTTAACGAACAAAGGTTAATAAACGTCTTGGTTGAACTGTAGGTTGTGTTATGGAGGATGATAAGGCGTCATCTTTACAGAAGGCAATAACAAAAAGCTTTTATTAAAGGTTAACGCAATTGGTAAAATATCAGCTTTTTACAAAACAAAAATTATGTTATTAATTAGCGAAGTGATGATTGCCAATCCTGCTTTGGATTCTTTTGAGGATTTGGTGTTGGTGTTGAAAACGATTGCCGAGGGTCGGATGAGCGATTTTTCAGATGGATGTGAAGCCAGATTATGGTGATACGCCTGAGAATTGGGAAGATCGCTTGGAAGCGGCTTTTTACTAGGAGGTGGTGTGTGGGATTTAAATATTTGAATAAAGGTGAGGATATTTTCGATGGGGATGATGGCGAGGATGTTTATGCTAACGAAGAGCAGTTGACGGCACGACTTCACTATTTTGAGGGGCAACTTGCTGAGATGAATGAGGGGACGCTGGTTGAAGAACGGATTAAGGCGTTGTTGGAAATTGGACGGATTCAGGTTGAACGATATAAGGGGGCGGATGCTTGGGAGAAGGCGTTTACGGCGTTTACGCTGGCACAGGATGATGAGTTGTGGGAGTTGGCGGTTGAGGCTTGTGATGTGATGTTTTTATCAGAAGGGCCTGATGCGTTGGTGGCACTTGGGCATGCGTTGTGGTTGGGATTACTTTTCCGATTGACCCTGAGATTACGGTGGCAATGTTACAGCATTTGGTGGAAGAATCTCCTGAAGAGGCGGATACACGGGCGGTGGCGGCAACAGTGGCACATTATATTACCTCAATGCGTTGTGGCGAGGACGATGATTTGACTTTTCACCTGCAGATGCTTGCCAGTGTGGCGGATAAGCATTCGCATGACAGACCAATCAACCGAAAAAATTTAGTTAGTGGGTCTATTACACGATTAAAAAAGAAGTTTGATGAGAGTAAAAAAGGATTCATTTCCAAAGACAAAGTAATAGATATGCTTGATGAAATTTCAATGGCAAATCAGAAAATTATAGCCATTAATAATTATGCAACAAAGGCTGATTTTTAAAAAAATCTGAAACAATTAACAAAGATATTATTTCCTTTATTCAGCAAATATATTTCAAATATCCATCCATTTATATCTAACAGTAAAATAAAATTTCAGTAAGCAATGAGAATAATGAATTTATTATGAATTTTAAGCCTATGGAAATAACCATTATTTTGGAAAATAAAATAAATAATGCTAGAAAAGCAAAATCCTCTATATTGAACATCTTATTTCAAATAAATAAAGACAATCTAAAAATAATATTTAAAGATGATGGTGTGGGACTAAATACAAACATTAAAAATGCAAGCGATGTATTTCAAAAAGGTTTTACCACTACAAAAGGATCTGGATTAGGGTTACACCATATTAGAGAGATAATTAACAGCATGAATGGCAATGTTTCTTTAAGTAACAACAAAAAGAAAGGTGTTAGTGTAACTTGGGAGGTAAAAAATGACACTAATTTATAAAATATTATGGATAGATGATAGAAAGGATTTTTTTATAAATCACGAGGATTTTATAAAAGATTATCTTGACGGTAAAGGGTTTGAATGCGAATTCACTAAATATACAAGCGTTAATGAATTTACAAAGAAAGAGGCAATTCCTGAACACCAAAAAGCATACGACTTATTTTTAATTGATTTAAATCTTGATAATGGCGATACTGGCGATCAGATTATTGACAACATTAGAAAAAATACTTTAGTTGATATTATTTTCTATTCCACGCAATTAAGAGATGTTAGGGCTTCAGTCAAAGAACACGATATAGAAGGTGTTTACACTACCGGAAGAAACAAAGATGACTTTGAAGAGAAAGTTACAGATGTTATCGACATAACTATTAGGAAAGTTCAAGATGTAAACAACCTTAGGGGTTTGATTATGGCTGAAGTTGCCGAATTAGACAGAATAAAAAAAGAAATTATTAAAGAATTTACGATAAAAAATTCAGACCATAGCAAGCTAAAAAAATACATTAGAAATAAAGTTTTTAAAAGTTTTGGTGATAATACAGGACAATTGAAATATTTGTCAGCGAAAGATGAAACCTACATAGATATAGATGTAAAAGTTTTGTTAGATGATTTAATTTACGATAGCTATAAAAAAGCACGCACAGTTCATCATATAAGTAATAGTGAGTTTGATTTGGAAAACTATAAGCAGAGATTATAGAAAAACGCAATATTTTGGCTCATGAAAAAGAAGAAACTCGAGAAAATGGGACAAAATTTTTAAATTACCCTGATGGGAGAGAATTGGAATTTTCAGAAGAGGGATGTGTTCAAATTAGAAAAGATATTCAAAAATATAAACAGATTTTACAAGGCATTAAGAGTCAATTATGAATAGACTAATAATTTACGGCGATATTCATGGTTGCTATGATGAACTGGTGCAATTGCGGCAAAAAATAAATCCAGCAAAAGACGACATAGAAGTCTGTGTGGGTGATGTGATTACTCGTGGTAAAAATTCTGTTAAAACACTTAGGTATCTACAAAATAACAATATTAAGTCGGTAATAGGAAATCATGAAGATAAACTTATTCGCTACTTAGCACATCAAAAAAATCTCAAAAAAAATCCAATAAAGCTAAATGAAGATGAACAAAATATTATCAATTGTCTAAACGCTGAGGATATTAAATACTTACAAAATATGCCATTATTTATGCGTTTTAATAAAATCACTATTCTACATGGTGGCTTACAAAACCATCAAAAATTAGACAATGTATCTAAAAAATCACACGCAAAAATTTTGCGGTTACGCTACCTAGATGAAGACCGCAACTTTGTCAGTTATGGGCAAGAGGATGATAAATCAATATTTTGGGCAGATATATATGATGGCAATCAAGGCTTTATAGTTTATGGACACCAAAATTTTAACGAAGTCAAAGTTAATCAACACGCTCTTGGTGTTGACACAGGTTGTGTGTATGGAGGAGAATTAAGTGCGGCAATCTTTAAAGACAGCAATAACAAAAAGTTTTCTATTGAAAGCGTTAACGCCAATGTTCGGTAAAATATCAGTTTTTTACACAAACAAGAAATTATGTTATTAATTAGCGAAGTGATGATTGCAAATCCAGGTTTGGATACTTTTGAGGATTTGGTGTTGGTGTTGAAAACGATTGCCGAGGGGTCGGATGAGCGATTTTTTCAGATGGATGTGAAGCCAGATTATGGTGATACGCCTGAGAATTGGGAAGATCGCTTGGAAGCGGCTTTTTACTAGGAGGTGGTGTGTGGGATTTAAATATTTGAATAAAGGTGAGGATATTTTCGATGGGGATGATGGCGAGGATGTTTATGCTAACGAAGAGCAGTTGACGGCACGACTTCACTATTTTGAGGGGCAACTTGCTGAGATGAATGAGGGGACGCTGGTTGAAGAACGGATTAAGGCGTTGTTGGAAATTGGACGGATTCAGGTTGAACGATATAAGGGGGCAGATGCTTGGGAAAAGGCATTTACCGCATTTAGCCTTGCACAGGAAGACGAGTTGTGGGAGTTGGCAGTTGAGGCTTGTGATGTGATGTTTTTATCAGAAGGGCCTGATGCGTTGGTGGCACTTGGGCATGCGTTGTGGTTGGGGATTACTTTTCCGATTGACCCTGAGATTACGGTGGCAATGTTACAGCATTTGGTGGAAGAATCTCCTGAAGAGGCGGATACACGGGCGGTGGCGGCAACAGTGGCACATTATATTACCTCAATGCGTTGTGGCGAGGACGATGATTTGACTTTTTTCACCTCGCAAATGTTGGCGAGTGTGGCAGACAAGCATTCACATGTGACAGACCAATCGACCTTTGATTTATGGCGTAGAACTTTGGAACTAGATAAACCAGAGGTATTTTTAAAGAAATTATCAGGGGCAATCGACCAGTTAGTGGATGACAAATGGTGGATTGATAGGGACAAAATTAGAGACAAATTAGATAGTGAGGCTTGATGAAGCCAAAAATTAAAGTTTGTGGATTTACTCAAGCTGGTAATGCACGAGAGGCTTCGCTTCTTGGTATAGATGCTGTCGGTTTAGTGTTTTATGACAAATCGCCACGCTATGTTGAAGTGAAAACTGCCTTAGAAATTGTCAATACACTGCCACCATTTATTAATCGTGTGGGTTTATTTGTGAATGCAAATTCTAGTTTTATTGATGAGGTATTGTGCGAAGTGCCGTTGGATACTTTGCAATTTCATGGTGATGAATCGCCCATAGAGTGCGGTCAATACGCCATGCCATTTATTAAGGCTGTGCGTGTTCATCAAGACACTGACCTTGTCAAAATGGCGGATGATTATCACCAATCTTGTGGCTTGTTGCTAGATGCTTTCAATAAAAACACTTATGGTGGCACAGGCGAGATTTTTGATTGGGGCTTGGCAAAAGTAGAACTTGATTTACCGATTATCTTGGCAGGGGGGCTAGACTCTAATACGGTTGCTGATGCCGTCAAGCAAGTTAATCCTTATGCAGTGGATGTGTCTAGCGGTGTGGAAAGTGCAAAAGGCGTAAAAGATATTGACAAAATAAAACAATTTATAGCCAATACAAAATAATTACCTTGAGACCTTTGCATAAATAGGGATGATTAGCAAAATGACAGATTTTATTAAATTGGAAATTTTTTAAATCCACTCCTAGCAGGGCTAAGGGTGTTTTAAAAAGTTTGTAATTTGATGAAAGATGGCGTTTTGATGATTATTCATATTTATGCAAAGGTCTCACCTTATTTCACTTGATGACAAAAAAGTAAAATATGGATTTTCTTATTCCACTTTATGGCAAAAAAGTAAAATATGGATTTTCTTATTCCACTTTATGGCAAAAAAGTAAAATATGGCTTTTCTTATTTCACTTTATGGTAAAAAAGTAAAATATAAGATTTATCAGGAGTGTGTAGTGAAAATATCTCAATTTCAAACGGGCAAACTTCAATCTATTGACGCTTATAATTATCAATACTTTTTACCTGAGTCTATTGATCATGATTTTGAGATTGATAGTGGCAACTTACAGGTTCAATTAGAAAAATCAACAAGACTACTGGGTGAGCTCAATGCAATGGCAAGAATAGTGCCAAATATTGACTTATTTATCATGAGTTTTATCAATAATGAAGCAACACAATCAAGCAAAATAGAGGGCACACAAACAGAATTAGACGATGTGTTTAAAGCAGAAAACGATATTAATGTAGAGCAAAAAGATGACTGGCTTGAAGTTGCATTATATATAAGCACAATAAAAGAAGCGATTGAAAAATTAGACGAACTGCCTATTAGTGTGCGCCTAATTAAACAAATGCATGAAACTTTACTGTCCTCTGGTCGTGGCAAAAATAAAATGCCGGGTGAATTTCGGACTTCACAAAATTGGATTGCTGGCACGAACATCGGCAATGCTGAATTTATTCCTCCACATCAACGCTTTGTTCCTGAATTAATGTCAGATTTAGAGCAATTTTTACATCAACGAAACTCTACACCTGACATTATCAAAATTGCCATTATTCATTACCAATTTGAGACCATCCACCCATTCTTGGATGGCAACGGCAGAATTGGCAGAATTTTGATACCACTTTATCTTATTGATAAAGGCGTATTATCCAAGCCTTTATTTTATATGTCTGCATTTTTTGAGTCCAATAAAGACAGTTATTATAAAAAATTAATGGATGCTAGGTTGAAAAATAATTTTTCCGACTGGATACTCTTTTTTTTAAAAGGCGTGGAACAAACCGCTAGACATAGCATTGAAACTTTAATCGAAATTATAAATCTAAAAGACAGTCTAAGTCAAAAAATACGCAAAGAGTCAGGTAACCGATCTAGTAACAATTTAAGGTTATTTGATGAATTATTTCAAACACCCTTTATTCAGGTGAGCCAAGTAAAAGAAAAGTTATGCGTATCGCCAACAACCGCTAAATATGTTGTTGATGACCTTGTTAAAATTGGGGTTTTACAAGAATTAACCAATAATAAACGCAATAGATTGTTTGCTTTCCAACCCTACCTATCTTTATTAAATAAACCGTTCCCAATACAAAATGATGACAAAAAAATATAATTTACCAGATGATAAAGGCCACTTTGAGCAATATGGCGGCATCTTTATCGCAGAAACTTTAATGACCGCAGTTACCGAATTAAAAGATGCTTATGAAAAATACAAAAATGATGCGGACTTTTTGGCGGAATTTAAAGACGATTTGAAGCATTATGTAGGACGCGAAACACCACTTTATCATGCGAAAAATCTCAGCGAAAAACTTGGCGGTGCGCAGATTTATCTCAAACGAGAAGACCTCAATCACACTGGCGCACATAAGGTCAATAATGCCATTGGTCAGGCACTATTAGCAAAACGCATGGGTAAAACTCGCATCATTGCTGAGACAGGTGCTGGTCAGCATGGCGTGGCAACGGCAACAGTTGCGGCTCGCTTAGGGCTGGAATGCGTGGTTTATATGGGCGAAGTTGATGTGGCGCGTCAGGCTCTCAATGTCTATCGCATGAAGCTTCTGGGTGCAACTGTTGTGCCTGTAACTTCTGGCTCCAAGACTTTAAAAGATGCACTAAACGAAGCGATGCGTGACTGGGTAACCAACATTGATAACACCTTTTATATTATTGGTACAGTTGCGGGGCCACATCCTTACCCAATGATGGTGCGTGACTTCCAAAGCGTGATTGGCTGTGAAGCCAAAGCACAATTTGCCGAGCAAGTTGGCGGTTTGCCTGATGCACTCGTTGCTTGTGTGGGTGGCGGCTCAAATGCAATTGGTTTGTTCCACCCATTTATTGACGATGAATCGGTTGAGATTTATGGCGTTGAAGCGGCGGGTCATGGCATGGAAAAAGGGCCAAGCGCACATGCGGCACCACTTTGTGCAGGTAGTGTGGGTGTATTACACGGCAATCGCACCTATTTAATGGAAGACAAAAATGGTCAAATCATTGAAGGACATTCAATTTCAGCAGGTTTGGATTATCCCGGTGTTGGTCCAGAACACGCTTATTTAAAAGACTCAGGTCGTGCTCAATATGTGGCAATTACTGACAAAGAAGCACTTGACGCTTTCCATGTGCTTACTAGAGTTGAAGGTATTTTGCCAGCATTAGAGTCTTCTCATGCGATAGCATACGCCATCAAACTTGCTAAAAAACTTGGTAAAGATAAGAATATTATTGTTAATCTTTCGGGACGTGGTGATAAAGATATTCATACTATCGCTGAAATCGAAGGCATTGAATTTTAATTTAATTAGAGCAAAGTATTCACTCTTAAATGATACCTATATTAAAATAAGGTCAAATATTTGACCTTATTTTAAGTTTATGTATAATTAGAATCAAATATTTGACCTTATTTTTATAATGCATGAACTAAACACAGTTTCCAGAAAAGAAGTGGAAAGCCGCTTATCATTTGATAATCCTTGGTGGGAAAACAACTCTGTCAGTAAACGGTATCAAGATTTCCCTAAGCGCCATTATTTTTTGCCGTTTTATAAATTAACCCAACAACTTGTTAACAGGGCAATTGTATTAATGGGCCCAAGACGAGTTGGTAAAACTGTTATGGCTTTTCAAGTTATAGACGCTCTGCTAAAAAAAGGCGTTAGCCAATATAACATTTTATATGTATCTTTGGAAACACCGTTATATATTGGGCTATCGTTAGAAAGAATAGTCAATATGTTTCAAGATATGCATCAACACAGTCGTGAAGCAAAATTGTATATTATTTTTGATGAAATTCAGTATTTACCTAAATGGGAAGTGCATTTAAAATCCTTAGTGGATTCTTATCCTGCTTATCAATTTATTGCCACAGGATCTGCAGCAGCAGCATTAAAGCTTAAAAGCGAAGAGTCGGGTGCAGGACGATTTACAGATTTTTTATTGCCACCTTTAACTTTTGCAGAATACTTATCCTTTATCGGAAAAGAAGGCACCTTAATTGAGAAAAGAAATGATACTTTTGTTGCTGCAGATATTGAAGCATTAAACCTTGAATTTATAAATTATTTAAATTATGGGGTTATCCAGAGGCAGTATTATCAACTGATGTACAAGAAGATAGCGCTAGATATATTAAGAGCGATATTATTGATAAAGTGCTGTTAAGAGACTTGCCAAGTCTTTACGGCATTAGAGATGTGCAAGAATTAAATAAATTATTCACTGTTATTGCTTACAATACCAGCAATGAAATTAGTTTAGAGTCGCTGTCTCAATCATCTGGCATTTCTAAAAACACCTTAAAGAAATATCTTGAGTATTTAGAGGCGGCATTTTTAATCAAAATAGTGCATCGTGTTGACATAAATACTAAGAAACTTCAACGCGTTACCAGATTTAAAGTGTATCTAACTAACCCATCAATACGAGCGGCATTATTTGGTACCATTAAAGATGGTGATGAGGCGATGGGCGCACTGGTTGAGACAGCAGTATTCAGTCAATGGGTTCACCACAATTATGTTGATTTATATTACGCCCGTTGGGGCGATGGCGAGGTCGACATTGTTAATACAAAGCATAATTGGTGCGTAGAGATTAAGTGGTCTGATTTAGTTGTTAAAGACGCCAGAAAACTCAAAAGTTTTACTAAATACATCAAACAAAATAAAACTTTAAAAAATGCGGTCACCACCAAAACAATTCATCAAGAGCGTGTCATTAATGACGCGTTAATTACATTTATACCTAGCGCTTTATACACATACATATTAGGGAAAAATTATTTTGAAAGTGTACAAACCACAAAACAAGGCAGCTTATTTTGAATAAATTCATTTTTAATTTGATTTGTTTCTTAGCCACCACCATAGCACTAATAGTTGAAGCAGCAACAGTGGAACAGTGGAAAGCAGAACGACCTCCCAACCAAAATTAAACACAAACCAACCTGCTGATAGTGAGGCTATTCCTTGCATAGCAAAAATTAAGAAGTCATTAATAGATTGCACTTTAAATTTTTCATTCTCATGATAAGCGTGTGGCAATAAACTGGTGCCGCCAATAAATAGAAAATTCCAGCCAAGTCCCAATAAGATTAACGCTGCCCAATACTCGTGCAGACTATGGCTGTAGCCGATGACGATACAGGCTAAATACAATATGATGCCGATTATCATCATTTTCCTGAGTCCAAATAATTTAACAACCATTGGGGTAAATAAAGAAGGTAGAAACATCGCAATAACATGAGACTGAATCACAAATTTGGTTTGCTCCAAAGAGAAACCGTCAATAATATGCATACTCATTGGTGTGGCAGTCATGATGTAACTCATCACCACATAACCCACGGTGGCACTGGATATAGCGATGATGAATACAGGTTGTTTGACGATAGTTCTTAGACTTCTGCCTGATTGTTTTTGTTGGATTGAAGGAATTTGATTTGATTGATAAAACCATAGCAACAAAAATGCAAATAGAAAACAGACACTGAGTAACAAAAACGAGCCAACAAAAGCAGTATCAAACCAATCTTTTCCCAAGATTGCAAGTTCTGGGCCTAAAAAAGCAGACACTAAGCCACCAATAAGCACCACTGAAGTCGCTGTTGCATTGAGGTTTTTATCAACACTTTCAATGGCAGCAAATCTGAACTGATTCATGGTTGCGGCGGTAACACCAAATAAGAAAGTAGCTAAACAAAATAAATAAAATGACTTCAACTCTAAAGCCATGATGGCAAATGCAATAACAGCAATTGTATAAATACAAACCCCTAAAAAGGTGCGTCTTCTACCAATTTTAGACATAATGAGACCTTTGCATAAATAGGGATGATTAGCAAAATGACAGATTTTATTAAATTGGAAATTTTTTAAATCCACTCCTAGCAGGGCTAAGGGTGTTTTTAAAAAGTTTGTAATTTGATGAAAGATGGCGTTTTGATGATTATTCATATTTATGCAAAGGTCTCATAATATAAACAACAGGAATAATGCTACTGGCAGTACCCACCACAATCATTGCCACTGGTAGGGTTGATAAACTGACATTGGGCGCTAAGAATTGACCAATAATTCCTCCAAGGAAAATCACAAAAACCGTCAAAGACATAAATAATGACAAGCTAATTGCCAATAACCAAACATTGCGAGGTAGTAAGTACATTTTTATTTCTTAGTTGGTTTTTTCCAGTTTTTTAGCGTAGCCTGCTTAGCGCGACTTAAACTAAGTTGGCTATCTGGCGCATCTTTAGTGATGGTTGAGCCTGCACCAATGACGGCGTTTTTGCCAATTTTGACGGGGGCGATGAGTTGGGAATCAGAGCCAATAAACGCACCATCTTCAATAATGGTTTGGTATTTATTAATGCCATCATAGTTGCAAGTAATCACGCCAGCACCGATATTCACACCCTCGCCCATAGTCGTATCACCTACATAACTTAGGTGTGAGACTTTTGAACCCTTGCCAATGGTGGATTTTTTCACTTCAACAAAGTTGCCAATTTTGGCGTTTTCACCGATGTTAGCTGCTGGACGAATGCGTGCAAATGGGCCAATAGACGCGCCTTCGCCAATCGTGGCATCTTCAATCACAGAATTTGGAAATATAACTACATTATTACCGATTTTAGCGTTTTTTATTATGCAATTCGACGCAATAATTGTGTTATTTCCAAGCGAAACATTACCCTCAATTAGCACATTAACATCGATTTCACAGTCTTGCCCAAAATTTAATGAGCCACGACAATCAAAGCGAGTAGGGTCTTTTAGCGTTAAGCCTTGTTGCATCAATTGATTTGCTTGATTTTTCTGAAAAATTCTTTCTAATTCTGCCAATTGCACTTTGTCATTCACGCCCGCTACTTCAAATTCGTTTTCCGCAATGACCGATGCGACTGTTCTGCCGTCTTTCACTGCCATGGCGATAATATCGGTTAAATAAAATTCACTTTGGGCATTATCAGTGTTCAATGCACCTAAATATGTCCTCAATAAGCCACTATTGACCGCCATAATACCTGTATTCACCTCAGAAATGGAAATTTGGTCGTTATTAGCGTCTTTTTGCTCAATAATGGCTTGAATTTGGTCGTTTTTACGCAAAATTCGTCCATAACCCGTTGGATTTTCCAAAATAATGGATAATAATGCTACGCCACTTTCTTGCGCATGGGCAATTAATTTTTTTAGAGTGGATTGTTCAATTAAAGGCACATCGCCATATAAAATCAAAGAAATTGAGTCATCGTCAATCTGTGGCATTGCCTGTGCAACGGCATGTCCTGTGCCTAATTGTTCAACTTGTTCAACCCAATTGATTGATGCATCATTAATCGTCTGTTGCACTTGCTCGCCACCAAACCCATACACTACATATACTTTTGAGCAAAGTTGCTGTGCTTGAATCAGCACATGTTCAAGCAAAGTTTTATCCGACAGAGTTTGCAAAACCTTGGGTTTAGTGGAATTCATACGCGTGCCTTTGCCGGCAGCGAGAATGATTGCGTTAATATTGTTCATAATTGTATTTTATAGTATATAATATGCTCTCTTTGAGATTTACGATAAAACCGTTATAGATATGAAAACAGATATTCACCCAAATTATGAAGCAGTAAAAATAGTATGTTCTTGTGGCAATACTTTTGAATCGCGTTCAACCATCGGTAAAGAAGAGCTACATTTAGATGTGTGCTCTTCTTGCCATCCTTTTTACACAGGTAAGCAAAAAATTATGGACAGTGCAGGTCGTGTTGAGAAGTTTAAATCTCGTTACGGTGCGTTCAAGCGATAAACAAAAATCATTCAATAAAAAGCCACCTATTTGTGGCTTTTTTTATGCCCGAACACTGAGCAAAATCGCTATAATTACACACTAATTAATCCATTTACCTAGAACATGTCATTTGATTATATAAACGCCTTACAAAAAAAGCCAACTTCCCGCACCCCAATTTGGGTGATGCGCCAAGCAGGACGCTACTTGCCAGAGTATCGTGCCACACGCAAACAAGCAGGTGATTTTATGTCATTATGCAAAAATAAAGAGTTGGCGTGTGAAGTAACGATGCAGCCGATTGATAGATTTGACCTAGATGCAGCAATTTTATTCTCAGATATTTTGACAATTCCTGATGCGATGGGTTTGGGCTTGTATTTTTCAGAGGGCGAAGGTCCTAAATTTAGCAACCCAATTAAAACTCTAAAAGACATTGAGAATTTGCCAATTGATGTGAATGATGATTTAAGCTATGTATTTGATGCGGTTTCGACCATTAAAACAGCGCTCAATAACCGCGTACCATTGATTGGCTTTAGCGGCAGTCCATGGACTTTAGCCACTTATATGATTGAAGGTGGTAGCAGCAAAACCTTCGCCAACACTAAAAAAATGCTATTTAACGAGCCAAAAGCCCTGCACTTGCTGTTAGATAAATTAGCCGACAGCGTCATCGTCTACCTTAACCAACAAATTTTATCTGGTGCTGATAGCGTGATGGTTTTCGACACTTGGGGCGGTGTATTGTCCAAGCAAAATTACCTAGATTTTTCATTAAATTATATGGCAAAAATTGTTAAAGGTGTCAAAGCACAACATCCTAACACCCCAATCACCCTATTCAGCAAAAACGGCGGCAAACATTTAACCCACATTGCCGATACTGGCTGTGATGGTATTGGCATTGATTGGACAGTTGAACTCAATGTCGTGCAAGCAGAAGTAGGCGATAAAGTTGCTATTCAAGGCAACCTTGATCCTGCCGTGATGTATGCCACACCCGAAATTATCGAACAAGAAGTGAAAAAAGTTTTATCTCAATTTAAAGGCAATACAGGGCATATTTTTAACCTCGGTCATGGCATTACCCCTGATGTTGACCCTGAAAATATGCAAGTATTGGTGGATTGTGTGCATCAATTTAGCAAGAGGTAACAATGAAATTAGATATTGAAGTTAAAAACTTAGGTAAATTAAAAAAGGGCACAGTAAAAGTTCGCCCTTTGACTGTGCTAACTGGCGAAAATGGTACGGGTAAGAGTTTTTTTACTAAAGTGCTTTATTCGGCGTTCAACACACTCAATACCAATGTTTTACATAGAGATATTACCCTTGATATTTCGTTAATTAATATTAAGTTAGCCATACTAAGGTTGTCAATTCAGCATATCAGTCAAAATGACAGGCTACAAATTAACAACTTGAGTAAGTCTTTGTCAGCATTACACGATGACTTGAATAAATTTAAAGATGAAAGTGCAACCGTTTATTTTTTAAATACGATTGCCTTATGCAAGCAAACAGACAAATTTTTAGCAGAGTTTGAAAGTTATTTAAAAGAGATAGAAAAAAAACCTATCAAAATAAAATTAGCAAAAAAAACCATTCAAGAATTAGAGCACGCCTTCAACTGTTAAGAGAAAAGTTAAAAAATAGTCAAAGTAGCCATATTACTGCCTTAAACAATGCACTTTGCGATGAAATTAGAGATAATTTTCAAATTACAGGCCTATCAGAATTAATTTCTTTTGGTGAAAAAGAATGCAAAATCCAATCTACAGAAAAAGACTTTACTTTAACTTTTCGTAGCAACAGTATTGTTAGCAATGTTAGTGATAATTTTATCGCACAAATCAATCAGTTCTCAAGGGTAGTTTTTTTTGAATCTCCCGCCTATTGGAGTGTCAGAGATGCACTCAATAAGTCGAAAGAAGTGGAACAAAAAAATGATTTAACAGGTGTCTCAAAATATTTTTATGATTTGACAAAACCCTTAACACCAAATCAAAAAATCCACCGATAGAAGCAGTTTCAGAATTAGCAACCGAGTTAAAAACAGAAATTGGCGGCGAATTTATTTTTGACAATGGTCGCTTGTCATTTGAAGATGATAATGGCAACACAATTGATAAAAACCTCATTTCTTTTGGTATGACCAATTTAGGCATGATTCAAGCACTCTTAAAAAACAATGTAATTAGTGAAGGTTCATTTGTGTTTTTTGATGAACCAGAGACAAATTTACACCCTGCTTGGCAAGTTTTATTAACCAAGGTTTTGATTAAGCTGGCAGAAAATGGTGTTAATGTGGTGATGGCAACGCATAGTTTGGATATGATTAAGGCGTTAGAAGTTCACACTAAAGACAAAGACGGCGATTTTATTGCTATTAATCATTTTACAAAAGCAGGGGGCTTATTTAAATTTGAATCTGATGATATTACTGACAATTTAATTGCGTCAAGGAATGAGTTAATGAATGCGTATGAAGATTTATTTTTAAGTGAGTTATACGACCCTGACAATGATTGATACAAAATTTTGTAAAGCAATACAACAGGCTGAAAATATTGACGGCATAATAGAGGAGGCGAACTGTCAAGCCATCAAATTTGATGATAGTGATGGCTTTGTTAAAAGTCTGTCAAGCAATGTCAATGAATGCAGGGTGGATTATTTTGAAATAATAGAAAATGGTTTAATATTGATAGAGTTAAAAGATATAAAAGGAAAAATAAGCCATTTATTGAGAAAAAAAGAAAAAACCAAAGAAGAAATACAAAAAAGTGTACTCTCAAATATTGAGAAAAAGTTTACAGATTCTTTAACTATAATCAGACAAACAATAGATTCAAGCTTAATACCCGTAACAAATTATTTGGTCGTTGCCAATAATACGGAAAGTAACTTATTAGATAAATATTTACCAGAAAATTTAAAGAAAAAACCTTTTGTAATTTGCGAAACCGATGAAATTTGCGAAAAGTTATCAACATTAAATACCAGATTATGTCAAGAATAAAAAACATTTTTCAAAATCTGAAAGGGCAAAATAGAGATTATTATGAACGAACATTTTATTAAAAATATTGAAATTGAAAAATTCAAATGCTTTAAAAATTTCAAAGCAGAAGGTTTTTCACGGGTTAATTTAATCACAGGTAAAAACAATGTGGGCAAAACAGCTTTTATGGAGGCTTGTTTTTTGCTTGCTAGTGCGTTTAATATTTTCAAAGAGCACAATTACACAGAAAATAAAGGGGCTGGCATTGATAGGCCATGGTTTCATTTTGAGCTGATAAAATTATTATTAGAAGTACAACAAAATAGAGAGAAAACTAATTTTATTCTACCTTGGTTAAAAGAGGAATTAAAGATAAATATTGATAATTTTGAGATTGCAATAAATAAAAAGTTTAGATTACGCCTACAGGATACTGCATTAGCCCCTGAGCATTTTGGTACTAGCGCATGGGGCAATTGGGGATATATTGATATTGCAAATTTTAGAAAACACAAAGGATACGACAAAATCTATACAAAAAATCACTTGCCAGTTATAAAACATCAAGGATTTGTTTCAATTTGTGATAATAGTAAAAGATTACACGATATGATTGGCGATTTAAAAATTAACAATCAAATAGAGGAAATCAATAACATTCTTGATGAGATGTTTAATTTTGATACTATTGATGTTATCAAAGATAGCATTATGTTGAGAAATACCGGTAAATTTATTAACTTTTCAGAATTAGGTGATGGCACAAAGCACTTTGTCAACATGATAATTGTATTGTCATCAAACAAAAATACTACTATTTACTTGGATGAAATAGACAACGGCATCCACCATTCAAAATTAGATGAACTTTGGGAGGTAATTTTAAAAACCTCTAAACAACTCAATGTTCAGGTATTCGCTACTACCCACTCCAAAGAATGTATTGAGTCTTATGCAAGGGTTGCCAAAAAACTTCAAGATGCAGAAATAGCACTTATCGAACTAGGTAAAAAAGATAAAAATATAGACAGTATAGTGTTTGATTACAACGGAATTATGCACCACATAGAGCAAAAATTAGAGGTGCGCGGATGGTAAGAATTGTATGCGAAGGGCTTGATGATGAACTTTTTATTAAGCAATTATTAAGACATCTAAAAATTAAAGAAAAAGACTATGATTTTAATCAGCATATTCAATCTACTAAGGGAAAATCTTATTTATTAAAGAAAGGAACCTATGAAGAGAATAAGCTGAATGATGAAGTTGGAAAAACTGTTAATGAAGTTTTATTTATTTTTGATGCTGATTTTATAGAAGATGATAAACAATCCAATGGTTTAGAAAAATCCAAAGAGCGTATAGAACAATTAATTAAGGATTTAAACTGGGATATTGATACTGATTATTATATTTTTGATAAAAACCTAGATGATTTTATTGTTAAAACTTTAAGTAAAGAGCAACAAAATTGCTTTAAAGAATTTGATGAATGTTTAAATATTCAAGGTAAAAATAAAAACAAAAAAATATCAACCTGTATTTATAAAAAATTATATCCCCAAGCCCCTTATGACTTTCTACACGAAAACTTCAAGCCTTTAACAGAAAAACTAACTAATTTATTCCAATGAGCAGAATAACCACCATTTTTAAAAACACCAAAAAAGCCTTCATCCCCTTCATTACAGCAGGAGACAGTGGGCTGGACAACACTTTTGAATTAATGCAAACACTGGTTAAAAATGGGGCGGATGTAATTGAATTAGGGGTACCGTTTTCAGACCCGATGGCAGATGGCCCGGTGATTGCTAAATCACACGAACGGGCGGTAGCGGATGGGGTGAGTTTGCTTGATGTGTTGAGTTTAGTTAAGAAGTTTAGACAAACCAACGACACAACAGCCGTTGTGCTGATGGGTTATCTGAATCCAATTGAAGTATTTGGCTATCAAGCATTTTCTGATGCAGCAAGTGAAAGTGGTGTAGATGGCATACTGGTAGTGGATATGCCGCCAGAAGAAGCGCACGATTTAAAGAAAGATTTAGATAAAAATGGAATTGATTTCATTTTTTTAGTCGCACCAACCACAACCAATGAGCGACTTACATCTTTAGCAAAAATTGCATCAGGTTTTGTGTACTTTGTCTCGCTGAAAGGGGTAACAGGTGCTGGTCATTTAGATGTGGATGTTGTGAGTACTAACCTATCTAGAATTCGTCAGTTCATTGATTTGCCTATTGGTGTTGGCTTTGGTATTAAAGATGCAATGACTGCTAAAGCCATTTCTAAATCAGCAGATGCAGTAATTGTTGGCTCATCGTTGGTTGCATTTATTGCACAATACGGCACAAATAAAGATAAAATGCTAAAAAGTGTTGGTGCATTAGCCAATGAAATTGCAGGAGCGATAAAATGAATTGGTTAGAAAAAATATTACCCTCTATCAATAGCGTTGTTAAAAAAAATATCCCAGAAGGATTGTGGAGCAAATGTCTGAAGTGTGAGGCTACACTGTATTCAGAAGAGTTAAAAAACTTAAACTATGTGTGTCCGAAGTGCGATTATCATATGCGTATTTCTGCACGCGTTCGAATTAATACTTTCCTTGATGAAGGCGGACAAGAAGAAATCGCAGGGGATCTAGTTGCAGTTGACCCTTTAAAATTCAAAGACCAAAAGAAATATAAAGACCGCCTGATACAAGCGCAAAAAATCACCAATGAAAAAGACGCTTTAGTGGTAAAAAGTGGCACACTATATGGAATGGACATTGTTGTGACTGCCTTTGATTTTAAATTTATGGGCGGCTCAATGGGTTCTGTGGTGGGCGAAAAATTTGTCCGTGCAGCACAACTTAGTATGGACACTGGCGCACCGCTGGTTTGTTTTTCGGCATCAGGTGGTGCGCGTATGCAAGAAGGCTTATTTTCGCTTATGCAAATGAGCAAAACGGCACTAGCACTAAAATTACTGAGCAACAAAAAAATTCCATTTATCTCAATTTTAACCGACCCCACCATGGGCGGTGTTTCTGCTAGTTTTGCTATGCTTGGCGATATTCACATTGCTGAGCCAAATGCACTGATTGGTTTTGCTGGTCCCAGAGTAGTGGAACAAACAGTGCGAGAGGAATTGCCATCTGGCTTTCAACGCAGCGAATTTTTGCTTGAAAAAGGGGCGATTGATATGATTGTCCATCGCAAGGACTTACGCAATAAAGTACACCAACTGCTACAAGCATTACATGGCTAAATACAAAATCTTCTACAAACTTACCCACGCAAACGGTGAATTGGTCGATGCCTCGCTTGACATCCCTTTTGAATTTGAAGTTGGTGATGGGCAACTTGACCCTTGCCTAGAATCTTGCATTGAAGAAGCACAAGTGGACAAATTACAAACCTTCTTATTAAGCGCTAGTGAGGCCTTTGGTCAAACTGACGACAGTGCCATTCAAGTTATGAATCGTGCTGAATTTCCTGAGGAATTAGACATCAAGCTTAACAATGGCGTTGAATTTAAAACGCCCACAGGGGATTCCTATGCGGGTTGCATTGATAAAATTGAGGGTAATGACATTACCGTAAACTTCAACCACCCCTTAGCGGGATGCAATGTTTCCTTTCAAGTAGAAATACTTGAAAAATCTGAAAGCTCTCAATGAAAGTCCTACTTGCCAATCCACGAGGCTTTTGCGCAGGAGTTGAGCGTGCCATTGAAATCGTTGAGCGTGCATTAGAGTTACATGGTTCGCCTATTTATGTGCGTCATGAAGTAGTGCATAACAAGTTTGTTGTCAATAATTTAAAGGCGAAAGGTGCTATTTTTGTGGAAGAAATCGATGAAGTGCCAGCAGGCAAAGTGGTGATTTTTAGTGCGCATGGCGTGTCAAAAGCAGTGCGCCAACAGGCTCTAAAGATTGGCGCCATTATTTATGACGCTACCTGTCCACTAGTCACCAAAGTCCATAAAGAAGTAGTGCGCAAACAAAAACAGAACCATCAGGTCGTCTTAATTGGACACGAAGGGCATCCCGAAGTAGAAGGCACACTTGGGCAGTCAAATCAAGGTGCAAATGTTGCGCTGATTGAAACTGTTGCAGATGTGGATAAGTTAAATTTGGACAACAAACAACTTTCTTATACAACACAAACCACCCTATCCATTGACGATACCCAGCAAATTGTCAATGCACTTAAAGACAAGTTCCCTGAGATTAAATCACCACAAAAAGACGATATCTGCTACGCCACACAAAACCGACAAGATGCCGTTAAAATACTCATGCAGGATGCTGATGTGCTATTGGTATTAGGTTCTAGCAACTCCAGCAACTCAAACCGCTTGAGAGAAATTGCTGAAAAAATGCAAAAAAATGCCTATCTTATCGATGACGCAAACGAAATTCACCCAGACTGGCTAACAGATGTCAACACTATCGGTGTAACAGCTGGTGCATCAGCGCCTGAAATATTAGTACAAGAAGTCATTGATTATTTGCGCGGCCATGGTGCGCAAGAAGTGGTTGAAGTCGATGGCGTAAAAGAAAATACACACTTTCCAATACCGGAACAGCTAAGATAACCCTTGACAAGGTCGAACCTTGTCAAATAAAAAAAGGAGAAATACTATGTCAAAAACAGCACTCATTTGTGGCTCTTACGCCTTTGATTCTATTATGGTTTTTCACGACCAATTCAAAAACCACATCTTGCCCGACAAGGTGCATATGCTCAATGTCTCATTCTTAGTGCCGACGATGCGCAAAGAGTTTGGTGGTTGTGGTGGCAATATCGCCTATAACTTACATTTACTCGGTGCCAACTCCATACCAATGGCAACCGTAGGCGAAGATTTTGCACCCTATATGAACTGGATGGAATCTCATCATATGAATACCACGCATATAAAAGCAATTAAAGACGCTTATACAGGCCAAGCCTTTATCACCACCGATATGGATGACAACCAAATTACCGCCTTCCACCCAGGGGCAATGAGCGAATCACACCAAAACAAAGTCAGCGATGTTTCTGTGGCTGATATTGGCATCGTCTCGCCTGATGGGCGCGATGGCATGATTCAGCACGCCCAGCAATTTAGCGATGCACACATCCCTTTTATCTTTGACCCAGGTCAAGGCATGCCGATGTTCTCAGGCGCAGAATTAATCACCTTTATTAAACAAGCAAACTATGTAGCGGTCAATGACTATGAATCACAAATGCTACAAGAAAAAACAGGCTTAGATTTAACAACCGTCGCCTCAATGGTAAATGCGCTCATCATCACCAAAGGTGGTGAAGGCAGCGAGATTCACACAGGCAACGAAGTGATTAACATTGCCCCAGCAAAAACGCAATCCACTCAAGACCCAACAGGCTGTGGCGATGCTTATCGTGCTGGGCTGTTATACGGCTTAATGAACGATATGGACTGGAAAACCACAGGTCAACTCGCTGGACTTTTAGGTGCAATTAAAATTGCACATTTAGGCACGCAAAATCATCAGTTTGATTTGACAGAAATTGAACACTTATATCAACAAAATTATGGCGAACCTTTGTTTTGAATTATAATAATCGCTTAAAGACACTCCGCCTGACCGCTAACTCGCTAGGTTTCTAAAGTTTTTAACAGGTCTTCAATTAACTCAATCCGCTCAATGGTTTCAGGCATCTCGCGCTTAAAAATTAACTGATTTTGTCCTTTGAGTTGATAGTTGTTGGGCTGGGTTTGCACCAAGTTGATGATTTTAATGGGTTCAATGTTAATTTTGTCTGAAAAAATAATGTGGGCTTTGTCATCATAAATTGAAACTTTATCAATGCCGATTTTTTCACAGGAAAGTTTAAGTCGAGTGGCAGCAAATAGGTTTTTAGTGGGATCTGGCAATAAGCCAAAACGGTCAATCATTTCAATGGTTAAGTCTTTGAGCTCGTCATTGTCTTTGCCATTGGCGATGCGTTTATATAAAACCAAGCGCTCATGCACATCACCCAAATAAGTATCGGGAATAATGCAAGCAAGCCCAGTATCAATATTAACTTCATGGTTGATGGGGTCATTTAGATTGATTTTTTTGCCTGCACGCATCGCATCAACTGTGCGTTTAAGCAAGTCATGATAAAGGTTAAAGCCAATCTCGCTAATTTTTCCCGACTGGTTGTCGCCCAGTAAATCGCCTGCACCACGAATCTCTAAGTCATGGTTGGCAAGCATAAATCCAGCGCCCAATTCTTCCAAAGATTCCACCGCTTCTAAGCGTTTTCTAGCGTTATTGCTGAGTGATTGGTGGGATTTGATGACTAGATAAGCATAGGCTCTATGGTGTGAACGACCTACCCTGCCACGCAACTGGTGCAATTGTGCCAAACCAAAGTTTTGTGCGTTGTTAATGATGATGGTATTAGCATTTGGAATATCAATACCCGTTTCAATGATGGTGGTGCAGACCAAAATCTGAAAGCGACCGTGATAAAAATCACTCATAATTTGCTCTAATTCACGGCTGGGCATTTGCCCATGAGCGATACGGATATGTACATTTTTCATTAATGTCTTGAGTTTCTCTGCCATATTATCAATGGTGTCAATGTCATTGTGCAAAACAAATATTTGACCGCCACGGTGCATCTCGCGAGAGCAAGCCTCTTTAATCGCATCATCGTCCCATTCTTTAACAAAGGTTTGAATCGCACTTCGCCCTTGTGGTGGCGTAGCAATAATTGAGAGCTCTCTAAGCGAGCCAAGTGCCATATTCAGCGTGCGTGGAATTGGGGTGGCAGTCATGGTGAGAATGTCGCTGCGTCCACGCATTTTTTTCAATGTTTCTTTCTGTTTAACGCCAAATCGGTGTTCTTCATCAATAATCACCAAACCCAGTTGTTTGTATTTGATACTGCCCTGAATCAACTTGTGTGTGCCGATAACAATATCGCAAGTGCCAGCGAGCAGTTTTTGCTTGATTTGCGTTTGTTCTTTGGTGCTTTGAAAGCGTGACAAGGCAGCGATTTCAACAGGATAGTTAATAAATCTATCTTTGAAAGAGGCATAATGCTGGTTGGCGAGTAGCGTGGTCGGCACCAAAATGGCGACTTGCTTGCCAGATTCAACCGCTAAGAATGCAGCACGCATGGCAATCTCAGTTTTACCAAAGCCGACATCGCCACATACCAGCCTGTCCATTGGCTTATGTGATTGCATATCCGCCAATACCTCGCCCATGGTTTTGAGCTGGTCGGGGGTCTCCTCAAAAGGAAAACTGGCAACAAACGAGTTGTAAGCATCGTCTGGCGCAGGAAAGGCAAAGCCTCTTTGCGACGCGCGTTTGGCATAGATTTCTAGTAATTCAGCGGCAATGTCATACAGGGCTTCATGTGCTTTTTGCTTGGCTTTAGTCCATTGGTTGGTGCCGAGTTTGTGCAGTGGTGCAGTCTCTGACGATGCACCAGAATAACGAGAAATTAAGTTAAGCGAGGTCATTGGCACCATCAGTTTTGAACCTTTGGCATATTCCAACATTAAGAAGTCTTGCGTTAAACCGTCAAAAGTTTGTGTTTTTAGCCCTAAGTACCGTCCCACACCATAACTTTTCATGCACAATAGGATCGCCAATTTGAATTTCCACCAAAGATTTAATCGCTTCATCAAAATCCTTGTGTTTGGCTCGCCGCCGTCTTTGCTGTTTGACCACATCGGCACCGAACAAATTAACTTCGGTAATAATGGCAATATCTTCGGTTAGCAAGCCCTCACTAAGTTCATCGTTGGTGATACAAAGTTTTTTATCGCTATTCAAAAAGCCTTGCCAGCCCTCAACTGGATTGGGATTGAGTTGGTGACTAATAAGCAAGTCACTCAGCACGCTTTGTCGCCCCTTGGATTCACAAACAATCAAAATCTTGCCACTAAATTTTTTCTCAAAAACTAGAAATTTATTTAGTGGCACTTTGTTTTGTGCGTTGATATTCAGCGGTGGCAACAACCTGCTGTCAAAATTCAAATGACCTAACTTTTCCTCGCTTTTTGAACTGCCAATCAATAATTGTTGTCGTTGTTTGACTTGACTAAATAACTGCTGCTGCTCAATAAAAACTTGCTTAACAGGCAGTGGCAGTCTGTCAAAATTCTCACTGGCTTGTTGGTATCGGCTGTCGATTTCATCGTAAATTAACGCTACCCGTGAACTGAAACCTTCGTTGGTAGCAATAATGCTGTCGTTTGGTAGATAATCAAATAAGGTATTGGTGCGGGTAAAAAATAACGAAAGATAAAACTCAATGCCGATTGGTAGGCGTGATTCAGTAACTTCATCAAAAATAAAGCCGTTAGTATGTCCGAAAGTCTTTTGATAGTTTTCTTTAAAAATCTTGATACTATTTTGGTCAGTGGAAAATTCTCTGGCGGGCAATAAAGAAATTTCTTGCGTTACTTCGGTAGAACGCTGTGTTGAAATATCAAACAGGCGAATAGATTCAATTTCTTGGTCAAACAAGTCTAAGCGACACGGCAGTTTTGCACCCATCGGATACAAGTCTATCAGAGAGCCTTTGACACTAAACTCGCCGCGCTCCATTACTTTTGTTACTCGGTTATAGCCGATTTTAAGCAAGCGCTGGGCGAAAGTTTGCAACTCTAGTGTATCGCCAACTTTCAGGCTAAAACTGTATGCTTTGCTAAACGCTAACGGACATAATTGCTGTGTTAATGATTCTAGCGTAGTAATGACAATTCCGCGTTTAAGATTGGGTAGTTTTGACAGGGTATTGAGTCGGCTTGAAGTAATATCTGGATGCGGGGAAAAATGGTCAAAAGCCAACACCTCCCAATTATCAAACCTCAGAATATCCAAGTCAGTATTATAAAAATGTAGTGATTTAAACAACTGGTCAAAATGACCAATGTCATTTGCCACCACCAAAATAACTTGTTCTTGTTGTTGTGCAAATTCAATCAACGCCAATGCCTGTGCGCTGCCGTGGAGCGCCCCAATAGAACTTTTGTCCAAATTCAAAGGGAGTGATATTTTGCTCTTGTGGATAGAGATAGGACATAGGAAGCTAGCCTTTTATGCCATTAATGCCTTCGTTTTTCAGCATTTTGGTTAGTTGAATAAGTGGCAGACCAACGATTGCATCGGCATCCTCTGCCTCAATGCGTTCAAAAAGACTGGCACCCAAAGGCGTTTCAGATTTAAAACTACCTGCACACTGATAAGGCTGATCTATACGCAGATAATTTTCAATTGTTTCTGCATCCCAACACCTTGAAAAATACCTTGGATATATGGACAATTGTTTGCATTCTATCCGTTTTGTATTTAAAAGCATCAAACTGGTTAAAAAAGTAACCACATTCCCAGAACTTTTTTCAAGTTGCCGAACAGCGTTTTCGTGGGTATGTGGCTTGGTCAAAACCACATCATCAACCCCCATGCCATCAGCCAGCGTTGCCACCTGATCTGAAGCAATAATAAGCCCACTATGTGTTTTTGCCACTTTGCGTGCTTTTTCCTGTGCCAAGCGAAATACCAACTGCTCAGGCGTTTCATTCTCTTGCCTAGATTCATCAATATCAGGAACAACAATAGCAAACACTACCCCCAATTGATTAAGCAATGTTTTCCTAAACGGCGAAGAAGAAGCAAGAATTAACGACACAGTAGGCAAAGTGTTTGTAAAATGAATGCTATTTTACTTTATTTATATTATGCGCTTATCAATTATCGTCGCAATGGACGACAACCAACTCATTGGCAAAAACAATGCTTTACCTTGGCATCTGCCAGCAGATTTAGCGTATTTTAAAAAAACCACCACCGGTAAAACCGTGCTAATGGGGCGTAAAACTTACGACTCTATTGGAAAACCTCTGACAAATAGAAGAAATATTATTTTATCTCGCACTTCAAATAGTTCTAAAATCGGCAAACTTTTGGCAGTATAAGACTGGCATTAGATGAATGTAAAGATGAGGAAGAAGTTTTTGTTATCGGTGGAATGTCTGTCTATGAGCAATTCTTAAATCCTCACATAAATAAAGACGATTTATTTGCAACTGAAATAGTGCCACTTGTTGACAGACTTTATATTACTCAAATTAAAGGAGAATTTGAAGGCGATGCCCACCTCCTAAGTTCAATCGAGATGACTTTGTTGAAACCTTTAGAGAGTCTCATACACCCGATGAAAAAACCCACACACCTATCACTTCACTATTTTAGATAGGAAATAATAAGTTATAACATAGTTCGTTTGTAATACAAAGTCAAAAAATGGTGCCGATGGCGAGAGTCGAACTCGCACGAGCGTAGCTCACTACCCCCTCAAGGTAGCGTGTCTACCAATTCCACCACATCGGCAATAATTTATTTAGGAATGTCGCTGTCCTGAGTGTCCATTATTGGCACATCAAGTTCTAGTGCTGGAAGCACTTTTTCCATAACGCTCTGGGGCTTTTCTGTTTCACCAGTATTTTCATTAGTGGCTAAATAAGCTAATGATAAACTGGTGATAAAAAAGCCAACCGCAACGCCAGCAGTTAGCTTGTAAATAAATGAATTTGCACCACGAGCACCGAATACAGAGCCTGACGCGCCTGCACCAAAAGCTGCACCTGCATCAGCGCCTTTGCCGTGTTGCATTAGAATAAGTGCGATTAAGCCTAAAGCCAATAGCACATGAATAATTAAAATAACTTGAAATGACATAATTAACCTGCTTTACAAATACTTAGAAAATCTTCTGGTTTGAGAGATGCGCCGCCAATCAAACCACCATCAATGTCTTCACAGGCAATTAATTCTTCTGCATTGGCAGAGTTCATGCTGCCGCCATAAAGAATAGGGGTTGATTGTGCGATGTCTGCATCATTTTCAGCCAATAGGCTACGAATAAATGCGTGTGTGTCTTGCGCTTGTTGTGGTGTGGCAGTAACACCCGTGCCAATCGCCCAAACAGGTTCATAAGCAATAATAATATTTTTAAAGGCTTTGATACCCACTTTGGCAATAACTGCGTTGATTTGACGGGCAACCACGACTTCGGTTTTGCCAGATTCTCTTTCTTCTAACAATTCGCCGATGCAAAATAATGGGGTTAGTTCATTATCAAGTGCCACTTGAACTTTATCAGCAACGATTTCATCGGTTTCACCATATAGACTTCTACGCTCTGAATGTCCAACAACGACATATTTAACGCCAAAATCTTTAATCATATCTGCACTCACTTCGCCCGTGAAAGCACCCGAAGCATTAACATTTAAATCTTGTGCACCGAGATTTAATTGAGAATGTGTGGCTAATGCCTCAACTTGGGACAAGTAAGGGAAAGGTGCGCAAACAATTACCTTTGAATTTTTTACCTCAGGTAAGCCTTCAAGAATGCCCAATACCAAAGTATTAACGCTTTCTTTTGAGGCATTCATTTTCCAGTTGCCGGCTACGATTGTTTGACGCATAATGATTATATGTTGTAAAAATGAGTAATGTTACGCTAAATAGCGTTAAAAATCAATTAATGCGATGATTTTGAACTGAAATAAAGTGCCAAAGAAACCATCAAAATACCGAAGGCAAAATATACTAAATCAAGTGCCTCCACAAAGGTCATCGACAGCGAAACTTCAAAAAAGGTAACAACTAAAATCATTAAAATAACTTTTGCCAATTTTGATTTCAAGTCATCTAATGAATTAATCACCAATACCTTGGAAGACCTGTCACTCTCTTTGGCATCGTCAATATCGCTAATAAATAACTCATACAAGCCCAGTGAAAATATCAATAAAATAGTTGCCAATAAGAATCCATCAATCGCACCAACGGTATGTGCCACCATTTCTATTTTTAAAGTTTTTCTAACCTCAACAGTTGCCTCCAAATAATCGCCAATATGCACCAGTAGTGTGCCAGCATCAACCGCAGTAACAACAAATAACAATAATGACAACAACAGTGAAGAAATAACAGCGACAAGCACCATTAAGCGTGAATTCCATAATATTTTTTCAAAAAATTTTTCAAGTAATTCCATTTTCATTAAACCTTAAAAATCAATAGCGATAAAGTATATCAGTATTTGTTCCAATTTACATCAAAACTTTGTAGTGACAACGACTAAAATAGTTACCTTAATCAGTTTAAAAATTAATATGCCAACAGCTTGGAAAAATTGCCTTAAAATTCTAAAAGACACTGTACCTCTTACAGAATATAGCGTTTGGATTCAGCCGTTAAAGGTATCAGAGAAAGAAGGGGTTTTAACCATATTAGCGCCCAATGTTTCAGCAGTAGATTATCTTAAAAAAAATCTAAAACAGAAAATTAAGGTCGCTGTCGCACAATACGACAAAAATCTTAAAATTGAGATTGGCATTGAAACACAAAAAATCAAAAAAAATACAAAACACGCAACACCTTTATTTTCAGAATACACTTTTGATAATTTAGTAATGGGTACTGCCAATCAAATTGCCTACGGCGCTATTCGACAAATCGCTGAAAACCTTAAAAAATCTCCTTACAATCCTTGTATTATTTACGGTGGCTCTGGATTGGGGAAAACTCATTTAATGCAAGCAGCAGGGCATTTAGTAAAATCACAAGACCCAAAAATCAAAGTAATTTACGCGCCTGTTATGGATTTTGTTAGAAACATTACTACTAGCTTGCGCCACAAGACTATTGAAAATATCAAAACCTATTACCAATCTGCTGATTTATTATTGGTAGATGATATCCACTTAATTGCCGGTAAAGAAAAATCACAAGAAGAGTTTTTTCATATTTTTAACTTTTTATTTACTACTAAGAAGCAAATTATTTTCACTTGCGATCAGCCACCAACCAACATTAGGTCCTTAGAGGATCGCTTAAAAACAAGATTTGCACAAGGATTAAATTTATCTCTCGCTCCACCCGAGTTGGAAATGCGCGCTGCTATATTGCTAAAAAAAGCAGAAAATAAAATCATTAACATCAATCTAAATGAGGATACAGCACTTTATATTGCCAGTAATATCACTTCAAATGTGCGTGACCTAGAAGGAGCACTACTCAAACTTAAAGCATTTGTTAACTTCTCTAAACAGAACAATTTGATTATTACCAAAGAGGTTATCGATATAGCACTTGAGGATTTAATTAAGCCAAAAATTAACAATATTGATATTAATGATATTCAAAAAGAAAGTGCCAAACATTATACTGTCACTGTCTCTGATTTAAGTTCTCAAACTCGAAAACATCATATTGTTTTAGCTAGACAAATGGCGATTTTCATCACTCACGAAATGACCAACTTTTCACTATCTAAAATTGGAAAACATTTTGGAAATAGAGATCATTCCACAATTTTACACTCCATTAAAAAAATTAAAGAAAAAGTGGAAAATGACACTGAAATAAGGAATGAATACGAGTTACTCAAACTAAAATTAGCCAACTTATAAACAATATCCCCAGAGTGTTTTCCAATTCATTGTGAATAACTTTAATAACTTAACAAATAATTTAAAATTATGCACATTTGTTATCGTTTTTACATAAAATAAGACATTATTATCAACCATTTAATTATTTGTTTTTTCAAGAAAATAATTAGTTTTCAACAGAAAACAGGTTAACTAATATTAATAATAACTATTTAATTAAGAGAAACTTTTATGAATATACAACTTACCGTCAAAGAATTATTAGGACCCTTGCAATCTGTTATTAGTGTTGTTGAAAAAAATCAAACACTTCCTATTCTCTCCCATGTACTTATTCAATTAAAAGATGGGAAGTTAACATTAACTACAACCGATATGGAAATTGAATTGCGTGCATCAAAAAAAATCCAAGCCAAAGAAGAAGCTTGTTTTACAATTTTTGCAAAAGATTTAATTGATATTGTTCGTAAACTTACAGAAGAAACAATCATTGAATTTATAATTGAAGAAACTAAAATTTATATCAAAGTCAATAACAATTCATTTGAATTAAATACTTTTAACACAAAAGATTTCCCTTCATTACCAAAAATTAAAGACAGCGAAATTATTCATATTAAACGACTTATTTTAAAAGAACTTATTGAAAATACAGCATTTTCAATGGGTAATCAAGATATTCGTGCTTATTTAAACGGTTTATATTTTGAAGTAACAAAAGATAATATCATTGTCGTTGCTACTGATGGTCATCGTTTAGCTATTGGTGAGATTAAACAAGAGAATGAATTAACCAATAAAAAAACTGTTATTTTGCCAAGAAAAGCAGTATTAGAATTAATTAAAATCCTTAGTAAAGATGAAAATGCCAATGTAGATATTCATCTTTCAGACAATTACTTTTACTTAACCAGTGATAGTATCACTATTATCAGTCGTTTAATTGATGGTAATTTTCCTAATTATTTACAAGTTATTCCAACAGATTATGAAAATACTGTTGTTATTAACCGTCAAAAGCTTCTTAGATAATCTGCAACAAGCCTCTATTTTTGCTGATGAACGCACTAAAGGTGTTAAATTAGCATTTAAAGGCAATCAAATTAATATATTCTCACATTCAGAGCGAGGCCAAGCAAAAACTAAAATTGATATTGATAACTTTAATAAAGAAATAGAAATTACTTTTAATATCCATTATCTTATTTCTATTTTAGAAAACCTTACTTCTGATAATGTAAATATGGTTATACCTAATGGTGAAAACCAATCTTGTTTATTAAGTAGTATTGGTGATGATACTTATCAATATGTAGTTATGCCAATGCGGGTTTAACTCATTAACACTTAAAATTTTGTATGGCTATTATTAACAAATTATCCATTCATCAATTTCGTAATTTAAATACTCAATTTATTACCCCTTGTAAAGGAATTAATTTATTCATTAGTGATAATGCTCAAGGGAAAACTAATCTAATTGAAGCCATTTATTACTTAGGCCATAACCGTTCATTTAAAACAAAAAATCTGAAAGACATTATTAATTTTGAATCTAAATTATTTCAACTTAGTGCCGAGGTGGATAAAAATAAAATAAAATTAGAAAAATCAAAAATCAAAACCAGCGTTATCATCAATCAACAAAAAGTAGGTAACGCATCAAAACTCAGTCGTTTATTACCCATTCAAATTATCACCCCGGATAAAGGATTTATTGTCAACGGTACCCCTAAAAATAAGCGTTCTTATTTAGATTGGGGAGTGTTCCACGTGAAACCAGAAACTATTAAAACCTTTAAAGCTTATAATAAAATCTTAAAAAATATCAATTCATTATTAAGTAAAAATCAAACCAATGAATTGGATTTTTGGTTTTTAGAGTTGGCAAAATTTTCTGCTGTAATTAATAAAAGCCGATTGGATTATTTACAACAACTTAAAGAAACTTTATTTTCTAATAAAGTCAAAATTCTAGATACATTGATTGACTCAAAAGAACAATTTAATTATGTATTTTCATCGGGTTGGCCTAAAGAAGTTGACGCCCTTAATGAGAATAATATTTATCAATATTTACAGAAAAATACTGCTTTATTATTACGTATAAAATATTTAAATTATGGTTCACATAAAGCTAATATTAATTTTACCTTTGACAATAGAAATGAATGCTTTTTTTCAAGAGGTGAGCAAAAAACTTTATCTATTATTTTTTGGCTAACACAAGTGGTATTGCTTATTAATTTAGGTATAAAACCGATTGTTTTAATTGATGATTTATCTTCTGAATTGGATAATACTAAAGTTAATATTATTTTACAATATTTAAAAATACTCAAAGTACAAACCTTTATAACTGATATCAGTCACAACTTAACCACTA
The DNA here is from genome assembly GCA_013416635.1 of Candidatus Thiodubiliella endoseptemdiera. Taxonomy (GTDB): domain Bacteria; phylum Pseudomonadota; class Gammaproteobacteria; order PS1; family Pseudothioglobaceae; genus Thiodubiliella; species Thiodubiliella endoseptemdiera. Next base: position 1,280,317 of record JACCHT010000001.1, on the reverse strand, counting down.
TTAAACATATAAATCCCACTATTTTTAAGATTAATCAAGGTGAAATTACACTACAAAAATAAACAAGAATAAGATGATAAAAATTCCTATCATGGTATAATCAACTTCATTATTTTATAAGTGTATTTAGGTAACTATGTCTGAACAACCACCACAAGCATATGAAGCATCAAGTATTAAGGTTTTAAAGGGCCTTGATGCCGTTAGAAAACGCCCAGGAATGTATATTGGCGATACTGATGATGGAACAGGTTTACATCACATGGTATTTGAAGTTGTTGATAATGCGATTGATGAAGCATTAGCTGGACACTGTTCTAAAATCAATATTACTATTCACGAGGACCAGTCAGTTTCTGTGACTGATGATGGTCGGGGTATTCCAACCGATATTCATCCAGAAGAAGGTATTAGTGCAGCAGAAGTTATTATGACTATTTTGCACGCTGGTGGTAAATTTGATGATAATTCTTATAAAGTTTCTGGCGGTTTACACGGTGTCGGTGTGTCGGTGGTGAATGCACTTTCTGAAACAGTCAAATTAATTGTACACCGTAATGGCGAAATCCATGAGCAAAATTATTCATTAGGTGTGCCAGATGCACCAATGAGAGTAACAGGTAAAACAGATACAACAGGAACAACAATCCACTTTAAACCCAGCCCTGAAATTTTTGCCATCACTGAATTTAAATACGATATTTTAGCTAATCGTGTACGCGAATTATCATTCTTAAATTCAGGTGTACATATTGAAATTCAAGAATTAGCCACCGACCGTAAAGATGTATTTGAATATGACGGTGGTATCACTGCTTTTGTTGAGCATTTAAACAAAGCAAAAACCCCTATCCATAATGACATTATTGCCATTTCAGCAGAACGCGATGACATTCAAATTGATGTAGCATTGCAATGGAGTGATTCATACCAAGAAAGTATTTATTGCTTTACTAATAACATTCCGCAACGAGATGGCGGCGCTCACTTAGCAGGTTTTAGAGGTGCGTTAACCAGAACGCTGAATAATTATATTGATAATTCGGGTTTAGCAAAAAAAGAAAAAGCTAATATTACTGGTGAAGACACACGCGAAGGATTGACAGCAATTGTTTCCGTTAAAGTGCCAGACCCTAAATTCTCATCACAAACAAAAGACAAATTAGTATCTAGTGAAGTGCGTGCACCAGTTGAATCAGCGCTGAATGAAAAATTAGGCGAATACCTATTAGAAAATCCAACTGAAGCAAAAATTATCATTGGTAAAATTTTAGAGGCTTCAAGAGCGCGCGATGCGGCACGAAAAGCCAGAGAGATGACTCGTCGTAAAGGGGCGTTAGATATCGCCGGCTTACCGGGAAAATTGAGCGATTGCCAAACAAAAGACCCTGCCGAAAGTGAAATTTTTCTTGTGGAAGGAGATTCTGCAGGAGGATCTGCTAAGCAAGGTCGTGATCGTCGCACGCAAGCAATTTTGCCACTTAAAGGTAAAATCTTAAATGTTGAAAAAGCTCGCTTTGAAAAAATGTTGGGTTCTGCCGAAGTGGGGACTTTAATTACCGCACTTGGTTGTGGTATTGGTAAAGAAGAATACAATATTGAAAAATTGCGTTATCATAAAATTGTGATTATGACCGATGCAGATGTTGATGGCGCACATATTCGTACTTTACTATTAACTTTCTTTTATCGCTATTTACCTGAGTTGATTGAAAATGGGTATTTGTATATCGCCCAACCACCTTTGTATAAAATCAAAAAAGGTAAGCAAGAACAATATTTGAAAGATGATGCGGAATTAAATGAATATTTGTTGCAAGAAGCAATCAGAGGCGCTAATGTATTTAGTAACAAGCAAGCACCTGCAATTTCGGGGCTTGCCTTAGAATCAGCGGTGAAAGAGTTTTATCAAATTAACAACATAATTGAAAAATTATCAAAAAAAATCAATCCTATTTTATTGCGTGCTATTGCAAAAACAAATCCACTTAAAGACTTAAAAGATAAGAAAAAAGTTAATAATTGGGTAACAGAATTACAACAAATATTAGCATACGACTTGTCGCCAGCACATAAACACATCGTTGTTTTTAATGAGAAAACAGATGAAATTGAACACACCTTGTCTGTATATGGTGTAGATACTGATGTCGATAAACTTGGTGTAGGTTTTTTTGATTCAACAGATTATGATGCGATTAGAAAATTCTCAGAAGAAATTGAAAATATGATTACTGATGAGTCTTTTGTAGAGAAAAAAGAAAAAATTATATCGGTAAAAAGTTTTTCAGAAGTGGTAACTTTCTTAATGGACGATGCAAAGAAAGGGCAAAGTTTCCAGCGTTATAAAGGCTTAGGTGAAATGAATCCAGAACAATTATGGGAGACCACAATGAATCAAGAAAATAGAATTTTATTAAAAGTGAAGATTGAAGATGCGATGGTTGCAGATGAAGTTTTTACTACATTAATGGGCGATGAGGTAGAGCCACGAAGGAATTTTATTGAAGAAAATGCGTTGTCTGTCGATAATTTAGATTTTTAAACTTATCCATACATAGGAGAATAATATGTCAAAGAAACACCCTGTAGTAGTAGTTACTGGTTCGTCAGGTGCAGGAACTACTTTTGTAAAGCGTGCGTTTGAGCACATTTTTGAGAAAGAAAACATTAAACCATTGATTGTTGAAGGTGACAGTTTTCATAAATATGACCGTGTAGCGATGAAAGCAGCGGTGGCAGAACAAAAAGCACAAGGTAATAACTTCTTTTCACACTTTGGACCGAATACCAATTTATTCAAAAAAATTGAACAATCTTTTAAAGATTATGGCACCACAGGTGAATGCGACCGTCGCTACTACATCCATTCTGATGAAGAAGCAACTGAACATAATACAAGATTAAGTTCAGACCTTAACCCAGGTCAATTTACCCCATGGGAAAAAGTCGGTGCAGGTACCGATTTATTATTTTATGAAGGTTTACATGGTGCTGTAGTGGCAGATGGCGTAGATATGGCACAATATGGCGACCTAAAAATCGGTGTTGTCCCCAGTATCAATCTTGAATGGATTCAAAAAATTCATCGTGATAATGCTGAGCGAGGCTATTCTGCCGAGGAAACAGTCGATACAATTTTAAGTAGAATGCCTGATTATATCAACTATATCACCCCACAATTTTCACAAACGGACATTAATTTCCAGCGTATTGCAACGGTAGATACTTCCAATCCTTTTATTGCACGTGACATCCCCACACCTGATGAATCACTTGTGGTAATTCATTTTAATAATTTAGAAAAAACCCCAGCTGATTTCACTCAAGTAAAAACCTTAATTGAAGGTTCGTTTATGTCCAGACGCAACACAATTGTTGTTCCGGGTAACAAAATGGGCTTAGCGATGGAAGTTATTTTATATCCAATTATTCATAAGATGATTGAAGATAAATAACTCAAGTCACGCCTTTAAAAACCCCATCTATTCGATGGGGTTTTTTAGTTAAAGAATTCAAAAAATACGCTATTATGAGTATAAAAAAAGTGCCAAAAAAACCCAGTTTCTTCCAATTCTTTTTATATTGGTTAAAACTTGGTTTCATTAGTTTTGGAGGTCCTGCAGGACAAATTTCAATGATGCATCAAGAGTTAGTAGAAAAACGCCGTTGGATTTCCGAACATCGTTTTCTACATGCACTCAATTACACAATGATATTACCTGGTCCAGAAGCACAACAATTGGCGACTTATATCGGCTGGCTAATGTTTGGTATTGCTGGGGGTTAGTTGCCGGTATTTTATTCGTGTTACCCTCTTTATTTATTCTCAGTGCCTTGACTTGGGCCTACCTTACTTATGGTGATGTAAGTGTAGTATCAGGTATCTTATACGGCATTAAACCTGCAGTTACTGCCATTGTCTTATTCGCTGCTTATCGTATTGGTAGAAAAGCCCTATCAAACAATGTATTAAGAATTTTGGCAGTCTTAGCATTTATTGCCATATACCAATTCAGTATCCCTTTCCCTTATATTGTTTTAAGTGCGGTTATTATCGGCTATATGGGTGCAAAACTCTCACCTAATACTTTTAAAAGCGGTACACATCATGGCAATACAAAAGATAACCTCGCTCCTGCACTCATTGACGATGACACCCCTATCCCCAATTACGCCAAATTTAAATGGTCGCGCTTAATTGGCTTTGCCGTGATTGGTATTGGACTCGGTTTCTTAGTAATGAGTCAATTAGATAGCAAGGTATTACAAACAATGGGCATTTTTTTTACCAAAGCTGCTGTAGTCACTTTTGGTGGTGCTTACGCAGTCTTGCCTTATATTTATCAAGGCGGCGTTGATCAGTATCAATGGCTAACCGCTCACCAAATGATGGATGGATTGGCACTCGGTGAAACCACACCTGGACCCCTAATTATGGTGGTTGCCTTTGTTGGCTTTGTCGGTGCCACTGTTAAAGAAATCTTTGGTCCAGAACAAATACTAATAGCGGGTTTTGTCGGTGCGTTAGTTGCCACTTTTTTCACCTTTCTACCTTCATTTTTATTTATATTTTTAGGTGGTCCAGGCATTGAAGCTACCCGGGGTAACTTAAAATTCAGCGCCCCCTTGTCAGCCGTAACAGCTTCTGTAGTCGGTGTGATTGTTAATTTGGCTGTATTTTTCGCCTTGGCTACACTCTATCAAAACCAACAAATCAATTGGGTATCCCTCGCCATCACTGGGGCAGCATTCATTGCACTATTTCGTTTCAAGATTAGTATTATGAGTGTGATTGCTGTGAGTGCGTTGATCGGTTTTGGATTGACAATCTTGGCCTGATATCAAAAATATATTAAACATCGCAGATAAACCCATAAAAAATAAAGGTTTCTTTAGAGACCTTTGCATAAATATGAATAATCATCAAAACGCCATCTTTCATCAAATTACAAACTTTTTAAAAACACCCTTAGCCCTGCTAGGAGTGGATTTAAAAAATTTCCAATTTAATAAAATCTGTCATTTTGCTAATCATCCCTATTTATGCAAAGGTCTCCTTTAATTATTAAAACTATATCACTAAATTATTATATCAATGTATAATAATACTTAGAAGATTGTGTTTTAACTCTGAAGTTTTTCGTGATTTTCTAACAGGTGGTCGTTTTTTTATTTATTCTCCCACAGTTTATGTTTTGACGGCTACCTACTTTATTTAAAAATACCTATAAGTTGAGTTGATTTGTAGGTATTTTTTTTGGAATTGAATTAATGCAGGGTGTTTGTGGCGACATAGTCTTGCTTGGAAGGTTGCAAGGTTTCTTGGATGAACAAAGTACCCATACGCACGAATTCTATGATTTCGCTTAAATCATTGGCATTTTCTTCATTGTCTAAAACATTGCCATCGAGCTGTGCTATTTCACTGAAATCTTTAATCATTTCCAAGACATCTTCGTCGTGTGTGGATATTTTTTGCAAGCCTAGACCAACTAAAAATCCTTGACACCATTGAATTAATGTATCGGCTTGTTCTCTGAGGGTGCAATTTTCATCGGCAATTAATAATTGAAAGTTGAGTGTGGCATCGTCAAGTTGTGAGAGTGTGGTGTTATAGATTTGGGCTAATTTTTCGTGGGCTTCTTTTTCGTTAAGGTTGTTGAGGTCAATGCTGACCAGCACTTCATTGAGCCAGTCGTCTAATTTTACCTCTGGTCTGATGCAGGAAAATCCACACAAAATCCCATGTGCGCTAGCAATAGTATCATCGGTATTGAGTTTATGCAGCACATTTTTTACTTCGTCATAGTCCAGCGTATTGTTTGCCATTTTTATCATAGTTTGCCTGCCAAAATTGCCATCACTGCCATACGCACTGCGATGCCGTTGGTAACCTGTTGGAGAATAACGGATTGCTCGCTATCGGCAACTGATGAATCAATTTCAACACCACGATTAATCGGGCCGGGGTGCATAACAATCGCATCAGGTTTTGCCAGTGCCAAGCGTTCAGGGGTTAAGCCGTAATGCTCAAAATAATCTTGCTCATTGGGAATATCTAACATACGCTCTTTTTGCAAACGCAACATCATCACTACATCGCATCCTTCAAGCCCCGCTTGAATAGTATCAAAACATTGCACTGCTTCACAGGGTTTGGCATTGTATTGCAGCCCTTTAGGCGCAACTAAGCGAATGTCCTTTGTGCCTAAGGTTTTTAATGCTTGAATGCCCGAATGTGCCACACGAGAATGTAGAATATCACCAACAATAGCCACCGACAAGCCTTTAAAATGATGTTTGTGCTGGCGAATAGTGAGCATATCCAATAACGCCTGTGTCGGGTGAGCATTAACCCCATCACCGGCATTAAGAATAGCGGTATTACCAATATTTTCAGCGACATAATGAGGTAAACCGCTTTGTTTGTGGCGAATCACAAACATATCAATTTGCATCGCTTTGAGCGTGTGCATAGTATCAAGTAGCGACTCATTTTTTAGTCGCTGAGTTGGCTAAATCGACATTAATAATATTTGCACTAGTACGCTTGCCTGCAATTTCAAAGGTATTTCGAGTCCGAGTTGAGGGTTCAAAAACAAGTTGGCAATACTCATATCATCAAGTGCTTTGGATTTTTTTAGATTACCTTTATCGTCAATCAGCCCATCGGCGACATCAAGAATATGCGTTAAATGTTGTTTAGAAAGCCCTTCAAGCCCCAATAAATGAATTAATTTACCAGAGGAATCTAACTGTATGTCGTTACTAATTAATTCTTTTTGCATTAAAGATTTTCCTCTATCCAAGTTTGCAAAATCAGAGCAGCAGAGCGTTTATCTACTTCCCCGCGTTTAGCGTTAGGGTGATAATGGCAGTATTTTAATTGTTTTTTAGCCTCAAATGAAGATAAATGTTCATCAATAAATACCGTCTCAACGCTATATCTGTCAGTTAATTTGCGTCCAAAAGATTGGGCAATAAACGACATTTCTTGTTTTTCTCCATCTTTGCCTAGTGGCAATCCAACCACAAATAAACGCACATTATGTGCCTTAACAATCTTATCATATTGCTCAAAATCTATCGAACCATCCTTATTATTAGTTACCACTTGAATACCATTCGCCGTATTGGTCAGGCTATTGGCAATGGCAACCCCAGTGCGTTTTGTACCGACATCAAAACCCAAATAAGTGTCAATGTCCACGGCGTTGCTTGTGTAAGTTTTGTAATAACTGATAACCCACATAACCATCAATAGGCAAGCCATTTGCACGCTGATAATCACGCACCGCCGCCCGAGTTTTAGACCCAGGAATGCCATCAGCATCGCCTGCATCAAAACCCAATTGCTTAAGCGCAGTCTGAATAAGTTTAATATCGTCACGATTTAAAGAGGGCTCAGTAATCGGTTTGGCAATCAAAGTGCGTTTTTCCTGCAAACGGTCAGACAAATGCCCAACCGACAAGGCGTAAAGAATGGAGCGATTCCACCTAAGAATGGTGCGAAAGTTTCTATATACCAAAAAAGCAGGGCCTTTATGCCCCATCGGCAAAATTAACGAGGCTTTGCGTTTGAGCAACGAGGCGGAAAAACCTTTCCCATCCGCCCGAACAACCCCCAAATTTTGCCATGCTTGAACGGTTTTTTTAATCTTTAAATTCGCCAATGACGACTTAAAATCCACAGCAACTTTAACCTCGTCTCCCCAGCGCTCCCCTCTATGCCAACCAATATTTTTGAGAAAATTAGAGCCCGAATGAAAAATATCTTTGAGCCCACCCCACAAATTTAATATCCCATTTTCATCCGCATCAATCGCATAAGCAGCCACATTGCTCGGCATAAACTGCAAGTTCCCCATTGCCCCTGCCCACGAACCTTTGACACTTAGTGGCAGTTTGCCTTGGTCAATGAGCTCAAGTAAAATCAACAATTCCCGAGTAAAAAATCCTCGCCTGCGTAAATCAAAACTTAAAGTTGCCAGTGAACGCACTAAATTCATTTTGCCGACATTTTTGCCGTAATTCGTCTCCAGCCCCCAAAACGCCACTAAAATTGACGGCGGCACCCCATACTTTTGATACACATTGTTAAGTAATATTTGGTTTTCTTCAAGCTTAACTCGACCTTTGGTTAAGCGTTTTTCACTCACTCTGGAATTTATATAACGCCAAAAATTCAAAGTAAACTCTGCCTGATTGCGGTCAAACTTAATAATTTTTGGGTCAGGGGTCAGTCCTTTGAAGGCGCGATCAAGTGTTGCTGAGGAAATTCCTTTTTTGATTGCTTTAACCCGAATCGTGCCTAAGAATGTTTTAAAGCTTTGCGCATTGTCGGCGTCAAGGGTATCATCTGTGTGAAATGCAAAGGCCGGCAACGCTGAAATAGTGAGAATAAAGAATAATATGAATCGAAACATAGCAAAATTATACCTTATCAGCCTTGTGTTTTTAGTGCTTGGTGCTTGTGGTAAAAGTGAGCGAACTCAGTCCTTTTCTGGGGTAACAATGGGGACTGCCTACACGGTTAAAATCGCTGACGATACCGACATTTCACAGCAAAAAATTGATGACAGATTGATGCAAATTAACCAAATATTTTCAACTTGGGATGTTGAATCTGAATTGTCTTTGCTCAACAAACAGCCGATTAACCAGTGGATTTCAGTCTCTGATGAATTGTTTTATGTTTTAAAAGCATCCAAAGAAATTGAGCAAGAAACGAATGGATATTTTGATTCAGGCATTGGGCGTTTAATTGATGTATGGGGTTTTGGGGTGAAAAAAATCACACAAAAACCAATTCAAAAAAATATAGACCGAGCATTTAAAAATAGTTCCATCCGTTATTTAACTCTTAAAGACGGGCAACATAAAGCCATTATAAAAACTAGAAATATCCACATCAACTTATCCGCCATTGCCAAAGGCTACGCCGTGGATGCTATTGCTACCCTACTCAAGACCTCAAACTATTTAGTAGAAATCGGTGGCGAGGTTCGAACCCACGGCACCAGCCACGGCAAACAATGGACAATCGGTATTGAGCAACCGAATAACACCCAGCCAATCGCAATCACACTTAACGATCAAGCCATTGCCACCTCAGGTGACTACCGCAACTATTCCATTTGGAATGGCACTCGCTATCATCATATCCTCAACCCAAACACTGGACGCCCTGCCAACAGCAATTTAGCCTCCGTCAGTGTTATTCATCCGCAAACAATGATAGCTGACGCTTACGCCACCGCCATGCTAGCAATGGGCAGTCACAATGCGGCGATACTGGCAAAACGATTGGGATTGTCAGTGATTTTGATTTTGAATCAACAGCATAATTTTGAGGTAATTAAGATAAACCATTAAATGCCATCCCTCACCCCTTACATCCATGCTTTCACCTACCATACCCCAGTTTTATCCTCATTGACTATCTACGCAACGCACCCAAAAACGACACAGGCGATTGGCTAATCACCCTCAATAAAGAGACCTTTGCATAAATATGAATAATCATCAAAACGCCATCTTTCATCAAATTACAAACTTTTTAAAAACACCCTTAGCCCTGCTAGGAGTGGATTTAAAAAATTTCCAATTTAATAAAATCTGTCATTTTGCTAATCATCCCTATTTATGCAAAGGTCTCTACTAAATAGTTAAAAAATGTTGAATAAATTGCCACCAAGCCCTAATCGTGATAGTATTGGTGCTTACAAGAAGTTTCCACGGTGATTTTGAAATATGAAGTGGCAAGAGTATGAGTTTCAAATTAGCTAATTTTTAATTTTTGTGGAAAACAGGATATGTATTTACAAAGAAAAAACATTTATATGTTTTTTAAAAAGACACTAATGAAATAGTTAGAACCCTTTATAAAATGAAAATCACAACGAAAAACTTACAAAAAATCACAGCCCGTATATTTGATTTAAAAAATTTACCAATTTAAAGTAATCGTCATGTTTGCTTGCACCCATATTAGCATTTACTTTAGCAAAACTCAGGACATTTAAAAAATTTCACCAACCTAGGATTTATTTGTGTGAGTGCATTTAGTGGCAGATGGACTTTTGCGAAAGATGAAGGCAGACGAGTATCAGATTTATTTCTTTTTGGACAGATATGTATTAAAGAATTAAACTATGGTGTACTCAGCCATATTGCCTTTTTAATGGGACAAGAAACTTCAAGAATCACAACCCAGTATTATTTCTTTTGTAAAAGATTTACCTAATTTATGTTCGCTTACTGGTTTGGCTTGCACAATATTAGCCATTTACTTTAGTATCTTAGGTATTTATTATGCAGCAATGATAGGGATGATTTGGGCGGTTGCATTTGACTGGGCAGATGGACTTATTGCACGAAAGATGAAAGGCAGAACCAGTAAACAGGGATTCTTTGGTGGACAACTCGATTCATTAATAGACATTGTAAACTATGGTGTATCTCCAGCCATACTGCTTTTAAGTTATGGAAAATTTGACCCCATATTCTTACCCGGAATGTTTATTATTATTTCTGCCAGTGCTATTAGATTGAGTTATTTCAATACTTTCGGTCTTGCCAATGGAAAAAAATACACAGGAATGGCGCTTGATAATAACAATATGATTCTTGTTTTTATATTTCTCTTTGAGGGTGTTTTTAGTGCAGAAATATTTACAGTTATCTTGTATATTAGTTGTTTAGGGCTTGCCACTTTAAATGTTTCACAAATCCAAACACCAAAACTTTCTGGGCAAACTATTAATGTTATCATCCTTGCTATTTATACACTTGTAATAACTGCTATTTATAGCTGGAAACTTTTATAGGATGCCCTTAAAGAATCCATCACAATTTTAGTAAAATATAATAGAGACCTTTGCATAAATAGGGATGATTAGCAAAATGACAGATTTTATTAAATTGGAAATTTTTTAAATCCACTCCTAGCAGGGCTAAGGGTGTTTTTAAAAAGTTTGTAATTTGATGAAAGATGGCGTTTTGATGATTATTCATATTTATGCAAAGGTCTCAATAATAAAATTCATTTTAATTTAGGAGTTAAACATAATGATTGTATATACCGTAGGTACCTTTGATTTATTGCATGTGGGTCATTTGGCTTTGTTAGAATATTGCGCCACGATAGGTGATACAGTTGCTGTTGGAATAGCCTCTGATGAAGTCGTCAAACTCTACAAACCTAATACCCCCGCTATCCCCCTTGAGCAACGCATTGAAATGCTTAAAGCACTTCGCTGTGTGGATATTGTGCTTCCATACCATGAACTAGATTATCTTACTGTTTGTAAAAAAATTAAAGCAGATATTTTTGTTATTGGACAGGATTGGGGTAGAAAGCCCCATAACCAAGATGTAGAAAATTATTTTGATGAACAAGAAAAAAGGTGATTCAAATTAAGTATAGTCCAAGAAATTCCTCTACTAAAATAAAGCAAAATATTATACATCAGTATAATAAAACAAGAAAATAAAGGCATATGAGACCTTTGCATAAATATGAATAATCATCAAAACGCCATCTTTCATCAAATTACAAACTTTTTAAAAACACCCTTAGCCCTGCTAGGAGTGGATTTAAAAAATTTCCAATTTAATAAAATCTGTCATTTTGCTAATCATCCCTATTTATGCAAAGGTCTCATATAAATATTGATGATTTAAAACCGCCTGACTGCTTGCGCAACAGATGGTTTTCGAGGGGACGCCTTTAGTTAGTAAAAATAATAAGAAAAAAGGCGTCCTTTTTTACCTACTTTTTACCGAATTCCATAGTGATATATTTAGGCACTCACAACCCCCTTCATGCTAATTAATAGAACTGAGCCAAATACAACATATCTCAATAATATGCTATTTTAGATATTTTTATAGATAAAATATTAAATAAAAACTTTCTACGCACCTTTAAATATATGAAGCCACTTGCAGAAAATTTAAGACCACAAAATTTGGATGAATTCTTTGGGCAGTCACATTTGTTGAATGAGACGCATCCACTAAGGCAGGCGTTGGATAAAAAGCAGTTGCATTCAATGATTTTATGGGGGCCGTCGGGGGTGGGGAAGACGACACTGGCACAGATTATTGCTAATCAGGTGGATGGGCATTTTGAGCAAATTAGTGCGGTCTTAGATGGGGTTAAGGAATTGCGAGCGGTGGTTGAAAATGCGAAGAAATTCCAGAATATCGGGCAGAAAACGGTTTTATTTGTTGATGAAATTCATCGTTTTAATAAGGCACAGCAGGACGGATTTTTGCCTCATATTGAGTCGGGGTTGATAACACTGATTGGGGCAACGACTGAAAATCCATCGTTTGAGTTAAATCGTGCATTGTTATCAAGAATGAGCGTGTATGTACTGGAAGTGTTGAATGCTTCGGCGTTAGCACAAATTTTGCAACGGGCATTGACACACGAAAAATTAGAGGCAATGGGCGAGGATGCACGGCTCAGCGTGATAAATTCAAGTGGGGGCGATGCACGCCGATTGATTAATATTGTTGAACAGATTGCTTTGGCGAAATTGGACAAATTGGATGGCGTATCGGTGGGGAATTTGTTGCAGAAAAAAATTAGTGCGTTTGATAAAGGCGGGGATATTTTTTATCAGCAACTCTCGGCATTTCATAAGTCGATACGAGGGTCGTCGCCTGACGGGGCATTATATTGGATGGCGAGAATGTTGGTAGCAGGATGCGATGCGAAAACGATTGCCCGACGATTATTGGCAATTGCCTCGGAAGACATTGGCAATGCTGACCCTCGTGCCTTAGAAATTACACTGAATGCTTGGCAAATTTTTGAACGAGTGGGGGCAAAAGAAGGCAATCGTGCCATCGCTCAAGCTGCAGTATATTGTGCAGTCGCGCCTAAATCTAATGCGGTTTATAGTGCTTTTAATCAAGCGATGAGTGCAGCCCAAGACAGTGCTGATTTGAATGTTCCAAAGCATTTGTGCAACGCGCCAACTGCATTGATGAATGAATTGGGCTATGGTAAAGGCTATCGCTATGCGCATAACGAGCAAGGCGGATTTGCCAAAGGGCAAACTTACTTCCCCGAAGAATTAGGCGAACAAGTATATTATCAGCCCGTTGATAGGGGCTTAGAGATTAAAATTAGTGAAAAATTAAAACAACTCAGGGGTAACAAATGACCTTTTTCCCAACAGTTTTTGCCATCGGCATTGGTGCAACAATCGGCGCTAGCCTGCGTTATTATTTAACGATATTGATTAATTCAATTTTTGGATATGGATTTCCTTATGGCACTTTAAGTGCGAATCTCATCGGCTCATTTTTTGCAGGTATTTTGGTGGTGATTGTTTTGGAAAAAGCAATGTTGAATGAAGCTTACCGATTGTTACTTTTGGTTGGTTTCACTGGTTCTTTAACCACAATGTCAACACTTTCATGGGAATCGGTTGAGATGATTAGTATGGGACATTACGCGCAAGCCAGTCTTAATATTTTATTGAATATTACACTGTCTCTGTCGGCAGTGGGCGTAGGGGTTGTGCTTGCGCGTTATTTATTGGGAAACTAGTACTGAGAGACCTTTGCATAAATATGAATAATCATCAAAACGCCATCTTTCATCAAATTACAAACTTTTTAAAAACACCCTTAGCCCTGCTAGGAGTGGATTTAAAAAATTTCCAATTTAATAAAATCTGTCATTTTGCTAATCATCCCTATTTATGCAAAGGTCTCAGCATGGCAAAATTTAAAACTACCTTGATTATTGATGATGCAGTTGAATCTGGTGCCAGTATTAACCAAATTGCTTGCAAGTTACATTACTGACAGTTTGAATGATTTTGAGGTTATTTCCGGGGTTTGATTTGTTGCTCAATTGCATCAAATAGCACACCAGCAATATTAAGGTTAAATTGCGTATCTAGTTCACGAATGCAGGTTGGACTGGTGACATTAATTTCAGTGATGAAATCACCAATCACATCTAATCCGACAAACATTAAGCCTTTAGCTTTTAAAGTAGGCGCTATTTGTTCGCACAGCCAATAGTCGCGTTTATTTAAGGGCTGTCCAACACCTGTTGCGCCAGCAGCGAGATTACCTTTGAAATTGCCTTTTGCGGGGATGCGGGCTAAGGCATAATCAATCGGTTTGCCGTTGATGATAAGAATGCGCTTATCACCTTTGACGATGTCGGGCAAGAATTCTTGCGCCATAATCGGGCGATTACCGTTGTCGGTGAGGCGTTTTAGAGTGGTGTCAATGTTACTATCACCTATGCTAAATTTGAAAATATCATGACCACCCATTCCATCTAGTGGCTTGACCACAGCGGTTTTTTGAGATTTAATGAAGGCTTTGATTTGTGTTTGACTGCTACTGACTAAAGTATTTGGCAAGCAATTTGGAAAATTCAAAGCGAAAAGTTTTTCATTCGCATCTCGCAATGACTGGGCTTTATTAACAACCAACACCCCTTGTTTTTCCGCCTGCTCTAAAAAATAAGTGGCGTAAATATAATTCATATCGAACGGCGGGTCTTTACGCATCAAAATCACCTTAAAGTCACTAAGAGGTATTTTTTCTACGGGTTGTTTTTCAAACCAAGATGTCAAATCATCCCTTACCTTAGTTAGCGAGGCATTGGCGTAAACCACCCCTGCTTCTGCAAATAAATCGTTGCTATCAAAGGTGTAAATCGTATGCGAACGGCGTGAAGCCTCCAACATCATAGCCAGAGAAGAGTCTTTTTTCGGATTGATATTAGCGATATCATCCATTAATACTGCGATTTTCATAGTAGACATTATAGAGGCTTTTGGCAGTATAGTAGTTCTTGTAGATAAGGTGGATTATTATAAAAACTTCATCAGAGTTTTTAAAGACACTCTTATTTACCCTGGCACCAGCCAATTAATTAAAATTCTCTGAGACCTTTGCATAAATAGGGATGATTAGCAAAATGACAGATTTTATTAAATTGGAAATTTTTTAAATCCACTCCTAGCAGGGCTCTAGCAGGGCTAAGGGTGTTTTTAAAAAGTTTGTAATTTGATGAAAGATGGCGTTTTGATGATTATTCATATTTATGCAAAGGTCTCTCTCTAATAAAAAAGATAAAAAAATTTGCACAGGGGGGAGGTCAATGGTATAATCTTTGAAAATTTTAAATTAATCAGGTGCCAAGCATGACAAATACTATAATAAAAATCAAATTAATTCACTTCCTTAAAAACACCTTTACCAAAACCCCAGCCCAAGCCGTAAATATCGCGGGGGTTCTACTGCATTAACCAAACTAAAATACCTTTTCAGTGTTAGTTTACTTACCCTATCTCTTAATGTAGTCTCAGACACTCAGCAATTCAACAAAGCCGCCTACCTAGATTTTAGCAAACCTTACACCTACAACTGGAACAACACCCAAGCCGTTAATAAAAAAGACAACCAAGCCACCACCTTACTCAAAGAAGTCGCGGGCACTGTGCGTAATGCCCTAGGCGGCATTGACTCAAACAATGCCAACCAATTTGGCAAAACTCTAAGCACCAATGTAGCAAACCAACTCAAAAACAAAGCCATCAGCACCACTGAGGGTTTTATTAATGACAAAGCCAATGAATATGCTAACAGCATTGGCTCTGGTCGCAGCGAGATTAGTATTTACGGCATTGACTCACAAGCATTGGATTATAGTATTAAAACCATCCAACCTTTAACAACGCTTGATAAAGACAGTAAGAACTTAACCTTCTTCCAAGGTCGGCTTAACTCAGGCGAGAATCATGGCGAACGCCGTAACACCCTCAATTTAGGTATTGGACAACGATTCTTACTTGAAAACGATAAATCCATTGTAGGCATCAACCTATTTACCGACTATGAGACTAAGTCTAAACACAAACGCCTCAGTCTTGGTTTAGAATACCAACGCACAAACTTTAAAGCCAATATCAATAAGTATTATCCACTCACAGACAAAAAAGTCATTGGTGCTTTCACCGAAGAAGTTTTACCTGGTTATGATGTTAAGCTCGAAGGTCAAGCGCCTTACCTACCTTGGGCAAAAATCAAAGGATCGCGTTATTATTGGGATGGACAACAAGGTCCCGATATCAAAGGCACCATCTTAGGCGTGGAAGTTAAACTCACCCCATCACTTGAGCTTGAGATTGGCACTGAGAAATCTAACACAGCAGAACGCGCCAGTTATGCACGCCTAACAACACAATTACCCTTTAAAGACAACGAGCGTTTCACTGACTTTAGTATTAGCGATACCCCTTTCAAAAACGAAGGCATTGTTCACTTAACAGACCTAAGCCCAGTAGAACGAAGCAACAAAATCCGTATTGAAAAACTTCTAAATGGCGTAAGTAATGGCGTAAGTGTTGTATTGGGTGAATACAACGCCACCACTGTGGGTGCCCGTTGTGTGGTTTACAGTGCTTCAAATGTTGCTATTGCAGGCGGCTCAGGTGTCACAGATGCCAGAGGTCTCGTTGATTTATCCAGCGTAGTTATCCCAGCAGGTTTGGTTACCATGACTTGTACAGGCGGTAGCTATACCGATGAGGCAACAGGTAGTACTATTCCAGCGCCAATGTTTCGTGCAGCTACAATATATTCAGGTACAGGCGAGTTAACATTAATAACCTCACCGTTATCTGAAATTGCTTATCGATTGGCTACTGCTGCCGGTAATTTAGCGGCTAACATCGCTGATCAAAATACTGTGGTTGCCACCGCCTTCGGTTTGTCTGGCATTAATATAACTAACATTATCCCTACGGATTTGAATAATGAAGTAGCAGGTGATAGCCCTAAGGGTAAATTTGGCTTAGTGCTTGCAGGCATCTCACAAATGCAAGAGAGTAGTCCTGCAGTTACGATTGCTACTTTAGCCACAGATATTAGTGATGATGGCACTTTAAACGATGCAAATCAAGATTTGGCAACCGCTATCAACCGCTGTGCAACTGGTGGTATGGGTTTAGGAGATGGCACAGCTTGTGCTACAGGCTCAGGAAGAACAGGTAGTGCCGCTACCGCAACGGGCGAAGGCACTATCAAAGGTAATCTAGCCATTGTTAAAATTAGTAACTATGACGGCACCAACGTAGTACCAACACTGCAAGACTATATCGATGCAGGGGTTACTGGGGTTACTGCTGGTAACCTAGCAGCTGTTAATGCAGATATTGCTACAGCAACCACCACTGACTCTGATACCACTGCTGAGATTCAAGTAATAGTGAACACAACAGTTACTGCTGCTGCTGCCTCAAGCAGCGTTCTAGAAGACATCGGCACCGATGCCAACACTGCTAGCACTTCTGATACCACTATCGCTGAGTTTGGTGCAATTCTGCCAGCACTCACGGGTTTTGTTGATGCTAATTTAACTGATTACCAAACCTACATTGATGCCAATCCAGGTAGTTTTGCCTCTCATGCGACTCGGACAGAGGTACAAGCAATGGTTACTGCGGTGAATGTAACAGTTGCTGCTGCTGCTGTTGCCTCAAACAGCGTTCTAGCAGACATCGGCACCGATGCCAACACTGCTAGCACTTCTGATACCACTATCGCTGAGTTTGGTGCAATTCTGCCAGCACTCACGGGTTTTGTTGATGCTAATTTAGCTGATTACCAAGCTACATTGATGCCAATTCAGGTAGTTTTGCCTCTCCTGCGACTCAGGCAGAGGTACAAGCAATGGTTACTGCGGTGAATGCAACAGTTGCTGCTGCTGCTGCCTCAAGCAGCGTTCTAGAAGACATCGGCACCGATGCCAACACTGCTAGCACTTCTGATACCACTATCGCTGAGTTTGGTGCAATTCTGCCAGCACTCACGGGTTTTGTTGATGCTAATTTAGCTGATTACCAAGCCTACATTGATGCCAATTCAGGTAGTTTTGCCTCTCCTGCGACTCAGGCAGAGGTACAAGCAATGGTTACTGCGGTGAATGCAACAGTTGCTGCTGCTGCTACCTCAAGCAGCGTTCTAGCAGACATCGGCACCGATGCCAACACTGCTAGCACTTCTGATACCACTATCGCTGAGTTTGGTGCAATTCTGCCAGCACTCACGGGTTTTGTTGATGCTAATTTAGCTGATTACCAAGCCTACATTGATGCCAATTCAGGTAGTTTTGCCTCTCATGCGACTCAGGCAGAGGTACAAGCAATGGTTACTGCGGTGAATGCAACAGTTGCTGCTGCTGCTGCTGCTGCTGCCTCAAACAGCGTTCTAGCAGACATCGGCACCGATGCCAACACTGCTAGCACTTCTGATACCACTATCGCTGAGTTTGGTGTAATTCTGCCAGCACTCACGGGTTTTGTTGATGCTAATTTAACTGATTACCAAACCTACATTGATGCCAATTCAGGTAGTTTTGCCTCTCCTGCGACTCAGGCAGAGGTACAAGCAATGGTTACTGCGGTGAATGCAACAGTTGCTGCTGCTGCTGCCTCAAGCAGCGTTCTAGAAGACATCGGCACCGATGCCAACACTGCTAGCACTTCTGATACCACTATCGCTGAGTTTGGTGTAATTCTGCCAGCACTCATGAGTTTTGTTGATGCTAATTTAACTGATTACCAAACCTACATTGATGCCAATTCAGGTAGTTTTGCCTCTCTGCGACTCAGGCAGAGGTCAAGCAATGGTTACTGCGGTGAATGCAACAGTTGCTGCTGCTGCTGCCTCAAACAGCGTTCTAGCAGACATCGGCACCGATGCCAACACTGCTAGCACTTCTGATACCACTATCGCTGAGTTTGGTGTAATTCTGCCAGCACTCATGAGTTTTGTTGATGCTAATTTAACTGATTACCAAACCTACATTGATGCCAATCCAGGTAGTTTTGCCTCTCCTGCGACTCAGGCAGAGGTGCAAGCAATGGTTACTGCGGTGAATGCAACAGTTGCTGCTGCTGCTGCCTCAAACAGCGTTCTAGCAGACATCGGCACCGATGCCAACACTGCTAGCACTTCTGATACCACTATCGCTGAGTTTGGTGCAATTCTGCCAGCACTCATGAGTTTTGTTGATGCTAATTTAACTGATTACCAAACCTACATTGATGCCAATTCAGGTAGTTTGCCTCTGCGACTCAGGCAGAGGTCAGCAATGGTTACTGCGGTGAATGCAACAGTTGCTGCTGCTGCCTCAAACAGCGTTCTAGAAGACATCGGCACCGATGCCAACACTGCTAGCACTTCTGATACCACTATCGCTGAGTTTGGTGCAATTCTGCCAGCACTCATGAGTTTTGTTGATGCTAATTTAACTGATTACCAAACCTACATTGATGCCAATTCAGGTAGTTTTGCCTCTCCTGCGACTCAGGCAGAGGTGCAAGCAATGGTTACTGCGGTGAATGCAACAGTTGCTGCTGCTGCTGCCTCAAACAGCGTTCTAGCAGACATCGGCACCGATGCCAACACTGCTAGCACTTCGATACCACTATCGCTGAGTTTGGTGCAATTCTGCCAGCACTCACGATTTTGTTGATGCTAATTTACGCTTACCAGCTACTTATGCAATCAGGTAGTTTTGCCTCTCCTGCGACTCAGGCAGAGGTACAAGCAATGGTTACTGCGGTGAATGCCTCAAACAGCGTTCTAGAAGACATCGGCACCGATGCCAACACTGCTAGCACTTCTGATACCACTATCGCTGAGTTTGGTGCAATTCTGCCAGCACTCATGAGTTTTGTTGATGCTAATTTAGCTGCTTACCAAGCCTACATTAATGACAATCCAGGTAGTTTTTCCTCTCCTGCGACTCAGGCAGAGGTGCAAGCAATGATTACTGCGGTGAATCCTTCTGTTGTAGCTGGAACCGTTATCTTTAAGAACTTAACTTATAAGATAGTGAAATCTCCTGACACAAACAAAATGTGGCTCGATAGAAACCTCGGTGCCACTAAAGTTTGTGCCTCATCTACAGATTCTGCTTGTTATGGCAATCTCTACCAATGGGGTAGAAATGATGATGGGCACGAATCTAGAACTTCAGGCACAACAGCAACATCGGTAACTACCATCACCCCAGCAATAAATAAATTTATTACCACTTCTACCTCTTCTACCTCTTCAGGCGACTGGAGCACTGCAGACTCAACTGGTAGCAGTAGAATCAGTGCTTGGACAGATGGCGGAGCAAATGACATTTGCCCAACAGGCTTTAGTGTGCCAACAGAGGAAGAGCTAACAGCAGATACCACCAGTGCCACTACCACGGATGTTATTAACAGCGCCACAGCCTTCTCCAGCTTCCTCAAAATCCCAGTTGCTGGCTACCGCGATCGTATGAGTGGCACGCTTTACTCTGTTGGCTCTGACGCCTACTTGTGGAGTCGCTCTGCTAATGGGTCGCGTGGTCGCTTTTGGGCTTCAGTAGTGGCGGTGCGATTTCTACAGCGATAATCGTGCCTTCGGTTCTAGCGTTCGTTGCATTAAGGATTAAGCGTAGCGTGACACTTTGATTTATTTGCACACTTCGTCCCTTGACCCAGACATCCCGCAGGGTGGCTGGGTGCTTGATTTTTGCGCCTTTGGCGCAAGTTTTTTTTAGATTTTAAAATGAAAAACAATAAAGATTATGAAAATTTGGCTTACCAGTTGTATTTGGCTTATTATGATGCGCGCAAAAACAAGCGCAATACCTAAAATCAGTTGGAATTTGAGTTTGATTATGAATCAAAATTGATTGAATTGGCAACACAGATTAATAATCGAACTTACCAACCTAAGCCATCCACAGTGTTTATGATTAACAAACCCGTTAAGCGTGAAATTTTTGCAGCAGATTTTTCCGATAGAGTGGTGCACCATTTGATTTATCGAGCGATTTACCTTGATGAGACCTTTGCATAAATATGAATAATCATCAAAACGCCATCTTTCATCAAATTACAAACTTTTTAAAAACACCCTTAGCCCTGCTAGGAGTGGATTTAAAAAATTTCCAATTTAATAAAATCTGTCATTTTGCTAATCATCCCTATTTATGCAAAGGTCTCTAATAAAAAAGATAAAAAATTTGCACAGGGGCAATGGTATAATCCTTGAAAATTTTAATTAGAATCAGGTGCCAAGCATGACAAATACTATAATAAAAATCAAATTAATTCACTTCCTTAAAAACACCTTTACCAAAACCCCAGCCCAAGCCGTAAATATCGCGCGCGCGGGTTCTACTGCATTAACCAAACTAAAATACCTTTTCAGTGTTAGTTTACTTACCCTATCTCTTAATGTAGTCTCAGACACTCAGCAATTCAACAAAGCCGCCTACCTAGATTTTAGCAAACCTTACACCTACAACTGGAACAACACCCAAGCCGTTAATAAAAAAGACAACCAAGCCACCACCTTACTCAAAGAAGTCGCGAGCACTGTGCGTAATACCCTAGGCGGCACTGACTCAAACAATGCCAACCAATTTGGCAAAACTCTAAGCACCAATGTAGCAAACCAACTCAAAAACAAAGCCATCAGCACCACTGAGGGTTTTATTAATGACAAAGCCAATGAATATGCTAACAGCATTGGCTCTGGTCGCAGCGAGATTAGTATTTACGGCATTGACTCACAAGCATTGGTTACTGCGGTGAATGCAACAGTTACTGCTGCTGCCTCAAGCAGCGTTCTAGCAGACATCGGCACCGATGCCAACACTGCTAGCACTTCTGATACCACTATCGCTGAGTTTGGTGCAATTCTGCCAGCACTCACGGGTTTTGTTGATGCTAATTTAGCTGCTTACCAAGCCTACATTAATGACAATCCAGGTAGTTTTTCCTCTCCTGCGACTCAGGCAGAGGTGCAAGCAATGATTACTGCGGTGAATCCTTTTGTAGCTGAAACCGTTATGTTTAAGGGCTCAACTTATAAGACAGTGAAATCTCCTGACACAAACAGAATCTGGCTCGATAGAAACCTCGGTGCCACTCAAGTTTGTGCCTCATCTACAGATTCTGCTTGTTATGGCAATCTCTACCAATGGGGTAGAAATGATGATGGGCACGAATCTAGAACTTCAGGCATAACAGCAACATTGGCAACTACCATCACCCCAGCAATAAATAAATTTATTACCTCTTCAAGCGACTGGAGCACTGCAGACTCAACTGGTAGCAGTAGAACCAGTGCTTGGGCAGATGGCGGAGCAAATGACATTTGCCCAGCAGGCTTTAGTGTGCCAACAGAGGCAGAGCTAACAGCAGATACCGCCGGTGCCACTACCACGGATGTTATTAACAGCGCCACAGCCTTCTCCAGCTTCCTCAAAATCCCAGTTGCTGGCTATCGCTATCGTGCGAATGGCGCGCTTAACGATGTTGGCTCTGACGTCTACTTGTGGAGTCGCTCTGCTCGTGGGTCGAATGGTCGCAGTTTGGACATCGGCAGTGACACTGCGGGTTTCGGCAGCACTAATCGTGCCTACGGTTTGAGCGTTCGTTGCATTAGGGATTAAGCGTAGCGTGACACTTTGATTTATTTGCACACTTCGTCCCTTGACCCAGACATCCCGCAGGGTGGCTGGGTGCTCTTGATTTTTTGCGCCTTTGGCGCAAGTTTTTTTTAGATTTTAAAATGAAAAACAATAAAGATTATGAAAATTTGGCTTACCAGTTGTATTTGGCTTATTTATGATGCGCGCAAAAACAAGCGCAATACCTAAAATCAGTTGGAATTTGAGTTTGATTATGAATCAAAATTGATTGAATTGGCAACACAGATTAATAATCGAACTTACCAACCTAAGCCATCCACAGTGTTTATGATTAACAAACCCGTTAAGCGTGAAATTTTTGCAGCAGATTTTTCCGATAGAGTGGTGCACCATTTGATTTGTCGAGCGATTTACCTTGATGAGACCTTTGCATAAATATGAATAATCATCAAAACGCCATCTTTCATCAAATTACAAACTTTTTAAAAACACCCTTAGCCCTGCTAGGAGTGGATTTAAAAAATTTCCAGTTTAATAAAATCTGTCATTTTGCTAATCATCCCTATTTATGCAAAGGTCTCTTGATATTGAAAAAACATTTATTCATGACAGTTACAGTTGTCGACAAAATAAAGGCAGTTTGTATGGTATTAAACGAGCGAGCAAATTTATTCGCAGTGCAACAGATAACTACCAAAAGCAAGCCTTCATTTTAAAGCTTGATGTTCAAGGATATTTTACGCACATTAAGCATGAGGTGATTTACCAAAAAGTGCTTAAAATTTTAGATAGAGATAAAACCTATAATGGATTGTCTTTTGAGCTAGTTGATTATTTGTTGCAAAAGACTATTTTTAATGAAGTAACACAAAATTGCACCCTTAAAGGCAGTAAAAAAGACTGGCAAGGCTTACCTAAAGATAAGTCATTATTTGGTAATGCAAAAGGTGTGGGATTGCCGATTGGCAACCTCACTTCGCAGATGTTTGGCAATTTATATTTGAATGACTTGGATCATTTTATTAAACACACTTTAAAGATAAAATATTATGGTCGTTATGTGGATGATATGCTGTTTGTGCATAAAGACAAAGATTATTTGAAATCCATTATTAGAGACCTTTGCATAAATAGGGATGATTAGCAAAATGACAGATTTTATTAAATTGGAAATTTTTTAAATCCACTCCTAGCAGGGCTAAGGGTGTTTTTAAAAAGTTTGTAATTTGATGAAAGATGGCGTTTTGATGATTATTCATATTTATGCAAAGGTCTCAACAGGACAAAGATCAATTTTTATGAGAGAGACAACTTATAAAGTTAAAAGTGTTTGTTTTTAAAGTTGCCAGTTGCTGGCAACCGCAATCGTACGAATGGCGCGCTTAACAATGTTGGCTCTAACGCCAACTTGTGGAGTCGCTCTGCTAATGGGTCGAATGGTCGCAATTTGAACATCAACAGTGGCAGTGCGAATTTCAACAGCAATAATCGTGCCAACGGTTTTAGCGTTCGTTGCATTAAGGATGAGAATTTTTGTCATGCTGTTTTATTTTTCATCAACTTTGCCTGATTACAAAGAGTCTTTAGTTATGAGGATGCGGCGATTTTTTGCTAGGTTATTAAATTAATCTGTGTTTTTAGTGGACATTTGCAATATAAGTGCGTACAATCGCCTCCTTTAGTGCGGGGTGGAGCAGTTCGGTAGCTCGTCGGGCTCATAACCCGAAGGTCATAGGTTCAAATCCTGTCCCCGCTACCAAATTTTTAGACCCCCTTTTTTAGGGGGTTTTTATTACAATAAAGAAAAAGCATGGCAAAAATTACGGACAAAATTGAAGAATTAATCAAGCCCGTTATTGAAGGTATGGACTATGAATTGGTGGGAATTGAGTATATTTCCAGCGGCAAGCACAGTATTTTACGGGTGTATATTGATACTGAGAAAGGGGTTGGGGTTGATGATTGCGAGGCAGTATCGCGTCAATTGAGTAGTCTTTTTGATGTGGAAGACCCGATTACAATGCCGTATAATTTGGAGGTTTCATCGCCAGGTATTGAACGACCATTGTTTCATATTGGGCATTATCAGCGATTTTTAGGCAATGATATTTCGCTGAGATTGTTGCGACCGATTAACGGACAGAGAAAATTTAAGGGTGCTATTGGCAGTGTGAGTGAAAAAAACAATAGTATTGAGTTGATGACAGAATTGGGGTCCGTTGATTTGGACATTGATTTAATTGAGAAAGCGAATTTAATTGCGCATTTTTAGG
Source organism: Candidatus Thiodubiliella endoseptemdiera (assembly GCA_013416635.1). Taxonomy (GTDB): domain Bacteria; phylum Pseudomonadota; class Gammaproteobacteria; order PS1; family Pseudothioglobaceae; genus Thiodubiliella; species Thiodubiliella endoseptemdiera. The sequence goes on along the minus strand of JACCHT010000001.1, from coordinate 1,255,564 downwards.
AGAAAAAAGTGGAAAGTAAAGAATTATTTTTAATGGTTGAGGCAATTTCTAATGAGAAGAACATCACAAAAGAAGATGTTTTTGAGGCTTTAGAAGAGGCAATGGCGGTTGCAACCAAAAAACGCCATAATATTGATGCTCATGTTGAGATTGACAGAAAAACAGGTGAGTTTTCTACCTTTAGACAATGGACAGTGGTTGAAGATGGCGATAATTTCCTTGATGATGATGGTGAAATAGAATTTAACGCAGAATTGCATGTTTACGCCAAAGACGCCAAAGGCATTGCAGTTGAAGATTTTGTGCGTGAGCCGAGAGAGACGGAAGAATTTGGCCGTATTGCCGCACAAACCGTGAAGCAAGTGATTATCCAAAAAGTACGCGAAGCAGAAAGAGAAGTGATTGTTGCCGATTACACTCAACGAGTGGGCGAGGTGATTATGGTCACTGTGAAGCGTGTTGATCGCAGTAATGCCTATGTGGATATGGGCGGTGTTGATGGAATGATTTCTAAATTTGATTTAATTCCTAACGAATCTATTCGTAAAAATGACCGTTTGAGAGCCTATATTAAAGAAGTGAAATCAAGTCCACGCGGTGCACAAATCTTCCTAAGTCGCACAGTACCTGAAATGATGATTGAGTTATTTGAGATGGAAGTGCCAGAGATTTCAGAGGGTGTGATTGAAATTATGGGTGCAAGTCGTGACCCAGGTTTGCGTTCAAAATTGGCAGTCAAAACCAAAGACAAGCGTTTAGATCCAATCGGTTCTTGTATTGGTATGCGGGGTGCACGAGTGCAAGCAGTTTCTAATGAGTTAAATGGCGAGCGAGTTGATGTGATTTTATGGGATGAAGACATTGCACAATACGCGATTAACGCTATGGCACCAGCAGAAGTCACTTCAATCGTGGTGGATGAAGATAAAAATACAATGGATATTGCAGTTGAAGAAGATCAATTGGCATTAGCCATTGGTCGTGGTGGTCAAAATATTAAATTGGCTTCTCGCTTAATTGGCTGGAAGTTGAATGTAATGTCAGTCAGCGAATCCGACGACAAACAAGCCGAAGAGAGCCAAAAAGTCAGCGATAAGTTGGCTGAAAAATTGGGTATTGATTCTGAGGTAGCAGCGGTATTAATTGACGAAGGTTTTGGCAGTGTTGATGCAGTGGCAGATGCCGATGCGGTAAATTTGGAATCTATTGAAGAGTTTGATGCTTCAATGGTGGAAGAAATGCAGGCGCGTGCTTCTGATGCACAATTGGTGCAGGCTTTTGGTGATGCAGATTCTTTTGAAGTATTGACAACAGTTGAAGGGGTTGATGAAGATTTGGCACAAGCATTGATTAAGGCTGAGGTTATCACCGTTGAAGATTTGGCAGAATTATCTATTGACGAATTATTGGAAGTTCGTAATATTGACAAAGAAGTGGCATCAGCTGTGATTATGACAGCAAGAGAGAATGAAGGATGGTTTAAATAATATTTAACAAAGGCAAACGCTATGGCACATACAGTTCAATCACTTTCTAAATTATTGAAAAAGTCGGAAGACGAAATCATTGCAAGTCTGGCAGACGCTGGTGTTGGTGATAAAACGATGGATTCCGAAGTTTCGGCAAGCGAACTCAAAATTCTAATGGGCAGTAAAAAGCGTACGGTTAAACCAGCCACACCTACTGTGAGTGAAATCGATGCAGAAGAAGTGGCTAAGGCGAAAGCGGCGTTAGAGGCTGGGCACGAAAAAGATGAGAAGTTGTTGGAGCAAGATGCTAAGCGTAAAGAAATGACGCAAAAGCAAAAGCAAGACGATGAAGATCTGAAAAAACAGCAAACAGAAGCAAAACAAGAAGCAGAAAATACTAAAAAAGCCCCAGAAGACAAGAAAGAAGAGGCCAAAAAGCCAAAACGCTTGCGTAATGCAGGTTCGCCAGGGGTGGGCGGTCGTGCACAGTTGCATGTTGCCAAGAAAACCAATAGAAAATTAAAGAAAAAAGACAGAACTCGCCTTAGTCAAAAAATTCAAGAAGAACAAGCACAGCACGGCTTCCAAAAGCCAGTTGAAAAGGTAATTCACGAAGTGGCAGTTCCTGACAATATTAAAGTAATTGATTTAGCCCAAAAAATGACTACCAAAGCAGGTGAAGTTCTGAAAGTATTGATGGGTATGGGCGTGATGGCGACGCTGAATGATGTAATTGACCAAGATACTGCACTTTTGGTGGTGGAAGAAATGGGACATCAAGGTGTTGCCAGTAAAGAAACAACGATTGAAGATGTGGCCATTGAAAAGTCAAAAGCCACTGGCGACGAAATACAGCGACCACCAATTGTTACTATTATGGGTCATGTTGATCACGGCAAAACTTCACTATTAGACCGTATTCGTGAGGCAAAAGTTGCGGATGGCGAAGCGGGCGGTATTACTCAGCATATTGGCGCTTATCAAGTTGAGTCAAAAGGCAATGTCATTACTTTTATTGACACGCCAGGACATGCTGCATTTTCAAAAATGCGTTCTCGTGGTGCAAATTCGACCGATATTATTATTCTCGTGGTGGCAGCCGATGATGGGGTAATGCCACAAACAATTGAGTCAATCAATCACGCGAAAAAATCAGGCGCACCAATTATTGTCGCTATTAACAAAATTGATAAAGAAGGGGCTAATCTTGACAAAGTCAGACAAGAACTCTCTTCGCACGAGGTCATTTCTGAAGAATGGGGCGGCGATGTGATGATGGTTGGTGTTTCGGCAAAAACAGGCGAAGGCATTGATGCTCTGTTGGATGCCATTACGCTAACCGCTGAAGTGTCAGAATTTTCAGCAGTTGCCAAAGGTCCAGCACAAGGGACAGTATTAGAAGCCCGCTTAGAAAAAGGCCGTGGCAAAGTAACGACAATTCTGGTGCAATCAGGCACTTTAAAGAAAGGCGATATTATGATTGCTGGGCTGGAATATGGCAAGGTTAAGCAAATTGTTAACGACCAAGGCAAAGTTTTAAAAGAAGCAGGACCTTCTATGCCAGTTGAAGTGCTTGGTTTGTCAGGTGTGCCAGATGCAGGTGATGAGGTATTGGTAGTGGAAACTGAACGCAAAGCACGCGAAGTCGCTAGTTTCAGAAAAGCACGCGATCGTGAGGCGGAATTACAAAAACAACAAGCATCGAAAATGGAAAACTTCTTGCAAAAAATGGAAGAAGGCGATGTTTCTACCGTTAATGTATTGCTTAAATCTGATGTTAGAGGTTCAGCACAGGCATTAGTTGAAGCGCTTGAAGAATTGTCAACCGATGAAGTGCGTGTTAAAGTGGTATCCAGTGGCGTGGGCGGTATTAACAATACTGATATTACTTTAGCGGCTACTTCAGGGGCGTTGGTGCTTGGCTTTAATGTGCGTGCTGATGCGGTGGCGCGTAAAACGGCAGATAATGAAGATGTGCGTATTGAATATTACTCAATTATTTATAACTTAATTGATGATGTTAAGGCGATTATGAGCGGTTTATTAAGCCCTGAATTGAGTGAAAATATCATCGGTATTGCTAATGTGAAAGAAGTATTTAGGTCGCAAAAATTGGGCGATATCGCAGGTTGTATGGTTGAGGAGGGTATGGTTAGAAAAGACTCTCCAATTCGTGTATTGCGTGATAGCGTGGTAGTATTTGAAGGTGAATTAGAATCACTCAGACGCTTTAAAGATGATGTTAAAGAAGTCAAATCAGGTATTGAATGCGGCATTGGCGTTGCTGGTTACGATGTGGAAGCAGGCGACCAGATTGAAGTCTTTGAGCGTATTGAAAAAGCGCGTACTTTGTAGGTAATGGCAGAACAAAATTCTTTTAGAGTAGAACGCGTTAATGAGTTAATTCGTCGAGAATTAGTGATATTACTCAAAAAAGAAACCAAAGACCCAAGGCTACAAGCCGTCGATATTACTGATGTGTTAGCCAGTCGTGATTTGAGCAGTGCCAAGGTTTTTTACACTGTGCCAGAAGAGCAGAAAAACAGCGTCGCCCCTTTGCTTTATAAGGCTAGTGGTTTTTTTCGTTCTCGCTTGTCAAATATTTTGGATTTACGCCACACTCCAGCACTCAAGTTTATCTATGATTCAGCCCCAAATACAGGTGCCAGAATTGATGATTTATTAGCAAAACTCTAAATTGTCAAGACGCAACCCAAAAGGTAGAAATATTAACGGCATTATCCTATTGGATAAAGATACAGGGCTGAGTTCTAATGCAGTTTTACAAAAAGTCAAACGCTTATTTTTTGCTAAAAAAGCAGGACATACAGGGGCGCTTGACCCACTTGCCAGCGGCATACTGCCGATTTGTTTGGGGCAGGCTACGAAGGTTGCAGGGTTTTTATTGGATGACAATAAACGCTATTATGTGCGTGGAAAATTGGGTGAAATCACCAATACCTTAGATTGTGAAGGTGAAATTATCAACACCAGAGACTTTGAGCTGAGTGAAGCACAAGTAAAAGCAGCTGCATTCAGTTTTCAAGGCGATATTGAGCAAATACCGCCAATGTATTCAGCGCTTAAAAAAGACGGACAACCTTTGTACAAACTCGCTAGACTAGGCATTGAAATTGAACGACCAGCTCGACCTGTCACTATTTTCAACATTGATTTTTTGGGCTATGAAAATGGCATTTTTAGTTTAGAGGTGTCATGTTCCAAAGGCACTTATATCCGTTCATTGGTTGGCGATATTGGTGAAAAATTGGGCTGTGGTGCACATGTGATTGAACTCAGGCGTACAGGATTTGCCCATGTAGATATTGGTCAAGCTATTAAATTTTCTGATTTGGAAAAATTAGCCAGTGACAATTATGCACAACTTGATGCACAGATTTTTCCAAGTGAGGATATGTTGCCTAGCATTCACAGCATCACTATTGATGAGCAGCAGGGTATCGACATTCGTTATGGGCGAACTGTGAAAGTTGAAAACCAAGGTGATAACTTGGTTAAAATATTTGATAAAAACGCTCTATTTTTAGGTATTGGGCAAATAGAAAATAACATTTTACAACCCAAGCGATTATTTATATGAAGAAAAAAGACGCACTCGTCGGCTATTATTTTAATAATAATTTAATGCACTCCATCAAAGGCGATAAAAGCCTACGAGAGAGTGTTTATAATCGTGAGCGTGCATTTAACAGTGTTGATAAAAACCTAGAAAAACTCTCAAAAGTTTGGTTATATTTGCTGCTGGAAACTGGTGCTTATCGCCTAGTAATTGGGCTTAATAATGCCGAGGTGCGTATTTCCAGTGTGTTTGACCCATTTAATACTGAAGTGCATTTGGCAGATGATTTGCTCAATCCAGAGTATATGGATTTTCACTTTAATAAAATCCCACTCAAAGAAAAAAGTCGATTGATTAAACGACTTTACAAAGTAATGGAAGACGATACTGCCTTTGAGTTGCTTTCCTTAGAATGGCAAAACTCTTTACGCATGCGTAATAAAAAAATGGAAAAATTGACCGATGTTGACGACTTGCGTTTTATTATGGAAAATCTACCTAAATTGCGAGACTTAGAGGGTTATTATTTGCGTGCAGTGACTATCAACTTGTTTAATTCAACGGTGTCAATGTCATTTAATTGTGACGGTACGCAGATTATGTCACACAAGAAATTTAGAGAATTTATTGAGCATTACATATAATTTGAGACCTTTGCATAAATATGAATAATCATCAAAACGCCATCTTTCATCAAATTACAAACTTTTTAAAAACACCCTTAGCCCTGCTAGGAGTGGATTTAAAAAATTTCCAATTTAATAAAATCTGTCATTTTGCTAATCATCCCTATTTATGCAAAGGTCTCAATTTTTGTAAATTATTCAAAAAAACTATGCATATTACAATAAAAGAAAGATTAAAAAATATTTTTAAAAGGATGAGCCTATCGTTATTTCAATTAACGGCAAGTGGGGCGTGGGGAAAACTTATTTTTGGCATGATTTTAAAGAAGAACTGGCGGATAAAAAAACTGCCTATGTTTCTTTGTTTGGCAAAGAAAAAATTGCAGATATTCGAACAGATGTCTTTTTGCAAATTATTTCTAATTCTAAATTGTACTAAACATTAAGAGTGTAAAAGTTATTAAAAATCCCCTATATGATATTTCAACACTTATAGCCTCACTTGACAGTCAAGACTTCAAAGATATAATCGTGTGTTTTGATGATTTTGAAAGATTATCATCAATAAAACTAGAAGAAGTTTTGGGCCTTATATCAGAATTAAAAGAACAAAAACAATGTAAGATTGTTATGATATTGAATGAGGAAGAGTTAGAACCAGAAGATCAAGAAACTCTGTCCAAATATAAAGAAAAATTGTTGATTATGAATTTAATTACGATCCCAGTCCATCTGATTCATTAAATATATTGAAAGATAAATTAACTGTTTTCAAAGATTATCCTTTGGAGAAATATTTAATAGAGCATAAAGTAAACAATATACGGATTATTAGCCGAATTATTAACGCACTAAATGATTTTTCTTTTATCCAGACTCATATTAAAGGCAAGCCAGAAGTTACAACTGAGATAGTGGGCAGTATTATCGAAATTGCCGCTATTAATGCACAAACATCTTCTTTTGATGGGCTTATACAATATGCTGATAAAAAACAAGAATCTGAATTTGATAAATCTTCTAAACCTAAAAAAGATACAAAGTATGAAGATCTATTATGTTTAATCGAAGGTGATGATTGGAATATATCTCCTTTTGAAAAGCGATGTTGTGTTTATCCTTCGCCAATATTGCCAAACTTCTCTTGTTGACGAGGAATCTCTTGTAAACATTATCAAATCTAAAATTAATAATCAACATTTATATGTCATTTCTGATGATATTCAAAAAAAACGGGATAAGCATTTATACGATATGTCGTATGAAGTTGATAGTTATGTAGAGGATTTATGGGAGATATTCGAAGAACACGGCAATAAACTTATTATTGCTGGAGATGCATATCTAAACTCTGGAAATTTTATACACTATATTGAACAATTAAAAGAACTAGATATTGAAAATAAAGAAAAATACCATGATTTTGCTGTCGAACACCTTAAATCTTTTATTAAAGAGAATCTTGACTGGATGAAAGATGGTAGCTTTGGAGATGCGCAAAATATTTTAGATTTTGATGTGTCATTACCTGATTATTATGAAGAATGTATTAAAGAAAGCGATCAGAGTGCTGTTAATTCAGTTGAACAAATAATAACCATGATGCGTGATATAAGACAAAAGCATGGCTGGAACAATGAGCCAGAAGTATTATCTAAAGTTCAGCCAAAGGATATAAAGCAATATATTTTGGATAATCCAAAATATTGTAAAGAGGTTGTGCGTTTTTTGAGTAGCCCTGAAGGAAAGGATTTGAACGTTAGTGAATATACAGAAAATGTAATATCCGTTTTCCAAGATTTATCCAAATCTCAGAATAAAAACCATGCGGATAAAGCCAAAAAAATATTAAAATATTTAGAAAATACAAATAAATAAAATCACAGGAGAATATATGAAAATTTTAGTAATAGGCGGCGGTGGTCGTGAGCATGCTATTTCTTGGCAGTGTGCTAAGTTTGATGGTGTTGAAGAGGTTTTTGTGGCACCAGGTAATGCGGGCACGCAACTAGAAGACAAACTCACGAATGTCGATATTGGGGTGGAAGAGGTTGGTGCTTTGATTGATTTTGCTAAAGATAATGCGATTGATATTACCATTGTGGGGCCTGAGGCACCGTTGGTGATTGGCGTGGTGGATGCCTTTCAAAAGGAAGGATTGGCAATTTTTGGGCCGACTCAAGCTGCCTCACAACTTGAGGGGTCAAAAGCGTTTTGCAAAGATTTCTTAGAACGCAATAATATTCCAACTGCTTATTATGATGTGTTTACCGAGGTTGAACCTGCTATTAAATATGTGCAAGAAAAAGGTGTGCCGATTGTCATTAAAGCTGATGGTCTAGCAGCAGGTAAGGGCGTAATTATTGCCAATACTCAACAGGAGGCAGCCGATGCGATTAATGACATGCTTGAGGGAAATCGCTTTGGTGAAGCGGGTTCGCGTGTGGTGGTTGAAGAATTTTTGTATGGAGAAGAGGCCAGTTTTATTGTTATGGTTGACGGTAAAAATATTTTACCAATGGCGACTTCGCAAGACCATAAAGCCAGAGACAATGGCGATAAAGGTCCAAATACAGGTGGCATGGGTGCTTACTCCCCCGCCCCAATCGTTACCGATACAATTTTCCAAGAAGTGATGGACACCGTCATCCGCCCAACCGTTGACGGAATGGCAGCCGAAGGCAATGCTTACACAGGGTTTTTATACGCAGGTTTGATGATTGATGCGGATAATAAATTTAAAGTATTGGAATATAATTGCCGTTTTGGCGACCCAGAAACGCAACCGATTATGATGCGTCTAAAGTCTAATTTGGCAGATTTATGCTTATTAGCAACGCAACAAAAATTAGACCAAGCGACTATTGAATGGGATACTCGCTCATCTATGGGCGTAGTTTTGGCAGCAAATGGCTATCCAGATGCTTACCCTTCGGGCGAAGTGATTAGTTTGCCGATAGACAGTGAATCAACAAAAGTATTTCATGCTGGCACCAAGATAGATGGCGACAATATTGTTAGCAACGGTGGGCGTGTTTTATGTGCCACCGCACTCGGCACCGACACCAAAGACGCACAGAAAAACGCTTACGCATTAGTGCAAAAAATTGACTGGGAAAATGCCTATTATCGAACCGACATTGGTTTCAAAGCAATTTGACAGATTTTTTCCATTATTAGAGACCTTTGCATAAATATGAATAATCATCAAAACGCCATCTTTCATCAAATTACAAACTTTTTAAAAACACCCTTAGCCCTGCTAGGAGTGGATTTAAAAAATTTCCAATTTAATAAAATCTGTCATTTTGCTAATCATCCCTATTTATGCAAAGGTCTCTATTAAGGGCACGCTTAAAAACCCCAGCACAATTTATGAAACACATAAAAACAGCCCTTTTTCTACCCAAAAACTCGTTAAATAACGGGCTATTCTCCTTATTTTTGGATAGAAAAGGGACTATTTTCTGCATTTCCTAAATCGCACCGGGGTTTCTGGGGCGCCCTTAAGTTTTTCAGGTTGGATAAAAACCGATAGTTCAAAATAATATAGTCTTATATTTACACTAACTATCAGTGTTAAAAGTTAAAAAAATAGTGTTTAATCAACGATAAACAGAGTTACAAATAATTAACTATCGGTTTTTAAAAAACTGATAGTTAATGTTATAATGTGTTTTATTTTAATCATTTCTTATTATGAAAATTGTATCACCACCTCAATCACTATCTATGGGGGAACTTGTTAAATTAGTAGTTGAAAAAGTTCAGTTGGGTGCGATACCCTCTGCAACAGATAAAAAAGGGCGTTATTTACATTGGGATAAAATTAGACACTTAGAGGTTCCTGAGGCGTTCGATAGTATTGAACAGTATTGGCATTTTTTGCAATTTTCTCGCACAGGACAACAAAAAATATTGCCTTTTACCGAAGCGTTTTCCTATGTTTTGACAGACGATATTCAGAAAAATATCCACCAAATAGATTCCAACATGCACGGCTCAGTTGAATCTAAAAATATTGGAAACAATAAAGACAGGTATATTATTCGTTCATTGATGGATGAGGCCATTAGTTCGTCTCAACTTGAGGGGGCAGCAACCACCAGAAAAGTTGCACGCGATATGTTGCGGCACAATAAAGCACCTGAGGATTATTCGCAACGCATGATTTATAACAATTATCAAGCGATTAATTTTATTAATGAACACAAACACGATGATTTAACACCCAAGTTAATACTAGAATTGCACAAAATTGTTACTGACAATGCCATAGACAACCCTGATGACGCAGGCAGATTTAGGCAAGATGACGATATTAATGTGGTTGATATGGGTACAGGCAGTATCTTGCACCACCCCCCAGAATATCAATCATTGCCCGATAGAATGAAAGTTTTGTGTAATTTTGCCAATGGCAATACGCCGAATTATTTTGTTCATCCCATTATTAGAGCGATTATTGTGCATTTTACTTTGGCATATGACCACCCTTTTGCCGATGGCAATGGACGCACCACTAGGGCGTTATTTTACTGGGTGATTTTAAAAAACAATTATTGGCTATTTCAATATATTACGCTATCAACCTACATTAAAAAAGCACAAGGTCAGTATGGTGAATCGTTTTTAATGGTTGAAAGTGATAATTTTGATTTGACTTATTTTATTAATAGCCAACTAAAATTCATCAACCAAGCCATCAAAGGTTTGTTTGACTATGTAGATAAAAAACAACAAGAGCAACAGCAAGCAACAGAATTACTCAATGTTTATTTATCCGATGGAAAATTAAATTCTCGTCAAGCGATGCTAATTCAGCATTCCATCAAACACTTGGGGAAGTTTATACAATTGAAGGGCATAAAATATCTCAAAATATTGGCTATGCAACCGCTAAATTAGATTTAGAAAAATTAGCAAAATTAGGGCTTTTGCAACAATCTAAGCGTGGGCGAGCCTTTGTCTTTATTGCCCCGAATGATTTAGAGCAACGCATTAAATCATACCAATGATTATTGTCGGTGTAGATGAAGTGGGCAGAGGCTGTTTGGTCGGTAATGTGGTGGCAGGAGCGGTGATTTTGCCTGATGATTTTGATTTGCCAGAACTGACTGATTCTAAAAAACTCAGTGAGAAAAAACGCGAAACTTTATATGCACAAATCACCCAACAATGCCAATGGGCAGTGGGCGAAGCAAGTGCCAATGAAATTGATGAAATCAACATCTTGCAAGCCACAATGTTAGCCATGAAACGGGCGGTTGAAAATCTGTCTATCCAATATCATCAAGTGTTAGTAGATGGCAATCGTTGCCCAGAGTTAAATAATTGCCAAGCAATTATTAAGGGTGATTTGACTGAGCCTGTGATTTCCGCAGCGTCAATTATTGCTAAAGTCACACGCGACAGGCAGATGTTTGAATTAGATGAACTTTACCCAGCATATGGTTTTTCCAAGCACAAAGGCTATGGCACAAAGCAACATCTGCAAGCACTAAAAGAATTTGGTGCAATTAAAAATCAGCACCGTGCTTCATTTTCCCCAATTAGAAACTTGTCCCGCTGTTAGAGTCTAATGCCTGTATTTGGCGACGAAGAACCTCTTTTTTTGCTTTGATTATGGCGCGTTTTGCCTCAAGTTTTGCTTGCTTCTCAGCCTCAAGTTGTTTGCGTTTTTCACTTTCAATCTCAGCGGCGGGACGGGCTTTTAAATAGTGAAATAATTTAACGACTCGCTCAACCCCTCCTATTGTAGAGACAATTTTGGTTGCTTTGTCAGCTTCACGAGCCGTCAATGCACCCATTAAATAAACTGTGCGATTTTCAGTCATAATCTCAACATGTAGCGGATTAAAAACTTCTTGATTATGGAATAACGCTTTGGCACTTAGGGTAATCGCCGAGTCTTTAGCCCTGCTCACTAAACCAGTATTTTTTGCAACACGCACTTCATTGGTAACCTTTCTGATTTTAAAATCTTTGAATGGCGCCTGCTTAGTAATGTAGTTGCGTATGGAGACAGTCGGCACTTCACCCGTGATGACAACTTCTTTGTTATAAACCATAAAATTTAAATGCGTGTCTTTTAGCATTTTGTCTTCGCCACTCCAGCTAAATAAACTAAACTCAATACCTGTGTCATCAATGACTTCGCCAGTAGTACGCCTGTCATTAGAAACTACAATAGTAGTGCCCACCACCGATGAAATAAGACAGCCACTTAAAAATAGCGTGCCTATAGTAATGAGTAAAGATAAGATGATTTTTTTCATAAGTAGTTATCGCACCTCAAATGCGTTTTGTATCCAATTTATTTTAGGACATTTTAAATCAGATTCCAGTCCAACAACATCAAACCGACAGATAAAATCATCATATTGTGTATATTTTTGTAAAAAATGTTTAGCAGTGTTAATAATTTTCCCTTGCTTGCTATGGTTGATTGTATCAGTGGCAGAGCCAAAATTCGCCATTTTCCGATAACGAACTTCAATAAAAACCAAACTTTGTTCTGATTTATCAAGCATAATAAGGTCTATTTCACCCATTGTGGTTAAATAGTTCTGCTGGATAAGTTTTAGTCCCTGTTTTTTTAAATATTGCAGCGCCAACTTTTCCGCTTTATTGCCTATTTTCCGTTTTAAACTAAACATAATTATGCCTTTATATATCATTGCCACCCCGATTGGAAACCTAGACGACATCACTTTTAGAGCAATAGAAACGCTCAAAACCGTCGACTTAATTTTAGCAGAAGACACCCGCCACAGCAAAAAATTACTCACCCATTACGCCATCAACACCCCTACACAAGCCTTTCACGAATACAACGAATCCGCCAAAACAGCCGACATAGTAACACAATTAGTGGCAGGAAAAAACATTGCCCTCATCAGTGATGCAGGCACACCCCTCATAAGCGACCCGGGCTATGTGCTCGTCCATGAAGCAAAAAAATCAGGGATTATTGTCTCCCCAATTCCGGGTGCATCGGCAATCATTAGTGCAATGAGTGCTAGCGGCATTGCCAGCAATCAATTTACTTTTTTTGGCTTTCTACCTGCTAAAACCACTGCCCGCATCAAAGTTATCCAATCCATTGCACACATCAACGAAACTGCCATTTTCTACGAATCCCCCAAACGCATCCTCGCCTGCGCAAATGACTTATTGCAAATTTTGGGCAATGAACGCATCGTCTGTTTCGCCAAAGAAATCAGCAAATCTTTTGAAACCATTGTTACAAATACTTTGCCAAAAATTATCGATTATTTAACGACAGACAACGCCCATCAGAAAGGCGAATTTGTAATTTTAATTAGTGCTATTGATAAAAATAATGCCATTCAAGGAGAAGCACAATTAGATAAAATTCTCCCTATTTTACTCATAGAAATGGGCACATCTAAAGCCGCAAAACTAGCCGCCAAAATCACTGGTATTGACAAAAAATATTGTTACCAAAGGGCGATTAATTTATGAGCCATTACACACGCCATATTTTCTTTTGCAATAATCAACGCAAAGAGGGCGAGGATTGCTGTGCAAAATTTGGTGCCAAACAAATGTATCGCTACACCAAAGACAAATGTCGCAACGAAGGAAAATTAGGCGCAGGAAAAATTGGCGTCAGTGAATCACGCTGTTTAGGACGCTGTGAGTTTGGACCAGTGGCTGTGGTATATCCTGATAATATTTGGTATCAATATATTGATGAAGACGACATTGATGAAATCATCAATGAGCATTTAATAGCAGGTAAGTTGGTTAATAGATTAAAAATTGATTAGCAGGCAGTAAATTTAATTATTAAAGTGTTTTGTTGTTAGTAATTACACCATTAACCTCTTAGAAAATTTACCAATTTACCTAGGTGAGACCTTTGCATAAATATGAATAATCATCAAAACGCCATCTTTCATCAAATTACAAACTTTTTAAAAACACCCTTAGCCCTGCTAGGAGTGGATTTAAAAAATTTCCAATTTAATAAAATCTGTCATTTTGCTAATCATCCCTATTTATGCAAAGGTCTCTAGGTATAAAAAAATGTATTGTCATAATTCTGTCATATTCATTGGTTAAACTTTATCCGTAATTTAATAAAAATGGAGAAAAGCATATGATAAATAATTATAAACTAGCAGCAATCACTTCTGCAGCCATGATGACGCTATCTGTTTCATCTTATGGGGCATTAATTTCTAGAAATCACATTGATATCGTTGGGTCATCAACAGTTTATCCTTTTGCAACGGTAGTTGCCGAAACTTATGGGAAAAAAACAGGATTTAGAACGCCAAAAATTGAATCTACTGGCTCAGGGGGTGGTTTTAAGTTGTTTTGTGCTGGGAATGGTATTGCTACGCCAGATATTACCAATGCTTCTCGTAGAATTAAAAGCAGTGAGTATAAAAAATGTCAAAAAAATGGTGTGCAGGATATTATAGAAGTTAAGATTGGATTTGATGGTATCGCCGTTGCTAACTCTAAGAAAAGTCCGGTTTTTAATTTGACGCGTAGAGAATTATTTTTAGCGTTAGCTAAGCAAGTTCCAAGTCTAAAAACAGGCGAGTTGGTTGATAACCCATATGCAAAATGGAGTGATATTAACCCCAAGTTACCCAATACAAAAATTGAGGTATTAGGTCCGCCACCAACCTCTGGAACACGCGATGCATTTGTAGAGTTAGCCTTGCAGGGAGGGTGTTTTACCTATAGTTGGATTAAGAAAATTAAAAAAGATTCAAAAGTGGCTAAGAAATCTAGCAACAAACCCCTTGCTTCTAAGTTAAAGAGAAAATATAAAAATATTTGTCATTCAATTCGCGAGGATGGCGCCTACATCGAAGCAGGAGAAAATGACAATCTTATCGTTGAAAAATTAAAGGCAAATCCTAATGCATTAGGTATTTTTGGGTATAGTTTTTTAGATCAAAATAGCGATGTAGTTCAGGGCGCTGTTATTGATGGGATTAAGATTGATTTTGAAGCAATCGCTAATGGCTCATATCCAATCTCAAGACCTTTGTATTTCTATGTTAAGAAGAGTCATGTTGGAAAAGTGCCAGGTATTAAGGAGTTTATTGCTGAATTTACCAGTGAAGATGCTTGGGGCGAAGATGGATATTTGACTGACAAGGGGCTAATCCCGCTATCTGATAGTGAACGCCAAAATATGAACCGTTCTGCCAACAATTTAAGACCACTTAAAATGTAGGTAGCATATTTAGCAATTAAATTTAATTGCTAATCATCCCTATTTATGCAAAGGTCTCATAGAAAAGACCATCGGTGGCGACGATAGTAAGATAATAAACTTTATTGTCATAATTCTGTCATATTCACTTATTAAACTCCATCTATTATTAGAGACCTTTGCATAAATATGAATAATCATCAAAACGCCATCTTTCATCAAATTACAAACTTTTTAAAAACACCCTTAGCCCTGCTAGGAGTGGATTTAAAAAATTTCCAATTTAATAAAATCTGTCATTTTGCTAATCATCCCTATTTATGCAAAGGTCTCATATTGAAGGAATTAATATGACCTTTGGAGTTACACTCATAGCATTGCTACTTCTGGGGTATTACACTGGGAGGAAGCGCTCAATTGACTTATCTAATAAGAGTAACCAGCGTTTGCATTCATTGCCACAGCATTATGGTTATTTGATTGCATTTTGGAGCAGTGTTCCTGCATTATTAGTGTTGTTATTTTGGTCTGTTTTAGAGCCATCTATTATTAACTCTGCAATTGTTGCCCAATTACCAGTACAGTTGCAACAACTATCAACAGATGAACTCGGGTTATTTATTAATGAAATTATTAATTTATCTCATTCAAGTGTCGTTATAAATGATGATGTTAAACGCCATGCAGTCCTTTATTACAAAGAGTTAACTGAATTTAGCGACTGGATTAAGCCAGTCGCTGTTTTTGTTTTAGCGTTTATAGGTATGTTCGTCGCATTAACCTTTGTTAAGCCAGAAATGAAAGCACGCAATTTGGTTGAAAGGTTAATACGCTGGGCGATGATTGGCTGTGCTTCAATTGCAGTTTTGACGACTGTGGGCATTATATTTTCAGTGATATTTGAATCTATTATTTTCTTTAAAACAGTTAATGTATTTGATTTCTTATTTGGCATCCACTGGAGTCCTCAAGAAGCTATTCGTGAAGACCAAGTTGGCGGCTCTGGCAGTTTTGGTGCATTGCCTTTATTTATTGGAACCTTATTGATTTCATTTATTGCATTAATGATTGCTGTACCTTTAGGACTTATGTCAGCTATATATTTGTCAGAGTATTCATCGCCTAGATTTAGGTCGTTTGCTAAGCCAGTTTTGGAAATGCTAGCGGGTATTCCGACTGTTGTCTATGGTTTCTTCGCTGCGATAACAGTCGCACCCTTTATTCGTGATTTAGGTGAGTCCCTTGGTTTAAGTTTGTCATCTGAAAGCGCATTAGCAGCGGGTATTGTAATGGGTGTAATGATTATTCCATTTGTGTCTTCATTGTCAGATGATATTATTTCTGCCGTGCCACAAGCAATGCGTGATGGTTCATACGCAATGGGCGCTACTAAATCTGAAACCATCAAACAAGTGATTATTCCCGCCGCACTCCCTGGTATTGTTAGCAGCGTGTTGTTAGCGGCTTCTCGTGCCATTGGTGAGACGATGATTGTGGTTATGGCGGCAGGTCTATCAGCAAATTTAACATTCAACCCTTTAGAAGCAGTTACGACAGTTACAGTGCAAATGGTAGCCTTGTTAACAGGTGACCAAGAGTTTGACAGTACAAAAACGCTTGCAGCATTTGCATTGGGATTAGGATTGTTCTTAACCACATTAGTGCTTAATGTTATCTCATTATATATCGTGCGTAAATATCGTGAACAATATGATTAGTAATACAAAAAAAATAAAAGATAAACTCAATAAGCGTTATGCAAAGGAAAGGCGTTTTAAGGTATATGGTATCAGTGCGATTGCTGTTAGTATTGCATTTTTATTATCATTATTGATCAATATCTCAATAACAGGGTTTCCAGCTTTCCAGCAAACTTATATTAATATTGATGTTGATATAGATAGTAAACTATTAAATCTAGATGGTAAATATAGCAAGAAAGCGTTATTTAGTGCTAATTATAGAAAAGTTGTTAACCAATCATTAAAAGTTATGTTTCCTGGAGTTAAAAGTAGGAAGCAAAAAAGAGCACTTAGGCAGTTAGTCAGTAAAAGTGCCGCATACCAACTTAGAGATATTGTTATCAATAATCCCGATGTTATTAATACTAAACAATCTTTGTGGTTTTTAGCTAGGGACGATGTTGATGTATTTATGAAAGGTGGCATCGACAGATCTTTGCCAGAATCAGACCGTAGGCTTAAAAATTTTCAACTGGTCTGGATTGATAAATTATTGGCTGAAAATCGCCTTGAAAAACGATTTAATATCAATTTTTTTACCAAAGGAGATTCTAGGAGCCTGAACAAGCAGGTATTAAAGGTGCAATGATTGGCTCATTGTTGACAATGATAGTAACGATGCTTTTGTCTTTTCCAATCGGCGTTGCAGCTGCTATATATCTTGAAGAATTTGCACCAAAAAACAATAGATGGGTGGATGTTATTGAGATTAATATCAATAATTTAGCTGCCGTACCCTCCATTGTTTTTGGATTATTGGGACTAGCGGTATTTATTGGTCTTTTTGGAATTCCAAGATCAATTCCATTGATTGGAGGCTTGGTATTAACTTTAATGACCTTCCCTACTATCATTATTTCTTCTAGGGCGGCATTAAAATCTGTTCCCCCATCTACTCGTGAGGCAGCACTAGGTTTGGGTGCATCACGCGTACAAACTACCTTTCATCATGTGGTTCCAGCCGCCATGCCTGGAATACTAACAGGCACTATTATTGGTATGGCACAAGCATTAGGCGAAACTGCACCATTGCTAATGATTGGTATGGTTGCTTTTATTGCAGATGTGCCCCAAGGTATTGCAGATCCATCTACGGTGCTTCCAGTGCAAATATATTTATGGTCTGATTCACCAGAACGCGCATTTACAGAGAGAACTTCGGCGGCTATTATGGTATTGTTAGGGTTTTTAATTGTAATGAATTTGTTAGCAGTAATAATGCGTAGAAAATTTGAAAAAAAACGGTAGAATAAAATTATGATAAATATGGAAAAGCGTGAAGAATTTGATATAGAAATTGATAAAACTGTTGGCAAGCCTTTTATTGATAATGCAAAATTTTCTACTCGTAATGTGGATGTTTTTTATGGCGAAAAACAAGCCATATTTGATGCGAATATAGATATTGGGAAAAATCAGATTATCGCTATGATTGGTCCATCTGGATGTGGGAAATCCACTTTTTTACGATGTCTTAATCGTATGAATGACACCATTCAAGATTGTCGTATAAGCGGTGATATTAAGTTAGACGATGAAGATGTTTATCACAAACAACAGGACCCTGTTTTGCTGCGTGCACGGGTCGGAATGGTTTTTCAAAAACCAAATCCATTCCCAAAATCTATTTATGACAATGTCGCCTATGGGGCAAAATTACATGGGCTAGCAAGTAGTAAGATTGAGCTTGATGAGTTGGTAGAGAAAAGTTTAATTCGAGCGGGCCTTTTTAAAGAGGTTAAAGATTCATTGCATAAGCCAGGCACTGGACTTTCTGGCGGGCAACAGCAACGATTATGCATTGCCAGAACAATTGCCATTGACCCAGAGGTTATTTTAATGGATGAACCAACCTCTGCACTTGACCCGATTGCCACCGCTGTTATTGAAGAACTAATGATTGATTTAAGTAAGAAATATACCATTGCAATCGTTACACATTCTATGCAACAGGCGGCTAGGGTATCACAAAGAACCGCTTATTTTCACTTGGGTTATTTGGTTGAGGTGAATGATACCAATACCGTTTTTACCAATCCAGAACATCAATTAACTGAAAACTATATCACTGGCAGATTTGGATAATAATTAGGAGGCTATTTATGGAAACACAACAACATATTTCACAACAGTATAACCAAGAGTTAGAGGGTGTTAAAAGTAAAGTTCTAAATATGGGAGGGCTAGTTGAAGACCAAGTAGAAAAGGCCATTAATGCCCTGATTGAACAAAATAATGAGTTGGCAAAAGAAGTTGCAGAGTCAGACTATAAAATTAATAAAATTGAAGTAGAGATTGATGAGAACTGTGCCCAACTTATTGCTAAAAGACAGCCTGCTGCTGGCGATCTTAGACTTATTATTGCAATTATTAAGCTTATCACAGACCTTGAGCGTATTGGCGATGAGGCAGAAAAAATTGGCCGTTACACCCAAAAACTAACCGCTATGAAAGATGACATTAACATGTATGCTGAACTCTCTGGATTGGGGAATAAGGTTGTCACTATTTTACGAGATGCACTCGATGCTTTTGCCAGAATGGATGTAAAACAGGCAATCAAAATCGCTGAAACTGACAAACAAATTGACGAAGAGTTTAACCGAATTTCTAGAATATTAGTAACACATATGATGGAAAATTCCCGTAATATTAAAACTATGCTACATGTTATTTGGTGTGCAAGAGCACTAGAGAGAATCGGCGACCATTCTCAAAATATTTGCGAGTATGTCGTTTATTTAGTTAAGGGGCAGGATATTCGCCATATTGAGCGAGAGTAAAGATTATGGCAACCATATTAATTGTTGAAGACGATAAAGCAATATTAGAAATGCTTAGCACATCACTTCAATCCAAGCGATACAAAACACTCAAAGCCAACACAGGCGCCAAAGCAATAAGTCTATTGAGCGATAATGACATAGATTTAGTTTTACTAGATTGGATGTTGCCAGATGTTGACGGCACTCAGTTGATTGGCAAGATTAGAAAGTTTGAGGGCTTTCAGTATTTGCCAATAATAATGTTAACCGCAAAATCCAGCGAAGAAGACAAGGTTAAAGGCTTTGATATGGGTGCCGACGACTATATGACCAAACCTGTATTATTAAAAGAATTAGATGCACGCATTCGCTCTTTATTACGCAGATCACAAGGGCTTACCGCAAATGACGAGCTCATTATTGACAACATTACTATAAATCCAGTGCAACAATTATTAACTATTAGCGGTGAGAATATTGCCGTTGGCGCTACCGAGTTTCGGTTACTACATTTTTTAATGAAAAATAAAAACAGGGTGTTTGGTCGCTCCCAGTTGCTTGATGAAGTTTGGGGAAGGTTTATCGCCATAGACGAACGCACTGTCGATGTCCACATCTTAAGACTAAGAAAAGTATTAAAACCCCATAAGTCAGACAAACACATCCAAACTGTCCGCAATATAGGCTATCGATTTAGCCCTGATATAACTCTATGAAACCCGCCATTTTGTCTATTGAAAAATGGCACATAACTCTTGCTATACTTGCAATACTACTGGGTGGCTTACTCACAGGTGCTTGGCTAATCAGTATAGCGTTAAGTTTATTTGGCTATATTATCTGGATGTATTACAGAATTTATCAGTTCTACATTTGGATAATTAACGGAACCCGTCAAAACAATGTGCCAGACAGTGATGGAATATGGGACAAAATTAACTACCAAGTATTACAAGATAAAAATAAAAGCAATAACAGGAAGAAAAGACTAAACGCTTTATTAAAACGCTCGCAAAGTATTTTAAAAGGTTTCCCCTACGCTGCTATTGTGCTTGATCAAAGCAATGCAGTTGAATGGAGTAATAAAGAATCAAGTGCTTTACTCAATATTGTTAAAAATGATAAAGGACAGCGTATTAACCATTTAATCCGCTCACCCAAATTATACAAATTATTACATTCCAACGACCGCAGCAATGAAATTGAAATAGAATCACCCAAAGACTCATCCGTACAGTTATTATTAAAGCTAATTACCCTCGGTGTAGACTCGAAATTATTGATAGCACGCGACATCACCCAAAGAAACAGAACGCTAGAAATGCGTAAAAGTTTTATCTCCAACGCTTCTCACGAATTACGCACCCCGCTAACAGTCATCTCAGGCTATTTGGAGATAATCAAAGAAGATAAAAGTTTACCGCAATCCCTATCCAGCCCAATTAACACCGCATACGAACAAGTCGAACGAATGCAAAATATCATTGAAGATTTACTCACACTTTCACGCCTAGAAAGCACCAACGACATCCAAGACATCAGCACAAACATCAATATGGCAAAGCTTATCAACCACATCTGCCAAGACTTAAACCGACAAGTCATCATAGAAATTAACACCAATGAAATCATAATCGGTATCGAAACAGAAATAATTAGCCTATGCACCAATCTCATACAAAACGCAATATTTTATACCCAAAAACACACAAAAATCATCACCAGATGGTATAAGGACAAGGATAAATTGTGCTTTGAGGTGCAAGATTTTGGCGCAGGTATCCCACACAAACATTTAGCCCACTTAACCCAAAGATTCTATCGAGCCGACAAAGGCAGGTCTAAAGAGCAAGGCGGAACAGGGCTAGGATTAGCCATTGTGAACCACATTGCTCAACGCCACAACGCCACATTAAGCATCAACAGCAAAGTAGGTATCGGCTCAACATTCACAGTGCGTTTTAACCTTAGTCAACCCAGCCCCTTATAAAACGCCTGTGCCTGATGCTGTAAATCCTCAATCCCTCCATTATTCTTAATAACACTACCTCCCACCCGTTCAGTCGCCCTTAATCGTTGCCGTTGATTCATCTGCATCGCAATCAGCCTTTGCGCAGTATCTTCATCCACCCCTGTGCGTTTTCTCAATCTCTCCCGTTGTTTCCCGCCCCCGCAAACAACCACAACAACCCTATCAAATAACCCCTCCAACCCCTGCTCAAAAAGCAACGGCACCTCCACCACCACCACGCGTTTTTGCGAGTGTTGTTGCAATCTCCTCATCTCTGCTAATATCCGCGGATGCAAAATCCCCTCAATCACCCGCCTATCCGCCTGACAAGCCAGCAAAATATCACGCAACACCGCCCGATTCAACCCACCCGCCCGATTAACAACCCGCACACCAAACGCCTCAACCAATGCCGCCAGCCCCGAAGACCCAGCCCCAGTTACCTCAGCAGACAAATCATCCAAACGAATAACCTGCGCACCCAACCCCTCCAAAAAACCCCCAAACCGTGATTTTCCACAAGCAATCCCACCCGTCAACGCAACATTTAGTCTCTTCATAGCCCCCAATTTTAAATAATAAAGCCTTAACCTATTGACTTTTTTAACAAAGCTTGGATAATACCCCTCTGTATGGTTATGTAGCTCAGCTGGTTAGAGCACAGCATTCATAATGCTGGGGTCGGTGGTTCAAGTCCACCTATAACCACCATATTTGAGAATTTATCCAATCTACCTCCCATAAGATTGTATAATCTCTCGTTTCACGCCGAAGTAGCACAGTTGGCAGTGCAACTGATTTGTAATCAGTAGGTCGCCAGTTCGAGTCCGGCCTTCGGCACCATACATTAAAAAGGTTATCGAAAGGTAGCCTTTTTTTTCGTCCCAACAAAAAACCACCAAAACAGTTTTTACGGCATAATGCCCTCATTCTTAGATAAGCATTCCAATACACCATCATCACCCCTGACAAGGTCGAACCTTGTCAGGGCGGAAAAGGGGCTATGTGTTGGATTTTTTAGAGTAGTAAACAGTTATATAAGATATAAAATAGGTTATTTATTGATAGCGCAAGCGTTTGTGAGGGGGTTGATAATTAGAAATTTTTTGCGTATAATTGTTTAATTTTTGTTCAAGGAAATTTAATATGTCATCACGCAGAAATTTAGCAAATGCCATCCGCGCTTTAAGTATGGATGCGGTTCAGAAAGCCAACTCAGGACACCCAGGCGCCCCAATGGGCATGGCAGATATTGCCGAAGTGCTTTGGAATGACCATCTAAAGTTTAATCCTACGAATTCTAACTGGGCGGATCGAGACCGTTTTGTTTTGTCTAATGGACATGGGTCAATGTTGATGTATTCATTGTTGCATTTGTCGGGTTTTGATTTGACAATGGACGATATTAAAGGCTTCCGTCAATTACACTCTAAAACAGCGGGACATCCAGAATATGGGTATGCAGACGGTATCGAAACAACAACTGGTCCATTAGGTCAGGGGATTACTAATGCGGTCGGTATGGCAATTGCAGAACGCACTTTAGCGGCACAGTTTAATAAACCGGGACATCAGATTGTTGACCATAATACCTTTGTCTTTATGGGGATGGTTGTTTAATGGAAGGCTTATCGCACGAATCTTGTGCAATGGCTGGGACATTAGGTTTGGGTAAATTGATGGCGTTTTGGGATGATAACGATATTTCAATCGACGGGCATATTGGTGATTGGATGGAAAAAGGCGTTCCAGGGCGTTTCAAATCTTATGATTGGCATGTGGTTGCGGTTGATGGACATGATGCCCAGGCAATTGGTAAAGCCATTGAAGAAGCAAAAGCCGTTACAGACAAGCCCAGTTTAATTTGTTGCAAGACCACGATTGGTTTTGGTTCACCCAATCTTGCGGGGACGCACGATTGTCATGGTGCACCTTTAGGTGATGATGAAATTGCGGCAACACGCAAACAATTGGGCTGGACACATGCACCGTTTGAAATACCTGATGAGGTTTATGCAGGTTGGGATCACAAAGCACAAGGGGCGACGGATGAAGCGGCTTGGGATGATAAATTTGCTGCTTATAAAGCAGAATTTCCGACTGAAGCGGCTGAGTTTATTCGTCGTATGGCAGGGGATTTACCAGCGAACTTTGAAGTTGAAATGGATGCTTTTATTGCTAAGACACAAGAGCAAATGCCAAAAATTGCCTCTCGTCAAGCATCGCAAGCAGCGATTGAAGCAATGGGGCCATTATTACCAGAGATGTTTGGTGGTTCTGCCGATTTAACTGGCTCTAATTTGACCAACTGGTCAGGCACGGTGAAAGTCAATAAAGAAAATGCAAAAGGCAATTATCTTTCATGGGGTGTGCGTGAATTTGGTATGGCACATATGATGAATGGTATGGTTTTACACGGTGGTTTTAAGGTGTATGGTGCCACATTCTTTATGTTTATGGAATTTATGCGCAATGCGTTGCGTATGTCAGCATTGATGAAAATTGGCACGATTTATGTTTATACGCATGACTCTATCGGCTTGGGCGAAGATGGTCCAACGCATCAACCAGTTGAGCAATTGGCAACGGTTAGAATGATTCCTGGTTTTCAAACTTGGAGAGGCTGTGATGCAATTGAATCTGCAGTTTCTTGGAAAATGGCAATGCTTCGTCATGATGCACCGACAGCGTTAGTCTTTTCAAGACAAGCATTAACCCCTATGCCAAGAACGGCAGAACAAGTGAAAAACATTGAAAAAGGAGGGTATGTGTTGCAAGATTGTGATGGCAAGGCAGATATTATTCTCATTTCAACAGGGTCAGAAGTGGGCTTGGCAATTGACAGTGCCAATGCGATGACCGATAAGAAAGTGAGGGTGGTTTCAATGCCTTCAACAGATGCATTTGATGCACAAGATCAAGCCTATAAAGAGTCTGTATTGACTGCTGGCGTTAAGCGCGTGGCAATTGAAGCAGGTGTGGGTGATGGTTGGTATAAGTATGTTGGTTTGGACGGTGGCTTGGTTTGTATGACCAGTTTTGGTGAAAGTGCACCAGCAGATCAATTGTTTAAAGAATTCGGTTTCACAGTGGATAATGTTGTCAAAACGGTTAATGAAGTTTTAGCATAATTTTAAAAAAATAAATAGGAGAAAGTAAAATGACAGTAAGAGTAGGTATTAACGGCTTTGGTCGTATTGGTCGCATGGTTTTCCGTGCAATTAAAAAGGATTTTCCTGAATTGGAAGTAGTCGGTATTAACGACTTATTAGAAAACGATTATTTGGCATATATGCTTAAGTATGATACGGCACAAGGTCGTTTTGACGGCGATATTGCTGTCGAGGGCGACAATTTTATTATTGATGGTAAGCAGATTCGTCTTTCTGCTGAACGCAATCCTGCTGATCTTAAGTGGGGCGATATTGATGTAGATATTGCGATTGACTGCACAGGTTTCTTCCTAACCACAGAATCTTGTCAAGCACATATTGATGCGGGTGCTAAGAAAGTGGTGCAATCCGCACCTGCTAAAGATGGTACACCTATGTTTGTTTATGGCGTTAACCACGATTCTTACGATGGTCAGACAATCGTTTCGGCTGCGTCTTGCACCACCAACTGTTTAGCGCCAATCGCTAAAATTGTCAATGACAACTGGGGATTGAAACGAGGCTTAATGACAACTGTTCACGCCTCAACAGCAACACAGAAAACGGTTGATGGTCCTTCAATGAAAGATTGGAGAGGCGGTCGTGCCGTATTTGAGAATATCATTCCTTCCTCAACAGGTGCGGCTAAGGCAGTTGGTGTTGTGTTGCCAGAATTGAATGGCAAATTGACAGGTATGGCTTTCCGTATCCCTTCAGTGGATGTTTCGGTGGTTGATTTAACTTGTGAATTAGATAAAAGCGTTACTTATGAAGAGATTTGTGCAACCATTAAAGCAACAGCAGAAACCACAATGAAAGGCACTTTGCAATATACAGAAGATATGGTTGTATCCTCTGATTTCCGTGGTGTTAGTGCTTCTTCAATTTTTGATGCCAATGCGGGTATTGCACTTGATGGCACTTTTGTGAAGTTGGTCTCTTGGTATGATAATGAGTATGGTTATACTTGTAACATGCTTCGTTTAGTTAAACATATCGCTTAAGCCGATGAAAAAGTTTATTTTATTGTGTGGTGTGGTACTTACGCTGAGCATAACCTCATGTGGCTTTTCAGATACTACTGAGAATGTAAAAGACAATCAAAAACCGGTTGAATCGTTAAGGGAAAGGTTGTTTGAACAAATAAAAGACCACAAGGTTATCAGTTATAAACAGGTATGGAAGGCATTTAAAGCAACCGATCCATTACCAGGTCATGCGGATGAAGTGTTTGATATTTATTCATATAATGATAAGAATAAACCACCAATGGCTTATGTTTATAAATTTTTTACCGATCAGTGTGGTGTTTATAAACATGAAGACGAATGTTATAACAGAGAGCATTCCTTTCCAAAAGCTTGGTGGGGAGGTGGTTTAGGCAAACCAATGGCTAGGGACTTGTTTCATATATATCCCACAGATGGATTTGTGAATAATATGCGTGCTAATTACCCTTATGCAGAAGTTGACATAACTCAAAAAGGTACTTACAAGCAATCTACTAACGGATCTTATTTAGGTCGAGCAGAAAACAAACTGATAAAAGGCAAGGTTTTTGAGCCAGTTGATGAGTTTAAAGGAGACCTTGCTAGAGGCTACTTTTATTTGGTAACGGCTTATTATGACAGAGTAAAAAATTGGTCATCGCCTATGTTAGAAGGGGATAACTTTACACCATGGGCGCAAGAGATGTTGCTTAGATGGCATGAAAATGATCCTGTAAGTGATAAAGAGAAAAAACGCAACGATCAAATTACGGCAATACAAGGGAAATCCAACCCCTTTATTACAAACCCCGAATATGTTGAACGAATATGGAATATTAATCAATGATTATAAAATTAGAAGCGTTAGACTTGAATGGCAAGAAAGTATTGATTCGTCAAGATCTTAATGTACCCATCAAAGAGGGTGTAGTAACCAGTGATAAACGCATTAAGGCATCATTGCCAACCATTGAAATGGCAATGAAGCAAGGTGCCAAAGTGATGTTAATGTCGCACCGTGGTCGCCCAACTGAGGGTGAGTATAGCGAGGAATTTACACTGCAACCTGTGGCTGACCGTTTAACCGAGTTATTAGGTGTTACTGTGCGTTTAGAAAAAGAGTGGCTAGACGGCATTGAAATGAATGACGGCGAAGTGGTGCTATGCGAAAATGTGCGTTTTAATAACGGTGAAATGGCAAACGACGATGATTTATCTAAACGCATGGCGGCGACATGTGATATTTTTGCGATGGATGCGTTCGGCACTGCACATCGTGCACAGGCTTCAACGCATGGCGTTGCCAAATATGCACCCATTGCTTGTTCTGGTCCATTATTATCGGGCGAGCTTGAAGCGCTAGGTAAAGCATTAGACAATCCTAAGCGTCCGATGGTAGCGATTGTGGGTGGCTCTAAAGTGTCAACAAAATTAACCGTACTTGATTCCCTTTCCAAAATTGTTGACCAGTTAGTTGTTGGTGGCGGTATTGCTAATACTTTTATTGCAGCACAAGGGCATAATGTTGGTAAATCATTATGTGAAAATGATTTAATCCCAACCGCTAAAAAGTTGATGGAAGACTGTGAAATCCCAGTGCCAACAGATGTCGTTTGTGGCAAGGAATTCTCTGAAACAGCGGAGGCAACGACAAAGGCATCCTCAGAAGTGATGGATGATGATATGATTTTTGATATTGGTCCAAATTCTGCAGAAGAGTTGGCTGAAATTATGAAAAATGCAGGGACCATTGTTTGGAACGGTCCAGTCGGCGTATTTGAATTTGATCAATTTTCTGATGGCACCAAAACGGTAGCAACAGCAATCGCTGAATCAAAGGCTTTCTCAATTGCAGGCGGTGGTGATACGCTAGCAGCAGTTGATAAGTATAATATTGAAGACAAAATCAGTTACATCTCTACTGGCGGTGGCGCGTTTTTAGAATTTTTAGAAGGTAAAAAATTACCTGCAGTAGAAATCTTAGAACAAAGAGCAGCGGAGTAATTCTTGCCTAGAAGAACCAAAATATTAGCAACACTTGGCCCAGCAACGGACAAACCTGGCGTTTTAGAAAGCGTTTTAGAGGCGGGTGCTAATGTCGTGCGTATTAATTTTTCGCACGGTTCGCAAGAAGAGCATTTAGGTCGCGTTAAAGCAGTGCGTGATTGGGCGCATGCAAACAACACTTATGTTGGTGTTTTAATGGACTTACAAGGACCTAAAATTCGTATTGCCCGCTTTCAAGACGAGATGAAAATCCAGTTAGAAAATGGCGATAAATTTGCGTTAGATGCAGATCAAGATGAGTCAATGGGCACTCAAGAGTCAGTCGGTATTGCTTATAAAACTTTACCGCAAGATGTTAAAACAGGTAATATTTTATTGTTAGATGATGGCAAGGTTGTTTTGGAAGTGCTGAGTGTTGAAGGTAATAAAATCAACACCGTAGTTACCCAAGGCGGTGAATTATCAGACAAGAAAGGCATTAACTTGCGTGGCGGTGGTTTATCAGCCGATGCGCTAACTGAAAAAGATAAAAAAGATATCCTAACAGCAGCAAAAGCTAAGGCAGACTATGTGGCGTTATCATTCCCAGTGAGTGGCGACGATGTGCGCTTAACTAAGAAATTATTGAAGGCAGCGGGATCTGATGCAGGTGTTATTTCAAAAATTGAACGCGCTGAAGCTTTGGCAGAGGAAGTTATTACCGACATTATTAAAGAGTCAGCTGGCATTATGGTGGCACGAGGTGATTTGGGCGTTGAAATTGGCGATCCACAGTTACCAGCACAGCAAAAACGCCTGATTAAATTAGCACGCTCTTATGACCGTGCGGTGATTACAGCAACGCAGATGTTAGAGTCTATGATTCACAGTCCAATTCCAACTCGTGCAGAAATATTTGATGTTGCCAACGCAGTGCTTGATGGCACAGATGCGGTGATGTTATCTGCAGAAACAGCGGCAGGAGATTATCCTGCGAATGCTGTCAGAACGATGCATGATGTTTGCGTGGAAACGGAAAAGAGCCCAACAGCAAAAGTATCCCATCACCGTTTGCACGAAGGCTTTGAGTTTGTTGATGAAACCATTGCCATGAGCACAATGTATGCAGCCAATCACTTGGGCGTTAAAGTTGTGGTGGCGTTGACTGATAGCGGAAAAACCCCATTATGGATGTCGCGTATCAGCTCTAATATTTCCATTTATGCGATGAGCGACAAAGTGGCTACTTTGCGTAAGACAACGCTTTATCGTGGCGTTTATCCTTGTGGTATTGAAAAAATGTCAGCTTTAGATTGGGAAAAAGTCAACGCTAAAGTGATTGAAATATTGACAGAAAAAAACATTGTAGAAGAAGGAGATTTAGTAGTGTTAACCAAAGGCATGCACAGTGACAAATCTGGTGGCACCAACCTAATGAAAATTTTGCGTGTCGGCGACGAAAAATATGGGTAAAAACAGTAAAAAAAGTGTGTGTTCGTTTTTATGTAAACGAGTAACATCAACTAACCAGTAAATAATAATAAAAAGGAGAAAAATATGTTAATTTCATTAAGAGAACTATTAGACCATGCGGCAGAAAACAACTACGGTATGCCCGCATTCAATGTCAACAATATGGAGCAAGTGCATGCGATTATGCAGGCTGCCGACAAAACTAACAGCCCTGTTATCATGCAAGGCTCTGCGGGTGCTAGAGGCTATGCAGGCGAACCGTTTTTGCGTCATTTAATCATTGCAGCCACGGAAATGTATCCACATATTCCCGTTGTTATGCATCAAGACCATGGTTCTGAGCCCGCAGTTTGTTTGCGTTCAATCCAATCGGTTTTTCATCAGTAATGATGGACGGTTCTTTAGAAGCAGATTGCAAAACCCCCGCTTCATTTGAATACAA
Source organism: Candidatus Thiodubiliella endoseptemdiera (assembly GCA_013416635.1). Taxonomy (GTDB): domain Bacteria; phylum Pseudomonadota; class Gammaproteobacteria; order PS1; family Pseudothioglobaceae; genus Thiodubiliella; species Thiodubiliella endoseptemdiera. Next base: position 1,226,124 of record JACCHT010000001.1, on the reverse strand, counting down.
TGTTGCCGTAACCAAAGAAGTGGTCAAAATGGCACATGCTGGCGGTGTTTCAGTAGAAGGCGAATTAGGCTGTTTAGGCTCACTTGAAACAGGTGAAATGGGCGAAGAAGACGGTCACGGTGCCGAAGGCAAATTAGACCTTGATATGCTCCTAACTTCCGTTGAAGAAGCAGCTGACTTTGTTAGAGCAACCAATGTTGACGCCTTGGCAATCGCTATCGGCACTTCACACGGTGCCTACAAATTCACCAAAGAGCCAGATGGCGACATCTTGCGTATTGACCGTATTAAAGAAATCCACCAACGCCTACCCAACACCCATTTAGTTATGCACGGCTCATCTTCAGTGCCACAAGAATGGTTAGAAATCATCAACTCTCACGGTGGCGATATGGGGCAAACTTACGGCGTACCAGTCTCTGAAATTCAAGAAGGCATCAAAACGGCGTGCGTAAAGTCAACATTGACACTGACTTGCGTATGGCTTCTACGGGTGCAGTTCGTAAATTCTTAGTTGAGAACACAGCAAATTTTGACCCGCGTAAATTCTTAAAAGAAGCCACTAATGCTATGAGTGATATTTGTGCCGCTCGTTTTGAGGCTTTTGGTTCCGCTGGCAATGCTGATAAAATCAAAGTGTCTTCACTAGACACTATGAGTCAAAGATATTTATCTGGTGAGTTAGACGCACAAATCAAATAGTTTAAGGTTGTCTTTAAAAAGTTGTGTATTGCAATATGTAAATTTATTTAGAGGATGGTAATGCTGAAAGAATATAGAAAATTTATATTAGAGACATTGAATTTAGAGCCTATTGTTATTAAGGCAATGGATAAAGAAGAAGGGCATGGCTGGTCTTTCCATCAGGCGTTAGAGATTTGTGACGAATACCGTAAATTTTTGGTTTTGTGTTTACAAAATCCTAATGTGGCAATTGTTCCCTCTACACAAATAGATGATTTTTGGCATTTGCATATTTTAGATACACAAAAATATGCAGAAGATTGTCAGCAATGTTTTGGTTATTTTTTACACCATTTTCCTTATTTTGGAATGCGTAATAAGCAAGACGAGCAAAACTTAAAGGATGCTTGGTGTCAGACTAAGTCTTTATATATGCGTGAGTTCTCTTCTATGCCTGAACACTTATGGCTTGCAAGTAAGCGTTGCCCTAATTGTGGTCGGCGTATTGAAGGCAATGATATGCTTGTTAATGAGCGCCCATCTTTTGCTGATTATCAATTGAATGCTTAGTAAGTTTTGGCATTGGATTAAAAAGTATAAAGTTTGGTTGGTATCGATACTGGCTTTGGGTGTTATTTATATTGGTTTACCAGAAGTGCTTCGTTGTTATCTTCCTGATTATATAATTAATGGTTGGTTTGACTATTCTTACAAGTTAACAAAAGCAGAAGAGACACAAGGTGTGGCTAGAGGGCTGGCATTTTTGTTGGCAGTTCCTATTGCACTTTTTGCTTTAATTTTGACAGCATTACGCACAACAGCACAAACAGCGCAAGCAAAAACCGATAGCGACCGCTTACTTGCTGAAACCTTTGCCAAATCTATTGAATTATTAGGACATAAACAAAGTGCTGTTAGGCAGGGTGCAATTTATGCTTTAGGTAAAATTGCAGAAACAAATATAGAAGAGAGGGCTGTAATAGCAAATACTTTGTGTGCTTTTATTCGCGACAGTAAATCTACTGAAAAGTCAAGCACAGATAATACTGAAAAGTCAAACACAGATAATTTAGCCATTGATATTGAAGCGGGTATCAAAGTTATGGTTAGAATCAGTAAAGATTTACCAAAATACAACAGAGATAAGAGACCTTATGATTTGTCCAATATTCATATAAAATACGCAGATTTTAGTGATGCAAATTTAGAAAATTTTAATTTATCGGATTCAACTTTCAAAACCTGTCTTTTTGAAAAGACTAATTTTATGAATAGTAATTTAATTCATACGACTTTTGATGATTCAAATTTTCAAGGTGCTAAATTCAATAAAGATACAGAGTTAAAGAAGGCAAACTTATCAAAAGTAAAAAACTTAACGGAAGAGCAGATAGCAGAAATTATGACTATAAGAGAAGAATACAGAGAAGGCCTTGAATTACCACAACCCTAATCCAATGTAAACACGGTGCCGCTTCTATTTGGATTAGGATTTTTAGAAAATAGGCACAGTGTATAAATTCTTACTATAATGTAAGGAACTATTTTAAAGTAAGGAATATTGTTATGTCATTAGCCACTATTACCAGCAAAGGTCAAGTTACCATACCAAAAGATATTCGCCAGTCGCTGCACTTGAACGCAGGCGATAAAATTGAAATGCTGGCGACAAAAAATGGTGAGGCGATTATCCGTCCTATTTCTAAGACAGTGGACGAAGTATTTGGTTTGTTAAAACGCCCAGGGCAAAAGCCTGTTTCGGTGGAAGAGATGAATGAGGCGATAGGGCAACATCTTAGGAATCATTGGAGATGATAGCACTTGATACCAATATATTGGTGCGATTTCTTACTGGAGATAATGTTACCCAAGCACATAAAGTATATCAACTTTTTAAACAAACTGAAATTGAAAGAACGGAGTTATATATACCAATTTTGGTTGTTATTGAGTTGGTTTGGGTGCTGGATTCTATTTATAAATTTGAACGCCCTAGCCTAATAAAAATGCTTGAGAATTTGACACTGATGCCTATCTTTAAGTTTGAGAATTTATCGGCTGTTCAGTCCGTTGTGCAAAAAGCGAAAGTAACAAACTTTGATTTATCTGATTTGCTCATTGCGTATTCTGTCAGAACATCTCGCATAGAATCAATTTTAACCTTTGACAAAAAAGCCGCTAAACATAAATTGTTTGAATTGTTATGAATAAACATTACTCGGTTATTGTCATCGGCGGTGGTCACGCAGGCACGGAAGCGGCGTTGGCATCTGCACGGATGGGGGTTAGCACTTTGTTGATTTCTCATAACATTGAAACCCTAGGGCAAATGAGTTGCAACCCTGCAATTGGTGGGATTGGAAAGGGCACTTTGGTCAAAGAGATTGATGCGATGGGTGGCGTATGGCGAAGGCGATTGACAAAGCAGGTATTCAATTTCGCACGCTAAACGCCTCTAAAGGGTCTGCGGTGCAGGCAACTAGGGCACAGGCGGATAGGGTTTTATATAAGGCGGTCATTCGTTTTGCGTTGGAAAATCAGGAAAATTTGTCTTTGTTTCAGCAGGCAGTAGGTGATTTAATCATTGAAAACGATGTGATTAAAGGCGTTAAAACCGAAATGGGTTTAGATTTTTTAGCTGATAAAGTGATTTTGACTACAGGCACTTTTTTGGGCGGTATTATCCATATCGGACAAAGCAACTTTCAAGGCGGGCGGGCAGGTGATGCCCCCTCTAATGCTTTATCTAAAACGCTTCGTGCCTATGATTTAGGGGTGGGGCGACTTAAAACAGGCACACCACCACGGCTTGACGGTAGAACCATTGATTTTAGTATTTTGCAAAAACAACCGGGTGATACCCCCTTGCCGACTTTTTCCTTTATGGGAAAAGCCACTGACCACCCCGAGCAAATCCCTTGTTATATCACCCATACCAATGAAAAAACCCACGATTTTATTCGTGATGGCTTAAAAGATTCACCCATGTACACGGGGAATATTGAAGGCATTGGCCAGATACTGCCCATCGATTGAGGATAAGGTGGTGCGTTTTGCCGAGCGTGATTCACACCAAATTTTTGTTGAACCTGAGGGTTTGACGACGAATGAGTTCTATCCAAATGGCGTTTCTACTTCTTTGCCGTATGAGGTGCAGCAAGATTTTATTCGTTCAATTAAAGGCTTTGAAAATGTTGATATTGTGCGTCCTGGTTATGCCATTGAATACGATTTCTTTGACCCACGAGGCTTGAGGCAAACGCTGGAAGTGAAGAAAATATCGGGGCTGTATTTTGCTGGGCAAATTAATGGCACAACTGGCTATGAAGAAGCGGCAGCACAAGGGTTATTAGCAGGCGTAAATGCGGCGTGCAGCGTACAGGAAAAAACCGCTTGGCTGCCAAAACGCGACGAGTCTTTATATGACGTAAATGGCGCATGACGAATCACACAAAGGCAGGCAATAGAGCACTTGATCGAATGTTCACTCGCGTTGTAATATCGCAAGTTTGTTGTTGTCTGAAGATAATGTGAAAGCGTTTTAACCCAAAGGCAAAATTGGAGTGCTTGTGGATGATGAAGCTGACAGGCCTTTCAAACAAAGAAAATGAGGATACGCACAGGAAGAACAACTGATTAAAACCACTTGATCAACCGCGAGTATGCATCACGCACGCAGAGAAGATTGGGGCAAACATTGAATCACGAATATTCACTGCTAGAGTTGTTAAAACGCCCAAAAGTAAATTACGAATTATTGTCTAAAATTGAGTCGGGAAAGCCATTTTTGACCGATAAAACTTTGAGTAGCATTGTTGAAAATGAAATTAAATACAAAGGCTATATCAAACGCCAATTAGAAGAAATTGAGAAATACCGCAAGAACGAAGACACTAAACTACCAGAAGATATGGACTACACTCTATCACAGAATTTGCTGTTGCCGTAAGTAATGCAAAATCATTTACACCGCCAGTTGAAAACTATTAGGCTTTGCTACAGTTGATTGAAGGGGGTTACCCCACATCCAATTCCATCTGTAGGTTTATTTAAAACCTACAAAAATGAGTTTATTAGCATATTAACCATGTGTAGAGAAAATGGCATTGCTTGAACGATTCTCCAATGCACAACAACTCATCCGCCTATCTTAGATGTGATTTTAAATGGAAATCAAAACTAAGTCTGCAGTAACAATAACACACATGGAAGAGGCTAAAAACACCTCTAACACCGTCCATTAAATACTCATTTATTGACCAATCACCCTTACTTGATGTGGGTTCAGGTGCAGACCTGCCAGGCATTGTGATTAGCATTATGCGACCAGAACTTGCTGTTAGCGTATTAGACACAGTGGGAATGAGATAGACATTATCAGTTTAAACATCATCAATGGAGGGCTTAAAATTATCAGTGTTGAATGATTGCGTAGGTTTGAGCCCGAACAATGTTTTGGTCAAATTACCACCAGAGCATTTGCCGAAATCAATAAAACCTTAAAATTAACTCAGCATTTATTATGCGATAATGGACACCATTTGTTAATGAAAGGAATCAATGTTGAAAGTTGTAATTTGAAAAATGGCGAAAATTCATAAATTATCGCAATGTCTCAGAGATCGATTTAATTTAATCAGAAAGGTCTTTGCATATCAACTAAAACACATCAAACTTGGCTAAATACCTCTAAATCAACCTAGAAACTGTAAGTCATTCTAGAAAATCAACAAACTCATCAGATTCTCTTGTCGTTGAGCATAATCCATCAGAACTTGTCATGATGTTCAAACATCATAAAAACGAAGGATAGAACAAACACTTTCAAACCACCGTGTATTCAATAAAACTGCCGCTGATGGCACACAGCAACCCACCACTTAAATGATGTTCAAGATTCTCATTTTGCTTGGTTACGGCCTAAGTGATGAGGCATTAGAGAAACAAATTGCCAGAGGAGACCTTTGCATAAATAGGGATGATTAGCAAAATGACAGATTTTATTAAATTGGAAATTTTTTAAATCCACTCCTAGCAGGGCTAAGGGTGTTTTTAAAAAGTTTGTAATTTGATGAAAGATGGCGTTTTGATGATTATTCATATTTATGCAAAGGTCTCTTGATGTTAGCAAAACCAAAACCTGCGGGCAAGTCTTTGCTGATAGCGCTTACGCCAACAAAAGAAATGACAAACAGTTGGGCAAACAAAACAATAAAGTCTTGCATCGAGCCTACAGAAACACACCACTCACAAACAAACAAAAACAAGACAACAGACAACGCTCATCTGTTCGCTACATTGTTGAGCGAACCTTTGGGTTGCTCAAACTTCATCACGGCTTAGGCAAGGCAAGATACCTTGGATTAGAGAGAAACAAGACCCGAGCCAACTGATTGCCATGAGTCATAATCTTAAAACAGGGATGAATATTTTTAAACAGATGCGAGAACTGCAGGATTGTTGCGTCTAATGGTTGAAATAAAGGTAAAAATAGGCGGGAAATCGCCAAGAAATGCAAACAATCGGCCTTGTTTTTGGGTTTTTGAAGAAAGTGAGAATAATTTTGAAAAATCTTTTTTGAAAAATTACAAAAGTTGGGATTAAAGCAATAAATTATGAATTACGCAAAGGTCTCTAAACATTAAATCTCTGGCAATTTGTTTCTCTAATGCCTCATCACTTAGTCCGTACCAAGCTTGAAGAATGAGAATCTTGAACATCATTAGTGGTGGGTAGCTGGGTGCACCTCGCTTGGATGAATACAGGTTTGAAAGTGTTTGTTCTATCTCAGGCCAATTGATAATGTTATGCACATCGTCTAGTTCTGATAGGGATTTGTGTTCAACGACAAGAGAGTCTGCAAATGAGTTTTGGGCTGTTTGTTTCCAGGACATTTTTTTTGATTTTTGTGGCTGTTTTTAGATGGGTGTTATTTTACCATGTTGGTGGGTTTGGGTTGATTTATGCAAAGGTCTCATGTAGATGCTTGTTGTTTTCTCTGTTGTGGTACTTGATTAATACCAAAATGCACTAAGGTGCGATAAATATTACTTCTGTTGGCGTTAGGGATAGTAGCGCTCATGACATCGGTTAAATCATCTAACTTTAGCCAAGTGAGTGTTCGTACTACTCGAATGATTTCACGTTCGGTTGTGCTTAGGCTGTAGTGTAGTGTCCTTGGTCTTGAGGTTTTATCAACAACAAAATCTCTATTTTTCCATTTGGCAATGGTTTTGGTGCTAACCGAAAAGCGTTTTGCCAGACTGATATTTGAGGCTTTAGCGCCGTGTATAATTGCTCTTGAGTGTGAATTTGTATTTGCATTCTTGTGGTAGTTTTGTTGCATGTCTTCTCCTTTTGTGGTGAAAAAAGTTGATATGTTACGATAACTATCACTCTTATTTGAGTGTTAGTTTAAGGGTTTGAATTTTTATTTTTCTGTATTTTTGCAAGCAAAAATTCAAACCCTTAAAATGACCATTGTGCTAGGTTTGAGAATTATTAATTCAAATGCTTAAAGTGGAATAACGTGGTGAAACTGGATAGTTAAGGGGTAAAAAGTGGATTTACACAGTTTGGTTTACACTCCCTTTTTTAGGTTTTTTTGAAATTAATTTTTAATTAGAGAACATTAAAGATATTTTATGTAATATAATTATATTCAGAGACCTTTGCATAAATATGAATAATCATCAAAACGCCATCTTTCATCAAATTACAAACTTTTTAAAAACACCCTTAGCCCTGCTAGGAGTGGATTTAAAAAATTTCCAATTTAATAAAATCTGTCATTTTGCTAATCATCCCTATTTATGCAAAGGTCTCATTCAATTATTTAATGACGAATAATTAACAAACATTGCTGTTTATTTGTACCAACCCAGAGTGAATCGATAAGATGAAATCTTGGCATAATAAATGAAAAATAATAAAAAGGAGTAACAAAATGAAACATACAGAAGACGAGTTATATGACAATAGTAAGAAAGTTAAAAGTATTGAAATGATTGATAAAAAAGGATTGGATTTAATCAATAGCATAGATAAAACTGGCTTAAAAGCAATCCTTAACGATGGTATTGATAGTCTTGCAGAAGTTTCAACAGTATATACTGTTGCTAAAGCAGTTTCAACAGTATATACTGCTGCTAAAGCAATTAAAAAATTCTTAGACGGTGCATATCTAACGGTTTCGGCTGAAAATTCTTATGCTGATGTTGTTATGTTGCAAGCATTTATGACTGACGATAGTGGACATAATGCAAGAAGTTTACCACATAAAAATTTTTTATTTAGAGGCGAAGCGGATACGGGTGTTTTTCGTGTAAATTCTATGTCAGAGTCTAATTCAACATTCTTATATTCTGTTGAGACTAAGAATAAAGTTTCAACTGTATTGATACAATATAAATGGTCTCAACAAGATAGTGGAAGTGGTAAAGTGGTGATTACGGATTGTAAAGGCACAGTGGCGGCTATAGAATTCAATTTATATAAAAGAATTGCGCTTGAAAGTGCTGATAAAGAGTTTAAAGTGTCGTTGCTTGCTACTGGCGGTGTAATACAATTGGGTATCATAAAGCCAAACACTTGAATTCACATTATACTCTAATCCAAAAATAGAGACTTTAAAGATAACACTACCCTTTGTCCTGCCTGTGTTTGTAAGAGATATTAGCCCATTTATAGGTTCAGTGGCTATTTTTTTTGTAAATGCAGATGAGGCGAAGGGCTGCACTGGGCTCATGATTTCTTTTTTTTGGATTGGAGCCATAAACACAATACTCAGAGACCTTTGCATAAATATGAATAATCATCAAAACGCCATCTTTCATCAAATTACAAACTTTTTAAAAACACCCTTAGCCCTGCTAGGAGTGGATTTAAAAAAATTCTGATGCCCTAATCCAAAAATAGAAAACAAAAAAGTACAGAAATCCTAACTGGTATAATAACAGTTTCAACAAAAAAACCTTGAACCATTAACCAAATTTCTGTTCTTAAACTATAAACTTACCTAGCATCAACTGTCAAGGAGTGCTAGCGTTCAAGCCCTTGACAGTTAAAACTAGATTTGTTGGTATAATAGATCAGCCAATTAAGGATAAAAATGACTGTGAACAGTCAAGATTCTGCTTAAAAGTTGCGCGGGAAATGGGGTATTACAGAGGTAATTGTGAATTTCTACCGTTTCACCATCTAATCTTAACTTTTTCTTGCTACCTTTAGCCGTTTCAAGATGGTAAATTTTCTTGCCTTCTTTGCTAATAAAGTAGTTGTTTAGCCCCACAATCTTATGGTGTATCATTACCCCAACTGCAGGAGACTAACTTATGGGAAACATACTGCATGCTAATGCCAAGACTACGCCACGAATCAGAACTGAAATTCAAAACGCTACAAATTAAATCCTAAAACCATTATTCGCTGGAAAAATACCCTCTCTGTAGCAGATAAAAAATCAGGACCTAAAGTCTGTAATGGTCTAATCAACTTGGACACATTTCAAGCCACTTTTTTTGATTTTAGTGTTTCATATGCCTTGCAATCTTTTTGGACTTTTTAAATCACAGGATTTAAGTTCTTTTTTTTGATAAAAAAAGACATTCAAACGCACTCCAAAATTAAAAATAAATTAGTTTCAAAATACTAACGGCCATTGAAAACAAAATTATTTTTAAAACATTAAACACCAACAATGCACTAACAATTAAATCAATGTTGGTGGCACTTTTTTTTGGTGTTAAATTTCAGAACATTGCTTATCTCAAAAATTGTTAAAAACAAAAGAAACATCCACGACATCCCGCAAGCGGGAACCCTGAAAATCTTCTACACCTGATACGCAATATCTACAGGTTTATCAAAAATTGTAATGCGTGTGTCTGTCGGATCTGACGAAATCCAGCCAGTGTTTACATCAAAAGTCAAGGCAATCGTTCTATTCTTAGGCGGAAAATCAATTAATACTGCTTTACTCTCTGATGTTGCTGTGACTGTTCCAATTTCTCGCTATTATTGTGAAAACATTAGTAATATTTTTTCGTGCGGTTTCAATTGAACAAAAAACTTAGGTTTAATATTCACCGCAACAAATGGATTAATATCACCGTCAAAAATCGTCCCTAGCCCACAACTAAATTGGAATTCTTTAACGGTCCGCTCCTCCATTCCAAAGTTAAAACTTTCTTTATCACCACCCTTTGATACAACATCTGTTCCGTCTTTAGCTAATGTATATAAGTTTGATAGCCCCATAATACGCACCATCAAGAAACTCTTTAATTGCTCTTATCGCTTGAAATAAAGTCGTTGCAACCATCTATATAGCCCCAACATCAGGTGCTTTTAACCCAGTAATCGGCAATGAGTTTATTAACTCTTTACCCTCTAATTCTATTAGAGACCTTTGCATAAATATGAATAATCATCAAAACGCCATCTTTCATCAAATTACAAACTTTTTAAAAACACCATTAGCCCTGCTAGGAGTGGATTTAAAAAATTTCCAATTTAATAAAATCTGTCATTTTGCTAATCATCCCTATTTATGCAAAGGTCTCTATTAATTTATTCATTTTCAGGTGACTAATCGCAAACTTCATTAGCAATATTAACGGGAGTATCAAAAATGTTACCCTTGGGTCTGCTGGATCTGATGGCAACCAACCTGTATTCTCATCAAAAGATAATTCTATTTTCCTTTTATCAGTTGGAAAATCAATTAATATAGCTTTACTCTCAGACTGAACAGTAATAGTCCCAATTTCTCGTGGCTGTTGTGAAAACATTAATAATATTTTTTCATGAGGTTCTAATTGCACGAAAAACTGAGGCGCTATATTAATCGCAACAAACGGACTAATTTTATTATCGGCAATAGAGCCTAATCCGCAATAGAATTGGTCTTCTGGTATTCTCTGTTGTTCCATTGCATAATTAAAACTATCTGAGCGTTCCCCTTTAGATACAATCCCCTCCCCGTCACTATTAAGGGTATATAAATCACCCAATTTTAACGATGAAAAATCTGTGGCTTCTATTACTGCTTCGTCCTTGAGAACCGTAGCAGTGAAATAACCAGCATAATCCTCTTCCCATTTTATAGTGTTTAATTCTAACAATTCCTCAACGGACTTCCAGACTGCCACTTTAGCAGCGTCTTTAGCAACGTTGTTCGCACCTTTAAAAACCTGTAAACTAAAACCTTCTTCAATCAGTTTCTCAAGTGTTGGTTTATCCAACTTTAAATCAATTTCATATTGCATATTTTATACTCCTTATTCAAATTTTATCTTTATATAATTGTACTATAGTTTGCCAACAAAATCAGCGTCTTTTCTATAAGTGAATCCGAATACCCTAAATTCAACACACAGAGCCTTAATCGTTTTTTTCTACTAGATAGAAAAAATATTATAACACAAAAACTATATTGCAACAATAAATTTAAGGACACCCCTAAAAAAACCCAAACACAAAAAAATTAGTATTTTTCCAATCAAAAAACCTATAAAAACCCTTCTACAAAAGAATTTAAGTTAAAATAAATATCATCTTTTGTCAAAAAAAACAAGATGATAACAATGAGATTATTTGACTAAGACCACTGCATTAGCCCCACATGACTCTAAAAAGCAATCACCAAAATTCAAAAACCTCTATTTTTTCCAAAAAAATAAAAAATCCCTAAAAAACAGATTTTTAACTAAAAGAGACCTTTGCATAAATATGAATAATCATCAAAACGCCATCTTTCATCAAATTACAAACTTTTTAAAAACACCCTTAGCCCTGCTAGGAGTGGATTTAAAAAATTTCCAATTTAATAAAATCTGTCATTTTGCTAATCATCCCTATTTATGCAAAGGTCTCTAGTAATGGCTCTAACAGTTTCTCAGTATTGAGTAATTGCCTAAAACGCCAAATGCTGGAATGGTCTGGCACATTCTCAGATAGAGACAAATCAATAAACCTTCTAAACATTAAATCTCTGGCAATTTGTTTCTCTAATGCCTCATCACTTAGTCCGTACCAAGCTTGAAGAATGAGAATCTTGAACATCATTAGTGGTGGGTAGCTGGGTGCACCTCGCTTGGATGAATACAGGTTTGAAAGTGTTTGTTCTATCTCAGGCCAATTGATAATGTTATGCACATCGTCTAGTTCTGATAGGGATTTGTGTTCAACGACAAGAGAGTCTGCAAATGAGTTTTGGGCTGTTTGTTTCCAGGACATTTTTTTGATTTTTGTGGCTGTTTTTAGATGGGTGTTATTTTACCATGTTGGTGGGTTTGGGTTGATTTATGCAAAGGTCTCTTACTTAAGCAAACTGCCATTGAAGTTGGGCATACCTATGGCAAACATAGAATGTGCGTAATCTTAAATAACCAAGGCTACAATATCGGCACTTACCAAACAGCAAGCCTAATGAAAAAAGCGAATGTGGTTGCCATACGCCCCAGAAAACGCCACTATTACCCCAATGCTGGCACCATCCACAAAAAGGCTGGAAGCCTACTCAATCGTGAATTTGCGCAGCAAACAATTAACATGCACTGGGGGTGATATTACCTCGTCAAGATCCACCAAGGTTGGAGTTATTTAGCCAGTGTAGTGGATTTGAGTTCAAAACAAGTGGTGGGTTGGGCATTGTCAAAACAGCCCAATGCACAACTAGCAAAAGACGCACTGAGTAATGCCATATCACGACACCAGCCCAATACCAATCAACTCATGTTCCATTCTGATCAAGGCGTACAATACTGCGCAAACGCGTTTGCGCAGTATTGTAAGAGCAACAGCATTACTCAGAGTATGAGCAGACGGGGTAACTGCTGGGATAATGCGGTGATGGAGCGATTCTTTAGAAGTTTAAAGACTGAAAAATTAAACTACCAAAGCTTTGCAAATCACAATGAAGTGGTAGAAAATGTAGAGAGTTACATCTAGAGACCTTTGCATAAATATGAATAATCATCAAAACGCCATCTTTCATCAAATTACAAACTTTTTAAAAACACCCTTAGCCCTGCTAGGGGTGGATTTAAAAAATTTCCAATTTAATAAAATCTGTCATTTTGCCAATCATCCCTATTTATGCAAAGGTCTCATCTATTTTTATAATTACAAAAGGATTCATTCAACCATTGGGTATTTAACCCCAGCGGGAAAGATGGCTGAATTGAAAAAAGTGGCTTGAAATGTGTCCAAGTTGATTAGACCATTACAGACTTTAGGTCCTGATTTTTTATCTGCTACAGAGAGGGTATTTTTCCAGCGAATAATGGTTTTAGGATTTAATTTGTAGCGCTCGGCTAAAACAGCGATGCTCGCTGTAGCGTTTTGAATTTCAGTTTTGATTCGTGGCGTAGTCTTGGCATTAGCATGCAGTATGTTTCCCATAAGTTAGTCTCCTGTAGTTGGGGTAATGATACACCATAAGATTGTGGGACTAAAAACAACTACTAATAGCAAAAGAAGGCAAGAAAATTACCATCTTGAAACGCATATCGGTAACAAGAGAATGGTTAAGATTAGATGGTGAAAACGGTAGAAATCTACAACTTACACTTGCTACACCCTTACAGTTATGCGCAACTTTTGTTAAGCAGAATCTTGACTGTTCACAGTCATTTTTATCCTTAATTCGCTGATCTATTATACCAACAAATCTTAGTTTTAACTGTCAAGGGGTTTGAACGCTAGCCCCTTTGACAGTTGATGCTAGAATACAGGTTTATAGTTTAAGAACAGAAATTTGTTAATGGTTCAGCTAGGTTTTTGTTGAAACTGTTTTATACCAGTTAGGGTTTTGTACTTTTTGTTTTCTATTTATGCAAAGGTCTCTGAGTATTGTGTTTATGGCTCCAATCCAAAAAAAAGAAATCATGAGCCCAGTGCAGCCCTTCGCCTCATCTGCATTTACAAAAAAATAGCCACTGAACCTATAAATGGGCTAATATCTCTTACAAACACAGGCAGGACAAAGGGTAGTGTTATCTTTAAAGTCTCTATTTTTGGATTAGAGTATAATGTGAATTCAAGTGTTTGGCTTTATGATACCCAATTGCATTACACCGCCAGTAGCAAGCAACGACACTTTAAACTCTTTATCAGCACTTTCAAGCGCAATTCTTTTATATAAATTGAATTCTATAGCCACCGCTTTGCCTTTACAATCCGTAATCACCACTTTACCACTTCCACTATCTTGTTGAGACCATTTATATTGTATCAATACAGTTGAAACTTTATTCTTAGTCTCAACAGAATATAAGAATGTTGAATTAGACTCTGACATAGAATTTACACGAAAAACACCCGTATCCGCTTCGCCTCTAAATAAAAAATTTTTATGTGGTAAACTTCTTGCATTATGTTTACTATCGTCAGTCACAAATGCTTGCAACATAACAACATCAGCATAAGAATTTTCAGCCGAAACCGTTAGATATGCACCGTCTAAGAATTCTTTAATTGCTTTAGCAGCAGTATATACTGTTGAAACTGCAGCAAGAGCATCAATACCATCGTTAAGGATTGCTTTTAAGCCAGTTTTATCTATGCTATTGATTAAATCCAATCCTTTTTTATCAATCATTTCAATACTTTTAACTTTCTTACTATTGTCATATAACTCGTCTTCTGTATGTTTCATTTTGTTACTCCTTTTTATTATTTTTCATTTATTATGCCAAGATTTCATCTTATCGATTCACTCTGGGTTGGTACAAATAAACAGCAATCGTTTGTTAATTATTCGTCATTAAATAATTGAATATAATTATATTACATAAAATATCTTTAATGTTCTCTAATTAAAAATTAATTTCAAAAAAACCTAAAAAAGGGAGTGTAAACCAAACTGTGTAAATCCACTTTTTACCCCTTAACTATCCAGTTTCACCACGTTATTCCACTTTAAGCATTTGAATTAATAATTCTCAAACCTAGCACAATGGTCATTTTAAGGGTTTGAATTTTTGCTTGCAAAAATACAGAAAAATAAAAATTCAAACCCTTAAACTAACACTCAAATAAGAGTGATAGTTATCGTAACATATCAACTTTTTTCACCACAAAAGGAGAAGACATGCAACAAAACTACCACAAGAATGCAAATACAAATTCACACTCAAGAGCAATTACAAATAATTAAGGTCAGAGTGTTATTTTTACGCTAAAATAATATTTCTCTTTTGTATTCTGTATTTCAAAATGGCAAGACTAAAACGCATAACTCCAGCAGATATTCCTCAGCATATCATACAACGAGGTAATATCAGGAAAAATATTAACAAAGGGTTAGCACTTGGTAATGAGGTTTTTATCAAAGAAATTGAAGTTTTGAATAATGCTAGGGTAAGTAGTAGAAAAGCAGGAAGACCGAAGAAAAATGTTGAATAAATTACACTCTGACCCTAATTATTTCTAATTATTTGACCCTAATTATTGTAACCCTAATTATTGTATTGGAATAATGCACGATAATAATTTTCTGATTCAGCACTCTCATTAAGATTAATTACCTTTATTTGTTTTGATGCATGTAAGGCCAGCTTTCTATCCATTGTAACTAAATATGCATCTTCAACATGAGCGATACAAGCAAACACAAGGTCTGCTCCTTGAAGATTGTTAAAACCATCAAGGGTGAACAAATCAATTGATTTAGTAATTAACTCTTGGTTTACATCATATGAAATTGCATTGTCATCCATAAGATAAAAATCTCTTAAAATACGCTGACCTTTTCTATGTTTTTTAGAGACGGTTGCTTGAATTTCAAAAACTGCTAGCGTAGGAAAAATATTTAAATATTCCCCTTCAATCCAACCATCGTTGAAATCTTCGTAAAAGCTATTACCTGGTGAGTAACCTTCAGCATTTGGCTCTTTTATATTTACAATTGCTGATGTATCCCAAACAAACTTTCTCATTATATGTCTCGTTTATAGCCCTAACACTTGAATTCACCTGACGCGTTAGCGGTCAGGTGGAATGATTTGTTAGATGCTTTTTCATAAACTCATCTCTTTCATTTTTTCCCAGTTTATGCCTTTAAAATAATTAAATTCTTTTGAAAGTTTTTTATATTCATCTTTTTCTTTTTGTGTCCAGTTTTTATTTTCTATATACACAAGATCTGAGGAAGATCCATTTCCTTCTGGTTTATCTCTTGCTATACCAACTATTATTTTATTTTCTAAATTGACACTCACTATACAGCACCTTAAAAGCAATTCTTTAGATCTATGCTCTCTATCACAATGCTTACCCCTTAAAAAAACAAAAATAGTGTTGTCGTAACCTTGGGCTATGCGAGAAGCACTTTTATTATTGTTTAGATATTGACAATACTAAGCATCCAATAGATGTAATGCAATTGCATATATTCTTGGCTGTAATGCTCAATTGTCATAATTAGCTCAATCATGTCTTTCTTTGATTATAACATCAAATATTTCTCCAGATAATAAATATTTTGAATAATGTTCAAATAAAATTCATCCAAATATAGGAAGATTAAATCTTAACAATCCTTCTTTTTATTTTCTGTGAATTTACATCCGAAAAATGTTTCATAATCAACATAAAACAATTGTTTTTACTATTTTCATTAATATTGAATAAATTATTATTTATGTCATAGCATATAGGCAATTAAATCTTCAATATCGCCTATAAAAACATGTTATCTTGATAATATTTTCAACAGAAATATCTTTATGCTAAAGCATCCTCTGCTACAAGCTGAAATATGTTTCATTAGTTCTTTTCAAATAAAATTTTTGTATTTTATTCATCAAAAGTATGAAAATAGAAGCACTTCCTAAATCTATTAGGCAATAGAACTTGATCTTTTAGCCTAAAGAGTTTAGTATATTCTGAAGATATATTTTTCCGATTTAAGATCGGATAAATTGATATTCTTTCATCGTGTCTTTTAACGGACATCTGTAAATTGCTAGCAATAGTTCAGACTCTATATTTGGTTTGTTGACTTTATCTATGTTTTTTATAGCCATCCTATTCATATTCTGTCTTCACTTTCTGTATTTTTTATATTCAATTTCTTAACAGAGATAATACATTGTCTTCACATAACAATAGAGTCAATCAGCTATTTGCTATCTTTTCCATTAGCGTTGAAATTGTCCATAATTTTTAAGATGTAATTCCCCAAAGATGCTTTTAGACCAAAAAGCTAGCCCCTAGTAATAAATTTTTGCAGTATTTTATTTTAATATATGGAATCATCTTTTAATTTCTAGTATTAAAGAATAGTTGTGTATAGGTCTTATGTCATTATGATATTTGTAAAATTGTATCAAAATATACTTAGATTATTCTTAAACCTCCCTATTGATTTTATTTTCAGTAATAATTTACCGATACTTTGTATAGTTTGTATGTTTTTCATACCCAAATCAATCACATTTGTTTTGCTTAATGTAGATCTTTCAACTATCTTGCTCATCTTTGTAATATCATACATCAAGAACTTGGGCATTTTGTATTTACAATATTGGATAGTAAAATAAATAGGTCAAGTGTAATTTTTGGAGGTGTGGCGGGAACGTTGAAGTTTCATAGTGAGAATATATAAATATTTTGGGGTTGTTAAGAAGTAATAAGGTGTTTCCATTATTTCTAATTTACCTACTTATCTTTTAAAACAAAGGTTAGCTGGTTTTTAAGGGGCAACTATTTGGGAGGCTACGCATTATAAAGACCTTGTTAAAAAATTTGATTTATTGACTGGTTGCCTGTGCCTGAAGTTTTGTGTAAAGCATTTGATAAAACCCATCTTCACCCAAAGTATCAAATTGTGCAATATTTTTAACAAACGCTTGCAAGTTTGGTAAGTTTGCCATTTGCGACTATTTGCATATTCGGTTGAATGGAAAACTTTGCAAAGGCTTCTTATATTCATAAAGTAAGTAGAACCCTTTTCAACAAATGCGAAAAGGAATGATGCAGAAGAATAGTGGTTTGGAAAGCTATAATCAGTGCGTTAGCAATGACCGCCCCACTCAGATAATCCTTGAGAACGGAGGTAATCAACATGGGCTTCATTAAAACCATCTGTATGCTGATTACGAGCCAAAAAAATCAATTGGCTGTCAGGAATTACAATCACCCCTGTTGCTGCTATGCCGTCGTTATTTTTATCCAGTTTATATATACCTATATAGGGGTTTCGATAGTAACTAAGGTCAAGTGCTGTGCCGTAAGAATGTAGTGAAAATCCAGATTCTCCAGTAATTTTTCGACAATTAAACATACCGGTGCCACCCAATTTTCACCGCCTGGTTTTTCAATGGCAATTTTATTTTGGAAGAAGTTTTTAAAAATTTCTAAAATATTAGGGGCAACAACATCGGCTGTTACTAGTGATCCTTGGGCGATATTTCCGTCATAGCCGTAATAACCGAATTGGACATAGTTCAGTCTTTCTAAACTAACTGGACAACCTTTTTTCCATGCTCCACTGTTAATCAGTGCTTTTTTCACGCTATCTGGTAGAGGCTCATAAGAAAATGTTGGGGTAACTGAAGATGTATCGGCAAAATCAATTTTTTTAGGCATTTTAGGTGCCTTATATTGATAACCCAGTAAGCCAAAAAATAACACATCAGGGTTGTCATTTGCTTGTAATGCTTGAATAAAATTATGTTTGGAGAATACTTCTAATGCTTTTGGTGTTAGTTTTCCAACATTTCCAGTTTGATTCACATTGACTGACAAAACCCCTGCGGCAGGAAAAATTACCAATTTATTGCTGGTCGCCACCCCATGGGCAAAAGTATGTTTATATGCTGCATTTTTGTTTCCAATATCACGCACAATGAGTGGATTATTTATTGGGTTGATAACTAGCCATATCCTCCCTAAAGTGCTTGTAAAGAAAAAAGTTGCATTGTCTTTCATTGCTGCATAAACATCGCTATATTGTGATAAAGGCTTGATTTTTTGAAAAAGAAAGCCATTTGCTAACAAATCAGGAAACAATGCCTTTACTTGATTGGCAATATTAGCAGGCACTTCAAGTGCCCCATCATGATGTAAATCGCCATTGTAATCTTTATAACTAACAGTTAGGTAGTGCTTGCCTCTATTTTTTTAATTTGCCTAAAAAGAGGAAACTCTTGAATGGTTAATTTTCGTACATAATCCACATTCGTCAAAGTATCAAATGATGTTGCTTTGTCTTTACTGATAGCCGTTTGGCAAGAAACTATTGATAAGAAACCAATAATAAAAGTTAATGTCCGTTTATTTATTTTTTGTTGCATAGCTTTTACCTTTTGCTGTACTTGTGTTTAAAAATATTTAATTGAGACTTGCATAAATATGATCATTTGCAAATCATCCTTTTATCAAATTGGAAATTTAACCACTTAGCTGACTGGTGTTTAAAAAATTTAATTTATAAAGATTTCATTTTGATATTATAATTTATGCTTTAAAAAAATAACTCCTAATCCAAAAGTAGAGATTGCAAAGATAGTGCTAGGTTTGTGATTTCTATTTTTGGATTGGGGTTTATGTGTTTCACTGATCGAATGATTGCATTCATCACTTACGCATCGTTGGTAAAGTTGCTTGTTATGATTTTCCAGTTTTGTTCATCATCAATGGTGAGTATTAAGCATTTAGAACCACCCTTATTGCGAATAGCACCCGATGCACCGGGGTTGACTATCCAAGGGCTGATTTCAGTGTCAATAAGTTGCTTATGCGTATGTCCGTAAACAATAACTTTAGCCTCAGCATGTGCTTCTCGCAAAGAGTCGTGTGATGGGGTGTGCCAGCCGTGTTTATGACCGTGTTCTACTACCAATTTTCCACCAGGTAAATCAAGCGTTTCAATGTCGGCAAAGGCAAGGTGTTCGTCATTATTACCTCTAACTGCAATAAGGGGGGCGGTGAGTGCTTTCAGTGTATCTTCTTCCATAATGTCGCCTGCATGGATAATTTTGTCGCAGGTGTTCATTAGGCTGATAATTTCTGGGTGAATCCAGCCGTGGGAGTCTGAGAGAATGCCGATTTTCATTTTATAAGTGCGTGTTCAAAAGTTTCAATATTGATAAAACCTTCAATTTCTTTAGCATCCATTTTGGAGCTAGGTTTGCTCATTGCAACAATAGTACCGATACCGTATTGTTGGGCAGATTTTAGCACGGCTAGTGAATCATCGAAAAAGATACTTTTTGCCTTATCAAATTTTAATTCGGCTTCTAATTTGTGCCAAAATTCTTGCTTTTCTTTGGCGACTTTGTAATCGTGAGAAACAATCATACCGTCAAAATAGGACTCTAAATTGGTTACTCGCATTTTCAATTGCAGGGTTTTTCTGTGTGCGTTAGTAACGAGGTAAATGCGTTTTTTATGGGCTTTGGCCTGTTCTAAAAACTCTAATACAAAAGGGTGAATTTGAATGAGATGTGCCACATCTTGTTTGAGTGTGGCAATGTCTAATTGTAATTTTTCCTGCCAATAGTCCAGGCAATACCAGTGCAATTTTCCTTCTTCAGCACGAAGAATTGGAAACAGTTTGTCTTTGGCTTCATTGTGCGTTAAGTCGTGCTTTTTAGCAAAAATCAAAGGCATATATTCCATCCAAAAATGCAGGTCATAGTTCAAATCCAACAAAGTGCCGTCCATATCTAAAAGCACAGTGTCAATATTATTCCAGTCTATTTTCTGCGCCATGTGGTTGTGCCTGTACTGTCTTCTAAAATAATGCCTAATTCGGCTAATTCGTCTCTGATTTTATCGGAAGTGGCAAAATCTTTATGGGTTCTGGCATCGTTTCTATGGCGGATTTTTGCGTCAATAGCGTCATCGGATAAATCAATACCTTGTTTTAAAAATTCATCTGCATCCATTTGTAAAATGCCAATGTAACCACCGAGTTTTTGAGTAATTGCCCCAAAGCATTGGCTTGGTCTAAGTCTTTTTCTCGTTCAGCATTTACCATTTTTGCCAATTCAAATAAAATACTGAGTGCAATCGGTGTATTAAAATCATCGTCTAAGGCGGCGGTCATTCGGGCTTCAAAATCAAAGCGTTGTGAGACTTCTTCCATCGCTGATTCTGAAGCTTGTAATCCACGAGTGGCAGTATACAAACGCGTTAAAGAAGCTTTGGCATTGTCTAAGTTTTCATCAGAGAAATTAAGCGGAGAGCGATAATGCGAACTCATAATAAAGTAACGCAACGATTCACCATCATAATTCTCCATCACCCCACGAATGGTGAAAAAATTATCCAGCGACTTGCTCATTTTTTCATTATTAATATTGACAAAACCCACATGCATCCAAGTATTTACAAAAGTGCAGTCGTTTGCGCCTTCAGATTGCGCAATCTCATTTTCGTGATGTGGAAAAGCCAAATCCATCCCACCCCCGTGAATATCAAAATGATTACCCAAATGATTGCACGACATCGCCGAACATTCAATATGCCAGCCTGGACGACCATCACCCCAAGGCGATTCCCAACTTGGCTCGTTTGGTTTTGCCATTTTCCATAGTACAAAATCCAATGGGTCTTTTTTATTCGATTCCACACCAACTCGTGCGCCCGCTTCAAGGTCATCAATATTTTTGCCACTCAACTTGCCGTAATTTTTAAATTGTCGCACCGAATAATACACATCGCCATTCTCGCCTTGATAAGCGATTCCTTTATCAATCAAAGTTTTAATCATATAAAACATCTGGTCAATTGCATCCGTCGCCCGCGGTTCTGCATCAGGTGGCAAAATCCCTAAAGCCCGCTCATCTTCGTGCATTGCATCAATAAAACGATTGGTTAGTGCATAAATATCTTCCTTATTTTCAATCGCTCGTTGGATAATCTTGTCGTCAATATCAGTAATATTACGCACATATTCCACCTGCGGAAAATGGCGTCGTAGGTGGCGAGTAATAACATCAAACATCACTAACACACGGGCATGCCCCATATGACAATAATCATAAACCGTCATTCCACAAACATACATCCCGACTTTTTCTGGATTGATAGGTTGGAAAACTTCTTTTTCTTTACTGAGAGTGTTGTAAATTTTTAGCATAGCGGTATTTTACAGTCCCGTTCATCGTTTTTACTAACCTTTTAGCCGTAAAATTGTGTACATTATTTTTTTTTAAACATTATGATTGCCACTTAATTTAAAAAGGAGAAATAAAATGAAAAAGATAATTGTATTGTTTGGTTTTTTAACTTCGTCTGTATTTGCAGCGGATTTGCTCATTGTTATGGAAGGTATTGAAAGTAATGAGGGGAATATTGAACTTGGTTTATTTTCTGAAAAAGATAAGGGAAATTTCCCCGATGGGAAGGTAACAATAGGGTTGAGCATTCCTGCTAAAAAAGGCAGTGTATCTGCTAGAATATCAGCCCCCGCAGGGATTTATACAGCGACAGCATTTCATGATAAGAATAAAGATAAAGAGCTAAATAAAGTATTTTTGCTAGGCATACCACTTGAGCCATATGGGTTTTCTAATGATGCTAGGGCAGCATTTTCTGCGCCAAGCTTTTCCCAAGCGCAATTCAAACTACCAGAATCAGGTATGCAAATTAACTTTGAAATAATAGGACATTATGCTGATAAAACTGAACAAAATTAGCAAAACTTTTGGCGAAGGTATTAAGGAAGTTAAAGCACTAAAAAATATTAATTTAGAGATTGAGACAGGTGCATTTACAGCGGTTTCTGGACCAAGTGGCTCGGGTAAAAGCACTTTATTAAATGTGATTGGTTTGCTGGATAATGCTGATAATGGCGAATATTATTTTGATGGCGTGAAAATTGATAGCAACAATGAGGCACACATCAACCATTTGCGAGCATTTGACTTGGGTTTTATTTTTCAGGATTTTAATTTATTGCCCGTCTTAACAGCATTGGAAAATGTGGAAATGTCGGCACTTTCTAGTATTCCAAATGCAGCACAGCGTAAAACTCAAGCGCAATATTTTTTAGAACAAGTGGGGTTGAAAGATAAGATGGATACCTTTCCTCATCAACTCTCAGGTGGGCAACAACAAAGAGTATCCGTGGCGCGTTCGCTGATGGGTGAGTCAAAATTGATTTTGGCAGATGAACCGACGGCAAATTTAGACTCAGAAAATACCTTTATTTTGATTGATTTGATGAAAAAACTCAACCAAGAATTGGGTACGACTTTCTTATTTTCTACCCACGACGACCGCTTACTTGACAAAGTCAGTAACACAATCAATCTATTAGACGGAGAATTAGTATGAGTCAATGGTTTAAAATCGCTTGGCGTAATGTCGCACGCAATAGACGCCGTTCAATGGTGGCAATTTGGACAGTTGCCATTGTTTCTAGTTCAATCATAGTCGCTCATGGCTATATTAATTTTACTTTTTGGGGCTTAACCCGAGTTATTGTTCAAGGCGGCACAGGCAATATGCAACTTGTAGATAAACGAATGGTGAACGACTTTGAAACGGAATTATTAGCATTTGGATTAGACAGCAAAACCGCCAATGAAACCGTGGCAAAATTAGAAGCAACCCAGCCTGTGCGCCGTGCAATGCAAAGATTATTGTTTACTGGCATTGTCTCAAAAGACGACAGTATTAGCACCGTATTTCGTGCTACAGGCATTGAAAGTAAGAAAGAAAAACGCCTGCAACAAGGTAATGCTGCAGGTGCTTTTGTCAAAGGTGCAATGTTTAAAGACACCGATAAAAATCCCTATCAAGCGGTATTGGCCATTGATTTAGCAAAAAAACTTAGCATTGATGTCGGCGATGAAGTGGTGCTACTTGCCAATACCGTTGAAGGTGGTATCAATGCCATTGACGCAACGGTGAGTGGGATTTATGACACAGGCATTCCAATTACCAATCAACTGGATATTAAAGTGCCACTTGCCTTGGCACAACAACTATTACTTACCGACAAAGTCAGCAATATCGTGGTGCAATTGCGTGATATTGAAGCGACTAAATCCATTTTGCCTCAAATTAAAGCCTTAGTAAAAGGCACAAAAATGACAGTGCAACCTTGGTACGACATTAAACCTTATTTCAAAGCCGTAGAAATTATTTATTATTCAATTTTCACAGTAATGGGTGTGATTATTATGACAGTTGCCCTGCTTTCAGTAGCAAATGTGATGGGCACAACCGTGAATGAGCGAGTGCCAGAAATCGGCACGCTACGGGCTTTTGGCATTGAAAAATGGCAACTACGACTTAATTTTGTTTTTGAAGGGCTTATCATCGGCTTTATCGGTGCTGTTCTCGGCATAATACTGGCTTCGTGTTGGCATTTACCATCAGTCAAGCAGGTATTATGATGCCGCCTCCACCAGGGCGTTCCACGGAATTTCCGTTATTGATATTGCCGACGATGGGTATGGCAATATGGGTATTATTAGCAATGAGTTTGTTAGGCATCATTGCCTCTTATTTGCCAATTAATAAAATTTTGAAAAAGAAAGTTGTTGAGCAACTTTCACATACTTAAAATACTTATGGAGACCTTTGCATAAATATGAATAATCATCAAAACGCCATCTTTCATCAAATTACAAACTTTTTAAAAACACCCTTAGCCCTGCTAGGAGTGGATTTAAAAAATTTCCAATTTAATAAAATCTGTCATTTTGCTAATCATCCCTATTTATGCAAAGGTCTCACATAATTATGACTATTTTACGACTTCTATTTTTAGCGTTATTGACAGCACCAGCAATGGCAATGAATGCAATGGAACTATTGATCAAAGTTGACACTTACCGCTCACCTTTTCTTCACGCACAATTAGACATTCGCATTGATGAATACAAAAATGACATAATAGAAAAAAGTCAAAACTACACCGTTTTCCATCAAGATGGACAAAGTTTAGTCAGCGTTTTAGACGGTAGTGACAAAGACAATCGCATTTTACTCAGTAATAAAGGAATGTTCGTTGCTCCTAAAAATAGTTCTCGTGCAGTACGCATCACCCCAATTCAGCGTTTGCTAGGGCAAGCATCGTATGGCGACCTTGCAGGTCTGCGTCTTAGTAAAAACTACACACCCAGCATCATAACAAAAGCCAAATACTACTATTTTAGAATTAATTGCTAAAAAATCCAGTGCTACTTACCATAAAATTATTTTGCTCATTGACAGCACCGACCAACGCCCCATCAGTGCAAATGCCTATTTAAGAAGTGGCAAATTGTATAAAAAAATGCACTACAATGTCAAAGAAAAAATCCTTAATAGTATTACTTACACCTCAAAAAATAAAAGTAAAAAAACAGTAATGAATTTTCTCAATATCACCGCCAAAAAAATCCCAAAACGCCTTTTAACCAGTCAAGGTATGCGTAACGCCATCCGATGAAGAAAATCATTTTTATTCTCGTGGGTTTATTGGCAGGCAATGCATTCGCCAAACCCATCAACCACGCCACCTTTATTACCCACAGTTACAAACTTGATAGAAAGGGGCTATGGGGAAATCCAGCTGTCGAAAATACGCTAAGAGACACAGAAAAAACCAACGCTATTTTAGGGTTGAGTGGCGACATATCGGGTTTTGAATATCAACTAAAATATCAGATAGACACCAAAAAAACTACCATCCAAAGCCTATTTTATATTGCCGATATCAATGATGATTTAAGCGTGCAAATGGGAAAATTTATTGAAAATTGGCAACTTGGCTACGCCTTTAGCCCCTTAGCTGTCACTGATCCCTATCACCCCATCAATAATGATGATGAGCTCAACCAAAAACTCGGTATTAACGCTATTGCTATGCGATATAGTATGGAGAATTCCTATTTAGATTTGTATATCAGCGACGACAAAAAACCACGCGATACTGTGCATGGTTACGGCTACAAATCACAAGGCGTCCGCCTAAATTACATCTTAAATGACGAAACTGACTTAACTTTCATCGCCCATAAAAAAGAAACCGTCAAAACAGGATTCGGCGTAGGTTTTCGCCACATTGCCACCGACAATGTTAAACTCTACGGCGCATTTTTCACCCGTAAAGGCACAACAATCCCTAGCGAACAATCAGAAAATCGCACCAATAACGACAAACGCTAACATGGAAGTCATGTTAAGGCGGCACTGGGTCAGAAACTACCAGTACATTGCCGAAACAGCCGATAGACAGCAGGATTAATCTCCTAGTGCGGAAGTGGTTACCAAAACATTTGGAAATTACACGAACAGGTTATGTTATCCTAGTCCGCCTCATGAACGGCCTACTAACTCAACGCCTATCATTTCTTACCTAGGCAAACATTCAACACCCGCTGAATACAAGCCTAAGTCGTCGCAGTCAGTACGCATATACTTTGTACCCTGAATGAACTAAATGGAAAAATAAATAATCCTGAAAACCTGCAATTACTTTATCCATCCTGCCATCGGCATTAGCAATACAAACATTCCGACCAAAACTCAAGACAGTTGTATTGTCAGTTATAAGTTTGAATTTTAAAACTCGTGTAATATGCTGCAAAGGTCATGTAAAAAATTGATATTTAAGTTGAATCTATTGCAGATATTGGAATATGCTCAAATTTATTAATGCACTTAATTTAGTTGATTACTTAGTTTTATGTTTTGTTATAAATGAAATACGGTGCTGAGTTGTTGTATAATTAATGCTTTATTATTATAATTTTGGAGAAATATATGAGCGTTTTAGTAACACAACAAGCACCAGACTTTACATCAGCGGCAGTATTGGCAGATGGGTCAATCGTAGATGACTTTACACTTTCAAGTTTAAAGGGTAAGAAAATTATGTTGTTTTTTTATCCGTTGGACTTTACTTTTGTATGTCCTTCTGAGATTTTGGCACATCATCATCGTATGGCAAAGTTTGCTGAAAAAGGTGTTGAGGTTGTGGGTGTTTCTATTGATTCACAATTCACACATAATGCGTGGAGAAATACCGACCCTAAGGACGGTGGTTTAGGCAAGATTGATTTTCCATTGGTGGCTGATGTTAACCACTCTATTATGGAGGCTTATGGTATCGTTCATCCAGCAGGCATTGCACTTCGTGCATCGTTTTTGATTGATGAGAATTTTGATGTGCGTCATCAGGTAGTGAATGATTTACCACTTGGGCGTGATGTTGATGAGATGTTACGAATGGTTGATGCACTGGATTTCCACACTACTAACGGTGAAGTTTGCCCAGCAGGTTGGAATAAAGGCGATGAAGGCATGAAAGACACGCCAGCAGGTGTGGCTGAATATTTAGCAAAGAATGCGGATAACCTATAAATAATAAAATATTTCAATATTAAAAGGGAGTGAAGTCACTCCCTTTTTAACGGAGAAAAAGAATGAAAACTTATAAATGTATGGTTTGTGGATGGATTTATGATGAAGTCAAAGGTTCTGAGAAAGAAGGCATTGCACCAGGGACAAAATGGGAAGATGTGTCTGAGGATTGGGTTTGCCCTGATTGTGGCGTGACCAAAGACCAGTTTGACATGGTGGAAATTTAATGTCAAAAGTTCTAATATTGCCAGGTGATGGCATTGGGCAAGAAATTGTCGCCCAAGCACTGAAAGTTATCAATTACTTAAATGACAATCACTCGCTTAATATGGAATTGCTTCACGGTTTAATCGGCGGCACAGCGTTTGATGAAACTGACTCACCTTTGCCACAAGCCACGCTCGATATGGCACAGCAATGTGATTCAATCTTGCTAGGTGCGGTAGGTGGTTACCAATGGGAGAAATTAGAGCGAAATTTACGCCCCGAACGAGGTTTGTTAGGTCTGCGTGCTGAAATGGATCTATTCTCTAACTTGCGTCCTGCGATTTTATATCCGCAACTTGTCAGCGCTTCGACGCTGAAAGAAGAAGTGGTTTCTGGGCTGGATTTGATGATTGTGCGTGAGTTAGTAGCAGGCATTTACTTTGGTCAACCGCGTGGCATTGAAGAACGAAATGGTGAAAAATATGGCTTTAATACAGCAGGTTATTTTGAGTCTGAAATTCGACGCATCGGACATTCAGCATTTAAAATTGCACAAAAGCGTAATGGGCGTGTTTGTTCAGTTGATAAGGCGAATGTGTTAGAAGTGTGTGAATTATGGCGTGAAACCATGATCGAGGTGGCAAAAGATTATCCAGATGTCGAACTTTCGCATATGTATGTGGATAATGCGGCGATGCAATTGGTTAAAGCACCAAAGCAATTTGATGTGATGGTAACCAGTAATTTATTTGGCGATGTGCTTTCTGATTGTGCGGCAATGCTCACAGGCTCAATCGGTATGCTACCAAGTGCCTCCCTCAACAAAGATGGCTTCGGTATGTACGAGCCAATTCATGGCAGCGCACCTGACATTGCAGGCAAAGATTTGGCTAATCCTTTGGCAACCATTCTTTCAGTAGCAATGATGTTGCGTTATTCGCTTAATCAAGCAGACTTGGCAGAAAAAATTGAAGCAGCCGTTAACAGTGTTCTAGACCAAGGCTATCGCACCCAAGACATTGCAGCAGAAGGTGATAGTGTTGTCGGCACAAGCAAAATGGGCGATTTAGTGGTAGGAGCGTTAGCATGAATATTGTCGTTTACTCCACCAATACTTGCCCGATTTGCGTTAAAACCAAAGAATTGTTAAACAAATGGAACTTAACTTTTGAGCAAAAAATGATTGATGAAGATCGCGCCCTAATGGCAGAATTTTCCAAGGTAACAAATGGTGCTAGAATGGTGCCACAAATTGTTATCGACAACAAACATATCGGTGGATTTAGCGATTTAACCGAGTTGCATATGGATGGATTTTTTGACTGATAAGTTTCGCTTTTCATTAAAATCTTTGTTGTTGAAATTTTTAAAACAGTCATTTGTTATGTACAAATTTCTGTTTTTCAAATTTCTTATGCCTCAATTTTGATAAAAATCAGAATGTTAAGACATCCCTAAAATTATTCGTCTAAGTTTTCAATTTCGCTAAGCATTTTTCCAATATGTTTACCCATGTTGTTTTTGTAACCGTGCCAGTCATGATAAGCCGTTAATTTTCTATCGGCAATCGGCTTGATTTCATAGTCGGCTAAGTCTTCTTCATAGCCTTTCTTGACTTCGTCACGCACGATGCGTAAATAATTTAAGAAGGGTTTTACAGTGCTTTCTGCATTGCCAGTTGGACCGTGGCCAGGGACATAATAATCTAAGTCTAAATTGATTACATACTCTAATACCTTAATATTGCCATGCATATCAGAGGTGTTATCAAATCGTCCGTGTCTGTGTAGTAAACCATTGTCACCCATAAATAAAGTTTTGCTCTTGACATGCTCAACCATAATATCGGTATTGGTATGTGCTGCCCTAGTAATATTGTGGTGAATTTTAAAAGTCTCACCACCTGCATTAACGATTTGTAAGTGTGTACTAGCCTTAGTTGGATAAGTGGGTTTTGTACCATCAGATGCGCCTTCAGTTAAATCATGCATTAACTTTACCCAACGCTCACCTTCACCAGATTTGGCTTGCTCAATCATATTGGGATGGGCATAGATTTTGACATTTGGGTAACGCGCAACAATCGCCTGATTACCTAACCAGTGGTCACCATGGACATGGGTATTAAAAACGACAACAATAGGCTTGTTGGTAATCTTTTCTGCGGCAGCAAGAACATTACTTCCCACTTCAACTGTGCTACCTGGGTCAACAATAACAGCACCAATGTTACCAACGATAAGTCCAGGATTGTTCATAAATCCACGATTTTCTGGATTAGGCTCGTCAAGTGGACCATGCATAACATAGACATTATCAGCAATTTTGTCAAATTTATATTTTTCTGAATTCTGTGATAACCAGATAATGGCAATCACTAAAAATATGGCTGTTAATATTAATAGTAGTTTTTTCATTATTTTCTCCTTAAAAGTAAATTGCATTATATTCCCATTTTAAGAGACCTTTGCATAAATCAACAGCGTATTTTATTTTTTGCATATGGAGACCTTTGCATAAATATGAATAATCATCAAAACGCCATCTTTCATCAAATTACAAACTTTTTAAAAACACCCTTAGCCCTGCTAGGAGTGGATTTAAAAAATTTCCAATTTAATAAAATCTGTCATTTTGCTAATCATCCCTATTTATGCAAAGGTCTCTATGTAAACTTTTTAGTATATAATATGTGTAAAAACGAATATGTGAATATATAAATAAACTATGAATGAATTTTTTAATGTGTTGTCCGACGAAACCCGACTCAGGTGTATCACTTTAGTCTGTGAAAACAAAATTATGTGTGTGTGAATTAGAGTATGCACTCAAACTTCCTCAGTCAAAAATATCGCGCCATTTAAGTATTCTTAGATTAAATGGCTTAATCCGTAAACGCCGTTGTGGTAAATGGGTGCTTTATTCTATCCACCCAGATTTAGCAGATTTTCAAAAGAAAATCATCAAATTTGTTACTACTGAAGCAAGAGCACAAGTCTTGTATAAAAGTGACTTGCATAGGTTGAGTGTTATGAAAAATAGACCAAAAATAGGAGAATGTGATGTTTGAAGCGTTTGAGAATTTTGCCAATTGGCTTACTTTTGATATATTGGCAATATCAGCCAGTAGTAGTCTCGGCAAGGTTATGCAGTTCTTTATAATGGATATTGTCAAAATATTTTTTATGTTAATCATCATTATTTATTTTATGGGTTTGTTGCGTTTTCACATTTCACCAGAAAAAGTGCGTGATTATCTGCAAGGCAAATCAAAAACTTTTGCACAATTTATGGCGATTATTTTAGGCGCAATTACCCCCTTTTGCTCTTGTTCTTCTATCCCGCTATTTTTAGGGTTTCTGCGTGCTGGCATTCCATTAAGCATCGTTTTTACTTTTTTAATCGCCAGCCCGATGATTAACGAAATTGCTGTCATTATTCTAGTTGGCGTAGTCGGCTGGAAAGCAACTTTGATGTTTGTGGTTTCAGGTGCAATTATTGCCTTTATTGGTGGCAGAATTATGGAAAGAATGGGCGTGGAAAAACACATTTTTAATTATGATGAAATTAAAAACGCCAAACTGGTTGCAACTTCAAGTATGCAAACCGATAAAAGTTGGGCAGTTATGCACAAATACGCCGTAGTTGAAGCAAAAAAAATATTTGGCGAGCTTTGGAAGTGGGTAATTATAGGAGTGGGTGTTGGTGCATTATTCCATGGTTATTTCCCATTGGGCGCAAAGCTTAGGCGGAGATAATCTATTAGCAGTGCCGATGGCAGTTATTGCAGGTGTGCCGCTATATTCTGATGAAGTTGGTATTATTCCACTTGTGGAGGCTATGCTGCTTAAAGGCGTTGCAGTTGGCACGACACTTGCATTTATGATGAGTATTGCCGCTATTTCTTTGCCAGAATTATTGATTTTAAAGCAAGTGATGCACTGGAAGGCATTGGCTTTATTTACAACGATTGTTGCAGTCTCAATTATGCTAGTTGGATTGTTGTTTAATGTAGTTTTATAAGGAGACCTTTGCATAAATAGGGATGATTAGCAAAATGACAGATTTTATTAAATTGGAAATTTTTTAAATCCCCTCCTAGCAGGGCTAAGGGTGTTTTTAAAAAGTTTGTAATTTGATGAAAGATAGCGTTTTGATGATTATTCATATTTATGCAAAGGTCTCAAAAGGAGAAAAAAATGATAGAAGTTAAAATATTAGGCACAGGTTGTGCGAATTGCAAAGCAACCAAAAAATTGGTTGAAAAAGTTTGTAGTGATAACGCTATTCCAATTAATTTAGAGAAAATTGAAGACACCGTACAGATTATGTCTTATGGCATTATGTCCACACCAGGTGTAGTGGTTGATGGCAAAATCGCACACACAGGCGGTATTCCAGATGCAAAAACCGTTTTGTCTTGGTTTAAATCACAATGTTGTCCAACTGATGATAAATGTTGTTAAGAAATAATTAGAAAATAATTATTCTGACCCCAATGCCATTAACTTAAGGGAAATATGGCAAAAAAACAAAGTTTAAAAATCAAGTGGGTTAAAGGCTGTTGTTTTTATTTTCAATAAATTCTACCTTGGGTTAATAACATTGATTATTACTTTGCCACCTAACGCTTGAGTTAACTGGTCTTTTTATATAGAGACCTTTGCATAAATATGAATAATCATCAAAACGCCATCTTTCATCAAATTACAAACTTTTTAAAAACACCCTTAGCCCTGCTAGGAGTGGATTTAAAAAATTTCCAATTTAATAAAATCTGTCATTTTGCTAATCATCCCTATTTATGCAAAGGTCTCTTAATAAAATAATGGGTATAGGATACGACTCCCCACTTGGCTAGATACCGTTGCAGGAAAATTAGGGTCGGTAGAGAGTAATTTTTGCACACAACGAGGGAGGGGGCAACTCCCTGTCATTTTGGTGATTATTCATAATTATGTAAAGGTTTCATACTGCTTAATGGCATAATATGCATATGCGAAAAAAACCGATATTAAGCAATGTCCAAGATATTGCCACAACTAAGTTTTTCAATATTCAATCAATGGATGTTGCGTTTTCCAATGGGGAAAAACGCCAATATGAACGCCTAAAGCCAGAGGGAAATGGGGCTGTGTTGGTGATACCAATGCTGGATGATGATACCGTTTTAATGATTTATGAATATTCTGGCGGTACTGATAAATATGAGTTAGCATTGACCAAAGGCAAAATTGATACAGGTGAATCTCCAATTGAAGCTGCTAATAGAGAGTTAATTGAAGAAATTGGCTATGGCGCAAAACAGCTTTCTTTTGTGAAAACCATGACTTTGGCACCAGGTTATCAATCAAACTTTACCCATATTATTTTGGCACAAGATTTATATGAAGACAGTGCGCAGGGTGATGAGCCTGAGCCGTTGGAAGTGGTAAAGCATAAATTATCTGACTTGGAAAACTTGGTTTATAACGAAGATTTAACTGAAGCCAGAACCATTGCAGCACTTTATATGGCAAAGGAAATTATTAAAAATCAGTGATTGATATTCCACCAACATTTATCCTGCAATCGCCAAACACCCCTTTCCCCGATGTCTCTTTGGCGTTAGACGAGCCGAATGGGCTGATTGCCATTGGCGGTGATTTGTCGCCTGAGCGGTTGATTAGGGCTTATCAACAGGGCATTTTCCCATGGTATAGCGAAAACGATCCTGTACTTTGGTATAGTCCAAATCCACGAATGGTGATTACGCCCGACAAATTACACATCTCCAAAAGTTTAGCGAAAACGCTAAAATCCAAGCAATTTAAGGTCAAAATTGACACCCATTTTGACAGCGTTATTCACCATTGCAGAAGCGTCGTGCGTAAAGCACAAAACAGCACTTGGATTGATGAAAATATGGTGCGTGCTTATACCCAGTTGCACAAGCAAGGCGTGGTGAAATCGGTGGAAGTGTATCAAAACTCCGAGTTAGTTGGCGGGTTGTATGGCGTGAGTATGGGCAAAGTATTTTTTGGCGAATCAATGTTTTCTTTGGTGAGTAATGCGTCCAAAATTGCCTTCGTGCATTTAGTGCAAAAGTTGGGCTACGAACTGATCGATTGTCAAGTGGAAAGTACGCATTTAAAAAGTTTGGGTGCATTCAATATCAAACGAGATGTGTTCATTCAACAATTACAACAATTACTGTTAAAATAGCACTAAACTATTAAAAAGGACTGTTATGAAAAACTTTATTAAATTAACCACATTGACTTTTTTCATTCTCAATATTTCTGCTTGTGGCAGAACGGGTGAATTAGAAAAAGTTAAACTTTCATCAATTACACCCACTGTAACGCATAGCATATAAAAAGCCCTTGGGATTTTCTTATCACAATCAAATATTACACGCCGAATCAGTTGCCATCACAGATTTAATGGCAACTTACGGCTCGCCACTCTATGTCTATTCTCGTACAGACATTGAAGACAACTGGCGTCAATTTGACCAAGCTTTTGGCACACACCCGCATTTAGTTTGCTATGCAGTCAAGGCAAATTCTAATTTAGCCGTCTTAAATGTGCTGGCAAAATGCGGTGCTGGGTTTGACATCGTTTCTGTGGGTGAATTAGAACGGGTTTTAGCCGCAGGGGGCAACGCCAATAAATGCGTCTTTTCCTGGTGTGGCAAAAACCGTCATCGAAATTGAACGCGCATTAGAAGTAGGCGTGCGTTGTTTCAATGTAGAATCCGCATCCGAATTAAAACGCATTGAAACCGTCGCAAAATCCGTCAATAAAAGCCCCATTTCCATCCGTGTCAACCCCAATGTTGACGCCAAAACCCACCCCTATATCTCCACCGGCTTAAAAGAAAATAAATTCGGCGTTGACATTGACGAAGCGATTGATTTATACCAAAAAGCCCACCAATCCCAACACCTCTCCGTGCAAGGTTTAGACTGCCACATCGGCTCACAAATCACCATTGTCGCCCCATTCCTAGATGCACTCGACAAAGTGTTAACCCTAGTTGAACAATTAAACGACCACGGTATCCACATCCATCACCTAGATTTAGGCGGCGGCGTTGGCATCGATTATGAAGGCGAACAAACTATTAACATCCAAGCCTACATTGACGCCATCCTCAGCAAAGTCGGGCCAACCGAGATAATCTTAGAACCGGGCAGAGCCATTGTAGGCAATGCCGGCATATTCATCACCAAAGTTGAATTTCTAAAGCAAAACTCCGACCACGCATTCGCCATTGTCGATGGCGCCATGAACGACCTCCTCCGCCCCAGTTTCTACAACGCCTTTCACAATGTACTACCAGTCAATAAAAACGCCACCGGCACTCAAGCCCAATGGGACTTAGTCGGCCCCATCTGTGAAACCGGCGACTTCCTCGCCAAAAACCGAGATTTATCACTTCGTGAAGGTGATTATTTAGCATTAATGTCAGCAGGTGCTTACGGTTTTACCATGAGTTCCAATTACAATACCCGCCCTAGGGTGGCAGAAGTTATGGTGTCAGGGCATCATCATCAATGTGTGCGTGAACGCGAAACTGTGCAGGATTTGTTTGCCAAGGAACATGTAATAAAATAACTAATATGGCAAAATACCTTTTAAAGTATCAGCAAGAACAGCCAGATTAATTGGTAGAAAAACATCGCTTCATCAAAGGAGCAATTATTGAATTGGTTAAAATGGGTATGATGCCGACAGCCCTTGTCACTTATTTATTTTCATCAAAAAAGAGACTGCCTTTATATTATTGATTCTGGTGAAGGCATGACCCAAGAAACCATTAAAGATTATTGGATGACAATTGGCACAGACAATAAGGCCAATAATATTTTTACTAAAACTGGCAGGGAAGGGCTGGTGCCAAAGGCATTGGTAGGTTTGCATTGACAAGTTAGGGATTGCTGCACAATGACAACTAAAACCTAAAGAAGGAAAGGCGTCTATTTGGTGTGTTGATTGGCGAGATTTTGAGGGGGATTTTAAAACAATTGACTCTATTACGGCTGATTTATCGAGCATGATAATTTGAATTTAAAACAGTATTTTTTGGATGAAATTTCTGACAAGAAAATACAAACAATCATTGATAAATACCCTTTTAATCATGGTACAATTTTAAAATTTCAAATCTTAGAGACAATTGGGATGACTATTTTATTTCTCAAACATTTGACGATTTAGAAGTACTTGCACCACCCAAAGAACAAAATAATTTTAAGTTATTTTTATATAGTTATGATAAGCCCAATGAATATGGTGAGATATTGGGCTCTATTTGTGATGACTATGATTATAAATTAGTAGCAAAGGTTGATACAAATCAAAATGTAAATATTAAAATCTATAGAAATGAATATGATGTGGAAACCATATCACCGGATTTTTAAAAGAGATTTTGCACAGCAATATCCTTATACAGAAGATGATTTTAAGAAAGGTGAATGGTCAACAGATGTAACCTTCTCTAAACTTTTTAGCAGGATTTAAAAGTATAGATAAAGAAAATGTTTTTGAGGAAATAGGGCGTTTGAATTTACATTTTATTTTATGAAAAGAACTTATTCAACGCCTGATTTAGAAAAAGTTTCATTACAATAAGTTTAACTCCCATGATAGGAAGGATTGGCTTAATAAGTTTGGTGGCATTAAAGTTTTAGAGATGATTTTAGAGTTCGACCTTATGGTGAGGTTAATGACAGTGCATTTGACTGGTTAGGATTAGGTGGTAGAAAAGCCAAAAGTCCGGCTACCCCTTCGAAGCCTAGTGGAGGATGGAGAGTTGGCCCAGATAATATCTCAGGTGGAATAAATATCACAAGATTGGGAATTTAGCGTTTGAAGACAAGTCTAGTAGAGAAGGTCTGCAAGAAAACAAGACTTTTACTATTTTTAAACAAATAATTTTAAAGATATTAGATGTTCTTGAGGTTGATAGAGCAATTATTGCTAAAGAAATGAAATTGTTTGATGATGCTATACATGCTGACGACAAAGTCAAGGAGGATGCTGACAAATTAGCAAGAAGAATTTTAGAGAATGCAAGAAAAATAAGCAAGACAGTAGTCATCAGACGGCGATGAAAACAATCAAGAAAAGGTTATTCTTTCAAAAAAGAATAAAAAGAAAAAGACGAAGAAATTGAGGCGATGGAAAGTGAGCAAAAATTCTCAGAGGGATGGCGACCAGTGCCATTGTTACAGCATCATTTTCCCATGAATTAGAAATTTGAGTGATGTTTTAACCAATAGAATAGATGAATTGATTGAACTTCTAGAAAGTGAAAGCCCGCAACATATTTATCAAAATGTAGCAGATTTTTAAATCCTTATATATTAATTGAGGACATGAGGAAGCAAGATGCGAAATTACAGAGTTGGTTAAAATTTTCATTGGCTTCGGCAAAAAAAGATAAAGAAGGAGAAAAAGTCATATTAGATGAATTTTTTCAAAATTTTAAGTCCACTTGGAAAAATGTTTTATCAAATCGAATGATTGATTTCATACGATATTAACGATAATAAGTTAGATATTAGGGCGATGGAAATAGATTTGGACAGTATTTTTAATAATTTACTTGTCAATTCAATAGATTCTTTTATAAGGCAAAAGGACAATAATAATCGTAAGGTTAAACTAAAATTAGCAATACAGATAAAGAATATTATTGATTATTTTGATAATGGTGAGGGTTTATCGCAAGATATAAGGAGCATTCAGATGTTTTTAAAGCACTTTTATACCACTAAAAGAAATGAGCATACTGGCGAAGAAATCGGACAGGACTCGGCATGTGGTTAGTAGATACTATCGTTAAAAGAATATAATGGAAGTCTTAAATTATTATACCCAGAAAATAAAGGGTCGGTATTAGAATTTCGTTTATTAGAAACATATAAGGAAATAAAATGAAAAAATATAAGATATTATTTGTTGATGAAGTGGCGGAGGATATCCGCAGGTTTCAAAGGTATGTAGAGAAAAATGATAGTGATAAAGATTTTGAACTTATTGTTATGACACCTGAAAATACTTTTAAAGAATTTTTAAATAAAATAAAAGATGAAAAATTTGATGCAATTATTACGGATCATAAACTTCATGAAGAAAATGCCAATATTAGTTTTGATGGCTTGGATTTAGTTAAGGCCATTTTAGGTGAAAAATAAACTTCCCATGCTTCGTTTTAACTTTTGACGATGAAGCTGTGGCTGATGGAGAAGATGTAAATATAGTTTATATTAAAGGATTAATGTATGTTGGTGCAGAAGATGGGCATGCTACATTTTTAGATAAAATTAAAAATCAAATATTGAATCATAGAAAAAGAATACAAGAAGCAGAAAATGAATTATTAGAATTAGTTGAAAAATCAGATAAGCAAAATTTAAATGCAAAAGATGAGGCTAGATTATTGAATTGATACTTTTATTGAGCAATCTACTGATAAAAATCAGCATTGCCACAGAATTTGAAAGGCACTAAAATTTAGATGCATTGCATAAAATGATTGAAAGTACAGATGAATTATTAAGAGCTTAAGTCAAAATAATTCAGAATCATGAATAATGTTCACAGAGTAAAGCAACGAACTTGCACCGAAGTCTATTCAGTGTATCAATCTTTTAGGCGGTTCTTAAAATATGATTTTAATCAAAGATGTGGTTATTGTGATGATCAGATACGCATTATGGGCAGAGGTAGCTTACCACATTGATCACTTTAAACCAAAAGCAAATTTCCAAAATTAGAAACAAAGTATAGTAATCTGATTTATTCTTGTCCTTATTGTAATAGGGCTAAGTCAAATACATGGCAAGGTATAGATGGTTTTATAGACCCTTGTGATAACGAATATAATGACCATTTAAAGAGAAATGATAAGGGGCAAATAAAATCTAAAACATCAAGAGGAGGGTATATTGTTAAAAATTTAAAGTTATATGTGAGGCGACACGAATTAATTTGTTAATTAACAGCCTAGAGAATCAGAAAAAACAACTCAATCAAATTCAGACTAATAATATGAATGAATTAGAAGTGTTGAAGGCAGTTTAAAAATTCAAAACAAAATAGACAGTTATATTAACAATTTTGGGAATGCTTAAGTGGATAAGTCTATATTGGATTATTTGAAACAATACTCCACTCAAGTGAATCCTATTAACAGATTGTTAGTATCCACTTTTTACAGATTAAGTCTACAAAGAAAGTTGAAAACCTATACATAAAATCACTGATTATCGCTGATAAAAAAAGTTATGAGTGGAATATATTGCAGAATTTTTAAACACTATTAGATAATAAAAAGCAAAAAATATGTTTTGAAGAGTTACTTGAATTATTTGAGTTTTTGTATCGCCTTCTGACAAGTTAATAAACGGTGCAATTTATACACCAAAAATATTAGAAATTATATTAGCAAATCAGTCTTTTAATTTTCTCAAAATAGAACCTCTAAATGATATAAAGGTTGCTGATATTTCCTGTGGTTGTGGCGATTCTTAATAGATGCCAGCAAAGAGATTAGAAAAAACTAAAAAATCCTTTAAAAGATATTTTCAAAGAGAATATTTTGGCATAGATATTCAGCCTTAAGTGTTGAAAGAGCAAAATTTATTGTCGTTATTAGCAATAACGGGAAAAGAAAGATGAAAAAAATTTGAATTCAATCTACATACTGGCAATTCTTTAAATTTTGATTGGAATGTAGAAAGTAAAACTTTAAAGGTTTGATTTAATTTTAGGCAATCC
This sequence comes from Candidatus Thiodubiliella endoseptemdiera, assembly GCA_013416635.1. Lineage (GTDB taxonomy): Bacteria > Pseudomonadota > Gammaproteobacteria > PS1 > Pseudothioglobaceae > Thiodubiliella > Thiodubiliella endoseptemdiera. Next base: position 1,187,142 of record JACCHT010000001.1, on the reverse strand, counting down.
ACCTTATGTCTATTCAAGAAATATGGACAAACAAACAAAAGCACTTGTTAAAAATTGGTCTGTTTGCTCAACAGGGCACCCTGATTTGTATATACCTTTTTTCAAATTGGCTACGAACTATTGAATAAAAACGGTATTTTAGGATTATTACTGTTAATACATTTATACATAGTGTTAATGGCAGGGCGTTGAGAAAATATTTTTCAAGAATAGTATTTCACTGAAAATAATAGACTTCAAAGACGCTCAAATTTTAAGTCTAGAACAACTTATACTTGTCTTTGCTTTCTACAAAAATAAAATCTATTATGTAAATTATATTGCGTTAAATGAAAAAAAACTTGTCAATATTAATACAATAAAATTAATAAAACTTATATGAAAATCTTGATACTGTAGAGGTTGGAGTATATGAATTATGACCTAATAAACAAAGATGGAGGCTGGGGTTAGGTTTGGCAATATATATGATACGAGAAGTGGTATTGCAACGCTCAGGAACAAGGTGTATATTTTTTAAACTACATAAAACTGAAGGCAACTATTTTATATGCAAGATGGTACTAAAATTGAAAAATTAATATGTAAAGATATTGTCAATTCTAATAAAATAAAAAACAAAAATAATATAAAGAGTTTGAAAAGAAAAGTTATTTTCCATATAATTATGATGAAAATAATAAGGCAGTTTTAATTAACGAGGAAGATTTTTCAAAGAATTTTCCTAATGCCTATAAGTATTTATCTAAACACAACAAGGAAGATTTAAATTGTCGAGACAAGGGCAATGGGAAATATCCTTGGTATGCTTTTGGCAGAACACAATCATTAGAAACAATCAAATAAGTTACTTTTTCCCAGAATGGTAAAAAGGGTTTTGTTGCAGAAATAGCAATGACCCAGATTTATATTTTTATAATGGAATGTCTGCCTATGTTAAAGAAGAAGGGATTTACAGGAATTAAAAAGGTTGTTAACTTCTGAAACTACATGGCAGTATATTGAAAATAAATGTAAATATTATGCTTCTGGGTATTTTGATTAGGAAAAATTATTTAGATAATTTCGATGTACTCAACATGTTAAATAACATTTGGATGCGGTGATATGATAACTTATACCATTTTTAAGTAATGGGACAAAAAGTGCTGATAATTGTTTGTTTTAGCGTGTTAAAAAATCAAGGATACTTATTACTATCCTTGGTTTTTAACACGCAAAAAGAGAAAGAACCAGTGCTTTGTCTCATTACTTATAAAATAGTATTATTTATCTAAGAGAGAAAGGTTTCAAACAGGGACTATATGAAAATTATCAAGCAACCGCATAAGATTTATTTATAAAAAAGGAGTTTTCATTGTGGCAAAGTTTTCAGAAAGTACACTTTCAGCTTGGAGCAGGGCAGCAAGTACAAGCGAAAAGAGCAAAAGAATATCTCGTGCCATTAGCATGATTAAAGATGCGATTAATAATAGTGATCAGCTAAGCACAAAAGATATAAAATTTTTGTACAAGGTTCGTATGCCAATAACACAAATGTTAGGGCTAATAGTGATATAGATATCTGTATCATGCTTAAAGATACATTTAGTGCAGAGTATCCAAATGGGTTAACAAAGAAGATTACGGGTTTAGTGCTAGCAACTATGACTTTCCACTTACAGAAGTGCGGTTATAAAGCACTTTCAAAATAAATTTAGTAATGAAAATATAATATAAGAATAAGTCAATAAAAATTAAGTCCAATTCTTATCATATTGAAGCCGATGCAGTTCCGTGTTTTCATATAGAAATTATCGTTACTCATAATAGCAAAATCCAGATAATTATATTGAAGTATAAACCCCAACAATTTGCAGACAACAATCTAAACTCTTATTTCAAACCCGTTAAACTAAACAAAAAAATCGGAGTAAAAAAAATGAGTAAAAACGAACCAAATACACCCAGCATTTAAAACAAAATTAGTGCTTGAGTTATTACAAAATAAGAAAGTACCTTGGTACAGATTGCTAGCAAGCATAACATCCTTCCACAAAACCTACAAAACTGGAAAAACCTTCCTTAAGTTAATGCTGAAATTGCATGGAGCCATCCAAGGCGGTTAAAGAATACAAAGAAGAGCTTGTTAAATCACAAAACAAAATGAGCGCTTAAAGCTCTGGTAGAGCAAGGTAACCGAAGAAGGAATGTTAGCAAAAAGCTAAAAGCTTGGAAGCTTATCTAATCTTAAACAATTGTTGACTTAGCCGTCTTCAACATCTGCAACACAACCTTTATCAATTAATCACAATGCCAACTGTTGAGCATTAACAGGAGTGTTATATTACACACCGCGTACCAATGTGCGTAAAGATAAAATTAAATCTCATATCACCAAGGTGTTTGAACAAATACCTATTTACGGTGAGAAAAAGTGCATCAACAACTACTTGAAGACGGTTACAAGGTAAGTTTAAACACAGTGGCTCGTTATCGCCAAGCGTTGGGGTTAAAAGCGGTGTTAGCGGTTAAACAGGTTAATACAGCCATACCAATCAAGCACATAAAAATACAGTTATAAGCTTCGAGGTCTCTGGTATTAACCACGCTAATCAGTTTGGAGTACAGACATCACCTACATTAAGATTGCGGGAGGTATGGCGTATATGGCTGCTATTATTGATTGGCATTCAGGCTGTTTTATCACACAGAATATCAACACAATGGATTCACAGTTAGGATGAGCGTACTCAACGATGCTTTAGAAAAATACCCGCACCCAGAGATATTTAATACCGATCAAGGCAGTCAATACACCGGTGAGGTGACACCAAGCGACTCAAAAACTGGGTATTACTATCTCAATGGACGGCAAAGGCAGAGCCACAGATAATATCTGCATTGAACGCTCGGAGAAGTGCTAAATGTGAAAGGATTTATTTAAACGAATACCAAACTATCAGTGAGTTAACAGATGTAGATGATTATATTGAGTTTTATAATCACCAAGATTCCATGAAACATTGAAATATAAAAAACCAATGGATGTGTATCAAGAAAGTATAAAATTGATCAGAAAAAGAAGAGGGCTTTAGGGTTTGCTATATAAGAAAATTTAGAAAGTTGTTTGAGGTTTTCGGGTAATGTAAAGGACATAAAATTGATACTCAAAATGAGTGATGATACAATCAGTTACCCAAAACAACACATTGATAATGGCAAAAAGAAGAATGCCGACACTCAAAGACGATTTAAACGAACTACTAGGGTTTTAAAGAAAATTAGATACCACATGATTGAGAACGGTGAACCTGTTGATGGAAACATTTCTTCATTTTAATTGAGTGTTTATTATGGAATGTACCGATAGTATTTTCAATGAAAATGATACTCACGAAGTAGAGTGCAAGAATCTATTAGACATTTGTATTTCGCAACTCCAGAGCAAGAAATTGAGTGTGAAGAATGGGAGAAGTATCAGAGATGCTTTTATCTTTTTAGTAATGATAAAATGGAATATAGATATAGTAAATCAGTTTTAGGACAAGTGTGGCATTATATGGAATTTAACAATTGAACCACTTAAATAAGAAAGCATATTTATGGATATTGATATTGTTTTCAATGTTGGTATATTGGGTTGCTGCTGAAGTTTCCCTGTAAATTCAAAAAGTATTCTTTGGACATTTGAAACTGATAGCAATACTTTACTTTTGACGGTCTTTTTATATACCTATTTGTTGAGTATATTTGAAATGGCATTTTCTTTACGACAAACTTGTACCCTTCCGATTTAAATGGCATATGGCAAGGTAAAATAATATCTACTTGGGAAAATCCAGAAACAGGGAATCAACGCCTGAAATACAAGCAACACTAAAGATACGGCAATCGTTTATTTATATACACTGTTTATTGTCAACCGATAAAATAGAAAGTAGCAGTTTTGTTTGTCAATTTGATGTAGATAAGGAGAGACAACGATTAAGATTGGTATATTCATATGGCGGCGAAGTTAATTCGCCAGAAAGAGAAGTAACCCTAATCATTTTGGTACTGCAATACTTGATATTGATTATGCAAATGAAAAATTAAAAGGTCATTATTGGACAGACAGAGGGACAAAAGGAACATTAAATTTTAGCAAGGATGCAAAATGATTGGGAAATATATAAATATTTTATTTACAATTGAATTGTAGAAAGAACAACCGTTTAATGTTGCTATACTATTAAGATATTGGTGGCAATTAAGGAGTAATGACATGATAACTTATTCAGAGGCAATTGAAAAGTAATGATTGATAATGGTGGCTTTGCACGCTCAAAATTAATTTATCAAAATATTGAAAAATATCGACAAAAAACAGGTGAAACGCCTGATAACACTATCCAAGAGCGAGTGCAGCGAGATGATAGATTTACTCGTATTGCCCTTGTGTTTACGCATTGACAGATTTTATGGCAGAGATTGAAAGGGTGATTTAGGTTCTTTTTCGTGTGAAAAAGGGAGGAAATTGTTTGATGCGAATAAGTCGACTGAAAAAATGGGGTTGGTAAAACGAGAATTGGCAGGATAAATTTAAAAGGGCGTTAATAGAGATGTTGGAAAGGTATGCCCAATCACAAAATTGATAATTCAAGATTATTGACTGCAGGACACATTAAACCTTGGTCTCACAGTTCTAATGAAGAAAAACTCAATCCGAAGAATGGTATTTTATTATCGCCATTGTTTGATAAATTATTTGATATGAGGGTCGGGTTAATTACTTTACCCCGATAAAAATACGATTCTCTAAAAGATTGGAAAAAAATGCGGATAGGTTGGGCGTTGTTGATGGGCAAATTATTAATAATTTAAAAATTGATGGACGGGAGGAGTTTTGCAGTATCATGCAGAATTTATTTCAAGGTTAACAGATGAGAGCTTATTTTTTTAATAAAAATGATAAAAAAACAACAATATAAAATTTTTATCAGTGCTACAATTTTATCAACATTAAAAAAAGAGCAAATAGAAAGGCAGTTGGTTGCCTCGTTGTTCGATGTAGAAAATGAGATAAAAACTAGTGATGGAGACAATCAAGAATTTGAGATTTTGGATTATGAGTTTACACAAGTTATAAAAAATTGAGGATGCACAGTTTCAATATGAGACCTTTGCATAAATAGGGATGATTGGCAAAATGACAGATTTTATTAATTGGAAATTTTTAAATCCACTCTAGCAGGGCTAGGGTGTTTTTAAAAAGTTTGTAATTTGATGAAAGATGGCGTTTTGATGATTATTCATATTTATGCAAAGGTCTCAATATATTTTTTGAGTTATAACAATGAAGGATTGATGAGTAGTGAAGTAATTAAAAGTATAATGCAAAAATACGGTGCATATGATTTAACTACAACACAGTATCAAAGATTTAAGGCAGACAGTAATCGATTTAATAAAACGGACAAAACCACTGAATATTTACATATTTTAGAAAAACAATGAAAAAACTAACAAACAATCAAAAAAAATTCTTACGCGCTCGTGGACATGCACTTAAACCTATTGTGATGGTTGGACAACATGGCTTAAGTGAGTCGGTATTGGCAGAATTGGAATCAACAATGACCAAGCATGAGTTGTTAAAAATAAAAATTCGTGCAGAGGATAGGGACGATAGGCAAAAAATGATTGATGAGGTGATTAATGTTACTAAAGCACATTTGATACAGGTGATTGGTAGCGTGATGGTGATTTATCGGGCGTTTGAGGAAGAGCCGCAAATTATTCTCCCTAGAAAATAATATTCAATGACGGTAAAAATTGCCATTAGTGCTGTTGAAACTTCGGGCGATTTAATTGGTGCTAAATTAGTGGCAGCGTTAAAAGCACAAGATATTGATATTCAAATAATGGGGCTGTCTGGCGATAAGATGATTGCCGCAGGCTGTGTGCAGTTGTGGGATCAGAAGCGGGTGAATGTGATGGGCTTTAGCGAGGTGTTGAAAAAATTGCCTGCGTTGTTGTGGCTTAGAAGAACTGTTATTGGTTATTTTTCTACCAACAAACCCGATGTTTTTATTGGTGTGGATGGACCTGATTTTAATTTTATGATTGAAAAAAGGTTGAAGCAGCAGGGTATTAAAACCGTGCATTTTATCTCGCCATCAGTGTGGGCTTGGCGACAATCAAGAATCAAGAAAATCAAAAAATCAACCGACTTGGTGTTGTGCCTGTTTCCATTTGAAGTAGAATTTTATCAAAAACATAAGCAACGAGCGGTGTTTGTTGGGCATCCATTGGCGGAAACTTTACAGCCTAGAGTCAATTACCAAGCCACAAAAACCATCTTATTAATGCCTGGTTCTCGTGCGAGCGAAATTACCAGATTATTGCCTGAAATGTTAACAGCAGCAGCGATGATGGCGGTGCAAGACCCACAGTTAAAATTTCACTTAGCATTGGCAAATGATGAACTGCTTGGATGGGCGAAGCCACTTGCCACAAAAGCAAATGTGAGTATTTCTATAGGGGATGCACACCAGTGGATGTCACAGGTAGATTTGGTGTTGGTGGCTAGTGGCACAGCGGCTTTGGAGTTGGCGTTATTAGGTGTGCCGATGGTGGTGGTGTATAAATTATCGGCATTTAGTTATCTTATTGCCTCCAGATTGGTCAAAATTAAGTGGGTGAGTTTGCCCAATATTATTGCCAATAAACCCTTGGTACCGGAACTTATTCAAGATGCGGCAAACGGAGAAAATATTGCCAAACACGCTATGGAAATTTTAACTAGCGATGTAACAACATTAACGCAAGCGTTTAAGGAAATCCATCAACAACTGAATTTAAATGCCAGCGAAGAATCAGCACGACTTATTAGTGAATTTATTTATGAGAGACCTTTGCATAAATATGAATAATCATCAAAACGCCATCTTTCATCAAATTACAAACTTTTTAAAAACACCCTTAGCCCTGCTAGGAGTGGATTTAAAAAATTTCCAATTTAATAAAATCTGTCATTTTGCTAATCATCCCTATTTATGCAAAGGTCTCTATGAGTAAAATAAATGCTATTGTTGCTTTGGCGTTAGATGAGGATATTGGTACAGGCGATGTGTCTGCTAGTTTGCTTGATGACAAAATAGTATCGGCACAAATTATTGCCAGAGAATCGGCTGTGATTTGTGGGACTCAATATGCACAAATGGCGTTTTTATTATTAGATGAGTCTATTCAAATTGCATGGCAATTGGGCGATGGCGACAACATTCAGGCGGGGCAAGTTTTAGCCATTTTGTCGGGGTCGTCTAGGGCAATCATTAGTGCTGAGCGGGTAGCACTCAATTTCTTGCAAACTTTGAGTGCGGTGGCAACGCAAACGCAGTATTTGGTGAATAAAATTGCACATACCAACGCCCAACTATTAGACACTCGAAAAACCCTTCCTGGATTACGATTGGCACAAAAACAGGCGGTGCAATGTGGTGGTGGTGTCAATCACCGAATGGGATTATATGATTGCGTAATGCTAAAAGAAAACCATATTATTGCTGCTGGCTCAATCACACAAGCGGTGCAATCCGCAGGCAGAAAATACCCAGATTTACCCTTGATTGTTGAGGTAGAAACCCTACCCCAACTCACTGAAATACTAGATTTAATAAATATTGATAATTGTAAGAGGTTGAACCTCTTACATGTGCCTATTGATAGAGTGTTGTGTGATAATTTTTCAATGGCTGATTTGATGCGGGCTGTTAAGTTGGTGAACCATAATGTGCCGTTAGAGGCTTCTGGTAATATTAATGAAAGCACGATTGTCGCAGTGGCTGAAACGGGGATTGATTATATTTCTACTGGCAGTATCACCAAAAATATTCAAGCAATAGATTTATCACTTAGATTTATTTAAGCCAAAGGCAAAGAAAGTTGGTGACAGCAAACTCTCCTGAGCATTGTACCTGAGTGGTTCGCCATTCTCATCCACCACAGACCCTCCTGCATTTTGTAAAATACACCCACCTGCTGCGGTATCCCACTCAGAACAAGGCCCAAATCTTGGGTAATAATCATAATTACCTTGTGCAATTTCACAAAACTTTAAGGCACTGCCTAAATGATTTAATCGATATTCGCCCAATTTTGCAAGGTGTGTCTGTAATTTTGGATTGTGCAATGAATGATGCCCAATAATGATGCGTAATGTTTGCTTGGCGGCAGATGCCTTGATGCGTTTGTGATTGCCATTATGATATTGATGAGATTGCCCGTCAAAACCATAATAATGAGTGCGGGAAATTGGTGCATAAACCAATCCAAAAATCGCTGTATGGTTTTTAATGTATGCAATACAAATACAGAATTCACCCGTCTGTTCAATAAAATCTTTTGTACCATCTAAGGGGTCTATTAACCAATATTCATCCCATTTTGAACGCTCTTTAAAGGTAATTTTATCGGACTCTTCAGATAAAATTGGCACTGTTGGAGTGAGTTTAGATAAGGCATTAACGATGGATTGGTGGGCGTGTTTGTCGGCAATGGTGAGGGGTGTTTCATCTGCTTTTATCTCAATCTGAATGTCAGTTTTGTAATGCGACAAAATCTCGTCACCAACTTCTGTAGTGAGTGTGATTAATTGTGGCAGAATTTTGTCAAATGTCATACTTGGTGATTAAGTATTTTTCTAATCTATCGCAGTAGAATAAAAAAATACTCAGCAATTTGATGGACTTACCCGAGTTTGAAGCCATAAGGACCAATTAATAATTATAAATTGAGACCTTTGCATAAATAGGGATGATTAGCAAAATGACAGATTTTATTAAATTGGAAATTTTTTAAATCCACTCCTAGCAGGGCTAAGGGTGTTTTTAAAAAGTTTGTAATTTGATGAAAGATGGCGTTTTGATGATTATTCATATTTATGCAAAGGTCTCAAATTAAATTTTACAGGTTTTCTATTATGAAATAAAAGTTTTAAAATGCACTATCCAAAATATGCTAACAAGGAACATAAAGATATTCTCAGAGACCTTTGCATAAATAGGGATGATTAGCAAAATGACAGATTTTATTAATTGAAATTTTTTAAATCCACTCCTAGCAGGGCTAAGGGTGTTTTTAAAAAGTTTGTAATTTGATGAAAGATGGCGTTTTGATGATTATTCATATTTATGCAAAGGTCTTGAATAAAACTACTTTTATTAAGCCCCTTTCCCCGCCTAAAAAAGTTTAAAAAATTTATTTTTCTTGGGGGCATAAATAATACACCCCCAAATCTATGTATAATAACCCAATTATAATAAAAATGAGCGCCCCCATGCCAGGACAAACAAAATACTTCATCAGCAACACCAACGGCTTCTTCGTCAACTGGTATTCCGATATCACCGGAGTTGAATCTCACGGACAAGCATTAAAAGATCTGGCAATAGTGGAGACGATGCCGTCTATGTAGGACAAGGCACCAAAGTCGATGCAACAGGGCTTACTTCAACAGGTGGCAATGATTCAATTTATTTAACCGGCACTTTTAACAACTACGAACAAACACTAGATGGCAATACCTACACCTTCAAAAGAACGGTTACTATTGGCGGTACCGATTACCAAGAAGAAGTCTCCTTCACAGCCTCTAATGGCGACAGGGTTTATTTTGCAAATGGTTTTTTTAAGATTGATATAACAGGCAATGATGGGCTATTAAATGCAGGCGTTTTTCAGAAAATTAAATTCGCTGATATTGACTCCAGTTCAATAACACCCACCGACCCTTTAACCAGTCAACCCGCCATTGACAAAGGCACTGCCAGTGAAGTTGGTGCTACTAAAGTATTTATTTCTGATAACAACGGTGAGCACATTACCCCTGGTGTCAAAGGCTCAGTATTTAAGATATCTGGCAATAGTGGCAATGACACAGTTTATGTTGCCAAAGGCACAAAAGTTGATGCAACAGGACTCACCTCAACAGGTGGCAATGATGTTGTTTATTTAACTGGCACTTTTAATGAATACACCAAACAAACAGTAGTTGACAGCACCTACACTTTTGAAAGAACTGTTAATATTGGCGGTACCGATTATCAAGAAGAAGTCTCCTTCACAGCCTCTAATGGCGATAGGGTTTATTTTGCAAATGGTTTTGTTAAGATTGATATAACAGGCGATGATGGGCTATTAGAAGCAGGTGTTTTTAAGAGAATTATATCCACTGATATTGACGGTAGTGAGTCAACTCCAGGTTTGGGGATTGGTTTAAGTATTACCGATGATTTAGCAGAAACAAGCATTATTAACAAGGCAAAGGTAGGCACAGATATTACCTATACTTTTACTTTTAAAGATGATGTTACTGGTTTTGATAAAAATGATATTGAAGTGACAGGTGGAACAAAAGGTGCTTTCAGTGGCAGTGGCAGTGTTTATTCGTTAGTAGTCAGCGTGACAGATAACTCAACAACTGACTTATTTGTTGGTGTGGCAAAAGATGCGGCAATTGGAGGAGGTATTGGCACAGAATACGCTAGTAATAGTCATAAAGTTGATACCGTTGTACCCAGCAAACCCATAAGTTTAGATTTAGCCACAGAGGACGATTCAGGCACAAGTAATAGTGACAACCTAACTAATAAAACCTCAAACCTCACCATCACAGGCAGTGCAGAAGTCGGTGCTACTATAAGATTATACAATGGTACCAACACAACAGCCATAGGCTCTGAAATAGTAAAGGCTAATGGCACATTCTCTATTGATATCAGTTTAACCCAAAGCACAACCCACACAGCATTACCGCAAGAGCAACAGATGCTGCGGGTAATGAAAGTTTGGTTTCTGATGCTTTGGCGATTACTGTGGATACTACTACTGCTACTCTCACCGCACAAGCAATGAGCGTTATCTTGGGTGAAGACTCTAACCTAGTAATTGACTTTAGTGAAAACATCAAAGCCGGCACAGGCAATATTGTCATTCATAAAGCCAGCGACAATACCATTGTAGAAACCATTGCTATTGACAATAGTAAAATTAGCATTGCTAACGATAAACTTACTATTAATCCTACTGCTGATTTAACTGAAGGCACTTATTACATCAAAATGGCATCTGGCGTAATCACCGATATGGCAGGCAATGCCTTTGCAGGTATCACTAATTTAGGTGCTGACACCACTTGGGCATTTGCAACCAAAGCACTTTTTACCACAATCGCTTGGATAGGTGCCGATGATAACTACATTAATGATAGTGAAAAAGACGCAACCGCACTCTCAGGCACAGTAGCGGGAGCAGGTACCTTATCTATTACTAAGATTGAGTTTTTTGAAGGTAGTAATACAGTAGGCACAGCAATAACTTCAGGATTACCAGCTGTTGCAGCTGACGGCACTTGGGCACTCGCACATTCTGCTATGCCATCTGAATTAGCCGATGGAAAAACCTACACGGCTGCAGTAACGCTTAGTGATGGCACCAATTCAACAACTATCACTAGCACAGCAGTAACTTATGACACCATTAACCCAACCCCAATCACGACCAATCCATGGACTTTAAGCGATATTCCAGCAGGACAATCTGCTTTTAAGGCAGGGGATGTTATCAGCCTAACACTGACAATGAGTGAGACCTTGAAACTTAATAACACCACAGGCTCTAAAGTGGTCATTGCAGGCAAAGACTTTGTTTTGGATAAAACTGCCTCTACAACTGCAGGTGATAAGAAACTGGTGTTTAAATATAGCGTTCAAGCTGGAGATAGCATTGCCGCTACAGACTTTGATATTGACAATCCAACAAGCGATATTACGCTAAATAATATAACAGATGTCGCAGGTAATGCACCAGTATTTACCGCTGATAGGTAGTGTTGACCAAGACTAAGCTTGAGTATATTGAAAAAACAGGTTCGGGCAATAATCCTTTTAATGGCATTGATGTGGGGCGTTTTTCCGCACCAGTCCTAGCCGATATTGATGGCGATGGCGACCTAGATTTGGTGGTGGGTGAGAATGATGGCACCCTTAAATACTATCAAAATACAGGCACTACTTCTAACCCTGCTTATGAAGTAAAAACTGGAGATAGCAATCCTTTTAATGGCATTGATGTGGGAAATGCTGCCTCACCAACCCTAGCCGATATTGACGGCGATGGTGACCTAGATTTGGTGGTGGGTGAGGATGATGGCACCCTTAAATACTATCAAAATACAGGCACTACTTCTAACCCTGCTTATGAAGTAAAAACTGGAGGTGGCAATCCTTTTAATGGCATTGATGTGGGAAATGCTGCCTCACCAATCCTAGTCGATATTGACGGCGATGGCGACCTAGATTTGGTGATGGGTGGGGTTTATGGCATCCTTGAATACTATCAAAATACAGGCACTACTTCTAACCCTGCTTATGAAGCAAAAACTGGAGGCAATAATCCTTTTAATGGCATTGATGTGGGAAATGTTGCCTCACCAACCCTAGCCGATATTGACGGCGATGGCGACCTAGATTTGGTGGTGGGTGAGAGTAATGGCACACTTAAATACTATCAAAATACAGGCACTACTTCTAACCCTGCTTATGGAGCAAAAACTGGAGATAGTAATCCTTTTAATGGCATTGATGTGGGGCATTCTTCCTCACCAACCCTAGCCGATATTGACGGCGATGGCGACCTAGATTTGGTGGTGGGTGAGGAGAATGGCAACCTTAAATATTACTACAATCAACAACCTTCTTCTGTAGATGGACAAGCCCCAACTCTAACAACACAAGCTTCGGCCGAATTGGGTGAAACCTCAGACCTGATACTTGATTTTAATGAAGACATTCAAGCAGGTAGTACAGGTAGTATTGTTATTAAAGGTAGTGATGATGGAGTAATAGCAACCATTAATATTACTGAGACAACTAAATTCAGCATTGCTGGCGATAAACTCACCATTGATGTGTCAGCATTAGGTTTAACTGATAATAAATTAACCCAAGGCAGTAGTTACTATATCACCATGGATGCAGGCACAGTAACTGACATAGCGGGTAACGATGCCGCTGCCATTACTAAAGATACTAACCAATGGGCATTTGAAATCATCGTCCTTACTACCGACATTGTTTGGGCAGGTGCCGATGATAATTACATTAATAATAACGAGAAAGATGCAACCACACTCTCAGGCAAAGTAACTGGAATAGGTACTTTAACGATTACCAAAATTGAGTTTTTTGAAGGTAGTAATACAGTAGGCACAGCAATAACTTCAGGATTACCAGCTGTTGCAGCTGACGGCACCTGGACACTCGCACATTCTGCTATGCCATCTGAATTAGCCGATGGAAAAACCTACACGGCTGTAGTAACGCTTAGTGATGGCACCAATTCAGCAATTAGCACTAGCACAGCAGTAACTTATGACATCATTAACCCAACCCCAATCACGACCAATCCATGGACTTTAAGCGATATTCCAGCAGGACAATCTGCTTTTAAGACAGGCGATGTTATCAGCCTAACACTGACAATGAGTGAGACCTTGAAACTTAATAACACCACAGGCTCTAAAGTGGTCATTGCAGGCAAAGACTTTGTTTTGGATAAAACCGCCTCTACAACTGCAGGTGATAAGAAACTGGTGTTTAAATATAGTGTTCAAGCTGGAGATAGCATTGCCGCTACAGACTTTGATATTGACAATCCAACAAGCGATATTACGCTAAATAATATAACAGATGTCGCAGGTAATGCACCAGTATTTACCGCTGATAGAGTGTGTTGACAAGCTTGAGTATATTGAAAAAACAGGTTTGGGCAATAATCCTTTTGAGGGTATTGATGTGGGGGATATTTCTGCACCAACCCTAGCCGATATTGACGGCGATGGCGACCTAGATTTGGTGGTGGGTGAGAGTGCTGGCACCCTTAAATACTATCAAAATACAGGCACTACTTCTAACCCTGCTTATGAAGCAAAAACTGGAGATGACAATCCTTTTAATAGCATTATGTGGGGTTTTATTCGCCAACCCTAGCCGATATTGACGGCGATGGCGACCTAGATTTGGTGGTGGGTAAAGAGTGCTGGCACCCTTAAATACTATCAAAATACAGGCACTACTTCTAACCCTGCTTATGAAGTAAAAACTGGAGAGACAATCCTTTTTAAAAGCATTGATGTGGGGATATTCCAAACCAACCCTAGCCGATATTGACGGCGATGGCGACCTAGATTTGGTGGTGGGTGAGATATGGCACCCTTAAATACTATCAAAATACAGGCACTACTTCTAGCCCTGCTTATGAAGCAAAAACTGGAGGCAATAATCCTTTTAATGGCATTGATGTGGGGGATTTTGCTACGCCAACCCTAGCCGATATTGACGGCGATGGCGACCTAGATTTGGTGGTGGGTGAGAATAATGGCACCCTTAAATACTATCAAAACACAGGCACTACTTCTAACCCTGCTTATGAAGCAAAAACTGGAGATGACAATCCTTTTAATGGCATTGATGTGGGAGATTATTCCAAACCAACCCTAGCCGATATTGACGGCGATGGCGACCTAGATTTGGTGACAGGTGAGAATAATGGCACCCTTAAATACTACTACAATCAACAACCTGCTTCTGTAGATGGACAAGCCCCAACTCCAACGGCTACTAACTCATGGACTCTAAGCAATATTCCAGCAGGACAATCTGCTTTTAAGGCAGGGGATGTTATCAGCCTAACTTTGACAATGAGCGAGACCTTGAAACTTAATAACACCACAGGCTCTAAAGTGGTCATTGCAGGCAAAGACTTTGTTTTGGATAAAACCGCCTCTACAACTGCAGGTGATAAGAAACTGGTGTTTAAATATAGCGTTCAAGCCGGAGATAGCATTGCCGCTACAGACTTTGATATTGACAACCCAACAAGCGATATTACGCTAAATAATATAACAGATGTCGCAGGTAATGCACCAGTATTTACCGCTGATAGAGTAGTGTTGACCAAGACTAAGCTTGAGTATATTGAAAAAACAGGTTCGGGCAATAATCCTTTTGAGGGTATTGATGTGGGGGATATTTCTGCGCCAACCCTGGTTGATATTGATGGTGATGGTGATCTAGATTTGGTGGTGGGTGAGGTTGGTGGCACCCTTAAATACTATCAAAATACAGGCACTACTTCTAACCCTGCTTATGAAGCAAAAACTGGAGATAGCAATCCTTTTAATGGCATTGATGTGGGAAATGCTGCCTCACCAACCCTAGCCGATATTGACGGCGATGGTGACCTAGATTTGGTGATGGGTGAGGATAATGGCACCCTTAAATACTATCAAAATACAGGCACTACTTCTAACCCTGCTTATGAAGCAAAAACTGGAGATGACAATCCTTTTAATGGCATTGATGTGGGGGATTTTTCCGCACCAACCCTAGCCGATATTGACGGCGATGGCGACCTAGATTTGGTGGTGGGTGAGGTTTATGGCGCCCTTAAATACTATCAAAATACAGGCACTACTTCTAACCCTACTTATGAAGCAAAAACTGGAGATAGCAATCCTTTTAATGGCATTGATGTGGGGAATCTTTCCGCACCAACCCTAGCCGATATTGACGGCGATGGCGACCTAGATTTGGTGGTGGGTGAGAGTGCTGGCACCCTTAAATACTATCAAAATACAGGTACTACTTCTAACCCTGCTTATGAAGTAAAAACTGGAGATAGTAATCCTTTTAATGGCATTGATGTGGGGAAATTTTCCGCACCAACCCTAGCCGATATTGACGGTGATGGCGACCTAGATTTGGTGACAGGTGAGAATAATGGCACCCTTAAATACTACTACAATCAACAACCTTCTTCTGTAGATGGACAAGTTCCAACCTTTACAGAAAAAACCAGCGATACCAATGTCTTAGGCGAGCCTTCAAATCTAGTAATTGAGTTTTCTGAAAACATCAAAACAAATGGTGGCATTGTTGAAATCTGGAATAGCGCAGAAAAAGTTGCAACTATTAGCATTACTAATGCTAATATTAGCGACACAACACTCACTCTTAACCCAAGTAGTTTAACTTCAGGTGTTTATTACATCAAAATGGCATCAGGCGTTATAACTGACACCTCGGGTAATGACTTTGCAGGTATTGATAATACCTCAGGTAAAACTTGGGCATTTGCATATAATTTTTATATCGGCACCGATAACGCCGATACTATAACGGGTAGTGCAGGTGACGATACTATAAATGGTGGTGCAGGCAACGACACTATAAATGGCGGTGCAGGCAGTGATATTTTTGTTTATGCAAGTACAGATAATGGCGAAGACACCATAACTGGCTTCATATTTGGTGCTGGTGGCGATAAATTAGATTTAAAAGATTTTATTACCGCTAGTGGTAACCAAGCGACACTTTTTGCTAATATTGATAAATATATTACAGTGTCAGATACTGGCACTGCAGGTAGTGCCAAACTAACGATTGATGCTGATGGCACGGTTACAGATGATGTTGCTGATTTGGTTATCAATCTACAAGGGGTTTCTGGTATTGGTGGCTCCCTACTCCCGACACAGTTGCATTAGGGCACTTCATAACTGATAATCTTATTCTTGTATAAAGAGACCTTTGCATAAATATGAATAATCATCAAAACGCCATCTTTCATCAAATTACAAACTTTTTAAAAACACCCTTAGCCCTGCTAGGAGTGGATTTAAAAAATTTCCAATTTAATAAAATCTGTCATTTTGCTAATCATCCCTATTTATGCAAAGGTCTCATAAAGTAAGACACCTATAAAAACAAAAACCCGCCTTATTAAAGCGGGTTTTTTTTATGGAAAAATATCAACCAAAAACTTAGAGGAATAAGTAAATATGTATAATAATAATCAGTTATAACAGCCAAAGGACAACCCCATGCCAGGACAAACAAAATACTTCATCAGCAACACCAACGGCTTCTTTGTCAACTGATATTACTACTTTATCTGACTTTACAGCGTCTAATTTGATTTTGTCATAATCTTGTAAATCAAAGTTATTTAAAATACCGACTTTTTAGTCGGTATTTTTTTTGCTTGTTGAAAACCTGCCCCATTTTCCCATTTTATTTTTAAATAAAGTTAATGGGAACAGGCTCTTGGTATCTTTAAAGCCTATTTTTATTATAGTGGCTGCTCTAATTTTGTGTTTTATGCTGTTTTTAATGTCTAAGTTACGCCCTATCTTTAGGATTAACCTCAATATTGCTAATCATAAACAAGATTCATTTCTATTTGACTAAGTATCTTTGACCATGGGGTTAAAAGTCAGTATTTTTTAATATTTTTGCTTTGAGACTTTGAATAATAGAGACCTTTGCATAAATAGGGATGATTAGCAAAATGACAGATTTTATTAAATTGAAATTTTTAAATCCACTCTAGCAGGGCTAAGGGTGTTTTTAAAAAGTTTGTAATTTGATGAAAGATAGCGTTTTGATGATTATTCATATTTATGCAAAGTCTCAATAGGTTTTATCTATTTTTTTTGACATAATTATAAAATTTATTTAACAACAATATTAACCAATTTATTTGGCACAATAATCACTTTGACAATATCCTTGCCTTCGGTGAATTTAGTAATATTTTCATGAGCTAAAGCTTGGGTTTCAATGGCTGTTTTGTCTAAGGTAGCATCAAGCATGAGTTTGGCGCGGAGTTTGCCGTTGACTTGAACGATGATTTGTATTTCATCTTGAACGAGAGCAGATTCATCAGTGATTGGCCAAGGTTCATTGATGATGGCGCTGGTATTGCCGAGTTCTTGCCATAGATAATGGCAGATATGTGGGGCAATTGGGCTGAGCGTCTTGAGCATAATGATGAGGGATTCTTGACGGACTGCCATTGAGGCTGCATCGGTGTTGGTGAATTTTGTTAGGCTGTTGCTAAGTTCCATTAATGCGGCGATAACAGTGTTAAAAAGATGTCTTCTATCCATATCATCGGTGATTTTTTTGAGCGTTTGGTGGGTTTTAAAACGCATTTCTTGTTGTACTTTATTGAGGGTGTCCAAAGTGCCGATTGAGTGGTTTTGTTGGTCTTTTAAGAATCCTTCGATTAGGCGATAGACTTTGTTAACGAAGCGATGTGCCCCTTCTAAGCCAGAGTCGCTCCATTCCAAATCTTGAGTTGGCGGTGCTGCAAATAGAATGAATAAACGCACAGTGTCGGCGCCGTATTTTTGAATCATTTCTTGTGGGTCAACGGTATTGCCTTTGGATTTACTCATTTTAGCACCGTCTTTTAAAACCATTCCTTGTGTGAGTAGGTTTTTAAAAGGCTCGTCGTTGTTAGTGAGTCCTTCGTCGCGTAAGAGTTTGTTGAAAAACCGGGCGTATAATAAGTGCAAAATAGCGTGTTCGATACCGCCAATGTATTGATCCACACCGCCATTATCCAGCCAATAATTAGACCGTTCATCGAGCATTGCATTGCTATTGTCTTTACAGGTGTAGCGGGCGAAATACCATGAAGATTCAAAGAAAGTATCAAAGGTATCGGTTTCTCGTTCTGCCGCTGTGCCACAGTTTGGGCAAGGGGTTTGGTAAAATTCAGGCATTTTTTTGATGGGGGAACCGATGCCATCAAAAGCAACTTCCACTGGCAGAATAACAGGCAAATTAGATGCTGGCACGGCAACCGAGCCGCAACTTGGGCAGTTGATAATGGGAATGGGGCAGCCCCAATAGCGTTGGCGTGAAACTCCCCAGTCACGCAGGCGATAATTGGTTTTTTTACTGCCCAAATTGTTGTCCTCAAGTTGTTTGGCAATGGCATTAAAGGCGTGGTTAAAATCCAGACCATCAAACTGCCCAGAGTTAAACAAAATGCCTTTATTGGTAATGGCTGATTCTTTAATATCACGCTCTTTATCAATCACTTGCCGCATAGCAATATTGTATTTTTTGGCAAATTCATAATCCCGTTCATCATGTGCTGGCACGCTCATCACTGCCCCTGTACCATAGCCCATTAGCACGAAGTTGGCAATCCAAATAGAGACTTCTTCACCTGTGATTGGGTGGGTGCATTTCAACCCTGAATCAATGCCTTTTTTGTCCATGGTTTCCATGGCGGCTTCGGTGGTTTCCATTGCTTTGCATTCGTCAATAAAGGTTTGCACTGCTGGGTTGGTTTTTCCTGCTGCAAGTGCAAGGGGATGTTCAGCGGCAATCGCTAAGTAGGTAACGCCCATTAGCGTGTCTGGACGAGTGGTATAAACGGTGAGTGCATCGGTATTTTTTCTGGGAAAGGTAATTTCCAAGCCGACAGATTTGCCAATCCAGTTTTTTTGCATTGTTTTAACCGCATCAGGCCAGCCTTTTAAATCGTCTAATGAAGTGAGCAGTTCATCTGCATAATCGGTGATACGCATAAACCATTGTGAAATTTCTTTTTTTTCAATCAACGCATCAGAACGCCAGCCACGACCATCAATGACTTGCTCATTGGCAAGCACAGTTTGATCTACAGGGTCCCAATTGACGATGGCATTTTTCTTATAAACCAAGCCTTTTTCAAACAGTTTAACGAATAACCACTGTTCCCAGCGGTAATATTCTGGGTGACAAGTTGCCAATTCGCGCGACCAATCGTAGCCAAAACCTAATTCAGAAAGTTGTTGTCTCATATAGTCGATATTTTCGCCAGTCCATTTTGCAGGCGGCACTTTATTTTTAATGGCAGCATTTTCAGCGGGCAAGCCGAAAGCATCCCAGCCAATCGGTTGTAGGACATTTTTACCTTGCATTTTTTGATAACGGGAAATTACATCGCCAATACTGTAATTACGCACATGCCCCATATGTAGGCGACCGGATGGGTATGGAAACATACTGAGGCAGTAAAACTTTTCCTTAGAATCATCTTCAACCACTTCAAATGATTTGTTTTCTTGCCAATATTTTTGTGCTTGGGCTTCAATTTCTTGTGCTTTGTATTCTGTGTTCATAGGTTTTATTTATTTTGTGCTGGTATCACATTGTGAAACAGCGGTGTTAAGTTCCAGCGTGCCGACGAGTTCATCGATGCTGTTGAGATGGTTGTCAATTAAGTATTGGCTAATACCGTCATTGATTTTTGGACAGACTAACGGGTCGTAAAATAATGCAGTACCTATGCCAACGGTGGCAGCACCTGCAATAATAATTCAATCGCATCATTGGCAGTCATAATACCCCCTTGTCCAATGATTGGCACATTATGGTGCTTGCTCACTTGATAGACTTGATGGACTTTTAATAGGGCAATGGGTTTAATCGCAGGCCCTGACAAGCCCCCTTGATTGTTGCCGATGATTGGTTTACGAGTGACAGTGTTAATGCCCATACCCATCAGTGTGTTGATTACCGCTAAACCATCAGTACCTGCATCAATACAGTGTTGCGCACTATTGCCGATGTCAGTTTGATTTGGGGATAATTTGGTGATAATGGGCTTACTGGTGTTTTTTCTACACAGCTCTACCACACGATAGGACATATCAGGGTCATTGCCAAATGCGACGCCCCCTTCTTTGACATTCGGGCAAGAAATGTTGATTTCTATGGCATCAATATCGGTGTCATCAAAGCGTTTGGCAATTTCGCCATATTCTTCCACTGATGAGCCTGAGATGTTGATGATAAAACGGGTTTCAGTTTTGTCTAAATTCGGCATAATTTCGTTAATCACCGCGTCGGCACCCGGATTTTGCAAGCCAATAGCATTAATCATTCCTTCGGGTGTTTCACAAATTCGGTGTGGAATATTGCCAAATCGAGGCTCTAAAGTTGTGCCTTTTAGGCAAATCGCACCAACATCGGTATTAGAAAATCCATTAATTCGGGTGTATTCTTCACCAAAGCCGACACAGCCTGACAGTAGAACGATGGGCGAATCTAATGACATGCCACAGAATTTGATTTTTAAGTTATTATGCATAGTTGCTATTATACATTTTTGTTAAAATCATTTGCTATGAAAGGTTTATTTATAAGTGGTTCAGGCACCGATGTCGGCAAGACATTTGTTACTATCCATCTCATTCACGCATTAAATGAAAAATACACTATCGTCGCTAGAAAGCCGATGGAAAGCGACTGTATAAAAGACGATAATAGCTTAGTGCCAAAAGATGCAGTACTATTAAATGAGGCTTGCAGAAATCCAGAACCGATTGATGTTGTCTGTCAATTCAAGTTTGAAGCTTGTATGAGTGGTGAAAAAGCCAGCATCGAGCAAGGGGTTAAAGTAAATTTATCAGATTTAGTGCAGGCAGTGCAGCCAAGCAATGGCAATGATTTTGTTATGATTGAAGGAGCAGGTGGATTTTATTCCCCTATTGCACAGCAAACCTTAAATAGTGACTTTGCGTCAGCACTTGGATTGCCGATTGTGATTGTAGTGAAAGACGAATTAGGGCAATCAATCAAGCATTATTGAGTATTAAAGCAGTTAAAAAACATAAATTGGATATTTCTATGTTGATACTAAATCAAATAACTCCCAATAGTTTGGACAATGCCAAGGCATTAAGTGCTTATACAGAGGTTGAGGTGGTGGTTTTTAATAAAGATAGATTGACGACTTTAACGCCAAAGTAATGGCATTAATCTAATATCTTTAAGGCAGGTTCTTTTCCTGGTAGTTGATTTTCATTTTCAAAAAACATACCTTCGCCATTTTCCCCCGCATAAATCGTCAATACCGCATTGGCAGGGACGAATATATCGTGGGATTTACCTTCAAAACGCGCTTTAAATGAGATAGATTCGTTACTAATAACCAAAGCACTGGTCGCATTATTGGCAATATTGAGTACAATTTTCCCTTGCTGCACAAACATCTCAGGCACACTAACTCCTGACTTTGAGCAATCAACCAAGATATGGGGTGTAAGTCCAGAGTCTTCCATCCATTGATGGTAGGCTCTAATCAGATAAGGCGCTACGAGAGGCACAGGCGATTTTAGTTAAATTCTTTTTCGCAGTTAGTCAGACTTTCTTTAAAACTGTCTCTTGTAAATAAACGATTTGCATACCCAGTAACAGCTTTACCGGGCGTACCTAAGTCGATATCCAACTTTTTCAAACGCCATAGCAACACCGCTAAACAAGCATCAACAATAGTCATATCATCACTTTTGAAGAAAGGCTTGTATTCAAATAAAGGCACCAATTCAATCAGATTACTTTTCAGTACTTTTCTCGCTTCATTGGCTTCTTTTTTACTACCAGTTTCAATAATGTTAACCTGCTCAAACCAACTATCAACTGACCTTGTGAACCTAAAAATTAATAAGCGTTTTTCAGATTTTTCAATAGGGTCAACTGGTAATAATGGAGGAAACGGAAAGCGTTCGTCTAAATATTCCATAATTACAGAAAGGTCGTATAAGACGATACCGCGATCAAACAAAGTCGGTATCACTTGACCAGGACTACGCTCTAAAATCTCTTCAGGCATTTTATGAATATCTAGGCTAACCACTTCTCTTTCAATATTTTTTTCAGCCATAATGAAACGCACCACATGCGATTGCATATCATCGTCAGATGAGTAAAGGATGGTTGAAGATGGGTTTGGTCTATTTATCATGGTATTTTGCCCTTAGAAAATAAAAAATAGCACCTTTTTAGGTGCTGTTTTAATTGTATTAGAAGATGAGATTAATTAGTCCTTAGCTCGCCATTTTCCATATTTAACATCTTTCCAATATTCTTTTTTCAGTAAATAAGAAAGAAGCAATAAGATGAATAAGAAACCTAATACTTTGTAGCCTAAATCAACGCGCACTAATTTAGCAGGGGTTCGCCAACATAGTCTAAAAAGTTGGTAATGTCTCTCACATCACTATCAAACTTTTCTGTTGATTGATTCTTTTTAAGTTTCCATAAAATATCAGGCATAGCCGCATTGGTTAAAATATGGTTATTAACGCCAAATGGACGAGATTTGTCTTTATAAAAACTGTGTAAGTAAGTATAAATCCAGTCTGTGCCTCTAGAGCGAGCCACCAAAGACAAGTCTGGTGGCGTTGTGCCAAACCAAGTTTTTGCCCCTTTTTCTGACATTGAGGCAATTACTTGGTCGCCAATTTTATTACCACTGAACATTAAGTTTTTTTCAACATATTCATTGGTCAAATTTAAGTCTTTGCCGATACGGTTGTATCGCATAAATGAAATTGAGTGACAACCGGAACAATAATTCATAAATAATTGTGCACCGTTTTGTAGTGATTTTTCATCATTGATATTAGTATTTGCATGGTCTAATTTTGTACCACTAGAAGCCAATATGCTAAATGAAATTGTTAAACTTGCGATAACAAACGCTGTCATTGTTAGTAATCTTTTCATCTTATTTCCCCGTTACTCTTTCAGGCACTTCTTTGGTTTTCCCAATTGAAGTAAACCATGGCATTAAAATAAAGAAGCCAAAGTAAAGCACAGTGAAAACTCGTGCTAACAAGGCGTTTGTTGGTGTTACTGGTTGCATACCAAGGTAACCTAGGTAAACAAAACTAATCACAAAAATACCCAACGCATACTTATAAGGTGCCGAACGGTATCTAATTGATTTCACTTTAGAGCGGTCTAACCACGGCAGTGCCAATAGAATTAATAAGGCTGCAAACATACCTACAACCCCTGGGAATTGTGAACTAAACATCGGCGGAATTGCTCTTAATACTGAATAAAAAGGCGTTAAATACCAAAGTGGTGCAATATGGTCAGGTGTTTTTAATGGGTTTGCTTCAATAAAGTTTGCGTGCTCTAAGAAGTAGCCGTTCATTGCAGGTGCAAAGAATACTACCGCTGAGAAAATCATCAAAAATACCACCACACCAACAATGTCTTTCACGCTGTAATAAGGATGGAATGGAATGCCATCTTTTGGAATGCCATCTTTATCTTTATTCTTTTTAATCTCAACACCATCTGGGTTGTTTGAACCCACTGTGTGTAATGCTACGATGTGCAAGAATACTAGTATGACTAAAATAAGTGGCAATGCAATAACATGCAATGAGAAGAAACGATTCAGCGCTGGGTCACCCACAGCATAATCACCTAAAATCCACACTAATAAGTCAGGACCAATAACTGGAACTGAACCAAATAACGAGATAATAACCTGTGCACCCCAATATGACATTTGACCCCATGGCAATACATAACCCATAAATGCTTCAGCCATTAGAGCAATGTAAAGAATCATACCAAGAATCCAAATCAACTCCCGTGGCGACTTGTAGGAACCATAAAGCAGGCCACGATACATGTGCAAGTAAATCACAATAAAGAATGCCGAAGCACCTGTTGAATGCAAATAGCGAATCAACCAACCCCAATTTACATCCCGCATAATGTATTCAACCGATGCAAATGCACTTGCTGAATCGGGTTTAAAGTGCATAGTTAAGAAAATGCCCGTTACGATTTGCATCACTAAGACTAGCATCGCTAATGAGCCGAAGAAATACCAAAAGTTAAAGTTTCTTGGCGTGTAATATTCCGCTAAATGCTCATTCCAAACCTTGGTGAGTGGGAATCTTTGGTCAATCCAGTTTTTATTATTATCCATAATGCTAGGTTAGTTTGTTAGATTTAAAAATAGGTGTTACTTCGTGCTCTGCTGGGCTAACGCCGATTTGAATGAGTGATTCTGATACAAAATGATAAGGCGGAATAACCAGATTAGTGGGTGCTGGAACACCTGCGTAAACACGGCCTGCCAAGTCAAACTTTGAGCCATGACATGGGCAGTAAAAACCCCCTTTCCAGGTATCGCCACCGAGATCAGCTGCACCAAGTTCTGGGCGGTAAGTTGGAGAACAGCCAAGATGTGTGCAAACGCCAACAATTACCGCAATATCAGGATTAATTGAGCGGTAAAGGTTTTTAGCGTATTCTGGTTGTTGGGAGGTTTCCGTGCTGTTTGGGTCGGTTAAGATACTGTCTAGGGTTCTTAAATTTTTAATAGTGGTCTTGTCTCGTTTAAAAATCCAAACAGGTTTTTTACGCCATAATACACGAACCAGTTGCCCTTCTTCGAGTTTGCTAATATCAACTTCAACAGGTGCGCCAGCAGCTTTCGCTCTAGCAGATGGATTCCAAGTTGATAAGAATGGCCAAGCCACGAAAGTTACACCTACTGCACCCACTACGCTTGTAGCTTGGGTTAGAAAGCGTCTTTTCTTAAGATCTATTGTTTGCTCTGACATAAGATTATTATTCCTTTGTAAATATTGTTGAATATAAAAACCCGATAATTATAATGTATATCAGTGTTGAATAATGTAAGTTTTGTTATTATTTTAAGTTGAGACCTTTGCATAAATAGGGATGATTAGCAAAATGACAGATTTTATTAAATTGGAAATTTTTTAAATCCACTCCTAGCAGGGCTAAGGGTGTTTTTAAAAAGTTTGTAATTTGATGAAAGATGGCGTTTTGATGATTATTCATATTTATGCAAAGGTCTCAAGTTAACCTTAACCACTACCTTTTTAATTTGTGCAAGCGACTCTATTTTTCTGAGTATGTTGAGCAACATATCAGGTTGTTTTTGCGCACGAAAAACTAACGCTTGATTATTGGTAACAAAAGTCGCAGTATCCTTGTTTAACGCACACAAAGATAATGATTGAAAAGATTCTGGTAAATGTTTTACCAATTGTTCGTTTAATTCATTTAATACTCTGGCGTGTGTAAACATTTGTCCTAACGCCCCTTTTGGAGTGAAATCGGCTAAATTTGTGATTTTTTTAGACATTAATTGACAAAAGGGCTATATAAATAATATGTATCATAACATCTGTGAGTAAAATAGAAGCATTTTTAAAAAGCATATATTTAATATAAAAAGTAATGAACATTATAAATAAAATCGCAGCCAAGATTGTCGGATCTCGCAATGATAGACTAGGTAAAGAAACTCTCTAAGGTAATTGAGAATATCAATGAATTTGAACCTACATTACAAGCGTTGGGCGATAGTGCACTCAGTGCCAAAACTCAAGAATTTAAACAAAAACTGGAGAATAAAACCCCCTTAGACGACTTATTACCGGAAGCATTTGCCGTGGTGCGTGAAGCCAGTGTTAGGGTGTTAGAACTCAGACATCACGATGTGCAAATGATTGGTGGCATGGTATTGCACAACGGTAACATTGCAGAAATGGGCACAGGTGAGGGTAAAACTTTGGTGGCAACGCTACCTGCCTACTTAAACGCACTGACAACTAACGGCGTTCATGTAGTAACGGTAAATGATTATTTGGCACGACGAGACGCTGAGTGGATGGGTAAAGTGTTCGAATTTTTAGGGCTAAGCGTGGGCATTATTACTTCAGATATGCCGATAGAAAATAAAAAAGAAGCTTACGATTGCGACATTGTCTATGGCACTAATAACGAACTGGGTTTTGATTATTTAAGAGACAATATGGCGTTCACCACCGAACAAAAAGTGCAAAACCGACTTAATTTTGCCATTATTGATGAAGTCGATTCCATCTTAATCGATGAAGCAAGAACGCCACTCATTATCTCTGGCCCTGCAGACGATTATGCCGAGATTTACCACGCAATTAATCAGATGATTCCAAATTTCAGTAAGCAAATAGAGACAGGTGAAGGCAAGGAAGTGGTGGTTGAAAAAGCTGGTGATTACACTGTTGATGAGAAAAATAAGCAAGTATTCCTAACCGATGATGGGCACACAAAAGCAGAAGATTTACTCATTCAATACGGTGCTTTACCAACAGGAGCAAGCCTATACGATGCCAGCAATATTTTATTAATGCAACACATTAACTCAGCATTACGCGCCCATGTGCTATTCCGCAAGGATGACCATTATATTGTTGATAATGATGAAATCGTCATTGTCGATGAGTTTACTGGTAGAAGTATGCCAGGCAGGCGTTGGTCAGAAGGTTTGCATCAAGCAATTGAAGCCAAAGAAGGTGTCAGCATTAAGAAAGAAAACCAGACACTGGCATCCATTACTTTCCAAAACTATTTTAGACTTTACAACAAACTTTCAGGGATGACAGGCACCGCAGATACTGAGGCTGTTGAATTCCAAGCGATTTACAATTTAGAAACGGTGGTAGTGCCACCTAATAAACCATCGGCACGAAACGATATGTCCGACCAAATTTATCTAACTTTGGCAGAAAAACTAGAGGCTATCGCCAAAGATGTGGAAGCTTGCCAAAAGACAGGACAGCCCGTTTTGGTCGGCACTAGCAGCATTGAAAACTCTGAATCAATTTCAGCGTTGTTGACCAAT
This sequence comes from Candidatus Thiodubiliella endoseptemdiera, assembly GCA_013416635.1. Classification (GTDB taxonomy): domain Bacteria; phylum Pseudomonadota; class Gammaproteobacteria; order PS1; family Pseudothioglobaceae; genus Thiodubiliella; species Thiodubiliella endoseptemdiera. The sequence goes on along the minus strand of JACCHT010000001.1, from coordinate 1,159,821 downwards.
AAAAATATCAAACATGAAGTTTTAAACGCCAAACAACACGAACGAGAAGCGCAAATTATTGCCAATGCAGGTGCAGTCGGCGCAGTTACTATCGCAACAAATATGGCGGACGAGGCACAGATATTGTTCTTCGGTGGCAAGCTAGAAGAAGAACCAACTGAAGAGAAAAAAGCCGATTGGCAAGTCCAACATGACGCCGTTATTAAGCAGGCGGTTTACATATCGTCGGCACCGAACGCAACGAATCGCGTCGTGTAGATAACCAATTGCGAGGTCGCTCAGGTCGTCAAGGTGATGTTGGTTCCACCCGTTTTTACCTATCTTTAGAAGACAATTTAATGCGTATTTTTGCCAGTGAAAAAATGGCGTCAATGATGCAACGCCTAGGCATGGAAAAAGGCGAAGCGATTGAACATAAAATGGTTAACCGTGCCATCGAAAACGCTCAGAAAAAAGTCGAAGGTATGAACTATGATGCGCGTAAAAACCTACTGGAATACGACGATGTATCAAACGACCAGCGTAAAATTATTTACGGTTTGCGTGATGAATTAATGAGCACCAACAATGTGAAAGATAGATTTATCACGATGCGCTCAATTGTTATCAGCAATTTATTTGATAGTTATATTTCCACTGCACAAATTGAAGAAGACTGGGATGTAGAAGGCTTACATCACGCCCTAAGTTCAGATTATGCCGCAGATTTCCCATTGCAAGAATGGCTGAAAGAAGGTATTGATGTGGATGAATTAGAAACAAGGATTGAACAAGGATTGGCATACATTTACGACCGCAAAGAAGAAGTTGTCGGTGCCGAACAAATGCGCAGTTTTGAAAAAGCAGTGATGTTACAAACCCTAGATCATTTTTGGAAAGAACATCTTGCGGCAATGGATTATTTGCGTCACAGTGTCAATTTGCGTGGCTATGCACAAAAAAATCCAACTCAAGAATATAAACGCGAATCTTTTGAAATGTTTGAAACCTTGTTAAATACCATTAATGTTAAAATTGTCAAAGCACTTTCCAGCACTGCTATCAACGAACAAACCAGTGCCGATGACATAGAACAGCAAGATAATCACGACGCACACACAGAACACGAAGAAATCGCAGTCGCAGGAATGGCACAACCACCCAGCCATATGGCTGGCGAAAATTCGCAAACTTATCAACGCAGCAGCAAAAAAGTAGGTCGTAATGACCCATGCCCTTGTGGCTCTGGTAAAAAATACAAAAACTGTCATGGCTAATTACTATATTGGCTTAATGTCCGGCACTAGTATGGACGGTGTTGATGGTGTTGTGCTTGATAAAGATTGCCGAAAAATTATCGCCTCACTTTGCGTGCCTTATCCCGATGAATTAAAAAAAAATTTATTAAAACTAACGCAAAACTTGGCCACTTCATTAAAAAATTTGGCTAATATTGATATTCAAGTGGCAGAAATATTTGCCAATACAGCGAACTTATTACTGCAACAATCAGGATTGAAAGCAGAAAACATTCAAGCAATCGGTTCACACGGACAAACTATTTATCACCAAGGCAGTAGATATTCTATGCAAATCGGACACGGTGCACTGATTGCCGAGCAAACAGGCATCACCACAGTTGCCGATTTTCGCATGCAAGACATTGCCGCCGCTGGACAAGGCGCACCACTCACGCCGTTTTATCATCAGTATTTATTAGACAGAAAAGACGGCGTAGTGGTTAATTTGGGTGGTATTGCCAATGTGACAATCGTTAAAAATGGTCAGGTTATTGGCTTTGATACAGGCCCTGCAAACACTTTATTAGACAATTGGATTAAAAAGCATAGGAATTTAGATTATGACCGCGATGGACTATGGTCACGCACAGGTTTAGTCGATGAAACTTTATTAAAATCACTGCTTACCGATGATTATTTTCAACAGCCCCACCCCAAAAGCACGGGTCCAGAATATTTTAATTTAGCGTGGTTATCACACTATTTGAATGGCAATGAAACCCCAGAAGATGTGCAAAGAACACTGATAGAATTAACGGTAATATCTATTTCTGACAACATTCCCGCGGGTAGTGATGTATATCTATGTGGTGGTGGCGTGCATAATTTATTCTTATGCGAACGCCTGTCTTACCAAAATCCTAACAGTGAAATCTCAATGACTGATGATTTAGGCATCCACGCAGATTTCGTTGAAGCCGCTGCCTTTGCTTTTTTTGCTAAACAAACAATGAACGGCACACCATCAAATTTGCCATCGGTAACAGGTGCAAAATATAAAAGAATATTAGGGGCAGTTTATGCAATTTAAAATAATCCAACCCGATGATTGGCACCTCCATGTGCGTAATGGCAAGGCATTAAAATCCGTCATAAGCATGACCGCCAAACAAATGGGCAGAGCAATTATTATGCCCAACCTAAACCCACCTATAACTAATGCAAAGGATGCATGTGCATATCGAGAAGAAATTCTAACCGCCTTGCCAAATGACAGCACATTCAAGCCATTAATGGTTTTATACTTAACTAACAACACCACCCCCAAAGACATTCAAGAGGCAATTGATAATGATGTTATAGCAGCCAAGTTGTATCCTGCAGGGGCAACCACCAACTCTGATAGCGGCGTAACCAACATTAAAAACATTTACCACACCCTAGAAACCATGCAAACCCTCAATATGCCCCTTCTAATCCACGGCGAAGTTACCGACCCCAAAATCGACATCTTCGACCGAGAAGCCGTATTCATCGACCAAATCCTCACCCAAATCGTACACGACTTCCCCGAATTAAAGATTGTCTTTGAACACATCACCACCCAAAACGCCGTCGATTTTGTGCGTGAAAGTAGCAACAAAATCGCCGCCACCATCACCCCCCAACACCTCCTAAACAACCGCAACGATATGCTAGTAGGCGGCATCAAACCCCATTTCTACTGCCTCCCCATCCTCAAACGCGCCAAACACCAAACCGCCCTAATCACCGCCGCCACCAGCGCCAACCCCAAATTCTTCCTCGGCACCGACTCCGCCCCCCACGCCAAACACGACAAAGAATCCGCCTGCGGCTGTGCCGGCGTCTTTTCCGCCCCTCATGCCATCGAACTCTACGCCCAAGCCTTCGACCAAGCACAAGCAATGGACAAACTAGAAGCCTTCGCCTCCAAATTCGGCGCCGATTTTTACGATTTGCCACGCAACACAACAACCCTCACTTTAGAAAAACACCCATGGACTGTACCTGATGAATATAAATTCGGCAACAGCGTAATCGTCCCCTTCATGGCCGGCAAAACCCTCAATTGGACAAGCAACACAACCCTCTCCCCCCTCCTAACCCCTTGACACCCCCAAAATATCCCATATAATCCCCCAACTATGACAACCTATCTCGCCAATCTCTCCTTCGCCATTACCTAATCACTATAAAACGAGAGACAAGTTCCCAATTTATTGGGACTTTTTTAACTTAATACCCAGGAAATAACAATGAAAAATTTAATAAAAACAACACTCACAATTTTAATACTAGCCAGTACACTATCAACTACCAACGCAAAATCAATAACAGATGAATGTAATACAGGTGATCAGTGTTCTAATCTTGGGGTTATGTATAAAAAGGCACAGGCGTTAAACAAGATGATTTCAAAGCAGTTAAGTTTTCCCAAAAGGCTTGTGATTTGAATTATGGCAAGGGTTGTTTTCTTCTTGGGTTTATGTATGAAAAAGGCAAAGGCGTTAAACAAGATGATTTAAAAGCAGTTAAGTTTTACCAAAAGGCTTGTGATTTGAATAATGGTGAGGGTTGTACTAAGCTTGGGAATATGTATGTAGAAGGCAAAGGCGTTAAACAAGATGATTTAAAAGTAGTTAAGTTTTTCCAAAAGGCTTGTGATTTGAATAATGGCTGGGGTTGTTCTAATCTTGGGGTTTCGTATTACTACGGCAAAGGCGTTAAACAAGATGATTTCAAAGCAGTTAAGTTTTTTCAAAAGGCTTGTGATTTAAAGTATGCAAAAGGTTGCAAAAATTATGCTAGATTAAAGTAATAATAAGACTTTTCCCTCATTCCCATGTTTTGCGTGGAAATACATACCCCAATAATCAAACCCAAACTAACCGCCTCAAGCGGAACTTAGGAGCGAGGGCAGAAGTTGGACTCCTCATCTAAGATAAGCGTCCCCACGCAAAGCATAGGAACAAGAGGAAGCCCCCTCCTAACTTATTGACACCTTCAAAATATCCTATACAATGCCCTAACTATGACAACACACCTCACCATTCCCTCTTTTACTCCTTCATCGACGACCTTCGCCCAGTCATCGTCCCACTCGTACAAAATCCTCGCTTCCCTCCACATTTTCCACACCCTTCTTCCTATTTTCCACACCCGTCAATATTTTTTATTCAAGCGTCAACATTTTTTATCCACCCGTTACATTACCCCAAAACCTCAAACAACTTCCTAAATTTTCTTATATAGCAAACCCTAAGAAGCCCTCTTCTTTTTCTGATTCAATTTTATACTTTCTTGATACACATCCATTGGTTTTTTATATTTCAATGTTTCATGGAATCTTTGGTGATTATAAAACTCAATATAATCATCTACATCCGTGGTTAACTCACTGATAGTTTGGTATTCGTTTAAATAAATCCTTTCACATTTAGCACTTCTCCAGAAGCGTTCAATGCAGATATTATCTGTGGCTCTGCCTTTGCCGTCCATTGAGATAGTAATACCCAGTTTTTTGAGTCGCTTGGTGTGCACCTCACTGGTGTATTGACTGCCTTGATCGGTATTAAATATCTCTGGGTGCGGGTATTTTTCTAAAGCATCGTTGAGTACGCTCATCACTAACTGTGAATCCATTGTGTTGGATATTCTGTGTGATAAAACAGCCTTGGAATGCCAATCAATAATAGCAGCCATATACACCATACCTCCCGCAATCTTAATGTAGGTGATGTCTGTACTCCAAACTTGATTAGCGTGGTTAATACCAAGACCTCGAAGCTTATAACTGTATTTTTTATGTGCTTTGATTGGTATGGCTGTATTAACCTGTTTAACCGCTAACACCGCTTTTAACCCCAACGCTTGGCGATAACGAGCCACTGTGTTTAAACTTACCTTGTAACCGTCTTCAAGTAGTTGTTGATGCACTTTTTTCTCACCGTAAATAGGTATTTGTTCAAACACCTTGGTGATATGAGATTTAATTTTATCTTTACGCACATTGGTACGCGGTGTGTAATATAAGCTACTCCTGTTAATGCTCAACAGTTGGCATTGTTGATTAATTGATAAAGGTTGTGTTGCAGATGTTGAAGACGGCTTGAAGTCAACTAATTGTTTAAGATTAGATAAGCCCAAGCTTTTTAGCTTTTTTGCTAACCATTCCTTCTCTACGGTTACCTTGCCTACCAGAGCTGTTAAGCGCTCATTTTGTTTTTGTGATTTAACAAGCTCTTCTTTGTATTCTTTAACCGCCTTGGATGGCTCCATGGCAATTTCAGCATTAGCAAGGAAGGTTTTCTTCCAGTTTTGTAGGTTTTGTGGAAGGATGTTATGCTTGCTAGCAATCTGTACCAAGGTACTTTCATTTTGTAATAACTCAAGCACTAATTTTGTTTTAAATGCTGAGGTGTATTTGGTTCGTTTTTTACTCATTTTTTTACTCCGATTTTTTTTGTTTAGTTTAACGGGTTTGAAATAAGAAAGTTTAGATTGTTGTCTGAAATTGTTGGGGTTTTATACGGTTAGTTTTTATAGCTCTTTTCCAATTTTGGGTGTGCATCAAATAAAACCCTGCATATTCAAAAGAATACTTAACAATTCTCAGAAATTAACTAATAATATTTATATTAAAGTTATCAATGCAACAACAAAAAATTGTCTAGATTATAAGTCGCCTCCTGATATTGTGGAACTATCCATTCACAGAAAAATATTCTTGTTCCAAAATGGTTAAATATTGATTATAATAATAATATTTTTCTTGGAGAGTTTGGTTGGGTTTGTTCACCTATAGGGTGTTCTAATACAAAACAAATATATCAAGTATAGTATTATGCCCTTTTATTGGATCTTACATACAAATAAAATTCGTTATCTATTAGGTTATTCTTCTGAATTACTAGATGAATCTGAGCAAAAATCACTTCATGCAATTTCCAATGAACAATTAAAATTAGAAAAACTTTTAGGCCGATGTGCAATTAAATTTTTATTGTCCACTTTTTAAACAAACACCCATTGGAAATAAAAATTAATTTTCCTGAAATGGGTAAACCTAAAGTTCAAAAGAACAAATCCACTTTAATTATTCTCATTCCAACGGTTATTTTGCTTTTGCAGTTGACTGGGATTATGAAGTGGGATTGATATTGAGCTTATTAATGATATTGAGTATGCAGATAAAATTGTGGATCATTATTTCTCTGATAAAGAAAAAAAGACTATTACAATTACTCAACGAATAAAAAATCAGATATTTTCTTCTAATTTGGACTAGAATTGAGGCATATACTAAATGCTTAGGATATTCATTATTTGATTACCAGACTCATAATGTTGATTCCAACTTGAAGCAACATTCTTCAGCAATAGGAAATATTATTTTTCTATATGCAGTGCCAACCCAAAAGCTATTTTTATTGAAGGAGATGGGGTAATTTAAAGTATACTGACGCATTAAAAAGAGAAATCTAACTTATGTTTCAATATAATTGAATTTATCTTATTTGTTGTTATTATTTTTCAACCTTGATACGCAACCTCTTGTAATCTGCAAACCATTCTCCATTTTTGAATAAATGCATTTGACATTTATCTTCAATATGCGTTAACATATTGTTATATATCTCTAAAGGGACATTTTCAAAGAAAAACCAGCAAACATCTTTAACCAGTTCCGCAACCCTTCTTCTCCACCTTCTAATTTAGTTGGGCGGTCATAATAAACAACTTCTCGCACAATGAATCCTTGTTTTTCAAGTATTGATGTATATTCACTCACACTTGGAAAATACCAAGGATTGTTGCCTTTATTATTTGAAAATTGAAGTGATCTAAAGCACTATTAATGCCATCAACAATGCATTTAATATTGTCTTGACCGCCTAGCTCTGCTACAAATCGCCCACCTGGTCTTATTGCATTAAAAATAGACATAATAGCCTGTTCGGGTTGTTTAATCCAATGTAATGTTGCATTAGAAAAGATAGCATCGAATTTCTGGTGGGCATGAAACGCCTTAATATCCTGAGTCTTAAATTGTATGTCTGAGTATTTATTTTTAGCTTCATTTATCATTGACTCAGACTTATCAATACCTAAAACTTGAGCTCCTGATTCTAAAATTTGTTTTGCTAAGTCGCCTGTACCACAACCGATATCACAGATAATTTCATTCGGCTTGGGGTCTAGCAACTTTAATAATGATTCACCATATTGTGAAACATACGAATGCTTACCATCATATAGATCAGCATCCCAGTTTTTAGTTTTCTCATATTTTGATAGTGCCATTTTTTCTCCATTTTAACAATTGATAGATAGTTTAAAGCATGTCTGTGTGTATATATCCATGCATAATAACACCACTAACTTCTTCTTTCATTAGCATGCTACCTGTACCTGATTGTGAGATAGTCAATCGTCCACCTGGCATGCAAACTACAACAGGAGACTGCGTCAGACCTTTTTAATAGCTACTGCAACAACTGCACAGCTACTACTCCCAGAAGATAATGTATATCCCGCACCACGCTCCCAAATTTCAAGTTGTATTGTATGCTGGTTAACTACTTTTGCAAACTGGACATTGGTTTTATTTGGAAATAATGTGTAATTTTCTATTACTGCCCCTAATTTGCAAGTTATTTGTTTTGATATCTGATCTGAGAATATTACACAATGTGGATTTCCCATTGAAACATAGTCAATGGTTTGTAAGTAATCATCAACACCTAAGAGTTGATTAAATGTTTTACTCTTATGGACAAGCGCACGTGTTATATGGGTATCAAAAGCAGGTTGACCCATATCTACTTGAATTTTAGAGGCTGATTGATTAAATTTAAGAACTTGAACCATCCCGCCTTTTGTATGTAGTAAAAAGAATTGTTTTTGATGTATTTTCTATCAAACAAATAGCGGGAAAATATTCGTATTCCATTACCACTCTTTTCAGCCTCGCTACCATCAGGATTAAATATTTTAACACTTAGATTGTTATTTTTATTGGTAGGACCATATAAAATACCATCCGCCCCTACACCATATTTTCGATCACATATTTTTTGAATAATATTGGGGTTAAGTGGCTGGTTAAATGTAACTGGATCAAGCACAATATAATCATTGCCGATAGCTTGATATTTGTAAAATTTAGTTTTCATTTTGCCATATTGCTAGAGTATAGCGATATTTTTAGTTGGTTATAACTTCCAAGAAAGTCGCATCAAAGATACTTGTGTATCCAATGTGTTTTTGGCTTTTAAATCTTTAAAATACTCTAATGACAATGTCGGTCCTTTATTAAAATTATAGAGATATGAGCCCCTACTTGATGTCTAGTTAATCCTGAATTTACAACAACATTCCCAGATGATTTGTTATTTTCTCCAGATGTGGTGTTTAAATGTAACCCAATGAGATTGTTATCAGAAAAATTGTACCCTAAAAAGTTTCGAACAATACTTCTGAACCTTTTTTAAGTTTGTATCTTTATTTTTGTGTACATATTGTATCTAATTGTAGATTCTATCTGAAACTTCCCAATTTTTTTGCTACATCCAAAAAGGGCGTATTTGATAAACATTATTACCCATATTTGCCGTTTTATTCTTATCAAAATTGCCTGTTGGTAGAATGGTTAATAATCCCAATGAAACCCATGTTTTTGCTTTGTTATCATCAATAACCCAATATCCAGAAGCAACAGTTATGTCTCCCAATCCACTATCTGTATCATCTTTTAAACTAATACGCCCCAGAGGAACCGCTACATTGGCAACAAAACTCTTTTTAGAGGAAGATTTTCCATAATAAGCAACCCGAAAAACATTTTGAGATAAATCAAAGTTCATATTGTTATCAGAAACATTTCCATTTTGATCATTAAAATGGTTAGCATTAGCATTAACAGCATAGTTTAGAAAATACAATCCTTCTGGAGCTGGAATATTGTCATATGGATCTAATGCAAAAGATTAGAACTGATACTGGCGATAATAAATGAAAGTGGTAGTAGTATTTTTCTTTAATTTGACTCATTGTTATTCAACTCCTTTATGCGATTAATTAAAGAAGTCATTATAATGAATTATTCATTGCCAAAACGACAATATTTTATGGACTAAGACCCTTGCATTTAAGTTGGAAAATTTTTAGTGTATACTTCATTTTTAGTGTATACTTCAATCTATAGGAAAATTTGGTGAGAATACTCACATAGAGAACTTGCTTATGAATAATAATCAGCAAAGAATAACGCTTGTAGTTTGGGTGTTAAATCCTGACATGTGTTGATGAAAAAAATATTACATATTCTGTGTCCTGTAATTGCATTGCGTGTAGTATGTGTGTCAGTGTTGCAGAACATCATTTTGTAATTGATATTGTTCAAAATAAATCTTTCGTTTTCCAACAGCCTACAACTCAAGAACAATTGTCTGTGTGCGACGATGCAATAAAAAGTTGTCCAGTTCAGGCAATAAAAAATGTATTTTAATAAAATAAGTAACTAAGGGTAAAAACATATGAGTTTAAATAAAAACGATCAAAATTTAGTAGAAATTTTTTAATAGAAATTATTGCAACAATTAAAAAGATTAATACGTGCGATATACATATTAAAAAAGAAGATGACTTTATGAAAAAAATTAATTTAACTTCGCTAGACGCTGTACAACTAACTGTTGCTTTAAATGAAAAATTTGACTTTCAATTTGGATCAGAACGAGACGATTTAGACGCACTTAACAGTTTTGGGGGCTTGATCGATCTCATTTTAGATCGCGCCAAGAAAAAGCCAAAGTAGTTTTAACAATGACCAACCTTCATTCAGTTATACTAAAGTGTGTTTTTGAACATCCTCAAAAATTGCTATCAAAGATAGCATGGTAAGCTTTACTTTTCTGAGTTAGATATATTTTCTTTAGAAATAGCATCCCACTTAATAGATAGAGGGATTAAAAGAGGGACTGTGTTTCTATATTGATTCAAAATAAAAGTGCGAATATAGTTCCCGTTATTTTGGGCATCTTAAAATCTGGAGCGTATTATCTCCCAGTTGACACTAAAAATCCTACAGATAAGGTTCAAGCTATTTTGATGGATGCCAAGCCAAAAATATTAATTACAGACAAATATTTTAGTTCGTTTAAATCTTTACAAATTATTTCTTATGAATACCTCTTAGGATTACGCTACCAAAAAAACAAGAAAACCAAAACAAATCTTCCATTAGTAAATTCAGAAGATATTGCCTACTGTCTATATACTTCAGGAACTACAGGAAAACCAAAGGGTGCTATTATTCAACATAGAAGTGTCTTGTCTTTTTTTCGGCTATGAACCAAATTTTAAAAATAACAGCCAGTTCTAATTGCATGAATACCTCTCCATTTTATTTTGATGTTTCAATTGCAGATACTTTTCTACCTCTTTCAGCTGGAGCATCAGTTTATATAACCGATAATTTTTGAGTCCTTCTTTAATTATGAATATCATTCAAAAGAAAAAATTACTCATTTTTGTGCAGTATCATCAGTCTTAAACTTGTTATCACTTTGTATTGGCATGTTAGATGGGAAATGTCACTTAGAAAAATCATGTCGGGAGCGGAGATTTTGGATATTAAAACTGTAAAAATGGGTTAATCAGATCCCTAATATTGAGATTATAAATGGATATGGACCCACAGAAACAACTTGCGTTTGTACTGCGTATACAATAAAAAAACCAATATAAACACATATGATTCTTTTCCAATTGGGCTTCCATTAAAAAATATTCAAGCTGTTTTAATTGATAGCGATAACCAAACTATCAAATACGGAAAAGGGAATTGGTTATTGGCGGAAATCAAGTTATGAAGGGATATTGGAATAGAAAATGAAAATAAGCGTGCATTTATTTTTCTAGACGGAAAAAAGTTTTATAAGACTGGGGATATTTGTTCAAAAGATAGAGGTGGAATACTTCATTTCATTGGAAGGAAAGACGACCAGGTTAAGTTTAGAGGGTACAGGATTAATTTAAACGAAATTTTAATTACTATACGGTCTTATAAACAAATTTCTGAAGCTTTTATAAGCGTGGTGTCAAATAAAGGTGTTGATGAAGTAATTTGTGCATTAGTCCTAAAAGAAACCAGTCAACTTGATTTTAAGATATTTGATGATTTTTATCTAAAAACTTCCACAATACATGATTCCTACAAAGTATATAATCTACGATACATTTCCAAAATTGGGATCAGGAAAAATTAATAAAAAATATAGAAAATGAGTTTTTGCACGACTAAAAACTAAGTCCCTAAGATAGTTTCTATGAATAGCATATGCTTGATATAATTAAAAAAATTCCAGACCCTTACAAAACCTCTTTGGACGGTTATTTTAGAGAAGTCCATTATCAATTTCGCCAAGAACTAAGGCAGTTTATTGAAGACGATATTGTTCCAAAATGTGATCATTGGGAAAAACACAAGATTTCTCCAATCAAAGAAATTATTAAACTATTTGGTCAAAAAGGTTTTTAGGTATGCGACTCCCAAAGAAACTTGGCGGCAATGGTCTAGATATTTGGCATCATGTTGTTCTTGCTGAGGAGTTAGCTAGAATTCCATCTGGAGGCATAGGTATGGGGGTTACCATCCATAATGATATGGTAGCTCCCATGATATCAGTTTATGGCAGCACACCAGAGTGTGAGCATGTACTTCGCATGGCTATAAAAGGAGATATACTTTTAGCGCATTCAATATCGGAGAAGGAGTCTGGTGCAGATATTTCTAATATTTCTACCCAAGTGATAGACAAAAGCAAAGATTACTATATTATCAATGGAGAAAAAGATATACATCTTTAGCAACTCAAGCAGATTTTTTGCTGTTTTAGGTAAGTTAGACTCCAATAAAATATTCCCATTTAATATGATTGTGTTACTCGTCTCTAAAGATTTGCCTGGAATTGAGATATCCACTAGGCAAGCAACAATGGGAAATGCCACTTGCGATATTGCAAATATTAAATTTAAAAAGTTAAAGTTCCAAAAGTTTCCGTATTGGAGAGAAGGGGTTTGGGTTTTCTTTACAAATGACTCAGTTCCAACAAGAGCGGATACTTTCAGCCTGTAGAGCGACAGCAATGGCTGATTTTATTTAAAATGTACGGAAATATATTGCAATGAAAGGCAGGTTTTTAAGTCTAATTTAATTGAATTCCAAAATATTAAATATACATTTGCAAAATTAAAACAGAAATAGAGCTTAGTCGACAGCTAAATTATGTAGCAGTGAGAGCATGGGAAAACAATGAAGATTATATTGAATTGTCTGCTATGAGTAAATTAGAGTCTTGCAAGTTGGTTCGACTAGTTGCAGATGAATGTTTACAGCTTTATGGGGCGAGAGGGTATGTGAACAATCATTTTATTTCTAGGTTTTATAGAGATAGTCGGTTGCTCTCAATATCTACTGGGTCTGAAGAAATGATGTTAAAGAGTATTGCAATGATAAATGGCTTCAAAGATGCTTAAAAAGAAGATTTTTATCATTCCGAAAAGAGGTTGCTGAGTGTATTTCGAGTGAGCTGCTACCTTTTGTGGATCAATGGGAGCAATCAGGATATCCAGTAAGGAGTATATTAAGGATTCTTGGAAAACACGGTCTTTTGCATAAATCATTTTCAATTGAATTTGGCGGAGAGGGTTTATCTTTGTGGCATAATGTTATATTACAGGAGGAGCTTTCAAAAATTCCTGCAGGCTCTATAGGAATGCTTGTTGCTACACATTTAGACATTGTTAGTTCAATGCTTGCTAGGTACGGCTCTACAAAAATTGTAACAAGTTGGATTCCAAAAGCAATTAAAGGAGAGGTTGTATTAAGTTTAGCTCTATCTGAAAGAAATGCTGGATCTGATTTAACCAGCATAGATACTCATTATATAAAAGATGGAGATAAATATGTATTATCTGGTGAAAAATGGTTTATTACGAATGCATTGCATGCAGATGGTTTTGTGTTCTTGCTAGAGAAAACACAGTAGTGAACAACAAGAAACATTTACTTTATTTTTGTTCCCGCAAAACAAAAGGAGTTACAGTCTCTTCTAAAATAGATACAATGGGAAATGTAAGTGATACTGCATCAATTGAGTTTTTAAAGGTACAGCTTTCTCTGGAGAATATACTTGGTAGAGAAGGTCAGGGATTTTTAATTCAAATGCAACAATTCCAATATGAAAGAGCTATTATTGCTGTTCGAACCTATTCCCTATGTGAGTATTATTTGCAAAAACAATTGATTTCTGCAATGAAAGAAAAACCTTTGGGAAGACTCTTATTCAAAACCAATATGTGCAATTCAAACTTGCTAATTTAACCTCTGAAACGAAAAAAATTAAAGTGTTTAACACATCATTGCATTTACCTTATTGATAGTAAAAAGATGCAACATATCTAGCGGCTATGGCAAAATTTTATGGGGCAGATTGGTTCGAAGGTTATCTAATACATGTTTGCAACTTCATGGTGGAGAAGGGTATTGTTCGGGTCACTATGCCGAGAGGTTCTTTAGAGACGCTAGAGCATTGTCTCTTGCAGGGGACTGATGAAATGATGCTGGAACTTATTTTTAAAGCAACCAAGGTGTAATAAGGAGAAAAACCATGAAAAAATTTCATATTTCAATAGCTGTAGATGACATTGATAAGTCAATAAAAGAGTATTCTAAAAGATTGGGGTGTGATCCGTATTTAAAAGTGCATGATGAGTATGCTTTGTGGAGAACCAATACACTCAACTTTTCCATTGGAAAGAACAAAGAAGATTCTGGCAATATAATGCATATTGGATGGGAGGATAGTAGATTAAGATACTTTAAAGAAGAAATAGATATTAACGGTATAACTTGGGAGTATTTTGACTCTAAAAGCCAAGAGAATAAAATTAATAAGAACTGGAAGTCCGTCAACTATTTAAATGGTGGTTGATTATGATTACTGAAGAAATAATTAAAAATTAGATTTTCATTCGCAAGATTTTCAAGATGACCCGTATCCAGTATATAAAGAAATTAGACAATGTGCGCCTGTTTTCTGGTCTGATGATCATCAGTGTTATTTTGCAATGGGCTATGATGCCGTTAAAACTATTTTAAATAGCAAAATTTTCGGAGTAGACATACCATTTCGAGCATCTAGACAATTGTTTGGAAGGACAATTATGGATGTTGATGGCGAAGAGCATAAAAGACTCAGATTAATTATGAGCCAAGCATTTCACCCAAATGTTGTACCTGGGTACGCTGACCAACTAATAAAGCCAGTTATTCAATCGGTTGTTGACTCTATTAAACACAAAACCCAAGTTGATTTTTGTGAGTGAGTTTTCCACCCTTATACCCATTCAAATTGTTGCAAAAATAATTGGAGTGCCAACGGATGATTTAAGTTTTTTCAAGATAAAACTGAAAAAATCACTAGTTTTCTAGATGACACTAACAAAGACAGTGCTTTTAACTTAGCTAGAAATGCACTAAAGGAACTTGAAAAATATTTAATTCCAATACTAGAAGCAAATAAAAAAGTGCGCAAGATAATGTCATTGGAGAGTTGGTTAAAGCACAAAATTACGGAGAGAAAATTTCAGACAAAGAAATTATTGCCCAAGTCTGCTTATTAATTCCTGCTGCAATTGATACAACAAATAGATTAATCGCCAATACATTATTTTGTTTATGCTCAAATCAAGACCAGTTGATTCAGGTTCAAAATAACCATAAACTGATTCTTAACGCAATAGAAGAAACGCTAAGGTACGAACCACCTATTCATTCAACTGTTCGAATGGCGTTAAAAGATGTTGATTTAATGGGTGTAAAAATCCCTTCTGGCTCACTAATAAATGTAAATTTTGCTTCAGCAAATAGAGATGGAAAATATTTTCAAGATTCAGAAAAATTTGACATTTTTCGAAAAATACACCTCATTTTTCGTTTGGAGGTGGTAGACATCAATGTATGGGAAGAGCTTTAGCAATATTTGAAGTTCAGCATACTATTGACATACTACTGAGTCAAGTAAATAACATTCAATTTAGTAAAAATCAAAAACAATATATCAGGAATTAGTTTCAGATCACCCGAAAAATTAATTTTAGAATTCAATAAATAAGGCTAAAGCATGCAAGAGAAATATTATAAATCAAAGCAAACATCTAAGGTATGGAATATAAACAATAGCATTTATTATGATTGTCACATAGTGACAGCTGCCCAAATTTTGCCGTTATATTTGTATCAAGGTTTTTGACAATTTGCTCTATCCTAAAATTCGTAATGACTGGCAAGGTTTGGTGTGTCGAAATCTATTAGACTCTGAATCCAAAAGAGCGTTGTATTGCTTGATAAGCTAGGGGTAAGCAAACACTTAGTTCAATAAATGGGGACATAGAAGGCAGAATAAAAACACTATTAAAAAAGCTGGATACTGTATTGTAAGAGTGGATAGTTACTATCATGAACATTTTACAGAGTATTATATGCAAGAGCATAGAACAAATGGGCATAAGGTTGTAGTAATTGATTGGGACGATACTCATTTTTATGGTATTGATAATGTTGGACAATTTACTTTGGTTCTAGATTTTAAAAAGATTTGTTTTGGAGGCTATCTACTCAAATTTATTTCATGTTTATGAGAAGGAAGACACCTTGTATTATTTGGAACTAGAAGAATCTTATAAAAAGAAAACCTCTGAAAAAATGTTAGAGAGATTAGTTGAAGAATCTTTAGATGCTTTTATAAATGAAAGATTAAAAATCACTGCAAGAATGGATTGCTTTTTAAAGAATTTTCTTATGACATGATGAATGGAACTGATATTAGGAAATATGCACAGGCTAAAAACTCTTATACCAGTGCATTTTTATTGAAACTAGCTATATGGCTCTTATAGAAACTTTTCTACATTTAAAAATATTTGGTTAAAGTTGAACCCAAATTCTGAAAAATTTATAAACTCTCTTGAACAAACAATAAAGAGTTGGCGCATGTTAAAAATGTTATGTAAAATCTATGAATCCTCTAAAAATATTGATTCATCTCAACTTATTACAGCATTAAAAGAGTTGTTGAGGACGAAAAAAATATGTCCGCGTTATTAAAATAAAAAGGAATATCAAATGGCAATGATTAAACAAGAAAGTATTGAAATCAAAGTGGATTTTATTAAGAATTCTAGTTATCAAGATGTTGTTAAAAAGATCATGGACACTAATCTTCATTGGCTTACATATATTGATAACAAAAATGATATCAAACAAATTTCGGAAATGAGGAAGTTTCTATTCTATAAAATAGATGAAATGTGCAAAGATGCCTATGATAGAAATAATATTGACGCCCTAACTGTTGCTCACAAGCTTTTTAGCAAAATCTACGATCGCTATTTTTATATTGAAAAAGCGTTAACGATGTTCTCGAAATATCTCCTATTATTTATGAAATTCACAATTGGATTGAAAAATATATGTTAGGTTTTGAAGAAAAACAGATAGAGAAAGGTTTATTTGATGACTGCCCTAAAGGCGGGAAAGAGTATGTGAAGTGGATGCGAAAATTAATCAATACACACCCATCTAAAGAACATCAGCTTTATGAAAAATATATGTCAAATCAAAGCAATATTGAAGATCTTAAATATTATATGATTCAAGAGTCTACTTTAGACCCTCGTTTTGATGATATTTTAGCCTTAATTCAAGTCGGTACATCTGGAAGAGAGAAAATGGAAATTGCAAAAATTATTGGGATGAAATGGGTAATGGGCAACCAGATCTTGTGCATACACGGTTATTCTCTCATGCTATAGGTGAGCTAAATATCACAAAAGAAGAAATTAATAAAAAGTTTCTTTAGACGCTTTGATTTGTGGCAACATTTCAGTAGCGCTATGTCTTTATAGGCATAACTATTATAAATCAATTGGTTATTTTGGTGTTACAGAGTATCTTGCGCCTTTTAGGTTCAATCATATCCTTAAAGCATGGAGTCGAAATAATTTAAGTGAACAAGGAGTTGTTTATCATAAGTTACATATGACAATTGATGTAGAGCATGCAAACAACTGGTTTAACCATGTAATTGAACCAGTTGTTGACAGGAATCCTGAAAATATCATTGATATCACTAAAGGGGTGGTCTATAGACTTAACTCTTCAAAAGATACTTAGATAGCATGGCTCAACATTTTAAGTGCATATAAGAATATGAGTGTTGATTTTATTTTATTTATGGTGCCACTTTTTTTTAGCCCTGGGTTAATTAATATTATTGCTTCCGCTTCAGCATTTAAAAATGGCATCAGGAAAACATTACCATTTTTCTTTGGTGTTCTTATTGTTGCTGGGTTGTATGCATTTTTCATTGGTTTTGGGCTAGTTATTTGTTTGTGAAATTTCCAATTATTATAGATATTGTTAGATATATTGGTGTCGCCTTTTTATATACATAAGTATGCGTTTTTTCAAGTAAATAGTGACGATGAATCTTCTACAAGCCATCAAAAGACTATGACTTTTATAGATGGATTAGTCATTCAGTCGTTAAATCCAAAATATCCAATTATATTGATGACAATATTTTCAGAGTTTTTAAGTAAGTCAGCATCCAGTTTTGAAGTTATCAAGCTAGTTGTATTTATTGAACTGTTCTTTGTTGCTGCAATTTTTACATGGGCTTTTATTGGTATCTTTTTGCAACTTTTATTCGAAATAAAAATTCTAATATAATCAATCCAGTATTCGGCTGTATGTTTATATTTTTAGCAATCTGGCTCTTGATTAAGATATAGAGTTATAAAGAGAGTATATTTAGTTATGATGTATGTAAGCCACGAATCATTAGTGATTAAAATATGAGTAATATTACAATATATTTAATTGATGTTAAGAATCATTTGAAATTTTTTTGTTAGTTTGTAGGTATTTTTATAGGAGTTTTCTGCTCAGCTTCCCAGAATTTAACAGTTATCGGATCAACTTTGAGTAGTTGAGCAAATTGTTTCTGATTTAGTCCTTTATGAAGTCTAATTTTTTGTCCTAATGTTGGGAGTGTATTTTTATTGTCTTGGATTAAAGGACAATAATTTAAAAACTCTATAATCTTGAGATAGTATTTTGCAGAATATTTTTAGTGCTGTTCTTTTCGAGAGCGTAAATTAAACTGTGTAAATCCGCCTTTTCACTCTTAACTATTTCTCGTATTTTACATTACCCCAAAACCTCAAACAACTTTCTAAATTTTCTTATATAGCAAACCCTAAGAAGCCCTCTTCTTTTCTGATTCAATTTTATACTTTCTTGATACACATCCATTGGTTTTTTATATTTCAATGTTTCATGGAATCTTTGGTGATTATAAAACTCAATATAATCATCTACATCCGTGGTTAACTCACTGATAGTTTGGTATTCGTTTAAATAAATCCTTTCACATTTAGCACTTCTCCAGAAGCGTTCAATGCAGATATTATCTGTGGCTCTGCCTTTGCCGTCCATTGAGATAGTAATACCCAGTTTTTTGAGTCGCTTGGTGTGCACCTCACTGGTGTATTGACTGCCTTGATCGGTATTAAATATCTCTGGGTGCGGGTATTTTTCTAAAGCATCGTTGAGTACGCTCATCACTAACTGTGAATCCATTGTGTTGGATATTCTGTGTGATAAAACAGCCTTGGAATGCCAATCAATAATAGCAGCCATATACACCATACCTCCCGCAATCTTAATGTAGGTGATGTCTGTACTCCAAACTTGATTAGCGTGGTTAATACCAAGACCTCGAGCTTATAACTGTATTTTTATGTGCTTTGATTGGTATGGCTGTATTAACCTGTTTAACCGCTAACACCGCTTTTAACCCCAACGCTTGGCGATAACGAGCCACTGTGTTTAAACTTACCTTGTAACCGTCTTCAAGTAGTTGTTGATGCACTTTTTTCTCACCGTAAATAGGTATTTGTTCAAACACCTTGGTGATATGAGATTTAATTTTATCTTTACGCACATTGGTACGCGGTGTGTAATATAAGCTACTCCTGTTAATGCTCAACAGTTGGCATTGTTGATTAATTGATAAAGGTTGTGTTGCAGATGTTGAAGACGGCTTGAAGTCAACTAATTGTTTAAGATTAGATAAGCCCAAGCTTTTTAGCTTTTTTGCTAACCACTCCTTCTCTACGGTTACCTTGCCTACCAGAGCTGTTAAGCGCTCATTTTGTTTTTGTGATTTAACAAGCTCTTCTTTGTATTCTTTAACCGCCTTGGATGGCTCCATGGCAATTTCAGCATTAGCAAGGAAGGTTTTCTTCCAGTTTTGTAGGTTTTGTGGAAGGATGTTATGCTTGCTAGCAATCTGTACCAAGGTACTTTCATTTTGTAATAACTCAAGCACTAATTTTGTTTTAAATGCTGAGGTGTATTTGGTTCGTTTTTACTCATTTTTTACTCCGATTTTTTTGTTTAGTTTAACGGGTTTGAAATAAGAAAGTTTAGATTGTTGTCTGAAATTGTTGGGGTTTTATAGACATCTATATTGCCATACTTGGATTTTAAAGTCTTTTGTTATGCCCATTGCGATAATTACGACCGTCGTTATCTTTTAGTGATAACTGATTTTTTGATAGCCAAGATGGCTTGATAGTTCTTCTTCGCTAGCAGTTTGAATAACCTCTCGCATTATGTTTTTAAATTCATCTGCGATGTTATCAAGGGAGGTAAATTCCCCTGTTTGGATTTGTCTTTTTAGTTCGTTGTGGTTGATTAAACTCATTTGTGTTTCTCCTTGTATTTTTAATGCTTTTGATTTTATAGGATCAAAAGCTTTTTAAGGATTTACACAGTTTAATTTACGCTCTCGGAAGCCCCTCTAACTTATTGACACCTTCAAAATATCCTATACAATGCCCTAACTATGACAACACACCCACCATTCCCTCTTTTACCTCTTCATCGACGACCTTCGCCCAGTCATCGTCCCACTCGTACAAAATCCTCGCTTCCCTCCACATTTTCCACACCCTTCTTCCTATTTTCCACACCCGTCAATATTTTTTATTCAAGCGTCAACATTTTTTATCCACCCGTGAATATTTTTGGGACTAACATACATCAATACCAACCAGCCTATTACCGCTAAATTCAAACACCATTGATTTTCTGTTGATCGCTTAACACTGCCTATTTTTCCGTGTTGGTTTTGATATTGGTATTAATGTATGTTAACCCCATAATTAATGTTTGTACCCCTTGTATCTTACCCTGTCTGCATTTACAAAAAATAGCCGCCGAACCTATGGATGGAACTCATATTTTTTGCAAACACAGGTGGGGTAAGGGGTAGCACTATCTTTGCAGTCTCTACTTTTGGATTGGGGATTTAACTGAAAGTAATTTTAGTAATCGATTTAGCAAGTAAAGAATACCCTCTAAAAAAAGAACTTTTTTATTCATTGTAGGTAGTTTTTTAATAATAAACGCTATCTTTTTTGACTTATTATTGTGCGGATATAGCCTGTAAATTCCTGGATATAAAAAAGAGAAATTAACTTTGTACCATAAGCAAATATCCGAAAAAAATAAATGCCACTGTTTGGGTAAAATATTTAAATCTTTTGCCAATGATTTTGTGTATGAATAATAGTCAACAAGATGTGAAACACGATTAGAGTCAATAGGAAATTGCCATCGGAATCTTTGTTGTTGACTTAAAATATTTTGTTGCATCTGTTCTTGATTGGGTAAAATAATTTCTTGATTTAGGCAAGAAGATAAATACCTCGCCTGTAACTCTGAAATCGAAGGCAAAGACCCTAAATTTGGACGAACAAAGCCGACAAAATAACAATTATTAACATCTGGAACAAACATATATTTATACAGCTTATTAGGAGATGAAACTTTACTTAGTATTTTATCAGGTAAAAAAGATATATTAAAAGTGTTCCCCGTACATAGAACAATTGTATCTGCCAAAACAGAACTACCATCTTTAAAGATAACTTTTTTGTCTTCTAAGTTTGCAATCCCGGGTTTTAAAAGTGTCTTGTTTTCCAGATAAGTTTTAATAAATCCACAGCTTTTTGTTGTTACTCGACGAAAAGGTCCTAAGTAATTAATTGAGTGATAAGAAGCGTTAAAATGATTCATTGTACTTTGAATTTTTTGATCTTCTTGTGAAATAATATTTTTATATTCTAATTTTCTTTTAAACTTCATTAAAAAAGATAATTTGCTATCATCTATATCTCTAGAAAGCGCATGATAGATATTTGATGTATCTAAATCCGTGGGTTTTTTGTCATGATATCTCGGGATAAAATATCCAGGCCATCTACGAATAGAGGTGTAACTTTTTTTCACCAAATTACGAGATAAATAAATAAGATCAGAAGCCGTCTCACCCAAACCTACGAAAACTACTTTTTTATCCTTTAAAGCAGATATTTTTCTGATATTTCCACCATAAACAACTTCACCAGAAAATTTTTCTTGATTGGGTAAAGAAGTTTTTTTTGCTTCATGATTGGTCCCACTGCAGACAACCAAATAATCAAATATTTCAGTGTCTATATGTTTGTCTTTTTGAAAAAAAATTTCCCATTGATCGTTTTCTTTATTTATTTTTTGAACGGTGCAACCGAAGTGTATTAAAGAAAATAAATGGTTGTGTTGGGCATAGCGTTTTAGATAATCTACATATTCTTTCGCTTGCCACATTTTCAGATCATTGTAATTATCTTGAGGTGGAAAGTCACTAAAACTAATTAAAAATGGATTATTAACAAGATTTAAGCCCTCGTAACAATTTGAAAATACGCCACCAATGTCATTAGATTTCTCCAAAACTTTTACATCGATGTTTGGATTGTTTTCTTGAATTTCTTTTGCCGTGCAAAGACCAGAGGGTCCAGCCCCAATGATGCACATTTTTTTACTTAGTATTTTAGATTTCAAGATTGGTCTTTATCAGGAAAGGTAATTGAATATTTATAATCTAAAAAATGTTGGAACTTATCAAAATGTGCATCAACTATGTACAATGCCTTCTCTAAGGTTTCCTGATTAAGTTCCTTTTGTTCAAAAATTAATAAATCAACAGCATTATCAACTTCACTATCAATATGTTGATTGCCAAAATAATGTAACTGCTTCCCAGTCTCTTGTTCGTATAATTCTGCAATATATTTAGTTGTATTAAAAAACATTTTTACCGTTGTTTCTCCAGCTTCCATTGCTGTCATTCTTAAAAAAGTATTCTCCCCACACATTTGAGCCCTAATAATTGCGCTATACATATAATTTCTAATAGGCGCACCCGCATCTAGCCAAATCATATCCATCGCATCACCGTAGTTTTTTACATCATTATAAATACCTAGAGTTTGTAAATCAGTTTTCAACATATTCCAATGTGTAGAATCTACCTCGGCATGTGCATTAATCGCTTTTTGCAGATTGTTTTTAGGGTTGGGAAAGTGATAAAACATCTGATTAATGTCTCTAAATGTCATTGTAAGATGAACAAACAAAGGCGCCCATATATTCATTTTTTCAATCACATTTTCTCGTGTAATTTTCTTAACATCTTGAAATAACTTATGCTCTAATACATTTTGTTTGTGTTTATTAATTGCGCTAAATACTCTTTCCATTGTGCTAAATGATAGTAATAAAATGGTTATTTTAACAAAAAAAACCATCTAAAATTCATTTTCAAATTTTATTAAAGCCCAATCCAAAGTAGAGATTGCAAAGATAGCGCTTGTATCTATCCTTTGCCCCGTCTGTGTTTGCAAAAAATATTAGTCCCACTCATAGGTTCGGTGGCTATTTTTTGTAAATGCAGACGGGGCAAAGGGCGGTGCTAGGTTTGTGATTTCTATTTTTGGATTGGTAAAAAAGGCAGTGTAAGCGTGATTAACCAGAATAAAACGCTATAACCTGCTAGATTTTTATTGGACGCTTTTTGAAAGTTATGAGTCTAATATGTGTTGAGATATAACCATCATTGACAACCAAATCCAAAGCGTATTAAAACCTACTAATGTAGGAAGTAATTTTTTGTTGCTAGCCCAAATTAAAGACATACTTGTTAACAAAGCGACAAAATACAATTGCCAAATTTGAATGCCAAATATCAATCCTGGTACAATGATAATAGACTTAATGCACCAGCTAACTGCTTCAATGACATTGTAAGTAGTCCAATATTCTTTTTTGAACCACATTTTGTAGCAATTAAATACCTTTCGCCATCCTGTCAATGTGTAAATAACACTTGTAAGAACAATCCAAGAAATTATAGCAAAGGTTAATTGTTCTTGAGTCAAGATAAATTTTGATTTTTAAAAAAAATGTAGGGACTAACTTGTATTAATACTAACATCTTGTAAGATAGCCTATTACCGCTAAATCCAAACATCATTGATTCAATTCGCTCCAGTGTTGATGGTTTAACATTACCCTTATTTAACCTAAAAACAAACTCATCAACATAACGCCCAATATGTTTGTCGGAAAAATAATGAAACACACCAATGTAACTTCGTTTTAGCAGTGCCCAAACACTCTTAATGCCATTAGTATGTGCAATCTCATCGACATACTGCCCAGCAGAATGCTTGACCATTAACTGTTTATAGTCCTCTATACCTTTATATACTGTTGCTTCATCAGTACAAAGCGTGGCATTGCTATCAACATACTTGTCAATCATAGCCTGAATATTGATACTATTGACCTGATCCATCTTTACGGCAATGGTTTTGCCAGCACGAGATGGGTGGCGATAAATCTGCGTAGGTGTTTGGTTGGCACATAATGGACACTTGGGCTTTCCATTCCAAAGTTTTTTTTCAAAATATAGGCGATCAGACTCTTCGGTTGGGAATTTTTCTAATGGTTCAAATGTGCTGATGGTGTTTGTGTATTGGGTCATTGTTATATCTTGTAGTGTTGTAAATACTGCCTATTTTACCGTGTTGGTATTGATATTAATGTAAGTTAGTCCCATATTTTTTATTCAAGCGTCCAACCCCCACTAAAGTATTTTGATCATCTTACACTTTTAATAATACTAATAACAGGATAAATACCATGCAAAGCAAACGATATGTTCAACTCAATGAGACCTTTGCATAAATAGGGATGATTAGCAAAATGACAGATTTTATTAAATTGGAAATTTTTTAAATCCACTCCTAGCAGGGCTAAGGGTGTTTTTAAAAAGTTTGTAATTTGATGAAAGATGGCGTTTTGATGATTATTCATATTTATGCAAAGGTCTCTCAATAACGAAATAAACACAATGGATGCCTACATCTACGCCACCTCCGAAAAACAAGTCGAACTCGGCATAGACAACGCCCAACTCACCCAATTCAACGCCTACAAAACCCAACTCAACAACGACATCGCCCTCTACACCGACCCCGCCAGACGCACCCATGCCATTACCCAACAAATCCAAGCCGACTTCAAAGAGATTAACGCCTGGATTCTCCACCTACGCACCACCATTAAAATCAGCAAAAAAGCCACCCTCACCGAACAAGACTACGCCTCCCTCTTCATCCACCAAGACAAACCCCGCACCTCCCACACCCCACCCCACCCCCACCCTAAAACTCGAACACATCGAACACCTAATCGCCCGCATTACCGCCCACCACGCCGCCAGCCACGACCAAGGCACCCGCCCCAGCCTCCCCGATCGCATTGACATCATCGATTGGCAATGGGTCATCAACAACATCCGCGAACCCATCGACACCCTCATTTATTCCAACCACAAAACCACCAAAACTGCCACCCTAAAACTCACCTTCGACCCCAACCAAACAGGACAATTCTGCCACATCATCTCTCGCTATGGCATTACCAATGGCGAAGTCGGCACTTTCAGCCCCAGCCTCTCCTTCGCCATTACCTAATTACTATAAAATGAGAGACAAGTTCCCAATTTATTGGGACTTTTTTAACTTAATACCTAGGAAATAACAATGAAAAATTTCATAAAAACAACGCTTACAATTTTAATACTAGCCAGTACACTATCAACTGCCAACGCAAAATCAATAACAGATGAATGTAATACAGGTCTTGAGTGTGCTGTTCTTGGGGCTGCGTATTTCGAAGGCACAGGCGTTAAACAAGATTATGTCAAAGCAGTTAAGTTTTTCCAAAAGGCTTGTGATTTGGATAATGGCTTGGGTTGTGCTGTTCTTGGGACTATGTATGAAAAAGGCAAAGGCGTTAAACAAGATGATTTAAAAGCAGTTAAGTTTTACCAAAAGGCTTGTGATTTGAATGATGGCGGGGTTGTTTTAATCTTGGGTTATGTATGAAAAGGCAAAGGCGTTAAACAAGATGATTTCAAAGCAGTTAAGTTTTACCAAAAGGCTTGTGATTTGAATGATGGCTTGGGTTGTTTTAATCTTGGGGTTATGTATGATAAAGGCAAAGGCGTTAAACAAGATGATTTCAAAGCAGTTAAGTTTTACCAAAAGGCTTGTGATTTGAATGATGGCAAGGGTTGTTCTAATCTTGGGATTATGTATAGAAAAGGCAAAGGCGTTAAACAAGATGATTTCAAAGCAGTTAAGTTTTCCAAAAGGCTTGTGATTTGAATGTGGCTTGGGTTGTTCTAATCTTGGGTTTATGTATGAAGGCAGGCTTAAACGTTTTAAAGAGTATCAATAAAGCTTGATTAATTGGTAAGGCTTGTGATTTAAAGATTGCAAAAGGTTGCGAAAATTATGCTAGATTAAAGTAACAATAAGACTTGCTTGATAACTGCTCCATTACCACTCCAACTCAATATATTGCTCAATCAATCTAGGGCGGACGGTTAGGCTGATGGGTTCATTTTGACAAGGTGTCTAATTTTTGCTCAATGCGTTTTAGGCGTTCGTGGACGCCTTCTTCTTCGTTGTTGTGTTCTTGTTGCATTTTATCGATGACAATGCCGATCATCATATTGAGGAATACGAAGGCGTTGAAGAAGATGAATGAGAGGTAATATAGCCATGACCATGGGTGTATTGCCATGGTTTCATACATGACATCTGTCCAATCTTCGAAAGTAACGATGCGGAATAGGGTGAGCATAGAGATGGAAATGTCGCCCCATAGGACTGGGTTGATGGATTCGAAAATAAAGCTGCCGACAGCGGCATACATATAGAATAGGATGAACATTAGGAGGAGTACATAGCCCATTGATGGTAGGGCTTTGAGTAGGGCGTTGACCAGTAGGCGTAATTCGGGGATGGCGCTGATTAGGCGTAATACTCGGAAAATGCGGATTAGGCGGGCTAGTAGGGCGTATTCGCTTTGGTCGATGGGGATTAGGCTGATGGTTACGATGAGGGTGTCGAATATATTCCAGGCGTTGTGGAAGAAGCGTTTTTTGTGGGTGCAGGTGGTGAATCGTAGTAGGATTTCGGCTAAGAAAAAGACGGTTACGCTTGTGTCTAATACTTCTAAAATTAGTAGATAGTTGGTATTTAGATCGTAGGTTTTAACGCCGATTAATAGTGAGGATAGGATAATAACGCCAATGACACTGAATTCAAATAGTTTGTTGTTGTGTAGTTTGAGTAGGGTGTTTTGTAGTGTGTTTAGCATTGGGATTGGTTGGTAAAGTAATTTTTAGCAGCGTTAACATCGTGTTTGATTTGTTGTTTTAATGTTTCAAAATCATCAAAGTTTGCTTCGTCTCTAATCTTGTGTTTAAAAGTGGTTTTGGCTTGAAGTCCGTAAATAGTGCGATTAAAATCAAATAAAAACACTTCTAGTAGCGTTTTTTTACCGCCGATTATGGGGCGATTGCCGATATTGCATACGCCTTGATGGGTTTTTCCTTCGATTTCAACGGTAACGGCAAAAATGCCGTGAATGGGGCTGATTTTGCGTTTAATTGGGAGGTTAATGGTGGGGAAGCCAATTTTTCGACCGTTTTTAAGTCCGTGAATAATTTTGCCAGTGATAGAAAATTCACGGCCTAACATTTGTGTTGCTAGGTGCAGTTTGCCTTGATTTAAGTAGGTGCGGATGTTGGAACTACTGACGCGATGATTGTCGCATAGGACACTCGGTGTATTTTCTACGCTGAAATTGTTGGTTTTTGATAGGCGTTGCAATAATTCAAAATCACCTACTCTGTCTTTACCAAAGCGGAAGTCATCGCCGATTAGGCAGTGTTTCATTGCTAATTTATCCAATAGAATTTTTTGCACAAAATCAACCGCTTCTAATTGAGAAAATGCTTGATTGAAGTGAATAATAAGATGGATATCCAAGCCTAATTTAGATAATAAATGGTGTTTTTCCTTAAAACTGTTTAATGATGCCTGCGGGTGATTAAAAAAACTTTGTGGTGTTGGTAGGAAAGAAATCAACACAGAAGGTATGCCCAGTGCTTTTGATTTTTCAATTAGGCGGGTGATGATTTTTTGGTGTCCTGTATGCACGCCGTCAAAGTTGCCGATAGTAACAACAGTGCCTTGTTGTGGTTTTAGATTGTGTAGTCCGCGGATTAAATTCATTGGGTTATTTTAGTCTAATTGGGCGAGGATTTTCTTCACAGGTGCGGGTAAGCCGACTTTTAATTGGGCAATAGATTGAAAAGTGGATGCTGCGTCTGTGCAATTCACTACAATTGGGGTAATTATTAAATGATAATGGGTAAATGAGTGTTTTATTATTGGTAATTTTGTTTGTATGCGAGCGTTGGTATCAAATTCTTTGATAGTTTGAGCGATAATTTTTTCGTCATTTTCACACTCTACAAGACTCCATAGCCCGCCCCAAATACCTTTTTTAGGGCGTTTTTCTAAATAAATACCTTTTTTTTCATTGCGATAAATCAGCATTGTGGTTGTGCGAGTGGGTTTGATTTTTTTCGGTTTTGGGTTGGGGTATTGGCTTTGTGTGTCGTATTTTTTAGCTAAACAATGCGGTGCAAGTGGGCATCGTTCACAGTCAGGCTTACTTCGTGTGCATAAGGTCGCACCTAAATCCATAATTGCCTGCGTATAATCGGCGTTGCAGGTGTTGGGGGTATGTTGTCGTGCCAAATGCCATAATTCATTAATTGTAGCTATTTGCCCGTAATGCCCTTTAACTTGGTGGTAGCGAGCCAAAACCCGTTTAACATTGCCATCCAAAATAGCGTGGTTTTGCCCAAAACTGATGGATAAAATTGCCCCTGCAGTAGATTCACCGATACCTGGCAGGGAAATCATTTGCTTTAATGTTTTTGGAAATTTCCCTTGATATTGTGTAACAACAATTTTGGCACATTTGTGTAAATTTCTGGCTCTAGCGTAATAGCCTAACCCTGCCCATTGTGCCAAAACAGCATCTTCATCGGCGTTAGCAAGTGCGGTTAAATCTGGAAAATGTTGAATAAAATTATTAAAATACTCAATCACTGTGATAACTTGGGTTTGTTGTAGCATAATCTCGCTTAACCATACAAGGTAAGGGTTAACTGGGCTACTATTTGACGCTTGCCATGGCAAAGAATGACGACCGAATTGGTCAAACCACTTCAATAGTGGTTTAGAGATTAGATGCACTACTTCAACCTAAGCGGGTCGTGTGGGTCAATACCTTCCATAAACGGTTTGCCCACTTCTTTATGCGTAACTTGATAGACGCAACCAATCCAATTATTGATAATAGCAGTAGCAGCATCGTGCCAAGTATTGTCTAAAGTTTGGCTAATTAAGGTCTCAGGAAAATCACTGATTTTAAATTCACCTGCCAATAATTTGACTTTAAATTCATTCAAAATGGCCTTATTTTGCTCGCAAAAATAATGTTCGGGAAGTGGTGGATAATCGGTGCGTGTTTTTGTTAAATAGGCAATAACTTCTCGTTTATATTCTTTCAACATACTGATAGTGTCGTATTCTGGATGTCCTTGAAAAAATACAATTCTAAGTAAATCCTCACTCACACATAAGTGTGCGCCAACTTTGCTATCGACTAAGATTTTAATGCCTGCGGATTCAAATTGTGCCTTTGAGATTTTATTAAAACGAGAATGTGGCACATCAAAACGCGTATTTACCCCATTCATCAGTGGGTGGCTTCGGTTTAATACTTGATGCGGAAAAATGCCCCAACATTTTTTGCCAATAGGCTGGCGTTTTTGTCCGTAACGAAATTCCAGCACAGCGTGAGTTGCCAAACATGAACATAGTGTTGAGGTAACATTGTCATAAGACCATGTCAATACTTCTTTGAGTTGTTGGTAAAAAGGTGCTTTTTCAAGGTTAGCCTCTTCCACATGGGCGCCTGTAATAATCAACGCATCTAAGCCTTGTGCCTTGATTTCATCAAAATCCTGATAATATGCATTAATATGTTTTTGTGCTTTTTCACCACGCTGAATAGAGGCCAGGGTAAAGGGGTGCAGATAAAACTGTGCAATTTGGTTAGAATGCCCAATCAGGCGGAAAAATTGCCGCTCAGTTGCTTCAAGTGCAGGGTCTGGCATCATATTTAATAACCCGATATGCAATTCACGAATGACTTGATTATTAGCACGGTCTTTGCTTAACACCGTCTCGCCCTCTTGTTGAAGTCGCTTAAAAGAGGGCAGGCTAGAATGTGCAATTAACGGCATAGTGTCGCCCCTATCAGTTCAAATACTTCGTTGGCATTTTGGCATTGATACAAATCTTCACTGTTAATAGTGTAGCCGTATTGTTGGGCAATTGCCTCATATTTGGGCTTTCGATGTTCAAGCAGGCGTGGGAAAATCCAGCGTACAAATTCATCAGGATTAATTTGTGCCGCATAAATCAATTGGTTTTCTTGCAAGTAAATATCGAGTTGTTTTTTCAAAAACTCTTGGTTGTAATACAAAGGTTTGGGTTTGTTTTTTGCGCGTTCAATCAAAGCAAATTCATTGTTTTCATTAGCACGGATATAAACAATAAGTGTATTTTCAGCTAATGATTGGTAAACTTTATCATCGTCCAATTCACATAAACTACCTCCTGCATCATTAATAAAATGATTAAAACCCTTGGCTTTAGCACGCTCAATAAACGCTGGAACATCTAACATAGAAAGTGTTTCTGCCTGATAAAATAAAGCTTGTCGCCTAATAAATTCATCAATCGGTAAACCGCCTTGCTCAGGATTGCCGACTTTACCTAAAAAACTCGATACCGAAGATAGATTGTCAAAAGTGATGTGATTTTTTACCCGAATTGAGTCGTTATTTAATAATTCTGCTAGGTCTTCATCTTGTCGAATTTTGTGTTTAATATTAGACAAAATAGCATCGTTTAAATACTCGGCACCAATGCGATAATCACCAGAGTAGTGATACCATTTTTCATCCGCAGAGAGCAGTTTTGACAAATGCGTTTTGCCTACCCCCGACATACCTAACAGTGTTAAGCGTTTGTGTTTTGATTGTGAAAATTCTTCAGCAGAAAATCTCACGATACCCCGTCTTGTTTAAACATTTCACGGATGCCGCGTATCGCCTGACGAGTGCGATGTTCATTTTCAATCAAGCCAAAACGCACGAATTTATCCCCATATTCACCAAAACCAATCCCCGGTGATACCCCCACTTTTGCCACATTTAATAATTTTTTGGTAAATTCTAACGAGCCCATCGCCTGATAAAATTCAGGAATTTTTGCCCACACAAACATCGTCGCCTTAGGTGGTGTTACCGTCCAGCCAATAGCATTTAGCCCTTCGCACAACACATCACGCCTATCCTGATACATATTTGAAATCTCTTTGACGCAAGTTTGGTCGCCTTCTAACGCCTCAATCGCTGCCACCTGAATCGGCGTAAACATACCATAATCCAAATAAGATTTAATCTTTGCCAACGCTGCCACCAAGGTTGCATTACCCACCATAAAGCCCACTCGCCAACCGGGCATATTGTAACTTTTTGACAATGAGAAAAACTCCACCGCAATATCCTTAGCCCCTTCCACCTGCAAAATACTCGGTGCTACATAACCGTCAAACACAATATCCGCATACGCCAAATCCTGAATCACCCAAATTTTATGTGCTTTGGCAATCTCAATCACTTTTTCAAAAAATTCCAATTCCACACATTCCGTGGTTGGATTGGACGGATAATTAAGCACTAACATTTTTGGCTTTGGAAAAGTGTTTTTAATCGAGCGTTCCAATTCTGCAAAAAAATCATCCTCCGGCCCACACGGCACATGCTGAATATCCGCCCCCGCAATCACAAACCCATACGGATGAATGGGATAAGCAGGATTAGGCACCAAAACTGTATCACCATTCCCCACCACCGCCTGTGCCAAATTTGCCAACCCCTCTTTAGAGCCAATCGTAACAATCGCCTCAGTTTCTGAGTCAATATCAACATCAAAACGCCTTTTATACCAATGCGAAATCGCCTGACGCAACCGTGGAATCCCCCTAGAAGTCGAATACCGATGCGTATTCGTGCGCCGCGCCGCCTCTACCAATTTTTCCACAATATGGTCAGGCGTCGGCTGATCAGGATTGCCCATCCCAAAATCAATAATATCCTCACCTCGCGCTCGCGCCTCCGCCTTCAATTCATTGGTAATAGCAAACACATAAGCAGGCAATCTTTTTATTCGTGGGAAATCTTCATTCATTTTATTTAATTTTTAATAATTCAACTTCAAAAATAATCGTAGCACTCGGTGGAATAGGTCCCGCACCAAACTCACCATAAGCCAATTTTGAGGGAATCGTCAATTTGCGTTTTTCGCCGATTTTCATACCTTCAATACCTTGATCCCAGCCGGAAATTACTTGCCCTACGCCGAGTTTAAAATCAAAAGGTTCGTTTCTATCAACACTTGAATCAAATTTTTTGCCATTCGTCAACCAACCCGTATAATGCATAGATATAAAATCTCCCGCCTTACAAGCCTTGCCTTTACCAGTCTCAATATCTTCTATTTGTAATTCTGCCATTTGTATTTCTTTAATAAGTTAGTGTAATATTATATGAGCTAAATTTTCTAATATTAAGCACGCCCGTGTCTAATAATAAATATTGCCCCTTAATGCCCCGTAAAATGCCAGAAATTTCAGGCGTTTTGTCAAAGTTTAACGAGGTAATTTTGCCTGGATATTCTACCACAGGATAATTAATTTTTATCACTTCATTGTCTAACTCTACCGCATCCAAATCCATCATTAAGGTTGATACTTTTGGCAACAGTTGATTTTTCATTGCCACAAGATCCGCCTCTTCTACTTCATTTTTCAGCATTTTTCGCCAGTTGGTTTTGTCCGCTACAAAGTCTTTCAATGCCATCTCTAATTGCCCAGATTTAAGTCGTGTATCTACTTCAAGTATTGGCAAAGCGGCTATAGCACCTTGGTCAATCCAACGACTGGGGATATTACCCTTGCGAGTAATGCCAACTTTAATACCAGATGAATTTGCCAAATAAATAATGTGCGGCGCAAAACAATTGTCCAGCCCCCACAACGGCTCACGACAAGTGCCGAGGTGATGATGGCAAGTTTCAGGTTTCATAATGCACAAATCACAACGCGCCAAATCCCGACAACACGGAAAGCAATAGCCCTGAGAATAACTTTTTTTAGTTGCTACGCCACAGTTTGAGCAACTGATTGTGCCGTTAAATGTGAGCGATATTTCTTGCCCCACTAATTCATTCATTGCCACCATCTCGTTACCGATTGGCAATTGATATGTTGCATTGCCTTCTTCAAGCGTGGTATGCATTTTTTGTATGTCGCCTATTTTTTGCATTTTTATTTTTTTGAATAAACTTGAATTCAGCCGATGTGTTTACCCAAAGGGCACACCGAGCGGTCGGTTAGGATGATTTGTTAGGTGTTTTTATAGTATTTTCCATTTAATCACACTCTGACCCTAATTATTTTCTAGTTCATTTGTTCTTTAAGTATTTTCTTTGCTTCTTTTATATCAATTTTTGCCTTATGACCATGTTTCTCTAACAAGTGAAGTAGATTTCCTCCGCTTAATAAAGTCAGGGGCTTATCTTTAACAAAATTGTAAGAATCAGGACCAAAATCAGCGGTAGTAACTAAAATTCCTTTTGTTGCTCCTTCATTCAATACCGTTCCATATAAATCTCTAACAGCAGAAACACCAACCGTATTAGTGTATCTTTTTGCTTGTATAACTATTTTCCCGCCCCTAATTGGGTCTGGATCAAAAGCTATCGCATCAACTC
Organism: Candidatus Thiodubiliella endoseptemdiera; assembly: GCA_013416635.1. Taxonomy (GTDB): domain Bacteria; phylum Pseudomonadota; class Gammaproteobacteria; order PS1; family Pseudothioglobaceae; genus Thiodubiliella; species Thiodubiliella endoseptemdiera. Next base: position 1,126,276 of record JACCHT010000001.1, on the reverse strand, counting down.
CGCCATCAGATGATGCCTGCGTCACTTTTACTTCACCACCGTTCGCGGCAAATTCTTTTTCGAATATTTCCCTGATTAAATGTTCAAAGTCCTCCCAATCCATTGCAGCGAGATTACAGCTATCATCAATTCCCGAGGCTACCTCATAATGATCTTTGAATCGCTTATCAGATTTATCTAACTCCAAAATAGGTCTAACAGAAACCAATGAGCTTAACTTAGTACTTCCAACCCCTTTTAAAGACTTGAAACACTGTTTTGGGTCGATACTATCTAGATTAATTTCTAGGAAGGGTTGTTTTTGGACTTGTATTGAAATAATACAATTTAATTCTAGATGACCTGTTGCTGGATTTACAGCATTGACGATGCCATTAAAATTTATAGATTCGACTGCATCAATTACATCAGCTTCAAATATTTCGTGTAGAGTTCGTAGTGCAATTTGATATACAGCCGCATCAAATAACTTTGAATGTGCCGCCTGGCTTATATATTTTTCGGTAAATTCATCTTTTGTTTTAATATACTTAACTATATTTAGGTTTGGGATATTGTCTATGTTAGGGAGAATATAATCTATCAACAACATCCTACTTTCTGAATTATATTGAAGATCAAAATCCTTTGGAAATTCCTCTGGATACTCCGAGCTATTTAAAACGATTTCACAATACTCTTCTATTGCTTCAGCATTCTTATCACTATATTTGTCTTTTAATTCATCTATTTTTCGATTAAAAGTATTTTGTTTTTCAAAATACTTTTCTTCTCTTGTTTTCCAACTTTTAAGCTCAAATTGTAGCTTTTCATTTCTTTTATCATTCACTTTATTTATTGAATTTTTTTCCTTATTCCATGCATCAATTGCAAGCGTATATGATTTATTTTGTGAAGATAAAATCTTTTGTTTTTGTCCTATTAATGTCTTAAACAATGGAATTGATTTGAAAAATGATGATTTATCAGGCTCTTTTGGAAATGATATAGATTTAATTTTTTCTGGGCGACCATTTTCAACTTTATACTCTATGAATTCATGAGAATCTGGTGCTTCACTGTATGCCGATGTATTCTTTATTTCATCCCAATCAACAGCATCATCAATATCAAGCGTATGTAATAATATGTTTTCAATTTTCGATAGCTCTTGTTTTGCGGCTTCCGTCTTTTTTTCTGCCTGTTCGCTTTTTTCTATACCCTCTAATTTAATTTTCTCTTTTTTTTGTCGTTCAATTTGTAGCGCCCATTTCTTTTTCCATGAATTTTTTTGATTATGTATTTTTCCATCTAAAATATCCATATCCCTTGCAGAAAGGTGCTTAACTTCATTAAGACCACGATGAATTAATTCTACCTCATATCCTGAGTGTTTCCCTGTAGATGTATAGCGTTCTTGTAAATCACCTTCTTGAATCATCTATATTTTCTCCTATTTAATTGCGATACCATTTATTACTATTTTACATATAACGCCTAAATTCAGCCGACGCGTTAGCGGTCGGCTGGAATGATTTGTTAGGTGTGTGTGCGTTGATACCAAAAAATAGCAATAAATGCTACAGTACCAACTATAGCAAGACCAGAAAATAAAAATAGTGCTTCCATCACTTCCTCCTTATTAACATAAATGCAATGCCAGCAAATATCATCGTGGCGTATATGCCGATTGATAAAATAACTAATTTAGATACACCTTCAACTTGCAAAATAGTACTTAACACCACACCTGCAAAAATGAGTTTGGAAATATCCAATAAATAATCAGCAATTTTTTCTTTCATAACTGTATTTTAGCACATTTTTCATTATTTGTTTTTCGGTGTGATGAAGCACCAAATAAAGAACTAAGCCATATAATTCCACTAACAACGCTAAGAATAGCATGGACAAATAAATGGGGACAGAAATAAATGGGGACAGGTTGCTTTCATACTTGATTGGCCCCACCACTTCAAAAATTTTTACCCTTGTTCTTTTTCATTGAACAATGGGGTTTTTGTTGATTACTATTTCTTTTTAGTTTTGGCGAGACCCTAACCCAACTAAGCCCATAAGGCTTTTTTAAGTATTTTCTATTATCAAAACTCTTTCTATAATCATTGAACTGGGTTTGAATAAAAAGCCAACGTTGAATGTCGTTAATCTTTGTTGTAAAAAAACTTTAAATATATTCCCAAATATGTGCACTTTTTTTTTGCTTGCGCTCTGGTTTGGTCATTTGATAAATTGACTCAGCTGGTTTTCAGTGGGGTTAAAAAGTGATTAGACAATGCATTAATCAAGCATTCTCCTTTTCTAGCCCTGCTTTGGGTAATGTATTTTTTAAAAATGTAATCATCCTCATAAGAAAACTTGATAGCAATTTCCCCTTATTGAAATAGAAAAGATTAGCTGTTGTCTTGGTTGTTTTTGATTGCATGTAGAGCGTCAATTACAAAGACTGTCATTATTCTTGCCCATTGACCAACCAGCAACTTTGCGTGAGCTCATAATCAATCCAGTTGCTAAATACAACCAACCTTGCTGGTCCAATGCAAAGGTAGTGTCGCTTACCCATTTGCTATTGAGGTGTTGTTGCAATAAATTCCTGTTCAGTATATTATTAAAAGTTACATATTGCTTTCAAATAAGGTATTATTTGCCTTTATGCGATTACTAAAATTGGATAATGTTGTTCTTGTTCACATGCCACTTCTTTTCAGGCTACCTTAAGCCTGGGTTTGTTATAGATTCTGAACCAGGATATCTTTATAATTTATATTTTTTGTTTAAAATGTTGTTAAAGTTTGGGGTACTTTTTGTTCTTTTCCTGCAAAAAAAAATGAGTTTCCTTTTCCCTTAACCTTTGATTAAAATGTTCCTTGTTTGCCCCCTTCCAAGGTTAAGTGGTTTTTTTTAAAAGTTGCTTTTTATTCTTTTATTGGCATTTAGGTTTACTATTTTTCAACCCTTGGGAAAAAATTGTTTCGTTATGCTTTATTGGGTATTAAACCCCTTTGGTTGCTTCATTTTTTCAACCTGGTTTAATTTTAACCAAAATTGTAGTTTATTGATTTCGCCTAAATATAGGGTTGGGTACTTAATTTTTTTTATTTAAACGATTGAAATTTGTTGAGAAACTTTTTTGTGGCTTTAAAGGTTTCGGTTTTTTTTTCTTTTGGGTTTTTTTTGTTTTTTTTCCCCAAGGTTTTTTTTATTCTTTTTCAAAAACCTTCTTTTTAAACTTTATCTTGTTTTTTTAATTTTAACCTATTTTTTAGTCATTTTTTAAAATAAATTCCTTTCCTTTTAAAAAAATTTTTTTATTTTCTAGTCTGGGTTTTGGGTTTCTTTTTAACTGGAAAAATTTTCTTGCATTTTACTCCAAATTTAAAATTTTGTGTTTTTTGGGGGTTTAGGATTTTTACCTTAAAAAAATGGGGACAACCCTTTTTCTGTTTTTTAATTTTTTTTTTACCTTTAATTGCAAACCAATTTTTTTTGATTTTATAAGGGTTTTTTTTTGCCTTTTGGTGCTTTTTTTATTTTTGAAATTTTTAATTTTTTTTTAGTTTGTCTTTCAAATTCCCATTTTTAAATTTTTAAAAAATTGCAATATCTTTTTTACAAAAATTTTCGAAACCCCATTTTTTTGCTGTTTTTTAAACACCCTTAAGATTCCTTTTACCATTAAAAGAAATAATGGTTTTTTAAAATAAAACTTTTTTAAAAACCTTCCCAAAAAAATTTGAGGTTTTTTTCATGAAAAAACAATAGAATTCCCCCTTCTAAATTTATAATATTTTTCCTTTGGGGTAATCATCCTCATCATAAAAAACTTGCATACGCATATTTCCTCTATTGATAATATGATAGATTCCGCCTTGGGTTTGACCTCTTGGTATGCGTGGCATTTTAGTGTTGGGGTAAAAGTGGGGAATTATATCATAAAAAGTAGCCTGTCCCCATTATTTTATGTCCCCATTATTATTATTGCCTTGAGCGCTCGTTATGGTTTAAGTGATAATTTTGAAACCTATGTTCGTACTGATTATTTAAATAGCAATAATCGGGTTACTGATTTATCCGGCTCCTCAAGTGCAAATGATTCCAAATTAGCAGACGTATGGGCAGGATTCAATTATCAACTCTCAAAAGACAACAACACACCAGCACTACTTGTTTCGATTGAAGCCGCTTTGTATGAAAATTATGCTTCTGATAATGCCCAATTTAAATCGCAACAAATTGGAATTACTACTTATCGGGCAATTGACCCAATTGTACTATCACTTACTAGTGGCTATCGCTTTAGTCAAACTCGAAAAGATGGCGATATTGATTATAAACCAGGTAATTTTCTCTTTATTTCACCTTCTGTTGGTTTTGCTGTTAACGATGTCATTACCTTAACAACAGGATTTCAGTGGATGAATAAACAAGCTGATAAATTTAATAACATTTCACAAGGGGTACGCTCAACTAGCACTGATTTAATATTAGGCATGGGTTACGGGCAAGCAAAAAATAGCATTATCAATACCACCTTAAAAGCGAATATTTCAGGTCGTGGGGGAGCGGATCTGAGGGTTAATTGGCTGTATAGTTTTTAACTAACAACCCGTTAGAAAGTTGCTCCTATTTTTATTCATCAAACAAGGAGAATATGATGAAAAATTTAAAAACACTCTTGTTAGCAACACTAGCAAGTTTTATGATGGTAACATCACCAATGGCAAATTCAGTTAGCAATGATGCTAATTTAATTTTTAGTAATGATAATACACAAGTTCAGTCAATGGACTTAGCGAAATTATCAAGTGTTGAGATGCAGGAGACAGAAGGCGCTTGGGTTTGGGTGGCTTGGGCTTTTGCCTCTCGGATGCTTTGGTCCAGACCAGCCTATTAAGTTAACATTTAAATTTAATTAACTAAAAAAATAAGCCTTTTAATTAAGGCTTATTTTTTCTATATTAATATTATGGGTATTGTTTCTATAATAATCTTTCTTGGCGGACTTGAGTTAATCGTTTATCTTATCTATAAAGCAATTAAATACAGAAAAAATAAAAAAAATGATTATAAAACTTGAGAATTAAACCGATTTTTTTAAGTGTAGTAAATTACGAAAAAATCAATGGAATCAGAAGCAGGGAAAGTTAATTTTTGGATGGGTATTATTGAATTGAGACTTTTTCAATAAATAAAATTATTTTAAAAATTTTTACAATATTTATAATGATTTCTAAAAAAAAACTTTAGAGATGGTAATCAGTCTGATAAGAAAAATATTTTTTAAGAAAAAAAACAGTTTTCCTTTAGATGAGGAAGGGGGAGGGCATATTTTTGGGCAAACATGCCCGAACTTATATTTGTAATTGTTGTTTTATTGGTGTTGTTTATACGCCTGTTTCGTTAACCTATAAGAATATTTAAATGATTAAAGACATTCTAAACTTACTTAAATTTAAACCTGAACCGATTGAGTATTACCAAAAATATTCATTTAAAACCAGTATTGGTTTAACGATTTTTATTAGTACGGCATTTGGTTTATTGTTACCACATCCGCCGGAAATTAATTTTATCACACACTTTTTATTAATGTTATCAATGGTACCAATAATTATAGGAGTAACTTGGTCTTTGGTCGGTTTGTTAAAACTAAAGCAAAAAAATGCCACATTTCAAGCATTATTTGCCTTAAGCGTGCTTGCCAGTATCATTGATTTATTGACAATTCCATTGATATTTTTATCACAGTTTCATGGGGGTTTTGATTACTTGCAATTAGTGGTAGTTGGTTATTCATTATTGGTATTTTTCTTTGCTTTTGCCAAGGCAAATGCTGTGGGTTTAGGTTTTAGTTTACTCGCTATGTCGCTTGGCACAATTATTTTATTCGCATTTATGATTGCTACCAGCCTTATTTTTATTGCCATTGGGCTATTGCCAGAGCCAACTTTACCGCCAGTATGATGAAATTTTGGTTATTATTTTGTTTGACGTTTGGCGTTAATGCAGGTGTCATTGTGCCTTTATCAAGTACGGGTGTTGAAATAAATGGGGACAGGCTACTTTTATCATAGTTTTTCTTATTTTTGGTCTTCACTCTAGCCTTTAGAGTTGACAGCAAACATGCTTCTTTTGCCAAAGTGTGCTTGTCTATTAATACTGTTTCTGATTTTATCTATTTCTTTTGAGTTTGTAGCGTATTGACATATTCACCCAGTTATCTGTATTCTCCATAAGGCTTGTTCAATATCTTTCTAAATTTACAAAACTCTTTTTTGATAATGACCCGTATTGCCAATCTTGTGCTGTTTTGCTTAAATCAGCCTTAACGCATAACTCTATATACGCGCATCAAAGTTAGATAATAATGTTTTTCAACAATACAAATAAATGGGGACAGGCTACTTTTTATCATGATTTTTCTTATTTTTGGTCTTCCTCTAGCCTTTAGAGTTGACAGCAAACCATGCTTCTTTGCCATTTTATAACCCAGTTTTCATTGCCAAGTGGTGCTTGTCTATTAATACTGTTTCTGATTTATCTATTTCTTTTTGAGTTTGTGGCGTATTGACATATTCACCCAGTTATCTAGTTCTCCATAAGCTTGTTCAATATCTTTCTATTTCTAAAACTCTTTCTGATAATGACCCGTATTGCCAATCTTGTGCTGTTTTGCTTAAATCAGCCCTAACGCATTACCTCTATATAGCGCATCAAGTTAGATAATAACTGTCTTTTCAACAATAAAACTTTTAAATCTACCTTGCCAAATATGTCCTGAGTTTTTTTTTCTTATGATAATAACCTACATGAGAAGTCATCACCCATTGCATAAATTTACTCAGACTATTTTTCCTTGTAATGTCAAGTAATAAATGAAAGTGATTAGGCATTAGACAATAGGCGTGTAACTCAATATTCTCTCTTTCTAGCCCTGTTTTTAATAATTTTAGGAAAACTCGTAATCATCCTCATCATCAAAAACTTGCATACGCATATTTCCTCTATTGATAATATGATAGATTCCGCCTTGGGTTTGACCTCTTGGTATGCGTGGCATTTTAGTGTTGGGGTAAAAGTGGGGAATTATATCATAAAAGTAGCCTGTCCCCATATTCCTTATCCCATTATTCCTAATGCCTCATCCTTGTGTGCCAACGAAGAAGAGTCTTGAACATCATTAGTGGTGGGTCTGGGTGCACTTCGCTTGGATGAATACAGGTTTGAAAGTGTTTGTTCTATCTCACTTAATGTTAGCCCTCGTCTAGTTCTGATAAGGGGTTTGTGTTCAACGACAGAAGTCTGCAAATGGGTTTTTGGGCTGTTTGTTTGGGACATTTTTACTTTTGTGGCTGTTTTTTAGATGGGTGTTATTTTACCATGTTGGTGGGTTTGGTTGATTTATGCAAAGTCATCATTATGATTCCTAAAAGATGCTGGCGGCTCTGCTACTGATGCCACAGCCTCATTGGCGATGCAGGGCTTCACGCGATAACTTTTTATTCTATAATTTAAAGTTCGTTGCTGCAGTTAAAATACAAGTTAGACTTTTGGGTATTTTGCGACACTTTATATGGTTGCCACTTTTGTGTTTGCTGGTTTGGAATTGTTTCATTATAATTCATTTATAGAACAGCTTGATAATGGGATGATTAGCAAAATGACGATTTTATTAATGAAATTTTTAAATCCACTCCATAGCAGGGCTAAGGGTGTTTTAAAAAGTTTGTATTGATGAAAGAACTTTTAAATTATTCATATTATGCAAAGGTCTTTTGGAATTCCCAACCCTAAAATTTTAATATTAGGCAGGGTTACGGAAAAGAAAACCCAAAAAATAGATTATCAATACCCCCTTTAAAAAAGGAAAATATTTCAGGTCTGGGGAGCGGATCGAGGGTTAATTTGTAATTTTTTTAACTAACAACCCGTTAAAAGTTTCCTTTTTTTAATCAAAAAAGGGAGGGGTGAAAAATTTAAAACACTCTTGTTAAACACTAGCGTTTTTGATGGTAAATCACCAATGGCAAATTCAGTTAGCTGATGCTAATTTTTTTAGTAATGATAATACACAAGTTCAGTCAATGGACTTAGCGAAATTTATCAAGTGTTGAGATGCGGGAGACAGAAGGCGCTTGGGTTTGGGTGGCTTGGGCTTTTTCCTCTCGGATGTTTAGTTCCAGACCACCTATTAAGTTAACATTTAAATTTAATTAACTAAAAATAAGCCTTTTAATTTAAAGGGGGCTTGTTTTTCTATATTAATATTATGGTATTGTTCTATAATAATCTTTCTTGGCGGACTTGAGTTAATCGTTTATCTTATCTATAAAGCAATTAAATACAGAAAAATAAAAAAAAATGATTATAAAACTTGAGAATTAAACCGATTTTTTTTAAGTGTAGTAAATTACGAAAAAATCAATGGAATCAGAAGCAGGAAAGTTAATTTTTTGGATGGGTATTATTGAATTGAGACTTTTCAATAAATAAAATTATTTTAAAATTTTTACAATATTTATAATGATTTCTAAAAAAACTTTAGAGATGGTAATCAGTCTGATAAGAAAAATATTTTTAAGAAAAACAGTTTTCCTTTAGATGAGGAAGGGGAGGGCATATTTTTGGGCAAACATGCGAACTTATATTTGTAATTGTTGTTTTATTGGTGTTGTTTATACGCCTGTTTCGTTAACCTATAAGAATATTTAAATGATTAAGACATTCTAAACTTACTTAAATTTAAACCTGAACCGATTGAGTATTACCAAAAATATTCATTTAAAACCAGTATTGGTTTAACGATTTTTATTAGTACGGCATTTGGTTTATTGTTACCACATCCGCCGGAAGTAATTTTATCACACACTTTTTATTAATGTTATCAATGGTACCAATAATTATAGGAGTACCTGGTCTTTGGTCGGTTTGTTAAAACTAAAGCAAAAAATGCCCACATTTCAAGCATTATTTGCCTTAAGCGTGCTTGCCAGTATCATTGATTTATTGACAATTCCATTGATATTTTTATCACAGTTTCATGGGGGTTTTGATTACTTGCAATTAGTGGTAGTTGGTTATTCATTATTGGTATTTTTCTTTGCTTTTGCCAAGGCAAATGCTGTGGGTTTAGGTTTTAGTTTACTCGCTATGTCGCTTGGCACAATTATTTTATTCGCATTTATGATTGCTACCAGCCTTATTTTTATTGCCATTGGGCTATTACCAGAGCCAACTTTACCGCCAGTATGATGAAATTTTGGTTATTATTTTGTTTGACGTTTGGCGTTAATGCAGGTGTCATTGTGCCTTTATCAAGTACGGGTGTTGAAATAAAAGTCAAAACCTGGAAGGCATTGAGAGATGCTAGCATTGTTAAACAAGACAAAGATTATTCTTGTGGTGCGGCATCAATGGCAACATTGCTAAATGAGTTTTACAATCAATCATTTACCGAAATAGAACTGTTAAAGGCAATGGACAAGGGTGATGGTCGTGCTTCATTTGACGACATGGCAAAAGTTTTACCAAAGTTTGGCTTTCGTGGCGTAGGTTACGCTTTATCTTTTGAACAATTATCAAAGATCAAAATACCAACAATTGTATATCTAAAGCATAGAAAAGATGATCATTTTTCAGTATTACGCGGTATTGATAAGAATACTATTTGGCTAGCTGACTCAGCATTGGGTAATCGCACCTACAGTAAATCTCAGTTTTTAGATATGTGGGACACTAGAAATGATGAATTGTTAAAAGGAAAGATATTAGCAATATTACCTAACCATAAAGTTAAACAGTCGGTTGATTTTTTCACAAAAATACCGAAACGACAAACTTCTCTTGCAAGTAGTTTACAAGCATTACATAACTTGTAATGAGTTAGCGTTTAACCATCAAACCGCCGATAACCAATTGCCTCAATCAAATGTTGCTGCTCAATATTTTGAGCCTGATCTAAATCAGCAATGGTTCTAGCCACTTTTAAAATTCGATGATAAGCTCTGGCTGAAAGATGTAATTTATCAATCACATCTTCTAATAATTGCTTATTATCTTCACTCAATACAATTAAACGATCGATCTCATCTGAATTTAAGCGATCATTTACCTTACCTTGTCTTTCCAAGCTGAATATTATAACAATCTGAGACCTTTGCGTAATTCATAATTTATTGCTTTAATCCCAACTTTTGTAATTTTTCAAAAAAGATTTTTCAAAATTATTCTCACTTTCTTCAAAAACCCAAAAACAAGGCCGATTGTTTGCATTTCTTGGCGATTTCCCGCCTATTTTTACCTTTATTTCAACCATTAGACGCAACAATCCTGCAGTTCTCGCATCTGTTTAAAAATATTCATCCCTGTTTTAAGATTATGACTCATGGCAATCAGTTGTGCTCGGGTCTTGTTTCTCTCTAATCAAGGTATCTTGCCTTGCCTAACCATGATGAAGTTTGCAGCAACCCAGGTTCGCTCAACAATGTAGCGAACAGATGAGCGTTGTCTGTTGTCTTGTTTTTGTTTGTTTGTGAGTGGTGTGTTTCTGTAGGCTCGATGCAAGACTTTATTGTTTTGTTTGCCCAACTTTTTGTCATTTCTTTTGTTGGCGTAAGCGCTATCAGCAAAGACTTGCCCGCAGGTTTTGGTTTTGCTAACATCAAGAGACCTTTGCATAAATATGAATAATCATCAAAACGCCATCTTTCATCAAATTACAAACTTTTTAAAAACACCCTTAGCCCTGCTAGGAGTGGATTTAAAAAATTTCCAATTTAATAAAATCTGTCATTTTGCTAATCATCCCTATTTATGCAAAGGTCTCCTCTGGCAATTTGTTTCTCTAATGCCTCATCACTTAGGCCGTACCAAGCTTGAAGAATGAGAATCTTGAACATCATTAGTGGTGGGTAGCTGGGTGCACCTCGCTTGGATGAATACAGGTTTGAAAGTGTTTGTTCTATCTCAGGCCAATTGATAATGTTATGCACATCGTCTAGTTCTGATAGGGATTTGTGTTCAACGACAAGAGAATCTGCGAATGAGTTTTAGGCTGTTTGTTTCCAGGACATTTTTTTGATTTTTGTGGCTGTTTTTAGATGGGTGTTATTTTACCATGTTGGTGGGTTTGGGTTGATTTATGCAAAGGTCTCATTATGATTACCCTAAAAGATGCTGGCGGCACTACTGCTACTGATGCCGCCACAGCACTTTCATTGGGCGATGCAGGGCTTCACGCAGATAACTTTATTCTTCTATAATTTAAAGTTCGTTGCTGCAGTTAAAAAAAATACCCAGAAGTTAGACTTTTTGGGTATTTTTTTGCGGCACTGCTTTATATGGTTGCCCTTTGTGTTTGCTAAGGTTTGGAATTGTTTCATGCTATAATTCATTTTATAATTATAAAATGAATCGATACCTATGTTTGATAATGGGTACTATTTGCTAATGAAAGGCGCAAATATTAAGCAAGAGGCTCTACCATTAGGAGCAGAGTTACATAAATTATCTGTTCCCAATGTTTCAGATGAAAGGTTTTTAATAAAAATAGGAAAAGAAAAATGAAAAAAATTATTTATAAATTATTAGGCTTGGTTGTTGTTTTGGTTGTTGCTATTGTCTTTTTTATTGATTCAATTGGCAAAGATTATGCTCAAGATATGCTCAAAAACTACTCAAAACCCCTGTTAGTATCAGTCAATTTGACAGCCATATTCTTGATAAAAGCCTGAATATTAATTTTATTGAGGTGCAAAATCCGCCTAACTTCAAAGGTAAAAACGCCTTTTCTTTAGACTATTTTTCGTTAAAAATAGGCGATATTTCCGATAATTTGATTGTCATTGATGAAATCAAATTTGATGGATTGAAATTTACCTTAGAGCAAAATGCTAATAAAGTAAACTTAACTCAATTATTGGATAATTTAGAAAAACAAAATAAAAGCACATCAGCAACAACTTCAAAAGCCCAAGAAAACCAAGAAAAACGCATCAAAATAAAACGCTTTAAAGTCAATAATATCAGTCTTAAAGTTGATACTAAATGGCTAAAAACCACACTCAAAGTGCCTAACATTTCAGCACACAATTTTGGCGGAAACTCAGGCGCTAAAATTGACGAAATCGGCAAACAAGTCATCAAAGAAATTTTGCACAGTCTAAAAAAGGCATTGGAAGAAAAAGGCATTGAAGCAGGTAAAAAAGAAATCGAAGCCGATCTTCGTCGTAAAATTGAGCAAAAACTCGGCATTCAAGGCGGCTTAGACAGCCTTAAAAAGCAGCTTGACACGGATGAAATTAAAAGCAAAGCCAAAGATTTATTTAAAAGTTTCGGGTTTTAGTTTATGAAAAAAATAGAAGCAATTGATTTATTCTGTGGCGTTGGTGGTCTAACATATGGTCTACAACAAGCAAAAATAAAGGTACTCGCTGGTCTTGATAATGATAAATCATGCGAGTACTCATACGAAAGAAACAATGGTGTTAATTTTATCTGTGAAGATGTTTCTAAATATGACTTTAAAACTATGAAGAATATGTATTCTAAAGGTAGTATTAAGGTTTTGGCAGGCTGTGCGCCCTGTCAAACATTCTCATCCCACACTTTTAAAGTCAAAAATAAAGAAGACGATAAAAGATGGAATATGATTGATCATTTTTACGAGGCATTAAAACCATAGAGCCAGATATTATTTCTATGGAAAATGTACGAGGGATAACGAAAACCCAAGTATTTTTTGATTTTGTTAAGCAAGTAAAAGAGATGGGGTATAAGGTTTCTTACGAAGTTGTTAATTGTGCGGATTACGGTATTCCACAAAATAGAAATAGGCTGGTTTTTTTAGCCTCTAAATTAGGCGATATATCTGTGCCGCAAAAAACCCACACAAAGGATAACCACATTTCAATTGACAAAATTATTAAAACCCTGCCAACACTAAAAAGTGGCGAGGCTTGCAAAAAAGACAAAGTGCATAAATCTAGAAACCTTTCTAAATTAAATATAAAAAGAATACAACAATCAAAACCGAGCGGCACATGGAGAGATTGGGATAAAAAATTATTACCAGAGTGCTATAAAAAGGAAAGCGGCAAAGTTATGCAACCGTTTATGGTCGCATGAGCTGGGATAAAGTTTCCCCACGATAACAACGCAATTTACCAGTTATGGGTCGGGTAGATTTGGGCATCCTGAGCAAAATAGAGCTATCTCTATTCGAGAAGGTTCTTTATTGCAAACATTTCCCAAAGACTATGATTTTGGTGATGATATTAAAATAGTTGCCGTAAGTAGACACATTGGCAATGCCGTTCCTCCAGAGTTGGGGCGAGTAATTGGTGAAACAATTGTAAAGCATATAGGGGGAAACTGTGGCTGATAATAATTCAGAATTTAATTTCAACATATCCCTCAGCGTATTAGACCATCTAGGTAGAAATTTATACCGTAGTTTTATTACAGTGATTGGTGAGGCGATTTCCAATTCATGGGATGCTGGTGCAGAGAATGTGTGGATTACCATTAATAGGGAGGAAAACTACTTCGTTATTAGGGATGATGGTATCGGAATGAGTAAAGAAGATTTTCAAGGAAATTTTTGAATATTGGCTACTCAAAGAGAAAAGATTCAAATATACAACAATTAAAAGGAAGGCATTTTATAGGCGGAAAAGGAATTGGAAAGTTAGCGTTATTGTCTTGTGCAAAAAAAATTAGCATTATCACCAAGACATCTGAGACAGATTATGTGGGGGGTGTTATTGATAATAATAAATTAGACCAAGATATTAGTGATGGTGTAAATGCACAAGACTCAAAACTTAGTGAAATTGATGATGTAGTTTTCTTAGATTATAAAAAAGGGCATACAAAGGGAACAATCATATATTTTGAAGATATTCATGAAGGTATAAAAAATAAATTAGGTTATATAAAAACATTGATAGCATTATCTTTTAAATTTTCACTCATAGACGAGGAATTCAATATCTTTGTGGGGGGTAAAGAAATCACCATAGAAGAGCTTAAACCTTTAGCAGAAAAGACTCAGTTTTTTTGGAATATTAATGCCATAAGCGACCCTTATCTTGATATGTTGGAGCAACAGAATAGTTTAAAAAATAAAGGGAGTGTGGACTCCGAAATAGGTGTTAATGGATTTATTGCTTCTACTGAAAAACCTAGCGGGTTAACAATTAGAACAATGGATGAAAAGGTAGGTGTTGACCTTTTTGTTAATGGAAGGCTAAGGGAAAAAAATATACTTAGCCATACACCTGATTTTGCAACAAGACATATTGCAAGTTACCTTTATGGTCAAATTCATTTTGATCTACTAGATGATGGCACTCTAACAGATAGGATGACGACTAGTAGAGAAGGCATTAAAGAAGGTGATGAGGAATACGCAAAACTTATTAAAGAATTTAAAGATAATATTTTTGAACAAATATCTAAGGAATGGAATGAGTGGAGAAATGAAATCAAGGTTATTAAGCCTGATATAACAGATACTTCATTATCAACTTTTAGTGCTTTTACAGAATCTAAACAAACGGCTATTAATGAGTTTCTTAATGTGGACGAAGGAGAGGATTTAAAAGAAAAAGCTAAACAGATGATTGCTAACATTTCTCCAGCAGAATCATCTAATAAGAAAATATTAATAACACACTCTAGTGAAGATTCAGAGCAGGCTAATATTATTTATGAATTATTATTATTCTGTGGATTTTTACCAAAAGAAATTCTTTATACCTCTAGCAATAATATAGATTCAAAAACACCCGAGGGGACAAATACCCTTGGTTATATTAGGAAGTTTTTTGTAAATGATTGGTTTAAAAAGCCTTATGTTTTTTTTATAGCAAGTCAAAATATGGAAAACTCTTGGTATGCATGTTTAGAGGTTGGTGCATTTTGGGTGGTAGAAAATACACATAAAATTGCAACTATAAAACCGTATGAACCAAAATTACCGCTAAATCCAGATAATCATATATATTTAACTTTTAATGATAAGAATCAATGCGATAAAGAATATTTATTTGAAATGTTTAAAGAAATATCAGAAAATTTTAGTAAAGATTGCCTTGATAAAAAAAGTTTTTTAAATGAGTTTTCACAAATAATTTCGGCTTCCGATACAGAAAAATGCAAATAATTGATTCACATTGCCATTTAGACCGAGTAGATTTATCGGCCTTTGGTGGCAGTATGGAAAGTTTATTGGCACATGCCAAGACCTTGTCGGTTGAAGAATTTTTATGTGTGTGTATTGACTTAGAGCATTTTGATGATGTGCTTGCTATTGCGCAAAAACACCCCGAAGTTTATGCTTCTGTTGGTGTGCATCCCTGTGAATTAGATGGCAAAGACCCAAGCGTTGAGGAATTATTGACATTGGCGGATGATGATAATATTATTGCTATTGGCGAGACGGGGTTGGATTATTTTCATGTGCAAAAGGACGGGGCTGATTGGCAACGAGAGCGATTTAGACGGCACATTGCCGCATCCAATCAATCGGGTAAACCAATGATTATTCACACCCGCAATGCCAAAGCCGATACCATTGCAATTATGCGAGAAGAGAAGGCGGAAAAAGGGGTGATGCATTGTTTTTCAGAGGATTGGGAAACGGCAAAAGCAGCGATGGATTTGGGTTTTTATATTTCATTTTCGGGTATTGTTACTTTTAAGAATGCAGAAGATTTGCGTGAAGTGGCAAAAAAAGTGCCACTGGATAGAATTTTGGTGGAAACCGACTCACCTTACCTTACACCTGTGCCGTATCGTGGCAAGCCTAATTCCCCTGCCTATACTTATTATGTTGCTGAAAAAATGGCCGAAATTCGTGGTGAAACCATCGAAACTATTGCTAATGCCACCACCCATAATTTCAACACACTTTTTAACTTGGCACTAAATTTAGAGGCAAAGCCTCTAAAAAATTGAGAGAGAGTATGGGGGTTATTTTTCAAACGGTTGATGAATTTTCTGTGGGGCAACGACTGGATAATTATTTATTGAAGCATTTGAAAGGTGTGCCGAAATCACATATTTATCGTATCATTCGAAAGGGTGAAGTGCGGGTGGATAAAGGCAGAAAAAAAGCAGATTATAAATTAATATTGAATAATGTGGTGCGTATTCCGCCGATTCGTATGTCTGAATCCAAACTCACTAAAACTTCTGATAGTCTTAAAAAACTATTGACCGATAGTATTTTATATGAAGATAAAGGTTTGTTGATACTCAATAAGCCAAGTGGATTGGCAGTGCATGGCGGTAGTGGTATTGATATTGGTGTGATTGAGGCGTTGCGGGATATGTCCAACACACCCCTAGAATTAGTGCATCGCATTGATCGTGCAACTTCGGGCGTATTGTTGATTGCTAAAAAACGCTCAGTGTTAAAAAATTTGCACGAGCAGTTGGTAAATCGTCATATGGAAAAGCGTTATACCGCTTTAGTTAAAGGCACTTGGTCAAAAAAACGCCATACTATTGATGCACCTTTGTATCAAAATTCTCGTTGCACAATAGTGGATGCTAAAGGCAAAGAGGCAGTGAGTCATTTTCAACCACTCAAAAATTTCGATAGTATTGATGCCTCCTTGGTGGAAGTGCTGATTGAAACAGGGCGTATGCACCAAATCCGTGTACACGCACAATATGCGGGACATCCATTGGCAGGAGATGACAAATACGGCGATAGAGACTTTGACCGCAAAGTGCATTCACAGGGCTTAAAACGCTTATTTTTACATGCACAACAGTTAACTTTTACCAACCCAACCACCGATACAATCCAAACGGTGAAAGCCCCATTGTCCGCTGAATTGACAGCGTTTTTGGCAACATTATGAACGCCTATTTTCGCCTAATGCGCTTGGACAAACCTGTCGGCATTTATTTGTTGCTCTACCCGACATTGTGGGCATTATTTTTGGCAGAAAGTGGGTTGCCTGCGTTAAAATTGTTGTTAATTTTTGTGTTGGGCGTAGTATTAATGCGTTCAGCAGGCTGTGTGATTAATGATTATGCCGATAGGAAAATTGACAAATTAGTCAAACGAACGCAGGATAGACCGATTACCACGGGTGAAATTAGCCCAAAAAAAGCGTTATTTTTGTTTTTTTCTTTGCTTATTCTGGCATTTTTGTTGGTGCTGATGACTAACGGGCTAACCATTCAATTGGCAATGGTTGCCGCATTGTTGGCAATTCTATATCCATTCACCAAACGCTGGACGCACCTGCCACAGTTCGTGCTTGGCTGTGCATTTGCGATGAGCGTACCGATGGCATTTGCGGCAACGCTTGGCAATGTGCCTAGTAATGCGTGGTGGATTTTTTTGGCAACGGTTGTTTGGACAGTGATTTATGACACGATGTATGCAATGGCAGATCGGGAAGAAGATTTGAAAATTGGGGTGAAATCTAGTGCAATTTTATTTGCAAAATACGATATAATCATCATTGGTGGCTTGCAAATTTGCTTGTTACTGATATTAATGAAAATATCAACTGTTTTTAATTTGGGTATCTTTTACGATATTGCATTAATTTTAAGTGCATTGTTGATGGTTTTTCATCAAACGCTAATCAAAAATAGAGAAAAAAACGCTTGCTTTCAAGCGTTTTTGCACAATCAATACATTGGTATTAGCGTGTTATTAGGTGTGATTTTTAGTGTGAGTTTTAACCAAGGGGTTATATGAGACCTCTGCATAAATATGAATAATCATCAAAGCACCATCTTTCATCAAATTGAAAATTGTTTAAAAACACCCTTAACCCTACTAGGAGTGGATTTAAAAAATTTCCAATTTAATAAAATCTGTCACTTTGCTAATCATCCCTATTTATACAAAGGTCTCTATATGAAATTTTCTAAAATTGTAACAAGTATTTTACTGCTAGCGTCATCTTCAGCCTACGCACAATCAAATTATCAATGGGTGCAAATGGTGCCCAATAACCAACTTAGTATTAGAGTGGTTTTATTGGACGATACACAATGTCCCAAAGTTGAGGTCAATAACAAATCCCACTTAATGACATTAAGAGCCGATAAAACAGCAGATTTCCCCGCAGTATGCGAGTTGTTGGTCGGTCGTGATACCTATTCAATCAAAATCAATCAACATTCATTGCCCACTTTGCCTAGTCAGATAGATCGTGTTGCCATTCTAGGCGATACAGGGTGTCGGATTAAAAATAACAGTGTTCAAGCGTGTAATGACATTGAGGCTTGGCCGTTTCGTACATTAAGTGCCAGTCTTGCTGCAAAAACAGCCGATGTGGTTTTACATGTAGGCGATTATTTGTATAGAGAATCCCCTTGTCCTAAGGGCAATGCAGGTTGCAAAGGCTCCCCGAGTGGCTACAACTGGGATACTTGGAATGCCGATTGGTTCGCACCTGCCAATCCATTGTTGCAGTCTGCAGTAATGGCATTTGCCAGAGGCAATCACGAAGACTGTAACCGAGCGTATAACGGCTGGTTCCGTTACTTATCGCCATGGGCCTATCAAGCAAAGGCACAAAATGCACCGAGATGGAAAATCCTTACATTCTCACGCTAAAAGGCGTAAATTACATCATATTTGACAGCAGTTATGGCAAGGATAGCAGCACTTCTGACGCACAATTGGCATTGTATAAAGCCGCAATAAAACAGTTGCAATTGGATAAAAATTTAACTTATGTACTGCTCACCCATCGGGCTATGTGGACTTATAACAAAATGAAGTCAAAATATTATTATGGCAACCTCACTCAGCAAATAGCATTTAAAGATTTACTTCCAAGCAACACACTCTTTATGGCTGGGCATGCACACTATCTACAAACACTGGACATGCAAAGTGATTACGATCAACTGGTTATTGGCAATGGTGGCACACAATTAATTAAAGTCGGCAATACAATACAAAAATCAGTGGACATCGACAAACACCTCGCCAATTTTGTGTATTCTCGCTCAGGTTTTGGCTACAGTATTTTAAGCAATATCGACAAAAAGTTTAGGTTTTACAATCAAAACGGCACCCATATCGGCGAATGCGTATGGTTACTTGATAAACAACAATCCTCTTTGAGTTGCCAATAGTTTTAAGCAAAAAAAACCCATGAAAATGATTAAGCAACCACAATATTCACTAACTTTTGAGAGGCAAGGCCTCTATAATTTGGTAATTTATGACAGGGTCAATAAGTATCTCTTTAGTGGTATTATTTTTTATTACATTACCCCAAAACCTCAAACAACTTTCTAAATTTTCTTATATAGCAAACCCTAAGAAGCCCTCTTCTTTTTCTGATTCAATTTTATACTTTCTTGATACACATCCATTGGTTTTTTATATTTCAATGTTTCATGGAATCTTTGGTGATTATAAAACTCAATATAATCATCTACATCCGTGGTTAACTCACTGATAGTTTGGTATTCGTTTAAATAAATCCTTTCACATTTAGCACTTCTCCAGAAGCGTTCAATGCAGATATTATCTGTGGCTCTGCCTTTGCCGTCCATTGAGATAGTAATACCCAGTTTTTTGAGTCGCTTGGTGTGCACCTCACTGGTGTATTGACTGCCTTGATCGGTATTAAATATCTCTGGGTGCGGGTATTTTTCTAAAGCATCGTTGAGTACGCTCATCACTAACTGTGAATCCATTGTGTTGGATATTCTGTGTGATAAAACAGCCTTGGAATGCCAATCAATAATAGCAGCCATATACACCATACCTCCCGCAATCTTAATGTAGGTGATGTCTGTACTCCAAACTTGATTAGCGTGGTTAATACCAAGACCTCGAAGCTTATAACTGTATTTTTTATGTGCTTTGATTGGTATGGCTGTATTAACCTGTTTAACCGCTAACACCGCTTTTAACCCCAACGCTTGGCGATAACGAGCCACTGTGTTTAAACTTACCTTGTAACCGTCTTCAAGTAGTTGTTGATGCACTTTTTCTCACCGTAAATAGGTATTTGTATATAAACCCCAACAATTTCAGACAACAATCTAAACTTTCTTATTTCAAACCCGTTAAACTAAACAAAAAAATCGGAGTAAAAAATGAGTAAAAACGAACCAAATACACCTCAGCATTTAAAACAAAATTAGTGCTTGAGTTATTACAAAATGAAAGCACCTTGGTGCAGATTGCTAGCAAGCATAACATCCTTCCACAAAACCTACAAAACTGGAAGAAAACCTTCCTTGCTAATGCTGAAATTGCCATGGAGCCATCCAAGGCGGTTAAAGAATACAAAGAAGAGCTTGTTAAATCACAAAAACAAAATGAGCGCTTAACAGCTCTGGTAGGCAAGGTAACCGTAGAGAAGGAATGGTTAGCAAAAAGCTAAAAGCTTGGGCTTATCTAATCTTAAACAATTAGTTGACTTCAAGCCGTCTTCAACATCTGCAACACAACCTTTATCAATTAATCAACAATGCCAACTGTTGAGCATTAACAGGAGTGGCTTATATTACACACCGCGTACCAATGTGCGTAAAGATAAAATTAAATCTCATATCACCAAGGTGTTTGAACAAATACCTATTTACGGTGAGAAAAAAGTGCATCAACAACTACTTGAAGACGGTTACAAGGTAAGTTTAAACACAGTGGCTCGTTATCGCCAAGCGTTGGGGTAAAAGCGGTGTTAGCGGTTAAACAGGTTAATACAGCCATACCAATCAAAGCACATAAAAAATACAGTTATAAGCTTCAAGGTCTTGGTATTAACCACGCTAATCAAGTTTGGAGTACAGACATCACCTACATTAAGATTGCGGGAGGTATGGTGTATATGGCTGCTATTATTGATTGGCATTCCAAGGCTGTTTTATCACACAGAATATCCAACACAATGGATTCACAGTTAGTGATGAGCGTACTCAACGATGCTTTAGAAAAATACCCGCACCCAGAGATATTTAATACCGATCAAGGCAGTCAATACACCAGTGAGGTGCCACCAAGCGACTCAAAAACTGGGTATTACTATCTCAATGGACGGCAAAGGCAGAGCCACAGATAATATCTGCATTGAACGCTTCTGGAGAAGTGCTAAATGTGAAAGGATTTATTTAAACGAATACCAAACTATCAGTGAGTTAACCACGGATGTAGATGATTATATTGAGTTTTATAATCACCAAAGATTCCATGAAACATTGAAATATAAAAACCAATGGATGTGTATCAAGAAAGTATAAAATTGAATCAGAAAAGAAGAGGGCTTCTTAGGGTTTGCTATATAAGAAAATTTAGAAAGTTGTTTGAGGTTTTGGGGTAATGTATTGTTCAAACACCTTGGTGATATGAGATTTAATTTTATCTTTACGCACATTGGTACGCGGTGTGTAATATAAGCCACTCCTGTTAATGCTCAACAGTTGGCATTGTTGATTAATTGATAAAGGTTGTGTTGCAGATGTTGAAGACGGCTTGAAGTCAACTAATTGTTTAAGATTAGATAAGCCCAAGCTTTTAGCTTTTTGCTAACCATTCCTTCTCTACGGTTACCTTGCCTACCAGAGCTGTTAAGCGCTCATTTTGTTTTGTGATTTAACAAGCTCTTCTTTGTATTCTTTAACCGCCTTGGATGGCTCCATGGCAATTTCAGCATTAGCAAGGAAGGTTTTCTTCCAGTTTTGTAGGTTTTGTGGAAGGATGTTATGCTTGCTAGCAATCTGTACCAAGGTACTTTCATTTTGTAATAACTCAAGCACTAATTTTGTTTTAAATGCTGAGGTGTATTTGGTTCGTTTTTACTCATTTTTTACTCCGATTTTTTGTTTAGTTTAACGGGTTTGAAATAAGAAAGTTTAGATTGTTGTCTGAAATTGTTGGGGTTTTATAGTTTTAGATTAGGGTAAACAAAAAAACCCACTAAAAAGTGGGTTTTTTTCAGTTTTAAAAGGTTAAATACCTCTCAACAACTCGTTAATGCCCACTTTGGAGCGAGTTTTAGCGTCAACTTGTTTGACAATAACCGCACAATAAAGTGAATAACTGCCGTCTTTACTTGGTAAATTACCAGACACAACGACTGAGCCAGCAGGGATGCGTCCGTAACTAATTTCACCTGTTTCACGGTTGAATATTTTGGTGGATTGTCCGATGTAAACACCCATTGAAATGACAGCGCCTTCTTCGACAATAACGCCTTCAACCACTTCTGACCGGGCACCAATAAAACAATTGTCTTCAATGATGGTTGGGCTGGCTTGTAAAGGTTCTAATACGCCACCGATGCCGACACCGCCTGATAAATGTACATTTTTACCAATTTGTGCACAGGATCCGACGGTTGCCCAAGTGTCAACCATGGTGCCTGAATCAACATAGGCACCGATATTGACATAACTGGGCATAAGCACGGTATTTTTGCCGATGAATGAGCCACGGCGTGCGGTGGCGGGTGGCACGACACGAATACCCATTGTATTAAAATCGGCTGGCGACATATTGGCAAATTTTGAAGGCACTTTATCGTAATATTGCGTAAAACCACCTTCCATTGGCACATTGTCTTCTAATCTAAAAGAAAGCAACACTGCTTTTTTTAGCCATTCATTAACTGTCCAATCACCAACGCCTTGTTGCTCGGCAACACGTGCCTGACCTGAATCAAGCAGATGAATTGCCTCAGAAACGGCTTGTTTAACTTCGCTACTTGCAGTTTGTGGGTTGATGTTAGCTCTATTGTCAAAAGCTGCTTCAATAATATCTTTCATAATGTATCCGTCGTTCAAAAAACAGACATTATATCAGGGCGAAGCACTAATCTTCGTGACAATGATTGTGATGGTGTTCATAAGTTGCCATTAATTCATCCATTTGGTCGGCGAATAAATCATTAAATTGACTATCTTTAATAATGGTTTCAGGCTGCCCCATGCAACAAATATGATGATACAGGCATAATACTTGTGTGGATTCTTTCATCACTCGGTGCAAATCGTGAGAAATCATCAGCACTGCACAGCCTTGTTGTTGATGGATGTCTTGGATGAGTTTGTAGAGTTGCATTTGCCCACTGACATCAAGGTTTTGTGCGGGTTCATCGAGGATTAAAACATTCGGTTTATTGAGCAATGCACGCGCTAATAAAACGCGTTGCAATTCACCACCAGAACAATTTTTTAACAGATTTTTTAGCAAACCTTCAATGCCAGTAAGCGCCACCGTCTGATGCAAAAAATCAGGTGCAACTTTTTGATTAAGATTAAGAAAATCAATCACAGAAATCGGAATGAATGGATTTGGGTTAAAAGTTTGCGGTGTATAGCCCAGTTTAATATTTTTAGAACGCACTACCTTGCCACTATCTGCTTTAATCAAACCGAGTAGAATTTTGATAAGTGAACTTTTCCCTGCCCCATTTGGACCAATGACAGTCACAAAATCGCCTTGTTTTAACTCAAAACTTACCTTATCCAGTACACTTTTTCTACGGTGCGTTAGACAAATATCGTGAGCGCTAATTAATGTTTGTGGTGTGATTGTAGTCATGTGCTTATTTTATACCGTTGATAAATAGTTTAAGTGTGTAAAATTCATCTTATGTCACAGCAACTTATTCTATTAGATGGGTCAGCCTTTTTATTTAGGGCTTATTTTTCCACGCTTGCACAAAATTTGACCAATGAGGAAGGCTTTCCAACAGGTGCAATGTTTGGTGTTATTAATGCGATTAAGCGTTTACAGAACCAATACCCTGAAGCAAAACTTATCGCAATTTTTGATGCCAAAGGTAAAAACCATCGCCATGATATTTACCCAGAATACAAAGCCCATCGAAAACCTGCCGAAGATGATTTAGTCGTACAAATTGAGCCTTTGTACGAAATTATTCGTGCTATGGGCTTTCATTTTATGTGTGTGCCAGGGGTAGAAGCAGACGATGTGATTGCGACATTGGCGATGGTTGCCGATGAGCAAAAAATGCAAACTATCATTGCCAGTGGCGACAAAGACTTGATGCAATTAGTTAGCGATAATATTTCCCAGTTGGATATGAAAGGCAAATTATACGACCGCCAAACCGTGATTGAAAAAATGGGCGTTGCACCTGAGCATATTTTAGATTTATTGGCACTTACAGGCGATAGTGCGGACAACATTCCAGGTGTGCCGAGCGTTGGGCCAAAAACGGCGTTGAAATGGTTGGCACAGTTTAAATCCATTGCAGGTATCAAGGAAAATGCCGAAAAAATTGGAGGCAAAGTCGGTGAAAAGTTACGCGAAAATTTTGACAAATTAGACCTATCTTATCAGTTAGTGCAGCTCAAATTTGATGTGGAATTACCCTGCAATATTTTAGACGACGAGCCGAGTGCTAACGATGTAAAACTCGCCAGTTTATATCAGCAATATGGATTTGTAGCTTGGCTCAAACAATTAGGCAGTGTTCCTGCCCAAATAACAGACACAACAGCAACGCCTATTGCTGAAACAGAAATCAAAAAGCCGATAACTGAGTGGTTCAAAGAATACACACAAACCGTTATTTTTGAGCCAACCGATTTTGACGATTTAGTTAAACGATTAGAATCATGCAAAAATTTTGTCTTTGATTTAGAAACCACATCGCTTGACTATATGAATGCCAAAATCGTGGGTTGGGTGTTCTTAGTTGATAAAGACAGTTTTTATATCCCCGTCAGCCATGATTATCTAGATGCACCAAAGCAGTTAAATTTTGATATTGTGCTGACACTACTAAAACCTATTTTAGAAAACAAATCCATCGGTAAAATCGGACAAAACCTCAAATATGATAGCCATATTCTCGCAAATTATGGGATAGCCCTTAACGGCATTGTTGATGATACCATGCTCAAATCCTATTGCTTGAATTCGGTCGCCTCAAGGCATAATATGGATGATCTATCTGAGCATTATTTGGGGCATACCACCATCCATTTTTCCGATATTGCAGGCAAAGGCAAAAAACAAATCACTTTCAACCAAGTCAGTATTAATGATGGCGCTCCGTATGCCTGTGAAGATGTTATTGTAACGCATAAGCTCAACGAAGTTTTGGCACAAGAATTGGTGAATTATGCCAAACTTTACAAACTTTATCAAATGATAGAATTACCCCTAATTGCTGTTCTGGTAACTATGGAACGCAATGGCGTAGAATTGGACGCTACTATCTTAGGCAAGCAGCAATTTGATGTGGCTGCACAAATGGAAATCATTAAGGCGCAAGCATTTGAATTGGCAGGCGATGCGTTTAATTTAGAATCGCCAAAGCAAATCCAGCAAATCTTATTCTCAGAAGAGGGTTTGGGGTTAGAGCCGAAAAAGAAAACCCCGAAAGGCGCACCGTCAACCAACGAAGAAGCGCTGAAATTATTAGACCATCCATTAGTAGATTTGATACTCAGTTATCGCACATTAACCAAACTCAATTCCACTTATTTAGAAGCATTGCCTAAGCAAATTGACCTGCACACTAAAAGATTGCACACTTCTTATCATCAAGCAGGCACTGCCACAGGTCGCCTGTCATCTAGCAATCCCAACCTACAAAATATCCCCATTCGTAGTGAACAAGGTGCCAAAATTCGTTCGGCTTTTATTGCCAGCAAAGGTAATGTCATTATCGCCGCAGACTACTCCCAAATTGAGCTTAGAATTATGGCACACATATCCCAAGACGAACATCTGCTAAAAGCCTTTAATAACGACGAAGATGTTCATCGTGCCACAGCATCAATGATGTTTAACCTCCCAATTGAGCAAATTACCAACGACCACCGTCGTAAGGCCAAAGCCATTAATTTTGGTTTGATTTATGGTATGAGTGCCTTCGGACTTGCCAAGCAAATCAATGTCTCACGCACCGAAGCCAAGCAATATATTGATGCATATTTTGCAAATTACCCAAGCGTACTCAATTATATGGACAGCACCAAAGAATTGGCAAAAGAAAAAGGCTTTGTGGAAACGCTAATAGGCAGGCGTTTATACCTGCCACAAATTAACGCCAAAAACAAAATGTTACAACAGCACGCCTTACGCACCGCCATTAACGCCCCGATGCAAGGCTCATCCGCCGACATTATCAAACAAGCCATGCTTGATGTTAATGCGTGGATAGGCAAAAATAACCCTGACATTAAAATGATAATGCAAGTCCATGATGAATTGGTATTTGAAGTCAACGCCTCAAAAGCCGACGAATTTGCCCATAAAATACAAGGCTTGATGGAAAACGCTTACCCACTAGACATTCCCCTTAAAGTTGATGTTGGTATCGGTAGTTCTTGGCAGGAAGCACACTAAGCAAAAATAAACAATCAAATGCTACTTTTGTTTTATAATGTTGACTTTGCAATACAATGAATGACAAATGAATACAACACCTAGCATCGCTATCTCCACTAGAATCCCAGCAGAAATGGTTAAAGGACTGGATGAAGTCGCAAGTCTTACTGAAAGAAGCCGTAGTTTTCACATTAAAAAAGCGCTCAATTTATATTTAATAAATTGCAAACAACAAAGTGTAAAAAATGATACTTTACAAGAGCTTGACTCCGCTTTTTCAGAATTAAATGCAGCGTTAAAAAATCAAAATAATCTCAGTACTTTAGATAACTTGATTGATGAACTTGAACATAGTTAATTTAGCCTGTTTTAAAAAAGACACTAAAAAACACCGCAATAAAATTCATTTTTCTTCTACAAAACACATCCATTCGTCTAGGAATCAAAAGAGTCAGTATCACTGATTTTATGAATAATTAGGGTAAAAAATCAAGTGATACTGACCTCTTTGATTAAATTTCCGACTGAATTGGCCTTGTTATGCTAAATTTATAATTCAACTTCATTTTCTTTATAATATTCAAGCATTTCGTAGAGGTCTTCAATGTACTTTACGAATTGCCCCATATTGGCAAGTAATACACCTTTATCAAGGTTTGGTGGCAAATGTGGATGCCCTGATTCATTTCGGCAAATACGACAAAACTGAAATATTTGTTCAATTTTTATTTCTAAGTCATTAGTCCACCCCATGCCATGAGGTTTGTTTTTAGAGCTTTTGTAAGAGTTTTTAAATAAATCAAAAACTTTAGAAATAAATTTCCCTGAAACTCTAGCCCTAAATTTATCTCTTAATGCCTCATCTTTGATTGCATTGGTATAAGTATCAATTAACAAGCAAATGGCTTTTTCTGATGCACCACCTAAAAGAAAAGCACAGCCTAAATTTGAGCCAGCCTTAATTGAAATTATTGCTTCTTTAATAAACCTAATAATAATTGGATCAATATTTGGAATTCGTTCTTGTAAGATTTCTGGGAATTTCTCAATCTCGAAAGGAAGCATTTCACCGATTGCTTCTTCATTTTCGATTGCTTTTTGCCTGCTCTAAAGCTTCTTTTAGCTTCGATGTTCCGCCTTGTAATTGAATAGTACCCGTAGAATATACTTTAACGGCACATTTGTGTTTCCCATGCTTTACATTAAGCCTATTTGTATCGCCTTCCATTTTTTCAGAACAAGGCCATTCATTTCTTTCAATAAATGACTTTATCTGTAAAAAGTTACTTTCCTGTATTTCAGACATTCTCGATTCCTATTTTTTTAGAGCATAACGCCTGAATTCACCTGACGCGTTAGCGGTCAGGTGGAATGATTTGTTATGTGTTTTAATGGTTAATATCTCTAAATGTTAAATTAAATCTTGCTTCTTTTACTTTTTTTCTTTTAGGCACGGAGTGTTGCCAAAAATGTTGCATTTCACCACGCATTATTAATAATGTTCCATGTTTTAAGGGAATGGTTATTTTTTCTGATTTATCATTTTTTCTAATAACAAAATCTCGTATTTCGCCAAAATTAACTGAGGCAATAATAGGATTTTCCCCTAATTCTTTCTCGTTATCAGCATGCCAATTTATATAATCTTCCCCATCTCTATACCAATTCAGCAAAACACTATTAAAGTGTATTTTTGTAACTTCTTCAATCTTATGTTTAATATACAGCAAGCCTTTATTCCATTTTTTTGGTTGTAATGTTAATCCAGAATATGTATAGGGTTTGCCACTATCGCCATACCAAGCAGAATAACGAGGCAAATAGACTTCTTTCCCATACATATTTAATTTATCATGCTGCCAATCAATGTTTTTAAAACGAATTTTTAATAATTTTTCTTTGTCTGTTTCTCTCCAATTAACAGAGGTGTAATCATTAGTATCATTTTCTAAAAAATATTCAATACTTCTATCGCTAATTTTTATTAAAGAATTGTTCTGAATAAAACAATTCTCCATTAGGTATTTTTATATTAAACCCGTTAAGCTCTTCATTAAATTCATGTGAATACCCTTTCTTCTCAGGTAGGATAAAAGGTAATTCATTATCGTCAAATAAACTCATTTTATAATTCTACTTGAAAAATATTGTAACCTATTTGCCAATCTTTTCCATCATGAAAAGAGGAAATCCCATTGCTTGAGTCAATTAGTTTATAATTACTAAAGAATTTCATAAATTTGTTTAATTTACTATACTCTCTAGGGCTAACACAAATAAAATAATTATTACCTTTTTGTGATTTTATTATTTTATTTGCAATATCTTTTATATTGAATTCTTCATCTCCCATGTCTAAAATATTTGAGAATAAATGAAATTTAACTGCCTTGCTATCGGTTTTTAAATCTTCTATAATTATCTCATCTAATTTTTTATTTATAGTTGTTGTTTTTGATGAATTATGTAAGAAATAGTCGGCTCTATTTAGTGCTATATGGCTAGGCTCTATTAAAGTTATTTTATTAACTTTATCTATTGGGAATTTTAGTTTTTCTAAATTATTTAACAATACAACACTTGCTACACCTTGCCCACAAGCATAATCTATAATCTGTATTTTGTGCTTATCTATCTTGACTTCTTTAAAGAGTTTTTCACAAGCAAATTCCATTTTAGCATTATGCATGTTCCCGTAAGATAATAAATATTGGTTTAATTCTTTTGAAGTTTCTAATATTTTTACACCCCTATTTAGTTTTTATGTATTACATCACCTTCGTTTTCTCCATAAACATTTTTAATTGCAAGAAAGGTTTGGGGTATCTATAATTAGCAAACCTTGAAACATTATTTTCCTTTAAAAACAAAATACACTTTCTATTATTTTGTTATTTGGCAAAATACCGTTATGAAAAAACTTATTTCTAGCATTAATAATATTTGATATTTGATTTGGAATAGCATCTTTATAGTAATAATTTGCTTTTTTTCTTAGTGTATCTAACTTATTGTCCTTAAATCTTTTCATTAATTTTTTGACCTATAACCCTTTCAAAAGTAACAAAAGCTTGCGACATTACAAATGGCAACTGCGGATCTATTCGTTTTTCTATTTTTCTTTTATGCTTAGTATCGGTATTAGCCCATAAAGTCAAAATATTTTTATACTCTTTCTCAGTTTTTCTAATTCAATTATTCTATTTTTTGATGGTATTTGTTTAAAGATATTTTTGTTTTCAAATTGCAATGATGCTATTCTTTCCTCTAATAAAAGTTTCCGTGCCGAATATTCTTTTCTATTTCTAAAAACTCTTCTTGCAGGCTGTCTTCTAATGATGATTCGCTTATGATTTGATTTTCTAATTTATTAATTTTAGCTTTAAATTTTATTTTTTCATTTTTTTTCTTTTTGTATTATATTCTCTAATTGAGCATTATTTTTATTATATCGACTGATATTTCTTTGTAATTTATAAGACTTAAAAATGGACATAAATAAAGCAATAAAAATTATAAAAAACAAAAACCATTAAAGATTCTGCCTTTAATTACATACCAAGAAAACTCTTTTCCGTCAAATAATGAAAAAGTTAACTGATTAAATAAAGCTTTATATATGTATTTGGCACAGAATTTATTACAATAGCAATAGGTTGATTTAACGCTTTTATTTCAGTTTTAAACTCTATGGTTTTACTTCTTTCATCATCTTTATATCTGCGATTATCAAATAATACATTTACTGTATTTGTTTTTATTTCATTAACTTGAAACCCGTAATACTGTTTTGGATAATACTGTAAAAATTATTAATTTTTTCTCGACAGTCTAATTCAGAATTATTTTTTAAGCATAGTTTTGCATACTGATTAATTGTATAATCTATTTCTTTTACTTTGCTATTAGAATCACTAGCAATATGATTATAAAAATGCCGGGTACTAAAAATTTAAGAAAATAAATACAACAAATAGGCCTGTATATATTAAATATATTCTATTTTTTAGCATAAGATAGGTTTACACATAACTATTATTATAAGGACATATTTCCCTATATTCCGATATTAAAAATAAAACCTGTAAAAAAACAACAAAATTCCATCTATTTTTAAGATAAAATTCAATTTTTACCTGATATTTGATATTAGGGTAAAGAGTTTATACAAAATTCAAATTTAACGGACATATGATAACAGATAAGAAATCAACCATTCAGCAAATGCGAGAAATAATGCGGCGGATGAATTATGCTTATAAAACTGAGAGTAGTTATTGTGATTGGGTGAAGCGCTTTATTAAATTTTCTCAGATGCAGAGTAGGGATGAATTGTTTGAGAATGCTGAGGATAAAGTGGAGGTATTTTTGACAGATTTGGTGGTTGGGCAAAATGTGGCGGTTTCAACGCAAAATCAGGCATTTAATGCGTTGGTTTTTTTGTATAAAGAAGTGCTTAAAAGGCCTTTAATCAAAAGGGTCAGTATGCGGTTCCCCCACTTGACTGGACACCACTTCAATAAATTATACCCTTGTTCTTTTTGATTGAACAATGGGGTTTGGGGCTTGCCCCAAATTGGCGAAGCCAACCCAACTTAAGCCTAAAAGGCTTTTGTTAAGTTGGGTAATTCTCCTTATAAAACGCTTGTTCATAATCATTGGGTGAATAATAACCAATCGTTGAATGTCGTCTAATCTTGTTGTAAAACACTTCAATATATTCAAAGATTGCACTTGTTGCTTGTGCTCTGGTTTGGTAGGTTTGTTGATTGACTAGCTCGGTTTTGAGTGTGTTAAAGAAGCTCTCAGCAACTGCATTATCATAGCATTCTCCTTTTCTACTCATGCTTTGGGTAATGTTATTTGCTTTAAATAATGCTAAATACTCATAAGCCCTGTAAGTAGAACCTTGATCTGAATGCAGTAATACTTGCTGTTGTCTTGGCTTGTTTTTGATTGCCATGCTCAGGGCGTCAATTACGAGCGCTGTGTCATTATTCTTGCCCATTGACCAACCAGCAACTTTGCGTGAGTATAAATCAATCACAGTTGCTAAATACAACCAACCTTGCTGCGTCCAAACAAAGGTAGTGTCGCTTACCCATTTGCTATTGGGTGTTGTTGCAATAAATTCCCTGTTCAGTATATTATTAGCAAAGTTAATATTGTTTCTAGGTATTTTTGCCTTTTTATGGCGAATACTAAAATGGGCATATATGTTGTTTTTGTTCATCAGCCTCGCCACTTTATTCAGGCTAACCTTAACGCCTTGGGCTTTTAGTTCGTGATAAATCCTAGGCGAACCATAGGTTTGCCTACTATTTTTAAAGGCTTGAATGATTTGTAATACGATTTTATCGTTCTGCCTACTTCTAGGGCTTTGTGGCGTATGCTTCCAGTAGTAGTATCCGCTCTTGGATACCTGCATACAGCGACACAAAACAGTGATTGGGTAGTTTATCGCCTCTGAGGCGATAAACTTAAATCTTAACTGTTTTGACCTTTGAAGAAGGCTTGAGCCTTTTTTAGGATTTCTACCTCCATTTGAGCCAGTTTAAGGTCTTTTGCAAGTTGTTTGTTTTGCTTTAATAACGCCGAATGTGTTGCTTTGTGATGTGCTGTGTTGGCAGTATCGGCGGTTCTTTTAAAGGCTTTATCTTGTTTTTGATTCAATTCAATCCTCCATTTGTAGATCATGTTTCTGCGTAAACCTAAATCTCTTGCAAGCTGTGCAATGCAAGTATTTGGTTGATTTGCTAGTGCTAGGGTTTCTAGTTTAAAGGCTTTGGTGAAGGCTGTGTATTTTCTTGTCATTTTGGACTCCTAAATGTTAAAATTTAGTGTCCAGTTTATTGGGGGAGTTTCAGTATCACTTGATTTCACTCCTTTGATTTCCTAGTTAACTCTTTGAGATATAGGGTTAAATCTTTGAGGTATACCGTAGGGGCGACCCTTGTGGTCGCCCGAGCCCGAGGTAATTTGGATATTGATTCTAAAAACAGCAATAAAAAAACCACTGACAATCGTGGCTGAGTGTTGGACAACTGTATTTATATTAAACGCCGTTCGGGCGGGATTAGCGGTAGCGGTTGCTAATTGAAAAGAATTTAATTTTAAATTTGATGAAAGCCTGAATTTAGGCGTTGTGCCTTTTGCACTGAATGATGATAAAATGAGGGACTTTGATTTACAAGCATTACCTAAAACAAATCCTTAATCTAACAATCACACAATGAAAACACAACTACAAACACTATTAAAACAAGCATTAAACACATTGATAAAGGACGGCGTACTGGCGTGTATGCCGGATAATATTCGTATTGACCATTCTAGGGATAAGACCCAGGGAGATTTTGCGACCAATATTGCGATGGTATTGTCGAAGCAGGCGAAGTGTACGCCACGGGTGTTGGCGGAGCAAATTTTGGCGAATTTTCCTGATGATGAAATGGTGGAAAAGGTGGAGATTGCAGGGCCTGGGTTTATTAATTTCTTTATGTCGCAAGATTGTGCGGCTTCAGTGGTTAGTCAGATTTTAGAGCAAGGGATGGAATATGGCACTTCAACTGTGGGGGCTGGGCAGCGGGTATTGTTAGAGTTTGGTTCGGTTAATCCAACTGGGCCTTTGCATGTTGGGCATGGTCGTGGTGTGGCGTATGGCTCAACTATGGCAAATATTTTGCGTGCCATTGGTGTTGAAGTAGATTGTGAGTATTATGTCAATGATGCAGGGCGGCAAATGGATATTTTGGCGGTTTCGGTGTATATGCGTTATATTGATGCAGATAAATTTCCTGATAATGGCTATCAAGGCGATTATATTCAAAATATTGCCAATCAAATAAAAAGGGTTGAAAAGTTGGATATTTTTTCAGGGGTTACTTGTAAAGATGAACGAGACGGCGGCGATAAAGAGCAATACATTGATTCGTTGATTGCAAACTGTAAGGTAATGCTTGGTAAGGATTATAAAACTATTTTTGATTTGGCAATTAAGGATGTATTGGCGGATATTAAAGAAGATTTGTTGGAGTTTGGGGTTGAATATCAGCAGTGGTTTTCAGAGCAATCTTTGATAGACAGCGGTTTGAGTGAAAAAATTGTCCAACAGTTGCAGGCTTCTAATCATATCTATGAAAAAGATGGCGCATTGTGGTTTAAGACGACGGATTTTGGCGATGATTTGGATCGTGTGGTGGTGCGTGATAATGGCATGCACACTTATTTTGCCTCAGATATTGCCTATCATTTTGAAAAACTTGAACGCGGTTATGGGACGATTGTTGACATTTGGGGGGCGGATCATCATGGCTATATTGCCCGTGTTAAAGCGTCTATTAAGGCACTTGGAAACGACCCTGAAAAACTGAAAGTATTGCTTTCGCAGATGGTGCATTTATATCGAGGGGGCGAAAAGTTGAAGATGTCTACTCGTAGTGGCAAGTTTGTAACTTTAAGAGAATTGCGTTATGAAGTGGGTAACGATGCGGCGCGTTTTTTCTATATTTTGCGTAAATCGGAGCAGCATATGGATTTTGACTTGGATTTGGCAAAGTCTAAAACTAATGAAAATCCTGTGTTTTATATTCAATATGCTCATGCGCGTATTTGTTCGGTGCTTAGTAAAGCGCAGGGTAATCAAACGCCAGATTTGACGCTACTTAATAATGAATATGAGCAAGCGTTGATAAAGCAACTCAGTCGTTATTCAGATAGGGTGAAAAATGCAGCGCTGAATTATGAGCCGCATATTTTGGCTTATTATTTGCGTGATTTGGCGGGTGATTTTCACAGTTATTACAACAATAGCGAGTTTTTAATGGAAGACAAAACTCTGCAAGCCTCCCGCCTACAACTCATCATTGCCACAAAGCAAATACTTCAAAATGGTTTGAAGTTGTTGGGTGTTTCTGCACCTGATAAAATGTGAATTATGGATAATTTATCACGCATTAAAATTAAAGGCTTTAAATCTATTAAAGAGTTGGATTTAGAGATAAAACCGATTAATGTTTTGATTGGTGCAAATGGATCGGGTAAGAGTAATTTTATTTCAGTTTTTAGGTTGCTTGAAAATATTTATAACCAAAGACTGCAAGTTTATATTAATAATAGTGCAGAAAGTTTCTTGCATTTTGGTAGCCAAGTTACAGAAGAAATAATTGTAGAGTTGATTCTTGCAGAGAGTGATTCATATGCTAATAGGTATTATGTAAGACTCAATAAAAAATATGAGGATGATAGTTTATTGCTTGCATATGATGATGCTAGTTTTCATAACAAACAATACTCAAAACCATATGATGAGAAAATAACATCTAATTCATTAGAAAGCAATATTAAAAATAGTAGTAGCAATACAATTAATGCCTCCAAAAAATATTTGAATCAATGTAAGTTATACCACTTTCACGATACTTCTGAAAAAGCAAGGTTTAAATCTTATCAAGATATAGAGTTGAATAAATTTTTAGACAGTTTTGCCTCAAATCTTGCACCATTTTTATTTAGGCTAAAACAAGAATTTAATGATGATTATCAAAATATCGTTCAAGCAGTACAAACTGTTGCACCATATTTTCAAGATTTTGATTTTAGTGTTAAAAATGAAAAAATTATTTTGCGTTGGCAACATACTAATGATTTAAGTAATTTAGGGTTTTCAGCGCAAACTTTATCTGATGGCACTGCACGATTTATTTGCATGGCAACATTATTCTTACAGCCTAAGGATATGCGCCCTGCAACCATTGTTTTAGATGAGCCAGAAATTGGACTCCATCCAGCAGCACTTGTTGTGTTGTCGGAAATTATTCGAACAGTGGCAAATGATGGGTCACAAGTTATTATTTCTACTCAATCAGTTACCCTTGCGAATTGTTTTAAGCCTGATGATTTTATTGTGGTAGATTACGCTGATGGTGTTTCTAATTTTCGCAGACTAGATGACAAAGATCAATTAGATTTATGGTTAAAAGATTATCAAATGGGCGATATTTGGAATAAAAATTTATTGGGCGGTCGTCCGTGGTGAAAAAATTAAGACTGGGTATTTCTGTAGAAGGAGATTCGGAAGATATTTTTGTAAGTCAAATATTGCAACCACATTTGAAGGATATAGAAATTAAACCTGTAAACTTAGCAGGTGGTATAAATTTGGCTAGGGTTAAAAGGAATTAAATAGTTTGCTTGGTAGTTTTGATAAAGTCACAACACTATATGATTTTTATGGATTTGATGGAAAAGAGGGTGCAACCAACAAACAAGAATTAGAAGCAAAGATTAAAGAGGAAGTCTCACCGCAATTAAAACATAAACTAATCCCCTACATTCAAATGTATGAGTTTGAGGCTTTATTCTTCGCGAATCCCGATATTATTGGCAAGGTAATTGGTTTTGATAGTGAGGATTGGGGTAAAAAAATATTAATTGAATGTAATCAAAATCCAGAAAAAATAAATAATTCCTATAGCACAACGCCTAAACATAGAATTCAAAAAATAAGTAATAGGCAATATCGAGAAACAACCCACGCACCATTAATTTTGAAACAAATAGGGTTGACAAAAATTAGAGAAAAATGCTCAGGTTTTAATGCTTGGCTAGCGCAATTAGAAGATCTAGGTGGATGATTTAACTCAACGCCAGCAAGCCCTAGACATTAGCCAGTCTTTTATCGTGCAAGCGCCTGCGGGGTCGGGAAAGACGGAATTACTCACACAACGGTATCTAAAATTATTAGCAAATTGCACTGAGCCTGAGAATGTGATTGCGATGACATTTACGAATAAGGCGGTGGATGAGATGACGCATCGAGTGTTGTCAGCGTTAAAATTGACTAAGCAATCTCGTCCAGAAGAGCCACATAAACAGGTTACTTATGATTTAGCAAGGGCAGTTATTCAGCATTCAGATAAGCAGGGGTGGGATTTGTTGCAAAATCCGAAACGGCTGAAAATATCTACCATTGACAAAGCAACTAGTCCCCCGCCAAATTATGGCACAGCAGTGGGAGCGTGATTGGGCTTATCAGTATGCGGCGCGTGAGACTTTGAAGATGATTGATGATACGGATTATGGCATGCACACTTATTTTGCCTCAGATATTGCCTATCATTTTGAAAAACTTGAACGCGGTTATGGGACGATTGTTGACATTTGGGGGGCGGATCATCATGGCTATATTGCCCGTGTTAAAGCGTCTATTAAGGCACTTGGAAACGACCCTGAAAAACTGAAAGTATTGCTTTCGCAGATGGTGCATTTATATCGAGGGGGCGAAAAGTTGAAGATGTCCACTCGTAGTGGCAAGTTTGTAACTTTAAGAGAATTGCGTTATGAAGTGGGTAACGATGCGGCGCGTTTTTTCTATATTTTGCGTAAATCGGAGCAGCATATGGATTTTGACTTGGATTTGGCAAAGTCTAAAACTAATGAAAATCCTGTGTTTTATATTCAATATGCTCATGCGCGTATTTGTTCGGTGCTTAGTAAAGCGCAGGGTAATCAAACGCCAGATTTGACGCTACTTAATAATGAATATGAGCAAGCGTTGATAAAGCAACTCAGTCGTTATAGCGACATAGTAAAAACCTCAGCCCTCAATTACGAGCCCCATTTACTGGCCTATTATTTGCGTGATTTGGCGGGCGATTTCCATAGTTATTACAATAATTGTGATTTTTTAATTGCAGATAAAACCTTACAAGCCAGTCGTTTAGAATTGGTGAAAGCCACAAAACAAATACTTCAAAATGGTTTGGGGTTGTTGGGTGTGAGTGCGCCTGATGAAATGTAATTTAAAATAGGGTTAAAAGTGAAATAAAGTTAGGTTTTGGTTAAAAAACAGACAAAATAGAGGTTTAATTTAGTTAAAAATTGAAATAAAGGGCTTTTAAAGGAAATATGAAGGGTGGTGAAAATAATGAACAATTCTTTATTAAAATTGATTTATATGTTAAATAAAATTGTATTTTTGACAAATAATGTTAAAATGTTTATTTTAATTCAATTTTAATGTGATTTAGATATGCTTTTAGAATTCAGTGTTACTAATTTTCGATCCATTAAGGAGAAACAAACGCTTAGTTTGTTAAAAACCAAAAAGAACGAACTGCCCAATAATTTTACAACCGTCACCCTGTCCACAGGTAAAACGCTAGATGTGCTTAACAGTGCTGTGATTTATGGTGCGAATGCGAGTGGTAAGTCTAACTTAGTTTCAGCAATGGAAACAATGGTTGAAATTATTGGTAATTCTCTCTTTTTTCAGCTAGATTCTGTGGAACCTTTTTTACTATCAACAGAAAATAAAAGCTTGCCTGCAGAGTTTGAAATTGATTTTATTGGCGATGGTGTGCGCTATGTTTATGGGTTTTCTGCAACAAAAGACAGGGTTGTTGATGAATGGCTTTATCAATACCCAAAAGGGCGACCACAGTCTTTGATAGAGCGAACTGATACTAATAATTGGGGTGCAGTAACTGCTTTAAAGGGCAATAAAAAAACTTGGCAAGAAAGCACAAAGGATAAGTCTTTGTTCTTAACAACTGCTATTTCATTGAACGCTAAAAAACTGATTGAAATAAAGGCACATATTAAAACAGTATTTGAATTACACGAATTTTATTATATAGAGGATACCCAGATATTTCATCAATCTAAAAAACTAGTGATTGATTTTTTACAAATGGCAGATGATGCCATTATTGATTTTGACATTAAAGAGAGTTTGGACCCATCGCCAGACGAGTTTGATATTAGCACTTATCGCCAATCTAAAGATGGCGATAAAATAAAATTTAATCTTTGTAGAGAATCAAAGGGAACGCAGAAAATATTTTATAGTTCAGTGTACTGGATAAATGCGCTTCAGCGTGGATTGACATTGGTATTAGATGAATTACAAAATAGTTTGCATCCAAAACTGGTGGCGCATTTGGTCAATATGTTTCATAATCCAGAACTTAACAAAAATGGTGCGCAGTTAATTTTTGTAACCCACGAAACCTCATTGCTTGACCAAGAAGTTTTTCGCCGTGATCAAGTGTGGTTTTGTGAAAAAGAAGATAATGCCACAGAATTATTTTCTTTGGCTGATTTTTCGGTGCGTAAGGGACATGAAAATATAGAAAAATTCTACCTTTCAGGTCGCTATGGTGCTGTGCCGTATTTGAGAAGTTAATGGCAAAACGCAGACCGAAGCCACGATACAGCCCTAGAAAAACGGATATAAGGCAACCTTATGATAGAGTTTTAATTGTTTGTGAGGGTAAGAAAACTGAAATTAATTATTTCAACGAGTTAATTAAAGATTTAAAATTGAGCACTGTTAATATTCAAATATTAGATATTAAACAAACAACACCTGATAGTTTACTCAGAGAAGCAAAAGAACTTTATCAAAAATCCAAAAAAGAAGGTAATCCATACGACAGAGTTTATTGTGTTTTTGATAAAGACACGCATCCAAAATATCAAGAAACCAAAGGCACAATCAATCAAATAAAGAAACCAAAAGGTGTATATCATTATGCTTTTTCAGAGCCTTGTTTTGAGTTTTGGTTGTTACTTCATTTTATAAAAACCGATAAGCCATTTGTTAATTTTGATGGACTTAGAAAAGATGGGAATTTTAGAAAATATTTTCCAAATTACAAAAAGTCAGAAATTATCTTTAATGATTTAAAAGGTAAAATACCAACTGCGTGTGAAAATGCAAAAAACAATCCATATACTAATGTTAATGAATTAGTAGAATATTTACAAAAGATAAAATGAATGATCAAACCCAACGCCAACAAGCCCTAGACATTAGCCAGTCTTTTATTGTGCAAGCGCCTGCGGGGTCGGGAAAGACGGAATTACTCACACAACGGTATCTAAAATTATTAGCAAATTGCACTGAGCCTGAGAATGTGATTGCGATGACATTTACGAATAAGGCGGTAGATGAGATGACGCATCGAGTGTTGTCGGCGTTAAAATTGACTAAGCAATCTCGTCCAGAAGAGCCACATAAACAGGTTACTTATGATTTAGCAAGGGCAGTTATTCAGCATTCAGATAAGCAGGGGTGGGATTTGTTGCAAAATCCGAAACGGCTGAAAATATCTACCATTGACGGGTTGTATAGTTTGATTACCAATCGTTATCCATTGCCAAAGCAACTAGTCCCCCGCCAAATTATGGCACAGCAGTGGGAGCGTGATTGGGCTTATCAGTATGCGGCGCGTGAGACTTTGAAGATGATTGATGATGCGGATTATGGCAAGGATATTAGGCATTTATTATTGCATTTGGATAATAATGTTAATAAGTTTGAAGGTTTGGTGATGCAGATGTTGTCCAAACGCGACCAGTGGTTGGGGCGCTTGTATCAAGATAATGTGTTGGATTTACAGATATTGCAAGATAGTGCAAAACGCATTATTTTGGAGCATTTGCAGGCATTGCATAGTTTGGCAGAACCGTGTTTTGGTGAGGAATTTTTTGCGTTGATGTTGTCTAGTAATAATTTAGACTACAACAAGGTTGTATCTTTGCCGAATGCTGATTATCTAGATTTGGAAAAATGGCAATTGATGAGTGATTTCTGTTTGACCAAAAAGGGTACTTGGCGCAAGACTTTGGAAAAAAAATTACCAACAAATATTTTTAACGAAGCGCTAAGAGAAGGTTTGCAACAATTAAATGTCTTGCCCGATATTGATTTCTCTCAGGCACAGGCGGACACTTTAAAGACGATTGCACAAGTGTTAAAACTGTGCGTGGCGCAACTCAATATTTATTTTGAAGACCAGCAAATGCACGATTTTATTGAGGTGGCATTGAATGCCAATCAGGCACTGGATGATCAGGTGGGCGTGAGTGATATTGCTCTGTTTTTGGATTATAAAGTGCAACATTTATTAATTGATGAGTTTCAAGACACCTCAGCGTCGCAGTTTAATACTCTTGAAAAAATGATGAGCGAATGGCAGACAGGTGATGGCAAAACGCTGTTTTTGGTGGGCGATCCGATGCAGTCAATTTACCGATTTAGAGAATCGCAAGTGGGATTATTTTTGCAAGTTCGAGACAAGGGTATTGCTCAACTGCAGCCAATATCGTTGGTACTAGAGACAAATTTCCGTTCATCGCAGAGTATTGTGAAGGGTAATAACGAGATTTTCCAAGGTATTTTTCCAAAAAATGATGAAGTACATCAGGGGGCAATTTCTTACTCCTCATCGACGGCAAATTCAGAGGTAACCGAGGAACAAGCCATCACTTTTCACCCCTTTGCACACGACCAATACTTGCTTGAAGCACAAGGCGGTGAGTGGTGCGGTTAAAAATGCGTTGGTAAAAAATGCAAGCGGCACGGTGGCAATTTTGGTGCGTACGCGTAACCATTTGGCACATATTACACAGCAACTTAAATGCGATAATATCGAATTTGAATCAGTGGATATTATCCGATTGCAAAATCATTTGTTGACCCGTGATTTGTTTGCACTGACCAAGGCATTATTACACCTTGGCGATAAATTGGCATGGTTGAGTGTTTTGCGTGCGCCGTGGTGTGGATTGGTTTTGAGTGATTTGTTGGTGTTGTCTGAAAAAGATGACTGCATTATTTATGAGCAATTAAATAAGCAAGAAATTTTATCAAAATTGAGTGCAGATGGGCAAAAACGCGCCCAGCATTTACGCCTTTGTTTGCAGGACATTATCAATAATCAGGGGCGATTTAATTTTGTGGAATTACTGACTGATGCGATTAATCAATTGGGTTATACAAATGATGTTTTGTCGGAAGTTGAGTTAGCGATTAAGGATAAATTTTTGCGTATTATTTATGATTGCGAACAGCAGCAAAGGCTGAATGTTAAGACCATTCAAAGTGCGATAGAAAGTCTGTATGCGCCGAGCGACACTGCACAGGTAAAGTTGATGACTATTCATCAATCTAAGGGTTTGGAATTTGATACGGTGATAATCCCTGGTTTGGGCAGAAGTCCGAGAAATGCGGATTCTCCTATCATTCACTTGCGTGAATTTTCTAATAATTCTTTGTTATTAGCCCCCGTCAAATCAGCGATGGATGCGAGTGATAGTGGGGCTTATAATTATTTGAAATTTATTGAGTCAAGACAAGATTATTTTGAAAGTATGCGTTTATTGTATGTGGCAATGACGCGTGCTAGAAGCAATTTACACTTATTGGGTGCGGTAAATAAATCGGGCAATGTTGCTAAAAACACTTTGTTGACATTGTTAGCACCATTTTTTTCGCATTATTTTGATGATATTGATGAAACACCTGATACGGTTGAGTCTTCGGCAGTATTG
This sequence comes from Candidatus Thiodubiliella endoseptemdiera, assembly GCA_013416635.1. Lineage (GTDB taxonomy): Bacteria > Pseudomonadota > Gammaproteobacteria > PS1 > Pseudothioglobaceae > Thiodubiliella > Thiodubiliella endoseptemdiera. Next base: position 1,084,629 of record JACCHT010000001.1, on the reverse strand, counting down.
CAATTGCAACGCTTTGCTGAATTAAAAACACCAACTAATCAAGTCCAAACAGAAGGCGAAAGAGTTGAATATCGACAAAATTTTGAACGCTTATTTAAAAGTGCCTTAGGGACTTTGGTGCATCGATATTATGAACAAAAGTTGTTTAATCCGAGTGTTGATAATATACGCAATCGCCTGATTGAAATTGGCACAGCATCGAGTGAAATTGAGCATTGGCAGAGGTTTATTCTGAAATTATTGGAGAATACCAAAAATGACACGCAATTTGAATGGCTGTTCAAAGACAGAGAACTGGCACAAAATGAAGCGGCATTTTTTGTTAATGGACGCACTATTGCTATTGACAGATTGTTTGTTGATGAAGGTACACTGTGGGTGATTGATTTTAAAACTGCCGAACTTAATGAAGGCGAATTGTTGGATACATTCATCAAACGCCAACAAAAACAACACAGCAAGCAACTGTTATTTTATAAAACTGCAATGTCTGACATTTATGAGTATCCAGTGCGTTGTGCGTTATATTGTCCGAGCGTTAGCCAATTAATTGAAATTACTTAATGAGACCTTTGCATAAATATGAATAATCATCAAAACGCCATCTTTCATCAAATTACAAACTTTTTAAAAACACCCTTAGCCCTGCTAGGAGTGGATTTAAAAAATTTCCAATTTAATAAAATCTGTCATTTTGCTAATCATCCCTATTTATGCAAAGGTCTCTTAATTCCATAAAGCATTAATCATTGCCACACTATTACAGCCTGCATCTAAAGCAGATTGTTGATTATTAAAATCAATGCCACCAATGCCGACAATTGGAATAGTCAGGATTTTTTTCGCTTGTCTGATAATGTCTAAGCCACATTTTGGTGCATTAGGTTTGGTTAATGATGAAAATAAAGCACCAAATGCCACATAATCCGCTCCTTGTTGTTGTGCCATTTGCGCCAAAGAAATATCGTTATAGCACGATACCCCAATGACAGCGTCCGCACCGAGTTGTGCACGCGCTTGTTGAGTTGATACATCATTTTTGCCAAGATGCACACCATCAGCGGCTATTTTTTGCACAAGGTTAATGTCATCATTGAGAATAAATAAAGTATGATGTTTTGCACACAACTGCTGTAGTTGTGTCGTTTCATTGAATTGCGTTTTTGTATCCACCGTTTTATGTCGATATTGTAAAATACTGATGTGATGTTGAACAATCACTTTTTCAATAGCGTCAAGGTTTAAGGCACGGCTTGGCGTGATAGCGTAAATACCACTTATATTATGCAAAAAATTAGTTTTCATTTAAGAAGAAATTTGTTATTCACGGGCGTTATTATAGTGCTTATCGGCATTATATGGCTTTTTATATCATTGGTTTTTTCAATATTTACTTCGGACGAACAAAAAGTGGCCGATCCGGACGAAATTACCAATTACATTGAAAAAATCAACCAATTTGTATTGCAAAGTTTTAATGAAAAGCAACAATTAGTCCATTTTGTGGAAGCTGATAAATATTATAATTTTAAAGACGAGCCTGCTTTACTATTAGACCCAAAAGTAATTACCTATAATGCCAAAGGAGAAGAAATCTACACCCTAACTTCAAAACGAGCTAATTATTTAGATGATGGAAAGATTAAATTTAACGGTAAAGTTGATATCAATTCCAAATCCGGCATTAATTACCAAATCAACGCCAAAGAACTGTCAATTAATACCAAGACCAATGATTTAATGAGCGACAAACAAATTGTTTATTTAGACAAAACCGCACAAGTTATCGCCCAAGGTATGCGGATGAAAGCCATAGATGATAAAATGCGCTTAATCGGTAAAACCATCATTAATCAAGACAGCGGACAAAAAATATTAACCCGTAATTTGTTCATTGACCAGGCCAAATCAAAGAAGCGTTATTACTCTAAACACAAGACTACTTATTTAGCATCGGGTAATAAAATTGACTCTCAAGGCTTGGATATGGATATGAATAAAGGTATTGCTACCCTGCTTGGTAAAGTTAAAATCTTACAAAAATCAGGCACAAAAATTGATACTAAAACACTCACCATTGACCAATCAAAAGGGCATGATATTTACAGAACCACAGAAAAAGTGCATTATCAATCAAAAATTTCAGATATTCGTGCAAAAAAAGGCATGCGTTATGATGCTAAAGACCAAAAGGTGAGATTAACAGGGGGCGTTGTTGGTCGTTATGAATAAGATTATTTACCTTTTATTGTTGTTGCCTTTTTCGGCACAAGCATTGCTTGATGACAAAATCCCAGTCGAGGTTAAAGCCTATACAGTAGTGGTTGATGAGCGTTTGGGGCTAAGTATTTATATGGGCGATGCACAAATTGTGCAGGGAGATCTGACTATCAACGCTGAGACAATACAAATTTTTAGCAGAAATCAGGCTATTACCAAAGTAATTGCTATCGGCACTAAAAAAAATCCCGCTCATTACAAGCAAAATCAGCCCAATCAACCGCGATTTATTGAGGCGAAAGCACAGAAGATCATCTATTTTATTGATAAGAAATTGGTGCGACTTAAAGGAGGTGCACACCTGATTCAAGGCTTTGATTCCTTTAGTGGCGGTGTTTTGAATTACGATATCAACAAAGACAAAATTATTGCCACGAAATCTAAGGACGGCACTCAACGGGTTAAGTTTAAAATTAAACTGTAAAATATTGCCATCAAAAAACCACTATTCGGTATAATTTCCCTCTTTAAATTAAATAGAGGATGAGGTATGTCAAAATTAGTCCCACCACATGGTAGCGATACAATCAAGGCGCTAGCACTATCAGGCGATGCTTTAACAGCAGAGTTAGCGAGAGCAAAATCATTAACAAAAATTACATGTTCTTCTAGAGAGGAAGGCGATATCGTTATGTTGGGTATTGGCGGGTTTAATCCATTAGATGGTTTTATGGGCGAAGCAGATTGGAAAGGTGTTTGTGATAATATGACAATGACCAATGGGTTGTTTTGGCCAATTCCTGTAACACTTTCAACTGACAATGAAGCCGTTAAAGCAGGAGATGAAATTGCAATTGCAAGTAGTAAATCTGGTGAAGTTTTAGCAACGATGACTGTTACTGAGAAATATACCATTGACAAGGACCACGAATGTGAAACTGTTTTTAAAACTACCGAAGATGCACACCCAGGTGTAGTAATGGTTCAGGCACAAGGTAAATATAATCTTGCAGGTCCTATCAAAGTATTATCTGACGGTGGCTTTCCTGCAAAGTTCGGCGATTTATATATGACACCTGCTGAGACGCGTGCTTATTTTGATGACAAAGGGTGGAAGACAGTTGCTGCCTTTCAAACGCGTAATCCAATGCACCGTTCACACGAATATTTGGCGAAAATCGCAGTAGAAATTTGTGATGGTGTAATGATTCATTCAGTTTTAGGCGGGCTTAAAGCGGGTGATATTCCTGCCGATGTGCGTTCAGAAGCAATTTCAGTCTTAATTGAAAACTATTTTGTTGATAACACAATCTTACAGTCGGGTTATCCATTAGATATGCGTTACGCAGGTCCTCGCGAAGCATTATTACATGCATTATTTAGGCAAAATTATGGTTGTTCACACTTAATTGTTGGTCGTGACCATGCAGGTGTTGATGATTATTATGGGCCATTCGATGCACATAATATTTTTGATGAAATTGCAGATAATGCACTAATAACACAGCCACTTAAAATTGATTGGACTTTCTGGTGTCACGAATGTGGTGGCATGTCTTCGATGAAAACTTGCCCGCATGAAGCCAAGGATCGTGTTTTATTGTCAGGAACTAAAGTCCGTAAGATGCTTTCAGACGGTGAAGATTTACCAGAAGAATTCTCACGCCCTGAAGTTGCCAAGGTGTTACAAGCATACTACGCAGGTATTAAAGATGAAGACAAAGTAGAAATTAAGTTGAGTGGTCACTCAGCTAAGTAAAGTAAAATTTATTTAAAACAAAGGACTAATAGTATATAATTGCTGAGTTTTAAAATTTCTAATTTTAAAACTTGATGATTTTTTTGATGTGATTAACTACCTAAAGGAGGAATAAAACCATGATCACTAACACACCAATAGCCTTGCTTGCAGAAGCGGGCATCTCATACGAGACAATGCAAACTTATGTAATAATAATGGTTGCACTTGTTGTCGTAATGACAGTAATGGATATGTTGCACAAGCAAAGTGCTAAGTATTTCTTTGCTAACGCAAAGAAAGCCAAAGCAAATGCAACAACGCAGTTGAGTGCAGGCGATAAAGTCGGTATTGCAGCGGCAACAATCGCAACAGATGTTTTATCAGCGGGTGAGTTCCATAACCCAGTGCGTCGTTTGGTTCACTTGTTGACTATGTACGGTTTCATTTTGTTTAATGCAGCAACGGCAGTAATGATATTTACTGCAAATGGTGCTGACGCAACTTGGACGCAAATATGGCACATTGGTGCGATTATGTTACTCGTAGGTAGTTTTTGGTTTTGGTTTGCCTTTAAAGTAGATGTGGTTGCCGAAGGTAATTCACCTTTTAGTATTGACCTTAAAAGAGATGCGTTCAGTTTGTCATTAATGGCAACTTCTGTTGCTGCGTTAATTTGGTCTTTTAATACGGGTAACGGTGCTAATGTAAAAGGCTGGGAATTTGGTTTCGTCATTCTTGCTACTGCTTCATTGTTTGGCGGTGTTTACTGGTCTAAGTTTTCACATATGTTCTTTAAGCCATTTGCTGCATACGATAAACGAATCACCAAAGCGGATGGTTCTGCTGAAAACTTACCAACAATTACTAGAGATGAGTCTGAGCAACAGCAACGCCACTCTATGGAATTGTTAGTAGATGCACCTATGGATATGGGTCTTGGCATCAAGCGTGAAAAGCCACAGCACTACTAAAATTTATTTATTAATTAAACTAAGGAGAATAATATGCCAACTTTTGTATATATGACCCGTTGTGATGGTTGTGGACATTGTGTAGATATCTGCCCATCTGACATTATGCACATCGATAAGAAATATCGTCGTGCACTTAACATTGAACCTAACATGTGCTGGGAATGCTACTCATGTGTCAAAGCATGCCCACATCAAGCGATTGATGTTCGTGGCTACGCAGACTTTTGCACCGCTAGGTCACAGTGTTCGTGTAATTCGTGATGAAGAAAAAGGCACGATTGCATGGAAAATTAAATTTAGAGATGGTCGTGAGAAGAATTTCTTGTCACCTATCACTACTAAGCCATGGGGTTCTACAATCCCTGACTTTAGAAACGAAGCTGAGCCTACGGCTGAAGCGCGTAATTCTGAGTTATTGGCATTTGAACCTGAGTCAATTCGTTTAGACGATGGTGGTTTACATACGTTAGAGTCTAACGGTTTAAAACTTGTTGAAGGAGTATATTACTAATGAAAACTATTATTGAAGACAACATTGACATTTTAGTGGTTGGTGCAGGTTTAGGTGGCACAGGTGCTGCTTATGAAGCAAGACATTGGGGTCGCGACAAGAAGGTGATTATTGCTGAGAAAGCAAACATTGACCGTTCTGGTGCGGTTGCTCAAGGTCTATATGCGATTAACTGTTATATGGGTACGCGTTGGGGTGAAAATAACCCTGAAGACCATGTGCGTTATGCACGAATGGACTTAATGGGTATGGTTCGTGAAGACTTAGCTTTTGATATGGCTCGCCATGTTGACTCAGCAGTTCACAAATTTGAAGAATGGGGTTTACCATTAATGAAAGACCCTAAAAGAGCAGACTTGCCTGCAGATGATTTAGGTAAAGGTGCTTATATGCGTGAAGGTCGTTGGCAGATTATGATTCATGGTGAATCTTATAAGCCTATCGTTGCTGAAGCTGCTAAAGTGAATGCCGATAAGACTTTTAACCGTATTATGGTAACGCATTTATTGATGGATGATGCACAAGATAACCGTGTTGCAGGTGCTGTTGGTTTTAATGTGCGCACAGGTAACTACCATGTATTCAAATCTAAGACAGTTATTGTTGGTGCCGGCGGTGCTTCTAATATCTTTAAGCCGCGTTCAGTGGGTGAAGGTGCAGGCCGTGTTTGGTACGCTCCATGGTCATCAGGTTCTGCATACGGTTTATTAATTGAAGCTGGTGCAAAAATGACACAAATGGAAAATCGTATCGTTTTGGCTCGATTCAAAGACGGTTATGGCCCTGTTGGCGCTTACTTCTTGCACCTTAAAACTTACACTCAAAACGCTTATGGCGATGAGTATGAGTCTAAGTGGTTCCCAGAATTAGCAGAAAGAGTAGGTAAAGCGTATCTTGATACTGAAAACCAGCATTTCTCACACAAGCCTATTCCGACTTGTTTGCGTAACCACGCATTCATCTCTGAAGTAGCGGCTGGTCGTGGTCCAATTCATATGGTAACAGTTGAAGCCTTCCAAGACCCACATTTAGAAGAAGTAGGGTGGGAAAACTTCTTAGGCATGACCGTTGGTCAAGCCGTATTATGGGCTGCAACAGACATTGATCCTAAATACATCAACCCTGAGTTAACAACTTCTGAGCCGTATGTAATGGGCTCACATGCGACAGGTTGTGGCGCATGGTGTTCAGGTCCTGAAGATATTTCAGGTAATATTCCTGAGTATTTTTGGGGTTACAATCGTATGACGACGGTTAATGGTTTATTCGGTGCAGGCGACTCTGTTGGTGGAACACCACACGCATTCTCTTCAGGTTCATTTACGGAAGGTCGTTTGTCTGCTAAAGCTGCTTGTAAATATATTGATGACGGTAAAGCAGAAGGTATCAATGTTTCACAAAGCAAATTGATGAGCGTAAAGCGCAAATCTTCAAACCTTTAGAGACTTACACAGTAGGTCGCAACGAAATCGTTGGTGGCACTGTATCGCCAAGCTACATCTTGCCATTCCCTGGTCTACAGCGTTTACAGAAGTTGATGGATGAGTATGCAGGCGGTGTAACGGTTCAGTATATGACTAACGACAAACTTCTAAATATGGGACTTCATAAATTGAAAATCCTAGAAGAAGATTTGGAGAAAGTGGGTGCAGAAGACATTCACCAATTGTTGCGTGCATGGGAGCTTAAGCACCGTCATCGTACTTCTGAGTGTGTGGTCAACACACCTTGTTCCGTGAGGAAACTCGCTGGCCTGGTTACTACTACCGTGGCGATAAATGAAACTTGACGATGAAAATTGGCATGTTTTGACTACCTCACAACGCGATCGTACTACTGGTGAATACAAGATGGAGAAACAACCTTTGTACCACTTAGTGGGTGACGCTGAGAAGTAGAAATCTCGCTTAACAAAGATTTAGTAACAAGTCTTTGTTGGAAACAATAAAAAACCAACATTTTATGTTGGTTTTTTATTTTAAGCAGACCTTTATAGGCATTGGATAATATTCAGTGTCTATATGAGTCTTAAATAAAATAAAAAATTATGAATATTATTGAAAAAACAGATGAGGAAATTTTAGCGATTGCCAATCCATTTTGGAATGACTTAGTGAAATATTCTAACAATAAAAATTACGGTGCATTTACCAGAAATTTTTCTGAAGATATGCTTCGTGGTGCAAATGAAATTGAAATGGGTAAACAATTTGCCCGCAGTAAATTGACTAAAGGTTTAGAAAAAGACCCTGAGTATCTAGGGCTAATTCGTCGTGGTGAACATGTAACTGTGCTTTACAAACAAACCAACAAAAACAGAGTGGGAGACGAATATCTTGGGCGTTTAGTATTGGGCTATAATGAAGAGGGTGAGATTAAAATTTTCGGTGCAACTATTTTTTAAAGGCTAGAATAATGATTATTGAAGACGGAAAATTTGTTGAATTAAATTACAAAGTGATAGACAAAAAAACCAAAGATATTTTATCTGCAGTTGAATTTCCACTCGGCTATATACACGGCATCAGCGAAATTTTATCACCTGAAGTAACAGCAGAACTAGTAGGGCAAGAAAAAGGCGATGTGATTGAGTTACCCATTAACTGCGACCTAATTTATGGACCAAGAGATGAGTCATTAGTATTTACCGACCACCTCGAAAATGTACCAAAAGAATTCCACAAAGTCGGCAACACAGTTACTATGGAAAATGAAAATGGAGAGCCCAAAGATTTTATTGTTACCCGTGTCGATGAAAAATCAATAACCATAGATGGTAACAACCCACTCTGTGGCAGAGAAGTTATTTTTATCCTAACAGTATTGACAGTGCGTGAACCAACTGATGAAGAGGCAGCAGCAGGCGGTCCTATCGATGCCGAACCACCAGAACTTAAAATGCCAAATGCACGCAAAATTCACTAACCTCTAACTTTTATAAAACTGATATTATTATGGCAATAGACTTTACCCAATCCGAAACCGGAATTATTAAAAAACATATAGATGCCCGTTGGACAAAAAAAGACCACGGCTTACACATGGGCGACATTGAAGTTGGTGATGTAGAAAAACCTTCAGCCGTTTGGGAAGATGGATACTACACCTTTATTGTCATTAAAATGGCAGACAGCATTTATAAAAATATGTTCTACTTTATGCGTGACAAACGCTTTGATACTGGCACAGACGAGTACACCGACCTTGATGAATGCGTAGATTCCATTATGAAAGCACAAGCTGACTTTTCTTTATCAAAAAACACCAAGGGTTTGAATGTAGAAATTAATAAAGAATAATTATACAAAAGTCTCAATGAAAAACCTTTGTATGAATCAATCTCCCAAACTTGTGGATAATAGCCCCCATTATTTCACTAAAGCACGCCTAATGTTTACATTCACCTTTGATGTAATTGACTATATGGACGAATTCGTAACAGTCTAATTTACTTAAACACATTTCAAGCTACTTTTTTCAATTCAGCCATCTTCTGAACAGGTGTAATATACCCAATTGCTGAATGACTCCTTTTGTAATTATAAAAATAAATATAACTCTCTATGAGACCTTTGCATAAATATGAATAATCATCAAAACGCCATCTTTCATTAAATTACAAACTTTTTAAAAACACCCTTAGCCCTGCTAGGAGTGGATTTAAAAATTTCCAATTTAATAAAATCTGTCATTTTGCTAATCATCCCTATTTATGCAAAGGTCTCTCTCTATATTTTCTACTACTTCGTTATGATTAGTGAAGCTTTGGTAGTTTCATCTCTCAGTTTTTAAACTTTTAAAGAGTCGTTCCATCGCTGTGCTCGGGGCATTGTTCCAACAATTGCCACCTACTCTAGGTAATATGTTTGTACAGTATTGCACATAAGTTTATTGATGTTTTGATATAGTACTTTGCAATACATCTTTAAATAATTGAGCATTAGGCTGTTTTGACAATGCCCAGCTCAAAAACTACCTTAGTCCTAAATCTAGCACACTGGCTAAATAACACCAGCCTTGATAGGTCTTAATATAGGTAATATCACCCACTCAATGAGTATTGATTGATTATTTAAAGACACTTACATCCTGTGTTTGTCATAAGTATGCCTAACTTCAATGGCAGTTTATTTGATGAATTTAATCATAGTATTGGTATTATCATTGGCTGATTTATCTTTGATCCGATAGTAATAACTGTTATAAGGAAGTTTTAGCAATTGGCGTAGTTCTTTGGTTTTGTGCTTTTAGCAATCATAGTGTATTTTGATTGTTCGCTGCAAACGAGGCTTTTTTTTCTAGTGATCCTTTTGGGTATTTTTTAAGATTTCATTATTCTTTCGCGAACGCCAAAGTTGTTTTTTTTAAGCGATTGTACTTCTTGTTTCGGGCATCTGCTCACTTATTTCAGCTAGGTTTCCTTATAGTTTTTATTATAAGGAGACCTTTGCATAAATATGAATAATCATCAAAACGCCATCTTTCATCAAATTACAAACTTTTTAAAAACACCCTTAGCCCTGCTAGGAGTGGATTTAAAAAATTTCCAATTTAATAAAATCTGTCATTTTGCTAATCATCCCTATTTATGCAAAGGTCTCATAAGGTAACATCAATATCAATCCCTGACAAGGTCGAACCTTGTCATAAAAAAAACCAACTTAATTGCTGGGTTCTTTAATGATTATTTTAGAGGCAAGTCCTCTAAAATAATCATTAAGCAGGAGGCTGGTTCGTTTTTATGACGAAGCAGAGTGAGCCTTTCGCTGATAAAATACAGGTTAATAAAACTATCAGGTTTTTTGATGAATAAGTCAACTACAATTTGTGCATTAGCAAGTGCTTTAGGACAAGGCGGTATCGGTATTGTGCGGGTTTCTGGTGCAGGTGTGGTTGAGATTGCTAAGTGTATGCTTGGGCATATCCCCAAAGCGCGTTATGCACATTATGGTTCGTTTTTTAGCCAGGATGGCAGTGAGATTGATAAAGGCGTGGCGTTGTTTTTTCCAGCACCACATTCGTTTACGGGTGAAGATGTTTTAGAATTACAAGGCCATGGTGGTATTGTAGTGATGCGTTTGTTGTTAGAGGCTGCGATGTCATTGGGGGCAGTGGCGGCTGAACCAGGGGAGTTTTCTAAGCGGGCTTTTCTGAATGGAAAAATGGATTTGGTGCAGGCGGAGGCGGTGGCAGACATTATTGATGCCAGTTCGCAGCAATCGGCTCGTTGTGCACTTAGGTCTTTATCGGGTGAGTTTTCTGATCAGGTGAATGCCTTAACGCAGGCATTGATTGAACTGCGGGTTTTTGTTGAGGCGACGATTGATTTTTCTGATGAGGAGATTGATTTTTTAGCCTCAGGGGAGGTTAAGAAGAAGATTGAAAAGATTGGAAAGGACATTCAAATGATTTTAAGTGCTGCTGAACAAGGTGCGATTTTAAGGGAGGGGTTGAATGTTGCGATTGCCGGCAAACCAAATGCGGGAAAATCTTCTTTGTTGAACGCGTTAACGCAGGTTCCCAGTGCGATTGTAACGGATATTGCGGGGACGACACGGGATGTGTTAAAAGAGACGATACATATAAAGGGTATGCCACTGAATATTATTGATACGGCAGGTTTACATATAAGTAAGGATAAGGTAGAGCAGGAAGGCATTAAAAGAGCGTATTTGGAAATCGAACGGGCTGATGTGGTGTTGTTGGTGTTTGATGCACAAGATGAGGCGCCAGATTTGTCAATTTTACCGAGTGGGCTTGAGGGTAAGCCGATATTGTTGATTAAAAATAAGGTGGATTTAACTGATGATGCTGTGGGTGTGTCGTATTTAGACCACCAAACACAGTTGTCTCTTTGTGCCAAGAAATCAAAGGGATTGATTTATTAAAACAAAAACTTTCAGAGATTGCGGGTTTAAACGATACAGGCGAAGGGATTTTGTTGGCACGCAAACGACATATTATTGCCTTGGAGGCAGCATTCGAGTCCGTGCATAGTGCGTTGATACAACTGGATAATAGTGCCAGCGAGTTAATTGCCGAAGATTTACGCCAAGCTGCACAAGATTTAGGTAGTGTCACGGGCGAGTTTTCCTCTGACGATTTGCTGGGTGAGATTTTTTCTTCTTTTTGTATTGGTAAGTGATGGGTATTAAAACTAAATTTTATCTTTATTTATTAACAACGATTATTTTATCGCCGTTTTTATTCCGTGAATTAGTATCAGTCTATCAGTCTCCTAATATGATAGGGGCAGTATTTGTTATCTTGATATTGTTAGTTTATTTAGGTTTATATATTGCAATTCGCAAAGATTTTTTATCTCCATTTAATGATTTGCAACAATGGGTGAATGACTACAATATCGATCAAAGTGCGCGTCTTAGCGACAAGGAAAAAACTACCTTTCAACCTGTAGCCACCGCAATCAACCATTTAATTGACGAAAATCAATACTTGTATGACGATATGGAAGATATCTTGCACAAACAAGTTCAGCGTTTGAGTAAAAAATCTGCCTCGTTAGAAACCCTTTACAGTGTCTCATCCAAGCTCAATTCCATGCATTCCAGCACCGAATTATTTGAATATTTTTTAGATATTTTTATGAAAATGACACTCGCTTCTTCGGGCGTAGCACGCTGTTTAAGTGGTGATGACGAACTACATTTAGTGGCACAACGCGGGGTAATTGACACCCAAGGGCAAGTTACCAATGTTTTGAATAGCGACTGTTTTTGTGGCGAAGTGGCAATGGCAGAAACCACTTATGTGCAATTTAGTATCCATACCTGTGCAAAATGTGTGGGTGAAAAATCCGAAGTTAAAGCCAATGTCGGCACGATTTTTATCCCTTTAAAGTATCACGGCAAAACTTTGGGTATCTTCAACTTATTTTTTGACACCGAGCCATCACTTGCTTTTGACGAACGCGCATTATTAGAATCCATTGCTGATAATATCGCCATTGCACTTGATAAATCACGACTTGATGAGGAAACCAAACGCATGGAACTTTCGCAAGAAGGTTTGTTTTTATCACAGGAAATTCACGACTCTTTGGCACAAACTATTTACAGTTTAAAATTGCAAGTAACCGTTTTGGGCGATATGTTAAAACAAGGAGATAAAGTCAATGCGGATGAAAAAGTAACCAGTTTGCAATTAAATATTACTCAAGCAAATCAAGAGCTTAGAGAATTAATGTGTAACTTCCGTGTGCCATTAGACCCACGAGGCATTGAAGTCTCATTAGCAAATTTAGTCAATCGTTTCAAAGCCGAAGAAGGCATTGCCACTTATTTACAAGTAGAGGGTAAGTTTAATTTAACCCCAGAAATGGAAATGCAGATTATGCGTATCACCCAGGAAGCCCTGTCTAATATTCGCAAACATGCTCAAGCACGGAATGTGCGAATTTTATTTTCTGCTGAGCCATATTGTCAGTTGTTGATTGAAGACGATGGCGTGGGCTTTGAAAAAAGGCAGTTAGATATCGAAACAATGGGAAATAATATCGGTATGAATATTATGCAAGAACGCGCTCAACGCATTGGTGCTCAAATTGAGATTGAATCCGAAGCCGACGAAGGCACCCGAGTTATTGTTACTTTTGGAGAAAATGCATGAAAGTTTATATCATTGATGACCACGCCCTATTTCGCAACGGACTCGTGTCATTATTAGAATCCAGAAAAATCAGTGCTAAATCTGCCTCATCGCCTGAACAAGGAATTGATGAAATCCCAGACTTATTGGTTGATGTCATTTTATTGGATTTGCGGATGCCAAGTATGTCAGGCATTGAAGTTCTAAAAGCACTCAAAGACCAAGGTGAAGAAACCCCAATCGTAATGCTCACCACTAGCACCGAAGAAAACGATTTACGCGATTGTTTAAAATACGGTGCACAAGGGTACCTATTAAAAGATATGGACCCAGATGAATTGGTCAATGCACTAATTGAAATTCAAACTGGTTCAATTATCGTGGCACAAGATATGACCCCTGTCTTAGCAAAAGTATTGCGTAACGAATTAACCGACAGTGAGCCGTCTTTTGAAACACTTACCAAGCGTGAAAAAGAAGTGGCTTGTCAAATTGCTATCGGGCATAGTAATAAAGTCGCTGCCAAAGAATTGGGTATTTCAGACGGCACGGTAAAACTGCATATGAAATCAATTTTGAAAAAATTAAGCCTGTCATCGAGAGTAGAAGTCGCTGTAATGGTAACCAAAAAAGGAGTGTGTAAATAATGGACGATTATCAAAAATTAGTCGCAAAAGCATTAGAAACGGTGGACGAAGTGATGCCATGGGATTTGGAAGAAGACAAATTAAATTCAAATTTAATACTATTAGACATAAGAGAGCGGGACGAATTTGAAATGATGCACATTCCAAATTCCATCCACATCCCCCGAGGCACACTGGAAGGTGCTTGCGTTTGGAACTATGACGATACCAACCCAGCACTTGCACAAGCTAGAAATCAAAACATCATTCTTATCTGTCGTTCAGGCAATCGTAGCGTCTTAGCAGCCCAAACCATGCAACAAATGGGCTTTGAAAATGTGCGCTCATTAAAACTGGGTATTAAAGGTTGGAATGACAACGACTTTGAAATGCTCGATGTAAAAGGCAACATTATTGATATTGATGTCGCTGATGAATGGCTTAACCAAAAGGTTTCAGAAGAAAAGTTGCAACCAAATTCACAATCTTAGGAATTATTTTCACAAAAAAGTAAAATAGTTCTTGACGGATGAATTTATCCTTGTATAATTGCCACCTTTCACTGAGACAAAGAATTTATTTCCAAGTCTTAGTTGCTCTTTAAAAATCTATCAAACAACTTGTGTGGGCACTCGTACATTAATTGTGCAAGTGCACATAAAAAAACTAAAGCAAATTAAGCTTTTAAAAAAATTGAACGCAAAGCGCACTTATTTATAAGTGTTGCCAATGTTCTAAATAGTTAGAATTGAACTGAAGAGTTTGATCCTGGCTCAGATTGAACGCTGGCGGTATGCTTAACACATGCAAGTCGAACGGAAACGATAAGAGCTTGCTCTTAGGCGTCGAGTGGCGGACGGGTGAGTAACGCGTAGGAATCTACCTAGTAGTGGGGGATAGCCCAGAGAAATCTGGATTAATACCGCATAATATCTATGGATTAAAGTGGAGGATCTTCGGACTTCACGCTACTAGATGAGCCTGCGTAAGATTAGCTTGTTGGTGAGGTAAAAGCTCACCAAGGCGACGATCTTTAGCTGGTCTGAGAGGATGATCAGCCACACTGGAACTGAGACACGGTCCAGACTCCTACGGGAGGCAGCAGTGGGGAATATTGGACAATGGGGGCAACCCTGATCCAGCAATACCGCGTGTGTGAAGAAGGCCTGAGGGTTGTAAAGCACTTTCAATTGGGAAGAAAAGCTAGCAGTTAATACCTGTTAGCCTTGACGTTACCTTTAGAAGAAGCACCGGCTAACTCCGTGCCAGCAGCCGCGGTAATACGGAGGGTGCAAGCGTTAATCGGAATTACTGGGCGTAAAGCGTGCGTAGGTGGTTTGTTAAGTCAGATGTGAAAGCCCTGGGCTCAACCTAGGAACTGCATTTGAAACTGGCAAACTAGAGTATAGGAGAGGAAAGTGGAATTTCAGGTGTAGCGGTGAAATGCGTAGATATCTGAAGGAACATCAATGGCGAAGGCAGCTTTCTGGACTAATACTGACACTGAGGTACGAAAGCGTGGGTAGCAAACAGGATTAGATACCCTGGTAGTCCACGCCGTAAACGATGATAACTAGCCGTTGGGGGGATTTACCTCTTAGTGGCGAAGCTAACGCGTTAAGTTATCCGCCTGGGGAGTACGGCCGCAAGGTTAAAACTCAAAGGAATTGACGGGGACCCGCACAAGCGGTGGAGCATGTGGTTTAATTCGATGCAACGCGAAGAACCTTACCTGGTCTTGACATACACGGAACTTTCCAGAGATGGATTGGTGCCTTCGGGAACCGTGATACAGGTGCTGCATGGCTGTCGTCAGCTCGTGTCGTGAGATGTTGGGTTAAGTCCCGTAACGAGCGCAACCCTTATCTTTATTTGCCAGCACATCATGGTGGGAACTATAAAGAGACTGCCGGTGATAAACCGGAGGAAGGCGGGGACGACGTCAAGTCATCATGGCCCTTACGACCAGGGCTACACACGTGCTACAATGGGAAGGACAAAGGGTCGCTAAGCCGCGAGGTGGTGCTAATCTCATAAACCTTTTCGTAGTCCGGATCGGAGTCTGCAACTCGACTCCGTGAAGTCGGAATCGCTAGTAATCGTAGATCAGAACGCTACGGTGAATACGTTCCCGGGTCTTGTACACACCGCCCGTCATACCATGGGAGTGGGTTGCAAAAGAAGTGGGTAGCTTATCTGGGCGCTCACCACTTTGTGATTCATGACTGGGGTAAAGTCGTAACAAGGTAACCCTAGCGGAAGCTGGGGTTGGATCACCTCCTTAAGAAAAGTCCGAGTGTCCACAACAAGTTGTTTGATAATTAATAAAGAAGAATGAAATAATATCTTATCTTTTGATTTTGATAGATTTATATATAATAAAAAAGTGTACTTAGGTTAGGAATACCTTCTGAGGTTAGTATTTTTTTAAAATATGCAGTACATTTAATATGTTTAATTTTCAATGTGTATATCGCAAAGGAGGATAGCAACATGAATATAAAATTTATCTTTGTAATATTTAAGTTAGTTGTAAAATGTTTATTGCTAACCTAAGTGCACTTAGTATTCTAATCTATTTTTTCTCGAAAGATAATACCATTCGGGTCTGTAGCTCAGTTGGTTAGAGCGCACCCCTGATAAGGGTGAGGTCGGTGGTTCAAATCCACCCAGACCCACCAAATTTTGTTTTTTGCGGCGTTAAGCCTTCAATCGCTTATTAGCATAAGCTCAATCAGCCTTTCCTTGCAAAAAATCAAAATTACAGTGTTTTTAATACTGTTTTTAGGGGGCCATAGCTCAGCTGGGAGAGCGCTTGCCTTGCACGCAAGAGGTCGGGAGTTCGATCCTCCCTGGCTCCACCACTTTCTATTTTGCCTTGCAAAATATAAGTTTTCATTTTCTTGAAAACTTAAATAAAATCATTTTAATGTGATTTTAATTTAAGTTTTTATATCTCGCCTTCGGGTGTGATGCTCTTTAACAATTTAATACATGAAGTAAAGTTTGTAAATATACAATATAACAACGCGAAGACTGTTGTGATGACAGTCTTCATTGGTGTATTGCATTGACACAACAATTTCAAAAAATATGGATTCTCATTGGCGGTGTAAAAACCGCTGGTGAAATAAGAAAGAAAAGAATTCACCGATTGTGATTTATCGCAATTTGTGACTTCTTGGTGAAATACGAAACCATAAGCACCAAATTCTGGGGCTTTGGATTTTATTCATTTTCAAGGAATTTTTATCTTGATTGAGAGAGTGTGGTTTTCCACATGATCGATTGAAAGATAAAAATGACGCAGTAAAATGGACAAAAACCGAAGCCATATACAGATAGTTTGGGGTTATATGGTCAAGTGAATAAGTGCATACGACGGATGCCTTGGCATTAGAAGGCGATGAAGGACGTGATAATCTGCGATAAGCTTCGGTTAGCTGATAATAAGCATTATTAGCCGGAGATCTCCGAATGGGAAAACCCAGTGGTCATCAGACCATTATCCTTAACTGAATACATAGGTTAAGGAGGCAAACCTAGGGAACTGAAACATCTAAGTACCTAGAGGAAAAGAAATCAACCGAGATTCCCTTAGTAGCGGCGAGCGAACGGGGAACAGCCCTTAAGCATATTTTAAATTACTAGAATGTTCTGGAAAGTTCAACGATACAGGGTGATAGTCCCGTATAGGAAAGTTTAATTTATGTGAAATCGAGTAAGGCGGCGCACGTGAAACGCTGTTTGAATATGGGGGGACCACCCTCCAAGGCTAAATACTCTCTAATGACCGATAGTGAACAAGTACCGTGAGGGAAAGGCGAAAAGAACCCCGGGAGGGGAGTGAAATAGAACCTGAAATCGTATGCATACAAGCAGTAGGAGCGGATTTATTCCGTGACTGCGTACCTTTTGTATAATGGGTCAGCGACTTACTTCTCAGTAGCAAGGTTAACCATTAGGGGAGCCGTAGGGAAACCGAGTCTTAAATGGGCGATTAGTTGCTGGGAGTAGACCCGAAACCGGGTGATCTATCCATGGTCAGGGTGAAGGTTAGGTAAAACTAACTGGAGGCCCGAACCCACTTATGTTGAAAAATGAGGGGATGAACTGTGGATAGGGGTGAAAGGCCAAACAAACCCGGAGATAGCTGGTTCTCTCCGAAATCTATTTAGGTAGAGCGTCATGTATTACTTCAGGGGGTAGAGCACTGTTATGGCTAGCGGGTCGTCAAGACTTAGTAAACCATTGCAAACTCCGAATACCTGAAAGTATGAGCATGGCAGACACACTGCGGGTGCTAACGTCCGTAGTGGAAAGGGAAACAACCCAGACCGTCAGCTAAGGTCCCAAAATTGTAGTTAAGTGGGAAACGATGTGAAAAGGCCCAGACAGCCAGGAGGTTGGCTTAGAAGCAGCCATTCCTTTAAAGAGTGCGTAATAGCTCACTGGTCGAGTCGGTTTGCGCGGAAGATTTAACGGGGCTAAAACTACATACCGAAGCTACGGATCATAATTTATTATGATGGTAGGAGAGCGTTCTGTAAGCCGTTGAAGGTGTCCTGTGAGGGATGCTGGAGGTATCAGAAGTGCGAATGCTGACATGAGTAACGATAAAGGGGGTGAAAAACCCCCTCGCCAGAAGTCCAAGGTTTCCTACGCAACGTTAATCGGCGTAGGGTTAGTCGGCCCCTAAGGCGAGGCAGAAATGCGTAGTCGATGGGAAACAGGTTAATATTCCTGTACTTCATATAACTGCGATGGGAAGACGGAGTAGGTTAGCGCAGCTTGGCGATGGTTGTCCAAGTTCAAGCGTGTAGAGTAGAGTTTTAGGAAAATCCGGAACTCTTAGTTTAATCTAAAGCTCAAGGCGTGATAACGATCCCTCTTTTGGGAGAAGTGCGTGATACCATGCTTCCAGGAAAATCCTCTAAGCTTCAGGTTATATGAAACCGTACCCCAAACCGACACAGGTGGACGAGATGAGAATTCTAAGGCGCTTGAGAGAACTCGGGTGAAGGAACTAGGCAAAATGACACCGTAACTTCGGGAGAAGGTGTGCTCTTGCCGGTGATTTTACTTGCTAAATGAGCTGGTAAGAGTTGAAGATACCAGGTGGCTCCGACTGTTTATTAAAAACACAGCACTCTGCAAACACGTAAGTGGACGTATAGGGTGTGACGCCTGCCCGGTGCTTGAAGGTTAATTGATGAGGTTAGGATTCGTCCGAAGCTTTTGATCGAAGCCCAAGTAAACGGCGGCCGTAACTATAACGGTCCTAAGGTAGCGAAATTCCTTGTCGGGTAAGTTCCGACCTGCACGAATGGCGTAACGAGGGCCACACTGTCTCCACCCGAGACTCAGTGAAATTGAAATTGCTGTTAAGATGCAGTATACCCGCGGCCAGACGGAAAGACCCCGTGCACCTTTACTACAGCTTTGCATTGAACTCTGATCCTACTTGTGTAGGATAGGTGGGAGGCTTTGAAGCTTGAACGCTAGTTTGAGTGGAGCCACCCTTGAAATACCACCCTGGTATGGTTGGGGTTCTAACCTAGGTCCATTATCTGGATCGGGGACAATGCATGGTGGGTAGTTTGACTGGGGCGGTCTCCTCCTAAAGAGTAACGGAGGAGCGCAAAGGTACCCTCAGCACGGTCGGACATCGTGCAATGAGCGCAAAGGTAAAAGGGTGCTTGACTGCGAGACTGACACGTCGAGCAGGTAGGAAACTAGGTCTTAGTGATCCGGTGGTTCTGAGTGGAAGGACCATCGCTCAACGGATAAAAGGTACGCCGGGGATAACAGGCTGATACCGCCCAAGAGTTCACATCGACGGCGGTGTTTGGCACCTCGATGTCGGCTCATCACATCCTGGGGCTGAAGCAGGTCCCAAGGGTATGGCTGTTCGCCATTTAAAGTGGTACGCGAGCTGGGTTTAGAACGTCGTGAGACAGTTCGGTCCCTATCTACCGTGGGCGTTGGAGACTTGAGGGAAGCTGTTCTTAGTACGAGAGGACCGGAATGGACAAACCTCTGGTGTTTCGGTTGTGACGCCAGTCGCATTGCCGAGTAGCTATGTTTGGAAAGGATAACCGCTGAAAGCATCTAAGCGGGAAGCCCCTCCCAAGATTAGGTCTCCCTGGATATTTAATATCCCTAAAGATCCCTCGAAGACTACGAGGTTGATAGGCAAGGTGTGGAAGCGCAGTGATGTGTGAAGCTAACTTGTACTAATTGATCGTGAGGCTTGACCATATAACACCCAAATTATTTGAATGAATTCATAATTTTTGTGTTGTTGTGTCATGCAATACACTGAGTAAGTGTTCAAACTTTATAACATGTATTATTTTGTTATACCTTCTTTAAGGTGTAAAAACTTTTAAATTCGTCTCTGGTTTGATTCCAATAATCAGGCTAAGGATTCGCTTATTTTTGGAATTTTACAAGGCAAATTTTCAAAATGTGAAGGAGCATGGTGCAAACTATGTGACTGAACATTTTTAAAATTTAACGCCGAAAAAGCCAAAAATAAGCGAATGAGACAAACAGTTTGCTTAGTGACAATAGCGAGTGTGACCCACCTGATCCCATACCGAACTCAGAAGTGAAACCACTTAGCGCCGATGGTAGTGTGGGGTCTCCCCATGTGAGAGTAGGACATTGCTAGGCTTTAAATTCAAAATACCCAATTTCTAAATACAGAAGTTGGGTATTTTTTTATCTACTATTTTTTTATAACTAAAGAGACCTTTGCATAAATAGGGATGATTAGCAAAATGACAGATTTTATTAAATTGGAAATTTTTTAAATCCACTCTTAGCAGGGCTAAGGGTGTTTTTAAAAAGTTTGTAATTTGATGAAAGATGGCGTTTTGATGATTATTCATATTTATGCAAAGGTCTCTAATAGGCTTTTTTATGTTTGATTTTAAATTAAGTAAGGCATTACATCAATAATTCTTCTTTCTATCGTTGTATGAGGTTAAAATTCAAACACCATAATAATTTTTGAAAAACCTATGATTTATAACGATATTGATTTTAACCAAAAAACCATTTTAATCACTGGCGGTGCTGGTTTTATTGGTAGTAATTTAGTTTTTTACTTTCAACAACATTATCCTAATTCACATATAGTGGTATTTGATTGTTTTAGGAGTGAAGCGACTTTTGCTAATGGCAATTTACAAAGTTTTGGTCATTATAAAAATTTAATTGGTTTTACGGGTGATGTTGTCTGTGGCAATATCAATAGTAAAGTTGATTTAGCGTTGCTAAATGACTATGAGTTTGATTTTATTTTTCATCAGGCGGCAATTTCTGATACACGGGTGTATGATCAGGAAATCATTATGCAAACCAATGTAAATTCATTTTATGATTTGTTGAATAAAGCCAAAAAAGACAATGCGGTCATGGTTTACGCAAGTTCAGCGGCGACTTATGGCAGTCTACCTTCGCCACAAACGGTGGGGCAGGAGAACCCTGAAAATCCTTATGGATTTAGCAAATATATGATGGATCAGATTGCTTATCGGTTTGCAGATGAACATCCTGAGATGACGATTGTTGGTTTAAAATTTTTCAATGTTTATGGACCTCGTGAATACTATAAAGCCAAAACCTCCTCTATGGTTATTCAGTTAGGGCACCAAATTTTAGCGGGAAAAGCACCAAAATTATTTGAAAATTCAAAACAAATATTACGGGATTTTATTAATATTGAAGATGTTGTTCAAGCCAATATTAAAGCCTGCAACCCTCAACAAAATGGCACTTATAATGTTGGCACTGGAAGCCCTAGAAGTTTCCAAGATATTGCTGATATTTTACAAAAAGAATTGAATACTAATTTGGGCACTGACTATATTTCCAATCCTTATGATGGCTATCAAATGCACACACAAGCAGATATTTCCACTTCAAAAACCAATCTTGGATTTGAGCCAAAAATTAGCTTAGAAGCAGGTATTAAAGCCTACATTCCTGAGATTAAACGCTTATATGGTGCTGAATTGTTATGAGGCCTTTGTATCAGCGACACATGGTAATTCTTTGGAGTAATGATGATTAACTTACAAGGCAAATCACCCAAACTTTTGGTTGTTGGTGATTTAATGATTGACCATTATTTGTGGGGGTCGTGTGAGCGAATATCCCCTGAAGCACCCGTGCAAGTGGTTAATATCGATAAAGAAACCACAGTATTGGGTGGAGCAGGTAATGTGATTAATAATTTGTCTGCATTGGGCGCTGAAGTTGGTGTTATGAGTGTGATTGGTGATTGTCCGATTGCCGATGAACTTAAAGCATTATTGGTTAATATTCAAGTTAGCACTGAGTATTTAATCACGCAAACAGGCAGAATCACCAGTAAAAAAAGTCGTATTATTGCCTCACAACAACAAGTGGTTAGATACGATAGAGAGAGCACTAATGCTATTAGTGAAGAATCACAATCGAAACTTTTAGAGAATTTTATAGCCATTATTGAGAGTTATGATGTTATTTTACTATCAGATTACGGTAAAGGGATTTTAACCAAGCCATTAACTCAATCGCTAATCAAACTTGCTAAGCAGCATCATAAAAAAGTGTTGATTGACCCTAAAGGTTTGGATTATTCAAAATACCAAGGTGCTTATTTACTAACTCCTAATAAGAAAGAAGCCAGCGAAGCCACAGACATTAACATTACAGATAAAAAAAGTTTGTTTTCCTCTATAAAAAAACTCAAAGATGAATGTCATTTAACCGTATCCTTAATTACCCTTAGTGAGCAAGGTGTAGCAATTTATGATGACGAGTTACGCACACACCCTACAGCTTCTAGGGAGGTGTTTGATGTTACGGGTGCAGGTGATACAGTGCTGGCAGCCCTTGGTTTTGCATTGGCATGTGGTTATGATATTGACAGCGCGGTTAAATTTTCCAATTTGGCAGCGGGTGTTGTTGTCGGTAAAATTGGTAGTGCAACTGCCACACTGAATGAAATTATTGAATATGAATCCAGTTTGAACAAGTCAAGTAGTGCGGCACATATTAAAACTTTGAAAGAAATTACTATTTTGAGTGCTGAATTAAAAGCAAGAGGTAAGAAAATTATTTTTACTAACGGTTGTTTTGATTTATTACATGCAGGACATGTGCGTTATTTGGAAGCCGCAAAGAATTATGGCGATGTGCTAATATTAGGACTTAATTCCGACCAATCAGTTACCGCTTTAAAAGGACAAGGTCGCCCCATTAATACACAATTAGATAGGGCTTATTTATTAGCTGCACTTGAAGCGGTGGATTATGTGGTGGTATTTGATGAAGACACGCCTTATAATTTGATTAAAGCAATTCAACCTCATGTGCTAGTCAAAGGTGGGGACTATGAAGGCAAAAAAGTGATTGGACAAGAGCTGGCTGATGAATTAAAACTGGTACAATTTGTCAAGGGAAAAAGCACCACTAAAATCATTAAAAAAATCCAACAAAGGAAGGAATAATGCGTTCAATTATCGAATCTGAATTCAATGCACACCTGAAAACTACTCAGGCAACAATGGGTGTTATTCCCCTTCAACTTGAGATAGCGGCAAATTTATGCATAAGCAGCCTCAAAAATGGCGGCAAAATTTTAATTTTTGGTAATGGCGGTAGTGCGGCCGACGCACAGCATATTGCCGCAGAACTGGTTGGACGCTATAAAGTTGAACGCCCAGGCTTGCCAGTCATCGCACTTACGACTGACACCTCTGCATTGACTTCAATCGGCAATGATTACGGTTATGAATTTATTTTTTCCCGCCAAGTGGAAGCCTTAGCGAATAAGAATGATGTGGTTATTGGCATCAGTACCAGTGGTAGTAGTGAAAATGTCATTAATGCTTTGGCATTGGCGGGGAAATTAGGCGCTAAAACCATTGGCTTTAGCGGTCGAGATGGTGGAAAAATGAATGATTTATCTGAAGTCAACTTAATAGTGCCAAGCGATGATACGCCACGCATTCAAGAAATGCATATGCTTATCGGACACACACTTTGTCATTTGATTGAGCAAGAATTTTCACAGTAGCATCCAACACTTCATTTGCTTTAATTTTTTTCATACAGTTATGGTGTTTCAAAGGACAAATGCGTTTCATACAAGGCTGGCATTCAAGATTTTTTTTGATAATAACACTTTTTTGATTCATCCATTGGGCGGTTTCTTTATCTTTTGTAGGTCCAAAAATTGCCACCGTCGGTACTTGAAAAGCAGCAGCCACATGCATTGGACCACTGTCCCCAGTAATAAATAAATCAAGTATCGAAAGTTGCTTAATTAACGCTGAAACGCTTGTTTTTCCTGCCAGATTGGTGTAATTTTTTACCCCATTATCAACCAACTTTTTTTCAATATCACTCGCAATATCAACTTCGCTATTACCGCCAAAAATTACAATATTATATTGTGCAGATAATACACTAGCCACTTTAGCAAATTCGTCTGGATACCAACGCTTGGCGCTGCCGTATGATGCGCCTGGATTGATACCCAGTATTTTTTTATCAAGTTTAAGTGGTTTTGAGTTTGTGTGAATGATTAATTTTGAGGCAATATTATTTTTATGCAGGGCAATATTAACAAAATCATTGTATCGATTGACTTGGTGCGTGGGTATTTTATCGTAACGCCTATATTTTTTTTTAAGCGATGCCTTAGTAAAAAATATAAATAATTTACTGGTTATGGTGCGCCTGAAGGATAGGGCACAATCAAATCTCCCCAGTTGCTTGGCTAATCGATACAAATAATAAATTCGGTATTTTTTATTTCTGCTTTCATCAACAACAATACGATCAACCTGTGGATGGTATTTAAAAATTTCGGTAGCAACGCTAGAGCCGAAAATAGTTATTTGGATATTGGGGTATTGTTTAATGATATTTTCAATCGCAGGCGTTGCCATCACGCAATCACCTAACCAAGTTGGAATTTCTATTAATATCTTCTCCATATTATTGGTGTAATTTATTGTGATACAAGTGATTTAAGGTAATGACAAAGGCAAGTGCATCCTCTTCAAGCGTTTTATCATGTGTGGTTAATTTTAGTTGTTCATTCTTGTAAATAAAGGTTAGAGCCTCTTTATCAGGTCTGATAACAGCAACCTTGTCATCTTGTCTTAAGGCATAATAATCATTAAACTGCATCAGTGCAACATTTTGTTTTTTATCAGAAAAAATCGAATGTCCCTGAATAGGATAGGTTAAATTCTCTATTCCCATTAAATCCAATGCAGTTGCCAAAATATCTGGCTGAGTGCTAATTTTGTTGTATGTCATTGTCGGTACGCCTTGTCCAAGAATTAAGGCAGGAATATGAAAATGATTGACAGGTACCAAATCATCGCCATAAACCCGAACATCATGGTCAGCCGCAATAACAAAAATAGTGTCTTTGTAATAATCTTCTTGCTGAGCCAATTTGATAAATTGACCGATGGCATAATCGGCGTACTTAATGGCATTTTTGGCACTTTTAACAGCAACACCCTCAATCAAATCAATTTTATCTTCAGGAAAATCAAACGGTGCATGATTAGAAGTTGAAAACATCACGGCTGCAAATTTCTGATTGTTATTGTGGTAAGTTTTAAATTCTTGGTTGGCTCTAATAATTAAATCTTCATCGCTCACGCCCCACGACCCTACATATCCGGGATTAATAAAATCACTTTGTTCAATAATGCGTTCAAACCCATTGCCAGAAAACCAACTTTTCATATTGTCAAACCGAGATTCACCGCCGTATAAAAACACAGTTTCATACTGATAAGATTTGAGCAAGGATGCCATCGTAAAAAAATCTTGTTGTGATTTATTTCTTTTAAGCACGCCTTTTCCTGGAATGGAAAAATTGCCCGCAACCAAGCCAGCCAGCCCCCTAATACTTCTGGTGCCATTTGAATAGGCATCGGTAAACAACAGTCCGTTATTGGCTAATTGATTAAAATGTGGCGTAACACCACTTTCACCGCCAACCGCTTTGGCAAATTGTGCACCCATACTTTCTTGAATAAAAATGACCAAATTTTTATTCTGATTGTGCTTGAAATGCGTATTGATAGTTCTATTAAAAATATAATCTGGATGTGTATTTTGAATATTAAGCCTGCGTTTTACACGCTGAATAGCATCATCAACTTTCATTACACCATAGTGTTTAACGCTCTTATCGTATTTTTTAGAATAAATTGCATACAAAACACTGTATAACGAATTTTTGGTCACTTCATTGAGTATTCTGTTGGAGGAATACAGAGCATCAGAAATATTGGCAGGTCTGTGTCCGAACGAAGACCTGATACCAATTGAAAATATCAGTAACAAAGGTAAAATCAGTGCCACTCTTTTTATATATGACAAGTCAAAACAAGCTATAAATCGAGTGCTGCTATTTTTTAAATAAGCACGAGCCAACGCATACATAATAACAAATGTGATTAAAAACACCAATTTATAATCCGCTATCAGCATCGAACTCACTTCACGAATATGCTCTAAATACTCAACAAATAAATAATTTGGACGAACATCGTATTGTATAAAAAATGGAAGAGTGGCACTTTCTACAAAAGTTACCAACATTAAAACCAGCAGAAAATAATAAACCATTAATTTATTTAGAAAATTTGATATTATTTTCGGCGCAAGTGTCAACAGTAAAAGCAATGGTAAAAGCAACACCAATGCTAATATAGTATCCATTTTTAACCCATATAAAAAAGTCAGCCAATAAGATTCAGACACTTGAGAAAACCGATCAAATTGCCAAATGAACAATGCCAATCTGGTGATAAAAAAAAGTGCGATTAGATAAAAATAATGCTTTAGGAGTTGTTTTATAATTGCCATTAGGTTTGTTTGATTAATTGCTTAAATTTATAAAATGCAGGTGTTTTCCTGATACTTCCATCACGATTATCCACTAAGCCATAACCTGGAGCAATCAGTTGATGCCAATAGAGATGGCTAATTTTTTTGGTCTTTTTGGCAATATCAATATAATCTTGCATATATTGCTCATATTCCAATTCGCTAACACACTCTTTTTCGCTAGTAGGTGCGTAAGGTGCCGTTGCTTTTAATGGGTAATTGGTTTCGGTAATCACTATTTTATTATTGACTTTTGGCGATAAATTCACCATCGCTGCCAAGAGATTAATTTTATTTTTTAAATTAAAACCATATTGCCTTTCTCTAGGTGCGCCCCTTCTATCCACATAAAGTAGACTTGATAATTTATCAAATTTAATTTTTTTGAAATTAAATAAAGCATAAGCAGTGTAGTAATATTCAAAATCAATCACACTTGAACCCAGTAACTTTAATTGTGGAAAATGTTTATCTCTAATGTTTTGTGCGGTTTGATAAAATGCCAAATATTCGCTAACTGAAAAAACCCCCCATTTGCTTCGATTGGTGGCATTGCCGATTTGATAGACTTTGGCAATGTCTTGAAATTTGTCAAATATTAGTTGAATATTTTTCTGAAAAAGTACCAAATCTTCAATATGTTCTCTGTCTTGCAATACATTAATCATAATGATTTTATTCTCACCAAAGCCTTTGGCAAACCGCACAAATTCATCAATTTTTTCAACCTCCCAAAGCGGCATTCTAATAATTAAATGCTGCACACCCAATTCTTCTACTAATGCATATTGCTCCTCACCTTTGTCTAAATTTACACCAATGCCAACCTGCATTTTTGTTGTTGGAAAACGCATGACAAACTGCCACACAAAAGCAATTGGAAAAACAACAATAAACAACCAAAACATCATAAAATACTCAAGCAAGTATTTTTGTTTTTGCTGTTTTTTAAAGGTTTTATCCGTAATAATATAAGGTTGGTCGGAATGATGATCCCACTTATAAATATTATTTATCTTTGACATTAAACAATAAATTTTGATAATAATGAGTGAAAGATAGTGCGTGATTTTTTAAGTTGTCGTGTTTATTTTCACATTTAACGACTTGTTTTTGTAGTTTATTTAATACAAAACACGATAAATCACCTGTTTGAACATTTATTTCTACAATGTCTTCTGCTTCAATCCAGCCCAGTATGTTGTTGTGAAAATAATCAGCAAAATAATAGTCGTTTCTAAAGATTGATTTCCCGCTAAACTTAGTTTTTGTGTAATCACCCATAATTAAATCATAAAGACTCGGTGCTATATCTCTTTGTGACATGACAACATCTTTGTATTGTGCAGTTAAAATATTAGGCGCATAAATTGCAAATGGAATAAAGTAATTTTCCAAGTTGTCTGAAATTCTACTGCCTGTATGGTCGGCAAACAGAACGAATACAGTATTAGGGTATTTTTCTTTAATTTTTTCCATGAAATACTCTAAAGAAAAATCAGCAAAACGATAGGTATTCAGCATTGCATTCAAATCTTTATCGTCGGAAAAATGCTTCTGCTGAAACCCCTCAGGTACAACAAGGTCGTGTGTTGTTGCGCCATTAATACCAATCATAAACGGCGATGACATTGATTGCGTTTTCTTTAAAGCAAACTGATACAAATCATAATCTTGTACACCCCAATTATTGTTAGGATATTTTGAGTTTGCAATATCTCGTTTTCCAAACGAATCTATAAATCCAAGAGATTGGGCAAAACTTCCAACGCCACTGGTTTCCTTGCTTGTACCTTGAAAAAAAGCACTAGAATACCCAGCTTGACTTAAATCTTTGACAATAGAAGGATAATCGCTATCTTGCAGTGGGGTTTTGGCAATCGTTTTACCTAATGGATTTTGCATAGAGCTCAAAGCTGCAAACATGCCTTCTGAGGTTCGATGCCCGCCTGCAACCATCACTTTAGGGCGAATTGAGTGTTTAAGAATGCTATCAAAGTAAGGTGTGGTTGGGTGTTGATAGCCATAAGATTGCATATATTTAGCACTCCAACTTTCTAAAAACAGCATTACAATATTGGGCTTACTCGTCAAAATTGGTGTTTTAATTTTAGTGTTTTTATCGGCATACAAAACCTTAAGGGATTGCTTGATGGTATTTTGATTAATGTTAGGAATATGTAATTGTTGAATTGTCTTATCTTTATTAGTTAATGCAAAAATCACACTGTATGTGGCATTTAGTGCTAATATTGCCTGTTGATTATTTGCAAGTTGTCCCGCCTGCCAAGGATTAAGTGGAATACCTTGAACTGACATGCCTCTGATAAAAAATATTGATAAAACTAAAAGTATGAGTTTTTTTGGTAAATAATAACGATTAAACTCAGTGGCAACAGCCATTTTCCATCTAAAAAAGCTAATAACGCAAGCAGCGATACTCAAAATTAATGCCACCAACGCCAGCCAAAAATGTTGAGAATAAGCAGTCAATAAAAGACTTTCTGCGTCAACGAAAACATCAAATATTTCATAACCTGTATGCCTGCCAGCTTCTGAAAAATAAAGCATATCACCAATTTGAATATTGATAATTAAAACCAAAAAAAGTGTTGATACCAATGTATAAATCTTTTTATTAAAATCAAATAATGAAGCGATAAATACTAATAACGCAGCAGCCGCAAAATCAAACTTATATCCCCAAAAAATAGCATAAATAGACGACTGCCACGATAAATCTGAAAACTCATTTTGCAGATAAATATAAAATAAAACTTTCGTTGTAACAATTGACACAACATAAAGCAATAATAGTTTGTAATATTGTTTGAATGATGACATGCGCTTATTTTAATTTTTTTAAATAGAGACCTTTGCATAAATAGGAATGATTAGCAAAATGACAGATTTTATTAAATTGGAAATTTTTTAAATCCACTCCTAGCAGGGCTAAGGGTGTTTTTAAAAAGTTTGTAATTTGATGAAAGATGGCGTTTTGATGATTATTCATATTTATGCAAAGGTCTCAAATAGAAGTGCTACGCTTATGGGTTGAGTTATCCAATTTAAAAATAGATATTTTTTAACGATAGGTTATATTTACCCTTCAACTAAGGTTGTTAATGCCACCCACATGACGAATCAATGAATCGTTTGTTTAGCCACAAAATTATATCATAAGAGACCTTTGCATAAATAGGGATGATTAGCAAAATGACAGATTTTATTAAATTGGAAATTTTTTAAATCCACTCCTAGCAGGGCCAAGGGTGTTTTTAAAAAGTTTGTAATTTGATGAAAGATGGCGTTTTGATGATTATTCATATTTATGCAAAGGTCTCCATAAGATAGTTTAAAACCCCAACAATTTCAGACAACAATCTAAATTTACTTATTTCAAACAAGTTAAACTAAACAAAAAAATCGGAGTAAAAAAATGAGTAAAAAACGAACCAAATATACATCGGTATTTAAAACAAAACTGGTGCTTGAAGTATTACAAATCAACCAATCAAAGAACACAAAAAATACAGTTATAAGCTACGAGGACTTAATATCAGTCATTCTAATCATGTATGGAGTGCTGACATTACCTATATCAAGATTGCAGGTGGTATGGTTTATATGACTGCCATTATTGATTGGCACAGTAAAGCTGTGCTATCGTACAAAATATCTAACACAATGGATTCACAGTTAGTGATGAGCGTACTCAACGATGCTTTAGAGAAGTATCCACACCCAGAGATATTTAATACTGATCAAGGCTCTCAATATACCAGTGAGATACACATTAAGCGACTCAAAAAACTGGGTATCACTATCTCAATGGACGGCAAAGGTAGAGCCACAGATAATATTTGCATTGAACGCTTCTGGAGAAGCGCAAAATGTGAGAGAATTTATCTAAATGAATGTCAGACTATTGGTGAGTTAATCACTGATGTGGATGATTATATTGAGTTTTCACCCCTCAAGGGGCACTAAAAAGAGATAATCATCGAAGATTCCATGAAACATTGAAGTACAAAAAACCAATGGATGTGTACCGAGAAAGTATAAAATTAAATCAAGAAAAAGCGAGGGCTTCTTAGGGTGTTCCTATATAAGAGAGACCTTTGCATAAATATGAATAATCATCAAAACGCCATCTTTCATCAAATTACAAACTTTTTAAAAACACCCTTAGCCCTGCTAGGAGTGGATTTAAAAAATTTCCAATTTAATAAAATCTGTCATTTTGCTAATCATCCCTATTTATGCAAAGGTCTCTTTATAACAATCGAATAGTTAAATAAATTACTACGCTACAAGCGTAAGTGTCAGATAAAACTCTAATACAATAAACAAAAAGAACATTTTCAAGTACTCTGATTGAAACTTTTTCTTTTGCTCTTCCTTGAACTTTTTATCGGTAATTATATGGGGTTGGTCAGAGTGCTCATCCCATACAAAATATGAATTTTGCATATTCAAAAATCCTTAGCTTTTAATTTACATAAGCGCAAATAAAAACCACTTGTTTTTTTCCAAAAATCAAACTTTTTTGTGCTTGGAAATATTTGTATGCGACGAATAGCGTAATAATTATCCGTTAGGTTGAGAGGTCCGTTAACTGTTCCAATCGCAAAATCATATCCAGATTCATACGCCAAAATCTCTTCTCTTTTTCCGTAATCACCATAGGGATAAGCAAAAGAAACAACTTTATCGTTAATCAATTTTTCTAGGTTTGACTTTGATGATTCAAGTTCTTCTTTGACTTCTGCTTCACTCAAATCAGGCAAGTGTTGGTGCTTTAGTCCATGAGAGGCAATTTCTATCAATCCTGAATTATGACATTCTTGGATTTGATAATCACTCATTAAATTGGCGCTAGGCTCGCCTAATTTTTCATCCCATATATTGTTTTGAATTGAACGATTACCTAGGCAATAAATCACCGCTTTTTCTTGATGTTTTTTTAACAAAGGAAGGAGGTTTAGATAATTATCTTCATAGCCATCATCAAAAGTAAGGATAATTGGTTTTTTAACTTTAATACCATTAGCAAGGTCTTTAAAAGTAATTATATTAAAACCTTGCCTCTTTAAGAATCCAATTTGCCAATCCAATTTTTCTTTGGTGATGTATACATTAAATTTAGAATCAGTAAGTTTTTCATTGACTACTCGGTGATAAATCAAAACTGGCACTTCCTTCTTCTTTGCAAAAGTTACATCTGCTAATGCATGTGAATAAACTTGATTGATTTTAGGCATAATATTTGCTGGTGAATATTGATTGACAACTGCAGACAAATCCTCTCGCTTAAGATTAAACTGAATAAAGTCCTTTAAATCGCTACTTATTTGATTAAAGTCATGAAATTCATCTAATGCACAATCTCCAAAATTACTTTCCTGAGCTTGTGCAATGTTATTTTTATCTAAAATACCTACATATTGTTTCTCACCAATAGCCAACACAGGCGTATTTAATTGCAATGCTTCAATTGCAACACGACCAGCGCCAATCACCAAATCCGCTCCTTTAATTACTTTAGGAACATCATCAACAAATCCATAGAATATAACATTATTAGATGCTAATGCCTTAAATCTTGAAGATACTGGTCCACCTGCAATATTGAATTTCACTAAAGGAAATTGAGGTGCGATTTTGGATAGAATTTGATAGGCAATATCTCCTTTTGGACCTGTTAGCCTTCCAATAATACTAATGTTCATCAATAATATTCCGAATTAAATATACCTTTTCATTAATATGCAACTCATTGCGAATATGTATTTGCAAGTGTTCACATACCGTAATAATACGCCGACCATATACATTCTTACTTTTACTTGAAAAATGTACACCTTGCCTCCCATGAATAGTTGATATATAAGCAACATCAACAAATAAACGCACAATATTTACCAACCAACTGCCCGCCCTAGAATGCGTATGAATTAAATTAATTTGATGTATTTTACAAAATTTAATAATCGCCCTGATATTACGAAAGCGATTTAAATAACTACGATTATGAATTGGCATTGGATAATACTGAACAGCAGTTTTAACCGACAAGGTGTCCGAAATAATAAAACACTGATGTCCATACTGCGTTTGATATTTGCATAAATCAGCCGCATACACCTCAGCCCCTGTTAGGTGTGTTTGTGATAGTAAATGTAGAATGTTCATGCAACTACAGTCTTTAATTTCTCTGCATAGACTTCAATTGATTAATAATAACATCAAGGTTATCTATCTTTTTAACAACCCAAAATATATCTTTATAAATTAAAGTTGCTGGTAACAGATTTAACTTGACCCTATCCCATAATATTTTGCTCCTTATGTTTTTATCAATATGTTTATTCTTATTTCTGTAAGAAAAATAAGTCAACAAACTAAATAATATGAATATCGGATATAGCATCACACCCAATATTAATGATGTGCTTCCAACATCTGTTTTGATTCTTTGTTTGGTTTTAAAGCCTGAAATGGTAAGTAGTGTCTGTAAGTGATGTACACCTAGTAGAAACAAATGTCCAAAATATAGTTTATCTTGCGTATTATTGGCAAACCAAATGCCATCAATTTCTGTTGGTGGCATTCTTTTGTAAAAATCTGTTTCAAATAAAAAATGTGATAATCTTGCTCTAATGTGTGAATTGCTTGGTGTGGTAATTAAAGCAATGCCATTTTTTTTCAACACACGATTAAACTCTTGCAATACATTTAACTGATTTGGGATGTGCTCTATTCCTTCTTGACAGATAATATAATCAATTGACTCGTCTTCTATTGGTAATTTTTCTGATAAATCGGCATATTTTGCCTCTATGCCTGGTACTTCCATAAATTCTGGGAACAAGTCAAGCGCAATAACCTTAGCACCTTTTCTTTTGAATTCACAACTGGCCTTGCCATTGCCACAAGGAATGTCTAATACTGTTTTCCCTGAAAGGTCGGGTAATGATCGAATATACTTGACAACATGTCTGTGTATGCCTTCAATTGGAAAATTACATTTTTTATCCATTTGCCATATTGATTATTAAAACAATTAGAGTAATTTTACACGCTTGCTTGTCAATAATTGCCACTAATCTTTCTTTAAAACTCATCTTGGCAATGGGTTTCTATTCAGCCAAGTTGAAGGCAAGTAGAGTGTTTTGCCAAATATTACAACTTGCTTTTAATTACAAAATTCTATCAAGACCAATAATTATTTACTCACTGCAAAGGCCTCTTTTAGAAAGAGCTATTTTTTTGCCTTTTTAGATAGCGGGCCATAATAAAAAACCAGTAAAATACAACATCGGTTCATTTTACAGTATAGTGCTAATTTTAAAAGAAATACAACATGAGACCTTTGCATAAATATGAATAATCATCAAAACGCCATCTTTCATCAAATTACAAACTTTTTAAAAACACCCTTAGCCCTGCTAGGAGTGGATTTAAAAAATTTCCAATTTAATAAAATCTGTCATTTTGCTAATCATCCCTATTTATGCAAAGGTCTCTCTTAATTTATTGGTTTTTCTTGTTTCATTTCCCATTCGCTGTCCTTTTGTAATAGTTGTATTTTTTCTATAATTGTATCAGATTGAATATGGCCCATATTATTTTTGCCCATTAACGCTATAGATTTATTAATTTTAATGAGTCTAGTTGTCGGCTCAATATGGTAGAATAGAGCCACGACGGGCGTTAGAACAGCATTTGCAGCATGCAACAAGCCACCATCAGCACAGACTAATAAGTTAGATTTCTTAATAATTTGAGCCGTTTGATTAAAAGAGCACCTTCCAGTCGTATCGATTATTTTATTTGGGTGTTTTCGTTGAATTTTTCTTGCTTCAATTTTTGCATTTTTTGCACCAATCAAAACAATATTCTCCACAATATCTTGTGTAAATATAGCATCAACAATCACATCCCATTTATTAAAATTACGATCAACACTTGCTGAACCAATGACAATGGCTATAAAATTATTAGGCAAATTGAGGCTTGAAATGGTTATCTTGTCCTGTTTACTAATTGGTAATAATGGTTTTGCAATTTGTTCTATTTGTTGTTGGTTATAATGACAGCCAGTAAGTTTGTTAATGTGGAAAAATGAAAAATATAAACGATTAAAATCATCAACATTGTAGTAACCGTATAAAGAAATATGTGGCAATTGTAGCAAATCTTTTGTAAGAACCTTTAAACTGCGTTGCCTATAACTGTCAATTATTAATAAATCATATTGATTGGACGCACATTGCTTTGGATCGGTAAAAATATGCCTAAAAATAGTATCATTTTGATAAATATTAGCCACATTTTCTTTGGTTAATAAATCTATTTCTTTATCCTTTAACAAGATTCTACTTGATAAATCCATTAAGCTGTCGCCCAAATAACTATCCACCCATTGCACCCATAAAATCTTTTTATGTTGTTTAGTGATTGTATTTAATTTTTGAGAGTCTCTTAAAGTAATCTCTGAATATATGTAACGCCCAAAAAATCTTAAAAATCTTTTAAATAAGGGAACACGCAAGAAAAAAACTTCTACAAAAGTTGGTATTTTTTCCTTAAAAGGCGTTGTGTAAGTGCGATAAAATCTTAACATAAAATTTCTGTAATGAGTTGCTTTACATCGGCTAATTTAAAATATTTGTCAACAGTGAAATTATGTTGCCTACTTAAATTATTGATTGTTGCCCAGCGTTTGGGGCTGGCAAATAAGTTGTCGCCAAAAAAACTAATGGTTTGTATGTTAAGCGCACCCGCTAGGTGCATGGGACCAGTTGAGGTGCTAATTATTAGCAAACTGTTATTTATCAAATTACAGAAATCAAGTAGTGTTTTTGGCTGGTGAATAATATCTTTTTTGTTTATTTTTGATTGAAGTTGATTTTTTGTTGATAAATCATCAGGTCCGAAAGTCCACACGATTTGGGTGTTGTCTTTACTTCTGATTATTTTGGCAAGACTCAAATAATCTTTTAACGACAAATTACCATCACTGCTGCCACCATATCCAGGATGAAGCAATACTATTTTTTTGCCTTGGTCTATTTGGTGTTGTTCTCTAAATTTTGTGTTGTTGGGTAGTGTTAATAAGGGTTTTTTAAATTCTAGGGAAATGTTTTTATTGAGTAATTTTGCCAAATCAAGATTGTATTCAAATTCAGTTTTTTCTACTTTACTGCGTTTTTGTTTGCGTGTTTTGTTAAAAAACAGTTGAGCAATTTTTGTCGCTGGTGCAATGCGTGTTTTAATACGACTTAAAAATAAAAGCCAACCTAATTGGGTATCAATGAAGGCACTAATACTAACCTCAATATTTGCATTTTTTATTACCTTTAGCGTTTGCCAAAAATGATTTCTATCATACAAAATAACTTTATCAATAAAATCAATTTGTTCAGCTAACTCAAAATTGATATTTGATACTAAAGCAAAAATTTTGGCATTAGGATAAGTTTTTTTTATTACATAAAATAAAGGCAAGGTCGTAATAAAATCACCAATCTTATCGTGACGAGTAATTAGAATATTCATTTTTTCTGATTAAGTTCATACAACTTAATATATTTATAAAAATTAGTTGCCATGTGTGAAAAAGCAATAACCAAGCCTGCATACCCATCTAAAAAACCGCGTTTTAGGAAATAGGTTTTAAAAAATGAAAAGCCACAATTAAACACTGCTTTTATAGGTGAAGAGGTTTTTTTCCCAACATTGTCCAACGCAAATTCACTGGAGTAAATGTCTAATTTTTTGATAAAATCACTGATATTACTGTATGGATAATGGTTAACAAAACCAGTTAAGGGCTTGATGTTTAAGCCATCAGTCAATACATTTTCATGTACTTTATTGTTGGTAAATCGGGTTTTTTGACGGTGATATAATCGTACTATTTTGTCGTTATTCCAACAGTGTTTAATGTGTTTTTGTTGATAAAAATTTTGTCTAAAGATTTGATAAACGGTTGTTTGATTTAAAACTAGGTTTTCCAAGCCAATTAAAAAGTTGGCACCTAAAACTTCGTCTGCATCTAGTGATAAAATCCAATCATTTTTGGCATAAGTGGCGGCTTTATTTTTAGTCATTCCAAAGCCTAAAAAATCACCTTGAATAAGATTAACATTAGGATAAGTACCGACTATATCTAAAGTATTGTCCGTTGAACCATTGTCATAGACCACGACATCAGAAAATTTGACGAGTGCATCAAGTGTTGATTTAATGGTTCTCTCGCCGTCTTTAATGATAATAACAACAGAGATATTTTTTACCATAGTCCTAATACCTGTTTGATTTTGCGTTTGCGTGTCTTGCGTGCTTTATTTTGCTGATTGTATTTAACGCCTAATTGCACAAAACTTACCTCGTCAAATTTAGCTAGTTTTGCATACGCTTTAAGTATAACGCCTAAATCAATGTCATCCGCCCAAAGTTTGTTAAAATTCTTTGCTCGCTGTTGTAAGTTGAGTATTTTAAAATTCATACGATTGATGTCAATAATTTTAAACTCATAACCCAGTTGATTTTTTTTAATCAAAATATTACCCGGAGATAAATCTTGATGAAGGATGTTATTTTGATGCAGTTGATAAATAAATTCAGCAAATTTAATAAAAATTATTTGCTTTTCTGGGTGGTTTTAAACAAAGGTGCTTGCATATTAAAATCTGCTTCACATTTATAACAAATTAAATAACTTTTTGTCAGCAACGGCTGAAAATATTCAATTCTGGCAACAACTTTAGGGGTAAATTCGGTAATTTTTAGCCCGTATTCATACGCCCTCCAAGCTTTAGATTTCTTTAAATAAGTATAAATAAACCCGCGAAACCAGCTCAGTTGCTTATATGATTTAACCACGAGCATTTCGTTGTTAAAATCAACTTCTTTGATTATATTCCTCGCATCGTGCAACACAATATCGCTCTGTGCAAAATAATATTCTATTTTGTCAACCAAAGGTTGATAGTCAGTATGAATGAGCTGTTGTTTAATCATGTCTGTAAATTACTTTAAGAGACCTTTGCATAAATAGGGATGATTAGCAAAATGACAGATTTTATTAAATTGGAAATTTTTTAAATCCACTCCTAGCAGGGCTAAGGGTGTTTTTAAAAAGTTTGTAATTTGATGAAAGATGGTGTTTTGATGATTATTCATATTTATGCAAAGGTCTCTTTAAAATATTCATTTTAATGTAAACTTCCTATTAAACAATTATAAAAACTTCAATGTCATTATTAATTTTAACTTGCAACAGATGTTCAAAGCTTATTGGTAATTTGAGTAAAGTATTTATCAGCTATCCTTTTCATTTCTTTCTACCTAAAAAACGCTTTACTATACCCAAATATAGTAAAGCACTTGTTCAAGGAAAAAAGCAGATTATTCCTAAAAAAATTTGGCAAACTAACTACACTAATCGAGTAAGTTTACCAATTTATTTAAACTATTTGTTTAATCGGCTAATGAGCCTTAGTTATGATTATCATTATGTTAGCACTGAAGATCGTCTGATTTTTATCAAAGAAAATACTGGTGCTGATATAGTTAAAGCCTATGAGCGTTTAAATGACGGTGCAGCACAGGCTGATTTATGGCGTTTATTGGTGTTGCAGCATTTGGGCGGTATTTATATGGATATTGATGCACACCTGGTTTTTCCATTATCAGGTCTTATTAAAAAAACAGATAAGGAACTTTTTATTCTTAAAGGAAGTGACAATACGCATACTAACTATTTTATCGCCTCCCAGAAAAATCATCCAATTTTAGAAAAAGCCACTGAAATTATTCTTGAAAACATTAACAGCAATCAAGTTGTCGGTGTCTTTTCACTGACTGGACCTGTGCCTTTTAGCGATGCTATCAAACAAAGTAAGATTGCAATTAATGATAAGTCATATCGCTATGTTTGTGTTCAAGGTGACTTTACCAATGAACATTTTCAATATATTGACAAGCCTAGAGGGAAGTGGACACACAAAAAGCCTAGTGAAATTTTAAAATGAGAATTGTTTTTTTAGACCGTGATGGTGTCATTAACCAAGAAAAAAATTACCTCTATAAAATAGAGGATTTTATTTTTATTGACGGTGTGTTTGACGCTTGCCGACAATTTCAAGAGCTCGGATTCAAAATTATCATTGTTACCAACCAATCGGGTATTGCTAGAGGTTATTATAATGCTGATGATTTTGACAAACTCAATATCTGGGTATTGGCGCAGTTTAAACAGCAGGGGGTTGATATTTTGGATGTGTTTTATTGCCCACACACACCAGAAGATGATTGCGAATGTCGAAAGCCTAAACCAGGTATGCTGCTAAGTGCACAGAAAAAACACAATATTGCTATGCAAAATTCTTGGATGATTGGCGATAAGGAGAATGACATTTCTGCAGCAAATAAGGCAGGGATAAAAAACACGATTTTAGTCAGGAGCGGGCATAAAATTAATGAAAAAAAATCAAAAGCCCAATTTATTCTTAACTCAATTAGTCAGTCAAAAACAATAATTCTTTAGCGGTATTGGTAATATTATCTACTTCAATAGTTTGAATTGACATATCGTCTTTGTTGATTTTGTTAGGGTTTACCTTAGAATTAGACTCAATAATTTTATTAATTTTAGTGAGATAAGTATTCCGATAACCGGGTGTTGAGCCAAATAGTGTAATAGAAGGAATGTTAAGCGCCCAAGCCATATGAGTTGGACCCGTATCACCACCAATCACAAGATTCATCTGCCCGATGAATGCTTTTAATTCTCCTAACGACAATTGAGCAGAAAGCGTTACTTCTGGAGCAATTTGTTGTATCTTTTCAGCCATTATTTTTTCCTTTTCATTACCCCATAAAAGTGTAATATTGGCATCCAATGCCAACGCTAATTGCCCAAAATTCTCCACAGGATAAACCTTGAATCAAACGAAGCCCCTGGCACAAAGGCAATATTCGGCCTGTCATTTTGCAGAAAGTAGGGTTTAAAGCTATTATTAAAATGCAAAAATGGTTGTTTATTTAAAATATCATTGTGTGAAATAATCAGCCCCAAGGCACTAGAAACGATAAATGCATTGCGTTTAATTACATTTTCAGCATATTTTATCTGACAAGTGTCGGAATAAAAACTCGTCGCAAATCTCTCACGCAAAGAAGCTTTATCAAAGCCAAAAGTTTTTTCTGACGGAATGAGGCTAGAGACAATAGCAGATTTGAGCAACCCCTGCATATCAATAACAATATCGTATTTTTTAAGCTTTTTAAGCTTTCTTAAAGTCTGAAATAGTAATTTAAAAGATTTTTCTTTTTTCGCTCTTTTAATGTTGACCGTAAGAATTTGGTTGATATCTGGATTGCTAGCCAAAACATCTTTAAAACCTTCCTCCACTACCCAATCGACCGTAGAATCTGGCAAATGCCGCTTAATAAATTGCAATACACTCATAGCATGAATAATATCTCCTAAGGCAGAAAGTTTAACAATAGCAATTCTCATTAGTATATTTTATCGGGAATATTTTAATCTGTGTTGATGATATGTAAGAGTCTATCAGGGCATAAAGGGTTATAAATAGTTGATGGTTAATCACTCTGTGGGGGCGTTTGTTAACGGCGAGGCACATGCCAAAATACCTAACTTTGTTAGTAGAGACCTTTGCATAAATATGAATAATCATCAAAACGCCATCTTTCATCAAATTACAAACTTTTTAAAAACACCCTTAGCCCTGCTAGGAGTGGATTTAAAAAATTTCCAATTTAATAAAATCTGTCATTTTGCTAATCATCCCTATTTATGCAAAGGTCTCTATATTTCATTCTTTACGGTGAAATATATCAACAGGCGGGGCGGTGATAATGGTTCAAGTAATTGTTGTAAAACGATTCCCAATAAAAGTTCGGCAATGATTAAGTTGATAGTTGTTGTTGTATGTTTTGTGATATTTGGTTAATATTTTATGGCAATATTTTTAAATCTGAACGGGTAGATTTGCGTTTAGAACGGGGGATTTTTTCTTCTTTGAGTTTGATTTGTTCGGTTTTGGAGATGATGTTATCAACTGAAACCAAGTCATCAACGCTTGCACTGATTTTTTTGAAGGCTTTGGGTGCTTGAATTTCAATTATTTGTTGAACAACCCATTTTTCATCGACATCAGTCATGGCAGATTTAACTTTTTCAGCAAAGTATCTAAGGAAGTGATAATCGGGTTCATTGCCGATAAATTCATAATCAGAGTAGTCTTTTGAGCGTTGGTTGTAAGTGTTGATGAATGCCTTCCAATGGTTGCCTTCGCCAATTCGGTCAGTTTTGTTTTCTTGGTAATAAAACGCCGATTGTTTTGCTAGCTTATTAATGAGTTCTTGGCGTTGTTTGGTGTTGAGTGTTTTGAATATTAGTCTGTCGATGGACTGAATAAGAAAACATAAGTATTCGGCAATAACATCGAAAACTTGTTCTTTTTCAATGACAAAGCCTTCGTTGATTAAGTCTTCAAGGTGGTTTTTGGTGATACGCCAACAAATGAACGCCATTGCACCACCGATATCTTCGATGGTTTTAACTTGGGTTTTATGCCATTTACTTTTTACTCGCATAACGAGATTTTAACAAAAAATAACTTAGTCGCAATTGTAGTTTTTAAATGAACCTAAATCGTTTACATTATCAAAACCCATTTGCAATAGATAGTTTTTGGCAGTTGCAGAGCGAGCACCACTAACGCAGTATAAGATGATGGCTTTGTTTTCGTCAAGAATATTTTTAGCATTCATCACAGATTGCAGGGGTAAATTGACAGCATTTGGTAAAGCACCTTGTGCAAATTCAGAAGTTGAACGAACATCGACTAATTGAGCGCCATTGGCTAAGAGTTTACAAGCATCGTCGCCCGAAAATGAGTTGAACATAGTATAATTCCTTGATAAATTTTTGAGTGAATACTAAATTTGACAGTATTCCTTTTATATAAGGATATAATTATATACTAATGTTAGATACGAAACAACTAAGAAATGATATTAAATCAGTGGAAGCCGCTTTAAAAAGGCGCAATTTTTCTTTTGATGCGAGTGCCTTGTCTGTTTTAGAGGAGCGACGCAAAAAAAATCAAATGGAAACACAGGAGTTGCAAAATTCACGCAATTCACAGTCAAAAGCGATTGGCAAAGCAAAGGCGGCCGGCGAAGACATTAAACCTTTATTGGATGCCGTTGCTGATTTGGGCGACAAACTGGATGCGGCAAAAAGTGAATTGCAAGGTATTCAGCAAAGAATTGATGATATTGTGATGGCGATGCCGAATATACCGCACGAATCTGTGCCAATAGGTAATTCCGAAGAGGATAATATTGAGGTGTTGAAATGGGGTAAGCCACAGCAATATAATTTTGTGGCGAAAGACCATGTTGATTTGGGCGAGATGCATGGTTTAGATTTTGAAACGGCTGCTAAGATATCGGGTGCACGATTTTCAGTAATGACAGGGAAAATCGCTCGCTTGCATCGTGCTTTGACGCAGTTTATGATTGACCAACATGTGGATAATGGTTATACAGAGGTTTATGTGCCTTATTTGGTGAATGCAGAATCGCTGACAGGGACGGGGCAATTGCCTAAGTTTGAGGCAGATTTGTTTAAAACTTCCCTGCATGGCGAAGAGGGTGATGCAAAAACTTTGTATTTGATTCCAACAGGGGAAGTGCCGATTACCAATATTATGCGTGACACTATGGTGAAGGAGAGCGAGTTACCAATTAAATTTGTGGGACATACGCCGAGTTTTCGTTCTGAGGCAGGTGCTTATGGACGCGATACACGAGGCTTGATTCGCCAGCATCAATTTGAAAAAGTGGAAATGGTGCAGATGG
Organism: Candidatus Thiodubiliella endoseptemdiera; assembly: GCA_013416635.1. Taxonomy (GTDB): domain Bacteria; phylum Pseudomonadota; class Gammaproteobacteria; order PS1; family Pseudothioglobaceae; genus Thiodubiliella; species Thiodubiliella endoseptemdiera. The sequence continues at coordinate 1,042,119 of JACCHT010000001.1, read as the reverse complement.
TGAAAGCAGAGGATTCTTATGCGACTTTGGAGACTTTGACAGGACATGCGGAAAGTATTTTGCAGGCGTTAGAATTGCCTTATCGTAAGGTCAATTTATGCACAGGTGACTTGGGTTTTTCAGCGGCTAAGACATATGATTTAGAAGTGTGGTTGCCAGGGCAAAGTGCGTATCGTGAGATTTCTTCTTGTTCGTGTTTTGAAGATTTTCAGGCAAGACGCTTGCAACTCAGATGGAAAAATCCAGCAACGGGCAAAGTAGCGTTATTGCACACCTTGAATGGTTCGGGATTGGCAGTTGGCAGAACTTTGGTGGCAGTGTTAGAAAACCACCAACAGGCCGACGGAAGTATTAAAATACCCGATGTATTGCACCGTTATATGGGTGGCATCAGTATTATTAATTAATCAATTTTTTTATATAGGAGAAAAAACAATGAGTTTATTAGATTTAATCATCACACCCGCATTTGCAGAAGGTGAGGCAACTGGGGTAGTATCAGGTTTGGGCGGTTTGGGGGATTTAATACCCATCGTATTATTATTTATCATTTTCTACTTTTTGTTAATTCGTCCACAGCAAAAACGCGCCAAAGACCATAAAACCTTATTGGCAGACTTAAAAGCAGGTGATGAAGTGGTTACAAATGGCGGCACTATTGGTGTTGTAAAATCGGTTGATGAATCTTTTGCTATCATTGAAATTGCCGTAGGCGTTGCTATCAAAGTGCAAAAACAAGGCATCAATCAAAAATTGCCCAAAGGCAGTGCCGCTATTTAACCATTATTTAATCCACTATAAAGGTTGTAAGAAGTTGAACCTCTTACAGTAAAAAAATGAATCAATATTCAACATTAAAAAATACACTGATTGGCTTTTTCTTGTTGCTTTCTGCTTTATACGCTTTGCCCAATATTTTTGGTGCAGATTTGGCGGTGCAAGTGTCGAGTGCTGGGGATAAGATGATTACCGAGACTGATTTAAACAAAGTTACAAGCACTTTAAATGCCAAGGGCGTTAATTATAAGTCGGCCACTTTATCGGGTCGGCGTATTTTGGTGCGTTTTAAAGACAATGCCAGTCAACTTTCTGCCAATGATTACCTTAAAACAGGATTGGGTCGCAATTTCGTCGTTGCCCTTAATCTTGCCCCTTCAGTGCCTTCTTGGCTGACTGGTTTAGGTGGTAAGGCGATGTCGTTAGGGTTGGATTTGCGTGGTGGAGTGCATTTCTTATTAGAGGTAGATATGCATTCGGTATTGTTAATGTCAATGGATAAATACTATAATGAGTTACGCACATTGTTACGCACTGAGCGTTTGTATAAGAGTATTAAAAAGCAGGACGATTATATTGCTATCCGCCTTAAAACACTTGAGTCAAAACCCAAAGTATTAAAAATTATTAAATCCGAGTTAAATGATTTGGTTATTTTAGACAGCGATAATGAAGAGGCGTTGATGGTTTTTGTCGGTATTAGTGACAATGCCAAAAAACAAGCTAAAAGCAATGCATTAAAGCAAAATATGACCACGCTAAGAAACCGAGTGAATGAGTTGGGTGTGGCAGAGCCAATTATTCAGCAACAGGGTTTAGAGCGTATTGTGGTGCAGTTGCCAGGGGTACAAGATACTGCAAGAGCCAAAGAGATTTTAGGCGCAGTAGCAACGCTGGAATTTAGATTGGTGGATGAAGAAAATGACCCGCAAATAGCGGTTCAATCGGGCAGATCGCCGATTGGCTCAAAATTGTATTATTTTAAAGACGGCAGACCTTTGTTGTTAAAAAGCAGAGTGATTGCAACAGGTGAAAATATCACGGGTGCGGCGTCTGGTATTGACCAAGAAAGCAGCACGCCACAAGTCAATATCACTTTGGATAATGCTGGTGGTCGTGCAATGTTAGATACAACAAAGAAATATGTGAACCATCGTATGGCAGTTGTTTTTATTGAAAATAAGGTAGAGACGATACGCAAAGGTGAAAAAATTGTTAAAAAACGCACAACAACGAAAGACATCATTAATGCAGCCACTATTCAAGGCACTTTCTCATCGCGTTTCCAAATCACTGGTATTGACAGTGCCCGTGAAGCACGCAACTTGGCGTTATTGCTCAGAGCAGGTTCGCTTTCAGCACCGATTGAGATTGTTGAAGAGCGCACCATTGGTCCAAGTCTTGGTGCAGATAATATTGCCAAAGGGGTATTGAGTGTGATTGTGGGTTTTGTATTGGTCTTATTGTTTATGGCATTTCGTTATCGTGTATTTGGCATGGTAGCCAATGTAGCATTGACCTTAAATCTAGTAATGATTGTAGCCGTATTATCATTGCTGCAAGCAACACTCACTTTACCGGGTATTGCGGGTATCGTTTTAACGGTAGGTATGGCAGTTGATGCGAATGTGTTGATTTTTGAGCGTATCAAGGAAGAGTTGGGAGTAGATAGCAACATCCAAAAAGCCATTTCTAGCGGTTATGATAAAGCGGTGTTGACGATTGCAGATGCGAATATTACTACGCTGATTGCTGCATTAGTGTTATTCAGTTTTGGCACGGGGCCGATTAAAGGTTTTGCTATTACTTTGTCCATTGGTATCATTACTTCGATGTTCACGGCGATTATTGTCTCAAGAGCAATTATCAATAAGATTTACGGTGGTAAAAAAATACAGGGGTTATCAATATGAAGGCATTAAATATTCCTACGATTGACTTTGTTGGCAAGCGTACTTACTCAATTATTTTTTCGCTGTTGTTGATTATTGTTTCAATATTTTCATTAACAACGAATGGCTTAAAATTTGGCATTGACTTCACAGGCGGTACTTTACTTGAAGTGGGTTATCAGCAAGATGCAAATTTGGCAGATATTAGAAAGGTGCTAAATGATGCAGATTTCAAGGGTGTCAATGTGCAGTATTTTGGCTCAACCAAAGAAATCTTAATCCGTCTTGAACCACAGGCTATTTCCAGTGCAAAACTCAGCTCTAAAATTATCCATTTATTAGGGTATGGTGTGGATATCCGTCGTGTGGAATTTGTCGGCCCTAAAGTGGGTGAAGAACTGGCCAATGATGGTGGTTTGGCGATGCTATATGCATTAATTGGTATTTTAATTTATGTGGCATTTCGGTTTGAATATCGCTTTGCCTTGGGTTCAATCTCAGCTCTTATCCACGATGTTATTATTACCCTAGGTATCTTTTCAATTCTGCAAATAGAATTTGATTTGACCGTATTGGCAGCGATTTTGGCGGTAATTGGTTATTCACTGAATGATACGATTGTGGTATTTGACCGTATTCGTGAAAATTTCCTATCAACTCGCCATACAGACCCCACAAAGATTGTGAGTGGCGCACTCAACCAAACGCTTTCTAGAACGATTATGACCTCAGTTACTACTTTATTGGTATTGGTGGCATTGTTCTACCTTGGTGGTGAAACTATTCATAGTTTTGCATTGGCATTGTTGATTGGTGTGGTGATTGGTACTTATTCTTCAATCTATGTGGCAAGCACAATGATTTTGGCACTGGGCATTAGCAAGGAAGATTTATTACCATCAGAAAAAGAAGAGCAAGCAATCGATAACCGCCCTTAGTCGTGTTATAATGAGACCTTTGCATAAATATGAATAATCATCAAAACGCCATCTTTCATCAAATTACAAACTTTTTAAAAACACCCTTAGCCCTGCTAGGAGTGGATTTAAAAAATTTCCAATTTAATAAAATCTGTCATTTTGCTAATCATCCCTATTTATGCAAAGGTCTCAATATTTGAAAATCAATAAACCTACAGAGGAAATATGTCAGATAATACAAATTATCCAGCACAATTAAATATTAAATACAATGACAGTTCTAATCGAGTTACTGTATTTTTTCGTTTATTGTTGGTTATTCCTGCTGCTCTAATTATCGCTTTACTTTCAGGATTTTTAGTGGAAGGTAATAATTCTAATGCATTGCAAGTAGGTGGTGGTTTTTTGTTTCTACCCATTATGTTGATGATTGTTGTTAGAGGAAAATATCCAAAATGGTGGTTTGATTGGGTTTGTGAGTTAAGTAAACTTAGTTATAGAATTTTAGCGTATTCAATGTTATTAACGGATAAGTATCCATCAGTTGATGAAGAGCAAGATATTGGGTTGGTTTTAAAATATCCCGATGTGAAGAAAGAGCTAAATCGGTATTTACCATTGATTAAATGGCTATTAGCTGCCCCGCATTTTTTAATATTGATAGTAATATACGCCGCTATATTTGTGCTATCACCTGTTATCTGGCTGACTGTGCTAATTATGGGGAAAATGCCAGAAACATTGTTTAATTTTTTGGTTGGATTTCTGCGTTATAACTTCAGAGTAAGTGCTTACGCAATATTACTAATCACCGATAAATATCCACCATTTAATGGCAAACCCTAAGTTTATTTTTTAAACTTTTCAAACACCAAACAAGCATTCGTACCACCAAAGCCAAAACTATTAGACATTACTCGATTGAGTGATTGCACCGTTGTTGCTTGCACGATTGGCACACCGTCGGCGGCTTCGTCCAAGGTATCGATATTCACCGATTCTGCCATAAAATTATTTTCTAGCATCAATAATGAATAGATAGATTCATTCACCCCTGCAGCACCAAGTGCATGGCCAGAAAGTGATTTAGTTGAGCCAACATTGGGGATCTCATCACCAAACACTGCTTTAATTGCACCTAATTCTTTGGCGTCACCAACAGGTGTTGAAGTCCCGTGTGCATTGATATAATCAATTGGACCGTTAACAGTTGAAATGGCAAGTTGCATACAGCGTTTAGCACCTTCGCCTGATGGTGCAACCATATCATAACCGTCAGAAGTGGCACCGTAACCTGTTAATTCTGCAAGAATCGTTGCCCCTCGTGCCTCGGCGTGTTCTAGTGACTCTAATACCAAAGCACCGCCACCACCCGAGATAACAAAGCCATCTCGTTCTGTATCAAAAGCACGGGAGGCTTGCTCAGGGGCTTCATTGTATTTAGAAGACAACGCACCCATCGCATCAAATAGCATAGTCAACGACCAATTTAATTCTTCACCACCTCCTGCAAATACCACATCTTGTTTGCCGAGTTGAATTTGTTCCATCGCATTACCAATACAATGTGCACTGGTCGAACAAGCAGAGCTAATTGAATAGTTAATACCTTTGATTTTGAACAGGGTAGATAGACAAGCAGAGGTAGTTGAACCCATAGTGCGTGGTACACGATATGGGCCAACGCGTTTAATACCTTTTTCTCTTAAAATATCAGCAGCCTCAACCACATTTTGGTTAGATGCCCCGCCAGAACCCATAATCAGTCCTGTGCGTTCGTGAGAAACCTGTGCATCGGTTAACCCAGATTGCTTGATAGCTTCGTCCAAAGCAATGGCATTATAAATGGCTGCATCTGCCATAAAGCGTTTCATTTTTCTATCAATGATTTCACTACTATCCACCTCAGCAACCTGACCAGACACATGCGACCTAAGCCCCAATTCCGCATATTTTTCATCGAATTTAATGCCTGATTTGGCAGTTTTTAAAGACTCTAAAACTTCGTTACAATTCGCACCCAAACTTGAAACGATGCCCATTCCTGTAATAACAACTCTATTCATTACATTTTGCTGGTGTCAGTAAACAATCCAACTTTCAAGTTGGCAGCTTCGTAAATTACTTTACCATCCACTTCCATCGTTGCATCGCCAACACCCATATAAAGTTTGCGTTCGATTACGCGCGATAAATTAATTCTGTAAACAACTTTTTTAGCATTCGGTAATACTTGACCGGTAAATTTAATATCACCAGCACCTAGTGCGCGACCACGACCAGGGCCTCCTAACCATCCCAAGTAAAAACCAATCAATTGCCACATTGCGTCAATACCAAGGCAACCTGGCATCACTGGGTCTTCATTAAAATGACAATCAAAAAACCACAACTCCGGCTTAATATCTAACTCAGCAATAATCTCACCCTTGCCAAATTTCCCACCTTCTTTATTGATTTCTATCACTCTATCAAACATCAGCATTGGCGGTTTTGGCAATTGTGCATTACCTGAACCGAATAACTCGCCGTTGCCACATTTAATCAGCTCTTCGTAAGAATAAGAATTTTGCATAGTTTTTATTGATTATAAATTTGTTGAATATTATACCGAAAGCCCTTTATCTATATCCGCTATTAAATCATCCGCATCCTCTAAGCCGATTGACAGTCGAATCAAGCCATCGGTGATATTGGCATTGACTTTTTCTTCATCGCTTAAACGACTGTGTGTAGTGGTTGCTGGATGAGTAATAGTAGATTTGGTATCGCCTAGATTAGCAGTAATGGAAAATATTTCAGTTGCATTAATTAACTTAAATGCCGCTGCCTGGCCACCTGCCACTTCAAATGAAACAATACCGCCGAAACCCGATTGCTGTTTTTTTGCCAATTGATGATGAGGATGAGACTCTAAACCTAAATAGTACACTTTTTCTACTTGCGGTTGGTTTTTCAGCCAAGTTGCAACTTTGAGTGCATTTTTAGAATGTGCTTCCATCCTAAGACTGAGTGTGTCCAATCCTTTTAGCACAATCCATGCATTAAATGCACTCAAACTCGGACCAGTTGCACGGGTAAAAGCAGATATTTGCTCAATAATATCTGTGTTGCCTAGTACTGCACCTGCCAAGCAACGACCTTGCCCATCAATATATTTAGTGGCTGAATGAATCACAATATCCGCCCCTAATTTGATTGGTGTTTGTAACGCTGGCGATAAAATCGCATTATCCACCGCTAATAAAATATCATTGGCTCGGCTAATTTCGCTCAACGCAACAATATCCACCACCTCACCCAACGGATTAGAGGGCGTTTCTAATAAGAATAATTTTGTGTTACTTGCCACCGCACTTTTCCACTGTGATAAATCACTTAAATCAACATAACTAACTCCAATATCAAATTTACTAACAATGGTGTTGAGTAGCACAATCGAGGTGCCAAACATATTACGCGAAGCCACAATATGGTCGCCCGATTTAACCAATGCCATAATCGTAGCAAAGATTGCCGCCATACCGCTCGAGGTCGCAACACAACCATCTGCACCCTCAAGTGCGGCTAATTTTCTCTCAAAAGCATCTACTGTAGGATTGGTAAAGCGTGAATAAATATTACCTGGTTCTTCCTTAGAAAAGCGTGCAGCTGCTTGCTCTGCCGAATCAAAACTAAAACTTGAATTCATAAAAATAGCTTCAGAATGCTCCTGCTCGTTAGTGGTTTGATAACCTTCTCGGATGGCGGTTGTGTTGAATTTTTTATTTTTCATATTCTTTATACCTTATAGTTTTTGTCGGTAAATTGCAAAATTATCGTTCTTTATATCTTCTTTTTTGATTGATATTTTTATGTTTCTTGGCTTTCCATCGCTATTTCTACCTTGCTTAAAATCAACTAAATATTGCCGATTAAATTGATTTATCTCTAGTACCACAAAATTATCTAATTGTACTGAATTTTTTATTTTTCCTAAATAACTGCCTTGTTCTTTAAATTTCCCTTTGCCAATTCTTTTTATTTTTGCATTAATAGCATCATTCCAAAACTTTGTTACTTCGCCGCCTATTGTCGCATCTTTGGTTGTGCTATGAGAAAAAGCGATGTACCAAATTTTCTGATATTTTTCTATTGCTCTATCAATATTAGTTTTATCATTGTCAATTATTTTAGTTAATATCGTGAGTCTTTAAATATTCATAGAGCTTCTTTTTGTTCAAACTACAAATCTAAATCAATTGAACCTTTTATTTTGTTTGAGACCTTTGCATAAATAGGGATGATTAGCAAAATGACAGATTTTATTAAATTGGAAATTTTTTAAATCCACTCCTAGCAGGGCTAAGGGTGTTTTTAAAAAGTTTGTAATTTGATGAAAGATGGCGTTTTGATGATTATTCATATTTATGCAAAGGTCTCTGTTTATATTGGCAAGTGTTTTGACAATTGAAATTGTTGTTTAATTTTATATTCCAAGTAAAATTTAATCGGTAAATTATTCTTATTATTAACTAATGTTGTCAATTAAATGATACTCTTTTGTAATTTTAGCACTAACTTTTCTTTCTTTAAATTTTAAATTTTTTATTGGATTTTCTACTTGTAAAAACCTTGGTATTTTGTCTAAATTTAATACCAGTGTAACAATATAATCGTTTTTATACTCTGCTGCTTTTTGATATTCATTTTCAGTTAACCTAAACCTGCCTTTGTTTTCTTTGATGCCTTTAACTTCTGCCAAATAGAATCCATTATTAATATCTATTTGAAAATCATAACCGTCACCAAAAAGTCTAGCATCTTGTAATTTTCCACCTTTGAATATATTAATATCATTGTAATTATTTATAAAATAAGTTTCTGCCTTTAAGCCTGTTTCTTGTAATTTTTTAAATTTTGATTGAATAATAGGTTTGCTGATTTCATTGGTAATTTTGTGTGTATTGAATTCTTCATCTACAATTGACCTGCATTTAACATATTTTGCCAACTTAATGCCTTTTGATATTTCGACAGCGTAATTTTTCGAAAGCCCTGCTGCAATAGTTATGGTTGCAGTTGAATACGCACAATTATTAATTTCTAATGCATATTTAATGCCAAATAAACGCACTGCAGTTGTTGCTTCTGTTTTGATAGAATTCTCATACATTGACTTCAATATTTGCCCTAACTCTGTAAAGTTTTTTGTATTTAGGGAGCCATTATTATCTCTAATTTCTACATATTTTGCTAGTTTGATACCTTTAGATACCTCAGTTTTAAAAGATTGACTAATAGTTGAGTGTTTAACAATTTCTGAAATACGATAGTGATTTTGTCGTATTTCTTCTGCATAAATAATAGAAAATAAGTAAATTTGTGTAACTTTCTCGTCTTGTAGGGCATCATCATATTTGCTTTTTAAAATACCACCTAATTCTTCCACCCTTTTCAAAGCCAGTTCTCCTCGTTCCAATCTTCATTAGGTAAGTTAAATTCAATTATATCAAAGTTAATTTTCGATATTTTATCAATAATCTTTAACGCTTTTAATTTTCTTAAATGTATTGGATTGCCGTGGTCAAACTGAACTCGCATAAAAACATAGCCATTGCAATCGTTCGCTATATCGCCAAACAAATAGCAATCAATATCCATTTCCACTAACTCATTTCTGAGAGTGTCTAAGATTTCTTTGCTATTAACAGTGATATTTAATGTCCTATATATTCCCCTGTGTTCAAAATTCTGCCACATACTTGCCATAATCTCTATGACGGTATCTGATAAACATGCATAAGTGTCAATTACAAAATTTAAGTTATCAAGACTGTCTGTGATAACATTTAAATCAAATTTAATCGCTTGCCATTTATTTAATTTTGCCTCTTTTTTAATAATTTTGGAAATATCAGCTGTTGTGTAATCTAAGGGTTCTACCAAATTATCCATTATTTCACCTCAGAGTCTTTGTAATAATTGCCTTTGAAAAAAGACTGACGAGGAAACCCAGCAAATAAAAAATCAAAACTGGGAATGTCTTTTTCATCAACTTCAGTAATGTCACCTGCAAAGGTCTCGAATAGAATAAATCTTTATTGTGTTTTAGAAAGTTTACTTCATAAGTTTTACGGGCATTGTCGTCACACTCACTAGCAAAAACACATTTTCCACCTAAATTTGAAGCCGCTAGATGAAAACCACCAATACCTGCAAATAAATCAATAAAAGTAAAATCAGGTTTATTGTGGTCGAATTCTTTTGTTTCAAAACGATCTAACAATCCCATCTGAAAGGCACCATCTATATAATCAGGTGTTTTATTACGCTCTAAAATTGGGTAAGAAATATCGCGCCCCTTGCTTGAAGGGTGACTAATCTTTGGCGTGTCTTTGATTTCTAGCATGGAGTTATTCTACATCATTACAAATTAATTCTGAACTTTCGTTGGTGTTGTTTTCTTGTTTGGCAGTGTCAGAGCGTATATCTTCAATGCTTTGTAGGTAGTTTTTGTCAATATCGCCAGTAACATATTCACCATCAAAACAAGAATTGTCAAAGGTTTTAATGTTTGGGTTTCCTTGCTGAACGCACCAAATTAAATCATCTAAATCTTGGTAAATTAGTTTATCAGCACCAATCGCTGTGCATACTTGCTCGGCGGTTTTGTCATGGGCAATAAATTCTTTGTTACTTGCCATATCAATGCCGTAAACATTGGGGTAGCGTACTGCAGGGGCAGCCGAGGCAAAAAATACATTTTTAGCACCAGCATCCCGTGCCATTTGCACAATTTGTTGACTGGTGGTGCCACGCACAATCGAATCATCAACCAATAAAACATTTCTACCTTTAAATTCAAGTTCAATCGCACTGAGTTTTTGACGCACAGATTTTTTACGCTGTTTTTGCCCTGGCATAATAAAGGTGCGGGCAATATAACGGTTTTTAATCAAACCTTCGGAGTATTTCACCCCTAATTTTTGTGCTAATTGCAAGGCTGCCACACGAGAGGTATCTGGGATTGGAATCACCACATCAATTGTCTCACTCCATTCATTTTGGATTTTTTCTGCCAACTTTTCACCCATTCTAAGGCGTGATTTATACACGGAAATATTATCAATCACCGAATCTGGACGGGCAAAATAAACAAACTCAAAAATACAAGGACTGTATTGCGACTTGTCTGAGCATTGCTTAGTAAAAATATTGCCTTTTCTGTCAATTACCACGCCTTCGCCTGGGGCAATATCACGAGTTACTTTGTAGCCTAACGCTGTGAGTGCCACGCTTTCCGAAGCCAGCATATATTTGGTGCCGCCTTTAGTGGTGCGTTTTCCTAAGATGAGTGGGCGGATGCCATTTGGGTCACGGAAGCCAAAAATACCATAGCCTGGAATCATACCAACGGCTGCATAAGCACCTCGTACGCGTTTATGTACTTGCATGATAGAAGTAAAAATATCTTTTTCATTAATACGCTGTTTTTCTAATTTTGCCAATTCCCCTGCAAAGACATTGAGTAAGATTTCAGAATCAGAATTGGTGTTAATATGGCGTAAATCTTGTTCAAATAATTCTTTTGCTAATTCTGCAGTATTGGTCAAATTGCCGTTATGAGCAAAGGTAATACCATACGGTGAATTCACATAAAAAGGCTGTGCTTCCGCACCCGATGAACTGCCCGCCGTCGGATAACGCACATGTCCAATGCCCATATCGCCCAGTAAGCCAGAGATGTGTTTTGTCCTAAAAGCGTTTCTAACTAAGCCATTTGACTTACGCATATAAAAGCGACCTTTATGCGAAGTAACAATGCCTGCGGCATCTTGCCCACGATGCTGAAGAATAGTTAGCGCATCGTAAATATAAATTGCCGTGTCTTTTTTAGTGGTGGATAGAATGCCAACAATACCGCACATAAGTTATTCCTTAATAAAGAGTAAGTATTTTGATAATTCTGGTTTGATATTTGATGCTACATCTTGGAATACTCTGAGTGAACTTTTAGACTCAACCCAGAAATATTCCTGCGATACAATGTCAATACTTTGTAATATTAAAATCACAATAATAATAAACATAAAGCCTTTTATTAGCCCAATAACTGAGCCAAATATAGAATTGCTTCTACTGATGACACTGACCGCATTAAGTTTGTTATTCAAGGAGCTTAATAGATTTAAGATCCCTTGAATAAAAGAGGATAAAAAGCAAGGATATGAAACACTAATTGAAAGTTTGAGTGGTTTAGATATGGTAACAAATAAACCAATAATGGCAAAAAAAGTGATAATAAATGATGAGCCAGTGCGCAACAATCCAGTAGTTACTACGGTTTCTATGGTGTTGAAATTGAGAAATACATCTATATAGTAATTAAATATAGCGGTGGCAATCAGCAGAAAGAGGATTAAAAGTGATTTATTTAATACACAGGGGTCAGTTATTTCTGATGCCATTGCGGTTAATCGATAAAGTGCTATTTTAGCCGCTTGCATCAAAACAAAAATAACGCCAAAGGCAATTGCCATATTTGATTGTATTGATAACGACATCCAAGTAATCAGTGTGTGGGTCGATAAGGAATCGTAAAACAACCAAGCAATGACGAATGAAAGTATCATAAAGCCTAAACCAATTAACTCTTTTGCCAAGCCGCGCTTAAATCCGCGCATACCAAACCCAATAAAAATAATTATGGAAATCCAGGCTGACCAGTGTATTTGTACGATTGAGTTCCCAATATTTGTTAAAAATTCATTCATTATTGCTCTTTAGTTGTTTTTTTTATCAAAGTTAATTTTACAACACTTTGAGTGCATCGGTAACAACATAAAAAGAGCCAAAAATTACAATGCGTTTAACTCGATTTGCATTTAGTGCCTGATGAAGGGCGGATGGCATATCCTTGTAAACTTTGACTTTATTTAACAGACTAAATTTTTGAATTAAATTTTGCATAGAAATTGCACGCCCAGTATTTAATGGGACTAATAGCCATTCGTCAATTGATGGGGAAATAATATCAATCATTTCTTCAATATTTTTGTCCTCTAAGACGCAAAAAATCGCAATCGTCGGTTGTTGATTGCATTGGAGCGTATCAGTTAATGCTTGAACTGCTGCCGGGTTGTGAGCGACATCTAATACAATTGTCTTATCACTTTTGCTTTTGACTTGAAAGCGACCTACTAATTTAGCATTGGAAATACCAGCAGATACTTGATTAAAGGGGAGGGCGTGCAATTGATTAACCGCTTCAATCGCTAATGCCGCATTGCGTTTTTGATGCTCACCCTGTAAGCCGATATTACCAAGATAAGGTGCATTGACAAATGTCAGCAACGCACCAATTTCCTGAGCGTATTGCACTATCGTTTTTGGTGGGTTTGTATCGCCACAAATACACGGCATATTCGGACGCATAATGCCCGCTTTTTCCAAGCCAATACTTTCACGCGTGTTACCCAAATAATCAGCGTGATCAATATCAATACTGCTAATTACAGCCACATCATTGTCCACCACATTGACTGAATCTAGGCGCCCACCAAGTCCAACTTCTAATATTGCTACTGCTACTTTTTGATGGGTGAAAATAAGTAGTGCTGCCAAGGTTGAAAATTCAAAATAGGTTAAAGAAGTCATTCCTCTTGTTTGTTCAATTTGTGCAAATGCATCGCATATTTGTGCATCGCTGGCTTGCACGCCGTTGATAATAAATCGTTCATTATATTGAATAATATGCGGAGAGGTAAACGAGGCAACTTTAATGTTTACCTGTTGATAAATACTGTCAATAAAAGCAATGGTAGAACCTTTACCATTTGTGCCTGCAACAGTAATAACTTTAAAATTAACCCCATTTGGAAACAGTTTTTGATAAACTTTTTGGATGCGTTCTAGCCCCAAATCAATCTTTTTTGTATGTAGATTTTCTTGATAATCTAGCCAATTATCTAGCGTTTTCATTCTTCCCAAAATTCGCCTTCAATGGTTTTTTCACTTTTCATTGTTTTTTGATTTTGTTGCGGTTTTTGTCTCTGTGTCGCGGTAAAAACCTTATTTGCATTTTTTTCTAAAAAATGTTTTAAAAAGAATGCCCTACTCCAAGGCATTAATCCCAATAGTCCAATACTATCAGTAATAAACCCAGGAGTTAAAAGCAAAATTCCCGACACCATAATAACCACACCTTCTAACATTTCAAATGAAGGATTTTTACCTTCCATCGTTGCTATTTGCACTTTTTGTAAGGTAGAAAACCCCTGTTGTTTCAATAAATATGAGCCAATAAAAGCCGTCAAGATAATCAACAAAATCGTATTGCCCGTGCCAATTGATCCGCCAACTTCAATTAGCACCATTAATTCCAAAGTAGTTGATATAACAAAAATTAAAAATAACATTAGCCTGCCTCGTTAATAAAAATTAAATCCCAAACACCGTGTCCCAATCGTTTGCCGCGTTTTTCAAATTTGGTCATCGGGCGATAGTCCGGTCTTGGTGAATAGATAGGGTCGCTTTGCGTGTTTTTAAAGTCGGGGTGATTTTCTAAAGTTGCCAGCATCGCAATGGCATAATGTTCCCAATCAGTCGCCATATGAATCCGTCCACCCGGTTTGACCTTTTGCGATAATATATCCAAAAAATCAGGATTAACAATGCGTCGTTTGTGGTGTTTTTTCTTATGCCACGGGTCAGGGAAAAAAAGTTGAAACGCATCAAAACTGTCATTCTCTATATGCTGGATTAAAACCTCAACTGCATCCGCTTGAATAATTTTTAAATTGCGTAATTGGTGTTTATGTGCCTCATTAATCAGCCTGCCAATACCCGCCTCATACACCTCAATACCCAAAAAATTCCTATCAGGTGTATTAATCGCCATCTCCAGCAAACTGTCCCCATTACCAAATCCAATTTCCAAAACAACCTGCTGCCGTTTAACAAACAAAGCATCCAAATCAATATTACCTTCTGGCAAATCCACACCATAATCCCCCAAAACTCCGTTAACCCCGCCTTTTGCCCCAGTGTCAATCGACCTGAACGACGCACAAAACTTTGGATTTTTCGTAGGTTAGTCATGGCCTTTTAGTTGATTTAAGATAAATAAGTTTTGTTGCTTGACAGGCGAGTCGTCAAGATTGTTGATGTAACTTTCTAGCAAATCAAAATTTTGTTTTTTGGCGTGATCAATGAGGCTAGGCAATTCAATGGCTTTTTGATAGGCATTAATTGCCTTTTGGTATTTCTTTAACTCACTATAAGTATTCCCCATATTGTAATAAGCCCTATGATTATCGGGTTTAATCTCAATGGCTTTTTGATAGGCATTAATTGCCTTTTGGTATTCCTTCTAACTTATTATAAGCAATCCCCATATTGTTATAAGCCTCATGATTATCGGGTTTAATCTCAATGGCTTTTTGATAGGCATTAATTGCCTTTTGGTATTCCTTTAACTCATTATAAGCATTCCCCATATTGTAATAAGCCTCATGCATATCAGGCTTAATTTCAATGGCTTTTTGATAGGCATTAATTGCCTTTTGGTATTCCCCTAATTTACCATAAGCATTCCCCATATTGTAATAAGCCTCATGATTATCGGGTTTAATCTCAATGGCTTTTATAGGATAATTGCTTTATTCCTTAACTTTATAAGCATCCCCATATTGTTATAAGCCACATCATTAGGCTTAATCTCAATGGCTTTTTGATAGGCATTAATTGCCTTTTGGTATTCCTTCAACTCATCATAAGCATCCCCCATATTGTTATAAGCCCATCATTCAAGGCTTAATTCAATGCTTTTTTATAGGCATAATTGCCTTTGTATTCCTTCAATCTGTAATAATGCATTCCATATTTGTAATAAGCCATATCATTCTTAATTCAATGGCTTTTTGATAAGCATTAATTGCTTTGTGATTCTTACTTTAAAATCTTCTATGTAAATAGTATATCTATCGCGTTTAATCTCATGCTTTGTAGATTATTGCTTTGTATTCAGTCAACTAATATTTAATTGATTTCCTTCTATCAAGCAATAAATACTTTCTGCCATTTTCGATTAGGCTTATCGCTAATTGTAGATTATCTACAACAATTAACAAATCTGATACTAAAATAATCAGCCCTTTGCGCAACTCTATTGACTGTAAAATTCATCAATAGATTCTGTTTGGTTTAATTTCTTTAAATTTTTTGAAGCCATAGCGATAACTTCTAGCATCTTAATCGCAAATTTGATTTCACGATTTTTCATATTAGATATCTCATCATGGTAAAGTCTAATAGCCTCGTTGTTTCAATCCTGAGTAGTCTAAATCATCAATAACGCGCTATAATCATTGTTGCCATAATAACTCGTAGCAAAACATCTAATTTGTATTGATTATCCCCTGATAAATTCATCGTTCGTTACTCACTGTAAGATTGTTCAAGCATTTTGCTGATTAATAAGTCATCGATAAGCGATTTGATGTGTCATCGATAGTTCTTCAAGCATGAGCGGTGTTCAGAAAAGTTCCTTTTATAACTGATATTCTAATCAACGCGGTGCTCTTTTAATCGGTTGTTGAGGATTTGGTAGTCGATACGCCAGCCTGTATTATTTGCCCACGCCTGTCCGCGATTGCTCCACCAAGTGTATTGATGATCTTCTTGATTGACCGCACGGAAGGCATCGATGAAGCCGATTTGATTAAATAATTCATCGAGGTAGGCGCGTTCTTCGGGGAGGCAACCCGAGCGGTTTTGTTGCCAGTGAAGTTTTTGATGTCGCGTTTTTGATGCACGATATTGACATCGCCACAGAGGATGACTTTTTTACCATCGGCTTTTAATTGCTTGAGATACGGCATAAAGCGTTGGGTTAAGAATGCCATTTTTATATCTTGGCGTTCTTGTTTAGCACTACCAGAATGGACATAAATGGAAACGACGGACAAATCATCAAAATCGGCTTGGATAAGGCGACCTTCAAAATCTATGGTTTCCCAGTTGGTTTTTTTGATGATTTTATTGGGTTTCTTCTTACTAAAAATTGCTGTGCCCGAATAGCCTTTTTTCTCGGCAGGGTGATAATAGCAGTGGTATTCTTTGGGATAAAATCGCTCGTCTAACTGGTCTTCTTGTGCTTTGATTTCTTGCAAGCAAACCACATCAGCATCTTCTTTTTTTAACCATTCAAAAAAACCTTTTTTTTCAGCTGCTCGAATACCGTTGACATTGATTGTTATAATTTTCATTCTTAAATTTTACTGATTAAATACTGCCAAAAGGATTTTATTGTTTTTAAAGTACCCCAATCCAAAAAATAGCCGCCGAACCTATGGGCAGGACTAATATTTTTTGCAAACACAGACAGGGCAAAGGGATAAGCATTATCTTTGCAATCTCTACTTTTGGAGACCTTTGCATAAATATGAATAATCATCAAAACGCCATCTTTCATCAAATTACAAACTTTTTAAAAACACCCTTAGCCCTGCTAGAGTGGATTTAAAATTTCCAATTAATAAAATCTGTCATTTTGCTAATCATCCCTATTTATGCAAAGGTCTCTTTTGGATTAGGGAAGTAAGCTATGTACCAAATCCCAAAGAATATGGTAGGTGGTTAAATGCGATTCTTGTATTCTGTGAATACTGTCTGTCTGGACGGTTAGACAAATGTCCACACTGTTACATTTTGCCATTTCACCGCCAGTTTGACCTGAAAATCCAATAGTAGATAGTCCCATTTCTTTTGCTTGCACAAAGCCTTGAATGAGGCTTTTTGAGTTACCGCTAGTGGAAAATCCAATCAAAACATCTCCCTGCTTTGCCAAGCAAAGCAATTGTCTTAAAAAAATATGTTCGTTACCGACATCATTGGCAACGGCAGTCATGGTGGCAATATCAGCGGTAAGATTGGTAAAACCTAAGGCTTTTCTACCAGTGGTTACTGGGTGCATAAATTCGGTGGTAATGTGTGCTGCATCACAAGATGAACCGCCATTTCCCATGGCGAATAAATGTCCATTTTGTTGATAACATTGAGCAATTATTTGTGCGGTTTGTAGAATTTTATGTTCGTTATTTTGAAAGAAGGTTTGTTTTGCTTTAATACTGTCATCAACTTTTTCACGAATTGAATGCAGTAGTAATTCTGTATTGGTGTCTTTTTTATTGTCATTTAAAAAGGGATATAATCCTGATAATGTTGTATTGTTAGCCATATTTTTTTTCCTTTGCGATACAAATTGCTGCTTGACCCAGACTAATGCTGCCATCACCACAAGGCAATTTTGAATGTGTCAATAGTGTTATATTGTCTATGTTAGCAAATAATGCACTGATTTGTGTTGATAATAATTGATTATGGAACACACCGCCTGATAGTACCACAGTATCAAAAGGGTGAGTTTGTTTGAATTGTAGTACCACTTCCACTAATAATTGGGCGAGTGATAGGTGAAAGCGATAGGCAATATCTTCTCTTTTAACCTGATTTTCAAGGTCTTTTAAAATCGCAATCCACAGTTTTTTGCTGTCAATATGCGTGTGATTTTTTGCTTGTTTAAGTTCAAATTCGTAAGTGGGTTGTGCATCAAAATTTAGACAGGCACTGGCCATATTTTCTAATTCAATCGCTGCTTGTGCTTCATAACTAATTTTATGAGAGCAAATGCCTAATAAGTATGCCACAGCATCAAACAAACGACCTACTGAAGAGGTGTTATTCAACACTAAATCACTGTTTAATAATGCATCAAATTCTGTTGTGGGCTTGCCTGAGAAATAAGCACTTGCTGATATTTGGTATTGTTTGCAATACGCATATGCCATACGCCAAGGCTCATTTTGTGCTTTGTCTCCGCCTAGTAAGGGCGTGTATTCAAAATGTGCCAAACGGCTAAAACTGGAATAATCTGCCAATAAAAATTCACCTCCCCACAAACTATTATCAGCCCCTAGTCCCATTCCATCCCAGACCACACCCAGCACTTTTTTACTATTTATTGTGCGACCATTTTCAAATAAACAAGCGGCAATATGGGCATGATGATGTGCGACTGTATCTAGTTTAATATCGTGGGTTTGTGCATAATTATCCGCATATTTTGAAGATAAATAATCGGGGTGTAAATCGGCAACCAGATGTTGAATAGGGGTCATATATAAACGCTGATATAAATCAATGTTATATTCAAAATCTTGATAACTTTCTAAGGTTTTTAAATCGCCAATATGTTGTGATATAAGGGCGTTGCTTTGTGTCATTAAGCAAAAAGTATTTTTTAATTCAGCGCCAACAGCCAGCAGTCCTTGGCAATTTTCAAACCCATTTGGCAGAGGTAGTGCAGTTGGTGCATAACCTCTTGCTCTACGAATCATCTGGGCTTTGTCAGTAGAAAACTGCACCACAGAATCATCAACACGGTTAATAATATCACGGTTGTGCATTAAGAAGTAATCAGCCACTCCTTCCAGTTCTTGTAACGCTTGTTGATTGTTTGTAATTTGAGGATTGCAACTTTTATTGCCGGAAGTTAGTAGCAAAGGTGTATCCAATTGTTGCAACAATAAATAATGCAGTGGGGTGTAGGGTAGCATAAATCCTAATTTTTTCTGTTTAGGTGCAATTTGTGAAGGCAGTGTGTTATTGTCAATTTTCAATAAAACAATCGGTGATGCGCTGTTGGTCAATAAGTTTTCTTCTTGCGGGGAAACTTGACAATATTTTTTTATAGTGGTGATGTCTTTAGCCATTAAGGCAAAAGGTTTATGTGCCCTATGTTTTCTTTTTCGTAGTGTTGCTATCGTTGATTCAATGTTTGCCAAACAGGCTAAATGAAATCCGCCAATGCCTTTAATGGCAATAATTTTACCTTGTTTTAATAGGGTTGCAGTTTTTACAATAATATCGTTACAGGCGATGTCTTTGCCTGCTGAATCAGTTAATTGTAATTGTGGGCCACAATGATGACATGCATTTGGTTGAGCGTGAAAACGCCTGTTATTTGGATTTTGATATTCTTGCACACATTTTTGACACATCATAAAGGGTGCCATACTGGTAGATTGCCTATCATAAGGCATTTTTTTAATAATAGAAAATCGAGGGCCACAATTTGTGCAATTGGTAAACGCATATCCATAGCGACGATTATTTTTATTGGTAATATCGTTGATACAATCGTTACAAATACAGGCATCAGGTAAGACCAAAGTGGCAACCTTGCCCCCTCTGCTTTGAGTAATACTAAAATCCACATAGCCATCGAATTGAACTTCTTCAATCTTAATGTTTGTGATTGTTGCTAATACAGGTGTATTATTTTCAAGGGATGACAAAAGAAGATTCAGTTGACTGTTGGTGCATTGAACTATAATAATCACGCCTGCAGAGTCATTATAAACTTCGCCAACAATATCTAATTGTCGTGCAATATTATAAACAAAGGGACGAAAGCCAACGCCTTGTATTGCACCAGTGATAATTATTTGTTTGCCAATAGGCATAATTTATTTTTTCTTGCTGTCTGGTTTTTTGTCAAAGACAACTTCATATTGCTTCATATGTTCTTTTAACATTTTAGTAAATTCTTCGGCATAAAAATTAACCGCTTTATCCACACTTTTTTGATAATTCTCCTTTGAACTGGATAAAGAAGCGGTGATAAATGCACTGAATCGTGCCGAAGCATATAGCAACGCACCATTAACCAGTTGATGATCGGGTTCTTTTACTTCACACAATTGGTTGGCATCTGCTATAAAAATATCCGCCATTTCGATAAATTTTTTATTGGTTGCTATTTGGTTCGCATCATTCTTTTCTTTATTATTTTTTGTGTCGCTCATATATTATCCTTAATTTAAAAATTTTCTCTTTAACTTTACTCCGCACCATTTTTTTTAGCACGCTAAAACAAACAATTATCAGTACTTATTATTTTATTAGAGACCTTTGCATAAATAGGGATGATTAGCAAAATGACAGATTTTATTAAATTGGAAATTTTTTAAATCCACTCTAGCAGGGCTAAGGGTGTTTTTAAAAAGTTTGTAATTTGATGAAAGATGGCGTTTTGATGATTATTCATATTTATGCAAAGGTCTCTATTAACAAATTCTTGGCAATTGATCACCAACCAGTTTATCAATGATTTTAGTGCCGCCAAATAAAGTATTTAACGACACAACACCCTCTGGACCTTCAACCACTTCACCAATAATACAGGCGTCTTTACCTGCTTTGGTTTGTCGCATAATTGCAAGAACTGCTTCGGCATCTTCTGATTGAATCACGCAAACCAAAGTCCCCTCATTTGCTAGATAAAGTGGGTCTAAACCTAAAATTTCGCAAACACCACGGGTTGGCACTCTAACTGGCACACTGTTCTCTGCAATACAAATACAAACTTTAGAGTCCTGTGCAATTTCATTTAATACAGTAACAACACCACCACGAGTGGCATCACGCATTGAGTGAATATTATTAGAAACGCTCAGCATTTTCCCTACTAAATGGTTGAGTACCTGACAATCGCTCTCAATATCAGCAGAAATACCCAATTCTGCACGAGATTGCATAATCGTTGCCCCATGATCGCCAATAAAGCCGTTAACAATAATTTTGTCGCCGATTTTTGCTTGATAAGAATGGATTTCAACTCCTTTATCAATAACGCCAACCCCAGCTGTATTGATAAATATTTGGTCAGCACTGCCTTTTTCCACTACTTTGGTATCACCACAAACAATTTTAACGCCTGCCTCTTCGGCGGTTTTTTGCATGGATTGAATGATTTTGTCCAATGTTTCAATCGGCAACCCTTCTTCTAAAATCAAGCCACAAGTCAGATACAATGGCTTTGCACCACTCATTGCTAAATCATTGACTGTGCCAGTAACTGCTAATTTACCAATATCACCTCCTTTAAAGAAGATGGGGTTAACAACATAACTGTCTGTGGTTAAGGCGATTTGTCCTGCTGGTATATTAAACCTTGCCTGATCTTCCATAGTTGACAGGTAATCATTATCAAAAGTATTGACAAAAATATCTTTGATTAAATCACTGCTTGCTTTTCCACCGCTACCATGAGCCATAGTAATATTTTTATTTTTATATTTTTTATGCATTATTTTTTATTAATTAAATCTATATTTTGCCCATAAGAATATTGTGCGGAACAAGCTCCCTCGGTTGAAACCATTAAAGCACCTAATGGTGTTTCTGGTGTGCATTCTTTACCGAACACTTTACATTGCCATGGTTTTAAAATACCCTTTAATACTTCACCACATTGGCAAACATCAGGGTCTGTTATTGTTACTTCTTTTAAGTTAAATGCTACTTCTGCATCGAATGCACCGTATTTTTCGTTGATTTTAACCCCAGAATGATTAATTGAGCCCAAGCCACGCCATTCAAAGAAATCTCTCAATTCAAACACCTCTGCAATTGGGTTTAATGCACTGGTATTACCTGCATCATCCACTAATCTCGCATATTGGTTTTCAATTTTTGCTTCGCCATTTTTTAATTGCTTGAGTATCATCCATACTGATTGTAAAATATCAAGCGGTTCAAAGCCAGCTGCCACCAGTGGTTTATGATAATCATCCGCAATAAACCGATAAGGCTGAGTGCCAATAATTAAACTCACATGTCCCGGACCTAAAAAGCCATCAATACGCATTCCCGGTGAATCTAAAACCGCTTTAATCGTTGGAATAATGGTAATATGATTACAAAATAAATAAAAATTATTGATACCTTCTTTTTTCGCTTGCATCACTGATAATGCAGTTGACGGCATTGTAGTTTCAAAGCCTAAGCCAAAAAACACCACGCGCTTTTTAGGATTTTTTTTAGCAATTGTTAAAGCATCCAAAGGTGAGTAAACCATACGAATATCCGCACCTTCTGCTTTTAAATCTAATAAACTTTTATCACTACCAGGTACACGCATTGCATCGCCAAAGGTGGTAAAAATCACATCATCGTGTTGAGCAATAAGAATACAATTGTCAATCACAGAACGAGGTAAAACACATACAGGGCAACCAGGCCCATGAACAAAGTCTAATTTTTTAGGCAATAATTGATTCAGTCCATAGCGAAAAATAGAATGAGTGTGTCCGCCACATACTTCCATAATCTGAATGGGTCGGTCTTCTGCAAGTTCAATTTGAGTACACAGAATTTCTATCTCTTTCAGGATTTTTTTTGCTTGTTCAGGATTTCTAAATTCATCAACATATTTCATTATTTCTCTCCTTGATTCATTTCTTCAACGGTTGCGGATAATTCTCCAATTTCATCTAAAATTTTCAAAGTTTTATGTGCCTCCTCTTCGTCAACCACGCTTAATGCAAAACCCACATGTACCAAAACCCATTGATTGATTAAGTCGTGTGCTTGACAAACATCACTTAAGACGCAAGCAATATTAACTGCTCTAGATACGCCAGATAAGTTCACCATTGCAACTTGATTATCCACATCAATAATTTCTTTAATTTGTGCTGGAATACCTAAACACATCACATCTCCTTTAATTTAGCCGATAGATTCTCAAGTGCAATTGCATCGGTTTTGGTTAAAATCATAGCTCTTTGAATTTCATTTTGTAATTCCCTAACATTGCCAAACCAAGAATAGTTTTCAAGTGCTTGTTTTGCATCGTCATCAATTGTAGTAATATTTTTACCAAATAGTAAATTGCCTTGTTGAATGATATGCATACAAACGACCAGAATATCGGCTTTCCTTTCTCTTAAAGGTGGGATTTTGAATTCCACACCTGCTAGCCTATAAAATAAGTCTTCTCTAAAATTACCCAGTTTAATCTCTTCTTTTAGGTTTTTATTGGTTGCGGCAATCACTCTAATATCAATTGATATATAGCGACTTCCACCTAGCTTACGAATCGTTTTTTCTTGCAATGCACGCAGTAATTTAACTTGAAAGGCGGCGATATATCGCCTATTTCATCTAAAAAAATTGTACCACCATTTGCTTGCTCCAATAAGCCTGTTTTATCATTATAAGCACCTGTGAAAGCACCTTTGACATGCCCAAATAATTCACTTTCTAATAAATCATCTGGCAAGGCTGCACAGTTTTCTATGATTAAAGGCTTGCTTTCTCTGGAACTATAATAATGAATTGCCTTTGCAAACAGTTCTTTTCCAGTGCCAGACTCTCCATAAATTAAAACAGGAATGTCGTAACTTGAAAATTGCTGCACATCACCACATAGATTGTTTAAAGGGCTTTCTTTAGAGCGTACTAACTGATCAAAAGCGTATTTTTTACAGCTGTCTTTTGGTTTTCCACCTGAAGTAATGACACGGGTTGTGGTTTTTAACAAGTTGCCTTTAAATTCCAGCGGTGTTATTTTGCCTTTATCTTGAAAATTGAAAATTTTGACGGCATTGTTAACAATAAGCCTTAAATTATCGGGTCTCCATGGTTTATAAAGAAATTGATAAATGCCTGCAATATTAACATTCACACACGACTCAATATTTCTAAAATTGGCAATCATTAAACGCACAATTTCAGGGTATTGTTTTTGAACTTGTGTTAAAAAATCCACGCCTGTCATATTTTCTATCTTTTCATCTGCAATAACAACTTGAATGGCATACTCATATAATACCTCCCAAGCATCTTGGGCATTATCGGCAAAATAACACTTAAAATTAGGATTGAGTGCAGTTGCATAAAGCACCTGATCGGATTTGTCTGCATCAACAATCAAAATTTTTGCTTTGACTGGTTTTTTATACATTCGCTTTAATTGTCCTTAAGTGCGATAACACTACTCATTTGTGCCTTGAGCCAACTGTACCACTTGTCCATCCCTTCGCCAGAGGTTGCTGAAGTTTGCAGAATCTGAATTTTTGGATTAACTTGACGGGCAAAGTTAATACACTTTTCCACATCAAAATTTAAGTGTGGCAACAAATCTACTTTATTCAGCAGCATCAAATCGGAAGCTGCAAACATATCGGGATATTTAAGTGGCTTATCCTCACCCTCTGTTACTGACAAAATTACCACCTTACAGTATTCACCTAAATCAAATGCGGCAGGACACACCAAATTGCCAACATTTTCAATAAATAATAGACTGTCTTCTTCAATATTAAGTGCATCAAAAGTGTGTCCAATCATATGTGCATCTAAATGACAACCTTTGCCTGTATTGACTTGTAATGCTTGGACACCCGTTTTATTAATTCTGTCTGCGTCTTGTGTTGTTTGCTGGTCGCCTTCAATTACTTTTAGACTGATTTTGTCTTTTAACACTGTCAAACTGGTTTCTAAAATTGAAGTTTTTCCGGAGCCTGGGCTGGAAACTAAGTTTAATGCCAGAATGCCTTTTTTTGAAAAAAAGCTACGGTTTTCAGCGGCATAACCATTGTTCTTTGATAGAATATCCATTTCCACTTGCACAATGTTCTTTTGATCCATACCTGCAATATGCAGTCCCGCTTCACCTTCGCCATAATGATGGTGGTGGTGTCCATTCTTGTGGGTATGGTCATGTGAATGACCATGCTCCTCTGTTTCATTACAACCGCATACTGTGCACATAATTTACTCCTTAATTGATATTTGTTTAATTTTTAATTCTTCGCCACCACTAACGGTTAACTGGTTTAAATCGCATACTGGGCAAGCATCGTATCTTTGTTCAATAACGACTATTTTGTTGCAATTAAAGCACCATGCCTGACCTTGTGTTTGAATGATTTCTAATTCAGCTTTATGTGCAATCGTATCACGAGTTACCACCTCAAAACTAAATTCTAAAGCCCGAATTTCCACGCCTGAAAAAGGACCAATTTCTAGCCAAACTTTGTCAATGCCTTGGTAATTGTTTTCTTTTGCAGTTGCTTCTAAAGATTCAACAATACTCATACAAATGCTCATTTCATGCATAATCAACCGCTATTGAATAACCCACACAAGGGTCAATCGCATCCACCAATAGTTTAACTTTATTGCTCAAATCTTGTTTGTTCTCAAAATTTAGTGATTTAATCATAGCATATAATATCCCCTTGGGGTGAAAGTTCCATTGTGTCGGTGATAAGATCTGATAATTATTAACGCAATCACTGCCAATGCTGACTTGATGGATAAGTTTGCCTCTTGCTGCCTCCAATTGGTTGAGTGCATTGGTTGAGTGCATAGGGTATTGCACTTGATAGCAAATGTCTTCGGATTTAATGGCAATATAATCCGTGTTAACTTTATCGAATAGGGTAAATATTTCAAGCAACTGTGCAACTGAACGACTGAGCAATCCAGAGCCATTAGCGGCTGTTAATTGTTGGATTAATGGCTTGTCTATTTGTCTGGAATATGGCGTGGTCTCACAAGGTTTATTGCCATCAGTTGGATGTTTGATAAAGTCTGGGTTATCAAGCATATTACTCATTTCATTAGTGGATAAATTTGACAAATAGACGGCATCAACATTGCCCAAATCACTTAGTTTATTTTCCTTTAAACCGCGTAAAAAAATTGCACTACTACTGGTGCCAATGTCTAGCCATTGATTAAAATTATCTATATTTGCAAAAATTGAAACACCACTTAACACCTCACTTGACCTTTTACCTATTAAGAAAATTTGAAGTTGTTGTTCTAAAAGTAATACCAATGCCTTAATATTATCAAAAGAAGTCAGTCTTTTATCATTGATGCCTAATGGGTCGCAATCAGTAAATAGCGTTGTGCTTATTTGTTTTATAGTTGCCAATACACTCACAACATTCGTATCAATAGTGTTGTCCCCGCTCCACTTTGAGGCAATACTAAAACAATGCTCTTTAATGGTTTCCAAATCTAATAATAATTGATAAGCCAATATTTCATTCTTGCTCAGTTCAATAACATTACTTTGTTTGAGTAAAGATAAAAATGCAAATCTATGTGCAGTGTTGCATAATTGATACAATATATTCATCGTCTTAGAAACCGCTTGGATGGATTTTTTAGCAAAAATCTTAGTAATCTGTAATGGTCTAGAAGAGGTGATTGCAATAGATTGAATGCCTTTTCCTCGCACGGTAATATTAATTTTAATTTCCCCTTCAATTGACATTACTTGCCGCCCCGCAAAAATCTTCTACGAGAAGTAACTTGGTTTAAAACTTGTTGGTTTTTTTTCTCTTCTTGTTTTTTATCTGCATCTTTTTGCTGTTGCTTAAATTCTTTAGTTTGTAATAACTGAGCCATAATTGCTTCCGCTGTCTCTATTGCTTGCGCTTGCGTCTGAAAATCAGACATTGGAGAAAATAATGAACAGGTTAAATAAACACCAAAATCGTCGTCTATTTGAGTTAAAAAAGAATATTCACCATCTGGAAATAAAATATTAACTGATTGTCCAACTCGGGTGTCTTGTCGCATTTCTTTTTTTGGTAACAATACCAAGTTCATAAACCAAGGGGTAATAAGAACGCCCACTTCTACTTCTGAGTTTGATTCTGACTTTCCCCATTCAAGAAACCCGATTGTTTCAACATCGAGTTTTTTATTAAGAATGGGAATATCCTTCATCTTATGCGTATATACATATAAATAATGTGCTTTTAGACGATTTACATTATCACTAGACATATGATTCAACTACAAAATATCTTCCCGTGCAATCACCATAAATTGATCTTGAAAGCCGTCACAATTTGGGCAATGCCAATGCTCAGGTAATTGACTGAATGGGGTATTAGGTGCTATCTGCCAATACTCATCACCTGCTTCAGGTTGGTAAACATGGTGGCAAATCTTACATTCCATACAAGCATCATCTGGAATTTTTTCATTATCGCCTAAATAACTGCCCTCAAAAGTTTTCATAATTCATCACTAAATTCTTTAAGACGCGCTACACTAGATTCTATATCTTCTTGTGCAGCACAAGCCACAATTGGCATTCCCACCACTTCAATAGTGCTTAATATTTCATTGTCAGTAGAGTTAAAATATTTCACCCACCAAATAGAAGAGACACCTGTTGAAGTAATACGGCAGTTTCCATATCCTCTAGATAAGATAACTGTATCACCCAGTCCTAAAATATTATTAATTGCAGCAAGGTCTTCCTCAGTATGAGGCAGTAATGTCAAATTAATTGCTTCAATTGGATTCACCAGCGTTTCAGCAAGTTGTGCTTTAGAAAGTGTACTGTATTCCCGTTTTTTATCTTCAAGCTCCGTTAGAATGGACGGTGCATTAATCACATTCTCTGGCAATAAGGCACTATCAAACAAAACTTTATTGGATTTTTCTTGGTTCTTATCAACAAGAATTTTAGGAATATCACCTGCTTCCACATAATCTGCCAGTAGATTTTTATTGCTGTCAATCACAGTTACTCGCCAAATACCTGTAAAGATAGATTCCTGTATATTGACTGTTCGATCCTCTTGTGTAATAACGGCACTTACCTCGCCCTCACTCAGCAATGCATTCAAATAAGCCTTATTATCAGCATTTAAACCTTTCACTTTAAATAACAAGTTATCGTCGGTAACCTTATAATCGCCTAACTGGGTATATATATTCTCCAAGAACTGCTTGCATTGAGAAAGGTCTGTAGTTGGGTCCCATTCATATATTTTGCTATCCACATCAAAAGTGGACATTTCAGTGGGCATTGCCATATATTCAAGTTTATCCTTTTCGGGAACATCATGAGAACCGGGGCCTAATAAAAAATTAGATGAAATTGGTGGAACAGGTATTGATGACATGGCGTTTTCCTTTTTTTAATTTTGCGACAATGCGATTTTAACAGGGGGTAGAGATGGCTCGGATAACAATAGATTTTGTATCTCACTCAGATATTCATCCCAATTCCTTACTTTTGAAATTACACCTAAATAGCTGCCATCTTTAAAAAATACCAACGAAGGCCAAGTGGTAAAACCATACTTTCGTTGTATCTTCATTTCATCAGCACGACTAATAATAGCGGGAACAATTTGTCCTTTAAAAACAGATATTAATTCAGGCAATATAACCGCAACATCTAAATTTTCTGGAAATAATTTCTCGTCATTACAAAAAAATAGCACGCTATAGTGATGTTGCTTTATAAAAGTATCAACCGTTTCTTCAGTTAAAAGCGGGTATTGATTGTTTGTTATTAATTGCTGTATCAATGTTGGAAACATAAAATTATTCATTATTATTAAAAAAAGGATTAATCGGTTCACGATCAATCAAATCACCAAATAAAGCTTGCACTTGGTCATTTTCACCGCCCTGCATAGCCAAACTGACAGCTTTGAGCGCCGCATCAATTTCCTTGGCTTTAGCATCAGAAATAACCTCTCTAGCAGCATCAATAAAGACCAGCACCCATGTACCAGTAATTTGTGGACCGACTAACTGCATATTGATAATCTTACTCACACCATTATCTTGACAAGTGGCATAAGTATCACTTAAAGGATTGACAATCTGCATAGGTATCCCTATACACATTTAATTATCCTCAAAATGTTTACGCCCATCAACAAATACATTGACACCGCAATTTGGGTCAATAAGCTCACTTTTTCTTTGCTCAAAAGCATTGTCAAATAAAACCCTCTCATCCCCTTTTCTACAAGCTAACTGCTCCGAAGGTCTATGGCGTTCATAGTTACTCATACCAATAGTTGGACTATTAATACCTTCTTCAAGATAAGTGATGTCTCGTTTTTTATAAGGCACAGAATAACTGTCTAAATATTTAAGACACGCATTAATGGCGGGTTGTATTTGTTCTTTTACCACCTCATTCAAACTACCGCCAAAATCATCTAATTGTGCAGGTTGCACACCAATTAAAAAAATATGATCGGGTGTTTCTCCAGTTAATTCAGCCGTGGATAACACTTCTTGAAAGCCTGTTTGATGCAAACTCATTTTTTTAACACCCATAAATTTAGGCACCTCTTCATCGTGAATGAGTTTCATTGTGCCGGGCTTTAAGTCATAATCAATGGCATCAAATACGATAAGCAAATCACAGGCTTGCACATGTTGAATAAGATACAGACCTAGGGTTCCACCATCCATCAGTAACACCTCTTTATCAAACTCATACTGTTTATTAATTTCTTCAACAGTGCGGACACCGAACCCTTCATCTGCCCATAAAATATTACCGATGCCCAATATTAAAACTTTCATTCAATTACTCCAAAAAAAATGATTATCTTCTGTCATCTTTCCAGGTTCTCCAGCCACTAATCATTGTGCTCACTAAGGATTGCCTAGACATTACATCTTCTCTAATCGCAGCATAGATATGAATAATGACGAAGGTTAAAATAAACCACATTCCCAAATGATGCCAAGTGTGTACATCTTGGCTCTGTCCGAACAATGGAATTAACCACCCAGCAAAAGCGTCATACCACCAAGAATCCGTCCCTTGTCCTTCGGCATATAAAGCAAATCCAGTAAAAATCATAAAAATTGAACCCACGACAAACATAAGAAACATAAATAATGAGGCCAATGGATTGTGACCGACATATTTATTCGGTTCTTTTTCCAAGAAGGCATACCAACGAGCCTCATGCCAAACTTCACGCCACCAAGACTTTTTCAATAATGGCGGTACAAACAGTTGCTTCGCATGTCCATTGCCTACAAACGCCCAATAAATTCTACCAATCATACCAATGGCAAATACATAAGCCGCTACAAAATGAAAAAAGCGAATATACCCCATAACATAAAAATCACTTGCCTCACCTGACATACTGGGCAACGGAGAACCAATAAAATAACCTGTAAGTGCCAAAACAGTAATTGCACCTGCATTCACCCAATGCCATAATCGCACGGGTGCCTCATATACATAAACCGCCTCTATGGTTGATTCAATGCCTGACGAATCTAAATCACCAATGGCTGAACTCATCTTTTTTGTACTCATAGCCTACTCCCTTTCAATAAAAGTTTATGACAACAACAGCCCCATGCCCAATATTGAGCCAAAGAGTCCTGCTACCATTAACATAGTGGATAAAATCTGTCTTCTCTTGTGGAGAATAACAGCACTAACAATAAACACCATGCTTATTGCTAATATTGTTCCAATATGATATGAACTACTAAAGTAATGCTTTGCTGCTTCAATGGCACTTATAAACTCAAGTGGCGAATGCCCCGAATGTGCAAATGCCGCAACAGAAAACAACATTGATACTATCACTATTATTAATTTTTTCATA
Organism: Candidatus Thiodubiliella endoseptemdiera; assembly: GCA_013416635.1. Taxonomy (GTDB): domain Bacteria; phylum Pseudomonadota; class Gammaproteobacteria; order PS1; family Pseudothioglobaceae; genus Thiodubiliella; species Thiodubiliella endoseptemdiera. The sequence continues at coordinate 1,011,276 of JACCHT010000001.1, read as the reverse complement.
TACCTACTCCTATCTTACTTTAACATTAATTAATTCTTCACCATCGCTACTCATCACATGAGTAGAGCAGGCAAGACATGGGTCAAAACTGTGTAGCGTGCGTAAAATCTCAACTGGCTCATTCGCACGCTCCACTGGCGTTCCCATCAAACTGGCTTCAAATGCACCAATATTACCTGCTGGATCGCGTGGCGAACCATTCCAAGTAGTTGGCACAACACATTGGTAATTTTCAATCTTGCCATCCTTAATCTTAATCCAATGACCTAAAGCACCCCGAGGAGCCGCTGCAGTTCCGTAACCTTTAGCCTCTTTCGGCCAAGTTTTTGGATCCCATTTCTCCATATTTGCTGTTGAACTATCGCCATTTTTAATATTCTTAATTAAAGCGTGCCAATCATCAACCATCATATCAGCCACATACTTAGATTCTAACGCCCTAGCAAGTGTCCTACCAATGGTTGTTTGCAAAACTTGTTTTGCACCAAGATTAGTGCCAGCAAGGGAATTAAATGCAGCAACGCTGGTGTTAATTTGGTCAATAACATATTCATTACCTTGTGCGAATGCCAAAACATAACGAGATAATGGGCCCACTTCAACGGCATGACCCCTCCACCTAGGGGCTTTAATCCATGAGTATTTGGCACTTTCATCCAATTCTTTAATGTCAGTTCTGGTGCCTTTGGTTTTAGCTCCTAACTCATAGTTTGCCTCAGTAATACCATCCCAAGGATGTAAACCTTTAGATTCATCTGGATACTTATACCAAGAATGGGTAACAAACTCTTGAACTTGCTCTGGGTCTGCCGGATCAATTGGAAAGACCTCATCCCAATTGTCGTTAAGAATAACACCACCCGGTAGTTGGTCAGTTGATTTATCATAATTAACCTTAGGGTAAGCGCCATAGTCCATCACACTCTTAGCACCGATACCGCCACCCCATAATTGACCTTTGTAAAAACTAGCAATAGCAAGCACATCAGGCACATAAACATTGGTATTAAATTGCACCATTTCATCAATGCGAGATTTAACAAAATTTAAGCGTTCCATATTAAGCGGTGCACCTGCAGCCATATCACCATCCATATTAATCGCACAAGGAACACCACCCACTAAATAGTTTGGATGTGGATTTTTACCCCCAAAGATAGTATGTAATTTAACAAATTCTTTTTGTAAATCAAGTGCTTCAAGATAATGAGCCACTGCCATTAAATCTGCTTCTGGTGATAATTTATAGGCAGGATTATCCCAGTAACCATTTTTGAAAGGTCCTAGTTGCCCTGACTCAATAAATTTCTTAATTCTAGTTTGAATATCCTTAAAATAACCAGGGCTAGATTTTGCATGCTTAATCGATACAATCTGCTGCAAACTAGAAGTAGCCTTAGGGTCAGCTTTTAAAGCATTAACGGGATTAACCCAGTCCAGTGCATGTAAATGGTAGAAATGCACAACATGATCATGTACTTGCAAAGTTTTTGCCATCATTTCACGAATGAGATGTGCATTCAGTGGAATCTCAATACCCAATGCATTTTCAACTGCTCTACAAGATGCTAGGGCATGACAACCTGTACATACGCCACAAATTCTTTCAACAAAAGCCCAAGCATCTCTAGGATCACGACCCCTTAAAATAACTTCTAATCCACGCCACATTGTGCCGGTTGATACCGCATTGATAATGACATTATTTTTATCTAAGTTGACTTCACAACGCATATGACCCTCAATTCTAGTTACTGGGTCAATAACAACGCGTTGACCACTATTATCTAGTGTGTAGCCGTTTGGTGTAGTTATAACTGACATAATTTATTCTCCTATGTTGTTGTCATGATTATTTTTTGCACTTTTTAATGCACTGGCCGCCGCATGAACTGCGATAGCCACCCCTGTAGCACCAGCCACTGCCAAGCCTATTTCATCGGCATCCGCCTCAACACCAAATCCATGCACATCAGTCAGCCTGTCATAGAATGATCCTTTATCCCAGAATCCATCTTCTGAACAACCGATACAACCGTGACCCGCTTGAATTGGGAAAGAAGTGCCTTCATTCCAACGAATAGTAGAACAAGCATTATAGGTAGTAGGCCCTTTACAGCCCACCTTGTATAAACAATAACCCTTCTTGGCATTTTCATCATCAAACTCTTCAACAAATTGACCTGCATCAAAATGTGGACGACGGTAACACTTGTCGTGAATTCTTTGAGAGTAGAACATTTTAGGGCGACCTTGCCTGTCTAAAGTTGGCATCTTATCAAAAGTTACCATATAAGTAATCACACCCGTCATCACTTCAGCAATTGGCGGACAACCAGGTACTTTAATAATGGGCTTATCAGTAATTAATTTATGTGTTGGTGTTGCTTGAGTTGGATTGGGTCTGGCTGCTTGAACGCAACCCCAAGAAGCACATGAGCCCCAAGAAATAATTGCTTTACAATGTTTCGCAACTCTTTCAATTTGATGGTGAAAAGGTTTGCCAGCAATAATACAAGACATTCCATCCTGATTAAGCGGTGTGTTGCCTTCCACAGCAAGAATAAAATTACCATCATACTTTTCGATAGTCTCATCGATAATTGCTTCGGCCTGCTGCCCTGCTGCCGCCATAATCGTATCATCATAATCTAATGAAATCATAGACAAAATCACATCTTTTGCCAACGGGTGTGCTGAACGAATAAATGACTCTGAACAGCAAGTACATTCTAAACCGTGTAACCATAAAACTGGAATTCTTGGCTTATTTTCCATTGCATAAGCAATTTTACCTACAAACGCAGGACCTAGACCCAAAGCGGTTGCAGTAAGACTGCAATATTTGATGAAACTACGACGGCTAATACCTTGTCTACGCATGACATCGTAAAAACTCTCAATGGGTGATTTACTATCAACCGATTGTGCTAATTCTGTATTGGACATAAAGCTCTCCTCTTTATTATTTAAATGTATACTATCTCACTAGAATAACAAGCAATAACTATGCCAAAAAATTTATTACAACAAAAATTAGGCTTCAATGTCAACCTAACACCTTCGTTAAAAAACTCTATAGGGCTTTTAACTATGCCATATGATGACTTATTGGTTGAAATAAATAACGCACTAGAAAAAAATATTTTACTGGTTGAAAATACTGAAAAAATAGGCGGTTATTCTTTAAATTATGAAAAAACCAACGAAGATATTTTTGCAAAATTAGCACATAAAGAATCTATGTTTGCTAATTTAGAAAATCAATTGCCCAATATAGGTTTAACTGCTGAGCAACTCAGTATCGCACATATTATGGTTGAAAATTTGACTGAAGTTGGGTTTCTTGAGGTTAGCATTGAAACAATTATGCGTGTTTATTTAAAAAAACAGCCAAAAAATAAAATCAATCTGCAACAATGTGAGCAAGTTAGAAGGCAGATGCAAATTAATATTGAACCCTTTGGTATTGCTTCTTTTAATATGCAAGACTTCTTTTTGTTACAAATTAACCACAATAAAAACATCGCAGATAAACCCCTGATTGTAAAGCTTTTACTTGGAGATGTTGATATTAATCAAGTTACTTCAGCACAAAAAGATAACTTTCTGAGTGTGGTTAAATTATTAGCCAAAACACCCACTGATAATCTAGACAACAGTCGAAATCCATATGTTCAACCCGATATTTTTATTGAAAAAACAGAAAATGATTGGCGTATTCATCTAAAAAAACTGCCTGATATTACAATCAATAAAAAGTATTTATCCTTACGCACTCAAATCCCAGACAAAACTTTATTTAATGAACATCTGGCAGTAGCACGCGGCTTGATTGGCTCTTTGGCTTATCGTAATCAATATTTACAACAGATTGCCAAAGCATTGGTTGCCAAACAACAACAAGCACTCACTAAAGGTTTAGCGTATCTATTGCCATTAACTCAAAAACAATTAGCATTTGAGTTGGGCATGGGTGAATCCACCTTGTCACGTTTAATTAAAGACAAGTATATGAATACACCAATTGGCGTGATTAGCATCCAAGATTTATTTTCTGCTAATGTTGGCAAGCATGCATCAAAATCTATTCAACATAAAATTATTCAGATTATTCGCAATGAAAATAAAGCACTCTCTGATCAAAAAATATGTGATTTATTAACACAAGACAAAGTGGATATTTGTCGTAGAACGGTTACAAAATATCAAAAAAAATTAAATATACCAAATGCAAGAGACCGAAAATACTTTAAGAGACCTTTGCATAAATATGAATAATCATCAAAACGCCATCTTTCATCAAATTACAAACTTTTTAAAACACCCTTAGCCCTGCTAGAGTGGATTTAAAAATTTCCAATTTAATAAAATCTGTCATTTTGCTAATCATCCCTATTTATGCAAAGGTCTCAATCCAAATGAAATTACTGTATTAAACTGATGCAACTCAGGACAACTTAAGCAATAAAGCATCCATAGTTGTTTTGGCGTCGCCGAATAACATACGGGTATTTTCTTTGCCAAATAGTGGGTTTTCAACGCCTGAATAACCTTGCGCCATACTGCGTTTTAGAACTATGGTGGTTTTTCCTCGCCAAACTTCAAGCACGGGCATGCCAGCGATGGGACTGTCAGGGTCTGTTAGTGCAGATGGATTCACGGTGTCGTTAGCACCAATAACGATACTAACATCTACATTGCCAAAATCGGGGTTGATTTGCTCCATCTCAAAAACTGCATCATAGGGGATTTTTGCCTCTGCTAGTAGTACATTCATATGTCCTGGCATGCGACCAGCCACGGGGTGAATGCCAAAACGCACATTAACCCCTTGGCTCATTAGTAATTGGGTAACGCCTGAAACGGCATGTTGTGCTTGTGCGACTGCCATTCCGTAGCCTGGAACAATCACTATTTTTTTTGCTTGTAGTAGTAGTGTGGCTGTTTGGGCAACATCAATATTACTAACTTCAATCTGTTCGCCAGAAGTACTGGCAGTGGTTTTTGTAAGGGTGCCAAAACCGCCAGAGATGACACTAAAGAAGTTGCGATTCATAGCCTTGCACATAATATAACTCAAAATTGCACCGCTGCTACCAACTAAAGCACCCACAATAATAAGTAAATCATTGGACAGCATAAAACCTGTTGCTGCTGCTGCCCAGCCGGAATAACTGTTGAGCATTGAGATAACTACAGGCATATCTGCACCGCCAATTGCCAGCACCATGTGAATACCGAAAATAATACCCAATGCAGTCATTATGTAAAGGGCTATATACGCCATTTCAGGAGTGCTAGGGGTAACAAATATCCAGCCAAAAATGATGACAGTAATAAACATTAACAAGTTTAAATAATGACGAGCGGGGAGTAAAACAGGCTTGGCATTTAGCAAGGTACTGAGTTTTCCAAAAGCCATAACGGATCCTGAGAATGTGAAGGCACCGATGTAGATACCAATATAGACTTCAATGTCATGAATGGTTTTTTCTACACCAGTTAGTTGTAAACTGTCATCCATATAACCCCCGTAACCAATCAGCACTGCTGCCAACCCTACTAAACTGTGTAAGATAGCGACTAATTGTGGCATTTGCACCATTTGCACGCGAGTGGCAAGGATTAGACCGATAGCAGAACCTATCGCCATCGTAATAGCAATCAGCACATAGTTAACCACATCAGTGTTGAGAATGGTGACACTTACAGCTAAAACCATTCCTGTGATACCAAACCACAATCCTTTACGCGCACCAACATTACTACTTAATCCGCCTAGGGACCAAATAAAGAAAATGGCGGCAATTAAGTAAGTGGCAGTAATAAGGTTTGTGGGCATAATTTTCTCCTTGGCGTATTAATCGCTGAACATTTTAAGCATACGCCGAGTTACCGCAAAGCCACCAACGATGTTGATACTGGCAATCAAGATAGCAATTGCACTGAGCCATAGAATGGTGTTATTTGACGAGGATATTTGCAATAAAGCACCTAAAATCACAATACTACTGACGGCATTGGTGATGCTCATTAACGGTGTGTGTAGTGAGTGTGATACATTCCAAATAACCATATAACCAACAAAACACGCTAGCACAAAGATACTAAAATGCGTCATAAAAGAACTGGGTGCTACTGCACCTAACCCTAATAGTAATACGGAGATAACGAGAGCAAGAATGATGTCTTGCTTTGCTTTGCTGACAGTAGATTTACCCTTGTCTGCGATTAATTCAATTTCAACGGGTTGCCCCTTATTTTTATTGCTTTCTTTGGTAGATGTTAGGGGTGCTTTTGGCGGTGCCCAAGTTACAAGCCCTGCTTTTACCACCGTGATTGCACGAATAACCTTATCTTCCATATTCAAAACAATTTCTCCTTGTTGCTCAGGACAGAGTTCGGTAAGTAGGTGATGAATATTGGAGGCATATGATTGGCTAGATTGTGCTGATAAACGGCTGGGTAAATCACAATAACCAATAATCTTAACCCCATATTTTTCGGTGATTTCATGGGGCGTTGTGAGTGCACAATTACCCCCTTGTTCAGCGGCTAAATCCACAATTACACTACCTTGTTTCATTGATTTTACCATTGCCTCAGTAATAAGCTCTGGTGCGGGCTTACCAGGAATGAGTGCAGTGGTAATGATAATATCCACCTCTTTGGCTTGCTCAGCAAATAACGCCATTTCTGCTGCGATAAATTCTTTGCTCATAGTTTTGGCATAACCACCAGTGCCATCAGTATTCTCAGCAAAATCTAACTCCAAAAAATCAGCATCTAAACTGTGTATTTGTTCTTTGACTTCAAGGCGGGTGTCAAATGCCCGCACAATTGCACCTAAAGATTTTGCCGTACCAATCGCTGATAAGCCCGCTACGCCTGCACCAATCACTAGAATTTTGGCAGGCTGAATGCGTCCTGCTGCGGTAATTTGACCTGAAAAAAATCGCCCGAATGCGTTGGTAGCTTCAATTACAGCACGGTATCCTGCGATATTTGCCATAGAACTGAGTGCATCCATTTTTTGCGTTCGTGAAATCCTAGGCATAGAATCTATTGCTAAAACATTGATTTTTTTTGCCGCTAAGCGTTGCAACAACTCAGGATTTTGTGCTGGCCAAATAAAACTAATCAAGGTTGAACCTGCGGACATTAAAGCGATTTCATCTTTGATAGGGGCACGCACTTTGAGAATTATTTGTGCATCTGCCAAAAGTGTCTCACTGTCTTGGGCAATACCCGCACCCGCCAATTGGTAATCTTCATCAGTAAAACTTGCGTGTATCCCCGCTTGTGTTTCAAGTGTAACTTTAAAGCCTAATTCAATCAGATGACGGACAACATTTGGCGTGCTGGCAACCCGTTTTTCACCAGGATAACACTCTTTTGGAATGGCGATTTTCATATTTTAATTACTATCATTAGACCAAGCATTTTTGTGGCTAATTTTCCCACGCCAGGCATAATCCACATCTGATAAAGTGAGGTAGAAATCATAATGGTAGAGGTAAGACTATAGCCAAAACCGCCAATAATAACCAACCAAGCAAAGGCTGGGTCAATACGCGTCAGCCACCAAGCGCTAACATCAAGTATTAAAAAAGCAAAGGGGGTAAAGATGACAGTTGCTTTTAGCCATTTATTAAAACCAGTGGCTAACGAGAATATCAAGCCAACAAAAAAGAAAATAAAGGCAATGCCAAATAAATGGATATGCGATATGCGTGTTAAACTAGAAATATCTACCGCACCGTCTGTTATCGCTAACCCTTTAATAACTTCAAATTTAGTAATATTAGGCAATGCTGGAATGCTGATATGACAAGAAGCGCAACGCTTTAAAACAATCAACTGGATTTCATTTTCCCACCTTTGTTGTTCTGCACCATGTTTTACCCAATTAATAATTTTAGCCTTTCCTTGACAGGTGCCTTATCTTTCATTGAGCCATTGAGTTTATTTTCTAATTTAGAATTAGAACGATTGCCATAATAACTATATACCACATCATCAATTGATAGACCAGGCTCACCATCAGACATACCATGAGTAAGCATAATTTGTGCACCCGCCATCATTAGGCCAATACCAATGACTAGAGTATAGCCCGTAAATAGGCTTTTAATAGATAAAGGTAAATTTGATAGATTGACATTCATTAGCACTGTTCCCATGGAAGATCATCGTAACACCAACCATCAAAATTACTACGCTGCTTTAAAGCGTCTAAACGCCCTTCAAAGCCTGTAGTGATATGTGCAACATTTTTAAAGCCTTTTTTAAGCAGAGCGTTACCAGCATCCAGAGAACGGTTACCAGAGCGACAAATTAAAATAATTTCGGTATTTAATGGATCATATCTATCTACTAACAATGCGGATACTGCATGGCAAAATCTAGGATTAATCTCCCATTCTGGCTCATCCATCCATGGTACTAAAATACTACCTATCGCATGACCAACGAATTTATATTCTACACAAGAGCGAACATCTAAAAATAAAATAGCATTATTTTGTTGTATTCGAATATTCGCTTGTTTTGGTGTTAATTCAATCACTTTTTTCATTGTATTCCTCTATGAGACCTTTGCATAAATATGAATAATCATCAAAACGCCATCTTTCATCAAATTACAAACTTTTTAAAACACCCTTAGCCCTGCTAGAGTGGATTTAAAAATTTCCAATTTAATAAAATCTGTCATTTTGCTAATCATCCCTATTTATGCAAAGGTCTCTCATGTATTTAATAACAAGATTATTGCTAGTAGCAAAATCTAAAATTTGATTCAGCGGCATTAAATTTGTTTCCTCTAAACAGGTTTTTACCTTAATACCTTTAATGCCATTAATATTAAAAATATGCATACATTGTTTGGATTGTTCATTGGTCGTATGTGCATTAACCAATCTTTCAGTCCAATCGCTGGGTCTAAACTTAATACCCTTATCGCAGTGTCCATATATTATAAAATTTTGCATTTATTCCTTTATAAAATTAGTGGCAGGCAGGATTCTATACAACCTTAAGGAGGGATAGAAGAGATATATAATATATGTCAAGCAATAACTATTCCAACTTTTAAAATTGACACACGCAAACACATAATAACTACGACAAACCGTAGTAAATTATTTTACAAAAACTTATGTTTTAAAAATTTCGGTCTATAACGGTAACTCTGCTGATGTATTGGTTTACGGCATGCTTAATTGATATAACTGACGAAGTTAAGGTATTAATTATCTGAAAATGACTTTAAAAGACCAAATCAAACATTTAGACTAAGGAAAATAGGTTGAGTATTTTTTAAAACCTTTACACAAATAGGTGATTAACAAAATGACAATTTTTATCCCCAAATCCAAAAATAGAACCACCCATAATTAAAATCACACCAAAAAGTCCAAAGACTCATTCTATTTAAGTCTTTATACGAGACCTTTGCATAAATATGAATAATCATCAAAACGCCATCTTTCATCAAATTACAAACTTTTTAAAAACACCCTTAGCCCTGCTAGAGTGGATTTAAAAATTTCCAATTAATAAAATCTGTCATTTTGCTAATCATCCCTATTTATGCAAAGGTCTCTATAGCAATTTATCTAAATTTAACAAAAGACCCTGTAAACACAAATTGTGTAAAGTCCTCTCTAAAAATCAGACATGATCCTTTAATCTATCCTAAAACAACGCGCAAAAGTCGCTAAAATATTTACTAATGAGGATTCTTGTTTGAGGCTGGTTAGTGTAGTCGTTATAGCAATCTCAGATGAGCGGCAAAGTTCTAAGGCTTATTTGTCTTTGGGTGGTGATTGATTAGGTGGTAGTGAATTTTAGGATGGATTGATAGGAGTGGATTTGATAGAATAGATGCGAATTTACAGAAAGAAGTTTACTTGACCTCAAAATAGGACATCGGAAATGTCATTAAAGTTATTTTGATGCACGATATTGACATCGCCACAGAGGATGACTTTTTTACCATCGGTTTTAATTGCTTGAGATACGGCATAAAGCGTTGGGTTAAGAATGCCATTTTTAAATCTTGTCATTCTTATTTGCTACTGCCAGAATGGATATAAATTGAGATCACGGATAAATCATCAAAATCGGCTTGGATAATGCGACCTTCAAAATCCATCTCTTCCCAGTCGGTTTTTTGGTTACTATATTGGGTTTTTTCTTGCTAAAAATTGCTGTGCCCGAATAGCCTTTTTTCTCGGCAGGGTGATAATAGCAGTGGTATTCTTTGGGATAAAATCGCTCGTCTAGCTGGTCTTCTTGTGCTTTGATTTCTTGCAAGCAAACCACATCAGCATCTTCTTTTTTTAACCATTCAAAAAAACCTTTTTTTTCAGCTGCTCGAATTCCGTTGACATTGACTGTTATAATTTTCATACTTAAATTTTACTGATTAAATACTATGAAAGATTACAAAAAAGACTTTATTAATTTCGTTTTAGAAGTAGGCGCGTTGAAATTCGGCGAGTTTGAACTGAAATCGGGACGGATTAGTCCTTATTTTTTCAACGCTGGGTTATTCAATCAGGGTAAACATCTCTCACAACTGGGTCATTTTTATGCACAGGCGATTGAAGACAATCAAATGGATTTTGATGTTTTGTTTGGCCCTGCTTATAAAGGCATTCCCTTGGCAACAGCGACTGCAATGGCGTTGAATGACAGTTTTGATAGAAATATGCCTTATAGTTTTAACCGCAAAGAAGCCAAAACTCATGGAGAGGGAGGCAATATTGTGGGTCATGCACTGACAGGCAATATTTTAATTATTGACGATGTAATTACCGCAGGGACGGCAATTCGTGAGGCGATGGATATTATTGCAGCCAATGGGGCGAATGCCAAAGGCGTGATTGTTGCATTGGATAGGCAAGAAAAGGGCAAAGGTGAGCAGTCTGCCATTCAGGAAGTGGAGCGAGATTTTGGTTTGACAGTGCTGAGTATTATTTGCCTTGCCGATATTATTGATTATCTTAAACAGGGGGATGACCCGTCATTGATTGCGCGTATTGAAGGGTATCGTCAGCAATATGGGGTTTAATGCGTCCCCATCTCAATATCTTTATTAGATATAGACATATGTATCATTAAAAACCGAAGTTTTCCCAAAAATAAATTTTATTATTTAGCCACTTATGGCAGTGATTTATTAGGTTTAAAACTAGACATATATTGAAGGCTCAAAACTAACTGATAGCGAGATTGAAACTCTACTTGGTGAGGTTAAAAATCAGTCTTTTTCTCATCGGGACGAGCAAGAGGTGGCAGGTTATTCTGAGGTAATGGAAACCATCTTTGCTAATTTTGAGTATATTAAAATCAGTGAAAACTATATCAAGCAACTGCATATTATTTTACTTAAACACTCAGACAAAGATACTCGCCACCGTGGTGAGTATAAAAAACACACCAACAATGTTGAGGCTTTTGATGGGCTGGGTAAAAGTTTGGGTGTGGTTTTTGCAACGACATCGGCTTTTGACACGCCGAACAAAATGCAAGAATTGATTTATTGGACTCGGGAAACTTTGAATGACAAAAGCTATCACCCATTGATTGTGATTGCGGTTTTTAACTTGGTATTTTTAGCCATTCATCCTTTTCAAGACGGCAACGGCAGGCTTTCTCGTGCTTTAGTATCTCTACTAATGCTGAAATCGGGTTATGGATACATCTCTTATACCTCACTTGAAAGCATCATTGAAAAAAACAAAGACGGCTATTATCTCGCCCTGCAACGCACGCAGAAAACACTCAATTCAACAATAGACTGGAGTGCCTGGCTAAACTTCTTTTTTCGTTCGTTGAAACGACAGAAGGACCACCTACAGACAAAAACCAGCAACGCTGAAAGATACAGCCACCTACCAAAAGAAAGTGTGATTATTATGCAATATTTAGACAAATACAACCGCATTACCATTACAGAGGCAAGCAATATTATTACCACGATTTCCAAACCAAGCGTCAAAAACAGATTAAGCGAATTGCTTAAATTAGGCTTGATTGTTCGTCATGGCAAAGCAAGAGGGACTTGGTATAGTAAAAATTCAGTCAATTCTTTTGATATATTTAATGACTTAAAGCCCTTAAAACAACACTTGGTTCTTTAGCGACCACATTAAGCAAAACCAAAGCCGGACCTCGGGGATTTCTATCGCCTCGCTCCCAATGACGCAGAGTGCTGACGCTAACGCCAAAAGCATTAGCAAATTCATTTTGGCTCATACCAACATTAGCACGAATATTGTTTATATCTAGTGGGTTCATATCGTGGACGATAGCCTTTGATTTTTTACCTTCAGAAAAATCAATCGTCTCGCCCAAACCTTGTTTGATGCTGTTAAATAATTCACTCATTTTTAAACCTCATAATTACCTTTTAATAATTTTGTTAACTTAGCCAATTCATTTCTTGCTCATTTATAACTATTGAGACCTTTGCATAAATAGGGATGATTAGCAAAATGACAGATTTTATTAAATTGGAAATTTTTTAAATCCACTCCTAGCAGGGCTAAGGGTGTTTTTAAAAAGTTTGTAATTTGATGAAAGATGGCGTTTTGATGATTATTCATATTTATGCAAAGGTCTCTTTATACAAGAATAAGATTATCAGTTATAAAGTGCCCTAATGCAACTGTGTCGGGAGTAGGGGAGCCACCAATACCAGAAACCCCTTGTAGATTGATAACCAAATCAGCAACATCATCTGTAACCGTGCCATCAGCATCAATCGTTAGTTTGGCACTACCTGCAGTGCCAGTATCCGACACTGTAATATATTTATCAATATTAGCAAAAAGTGTCGCTTGGTTACCACTAGCAGTAATAAAATCTTTTAAATCTAATTTATCGCCACCAGCACCAAATATGAAGCCAGTTATGGTGTCTTCGCCATTATCTGTATTTGCATAAACAAAAATATCACTGCCTGCACCGCCATTTATAGTATCGTTGCCTGCACCACCATTTATAGTATCGTCACCTGCACTACCCGTTATAGTATCGGCGTTATCGGTGCCGATATAAAAATTATATGCAAATGCCCAAGTTTTACCTGAGGTATTATCAATACCTGCAAAGTCATTACCCGAGGTGTCAGTTATAACGCCTGATGCCATTTTGATGTAATAAACGCCCGAAGTTAAGTTACTCGGGTTAAGAGTGAGTGTTGTGTCGCTAATATTAGCATTAGTAATGCTAATAGTTGCAACTTTTTCTGCGCTATTCCAGATTTCAACAATGCCACCATTTGTTTTGATGTTTTCAGAAAACTCAATTACTAGATTTGAAGGCTCGCCTAAGACATTGGTATCGCTGGTTTTTTCTGTAAAGGTTGGAACTTGTTCATCTACAGACAGAGGTCGTTGAGCTTGTCCATATACAGAAGCAGGTTGTTGATTGTAGTAGTATTTAAGGGTGCCATTCTCCTCACCCACCACCAAATTTAGGTCGCCATCGCCGTCAATATCGGCTAGGGTTGGTTTGGAATAATTTCCCACATCAATGCTATTAAAAGGATTGCTATCTCCAGTTTTTGCTTCATAAGCAGGGTTAGAAGTAGAGCCTGTATTTTGATAGTATTTAAGGGCGCCATTCTCCTCACCCACCACCAAATCCAGGTCGCAATCGCCGTCAATATCGGCTAGGGTTGGTTTGGAAAAATCCCCCACATCAATGCTATTAAAAGGATTGCTACCTCCAGTTTTTACTTCATAAGCAGGGTTAGAAGTAGTGCCTGTATTTTGATAGTATTTAAGGGTGCCATTATCCTCACCCATCACCAAATCTAGGTCGCCATCGCCGTCAATATCGGCTAGGGTTGGTCCGGAATAAGTCCCCACATCAATGCCATCAAAAGGATTGCTGTTTCCAGTTTTTACTTCATAAGCAGGGTTAGAAGTGGTGCCTGTATTTTGATAGTATTTAAGAGTGCCACTAATCTCACCCACCACCAAATCCAGGTCGCCATCACCGTCAATATCGGCTAGGGTTGGTGAGGAAGAATATCCCGTATTAATGCCATTAAAAGGATTGTCAGTTTTTGCTTCATAAGCAGGGTTAGAAGTAGTTCCTGTATTTTGATAGTATTTAAGGGTGCCATAAATCTCACCCACCATCAAATCCAGGTCGCCATCGCCGTCAATATCAGCCAAGGTTGGTGTGGAATAATACCCCACATCAATACCCTCAAAAGGATTATTGCCCGAACCTATTTCTTCAATATACTCAAGCTTAGTCAACACTACTCTATCAGCGGTAAATACTGGTGCATTACCTGCGACATCTGTTATATTATTTAGCGTAATATCGCTTGTTGGATTGTCAATATCAAAGTCTGTAGCGGCAATGCTATCTCCAGCTTGAACGCTATATTTAAACACCAGTTTCTTATCACCTGCAGTTGTAGAGGCAGTTTTATCCAAAACAAAGTCTTTGCCTGCAATGACCACTTTAGAGCCTGTGGTGTTATTAAGTTTCAAGGTCTCACTCATTGTCAGTGTTAGGCTGATAACATCGCCTGTCTTAAAAGCAGATTGTCCTGCTGGAATATTGCTTAGAGTCCATGAGTTAGTAGCCGTTGGAGTTGGGTTAATGGTGTCATAAGTTACTGCTGTGCTAGTGCTAATTGCTGAATTGGTGCCATCACTAAGCGTTACTACAGCCGTGTAGGTTTTTCCATCAACTAGTGCAGTTGGCATATTGGCATGTGCCAGTGTCCAAGTTTTATCATCCGCAATGGTTGGCAAACTTGAAACTGTAGCCACTGAATTACTGCCTTCAAAAAATTCAATCTTAGTAATAGATAAGGTACCTGCTCTCACTACTGTGCCTGAGAGTGTGGTTGCATCTTTCTCGTTATCATTAATGTAATTATCATCGGCACCTGCCCAAACAATGTCGGTAGTAAGGACGGTGGTTTCAAATGCCCATTGGTTGCTGTTTTTAGCAATACCCAGTGCATCGTTGCCTGACATATCCGTTATAGCACCAGAGTTCATTTCTAAATAGTAACTGCCTACGGTAAGTTTATTATTGGTTAAACCTAATGCTGATACATCAATAGTAAGTTTATCATTGGTAATGCTAAATTTATTTGTATCACTAGCGATATTAATCGTTGCTACTGTTACATCGCTACTATTCTTGATGAGAATACTGCCCGTACCTGCTTTAATATTTTCACTAAAGTCAAGCACTAAATCTGAGGTTTCCTCTAAGATAACGCTGGCTTGTGTTGTTAGAGTTGGCGCTTGTCCATCTACAGAAGAAGGTTGTTGATTGTAATAATATTTAAGGGTGCCATCACTCTCACCCACCATCAAATCTAGGTCGCCATCGCCATCAATATCAGCTAGGACTGGTGCGGAATAACGCCCCACATCAATGCCATTAAAAGGATTGCTACCTCCAGTTTTTACTTCATAAGCAGGGTTAGAAGTAGTGCCTGTATTTTGATAGTATTTAAGGGTGCCATCATCCTTACCCACCACCAAATCTAGGTCGCCATCGCCGTCAATAGTCAAGCCAAGGTTGGTGTGGAATAAAGCCCCACATCAATGCCATTAAAAGGATTGCTATCTCCAGTTTTTACTTCATAAGCAGGGTTAGAAGTAGTGCCTGTGTTTTGATAGTATTTAAGGGTGCCATTATCTCACCCACCACCAAATCTAGGTCGCCATCGCCGTCAATATCGACTAGGGTTGGTGAGGCAGCGTTTCCCACATCAATGCCATTAAAAGGATTGCTATCTCCAGTTTTTACTTCATAAGCAGGGTTAGAAGTAGTGCCTGTATTTTGATAGTATTTAAGGGTGCCATAATTCTCACCCACCACCAAATCTAGGTCGCCATCGCCGTCAATATCGGCTAGGGTTGGTGCGGAAAAATTCCCCACATCAATGCCATTAAAAGGATTGCTATCTCCAGTTTTTACTTCATAAGCAGGGTTAGAAGTAGTACCTGTATTTTGATAGTATTTAAGGGTGCCATAATTCTCACCCACCACCAAATCTAGGTCGCCATCGCCGTCAATATCAGCCAAGATTGGCACAGAAACATACCCCACATCAATACCCTCAAAAGGATTATTGCCCAAACCTGTTTTTTCAATATACTCAAGCTTAGTCAACACTACTCTATCAGCGGTAAATACTGGTGCATTACCTGCGACATTTGTTATATTATTTAGCGTAATATCGCTTGTTGGATTGTCAATATCAAAGTCTGTAGCGGCAATGCTATCTCCAGCTTGAACGCTATATTTAAACACCAGTTTCTTATCACCTGCAGTTGTAGAGGCGGTTTTATCCAAAACAAAGTCTTTGCCTGCAATGACCACTTTAGAGCCTGTGGTGTTATTAAGTTTCAAGGTCTCACTCATTGTCAAAGTTAGGCTGATAACATCCCCTACCTTAAAAGCAGATTGCCCTGCTGGAATATTGCTTAGAGTCCATGAGTTAGTAGCCGTTGGAGTTGGGGCTTGCCCATCTACAGAAGAAGGTTGTTGATTGTAGTAGTATTTAAGGGTGCCATCATTCTTACCCGCCACCAAATCTAGGTCGCCATCGCCATCAATATCGGCTAGGGTTGGTCTGGAAGAATATCCCACATCAATGCCATTAAAAGGATTGCTGTCTCCAGTTTTTGCTTCATAAGCAGGGTTAGAAGTAGTGCCTGTATTTTGATAGTATTTAAGGGTGCCATAAACCTCACTCACTACCAAATCTAGATCACCATCGCCATCAATATCAGCCAAGGTTGGTGTGGAATAATACCCCACATCAATGCCATTAAAAGGATTGTCATCTCCAGTTTTTGCTTCATAAGCAGGGTTAGAAGTAGTGCCTGTATTTTGATAGTATTTAAGGGTGCGATTCCCCTCACCCACCACTAAATCTAGGTCACCATCGCCGTCAATATCAGCCAAGGGTGTGGAAAAATACCCCACATCAATGCCATTAAAAGGATTGCTACCTCCAGTTTTTACTTCATAAGCAGGGTTAGAAGTAGTGCCTGTATTTTGATAGTATTTAAGGGTGCCATTAAACTCACCCACCACCAAATCTAGGTCGCCATCGCCGTCAATATCGGCTAGGGTTGGTTTGGAAGAATATCCCACATCAATGCCATTAAAAGGATTGCTATCTCCAGTTTTTACTTCATAAGCAGGGTTAGAAGTAGTGCCTGTATTTTGATAGTATTTAAGGGTGCCATAATTCTCACCCACCACCAAATCTAGGTCGCCATCGCCGTCAATATCAGCCAAGGTTGGTGTGGAGTAAAGCCCCACATCAATGCCATTAAAAGGATTATTGCCCGAACCTATTTTTTCAATATACTCAAGCTTAGTCAACACTACTCTATCAGCGGTAAATACTGGTGCATTACCTGCGACATCTGTTATATTATTTAGCGTAATATCTCTTGTTGGGTTGTCAATATCAAAGTCTGTAGCGGCAATGCTATCTCCAGCTTGAACACTATATTTAAACACCAGTTTCTTATCACCTGCAGTTGTAGAGGCAGTTTTATCCAAAACAAAGTCTTTGCCTGCAATGACCACTTTAGAGCCTGTGGTGTTATTAAGTTTCAAGGTCTCACTCATTGTCAGTGTTAGGCTGATAACATCGCCTGTCTTAAAAGCAGATTGTCCTGCTGGAATATCGCTTAAAGTCCATGGATTGGTCGTAATTGGGGTTGGGTTAATGGTGTCATAAGTTACTGCTGTGCTAGTGCTAATTGCTGAATTGGTGCCATCACTAAGCGTTACTACAGCCGTGTAGGTTTTTCCATCGGCTAATTCAGATGGCATAGCAGAATGTGCGAGTGCCCAAGTGCCGTCAGCTGCAACAGCTGGTAATCCTGAAGTTATTGCTGTGCCTACTGTATTACTACCTTCAAAAAACTCAATCTTAGTAATAGATAAGGTACCTGCTCCCGCTACTGTGCCTGAGAGTGCGGTTGCGTCTTTTTCACTATCATTAATGTAGTTATCATCGGCACCTATCCAAGCGATTGTGGTAAAAAGTGCTTTGGTTGCAAATACCCATTGGTTAGTATCTTTAGTAATGGCAGCAGCATCGTTACCCGCTATGTCAGTTACTGTGCCTGCATCCATGGTGATATAGTAACTGCCTTGGGTTAATTTATTATCAGTTAAACCTAATGCTGACACATCAATGGTGAGTTTATCGCCAGCAATGCTGAATTTATTTGTATCACTAGCGATATTAATAGTTGCTACTGTTACATCGCTACTATTCTTGATGAGAATACTGCCCGTACCTGCTTTAATATTTTCACTAAAGTCAAGCACTAAATCTGAGGTTTCCTCTAAGATAACGCTGGCTTGTGTTGTTAGAGTTGGCGCTTGTCCATCTACAGAAGAAGGTTGTTGATTGTAATAATATTTAAGGGTGCCATCACCCTTACCCACCACCAAATCTAGGTCGCCATCGCCATCAATATCGGCTAGGATTGGTTTGGAAGAATATCCCACATCAATGCCATTAAAAGGATTGCTATCTCCAGTTTTTGCTTCATAAGCAGGGTTAGAAGTAGTGCCTGTATTTTGATAGTATTTAAGGGTGCCATCATTCTCACCCACCACCAAATCCAGGTCGCCATCGCCGTCAATATCGACTAGGATTGGTGAGGAAGAATATCCCACATCAATGCCATTAAAAGGATTGTCATCTCCAGTTTTTGCTTCATAAGCAGGGTTAGAAGTAGTACCTGTGTTTTGATAGTATTTAAGGGTGCCATTAATCTCACCCACCACCAAATCTAGGTCGCCATCGCCGTCAATATCGGCTAGGGTTGGTTTGGAAAAATACTCCACATCAATGCCATTAAAAGGATTGTTGCCTCCAGTTTTTGCTTCATAAGTAGGGTTAGAAGTAGCGCCTGTATTTTGATAGTATTTAAGGGTGCCATTACCTTCACCCACCACCAAATCCAGGTCGCCATCGCCATCAATATCGGCTAGGGTTGGTGCGGAAAAATTCCCCACATCAATGCCATTAAAAGGATTGCTATCTCCAGTTTTTACTTCATAAGCAGGGTTAAGAAGTAGTACCTGTATGTTTTGATGGTATTTTGGGGTGCCATTCTGCTCACCCACCACCAAATCTGGAGTCGCCATCGCCGTCAATATCAATTCCAAGATTGGCACAAACATCCCTCACATCAATACCCTCAAAGGTTACATTGCCCGAACCTGTTTTTCAATATACTCAAAAGCTTAGTCGTGGTCAACACCACTCTATCAGCGGTAAATAACGGTGCATTACCTGCGACATCTGTTATATTATTTAGCGTAATATCGCTTGTTGCAGTTGTCAATATAAAGTCTGTAGCGGCAGTGCTTTATCTCCAGCGAACACTATGTTAAACACCAGTTTCTTATGCCTGCGGTTGTAGAGGCAGTTTATCCAAAACAAAGTCTTTGTCTGCAATGACCACTTTAGAGCCTGTATTTATTAAGTTTCAAAGGTCTCACTCATTGTCAGTGTTAGGCTGATAACATCGCCTGTCTTAAAAAGCAGGTTGTCCTGCTGGAATATCGCTTAAAGTCCATCGGATTGGTCGTGATTGGGGTTGGGTTAATGGTGTCATAAGTTACTGCTGTGCTGGGTGCTAATTGCTGATTGGTGCCATCACTAAGCGTTACTACAGCCAAATGTAGGTTTTTCCATAAGCTAATTCAGATGGCATAGCAGAATGCGAGTGCCCAGGGTATCGGCTGCAACAGCTTCTGGCCAATCCTGAAGTTATTGCTGTGCACCAGCGTTACTACCTTCGAAACTCAATTTTGGTAATCGTTAAAGTACCTATTCAGTTACTGTGCCTGAAGGTGCGGTTGCGTCTTTTTCACTATCATTAATGTAGTTATCATCGGCACCTATCAAGCGATTGTGGTAGAAAGTGCTTCGGCTGTAGCGTCTTCATTGTCAGTAATGGTTACAGTTGGTGCAACCGTATCAACTTACAAAATCACTATTTTCTCTATCGCTGGGTTACCAGCAGTATCTTTATATTGACTTTATGGCTGTAAGTTTGTCCATCAGGTTGAAACGTAAATCTGTAAGCTGCAACAGTAATGGTTGCACTATTGTTAGTAACAGTACCTGTATAAAGTTTTTGGTTAATAACTAGTGGACTTCTTGATTGTTTTCTACACCAGTTGTAGCAACTGTTACGAATGCCATTGCTGTTGTCTTCAATAGCGTTTAAAATATCTCCCAGTTTAGTGTAATGTCTCAATAGTTGGTACAACACCATCAACATTGATCCTAATTCAACTTAAGGATATAGGAGTACTTACCAGCTGGTGAAAGCCTTCATATTACCTGCCATCCAGTTGCACCCCTGTCAGGGCCAATTGCACTTGCATTGGTAATCTCAAAATCTGCTTACTAACGCTTTATCATGGAGCTTTGACAGTGTAGGTAAAGGAATAATTATTTTTAACTCATCTACTGACGCGCCCCTGCTGAAAGCGGCACCTTTGCCGGTATCTGAGTGTAAATTCCTTGTACCAATGGTCACTTTTATACTGGTAGCATTGCTTAACGAGAGTGCTTCATTAGTTGTCATGATTTAGCTCAATAACATCACTACTTTAAAACTGATTGCCCATCTGTTGGTGAATTGACTGCCCAGTCTGTTATGGTTGGGGCTATGTGGTGTCAGATAGAACAGGGGTAGCGTTACCACCTGTTGCTTACGCCTGCACCTGTTGAAGATAAATTTATTTCAATTGTGTAGGTCTCGCCACTGACTAAAACCGGTATTTTACTATTGGCTAATGTCCATTCGGTACCATTGGCAGGAGGCAAAAGTGGGGTAGATTACTGGTCTCTACAACTCTGTCATTGGCTGTTGTTTTCACTGGTTGCTTTAAATGTAATAGCACTGATAACAACGCCTGCTGCACCGCCAGAATTTGTTAATGTGCAGCAGATAACCCATTGTGCTAATTCACTGCGTGATACCATTGTCGCTAACAAGTTTACCCGCTTGCATCTACCATTGTGCTGTGGTGATGGGCCGGGCCAAAGCCCCAACCACTATTGCTGTCAATACCCTCGTAGTATTTTCGCAGTATCTTTAAAGTGCCTGCATCAGAATTTTGACATAGTAATTCTTATTGACTATTAAATCACTACCTGGATTAATAGTGATAATTTTGTTAGTGCTATCAAGACTAACTTGGTTAGCTATATCAATCGTAATAAGAGTGTCAGAGTTGGCTTTATCATAAATGACAATACTGCCTGCTGTGTTTTATTGTAACTGCCTCTAAAGGTCATCGTTAAGTTTTTCATTAGGTGCCATATTACACCCACTGAGTGTACTACTGGGGCTTTGGTGTCAATTAGCAGCAATTATTGCTGCTGTTGTGTAAAGCGTGCACTGTCTGTATTGCGAGTATTGGCAGACACTGACTTCAGTACAAGTTAAGAACCTACATCTGAATTACTTGCTAGGTACAACGGTCCAAGGTATAGACTTTACTTTTTGCCAGCGGAAGATTGTTGTAACAATTGAGTCAGTACCTGTCTTAATAGCACCATTATTGATGTTGACGCTTATCAAAACCTGTTACTGCTTCACTAAAGGTAAGGGTATAGGTGATTGTATCGCCAGTTTAAGGGTTAAAATTATCAAACCTTGTCATCGCTTTGATAGAAATCAAAGTTGGGGCTTGGTATAAAGCTTTGATTATTTAACAGCGCTTAACTGATTTTAGTGCTGTGTTAACTTTAGAAGTATTAGCGGCATCAGCGGCTACTGTAAGGCTTAATATGCCTTTGCTGTTTTGCAGGAGGGTTAGTTCACAAGTATAGACACTTTCACTTTCTGTTAACAGAGGTAAAAGTACCTTTTGTACCGCAACTGTAATATCAGAACATATCGAATCTGTAACTGCTTCATCAAAAAGTAAAGGTATAGGTAATAACTTCACCAACTTTGGCGGTGTCGGACTTGTCATCAGTAATACTTAAACCAATTCCAAGGAAGCCTGGGTTGACTCACTGTTTGTCAATATCGTTGCGGTTTACAATTCTCTTAAAAGCGCCTGTATTTAAATTTAAATAACCCGTCATTTGCCGGTTATATCAATTTTAACAAACCCATCACCAAAATAAAGCCTATATATATGCATTAGAAACTGTGAAGGAGACTTCTTTCTTGGTATTCAATTACCGTTAATATTAACAGTTCTTTTGAAGGTGTAGGTATTGCCATCTAGTGTTTGTTCGTAGTTGTTAAAAGTGCGGTTAAATAAATTGAATCATTGCCACCTGTTGAGTAAGCCCTGTTGCATCGGCTGTGCGGCGCGCCTGTCCTACATAGACAGCATCGTCTCCATATTGCCAGATGCCTTTAATGCTTGTCCGTGAGATTCAACTCCGGTGATATCGGAATACCAGTTGACAGAAAGAAGCCGTTGGTGTTGCTGGTAGAAGTATTTTGTTTGTCCTGGCATGGGGTTGTTCTTTGTGTTGTTATAACTGATTGTGGTATACATATTTACTTACTTATTCCTTTAAGTTTAGAGTTTTTATTAGTTTGCACTTGCGGGCAAGATTATCAGTTATAAGAGTGCCCTAAGCTCACAACTGTGTCGGGGGTAGAGCCACCAATGCAGAAACCCTTGGATTGATAACCAAATCAACTAACATCATCTGTAACCGTTGCCATCGGCATCAATCGTTGGTTGGCACTACCTGCAGTGCCAGTATCTGACACTGTAATATATTTATCAATATTAGCAAAAGTGTCAAGCGGTTTTACTAGCGGTAATAAAAATCTTTTTAAAAAATCTAATTTATCGCCACCAGCGCAAATATGAAGCCGAATTATGATTGTCTTCGCCATTATCTGTATTTGCATAAACAAAAATATCACTGCCTGCACCGCCATTTATAGTGTCGTTGCCTGCACCACATTTTGTAAGTATCGTCTGCACTGCGGGTATGGCATTATCAGTTATCGGTGCCGATATAAAAATTACATAATGCAAATGCCACAAGTTTTACCTGAGGTACATTTACATCAATACCTGCGAAGTCATTACCAGATTAATCGAGTTATAACGCCTGATGCCATTTTGATGTAATAAACGCCCGAAGTTAGAGTTACCTCCGGGTTAAGAGTGAGTGTTGTGTCGCTAATATTAGCATTAGTAATGCCTAATAGTTGCAACTTTTTTTTCTGCGCTATTCAGTTTTGCAACAATGCCACCATTTGTTTTGATGTTTTTCAGAAGAAACTCAATTACTAGATTTGAAGGCTCGCCTAAAGACTTAAATTGGTATCACGCTGGTTTTCTGTAAAAGGTTGGAACTTGTTCATCTACAGACAGAGGTCGTTGAGCTTGTCCATCTACAGAAGCAGGTTGTTGATTGTAGTAGTATTTAAGGGTGCCATAAACCTCACCCACTACCAAATCTAGATCACCATCGCCATCAAATATATTTGGGGCTGGTTTGGAAGAATCCCCACATCAATACCATTAAAAGGATTGTCATACTCCAGTTTTTGCTTCATAAGCGGGGTTAAGAAGTAGTACCTGTATTTTGATGTAGTATTTTTAATGGTGCCATAAAACTCACTTACCACCCAAATCAGGTCTGTATCCAATATCGACTAGGATTGGTGAGGAAGAATATCCCGCATCAATGCCATTAAAGGGATTGTCATCTCAGTTTTTGCTTCATAAACGCTTGGGAGGTTAGAAGTAGTGCCGCAATATTTTTGATAGTATTTAAGGGGTGCCATCATTTTCCACACGCTGCCGGAATCTAGGTCACCATCGCGTAAATATCGACTAGGATTGGTGAGGAAGAATATCCCACATCAATGCCATTAAAGTTACTATCTCAAAGTTTTTTTGCTTCATAAGCGGGGTTAGAAGTATTAGTGCCTGTGTTTTTACGTGTGGTATTTGGGGTGCCATTATTCTGCCACTTCGAATCTAGGTCTCATCATGAGTCAATATCGGCTAGGGTTGGTGAGCAGCATTTCCCACGCTATCAATGCCATTAAGGATTGCTACCTCCAGTTTTTACTTCATAAGCAGGGTTAGAAGTAGTGCCTGTATTTTGATAGTATTTAAAGGGTGCCATAATTCTCACCCACCACCAAATCCAGGTCGCCATCGCCGTCAATATCAGCCAGGGTTGGCGCAGAAACAATCCCCACATCAATACCCTCAAAAGGATTATTGCCCGAACCTGTTTTTTCAATATACTCAAGCTTAGTCTTAGCCAGCACTACTCTATCAGCGGTAAATGCGGTTGCATTACCTGCGACATCTGTTATATTATTTAGTAATATCGCTTGTTGGATTGTCAATATCAAAGTCTGTAGCAGCAATGCTATCTCAGCTTGAACACTATATTTAAACACCAGTTTCTTATCACCTGCAGTTGTAGAGGCGGTTTTATCAAAACAAGTCTTTGCCTGCAATGACCACTTTAGAGCCTGTGGTGTTATTAAGTTTCAAAGTCTCACTCATTGTCGGTGTTAGGCTGATAATATCGCCTGCCTTAAAGCAGATTGCCCTGCTGGAACATTGCTTAGAGTCCATCGTTGGTCGTGATTGGGATTGGGTTAATGGTGTCTCATAAGTTACTGCTGTGCTAGTGCTGGGTATTTGAATTTGATTGCCATCACTAAGCGTTACTACAGCCCGTGTAGGTTTTTCCATCAGCTAATTCAGATGGCATATTGGCATGTGCCAGTGTCAAAGTTTATCATTCGCAATGGTTGGCAAACTTGAGAGCTGTGGCTGCTGAATTACTGCCTTCAAAAAATTCAATCTTAGTAATGAATAAGGTACCTGCTCCGCTACTGTGCCTGAGAGTGTGGTTGCATCTTTCTCGTTATTATTAATGTAATTATCATCGGCACCTGCCCAAACAATGTCGGTAGTAAGAACGATGGTTTTGAATGCCGCATTGGTTGCTGTTTTTAGCTTATTACCCAGTGCATCGTTGCCTGACATATCCGTTATAACACCAAGTTCATTTCTAAATAGTAACTGCCTACGGTAAGTTTTATTATTGGTTAAACCTAATGCTGATACATCAATAGTAAGTTTATCATTGGTAATGCTAAATTTATTTGTACATCACTAGCGATATTAATAGTTGCTACTGTTACATCGTTACTATTCTTGATGAGAATACTGCCCGTACCTGCTTTAATATTTTCACTAAGTCAAGCACTAGATCTGAGGTTTCACCTAAGGCCAACACTGGCTTGTGTTGTTAGAGTTGGAACTTGTCCATCTACAGAAGAAGGTGGTTGATTGTAGTAATATTTAAGGGTGCCGTCAATTTCACCTATCCGCAAATCAGGTTGCCATCGCCGTCAATATCGGCTAGGGTTGAGGTGAGGAAGAATATCCACATCAATGCCCCATTAAAAGGATTATCATCTCCAGTTTTTAGCTTCATAGCGGGGTTAGAAGTAGTGCCTGTATTTTTTGACGGTATTTAAGGGTGCCATAATACTCACTTACACCACCAAATCCTAGGTCGCCATCGCCGTCAATATCGACTAGGATTGGTAAGGAAGAATATCCCACATTAATGCCATTAAAAAAGGATTGTCATCTCAGTTTTTGCTTCATAAGCAGGGTTAAGTAGTGCCTGTATTTTGATAGTATTTAGGGTGCCATAAACCTCACCACATCCACCAAATCTAGGTCGCCATCGCCGTCAATATCGGCTAGGGTTGGTGCGGAATAATCCCCACATCAATGCCATCAAAAGGATTACTATCACCAGTTTTGCTTCATAAGCTTGGGTTAGAAGTAGTGCCCGCATGTTTTGATAGTATTTAAGGGTGCCATTATACTCACCCACCGCCAAATCTAGGTCGCCATCGCCGTCAATATCGGCCAGGGTTGGTCTCGGAAAATCCCCACATCAATGCTATTAAAGGATTGCTACCTCAGTTTTTACTTCATAAGCAGGGTTAAAAGTAGTGCCTGTAACGACTGACCATTTGAGGGTGCCATAAGCCTCACCCATCACCAAATCAGGTCGCCATCGCCGTCAATATCAGCCAAGATTGGCGTGGAATAGCACTTTCCACATCAATGCCATTAAAGTTATTGCCCGAACCTGTTTTTCGTATACTCAAAGCGGTCTTGATTAAGCACCACTCTATCGGCGGTAAATACTGGTGCATTACCTGCGACATCTGTTATATTATTTAGCGTAATATCGCTTGTTGGTTGTCAATATCAAAGTCTATCGGCGGCAATGCTATCTCCAGCTTGAACGCTATATTTAAACTTCAGTTTCTTATCACCTGCAGTTGTAGAGGCAGTTTTATCGAAACAGAATGCTTTGCTTTCTGCAATGACCACTTTAGAGCCTGTGGTGTTATTAAGTTTCAAAAGGAATTATAAGCTCATTGTCAGTGTTAGGCTGATAACATCGCCTGTCTTAAAGCAGATTGTCCTGCTGGAATATCGCTTAGAGTCCATAGTTGGTCGTGATTGGGGTTGGGGCTTGGTATCTACAGAAGAAGGTTGTTGATTGTAATAATATTTAAGGGGTGCTCTGCTCACCCTACCAAGTCTAGGTCGCCATCACCATCAATATCAGCTAGGACTGGTGCGGAATAATCCCCACATCAATGCCATCAAAAGGATTGCTATCTCAGTTTTACTTCATAAGCAGGGTTAGAGGTGCCTGTATTTTGATAGTATTTAAGGGTGCCATAAGCCTCACCCCATCCACCAAATCAGGTCGCCATCGCCGTCAATATCGGCTAGGGTTGGTGAGGGAAGAATATCCACATCAATGCCGTGCAAAAGGATTGTCATTTCAGTTTTTTGCTTCATAAAGCAGGGGCTAAAGTAGTGCCTGTATTTTGATGTAGTATTTAAAGGGTGCCATTCCTCTCACCCACCACCAAATCTAGGTCGCCATCGCCGTCAATGTCGACTAAGTTGGTGAGGAAAAGGAAAATATCCACGGTAATGCCATTAAAAGGATTGTCATCTCAGTTTTGCTTCATAAGCAGGGTTAGAAGTAGTGCCTGTGTTTTGATAGTATTTAGGGTGCCATCATTTCTCACCCACTACCAAATCTAGATCACCATCGCTGTCAATATCGGCTAGGGTTGGTGCGGAATAAATCCCCATCAATGCCATTAAAGGTTATTGCCTCCTTTTTTGCTTCAAAGCGGGGCTAAGTAGTCCCTTTATTTTGATAGTTTTTAAAGGGTGCCATCATCCTTCCCCGCCAAAATCTAGATCCCATCCCCATCAATATCACCAAGGTTGGTGGGGAAAAACCCACATCCCCTAAAAGGATTATTTCCCAAACCCTGTTTTAATATCTCAAGCATCAACCCCTCTCTATGGGTAAATACTGGTCATTACCTGCAATCGTTATTTTTTGGCGAAATTCGCTTTGGGTTGTCAATATAAAGTCTTAGCGGCAATGTTATCTCCGCAAACCTTTTATATTTAAACAGGTTTTACACCTCATTGGGGAGAGGCGGTTTTATCAAAAAAAATTTTTTCCCTGCTGACCATTTTGGGGTTGGGGTTTTTTAAGGTTTAAGGTCTACTCTTTTTGTCAAAGTTAGGCAAAATCCCCTTTTTAAAAACAGATTGTCCTGCTGGAATTTTTAAAAATCCGGTTAAACCCTTGGGTTGGGCTTTTCCCTCTACAAAAAGTTTTTGATTGTAATAATATTTGGTGCCACCATTTCCCCCCCAAACGGGTCGCCTCACCATCTATTAGGGTTGGTTTGGAAGAAAATCCCTAATGCCTTAAAAAAGGGTTTTCATCTCAGTTTTTGCCTTAAAGTAGGGTTAAAGTATGGTATTTTTGGGATTTGGGTGCCAAAACCTCCCCCTCCCAAATCTGGTCGCCATCGCCGTCAATATCGGCTGGGGTTGGTGAGGAAAAATACCCCACATCAATGCCATTAAAAGGTTTGTCATCCCCCGGTTTTTGTTTCCCAAAGCGGGGGTTGAAATCCTGTTTTGGATGGTTTTTAAAGGGGTTTTAATACATCTCACCCACCACCAAATCCAGGTTCCCCTTCGCCGTCAATACCCCAAAAAAGGGGTTTGGGGTGGAATTACCCATCAATGCCATTAAAAGGTTTTTTTCCCCGGGTTTTTTGCTTCCCGGGGGGGGGGGTTAAAAGGGAAAAGTGCCTGTATTTTGAAAAAGGATTTGGGGTTTTAAAAATTTTTCCCCACCAAAACCCAGGTCCCCCATCCCGTAAAATTCGGCTGGGTTTGGGGGTTTGGGAAAGGGTACCCCTAATGCCTTTAAAAAGGTTTCCTATCCCCCCAGTTTTCCCATGGCGGGTTAGAAGTAGTGCCGTTTTTTGGAAAGGTATTTAAGGGTCCCCCCTAATTTTCCCCACCCCCAAACCAGGTCGTTTATCCCCGTAATTATCGCTAAAGATTGGCGTGGAAAAAAACCTCCCCAAAACCCCAAAATTAAAAAGGGGTTAAATTCCCCAAACCCTGTTTTTTTTATACCCAACCTTTTCCTTTTATCAGGGTAAATTGGGCTTACCTGCGCTTTCGATTTATTTAGGCAAATATCCTTTTTTGGATTGCCCAATTTTAAAAAGGGTCTGTGGCGGAATGCTATTCCAGGCGAACCCCCTATTTTCCTGGTTTCTTATCCCCTCATTTCCCAAGGGCAGTTTTTTCCCAAAACAAAGTTTTTGCCTGAAAATTTACCATTTGGGGGACCCCCGGGGTTTTAAGGTTTAAAAGGGTCCCCTTTTTCCTTGTCGGTTTTGGGCGAAAATCGCCTTTCTTAAAAGAAGTTGTCCCCTGGAATATTTTAGGGCCCATATGGAAAAGGGGGGTTGGGTTGGGGTTTTTAAAATTACGGAAAAAGGTTGTTGTTTTGGAAAAGGGGTTTTAAAGGGCCCATATTTTTACCAAAAGGGGTTTTCCGCCATCGCCGTCATGTTTAAAAAGGGGGTTTGGTGGGGAAAATTTTTCCCCCCAAAATCCTTGGGGTTTTTGCTGGGGGGTTTTAACGGGCAAAGTGGTGCCTGTTTTTTGATGGTATTTGGGGGTTGCCATTCCCCTAATCCAAAAATCTATCCCCCGTCAAATATCGGTGGGGGTTGGTTTGGAAGAATTCCCCACTAATGCTAAAAAAAGGGTTTACCCCCGGTTTTCCCCCCAAAGCGGGGGTTTTAAAGTAGTTTTTTTTTGGGGTAATTCACACCCCACCCCAAAATTTCTATCGCCATCAATATCCCCCCAATTTTAAAACAGAAATATACCCAATAAAAGTAAAAAGGGAAATTTCTTCCCCTTTTTTTTGTTTCCCATGGCGGGGTTAAAGAAATTTTGTGTTTTGATGGTTTTTAAAAGGGGATTTTCACCCACCCCCCAAATCTAGGTCGCCTTTCCCCTAAATTCCCTGGTTTGGGTTGAGGAAGAATACCCCAAATTAATCCCAAATTAAAAGGTTTAAAATCTCCATTTTTTGGCCATAACCCGGGGTTAAATGGTCCTTTTTTTGGAAAAAGTTTTTAAAGGGTGGCATTCCCTTTCACCCATCCTAAACCCAGGTCGCCATCGCCGTCAATATCAGCCGGGGTTGGCGCAAAACTTTCCCCCACATCAATACCCCAAAAAGGTTTTGCCCGAACCTTTTTTTTTCAATATCTAAGCAATTTAACACTACTTTTATCAGCGGTAAATACTGGTGCATTCCCTTGGACATCTGTTATTTTTTCCCCCGGTTTTTTTGGATTGTCAATATAAAGTCTGTAGCGGAAAAGGTATCCCCAAAAGGAACCTATTTTTTAAACACCCAGTTTCTTATCACCTGCAGTTGTAGGGGCGGTTTTACCCAAAACAAAGTTTTTGCCTGCAATGACCATTTTAGAGCCTTTTTGGTTTTTTTATTAATTTTCAAGGTCTCGCTCATTGCCCAGTGTTGGGCTGATAACATCCCCTAGCTTAAAAAGATTGTCCTGCGGGAAATCGTTTAAATCCATGGTTGGTGTGTTTGGGGTTTTTGGGAAGGTGCATAAGTTACTGTTGTCTGGTGCTAATTGCGGGTTGGTGCCATCACTAAGCGTTCCCTAAAAGGCCAGGTTTTTCCACCCCGGCTAATTCAGATGGCATATTGGCATGTCCCAAAGTGCCCAATTTTTTATCATCCGAAATTTGGCAAACTTAAACTGTGGCTACTGAATTACTGCCTTAAAAAAATTCAATCTTAGTAAAAAAGATAAGGTACTGCTCCCGCTACTGTGCCTGGGGTGTGGTTGCATCTTTCCTTTTTTAAATGTAATTATCACCCCGGCACCTGCCCAAACTGTCGGTAGTAAGGACGATGATTTCAAATCCCATTGGTTGTTTTGGGTTTTTACAAAAACCCCGGTGCATCGTTGCCTGACATACCCGTTTATAGCACCAGAGTTCTTTTCCCCTAAATAGTAACTCCCCCGGTAATTTTTGGTATTGGTTAAACCTAATGCTGATCACCCAATAAAAAGTTTATCTTTGGGTTTTTTTTAAAATTTATTTGTATCACTGG
The DNA here is from genome assembly GCA_013416635.1 of Candidatus Thiodubiliella endoseptemdiera. Taxonomy (GTDB): domain Bacteria; phylum Pseudomonadota; class Gammaproteobacteria; order PS1; family Pseudothioglobaceae; genus Thiodubiliella; species Thiodubiliella endoseptemdiera. Next base: position 980,657 of record JACCHT010000001.1, on the reverse strand, counting down.
GGGGTATTAATCGTTGCTACTGTTACATCGCTACTTTTTTGGATGAAAATATTGCCCGTACCTGCTTTAATATGTTCACTAAAGCCCAAGCACTAGACCCGGGGTTTTCCCTCTAAGAAAACCCTGGTTTGTGTTGGGGGGATTGGCGCTTGTCCATCTAAAAAAAAGATTGTTGATTGTAAAAATTTTAAAGGGTGCCATCTTTTCTTACCCACCACCAAACCCAGGTCCCACCCGCCGTCAATATCGGGGGGGGTTGGGCAAAAAATTCCCCACATCAATGCCATTGGGTTTTACCCCCATTTTTTTTCCCTTCATGGGCGGGGGTTAAAGTGGGTGCCTGTATTTTGATAGTATTTAAGGGTCCCCCAAAAAACCCCCCCACTCCCAAACCCAGATCACCATCCCATCAATATAAAAAAGGGTTTTGGTGTGGAATAATCCCCCACACTGCCTTTAAAAAGGATTTCATCTCCAGTTTTTGCTTCAAAAGGCGGGTTAAAGTAGTGCCTGTTTTTTGATAGTTTTAAATTTCCCAAAATTCCTCCCGAATTCTCCAAACATGTATAATCAATATCGGCTGGGGTTGGGTTTTGGGAAAAACCCCCAAAATCAATGCTTTTAAAAAGGTTGTTACCTCCATTTTTTCCCTTAAAGCGGGGTTAAAAGTGCCTGTTTTTTGATAAGTTTTTGGGGGTGCCATAAGCCTCCCCCATCACCAAACCCTAGGTCGCCACCCGCCGTCAATATCGGCTGGGGGTTGGCCCGGAAAAACCCCCACATTAATGCTTTTAAAAAAGGGGTTTCATCTTTTTTTGTTTTTCAAAGCAGGGTTAGAAGTAGTGCCTGTTTTTGATAGTTTTTAAAAGGGTTTCCCTTCTTTCCCCCCCCACCAAATTTTAGGTCGCCATCGCCGGTCAATATCAGAAATTGGCGTGGAATAACCCCCCCACTAATCCATTAAAAGGATTTTCCCCAAACCTTTTTTTCAATATAAAAAAGCTTAGTCTTAGCCCCTTTTCTATCGGGGTAAATGGGGGGTTTTGCATTACCGCGACTCTTTTTATATTATTTAGCGTAATTCGCTTTTTGGATTGTCAATATCAAAGTCTGTAGCGGCAATGCTATCCCCAGCTTGAACCAAATTTTTAAAACCCCAATTTTCCCCGCAGTTGTAGAGGCTTTTTACCCAAAAAAAGGTCTTTGCCGGGTTGACCATTTTTAAGAGCCTTTTTGGGTTTTAAATTTCGGTCTCCTCATTGTCAGTGTTAGGCTGATAACATCGCCCGTCTTAAAAGCGGGTTTTTCCACTGGAAACGTTTAAAAAGCCCATGGATTGGTGGGATTGGGGTTGGGGTTGGGAATTTCAAGTTACTGTTGTCTGGTGTAATTGTTGAATTTTTTCCTTTACTGGCTTCTACACCCTTTTGGTTTTTTCCCCACCGGCTAATTTCAGATGGCGAAAGGAATGTGCGAGTCCCCAAATCCCGGGGGTCAGCTGAAACGGCTGGTAATCCTGAAGTTATTGTTGTCCCTTTTACTGTTTTTACTACCTTCAAAAACTCAATCTTAGTAATAGATAAAGGTCCCTGCCCCCGCTACTGTGCCGAGGGGTGGGGTTGCGCTTTTCACTATCATTAATGTATTTAAATAATGGCCTACCCAAGCGATTGTGGTGGGCTTTGGTTTCAAATCCCCATTGGTTAGTATCTTTGTTGGCGGCAGGCATCTTTTACCCCCATGTCAGTTACCCGGCCTGCATCCATTTTGATTGAAATTTCCCCTTGGGTTAATTTATTTCAGTTAAACCAAATCCCGGCACATCAATGGTGAGTTTATGGGCCAAAGCAATCCCTGGAAATTTTGGGTTGTCTCAGTAATATTAAGGGTTGCTATTACCCATCATCCCAAATTTTTAATAAAAAACCTACCAAAAATTACCTGCTTGAATGTCTTCATTAAATCAAGTATGGTCTGGGGTTTTTCCCCCAATTTCCCGGCCCGAAAGCTTGTGGGGATTGGGGCAGTGTTGCCACTACCACTAATTTAGATTCAGGGGAAATAAGTGTTTTTGCAGTGGGGTGCATTTGGGCGGGGGTTATAAATAATTTTTGGAATTCATTTGGGGGAAACATATTTTTTTTCCACCCAATTTTCCACAAATTTTCAGCGCAACGTTTAACTTCAAAGATTGCCTTGAGATCTGTATTGGGCACAACAAAAAAGGTATAGGTTTTTATTGGATTAACCCCTTTGGTAAATAATACTAAATCAGCACCCCCTTTTAAAAGGGTCCCATTGGGAAAAACAATTTTCCTTTTTGGGTAAAACTCTTTCCTTTTTCTTTAAAGGGGAAAGGTAAAGATGATTTCTTCCCCCCTTTTGGGTTTTAGCGTTTCATTATCGGTAATGGTCAAGGTTGGGAAAAAGTATCCCAAATTTAAAAACCCCTATTTTTCTTTGCTGGGGTTTCTAGCGGGATCTTTTATATTGACTTTTATGGGTGTAAGGGGTTTTTCCATGGGTTAATGCTTGTAAAAACTGTGGCTGCAAATTTAAAGGTTGCACTAAGGGGTAACAGTCCCGTATAAGTTTTTTTGGTTTTAAAAACCAGGAGGGCTTTTGATTGTTTTTCTACACCAGTTGTGGGAACTGTTACAGTTCCTTTTGTTGTCTTTAAAGGCGTTTAAAATATCTCCCCAGTTTAGTTTAAGTCTCCCAAAAGTTGGGGCCCCATCAACCCTTACGGTTCCCAATTCCCAAAAGGGGTAAATGCCTGTGGTGGGGGCCTTTTTATTTACCTCCCATCGGTTCCCTGTTAAGGAATTTTACTTTTCATTTGGGGAATTTAAAATCTGCTTTATTAACCCATCATCACTTTGACAATGTAAGGGAAAGAAATTTTTTAACCTTTATCTCTGATGGGCCCCCGCTTTTTTAAAATTTCCGGGGTTTTTTGAAATTTCCCTTTTACCAATGGTCACTTTGCTTAAACATTTTAACAAGGGGTGCTTCATTGGGTTTTCATGGGTTGGGTCCCAAAAACATCACCTACTTTAAAGCCCGATTGCCCATCTGTTGGGAATTGACTGCCCAACTTTTTTGATTTTGGGGGGGTGTCAATTAAAAAAAGGGGATTGCCACCTGTTGTGCCCCCCTTCTGAAGATAAATTTATTTCAATTGTATAGGTCTCGCCCACATTTAAAAACCGGTATTTTACTTTGGCTAATGTCCCTTCGGGAATTGCGGGTTTCAAAAGGGGGGTAGGTTACTTGGTATCTACAACTTTGCCGGGCCTTTTTCCCCTGGCTGCTTTAAATTTAAAAGCACTGATAACAAAGCCTCTGCACCGCCAGGGTTTTTTAATGTGCCTTGGTTTGGGGAAATTTTGCTAGATTCCGGCTTTATCCATTGTCGCTAACAGGGTTCCCTTGCATCTTTCCCATTGTGTTGGTGGTGGTGAAGAAAAACCCGGAAAACCCCCCGCCATTGTTTTCAATACCCTCTTTAAAATTACCTGCAGTATCTTTTTAAAAATGCCTGCATAATTTTTTACATAGTAATTTTATTGACTATTAAATCACTACCCGGAAATGGGATAATTTTTTGGTGCTATCAAGACTAACGGGTTGTATATTTAACCCTAATAAAGGTTAGGGTTGGCTTTATCATAAAATGGGCAATACTGCCTGCCGGGTTTATTGTAACCCGCCTCTAAAAAGGTCAAAGTTAAGTTTGCATTTCGGGGGCCATATTGCCACAGTGTTGCTACCGGGGCTTTTGGGGTCAATTGTTTTTCCCCGTTATTTGCCGTTGTTTTGTTCGTACCCCCCCTTTTAATTTTGGGGTTAAGGGAACACTGGGCATTTTTTAATTTAGAACCTACATTTTAGGTCACCCTAGGAAAAAACGGGAAGGTATGAAATTTTCCTCCCCAGGTTGGATTGGGAATTAAATCAGTACCTGTTTAAAGCAATTGCTAAAGTTGATAACACTTTTATAAAACCTGGTTTCTGCTTCCCTAAAGGTAAAGGTATAAGGGGATTTATCGCCAGTTTTAAGGGGTTTAAAACATCAGCCTTGTTATCGCTGATAATCAAAATTGGGGCTTTTAGTATCAAAACTTTGATTATTGCCCGGGAGCAACCGGGTTTTAGTGTTTTGTTTAAATTTTTAAAAAGCAGCATCAACGGGTTAACTGTAAGGCTTATTATGCCTTTTTTTGTTTGCAGGAGGGGGTTTGTTCCAAAGTTAGACACTTTCACTAAAATTTAACAGAGGAAAAGTACCTTTTTTTTACCGCCTGCTGTAATATCATTTTATATCAAAATCTGGCCGTTTCCCTCAAAAATAAAGGTATAGGTAATAAATTCACCAACTTTGCGGGGGGTCGGACTTGTCATCGAATTCTTAAACCAATCCCCCAAAACCCGGAGTTGACTCCCCTGTTGGCTATCAGTGGATTCAATTTCTTAAAAAACGCCTGTATTTAAATTTAAAGCCCCCCATTTTCCGGTTTTATCAAACTTTTAAAAAAACCATTTTTCCAAAAAAAACCTTTCCGCCATTAGAGGCTTGGGGGAGGGCTTCTTTTTTGGTATTTTAGTACCGTTAATATTAACAGTTCTTTTTTAAGGTTTTAGGTATTGCCATCTAGTGTTTGTTTGTAGTTGTTAAAAGTGCCGGTTAAATAAAAATTTAATCATTTTCCACCTGTTTTTTAAAGCCCCTGTTTCACGACCCTTTTGGGGCCTTTTTTCCAATAGACGGGGGGTCTTTCCCCTATTGCCAGATGCTTTTTGCTTGCCCTAGGGTTCAATCCGGTGATATCGGAAAACCAGTTGAGAAAAGCCGTTGGTGTTGCCCCGATGAAATTTTTTTTGTCCTGGATGATTGTCCTTTGGGTGGTTTTAACCAATTATTATTAATTTTCATTTTGACCCCTTTTTTATAAATAGGGGGGAAAACAAAAGCAAATTTTTTTTTTTAAATTAAAATTTTTTAAAAAAAAACTAGCCCGGGGAAAGGGTTTTTAAAAAAAATTTAATTTAAAAAAATTGCTTTTTTAAAATTATTTTGGGAAATTTCCACAAATTTTTTTCTTTTAAGTTAAGTTTTTTTAAATTTTTTGGGTTATTTTTCCAAAAAAAAACCCCCTTTTTAAAAGGGGGGTTTTGTTTTATAAAGGGGTTTTTTTACTTTTTATCAAGAATAAGATTATCAGTTTAAAGTGCCCCAATGCAAAAATTGTCGGGGGGTAGGGGAAACCCCTACCAGAAACCCCCTTTTAGATTGAAAACCCAAAACCCGCAACATCATCTGTAAACCCTGCCATCCCGCATCAATTTTGTTTTAAATTTGGACTACCTGCAGTGCCCGGGATCACAAAAATTTAAAATATTTTATCAAATTTTTAAAAATTTTCGCTTGGTTTTCCACTAGCGGGAATAAAAAAACTTTTTTAAAACTAATTTGCCACCAAGCCCAAATATGAAGCCGGTTTTGGGTTGGCCCAAAATTTTCTTTTAAAAAAAATTTTCACCGCCAAAAATTTTTTAGTAATCGTTGCCCTTTTTCCCCCAAATTTTTAGTATCGTCCCCGCACCACCCCCTTTTAGTATCCTTTTCGGTGCCGATATAAAAATTTATGCAAATGCCCGGTTTTACCGAGGTTTTTTATCAATCCTGCAAAAAATCTTTCCCGGGGTGTCAGTTATAACGGGCCCGATGCCATTTTGATGTAAAAAAACCCCGAAGTTTTAAAATTTCTTTCTTTAAAAGGGGTTAGGTGTTCGGCCCAATATTTTGCATTAGTAAAATTTCTAATAGTTGCAACTTTTTTTGCCTTTCCCGATTTCAACAATGCCACCATTTGTTTTTATGTTTTCAGAAAAAATCAATTTCTAGATTTGAAGGCTCGCCTTAAGAATTGGTTGGGATCGCTGGTTTTTTTTGTAAAGGTTGGAACTTGTTCATCACAGACAGAGGTCGTTGGGCTTGTCCATCTACAGGGGAAACAGGTTGTTGATTGTGAGTAGTATTTAAGAAACCCCACCCACTACCCAAAACTGAAACACCATCGCCATCAATATCAACCAGGGTTGGGGCGAATAATACCCCCCATCAATGCCATTAAAAAGGGTTTCATCTCCCGTTTTTGCTTCTAAGCGGGGTTTAAAAAGTAGTGCCTGTATTTTTTTGGGATTTGGGATGCCATCATACTTACCCACCCCCAAAAACTAGGTTTTAAAAACCCCCGTCAATATCAAACCAAGATTGGGGGAAAAATTTCCCCCATCAATGCCATTAAAAGGGGTTTATCTCCCGTTTTTTTCTTCCCAAACAGGGTTAAGTGGGGCCTGTATTTTTTATTTGTATTTGGGGTTTCCAAATATCACCCACCACCAAATTTTTGGTCCCATCGCCCAATATCGGCTAGGGCTGGTTTGGAAAATCCCCCCATCAATGCCAAAATTAAAAAAATTGTCATCTCCAGTTTTTGCCCTTTATAAGCGGGGGTTTAAATTTGAGCTTGTATTTTTAAAAATTTTTTAAGGGTGCCATATCCTCACCCCCCCCACCAAATCTAGGTCGCCCTCCCGTCAATATTTTAGCCGGGGTTTGGGGTGGGAAAAATACCCCCCCCATCAATGCCATTAAAAAAGGGTTGTCACCTCCCGTTTTTGCTTTAAAGCAGGGGGTTTAAAATAGTGCCCTGTATTTTGATAGTATTTTAAGGGGTGCCATCAAACTCACCCACCCCCCTCTAGGTCGCCATCGCCGTCAATATCAGCCAAGATTTCGGGAACAACCTCCCCCATCAATGCCATTAAAAAGGGGTTTTATTGGGAAACCCATTTTTTTTTTAAATACTCAAGCTTAGACAACACTTTCTTATCAGCGGTAAATACTGGCGCATTACCTGCGACATCCCCCCTTTTTATTTTTAGCGAATATCGCTTGTTGGGTTGTCAATATCAAAATCTGTAGCGGAATGCTATTTTCCCGCTTGAAAATTTTATTTAAAAAACCCCGTTTCTTATCACCTGCAGTTGTAGAGGCGGTTTTTTTCCAAAACAAAGTCTTTGCCTGCAATGACCATCCCCCAGCCTGGGTGTTATTAAGTTTCCCAAAGGGCTCGCTCTTTTTCAGTGTTAGGCTGATAACATCGCCTGCCTTTTAAAAACAGAGGGCCCGGGGGGAAATCGCTTAAAAATCCATGGATTGGTCGTGACTGGGGGTTGGGAATGATGTCAAAGGGTTTTGTTTTGCTAGTGCTAAATTTTTGAATTGGTGCCATCACTAAGCGTTTCTTGGGCCCTGGAGGTTTTTTCCCTCGGCTAATTCAGATGGCATAGCCCGGGTGTCGAGTGCCCAATGCCGTCAGCTGCAACAGCTGGTAATCCTGAAGTTATTGCTGTGCCTACTGTATTACTACCTTCAAAAAACTCAATTTTGGTAATCGTTAAAGTACCTATTCCAGTTACTTTGCCTGAGAGTGCGGTTGCGTCTTTTTCACTATCATTAATGTAGTTATCATCGGCACCTATCCAAGCGATTGTGGTAGAAAATGCTTTGGTTGCAAATACCCATTGGTTAGTATCTTTAGTAATGGCAGCAGCATCGTTACCCGCTATGTCAGTTACTGTGCCTGCATCCATGGTGATATAGTAACTGCCTTGGGTTAATTTATTATCAGTTAAACCTAATGCTGACACATCAATGGTGAGTTTATCGCCAGCAATGCTAAATTTATTTGTATCACTAGCGATATTAATGGTTGCTACTGTTACATCGCTACTATTCTTGATGAGAATACTGCCCGTACCTGCTTTAATATTTTCACTAAAGTCAAGCACTAAATCTGAGGTTTCCTCTAAGATAACGCTGGCTTGTGTTGTTAGAGTTGGCGCTTGTCCATCTACAGAAGAAGGTTGTTGATTGTAATAATATTTAAGGGTGCCATCACTCTCACCCACCATCAAATCTAGGTCGCCATCGCCATCAATATCGGCTAGGACTGGTGCGGAATAACGCCCCACATCAATGCCATTAAAAGGATTGTCATCTCCAGTTTTTGCTTCATAAGTAGGGTTAGAAGTAGTGCCTGTATTTTGATAGTATTTAAGGGTGCCATCATCCTTACCCACCACCAAATCTAGGTCGCCATCGCCGTCAATATCGGCCAGGGTTGGTGCGGAAAAATCCCCCACATCAATGCTATTAAAAGGATTGCTACCTCCAGTTTTTACTTCATAAGCAGGGTTAGAAGTAGTGCCTGTATTTTGATAGTATTTAAGGGTGCCATAAGCCTCACCCATCACCAAATCTAGGTCGCCATCGCCGTCAATATCGGCTAGGGTTGGTGAGGGAGAATCTCCCGCATCAATGCCATTAAAAGGGTTGCTACCTCCAGTTTTTGCTGTATAAGCAGGGTTAGAAGTAGTGCCTGTGTTTTGATAGTATTTAAGTGTGCCATTACTCTCACCCACCACCAAATCTAGGTCGCCATCGCCGTCAATATCGGCTAGGGTTGGTGAGGAAGAATATCCCACATCAATACCATTAAAAGGATTATTGCCTCCAGTTTTTGCTTCATAAGCAGGGTTAGAAGTAGTGCCTGTGTTTTGATAGTATTTAAGGGTGCCAGCACCCTCACCCACCACCAAATCCAGGTCGCCATCGCCGTCAATATCGGCTAGGGTTGGTTTGGAAAAATCCCCCACATCAATGCCATTAAAAGGATTATTGCCCAAACCTGTTTTTTCAATATACCCAAGCTTAGTCTTGGTCAACACCACTCTATCAGCGGTAAATACTGGTGCATTACCTGCGACATCTTTATATTATTTGCGTAATATGCTTTTGGATTGTCAATATCAAAGTCTGTGCGGCAATGCTATCCCCACGCATATATTTCACCGTTTTTTTCCCTGCAGTTGAGAGGCTTTTTATCAAAACAAAGTCTTTGCCTGCAATGACCTTTTAAGCCTGTGGGTTTTAAGTTTCAAGGTCTCGCTCATTGTCGGGTGTTAGGCTGAAAAATCGCCTGTTTTAAAAAGCAGTTGTCCTGCTGGAATATTGTTAGAGTCCATGAGTTAGTACCCGGGGGTTGGGGGCTTGTCCATTGAAAGGGTTGATTGTAGTAGTATTTGGGGCCCTATCCACCCACCACCAAATCTAGGTCGCCATCCCCTCAATATCGGCTGGGGTTGGGTGGGGAATAACCCCCCACATCAATGCCATTAAAAGGATTATTCCCTCCAGTTTTTACTTCATAAGCAGGGTTAGAAGTGCCTGATTTTGATATTTTAGGGTTTATTCTGCTCCCCACCACCAAATCTAGGCCCCATGCCTAATATCGGCTGGGTTGGGTTTTGGGAAGTACCCCACATCAATGCCTTTAAAAGGATTGCTCTCATTTTTTTGCTTCATAAGCAGGGTTAAGGAGTGCCTGTATTTTGATGGTAGGGGTGCCAGCCTCCCCCTCCCAAACATCCCCATACCTCAATTCGGCTAGGGTTGGCCCGGAATAAACCCCACATCAATGCCATCGGTTGTTTTTTCCCAGTTTTATTTCATAAGGGGTTAAGTAGTGCCTGTATTTTGATAGTATTTTAAGGGGCCCATTAATCTCCCCCACCACCAAATCATCGCCATACGTCAATATCGGCTGGGGTTGGTGAGAATATTTCCCCTTTTAATGCCTTTAAAAAAGGATTGTCAGTTTTGCTTATAACGGGGTTAGAAGTAGTGCCTGTTTTTTTTGATAGTATTTAAGAGTGCAAACTACCCACCCCCCCAGGTCGCCATACCGTCAATGTCAGCCAAGGTTGGTGGGGAAAAAACCCCACATCAATACCCCGGGTTATTCCCCGAACCTATTTTCTAAAAAATTTAATCTTAGCCACTACTCTATCAGTGGTAAATACTGGTCTTACCTGGACATCTTATATTATTTGGAATTATCGCTTTTTGGATTTCAATTCAAGTCTGTGCGGCTTATTGCAAACACTATATTTAAACACCAGTTTCTTATCACTGCAGTTGTAAGGCATTTTTATCAAAACAAAGTCTTTGCCTGCTGACCACTTTAGACCCTTTTGGGTGTTATTAAGTTTCAAGGTCCCCTCATTTCAGTGTTGGGCTGATAACTCCTTCTTAAAAGCAGTTTCCTGCTGGAATATTGTTAGAGTCCATGAGTTAGCCCGTTGGATTTGGGGTTAATGGTGTCAAAGTTACTGCTGTGCTGTCAAATTTTAATTTGGGTGCCATCACTGTTTTCTACACCGTGTAGGTTTTCCATCAACTATCAGTTGGTTTTTGGGCTTGCCAGTGTCCAATTTTATCATCCGCTGGTTTGGCAAACTTGAACTTGGCTACTGAATTACCCCTTAAAAAAAATTCAATCTTAGTAATAGAAAAGGTCCTGCCCGCTACTGTGCCTGAGAGTGTGGTTGCATCTTTCTCGTTTTTTAAAATGAAATTAATGGACTCCCAAACAATGTGAGAAAGGACGAGGGTTTTTAAATGCCATTGTTGCTTTTTTTAGCAATCCCAGTGCATCGTTGCCTACCATATCCGTTATAGCCCCAGGTTCATTTCTAAATAGAAACTGCCTCGGTGTTTTATTATTGGTTAAACCTAATGCTGATACATCAATATAAGTTTATCATTGGTAATGCTAAATTTATTTTATCCTGCTTTTAATAGTTGCTACTGTTAACGCTACTATTCTTGATAGAATACTCCCCTACCTGCTTTTATTTTCACTAAAGTCAAGCACTAAATCTGGGGTTTCCTCTAAGATAACGCTGGCTTGTGTTGTTAGAGTTGGGGCTTGTCCATCTACAGAAGAAGGTTGTTGATTGTAATAATTTTTAAAGGGGGTGCCGCCAAACTCCCCACCCCCAAATCTAGGTCGCCATCGCCGTCAATATCGGTGGGGTTGGTGCGGAATAAATCCCAATCAATGCCATCGGTTGTGCTCGTTTTTTACTTCATAAGCAGGGTTAAAGTGTCCCTATATTTTGATAGTTTTTAAAAGGGTGCCCCTCACCCCCCCCAAATCTAGGTCGCCATCCCCGTCAATATCGGCTGGGGTTGGCGTAGCAAAATCCCCACATCAATGCCTTTAAAAAGGATTGCTACCCCCAGTTTTTGCTTCAAAAGGGGGGGTTAAAGTAGTGCCTGTGTTTTGATAGTATTTGGGTATTCCTTACCCCACCAAATCTGGGTCCCCATCCCCGTCAATATCGGCTAGGGTTGGTGAAGAATACCCCATTAATGCCTTAAAAAGGATTTCATTCCAGTTTTTGCTTCATGCGGGGTTAAAGTAGTGCCTGTGTTTTGATAGTTTTTAAAGGGGGGCCATTATACTCCCCACCCCAAACCCATCGCCATCGCCGTCAATATCAGCTGGGGTTTGGGTTTGGGGAAGAATATACATCTCCTTTAAAAAAGGTTACTATCTCCAGTTTTTCCCCCAAAGCGGGGGTTAAAGTGGGGGCTTGTTTTTTGATATATTTAAGGCCATCATTCTTCCCCACCCCCAAATCATCGCCATCGCCGTAATATCGGCGGGGGTTGGTGGGGAAAAAAATTTCCCCCACATAAATCCATTAAAAGGTTATTGCCCGAACCTGTTTTCAATATCCAACTATAATTTTACCTATCAGGAAATACTGGTATTACCTGCGACATTTTTATATTATTTGGCGTAATATCGCGTTGGTTGTCAATATCAAAGTCTGTGCGGCAATGCTATCCCCACGCAATATTTAAAACCCCAGTTTCTTATCCCTGAGTTATAGGGGTATTTTTACCCAAAACAAAGCCCCTTTTCCCTGCAAGCCACTTTAGAGCCTGTGGTGTTGAAAATTTTCGGTCTCGTCATTGTCGTGTTGGGCGATAACTGCCTTTTTTAAAAAGCAGATTGTCCTGCGGGAATATTGCTTAGAGTCCGAGTTGGTAGCCGTTGGGGGGGGGCTTGTCCATCTAAAAGAAGGTTGTTGTTTTGTAGTAGTTTTTTAAAGTCCTTTACTTCCCCACCCCCAAATCTAGGTCGCCACCCCTAATATTCGCTAGGGTAGGAAGAACCCCCCAAATGCCATTAAAGGATTGTCATCTCATTTTTTGCTTAAAAAGGGGGGGTGTGCCTGGTTTTGTTTAATTTAAAAACCCATTTTTTCCCCCTACCAAATCTAGGCCCATGGTTATCGCTGGGGTTTGGGTTTGCGAAAAACCCCCTCAATGCCATCAAAAGGGATTCTATCCCCAGTTTTGTTTATAACGGGGGTTAAAAGTAGTGCCTGTTTTTTTGTAGTATTTAGGTTACTTTCCCCACCACCAAATCTAGGTCGCCATCGCCGTCAATATCGGCTGGGGTTGGTTTGGAAAAATACCCAATCAATGCCTTTAAAAAGGGTTGCTACCCCCATTTTTTTGCTTCATAAGTGGGGTTAAAGTAGTGCCTGTATTTTGATATTTTTAAAGGGTGCCATAAATCACCCACCCCCCCAGGTGCCATCGCCTCAATATCGACTAGGATTGGTGCGGAAAAACCCCCCATCAATGCCATAAAAAGGTTGTGTTTCCAGTTTTACCATAAGCAGGGTTAAGTAGTCCTTATTTTGATGTTTTTAAAGGGGGCCCAAAAAACTACCCATCCCAAATCTAGGTCGCCATCGCCGTCAATATGGGCCCAGGGTTGGTGGAATAAACCCCACATCAATCCCCTCAAAGGATTATTGCCCAAACCCTTTTTTTCAATATCTAAACTTGTCTTACCCAACACTATTATCAGCGGAAAATTGGTATTACCTAATTTGTTTATTATTTGGCGTAATATCTCTTGTTGGATTGTAAATATAAAAGTCTGTAGCGGCAATGCTATCCCAGCGACGCATTTTTAAACACCAGTTTCTTATCCCTGGTTGTAGAGGGGGTTTTTATCAAAACAAAGTCTTTCCCTGCAATGACCACTTTAACCTGTGGTTTTTAAAGTTTCGGTCTCACTCATTTTTGTGTTGGGCGGGAAAACATCCCCCCCTTTAAAAAGCAGATTGTCCCTGGAATATTTTAGAGTCCAGAGTTGTAGCCGTTGGGTTGGGGCTTTCCATCTAAAAAAAAGTTTGTTGATTGTAAAAATTTTAAAGGGTGCCACCCCCTTACCCACCACCAAATCTAGGTCCCAAAAACCATCAATATCGTGGGGTTGGTGAGGAAGAACCCCCACATCAATGCCATTAAAGGTTGTTCCCCATTTTTTTGCTTCAAAAACGGGTTAAAGTTGCCTGTGTTTTGTGTATTTAGGGTGCCATTCTTTCCCCACTACCAAATCTGGTCGCCATCCCCGTAATATCGGCTGGGGTTGGTTTTGGACGATACCCCACATAAATCCATCAAAGGATTGCTATCCATTTTTTGCTTCTAAGAGGGTTAAAGTAGTGCCTGTATTTTGATAGTATTTAATGCCATACTTCCCCCCACCACCAACGGTCCCCATCGCCGTAAATATCGCGGGGGTTGGGTTTTGGGAATAATCCCCCACATCAATCCCATTAAAGGATTGCTACCTCCAGTTTTGCTTCATAAGTGGGGTTTAAAGAGTGCCTGTATTTTGATAGTATTTAAAAGGGTAAAAATCTCACCCACCCCCAAAACCCAGGTCCCCATCCCCGTAAATTTCGACTAGGATTGGTGCGGAAAAACCCCCCACATCAATGCCATCAAAGGATTGTTTTCCCAGTTTTTATTCTAAGCAGGGTTAGAGTAGTGCCATTTTGATAGTATTTAAGGGTCCCATAAAACTCCCCTCCCAAATCTAGGTCGCCATCGCCGTCAATATCCCAGGGTTGGTGGAGATAAACCCCACTAATCCCTCAAAGGTTTTCCCCAAACCTTTTTTTTAAATATACTCAAACTTAGTCTTGCCAACACTACTCTATCAGCGGTAAATACTGGGTTTACCTCGACATCTGTTATATTATTTGGCGTAATATCGCTTTTTGGGTTGTCAATATCAAAGTCTGTAGCGGCAATGCTACCCTCAGCTTAAACGCTATATTTAAACACCAGTTTTTTTATACCTGCAGTTGTAGAGGCTTTTTATCAAAAAAAAGTCTTTGCCTGAAATGACCACTTTAGAGCCTGTGGTGTTTTAAGTTTCGGTCTCACTCATTGTCGTGGGGCTGAAAACATCCCCTGTTTTAAAAAGCGGGTTGTCCTGCGGGAATATCGCTTAAAGTCCATGGATTGGTCGTGATTGGGGTTGGGTTAATGGTGTCATAAGTTACTGCTGTGCTAGTGCTTTGCTGAATTGGTGCCATCCTGGTTCTACACCTTTGGGGTTTTTTCCATCGGCAAATTTCAGATGGCATAGCAGAATGTGTGAGTCCCCAAGTGCCGTCAGCTGCAACAGCTGGTAATCCTGAAGTTTTTGTGTGCCTACTGTATTACCCCCAAAAAACTAAATTTTTGGTAATCGTTAAAGTACCTATTCAGTTACTGTGCCGAGGTGCGGTTGCGTTTTTTTCACTATCATTAATGTAGTTATCATCGGCACCTATCAAGCGATTTTTTAAAAAGTGCTTCGGCTGTAGCGTCTTCTTGTCAGTAATGGTTCAGTTGGTAACCGATCAACTTTAAAATCCCTATTTTTTTATCCTGGGTTACCAGCAGTATCTTTATATTGATTTTATAGCTGTAAGTTTGTCCATGGGTTAATGCTTGTAAATCTGTGGCTGCAAAAATAATGGTTTGCACTAGTTGAAACAGTACCTGATAATTTTTGGTTAATAACTTAAAACTTCTTGATTTTTTCTACACCAGTTGTGGAAACTGTTACAGTGCCATTGCTGTTTTTCAATGCGTTTAAAAATCTCCCCCATTTAGTGTAATGTTCAATGTTGGTACCACCAAAAATTTACGGTCTAATTCAATGGATAAGTGCTGTGGTGGAAACTTATTCCCTGCTACATCGGTTCCCCCTTCAAGGAATTCCCCTTTAATTCTTTTTTTGATACTATCATGACGACGTGTAAGAAAAGAATAATTTTTTTAACTCATCTACGTTTTCTTTGGCGGCACCTTTGCCGGTATCGTGTAAATTCCTTTACCAATGGTCACTTTGCTACGGTAGCATTGCAACGAGTGCTTCATTGGTTGTCATGGTTAATCAAAAACATCATCCACTTTAAAGCCTGATTCCCCATCTGTTGGTGATTGACTGCCCACTGTTATGATTGGGGCAGCGTGTCAATTAAAACGGGTGGTTTCCCACCGTTTGTGCCACCACCGGAATAAATTTATCTCAATCGTATGGTCTCCCACGATAAAGCCGGTATTTTACATTCAATTCCTTCGGTACCTTTGGCAAAAAAAGTGGGTGGGTTACTGGTTCTACAATTTGTCATTGGCTTTTCCATGGCGCAAAATGTAATGCACTGATAACAACGCCTCCCACCGCCAAATTTGTTAAGGGCCTTGAATGGCAATTTTCTAATTCACTGGCATTGATACCATTGCCCTAACGGGTTACCCGCATCTACCCATTGTGCTGTTGGTGAATGAAAAACCAAAAAGCCCCAACCCTTTTGCGTCAATCCCCATTTTTTACCTGCAGTATCTTTAAAAAGTCCCTGCATAAAATTTTGACGTAATTTTTTGCTTTAAAATCACTACCTGGATTAATAGTGAAAATTTTTTGGTGCTATCAAGACTAACGGTTAGCTATATCAATCGAAAAAGAGTCAGGGGTTGGTTTACATAAAGCAATACTGCCTGCGTGTTTATTGAACGCCTCAAAAGGGTTTCCCGTTTTTTGCTTTTGGTGCATATTCCACATTTGCTCCCGGGGGTTTTGGGTGTCAATTGCTTGCTCGTTATTTCCCGCTGTTTTGCTGTGATTCCCCGCACTGTCGAAATTAGGATTGCAGACACTGACACGTTAAGTTAGAACCTCATCTAGGTCACTGCAGGTAAACGGTAAAGGTATGACTTTCCCCATCAGCAGGTGTTGTGCTGGCAAAAATTTTAGTACCTGTCTTAATACACCATTCTATGTTGATAACACTTTATAAAAACCGTTTTTACCTTCACAAAGGAAAAGGTATAGGTGATTGTATCGCCATTTTTGGGGTTGATCAGTTGCATCGCTGATAATCAAAGGGGGCTTGGTAAAAAAACTTTTGTTATTGCTGGCAACTGATTTAGTGCTGTGTTAATTTGAAGTAGCAGCTCCGGCTACGTAAGGTTTTATTATGCCTTTCTGTTTGCAGGAGGGTTATTTCTAAAGTATAGCCCTTTTCAAACCATTAACAGATAAAAGTACCTTTTGACCGCCTGTAACGAAAACAATATCAAAATCGTTTTTTCATCAAATAAAGGTATAGTATCTTACCCTTTAGCGGTGGGGGATTGTCATCAGTAATACAAACCAAATCCCAAAACCTGGGTTGACTCACTGTTGTCAATATCATGGTTTAAATTCTTAAAAGCGCCTGTATTTAAATTTAATAGCCCGTCATTGCCGGTTATATCAATTTAACAAAACCTTTTTCAAAATAAACCTTTGCCATTAGAGGCTGTAAAGGAGACTTCTTCTTTTTTATTTACCGTTAATATTAACAGTTTTTTTGAAGGTGTAGGTATTGCCATCTAGTGTTTGTTCGTGTTTTTAAAAAGTCCCGGTTAAATAAATTGAATATTTGCCACCTGTTGAGTAAGCCTTTGCAGGGGCTTTGGTCCCTTGTCCTCATAGACGGCATCGTCTCCCCATTTCCAGATGCTTTTAATGCTTGTCCGTAGATTCAATCCGGTGATATCAAATACCAGTTGGAAGAAGCCGTTGGTGTTCTGATAAATATTTTTTTTCCCAAGGGTTGTTCTTTTTTTGATAACTGATTTTTAAATTATACATATTTACTTTTTCCCTTTAAGTTTAATTTTTTTATTAGTTTCCCTTTTTGAAAGAATAAGATTATCAGTTATAAAGTGCCCTAATGCAACTGTGTCAGGGAGGGGGCCACCAATACCAAAAACCCCTTGTAGATTGTAACCAAATCCAACATCATCTGTAACCTCCATCAGCATCAATCGTTGTTTATACCGGGTGCCAGTATTGACACTGTAATATATTTATCAATATTAGCAAAAGTGTCGCTTGGTTACCACTACAGTAAAAAAAATCTTTTAAATCTAATTTTCACCACCAGCACCAAATATAAACCCGTTATGGTGTTTCGCCATTATCTGTTTTTTGCATAAAAAAAAAATATCACGCCTGCCCGCCATTTTGTATCGGCCTGCCCGCCATTTATAGTATCGTCACCTGCACTCCCCGTTATAGTATCGGCGTTATCGGTGCCGATAAAAAAATTATATGCAAATCCCCAAAGGTTTTACCTAAAATTATTATAAAACCTGAAAAAGTCATTACCCGAGGTGTCAGTTATAACGCCTGATGCCATTTTAGTAATAAACGCCCGAAGTTAAACTATTTGGGGTTTAAAGGGGTGAGTGTTGTGTCGCTAATATTGCAAGTAATGCTAATAGTTGCAATTTTTTCTCGCTATTCAGATTTCAACAATGCCACCATTTGTTTTGTGTTTTCAGAAAATCAATTACTAGATTTGAAGGCTCGCCTAAGACATTGGTATCGCTGGTTTTCTGAAAAGGGTTTGGGAACTTGTTCATCTAAACAAAGGTTGTTGAGCTTGTCCATCTACGGGTTTTGATTGTAGTAGTTTTTAAAAGGGGCCCATCATACTTACCCACCACCTCTAGGTCGCCATCGCTTAATATCAGCCAAGGCTGGTGAGGAAGTTTTTCCATCGATTTTAAAAAGGTTTTCATCCCCAGTTTTGCTTCATAAGCAGGGTTAGAAGTAGTGCCTGTATTTTGATGTTTTTAAAAGGTGCCTCATCCCACCCCCAAATCTGGGTCGCCATCGCCGTCAATATCGGTGGGGTTGGTGGGGAAAAGTTTCCCCCACATCAATGCCTTTAAAAAGGTTACTATCCCCCATTTTTTACTTCAAAGTAGGGTTAAGTAGTGCCTGTTTTTTTGATAGTATTTAAGGGTATTCCTCTCCCCCCAACCAAACCCAGGTCGCCATCCCCGTCAATATCGATAGGGTTGGTCTGGAAAAACCCCATCAATGCTATTAAAGGTTTATCTCAGTTTTGTTCAAAGTGGGGTTAAAGTAGTGCCTGTATTTTGATAGTATTTGGGTCCCATTACCTTCCCCATCCCCAAAACCCTAATCCCATCCCCATCAATATCAAAGTTTGGGGGGAATAACCTCCACATCAATGCCATTAAAGGATTATTGCCTCAGTTTTGCTTCAAAAGGGGGGGGCTAAAGTAGTCCTGTATTTTTGATAGTTTTTAAAAGGTGCCATTCCTCCCCCCACCACCAAATCTAGGTCGCCATCGCCCGTCAATATCAGCCAAGATTGGCCGAAACATACCCAAATACCCTCAAAGTTTTCCCCAAACCTGTTTTTCAATATACTCCGTCAACACTCTCATCGGGTAAATCTGGTGATTACCTGCGACATCTTTTATTATTTGCGTAATATCGCTTTTTTTGGGTTGTCAATATAAAAGTCTGTAGCGGCTTATCCCCGCGGGCTATATTTAAACCCAGTTTTTATCCCTGCGTTGGGGCGTTTTATCAAAAAAAAAGTCTTTGCCGCGGGACCCTTTTAGAGCCTGTGGTTTTTTTGTTTCGGGTCTCCTCATTTCAAAGGCTGATAACACCCCCTTTCTTAAAACGTTGTCCTGTGGAATATTGCTTAGAGTCCATGGTTAGTAGCCGTTGGGTTGGGGCTTGTCCATCTACAGAAGGGTTGTTGTTGTAGTAATATTTGGGGGTTGCCATCGTCTCCCCACTACCAAATCTAAATAATCGCCGTCAATATCGGCTGGGGTTGGCCTAAGAACCCCCACATCTCCATTGGGATTTATCCCATTTTTTGCTTCATAAGCGGGGTTAAGTAGTACCGTATTTTGATGAAAAGGGGTGCCAGACTCACCCACCCCCAAATTAGTCCCATGCCCCAATATCGGCGGGGGTTGGTTTGGAAGAATATCCCATCAATCCCATTAAAGGATTGTATCCGTTTTGCTTATAAGGGGGGCTAAAGTAGTCCCTGTATTTTATTTTTAAAAGGTGCCATTCTTTCCCCCCACACCAAATCTAGGTCCCATCAGTAATTGGTGGGGCTGGTTTGGGGAGAATATTCCACATTAATGCTTTAAAAGGTTGCCATCTCAGTTTTGCTTCATAAGCAGGGTTAAAAGGACTTGTATTTTGATAGTTTTTAAAAGGTGCCATCACTCCCACCAAAAAATTAGGTCCCCTCCCGTCAATATCGGCTGGGGTTGGTTTGGCAGAATACCCCGCATCAATGCCATTAAAGGATTGTCATCTCATTTTTTGTTCATAAGTAGGGTTGAGTAGTGCCCGTATTTTGATATATTTGGGTGCCAGCCCCCTACCCCACCAAATCTAGGTCCCCCATCCCCGTCAATATCAGCCAAGATTGGCACAAAAACATACCCCATAAATCCCTCAAAGGTTATTCGAACCTTTTTTTTCTATCTAAGCTTTCGGTCCCCCCTTATCAGCGGTAAATCTATATTCCCTGACATTGTTATATTATTTGGGTAATATCGCTTTTGGATTTCAATATCAAAGCTGTGCGGAATCTATTCCGGCCCCTTTTTTTAAACCCACCGTTTTTATCCCTAGTTGTAGAGGCGGTTTTTATAAAAAACAAAGTCTTTGCCTCAAGACCACTTTAGAGCCTGTGGTGTTAAGTTTAAGGTCTCCCATTTTTTCAGTGTTAGGTGATAACATCCCTCCTTAAAGCAGATTGCCCTGCGGGAATACCTTAAAGCCCCTGGATTGGTGTGTTGGGGTTGGGTTAATGTGTCATAAGTTACTGCTGTGCTGGTGCTAATTGCTGTTGGTGCCATCACTAAGCGTTATACACCGTGTAGGTTTTTTCCATCGGCTAATTCAGATGGCATAGCAGAATGTGGAGTGCCAAAGTCGTCAGCTGCAAAAATGGTAATCCGAAGTTTTGCTGTCCTACTGTATTACTACCTTCAAAAACCAATTTTGGGAAATCGTTAAATACCTATTCAGTTACTTTGCTGGGGGGTCGGTTGCGTCTTTTTCACTATCTTTAAAGTAGTTATCATCGGCACCTACCCGCGATTGGGTAGAAATGTTTCGGCGGGCGTCTTCATTGCAGTAATGGTCAGTTGGGTCAACCTATCAACAAATCCCTTTTTTTATCCGGGTTACCAGCAGTATCTTTATATTGACTTTATAGCGTAAGTTTGTCCATGGGTTAATGTTTAAATCTGTCGAACAAAAAGGTTGCACTATTGTTGTAACAACCCCTTATAATTTTTTGGGAATAACGGGAGACTTCTTGATTGTTTTTCCCCGTTTGGCAACTGTTACATCCCATTGCTGGTCTTCAATAGCGTTTAAAATACCCCCCCAGTTTATTAATGTTAAAAGTTGGACAACACCATCAAATTACGGTCTTTAAAAGGATAATCCTGGGGTGGCCATTTTACCTGCTACATCGGCCCCCTTAAGGAAATTTTTCTTTTAATCTAAAATCTGCTTTATTATACTATCATGACTTTGACATTTAAGTAAGAATAATTGTTTTAACTCATCTACGATCCCCCTGTTTTGGCACCTTTTTTCGGTATCTAGTGTAAATTTCCCTTTTAAACCAATGGTCCTTTGCTACTGGTAGCATTGCTTGGACTTCATTGGTTGTCATGGTTAACTCAATAACATCCCCACTTAAACCCGATTGCCCATCTGTTGGGGGGTTGACCCCCGCTTGTTATGATTGGGGCGCAGTGTCAATTAAAACAGGGGTGGTATTGCCAGGCTTTTTACCACCTGCTGAAGATAAATTTATCTCAATCGTATGGTCTCCCACTGACAAAAAGGGGTTTTTTACTATTGGCTAATGCCCTTTCCCGGTCCATGGCAGAGGCAAAGGGGGGGGGGTTACTGGTTCTACAACTTGTCATTGGCCCACTGGCTGCTTTAAATGTAATACAGTAACAACGCCTGCTGCACCGCCAGAATTTGTTAAGGGCCTTGAATGGCAAGTGTGCAAGATTCAGGGATTGATCCTTGTCCAACGGTTCCCTTGCATCCCCCCATTTGCTGTGGTGGTGAATGGAAAAAACCAGAAAGCCCCAACCACTTTTGCTGTCAATCCCCTCAAAATTTTATTACCTGCTATTTTTAAAAGGTGCATCAATTTTGACATAGTAATTTTATTGACTAAAATCACTACCTGGATTAATAGTGATATTTTTGGGGCACAAGACTACGGTTATCAATCGTAAAAAGAGGTAGGGTTGGCTTTATCAAAAATGACAATACTGCCTGCTGTGTTTTTTGTAACTCCTCTAAAAGGTCATGTTAAGTTTGCATTGGTGCAATTCCACAAATTGCCCCGGGGTTTTTGGTGTCATGCTTGCTCGTTATTTCCCCGCTGTGTGCTGTAAGCATTGCCCGCCGTTGTAATTCGGATTAGCAGACACTGAACGTTAATTTAAAGCCTACATCTGGTCCCGGGGTTTTAAACGGTCAAGGAAAGACTTTACCGCATCAGCAGGTGTTGTGCTCAATTAATCAGTACCTGTCTTAATAGCACCATTGCGATGTTGATAACATTTTTTATAAAAACCTGTTACGTTCATAAATAAAGGTATAGGTGATTGTATCGCCATTTTTAAGGGTTAAAAGATGCTTGCATCGCTGATAATCAAAGGGGGGGTTGGTATAAAAAAACTTTGATTATTGTGGCAAACTGATTTTAGTGCTGTTTAACTTTAAGTAGCAGAAAACGGCTCGGGCTTATTTGCCTTTCTGTTTGCAGGAGGGTTATCAAAAAGTATGAATTTACTACCATTAACAGAGGAAAAAGTACCTTTTGTACCGCCTGTAACTGTAATATCATTTATATCAAAATCTTTTAAACTTTCATAAAAAGTAAAGGTTAGGTAAAAACCAAAATTTTAGCGGTTGGACTTGTTGTTTTAAACCAATCCCAAACCGGGTTGACTACTGTTTAAATTCTGGATTAATTCTTTAAAAACCCCTTTTTTAAAATTTAATCCCCTCACCCCCATATCAATTTTAAAACCCTTTTTGTAAACCCTTTCGCCATTAGGGTTGAAGGAGACTTCTTCTTGGTATTCAGTCCCTTAATTAACATTCTTTTGAAGGTGTAGGTATTGCCATCTAGTGTTTGTTCGTAGTTTTTAAAAAGTCCCGGGTTAAATAAATTGAATCATTCCACCTGTTAAAGAAAGCCCTGTTGCATGGATTTGGTGCCTTGCCCTCATAGACGGCATCGTTCCACTATTGCCAGATGCTTTTAATGCTTGTCCTGAGATTCAACCCCCGGTGATATCGGAATCCCAGTTGATGAAAAGCCGTTGGTTTGCTGATGAAGTATTTTTTTTTGTCCTAGAATTGTCCTTTGGTTTATAACTAAATTTTTATTATAAAAATAAACCTTTTTCATAAATAGGGGTAAAACAAAAACTTTTTTAAAATTAAAATTTTTTAAAACCCCTTAGCCCGCTAAGGGGAAAATTTAAAAACCAATTTTTAAAAATTTTCTTTTGTTATTATTTCAATTAAAAAATTTTTTTCGTTCAAGTTTTTTTAAATTTTTTTAAATTTTTGGTTGATATTTTCCATAAAAAAGCCTAAATAAGGCGGGGTTTTGGGGTTTTCTTTTATACAAGAATAAGATTATCAGTTATGGCCCTAATCCCCAAGTGTCGGGAGTAGAGGAGCCCCAATACCGAAACCCCTTTGATTGATAACCAAAACACAACATCATCTGTAACCGTGCCATCCCTCAATCGTTAGTTTACTACCCCTCCAGTATCTGACACTGTAATATTTTATCAATTTGAAAAGTGCGCGGTTACCCACATAATAAAATCTTTTTTAAAACTAATTTTCGCCACCAGCACCTATAAACCGTTATGGGTGTTTTGCCATTATCTGTACTTTCATAAACAAAATATCCCGCCTGCCCGCCCTTTATAGTATCGTTGCCCGCACCGCCATTTATAGTATCGTTGCCGCACCGCCATTTTAAATATCGTCACCGCACTACCGTTATAGTATCGGCGTTATCGGTGCCGATATAAAATATATCAAATCCCAAGTTTTAGGGGATTATCTACCTGCAAAGTCATTTCCCGGGGATTATAACGCCGATGCCTTTTGATGTAATAAACACCTGAAGTTAAACTACTTGGGTTAAAAGGGGAGTGTTGTGCCCTAATATTGCATTAGTAATGCTAATAGTTACAACTTTTCTGCACTATTCAGATTTCAACAATGCCAATTTGTTTTGATGTTTTTAGAAAACTCAATTATAGATTTGAAGGGTCGTAAGACTTGGTATCGCTGGTTTTTTTTTGTAAAGGTTGGGAAAGTCCCTCTCAGAAGAAGGGTTTTTGATTGTAGTAATATTTGTTACCACTCTGCCCACCCCCCACCGCAGGTCGCCATCCCATCAATATCGTGGACTGGTGCGGAATAACGCCCCACAAGTATTGGATTGCTCCTCCGTTTTTTCTTTATAAGCGGGTTAAGGTGCCGATTTTGATGTATTTAGGGGGGGCCTTAAACTCCCCACCACCAAATCTAGGTCGCCATCCCTCAATATCGGCTAGGGTTGGTGAGGAAGATATCCCATCAATGCCATTAAAAAGGGTTGTCATCTCCCGTTTTTTTTTCCTGCGGGGGTTTAAATAGTGCCTGTATTTTGTAGTATTTAGGGGGCCCTCATTCTCCCCCCTACCAAAACTAGGTCCCATCGCCGTCAATATCGACTAGGTTGGTGAGGAAGAATATCCCGCATCAATGCCATTAAAAAGGGTTGTCATCTCCCGTTTTGCTTCATAACGGGGGTTAAGTAGTGCCTGTATTTTGATAGTATTTAAGGGCCCTCATTCTACCCCCTACCCAAAACTAGGTCCCATCGCCGTCAATATCAGGGGTTTGGGTTTGGGGAAAAAAAACCACATCAATGCCATTAAAAAGGGTTTACCCACAGTTTTTTCTTCATAAGCGGGGGTAGAAGTAGTCCGTATTTTTATAGTTTTTGGGGCCCTTACCTCCCCACCACCCAAAACTAGGTCGCCATCGCCGTCAATATCAAAGTTTGGGAAAAAACATTCCCACTAATACCCCCAAAGGATTATTGCCCGAACCTGTTTTTTTAATATACTCGCGTCTTTGGGCACACCACTCTATCGCGGTAAATCTGGTGCTTACCTGCGAATCTGTTATATTATTTAGCGTAATATCGCTTTTTGGTTGTCAATATCAAAAATCTGTAGCGGAATGTATTCCCGCGAAACCTATATTTAAACCCGTTTCTTATCCCTGCAGTTGTAAGGCAGTTTTTCCAAAACAAAGTCTTTGCCTGCAATGACCATTTAGAGCCTGTGGTGTTATTAAGTTTCAAGGTCTCGCTCATTGTCAGGGTTTGGTGATAACATCGCCTGTCTTAAAAACAGATTGTCCTGCTGGAATATTGCTTAAAATCCATGGATTGGTCGTGATTGGGGGGGGGCTTGAGTATCTACAGAAGAAGGTGTTGATTGTATAATATTTAAAAGGGGGCCATTCTGCTCCCCCCCAAAATCTAGGTCGCCATCCCATCAATATCATAGGGGCTGGTGAGGAATAATCCCACTGGTGGGGTAATCCCCCCCATCAATCCCTTAAAGGGTTGTCATCTCAATTTTTTCTTCATAAGCGGGTTAAAATAGTGCCTTTTTTTTGTAGTATTTAAGGGGGCCATAACCTCCCCACCCCAAATCTAGGTCGCCATCGCCTCAATATCCTAGGTTTGGTTTTGGAAAAATATCCCATCAATCCATTAAAAAAGGGTTGTCATCCAGTTTTGCTTCAAAACAGGGTTAGAAGTAACTTGTATTTTTTATAATATTTAAGGGTGCCATAAAACCCCCACCCAAAACTAGATCACCTCGCCATCAATATCCAAATTTTGGGGGGAAAAAATTCCCCCTAATGCCCTTAAAAAGGGTTGTCATTCCCGTTTTTTTTTATAAGCGGGGGTTAAAATAGTGCCTGTATTTTGATAGTATTTAAGGGGGCCCTCACGCTCCCCACCACAAATCTAGGTCGCCATCGCCGTCAAATCGGTGGGGGTTGGTGAGGAATAATCCCACATCAATGCCTTGGATTTTGCCTCCAGTTTTTTTCTTCATAAACAGGGCTGAAGTAGTGCCTGTATTTTGATAGTTTTAAGGGTGCCTTTTTTCTCCCCCCTCAAATCTAGGTCGCCATCGCCGTAATATCAGCCAGGGTTGGGGAGAAGCATCCCCACATCTACCCCCAAAGGGGTTATTGCCCGAACCTGTTTTTTCAATATAAAGCGTCTTGCCAACACTACTCTATCAGCGGTAAATACTGGTGCATTCCCTCGACATCTGTTATTATTTAGCGTAATATCTCTTGTTGGTTGTCAATATCAAAGTCTGTAGCGGCAATGCTATCCAGTTTGAACGCTATATTTAAACACCAGTTTCTATCACCTGCAGTTGTAGGGCATTTTTACCCAAAACAAAGTCTTTGCCTGCAATGACCACTTTAGAGCCTGTGGTGTTATTAAGTTTCAGGTCTCCTCATTGTCAGGTGTTAGGCTGATAAATCCCTCCTTAAAAGGGGGTTCCTTGAATATCGCTTAGAGTCCATGGATTGGTCGTGATTGGGTTGGGTAATGGTGTCATAAGTTACTGCTGTGCTAGTGCTAATTGCTGAATTGTGCCATCACTATAAGCGTTACTACAGCCGTGTAGGTTTTTCCACCGGCTAATCAGTGGCATATTGGATGTGCCAGTGTCAAGTTTTATCATCGCAATAGTGGCAATCCGACTTGAAGCTGTGGCTACTGAATTACTGCCTTCAAAAATTCAATCTTAGTAATAGATAGGTACCAGTTCCTCTTCTGCCTGAGAGTGTGTTTGCAGTTTTCAAGTTTTTTATTAATGTAATTATCATCGGCACCTGCCCAAAACCAATGTCGGTAGTAAGGACGATGTTCAAATGCCCATTGCGTTGCTGTTTTAGCAATACCCAGTGATCGTTGCCTGACTCTATCCGTTACGCACCAGGTTCATTTCTAAATAGTAACTGTACGTAAGTTTATTGTTGTTAAACCTAAGCTGATACATCAATAGTAAGTTTACATTGGTAATTAAATTTATTTGTATCACTAGCTTGATATCAATGGTTGCTACTGTTACCGCTATATTTCTTGATGAGAATACTGCCCTACCTGCTTTAATATTTTCACTAAAAGTCAAGCACTAAATCTGAGGTTTCCTCTAAATAACGCTGGCTTGTGTTGTTGAGGTTGGGCTTGTCCATCTACAAAAGATTGTTGATTGTAATAATATTTAAGGGTGCCTTTCATTCTCACCCACCACCAAATCTAGGTCGCCATCGATCAATATCGGCTAGGCTGGTGCGGAAAATCCACATCAATGCCATTAAAAGGATTGCTCTCCAGTTTTTACTTCATAAGCAGGGTTAGAGTAGTGCCTGTATTTTGATAGTATTTAAGGGTGCCATATCACTCTACCCACCACCAAATCTAGGTCGCCATCGCCATCAATATCAGCTAGGGTTGGTGTGGAATAACCCCACATCAATGCCATTAAAAGGATTTTCCTCCAGTTTTTACTTCATAAGCAGGGTTAGAAGTAGTCCTGTATTTTGATAGTATTTAAGGGTGCCATATCTTCACCCACCACCAAATCTAGGTCGCCATCGCCGTCAATATCACTAAGTTGGTAGGAAAAATCCCCATCAATGCCATTAAAAGGATTGTCATCTCCAGTTTTTGCTTCATAAGCGGGTTAAGTAGTGCCTGTATTTTGATAGTATTATTGCCATTCTCACCCACTACCAAATCTAGGTCGCCATCGCCGTCAATATCGGCTAGGGTTGGTGGGCAATATCCCACATCAATGCCATTAAAAGGATTGCTACTCCAGTTTTTGCTTCATAAGCAGGGTTAGAAGTAGTGCCTGTATTTTGATAGTATTTAAGGGGTGCCATTATTCTCACCCACCACCAAATCCTAGGTCGCCATCGCCGTCAATATCAGCCAGGGTTGGCCAGAAGCATCCCCACATCAATACCTCTCAAAAGGATTATTACCCAAACCTATTTTTTCAATATACTCAAGCTTAGCCAACACTACTCTATCAGCGGTAAATACTGGTGCATTACCTGCGACATCTGTTATATTATTTAGCGTAATATCTCTTGTTGGATTGTCAATATCAAAGTCTGTAGCGGCAATGCTATCTCCAGCTTGAACGCTATATTTAAACACCAGTTTCTTATCACCTGCAGTTGTAGAGGCAGTTTTATCCAAAACAAAGTCTTTGCCTGCAATGACCACTTTAGAGCCTGTGGTGTTATTAAGTTTCAGGTCTCGCTCATTGTCAGTGTTAGGCTGATAACATCGCCTGCTTAAAAGCAGATTGTCCTGCTGGAATATCGCTTAGAGTCCATGGATTGGTCGTGATTGGGGGTTGGGTTAATGGTGTCATAAGTTACTGCTGTGTTAGTGCAAATTTGCTGAATTGGTGCCATCACTAAGCGTTACTACAGCCGTGTAGGTTTTTCCATCGGCTAATTCAGATGGCATATTGAGAATGTGCCAGTGTCCAGTTTAGTCATCCGCAATGGTTGGCAAAACTTGAACTGTGGCTACTGAATTACTGCCTTCAAAAATTCAATCTTAGTAATGATAAAGGTACCTGCTCCGCTACTGTGCCTGAGAGTGTGGTTGCATCTTTCTCGTTATTATTAATGTAATTATCATCGGCACCTGCCCAAACAATGTCGGTAGTAAGGACGATGGTTTCAAATGCCCATTGTTGTGTCTTTAGCAATACCCAGTGCATCGTTGCCTGACATATCCGTTATAGCACCAGGGTTCATTTCTAAATAGTAACTGCCTAGGTAAGTTTATTATTGGTTAAACCTAATGCTGATACATCAATAGTAAGTTTATCATTGGTAATGCTAAATTTATTTGTATCACTAGCGATATTAATAGTTGCTACTGTTACATCGCTATTATTCTTGATGAGAATACTGCCCGTACCTGCTTTAATATTTTCACTAAAGTCAAGCACTAAATCTGAGGTTTCCTCTAAGATAACGCTGGCTTGTGTTGTTAGAGTTGGCGCTTGTCCATCTACAGAAAAGTTGTTGATTGTAATAATATTTAAGGGTGTCCATTTCTCACCCACCACCAAATCTAGGTCGCCATCGCCGTCAATATCGGCTAGGCTTAGTGGAAAATCCCCACATCAATGCTATTAAAAGGATTGCTATCTCCAGTTTTTGCTTCATAAGCAGGGTTAGAAGTAGTGCCTGTATTTTGATAGTATTTAAGGGTGCCATATCTCACCCACCACCAAATCTAGGTCGCCATCGCCAGTCAATATCAGGCTAGGGTTGGGTGGAAAATCCCACATCAATGCCATTAAAAGGATTGTCTACCTCCAGTTTTTGCTTCATAAGCAGGGTTGAAGTAGTGCCTGTATTTTGATAGTATTTAAGGGTGCCATGACTCACCTATCACCACAAATCTAGTCCATCGCCGTCAATATCAGGAGGTTGGTTTGGAAAATATCCCCACTACAATGCTATTAAAGGATTGTCATCTCCAGTTTTTCTTCATAGCAGGGGCTTAAAGTAGTGCCTGTATTTTGATAGTATTTAAGGGTGCCATGCTTTCACCCATCCACCAAATCTAGGTCCCATGCCGTCAATATCACTAGGGTTGGTTGGAAATTCCACATTAATGCCATTGAAAGGTTGTCTCCAGTTTTGCTTCATAAGCAGGGTTAGAAGTAGTGCCTGTATTTTGATAGTATTTAGGGGTGATATCTCTCACCCACCACTAAATCTAGGTCGCCATGCTCAATTATCAGCCAGATTGGCGCAAACATCCCCACATCAATACCTTAAAGGATTATTCCCAACCTTTTTTCAATATCCAAGCTTAGCACCACTATCTATCAGCGTAATACTGGTGCATTACTGCGACATCTGTTATATTATTTAGCGTATATCTTGTTGGATTGTCAACATCAAAGTCTGTAGCGGCATCTATCTCCAGCTTGAACGCTATATTTAACACCAGTTTCTTATCACCTGCATTGTAGAGGAGTTTTATCCAAAACAAGTCTTTGCCTCAAGCCACTTTAGAGCCTGTGGTGTTATTAAGTTTCAAGGTCTCCTCATTGTCAGTTAGGCTGATAACATCGCCTGCTTAAAAGCAGATTGTCCTGGGAATATCGCTTAATCCATGGATTGGTCGTGATTGGGGTTGGTTAATGGTGTCATTATAGTTCTGCGTGCTAGTGCTAATGCTGAATTGGTGCCATCACTAATTACTAGCCGTGTAGGTTTTTCCATCGAGCATTAAGATTGCATTCTCAGTATTTGCCAGCAGTCTAAGTGCCGTTTTAGTTAACCATGCACGAATCCAAATTGCTGTGCTACTGTAATTACTAGGCTTCAAAAACTCAATTTGTAATAGATAAGTACCATTCAGTTACTTTGCCTGAGTGTGGTTGCATCTTTCTCGTTATTATTAATGTAATTATCATCGGCACCTGCCCAAACAATGTCGTAGTAAGGACGATGTTTAAATCCCATGGTTGCTGTTTTTAGAAACCGTATGTTGCTACATATACCGTTTAGCACACAGTTCATTTCTAAATAGTAACTTGCCTACGGTAAGTTTATTATTGGTTAACCTAATGCTGATAATCAATGTAAGTTTATCATTGGTAATGCTAAATTTTTGTATCACTAGCGATATTAATGAGTTGCTACTGTAGCATAGCTATTATTCTTGATGAGAATACTGCCCGTACTGCTTTAATATTTTCACTAAAGTCAGCACTAAATCTGAGGTTTCCTTAAGATAACGCTGGCTGTGTTGTTGAGTTGGCTTGTCCATCTACAAGAAGAAGGTTGTTGATTTGTAATTAATATTTAATGGTGCATCATTCTACCCACCACCAAATCCAGGTCCATCAGCCGTCAATATCGGCTAGGTTGGTTGAAAAATTCCCACATCAATGCCATTCAAAGGATTCTATCTCAGTTTTTGCTTCATAAGTAGGGTTAAGTAGTGCCTGTATATTTGATAGTATTTAAGGGTGCCATAATCTCACCCACTACAAATCTAGGTCGCCATCGCTTCAATATCGCATAGGTTGGTGTGAATAATACCCCACATCAATGCCATTAAAGGTTGCTCATCCAGTTTTGCTTCATAAGCCAGGGTTGAAGTAGTGCCTGTATTTTGATAGTATTTAAAGGGTGCCATACTCTACCCACACCAAATCTAGGTCCTCATCGCCGTCAATATCGGCTAAGGTTGGTGTGGAATAATCCCCACATCAATGCCATTAAAAGGATTGTCATCTCAGTTTTGCTTCATAAGCAGGGTTAGAAGTAGTGCCTGTATTTTGATAGTATTTAAGGGTGCCATCTCTCACCCACCACCAAATCTAGGTCGCCATCGCCGTCAATATCGGCTAGGTTGGTTGGAATAAATCCCACATCAATGCTATTAAAGGATTGTACCTCCAGTTTTACTTCATAAGCAGGGTTAGAAGTAGTGCCTGTATTTTGATAGTATTTAAGGTGCCATATCTCACCCACCACAATCTAGGTCGCCATCGCCGTCAATATCAGCCAAGATTGGCAAAACATATCACATCATTTTACCTCAAAGATTATTGCCTTTTTAAATGTTTTTCAATATCTCAAGCTAGCCAACTACCTGCTCTATCAGCGGTAAATACTGGGATTACCCAATTCATCGTTATAATAGCGAAATATGTTTTGGGTTGTCCTAATCAAATCTGTAGCGGCAAGCTATCTCAGTTGAACACTATATTAAACACCAGTTTCTTATCACCTGCAGTTGTAGACGTTTTATCAAAACAAAGTCTTGCCTGCATACCACTTTAGAGCCTGTGGTGTTAAAGTTTCAGGTCTCGCTCATTGTCAGGTTAGCTGAACACCTCTTAAAAGCAGATTGTCCTGCTGGAATATCAGCAAAGTCCATGGATTGCGTCGAGTTGTTAATGGTGTATAAGTTACGCTTGTTGCTAATTGGGTGATTGGTGCCATTAAAGCGTTACTACAGCCGGTAGGTTTTCCATCGGTAATTCAGATGGATGCAAATGTGCAGTGCTAATGCCGTCAGCTGCAACAGTTGGTAATCCTAAGTTATTGCTGTGCCTACTGTATTACTACCTTAAAAACTCAATTTTGGAATCGTTAAAGTACCTATTCCAGTTGCTTTGCCTGAGGTGTGGTTGCATCTTTCTCGTTATTATTAATGTAATTATCATCGGCACCTGCCCAAACAATGTCGGTAGTAAGGACGGTGGTTTAAATGCCCATTGGTTAGTGTCTTTAGCAATACCGTGCATCGTTGCCTGACATATCCGTTATAGCACCAGGTTCATTTCTAAATAGTAACTGCCTACGGTAAGTTTATTATTGGTTAAACCTAATGCTGATACATCAATAGTAGTTTATCATTGGTAATGCTAAATTTATTTGTATCACTAGCGATATTAATAGTTGCTACTGTTACATCGCTATATTCTTGATGAGAATACTGCCCGTACCTGCTTTAATATTTTCACTAAAGTCAAGCACTAAATCTGAGGTTTTCTAAGATAACGCTCTTGTGTTGTTAGAGTTGGCTTGTCCATCTACAGAAGAAGGTTGTTGATTGTAGTAATATTTAAGGTGCCATATTCTTCACCACCAAATCAGGTCGCCATCGCCGTCAATATCGGCTAGGTTGGCGAAAAATTCCACATCAATGCTATTAAAAGGATTACTATCTCCAGTTTTTGCTTCATAAGCAGGGTTAGAAGTAGTCCTGTATTTGATAGTATTTAGGTGCATAAACTCACCCACACCAAATCTAGATCGCCATCGCCATCAATATCAGCTAAGGTTGGTGTGGAAAATACCCACATCAATGCCATTAAAGGATTGCATCTCAGTTTTTGCTTCATAAGCAGGGTTAGAAGTAGTGCCTGTATTTTGATAGTATTTAAGGGTGCTAACTCACCCCACCAAATCTAGGTCACCATCGCCGTCAATATCAGCAGTGTGTGGAAAATACCCACATCAATGCATTAAAAGGATTGTCATCTCCAGTTTTTGCTTCATAAGCAGGGTAGAAGTAGTGCTGTATTTTGATAGTATTTAAGGGTGCCATTCTTCTCACCCACCACCAAATCTAGGTCGCCATCGCCGTCAATATCGCAGGTTGGTGAAAATTCCCACATAATGCCATTAAAGGGATTGTCATCTCCAGTTTTGCTTCATAAGCAGGGCTAGAAGTAGTGCCTGTATTTTGATAGTATTTAAGGGTGCCATTACCTCACCCACCACCAAATCTAGGTCGCCATCGCCGTCAATATCAGCCAGATTGGACAGAACATCCCACATCAATACCCTCAAAGGATTATTGCCCGAACCTGTTTTTCAATATACTAACACACCAAACTACTCTATCAGCGGTAAATACTGGTGCATTACCTGCGACATCTGTTATATTATTTAGCGTAATATCGCTTGTTGATTGTCAATATCAAAGTCTGTAGCGGCAATGCTATCTCCAGCGAACACTATATTTAAACACCAGTTTCTTATCACCTGCAGTTGTAGAGGCAGTTTTATCCAAAACAAAGTCTTTGCCTGCAATGACCACTTTAGAGCCTGTGGTGTTATAAGTTTCAAGGTCTCGCTATTGTCAGTGTTAGGCTGATAACATCCCTGCCTTAAAGCAGATTGTCCTGCTGAATATCGCTTAAAGTCCATGGATTGGTCGTGATTGGATTGGGTTAATGGTGTCATAAGTTACTGCTGTGCTAGTGCTAATTGCTGAATTAGTGCCATACTAAGCGTTACTACAGCCGTGTAGGTTTTCCATCGCTAATTCAGATGGCATAGCAGAATGTGCGAGTGCCAAGTGCCGTCAGCTGCAACAGCTGGTAATCCTGAAGTTATTGCTGTGCCTACTGTATTACTACCTTCAAAAACTCAATTTTGGTAATCGTTAAAGTACCTATTCAGTTGCTTTGCCTGAGAGTGTGGTTGCATCTTTTCGTTATTATTAATGTAATTATCATGGCACCTGCCCAAACAATGTCGGTAGTAAGGACGGTGGTTTAAATGCCCATTGGTTGTGTTTTAGCAATACCCAGTGCATCGTTGCCTGACATATCCGTTATAGCACCAGAGTTCATTTCTAAATAGTAACTGCCTACGGTAAGTTTTTTTGGTTAAACCTAATGCTGATACATCATAGTAAGTTTATCATTGGTAATGCTAAATTTATTTGTATCACTAGCGATATTAATAGCTGCTACTGTTACATCGCTATTATTCTTGATGAGAATACTGCCCGTACCTGCTTTAATATTTTCACCAAAGTCAAGCACTAAATCTGAGGTTTCTCAAGATAACGCTGGCTTGTGTTGTTAGAGTTGGCGCTTGTCCATCTACAGAAGAAGGTTGTTGATTGTAGTAATATTTAGGGTGCATCATTCTTACCCACCACCAAATCCAGGTCGCCATCGCCGTCAATATCGGCTAGGTTGGTGCAAAAAATTTCCCACATCAATGCATCAAAAGGATTACTATCTCCAGTTTTTGCTTCATAAGCAGGGTTAGAAGTAGTGCCTGTATTTTGATAGTATTTAAGGGTGCCATAACCTCACCCACTACCAAATCTAGATCACCATCGCCATCAATATCAGCAAGGTTGGTGGAATAATACTCTCACATCAATGCCATTAAAAGGATTGTCATCTCCAGTTTTTGCTTCATAAGCAGGGCTAGAAGTAGTGCCTGTATTTTGATAGTATTTAAGGGTGCCATAATTCTCACCCACTACCAAATCTAGGTCACCATCGCCGTCAATATCAGCCAAGGTTGGTGTGGAATAATACCCCACATCAATGCCATTAAAAGGATTGTCATCTCCAGTTTTTGCTTCATAAGCAGGGCTAGAAGTAGTGCCTGTATTTTGATAGTATTTAAGGGTGCCATTCTTCTCACCCACCACCAAATCTAGGTCGCCATCGCCGTCAATATCGACTAGGATTGGTGAGGCAGCATTTCCCACATCAATGCCATTAAAAGGATTGCTACTCTCCAGTTTTACTTCATAAGCAGGCTAGAAGTAGTGCCTGTATTTTGATAGTATTTAAGGGTGCCATTACCCTCACCCACCACCAAATCTAGGTCGCCATCGCCGTCAATATCAGCCAGGGTTGGCACAGAAACTATTCCCCTACATCAATACCCTCAAAAGGATTATTGCCTCGAACCTGTTTTTTCAATATACTCAGCTTAGTCAACACTACTCTATCAGCGGTAAATACTGGTGCATTACCTGCGACATCTGTTATATTATTTAGCGTAATATCGCTTGTTGGATTGTCAATATCAAAGTCTGTAGCGGCAATGCTATCTCCAGCTTGAACACTATATTTAAACACCAGTTTCTTATCACCTGCAGTTGTAGAGGCGGTTTTATCCAAAACAAAGTCTTTGCCTGCAATGACCACTTTAGAGCCTGTGGTGTTATTAAGTTTCGCGTCTCGCTCATTGTCAGTGTTAGGCTGATAACATCGCTCTGCCTTAAAAGCAGATTGTCCTGCTGGAATATCGCTTAAAGTCCATGGATTGGTCGTGATTGGGATTGGGTTAATGGTGTCATAAGTTACTGCTGTGCTAGTGCTAATTGCTGAATTAGTGCCATTACTAAGCGTTACTACAGCCGTGTAGGTTTTTCCATCGGCTAATTCAGATGGCATAGCAGAATGTGCGAGTGCCCAAGTGCCGTCAGCTGCAACAGCTGGTAATCCTGAAGTTATTGCTGTGCCTACTGTATTACTACCTTCAAAAAACTCAATTTTGGTAATCGTTAAAGTACCTATTCCAGTTGCTTTGCCTGAGAGTGTGGTTGCATCTTTCTCGTTATTATTAATGTAATTATCATCGGCACCTGCCCAAACAATGTCGGTAGTAAGGACGGTGGTTTTAAATGCCCATTGGTTAGTGTCTTTAGCAATACCCAGTGCATCGTTGCCTGACATATCCGTTATAGCACCAGAGTTCATTTCTAAATAGTAACTGCCTACGGTAAGTTTATTATTGGTTAAACCTAATGCTGATACATCAATAGTAAGTTTATCATTGGCAATGCTAAATTTATTT
Source organism: Candidatus Thiodubiliella endoseptemdiera (assembly GCA_013416635.1). Classification (GTDB taxonomy): domain Bacteria; phylum Pseudomonadota; class Gammaproteobacteria; order PS1; family Pseudothioglobaceae; genus Thiodubiliella; species Thiodubiliella endoseptemdiera. Next base: position 945,240 of record JACCHT010000001.1, on the reverse strand, counting down.
GTATCACTAGCGATATTAATAGTTGCTACTGTTACATCGCTACTATTCTTGATGAGAATACTGCCCGTACCTGCTTTAATATTTTCACTAAAGTCAAGCACTAAATCTGAGGTTTCCTCTAAGATAACGCTGGCTTGTGTTGTTAGAGTTGGCGCTTGTCCATCTACAGAAGAAGGTTGTTGATTGTAGTAATATTTAAGGGTGCCATCATTCTTACCCACCACCAAATCCAGGTCGCCATCGCCGTCAATATCGGCTAGGGTTGGTGCGAAAAATTCCCCCACATCAATGCCATTAAAAGGATTACTATCTCCAGTTTTTGCTTCATAAGCAGGGTTAGAAGTAGTACCTGTATTTTGATAGTATTTAAGGGTGCCATAAATCTCACCCACTACCAAATCTAGATCACCATCGCCATCAATATCAGCCAAGGTTGGTGTGGAATAATACCCCACATCAATGCCATTAAAAGGATTGTCATCTCCAGTTTTTGCTTCATAAGCAGGGTTAGAAGTAGTGCCTGTATTTTGATAGTATTTAAGGGTGCCATAAGCCTCACCCATCACCAAATCTAGGTCACCATCGCCGTCAATATCAGCCAAGGTTGGTGTGGAATAATACCCCACATCAATGCCATTAAAAGGATTGTCATCTCCAGTTTTTGCTTCATAAGCAGGGCTAGAAGTAGTGCCTGTATTTTGATAGTATTTAAGGGTGCCATTCTTCTCACCCACCACCAAATCTAGGTCGCCATCGCCGTCAATATCGACTAGGATTGGTGAGGCAGCATTTCCCACATCAATGCCATTAAAAGGATTGCTACCTCCAGTTTTTACTTCATAAGCAGGGCTAGAAGTAGTGCCTGTATTTTGATAGTATTTAAGGGTGCCATTACCCTCACCCACCACCAAATCTAGGTCGCCATCGCCGTCAATATCAGCCAGGGTTGGCACAGAAACATTCCCCACATCAATACCCTCAAAAGGATTATTGCCCGAACCTGTTTTTTCAATATACTCAAGCTTAGTCAACACTACTCTATCAGCGGTAAATACTGGTGCATTACCTGCGACATCTGTTATATTATTTAGCGTAATATCGCTTGTTGGGTTGTCAATATCAAAGTCTGTAGCGGCAATGCTATCTCCAGCTTGAACACTATATTTAAACACCAGTTTCTTATCACCTGCAGTTGTAGAGGCAGTTTTATCCAAAACAAAGTCTTTGCCTGCAATGACCACTTTAGAGCCTGTGGTGTTATTAAGTTTCAAGGTCTCGCTCATTGTCAGTGTTAGGCTGATAACATCCCCTACTTAAAAGCAGATTGTCCTGCTGGAATATCGCTTAAAGTCCATGGATTGGTCGTGATTGGGGTTGGGTTAATGGTGTCATAAGTTACTGCTGTGCTAGTGCTAATTGCTGAATTGGTGCCATCACTAAGCGTTACTACAGCCGTGTAGGTTTTTCCATCGGCTAATTCAGATGGCATAGCAGAATGTGCGAGTGCCCAAGTGCCGTCAGCTGCAACAGCTGGTAATCCTGAAGTTATTGCTGTGCCTACTGTATTACTACCTTCAAAAAACTCAATTTTGGTAATCGTTAAAGTACCTATTCCAGTTGCTTTGCCTGAGAGTGTGGTTGCATCTTTCTCGTTATTATTAATGTAATTATCATCGGCACCTGCCCAAACAATGTCGGTAGTAAGGACGGTGGTTTTAAATGCCCATTGGTTGCTGTTTTTAGCAATACCCAGTGCATCGTTGCCTGACATATCCGTTATAGCACCAGAGTTCATTTCTAAATAGTAACTGCCTACGGTAAGTTTATTATTGGTTAAACCTAATGCTGATACATCAATAGTAAGTTTATCATTGGCAATGCTAAATTTATTTGTATCACTAGCGATATTAATAGTTGCTACTGTTACATCGCTATTATTCTTGATGAGAATACTGCCCGTACCTGCTTTAATATTTTCACTAAAGTCAAGCACTAAATCTGAGGTTTCCTCTAAGATAACGCTGGCTTGTGTTGTTAGAGTTGGCGCTTGTCCATCTACAGAAGAAGGTTGTTGATTGTAATAATATTTAAGGGTGCCATTCTGCTCACCCACCACCAAATCTAGGTCGCCATCGCCATCAATATCGGCTAGGACTGGTGCGGAATAACGCCCCACATCAATGCCATTAAAAGGATTGTCATCTCCAATTTTTGCTTCATAAGCAGGGTTAGAAGTGGTGCCTGTATTTTGATAGTATTTAAGGGTGCCATCACTCTCACCCACCACCAAATCTAGGTCGCCATCGCCATCAATATCGGCTAGGGTTGGTTTGGAAGAATCCCCCACATCAATGCTATTAAAAGGATTGCTACCTCCAGTTTTTGCTTCATAAGCAGGGTTAGAAGTAGTGCCTGTATTTTGATAGTATTTAAGGGTGCCATCATTCTCACCCACTACCAAATCTAGGTCGCCATCGCCGTCAATATCGACTAGGATTGGTGAGGAAGAATATCCCGCATCAATGCCATTAAAAGGATTATCATCTCCAGTTTTTGCTTCATAAGCAGGGTTAGAAGTAGTGCCTGTATTTTGATAGTATTTAAGGGTGCCATCATTCTCACCCACTACCAAATCTAGGTCACCATCGCCGTCAATATCAGCTAGGGTTGGTTTGGGGAAAACCCCGCATTAATGCCATTAAAAGGATTGCTACCTCCAGTTTTTGCTTCATAAGCAGGGCTAGAAGTAGTGCCTGTATTTTGATAGTATTTAAGGGTGCCATTACCCTCACCCACCACCAAATCTAGGTCGCCATCGCCGTCAATATCAGCCAAGATTGGCGTGGAATAACCTCCCACATCAATGCCATTAAAAGGATTATTGCCCGAACCTATTTTTTCAATATACTCAACCTTAGCCAACACTACTCTATCAGCGGTAAATACTGGTGCATTACCTGCGACATCTGTTATATTATTTAGCGTAATATCGCTTGTTGGATTGTCAATATCAAAGTCTGTAGCGGCAATGCTATCTCCAGCTTGAACACTATATTTAAACACCAGTTTCTTATCACCTGCAGTTGTAGAGGCAGTTTTATCCAAAACAAAGTCTTTGCCTGCAATGACCACTTTAGAGCCTGTGGTGTTATTAAGTTTCAAGGTCTCGCTCATTGTCAGTGTTAGGCTGATAACATCGCCTGTCTTAAAAGCAGATTGTCCTGCTGGAATATTGCTTAGAGTCCATGAGTTAGTAGCCGTTGGAGTTGGGGCTTGTCCATCTACAGAAGAAGGTTGTTGATTGTAGTAGTATTTAAGGGTGCCATCATACTTACCCACCACCAAATCTAGGTCGCCATCGCCGTCAATATCGGCTAGGGTTGGTTTGGCAGAATATCCCACATCAATGCCATTAAAAGGATTGTCATCTCCAGTTTTTGCTTCATAAGCAGGGTTAGAAGTAGTGCCTGTATTTTGATAGTATTTAAGGGTGCCAGCACTCTCACCCACCACCAAATCTAGGTCGCCATCGCCGTCAATATCGGCTAGGGTTGGTGTGGAATAATACCCCACATCAATGCCATTAAAAGGATTACTATCTCCAGTTTTTACTTCATAAGCAGGGTTAGAAGTAGTGCCTGTATTTTGATAGTATTTAAGGGTGCCATAAAACTCACCCACCACCAAATCTAGGTCACCATCGCCGTCAATATCAGCCAAGCTTGGTGAGGAAAAATCCCTCACATCAATGCCATCAAAAGGATTGCTATCTCCAGTTTTTGCTTCATAAGCAGGGTTAGAAGTAGTGCCTGTGTTTTGGTAGTATTTAAGGGTGCCATCATTCTCACCCACTACCAAATCTAGATCACCATCGCCATCAATATCAGCTAGGGTTGGTTTGGGGAAAAACCCCGCATTAATGCCATTAAAAGGATTGCTACCTCCAGTTTTTGCTTCATAAGCAGGGTTAGAAGTAGTGCCTGTATTTTGATAGTATTTAAGGGTGTGATTCTCCTCACCCACCACTAAATCTAGGTCGCCATCGCCGTCAATATCAGCCAGGGTTGGCGCAGAAGCATTCCCCACATCAATACCCTCAAAAGGATTATTGCCCGAACCTGTTTTTTCAATATACTCAAGCTTAGTCGTGGTCAACACCACTCTATCAGCGGTAAATACTGGTGCATTACCTGCGACATCTGTTATATTATTTAGCGTAATATCGCTTGTTGGATTGTCAATATCAAAGTCTGTAGCGGCAATGCTATCTCCAGCTTGAACACTATATTTAAACACCAATTTCTTATCACCTGCAGTTGTAGAGGCAGTTTTATCCAAAACAAAGTCTTTGCCTGCAATGACCACTTTAGAGCCTGTGGTGTTATTAAGTTTCAAGGTCTCACTCATTGTCAAAGTTAGGCTGATAACATCCCCTGCCTTAAAAGCAGATTGTCCTGCTGGAATATCGCTTAAAGTCCATGAGTTAGTAGCCGTTGGAGTTTGGGCTTGTCCATCTACAGAAGAAGGTTGTTGATTGTAGTAGTATTTAAGGGTGCCATCATACTTACCCACCACCAAATCTAGGTCGCCATCGCCATCAATATCGGCTAGGGTTGGTTTGGCAGAATATCCAGCATCAATGCCATTAAAAGGATTGTCATCTCCAGTTTTTGCTTCATAAGTAGGGTTAGAAGTAGTGCCTGTATTTTGATAGTATTTAAGGGTGCCAGCACTCTCACCCACCACCAAATCTAGGTCGCATCGCCGTCAATATCAGCTAAGGTTGGTGTGGAATAATACCCACATCAATGCCATTAAAAGGATTACTATTCCAGTTTTACTCATAAGCAGGGCTAGAAGTAGTGCCTGTATTTTGATAGTATTTAAGGGTGCCATAATTCTCACCCACCACCAAATCTAGGTCGCCATCGCCGTCAATATCGGCTAGGGTTGGTGAGGAATAACCTCCCACATCAATGCCATTAAAAGGATTACTATCTCCAGTTTTTGCTTCATAAGCAGGGTTAGAAGTAGAGCTTGTATTTTGATAGTATTTAAGGGTGCCATTACCTTCACCCACCACCAAATCCAGGTCGCCATCGCCATCAATATCGGCTAGGGTTGGTGAGGAATAACCTCCACATCAATGCCATTAAAAGGATTATTGCCTCCAGTTTTTGCTTCATAAGCAGGGCTAGAAGTAGAGCCTGTATTTTGATAGTATTTAAGGGTGCCATCATCCTTACCCACCACCAAATCTAGGTCGCCATCGCCGTCAATATCAGCCAAGATTGGCGTGGAATAACTTCCCACATCAATACCCTCAAAAGGATTATTGCCCGAACCTGTTTTTTCAATATACTCAAGCTTAGTCTTGGTCAACACCACTCTATCAGCGGTAAATACTGGTGCATTACCTGCGACATCTGTTATATTATTTAGCGTAATATCGCTTGTTGGGTTGTCAATATCAAAGTCTGTAGCGGCAATGCTATCTCCGGCTTGAACGCTATATTTAAACACCAGTTTCTTATCACCTGCAGTTGTAGAGGCGGTTTTATCCAAAACAAAGTCTTTGCCTGCAATGACCACTTTAGAGCCTGTGGTGGTGTTAAGTTTCAAGGTCTCACTCATTGTCAGTGTTAGGCTGATAACATCGCCTGTCTTAAAAGCAGATTGTCCCGCTGGAATATCGCTTAAAGTCCATGGATTGGTCGTGATTGGGGTTGGGTTAATGGTGTCATAAGTTACTGCTGTGCTAGTGATAATTGTTGAATTGGTGCCATCACTAAGCGTTACTACAGCCGTGTAGGTTTTTCCACCGGCTAATTCAGATGGCATAGCAGAATGTGCGAGTGCCCAAGTGCCGTCAGCTGCAACAGCTGGTAATCCTGAAGTTATTGCTGTGCCTACTGTATTACTACCTTCAAAAAACTCAATCTTAGTAATAGATAAGGTACCTGCTCCCGCTACTGTGCCTGAGAGTGCGGTTGCGTCTTTTTCACTATCATTAATGTAGTTATCATCGGCACCTATCCAAGCGATTGTGGTAAAAAGTGCTTTGGTTTCAAATGCCCATTGGTTAGTATCTTTAGTAATGGCAGCAGCATCGTTACCCGCTATGTCAGTTACTGTGCCTGCATCCATGGTGATATAGTAACTGCCTTGGGTTAATTTATTATCAGTTAAACCTAATGCTGACACATCAATGGTGAGTTTATCGCCAGCAATGCTGAATTTAGTTGTCTCAGTAATATTAATGGTTGCTATTACTCCATCATCACTACCTTTAATAACAATACTACCTGTACTACCTGCTTGAATGTCTTCATTAAAATCAAGTATCAGGTCTGAGGTTTCACCCAATTCGGCCGAAGCTTGTGTTGTTAGGATTGGGGCAGTGTTGTCCACTACCACATCATTAGATTCAGCTGAAATAAGTGCTGTTGCAGTGAGTGCATTTGGCGCAAGGGTATCAATAACCTGAATATCATTTGCTGCAACCATATTTCTATTACCAGCAATATCTACAAATTTATCAGCAGCAACGCTAACTTCTAGATTGCCTTGAGTATCTGTATTAGGCACAACAACTAAGGTATAGGCTTTATTGGCATTAACACCTGTGGTAACCAATACTAAATCAGCACCACCTTTAATAGTGCCATTGGTAATAACAATGTCCTCTTTGGTAAACTCTGTTACTACCTCGTTAAAGGTAAAGGTAAAGATGATTTCTTCACCTGCTTTGGTTGTAGCGTCTTCATTATCGGTAATGGTCAAGGTTGGTGCAACCGTATCAACTTTAAAATCACCTATTTTCTCTATCGCTGGGTTACTAGCAGTATCTTTTATATTGACTTTATAGCTGTAAGTTTGTCCATGGGTTAATGCTTGTAAATCTGTGGCTGTAACAGTAATGGTTGCACTATTGCTGGTAACAGTGCCTGTATAAGTTTTTTGGTTAATAACTAGTGAGACTTTTGATTGTTTTCTACACCAGTTGTAAGCAACTGTTACAGTGCCATTTCTGTTGTCTTCAATAGCGTTTAAAATATCTCCCCAGTTTAGTGTAATGTCTCCAATAGTTGGTACAACACCATCAACATTACGGTCTAATTCAATAGGATAAGTGCCTGTGGTGGCAACTATATTATTACCTGCTACATCGGTTACCCCTGTCAAGGTAATTGCACTTGCATTGGTAATCTCAAAATCTGCTTTATTGATACTATCATCGACTTTGACAGTGTAAGTAAAGAATAATTGTTTTAACTCATCTGCTGATGCCCCTGCTTTGGCGGCACCTTTGCCGGTATCTAGTGTAAATTCCTTATTACCAATGGTCACTTTGCTACTGGTAGCATTGCTTAACGAGAGTGCTTCATTAGTTGTCATGGTTAGCTCAATAACATCACCTACTTTAAAGCCCGATTGCCCATCTGTTGGTGAATTGACTGCCCAGCCTGTTATGATTGGGGCAGCAGTGTCAATTAAAACAGGGGTGGTATTGCCACCTGTGCTTGTGCCACCACCTGCTGAAGATAAATTTATCTCAATCGTATAGGTCTCACCCACTGACTAAAGCCGGTATTTTACTATTGGCTAATGTCCATCTGGTACCATTGGCAGAGGCAAAAGTGGGTAGATTACTGGTCTCTACAACTCTGTCATTGGCTGTTCCACTGGCTGCTTTAAATGTAATAGCACTGATAACAACGCCTGCTGCACCGCCAGAATTTGTTAATGTGCCTTGAATGGCAAGTGTGCTAAATTCACTGGCATTGATACCATTGTCGCTAACAGAGTTACCGCTTGCATCTACCCATTGTGCTGTGGTGGTGAATGAATAGACCAGAAAGCCCCAACCACTATCGCTGTCAATACCCTCGTAATCATTACCTGCAGTATCTTCAAAAGTGCCTGCATCAATTTTGACATAGTAATTCTTATTGACTATTAAATCACTACCTGGATTAATAGTGATAATTTTGTTAGTGCTATCAAGACTAACTTGGTTAGCTATATCAATCGTAATAAGAGTGTCAGAGTTGGCTTTATCATAAATGACAATACTGCCTGCTGTGTTTATTGTAACTACCTCTAAAAAGGTCATCGTTAAGTTTGCATTAGGTGCCATATTGCCACTGAGTTCTGCTACTGGGGCTTTGGTGTCAATTGCTTGCTCGTTATTTGCTGCTGTTGTGCTGTAAGCATTGCCCGCACTGTCTGTAATTGCAGGATTAGCAGACACTGACACGGTTAAGTTAGAACCTACATCTAGGTCACTGCTAGGTACAACGGTCAAGGTATAGACTTTACCTGCATCAGCAGGTGTTGTGCTGGCAATTAAATCAGTACCTGTCTTAATAGCACCATTGCTGATGTTGATAACACTTTTATCAAAACCTGTTACTGCTTCACTAAAGGTAAAGGTATAGGTGATTGTATCGCCAGTTTTAAGGGTTAAAGCATCAGCCTTGTCATCGCTGATAATCAAAGTTGGGGCTTGAGTATCAAAACTTTGATTATTGCTGGCAGCAACTGATTTTAGTGCTGTGTTAACTTTAGAAGTAGCAGCATCAACGGCTACTGTAAGGCTTATTATGCCTTTACTGTTTGCAGGAGGGGTTAGTGCTAAAGTATAGACACTTTCACTACCATTAACAGAGGTAAAAGTACCTTTTGTACCGCCTGTAACTGTAATATCATTTATATCAAAATCTGTAACTGCTTCATCAAAAGTAAAGGTATAGGTAATAACTTCACCAACTTTAGCGGTGTCGGACTTGTCATCAGTAATACTTAAACCAATCCCCAAACCTGGAGTTGACTCACTGTTGTCAATATCAGTGGATTCAATTCTCTTAAAAGCGCCTGTATTTAAATTTAATAGCCCGTCATTGCCGGTTATATCAATCTTAACAAAACCATTTGCAAAATAAACCCTGTCGCCATTAGAGGCTGTGAAGGAGACTTCTTCTTGGTATTCAGTACCGTTAATATTAACAGTTCTTTTGAAGGTGTAGGTATTGCCATCTAGTGTTTGTTCGTAGTTGTTAAAAGTGCCGGTTAAATAAATTGAATCATTACCACCTGTTGAAGTAAGCCCTGTTGCATCGACTTTGGTGCCTTGTCCTACATAGACGGCATCGTCTCCACTATTGCCAGATGCTTTTAATGCTTGTCCGTGAGATTCAAGTCCGGTGATATCGGAATACCAGTTGACGAAGAAGCCGTTGGTGTTGCTGATGAAGTATTTTGTTTGTCCTGGCATGAGATTGTCCTTTGGGTGTTATAACTGATTATTATTATACATAATTTACTTATTCCTCTAAGAGGCCTTTGCATAAATAGGATGATTAGCAAAATGACAGATTTATTAATTGGAAATTTTAAATCACGCTAGCAGGCTAATGGTGTGTTTTAAAAAGTTTGTAATTTATGAAAGATGGCGTTTTGATGATTTATCATATTTATGCAAAAGTGTCTCTAAGTTCAAGTTAAATTTTAAATTTTGGTTGATATTTTTCATAAAAAAACCCGCCTAAATAAGGCGGGTTTTTGTTTCTATAGGTGTCTTACTTTATACAAGAATAAGATTATCAGTTATAAGCTGCCCTAATGCAACTGTGTCGTGTAGAGGAGCCACCAATACCAGAAACCCCTTGTAGATTGATAACCAAATAAGCAACATCATCTGTAACCGTGCCATCAGCATCAATCGTTAGTTTGGCACTACCTGCAGTGCCAGTATCTGACACTGTAATATATTTATCAATATTAGCAAAAGTGTCGCTTGGTTACCACTTAGCAGTAATAAAATCTTTAAATCTAATTTATCGCCACCAGCACCAAATATGAAGCCAGTTATGGTGTTCTGCCATTATCTGTACTTGCATAAACAAAAATATCACTGCCTGCACCGCTATTTATAGTATCGTTGCCTGACCGCCATTTATAGTATCGTTGCCTGACCGCCATTTATAGTATCTCATCTCACTACCCGTTATAGTATCGGCGTCTATCGGTGCCGATATAAAAATTAATGCAATGCCTAAGTTTTTACCTCGAGGTATTATCAATACCTGCAAAGTCATTACCGAGGTGTCAGTTATAACGCCTGATGCCATTTTGATGTAATAAACACCTGAAGTTAAACTACTGGGTTAAAGGAGGTTGTGCGTAATATTAGCATTAGTAATGCATAATAGTTACAACTTTTTCTGCACTATTCCAGATTTCAACAATGCCACCTTTGTTTTGATGTTTTCATGAAAACTCAATTACTAGATTTGAAGGCCTCGCCTCAAGACATTGGTATCGCTGGTTTTTTCTGTAAAGGTTGGAACTTGTCCATCTACAGAAGAAGGTTGTTGATTGTAGTAGTATTTAAGGGTGCCATCATACTTACCCACCACCAAATCTAGGTCGCCATCGCCGTCAATATCGGCTAGGGTTGGTGAGGAAGAATATCCCACATCAATGCCATTAAAAGGATTGTCATCTCCAGTTTTTGCTTCATAAGCAGGGTTAGAAGTAGTGCCTGTATTTTGATAGTATTTAAGGGTGCCATCACTCCCACCCACCACCAAATCTAGGTCGCCATCGCCGTCAATATCGGCTAGGGTTGGGCGGAAAGATTCTCCACATCAATCATCTAAAAGGATTACTATTCCAGTTTTACTCAAGCAGGGTTAGAAGTAGTGCCTGTATTTTGATAGTATTTAAGGGTGCCATCACGCTCACCCACCACCAAATCTAGGTCGCCATCGCCGTCAATATCGACTAGGATTGGTGAGGAATAATTTACCACATCAATGCCATTAAAAGGATTGCTATCTCCAGTTTTTGCTTCATAAGCAGGGTTAGAAGTAGTGCCTGTATTTTGATAGTATTTAAGGGTGCCATTACCTTCACCCATCACCAAATCTAGATCACCATCGCCATCAATATCAGCCAAGTTTGGCGCGGAATAACCTCCCACATCAATGCCATTAAAAGGATTATTGCCTCCAGTTTTTTTTCCATAAGCAGGCTAGAAGTAGTGCCTGTATTTTGATAGTATTTAAGGGTGCCATTCCTCTCACCCACCACCAAATCTAGGTCGCCATCGCCGTCAATATCAGCCAAGATTGGCACAGAAACATACCCCACATCAATACCCTCAAAAGGATTATTGCCCAAACCTGTTTTTTCAATATACTCAAGCTTAGTCTTGGTCAACACTACTCTATCAGCGGTAAATACTGGTGCATTACCTGCGACATCTGTTATATTATTTAGCGTAATATCGCTTGTTGGATTGTCAATATCAAAGTCTGTAGCGGCAATGCTATCTCCAGCTTGAACACTATATTTAAACACCAGTTTCTTATCACCTGCAGTTGTAGAGGCAGTTTTATCCAAAACAAAGTCTTTGCCTGCAATGACCACTTTAGAGCCTGTGGTGTTATTAGTTCAAGGTCTCGCTCATTGTCAGTGTTAGGCTGATAACATCGTGTCTTAAAAGCAGATTGTCCTGCTGGAATATTGCTTAGAGTCCATGAGTTAGTAGCCGTTGGGGTTGGGGCTTGTCCATCTACAGAAGAAGGTTGTTGTTTTAGAGTATTTAGGGTGCCATCATACTTACCCACCACCAAATCTAGGTCGCCATCGCCGTCAATATCGGCTAGGTTTGGGTTGGCAGAATATCCTACATCAATGCCATTAAAAGGATTGTCATCTCCAGTTTTGCTTCATAAGCAGGGTTAGAAGTAGTGCCTGTATTTTGATAGTATTTAAGGGTGCCAGCACTCACCCACCACCAAATCTAGGTCGCCATCGCCGTCAATATCGGCCAGGGTTGTGGGAATAATACCCCACATCAATGCCATTAAAAGGATTACTATCTCCAGTTTTTACTTCATAAGCAGGGTTAGAAGTAGTGCCTGTATTTTGATAGTATTTAAGGGTGCCATAAAACTCACCCACCACCAAATCTAGGTCACCATCGCCGTCAATATCAGCCAAGCTTGGTGAGGAAAAATCCCTCACATCAATGCCATCAAAAGGATTGCTATCTCCAGTTTTTGCTTCATAAGCAGGGTTAGAAGTAGTGCCTGTGTTTTGGTAGTATTTAAGGGTGCCATCATTCTCACCCACTACCAAATCTAGATCACCATCGCCATCAATATCAGCTAGGGTTGGTTTGGGAAAAAACCCCGCATTAATGCCATTAAAAGGATTGCTACCTCCAGTTTTTGCTTCATAAGCAGGGTTAGAAGTAGTGCCTGTATTTTGATAGTATTTAAGGGTGTGATTCTCCTCACCCACCACTAAATCTAGGTCGCCATCGCCGTCAATATCAGCCAGGGTTGGCGCAGAAGCATTCCCCACATCAATACCCTCAAAAGGATTATTGCCCGAACCTGTTTTTCAATATACTCAAGCTAGTCGTGGTCAACACCACTCTATCAGCGGTAAATACTGGTGCATTACCTGCGACATCTGTTATATTATTTAGCGTAATATCGCTTTTTGGGATTGTCAATATCAAAGTCTGTAGCGGCAATGCTTTTCCAGCTTGAACACTATATTTAAACACATTTCTTTATCACCTGCAGTTGTAGAGGCAGTTTTATCCAAAACAAAGTCTTTGCCTGCAATGACCACTTTAGAGCCTGTGGTGTTATTAAGTTTCAAGGTCTCACTCATTGTCAAAGTTAGGCTGATAACATCCCCTGCCTTAAAAGCAGATTGTCCTGCTGGAATATCGCTTAAAGTCCATGAGTTAGTAGCCGTTGGAGTTTGGGCTTGTCCATCTACAGAAGAAGGTTGTTGATTGTAGTAGTATTTAAGGGTGCCATCATACTTACCCACCACCAAATCTAGGTCGCCATCGCCATCAATATCGGCTAGGGTTGGTTTGGCAGAATATCCCACATCAATGCCATTAAAAGGATTGTCATCTCCAGTTTTTGCTTCATAAGCAGGGTTAGAAGTAGTGCCTGTATTTTGATAGTATTTAAGGGTGCCAGCACTCTCACCCACCACCAAATCTAGGTCGCCATCGCCGTCAATATCAGCCAAGGTTGGTGTGGAATAATACCCCACATCAATGCCATTAAAAGGATTACTATCTCCAGTTTTTACTTCATAAGCAGGGTTAGAAGTAGTGCCTGTATTTTGATAGTATTTAAGGGTGCCATAATTCTCACCCACCACCAAATCTAGGTCGCCATCGCCGTCAATATCGGCTAGGGTTGGTGAGGAATAACCTCCCACATCAATGCCATTAAAAGGATTACTATCTCCAGTTTTTGCTTCATAAGCAGGGTTAGAAGTAGAGCTTGTATTTTGATAGTATTTAAGGGTGCCATTCCCTTCACCCACCACCAAATCCAGGTCGCCATCGCCATCAATATCGGCTGGGGTTGGTGAGGAATAACTCCCACATCAATGCCATTAAAAGGATTATTGCTCCAGTTTTTGCTTCATAAGCAGGGCTAGAAGTAGAGCCTGTATTTTGATAGTATTTAAGGGTGCCATATCCTTACCCACCACCAAATCTAGGTCGCCATCGCCGTCAATATCAGCCAAGATTGGCGTGGAATAACTTCCCACATCAATACCCTCAAAAGGATTATTGCCCGAACCTGTTTTTTCAATATACTCAAGCTTAGTCTTGGTCAACACCACTCTATCAGCGGTAAATACTGGGTTACCTGCGACATCTGTTATATTATTTAGCGTAATATCGCTTGTTGGGTTGTCAATATCAAAGTCTGTAGCGGCAATGCTATCTCCGGCTTGAACGCTATATTTAAACACCAGTTTCTTATCACCTGCAGTTGTAGAGGCGGTTTTATCCAAAACAAAGTCTTTGCCTGCAATGACCACTTTAGAGCCGTGGTGGTGTTAAGTTTCAAGGTCCACTCATTGTCAGTGTTAGGCTGATAACATCGCCTTGTCTTAAAAGCAGATTGTCCTGCTGGAATATCGCTTAAAGTCCATGGATTGGTCGTGATTGGGGTTGGGTTAATGGTGTCATAAGTTACTGCTGTGCTAGTGATAATTGCTGAATTGGTGCCATCACTAAGCGTTACTACAGCCGTGTAGGTTTTTCCACGGCTAATTCAGATGGCATAGCAGAATGTGCGAGTGCTAGTGCCGTCAGCTGCAACAGCTGGTAATCCTGAAGTTATTGCTGTGCCTACTGTATTACTACCTTCAAAAACTCAATCTTAGTAATAGATAAGGTACCTGCTCCCGCTACTGTGCCTGAGGGGTGCGGTTGCGTCTTTTTACTATCATTAATGTAGTTATCATCGGCACCTATCCAAGCGATTGTGGTAAAAGTGCTTTGGTTTCAAATGCCCATTGGTTAGTATCTTTAGTAATGGCAGCAGCATCGTTACCCGCTATGTCAGTTACTGTGCCTGCATCCATGGTGATATAGTAACTGCCTTGGGTTAATTTATTATCAGTTAAACCTAATGCTGACACATCAATGGTGAGTTTATCGCCAGCAATGCTGAATTTAGTTGTCTCAGTAATATTAATGGTTGCTATTACCCATCATCACTACCTTTAATAACAATACTACCTGTACTACCTGCTTGAATGTCTTCATTAAAATCAAGTATCAGGTCTGAGGTTTCACCCAATTCGGCCGAAGCTTGTGTTGTTAGGATTGGGGCAGTGTTGTCCACTACCACATCATTAGATTCAGCTGAAATAAGTGCTGTTGCAGTGAGTGCATTTGGCGCAAGGGTATCAATAACCTGAATATCATTTGCTGCAACCATATTTCTATTACCAGCAATATCTACAAATTTATCAGCAGCAACGCTAACTTCTAGATTGCCTTGAGTATCTGTATTAGGCACAACAACTAAGGTATAGGCTTTATTGGCATTAACACCTGTGGTAACCAATACTAAATCAGCACCACCTTTAATAGTGCCATTGGTAATAACAATGTCCTCTTTGGTAAACTCTGTTACTACCTCGTTAAAGGTAAAGGTAAAGATGATTTCTTCACCTGCTTTGGTTGTAGCGTCTTCATTATCGGTAATGGTCAAGGTTGGTGCAACCTGTATCAACTTTAAAATCACCTATTTTCTATCGCTGGGTTCCCTAGCAGTATCTTTATATTGACTTTATAGCTGTAAGTTTGTCCATGGGTTAATGCTTGTAAATCTGTGGCTGTAACAGTAATGGTTGCACTATTGCTGGTAACAGTGCCTGTATAAGTTTTTTGGTTAATAACTAGTGAGACTTCTTGATTGTTTTCTACACCAGTTGTGGCAACTGTTACAGTGCCATTTCTGTTGTCTTCAATAGCGTTTAAAATATCTCCCCAGTTTAGTGTAATGTTCCAATAGTTGGTACAACACCATCAACATTACGGTCTAATTCAAAGGATAAGTGCCTGTGGTGGCAACTATATTATTACCTGCTACATCGGTTACCCCTGTCAAGGTAATTGCACTTGCATTGGTAATCTCAAAATCTGCTTTATTGATACTATCATCGACTTTGACAGTGTAAGTAAAGAATAATTGTTTTAACTCATCTGCTGATGCCCCTGCTTTGGCGGCACCTTTGCCGGTATCTAGTGTAAATTCCTTATTACCAATGGTCACTTTGCTACTGGTAGCATTGCTTAACGGGGTGCTTCATTAGTTGTCATGGTTAGCTCAATAACATCACCTACTTTAAAGCCCGATTGCCCATCTGTTGGTGAATTGACTGCCCAGCCTGTTATGATTGGGGCAGCAGTGTCATAAAACAGGGGTGGTATTGCCACCTGTGCTTGTGCCACCACCCGCTGAAGATAAATTTATCTCAATCGTATAGGTCTCACCACTGACTAAAGCCGGTATTTTACTATTGGCTAATGTCCATTTTGGTACCACGGCAGAGGCAAAGTGGTAGATTACTGGTTCTACAACTTTGTCATTGGCTGTTCCACTGGCTGCTTTAAATGTAATAGCACTGATAACAACGCCTGCTGCACCGCCAGAATTTGTTAATGTGCCTTGAATGGCAAGTGTGCTAAATTCACTGGCATTGATACCATTGTCGCTAACAGAGTTACCACTTGCATCTACCCATTGTGCTGTGGTGGTGAATGAATAGACCAGAAAGCCCCAACCACTATCGCTGTCAATACCCTCGTAATCATTACCTGCAGTATCTTAAAAGTGCCTGCATCAATTTTGACATAGTAATTTTATTGACTATTAAATCACTACCTGGATTAATAGTGATAATTTTTTAGTGCTATCAAGACTAACTGGTTAGCTATATCAATCGTAATAAGAGTGTCAGAGTTGGCTTTATCATAAATGACAATACTGCCTGCTGTGTTTATTGTAACTACCTCTAAAAAGGTCATCGTTAAGTTTGCATTAGGTGCCATATTGCCACTGAGTTCTGCTACTGGGGCTTTGGTGTCAATTGCTTGCTCGTTATTTGCTGCTGTTGTGTGTAGCATTGCCCGCACTGTCTGTAATTGCAGGATTAGCAGACACTGACACGGTTAAGTTAGAACCTACATCTAGGTCACTGCTAGGTACAACGGTCAAGGTATAGACTTTACCTGCATCAGCAGGTGTTGTGCTGGCAATTAAGTCAGTACCTGTCTTAATAGCACCATTGCTGATGTTGATAACACTTTTATCAAAACCTGTTACTGCTTCACTAAAGGTAAAGGTATAGGTGATTGTATCGCCAGTTTTAAGGGTTAAAGTATCAGCCTTTTTCATCGCTGATAATCAAAGCTGGGGCTTGAGTATCAAAACTTTGATTATTGCTGGCAGCAACTGATTTTAGTGCTGTGTTAACTTAGAAGTAGCAGCATCAACGGCTACTGTAAGGCTTATTATGCCTTTACTGTTTGCAGGAGGGTTAGTCTAAAGTATAGACACTTTCACTACCATTAACAGAGGTAAAAGTACCTTTTGTACCGCCTGTAACTGTAATATCATTTATATCAAAATCTGTAACTGCTTCATCAAAAGTAAAGGTATAGGTAATAACTTCACCAACTTTAGCGGTGTCGGACTTGTCATCAGTAATACTTAAACCAATCCCCAAACCTGGAGTTGACTCACTGTTGTCAATATCAGTGGATTCAATTCTCTTAAAAGCGCCTGTATTTAAATTTAATAGCCCTGTCATTGCCGGTTATATCAATCTTAACAAAACCATTTGCAAAATAAACCCTGTCGCCATTAGAGGCTGTGAAGGAGACTTCTTCTGGTATTCAGTACCGTTAATATTAACAGTTCTTTTGAAGGTGTAGGTATTGCCATCTAGTGTTTGTTCGTAGTTGTTAAAAGTGCCGGTTAAATAAATTGAATCATTGCCACCTCGTTGAAGTAAGCCCTGTTGCATCGACTTTGGTGCCTTGTCCTACATAGACGGCATCGTTCCACCATTGCCAGATGCTTTTTAAAGCTTGTCCGTAGATTCAAGTCCGGTGATATCGGAATACCAGTTGACGAAGAAGCCGTGGTGTTGCTGATGAAGTATTTTGTTTGTCCTGGCATGAGGTTGTCCTTTGGTTTTTATAACTGATTATTAAATTTTACATAAATTTTCTTATTCCTTTAAATTAAGTTTTTATTAGTTACCTTATGCAAAATAAGATTATTATAGTGAATCCACTTAGTAGAGGGCCCATAAAATGTAGATTTCCAAATAAAAAAGTCTAGTCAATTTATTGCAACTGCATGCCGTATCTGATGTAAAATATTCATAATTTAGCAAAAATGTCGCTGGTTCAAGCTAAATTTTAAAATCTTTTGATATTTTTATAAACCACCAGCACCTAAATAAGGCGGGTTTGGTGTTTTGATTATCTTATTATACAAAACAAGAAATTTTCAGTTAAGGCCCAATGCCCAAATGTGTCGTTGTGAACCACCAATATCCGTCACCCCTTATAGATTCGATAACAAATAGCAAATCCTGTTAACCTGATATTATCAATCCGAAGTTTACACTAGTGCGAGTGCCAGTATTTTTTAATGTAATATAAGTTAAATATTAGCAAAAGGTGTCGCTTATTAGCATTAGTAATTAAAAATCTTTAAACTATTTATCGCCACCAGACAAAATGCAACCATTTGTTTTGATTTTTCTTGAAAACAAAATATTTAAGCCTTGCCCGACCCTTTATAGGTATCGTTGCTTGGGAAACCGCCATCTCAGAAGAGTTGTTGATTTAGTAGTATTTAAGCTGCACTACCGTTACCACCACCGTTATCGGTGCCATATCACGCAAATGGCTAGGTTTTGCGAGGTATTATCAATACCTTAAAAAGTCATTCCAGGTGTTGTTATAACGGGGCTGATGCCATTTTGATGTTTAATAAAACACCTTAAGTTAAACTACGCGTTAAAAGAGGTTAGTCGAAAAGATTAGTAATGCCTAAATAGGTTACATCTTTTTCTACTATCCCGATTTAACAATGCCATTTGTTTTGATGTTTTCGTGAAATCAATTACTACGATCTAGGTCGCCTCGCCTCAAGACATTCGGATAGATTGGTTTTTTCTGTTAAAGGTTGGCTTCTCCATTTTTTAAGAAGAAGGGGTTAGTTGTGTGTAGTATTTAAGGGTGCCATCATACTTACCCACCACCAAATCTAGGTCGCCATCGCCGTCAATATCGGCTAGGGTTGGTGAGGAAGAATATCCCACATCAATGCCATTAAAAGGATTGTCATCTCCAGTTTTTGCTTCATAAGCAGGGTTAGAAGTAGTGCCTGTATTTTGATAGTATTTAAGGGTGCCATCACTCCCACCCACCACCAAATCTAGGTCGCCATCGCCGTCAATATCGGCTAGGGTTGGTGCGGAAAGATTCTCCACATCAATGCCATTAAAAGGATTACTATCTCCAGTTTTTACTTCATAAGCAGGGTTAGAAGTAGTGCCTGTATTTTGATAGTATTTAAGGGTGCCATCACGCTCACCCACCACCAAATCTAGGTCGCCATCGCCGTCAATATCGACTAGGATTGGTGAGGAATAATTTACCACATCAATGCCATTAAAAGGATTGCTATCTCCAGTTTTTGCTTCATAAGCAGGGTTAGAAGTAGTGCCTGTATTTTGATAGTATTTAAGGGTGCCATTACCTTCACCCATCACCAAATCTAGATCACCATCGCCATCAATATCAGCCAAGTTTGGCGCGGAATAACCTCCCACATCAATGCCATTAAAAGGATTATTGCCTCCAGTTTTTGCTTCATAAGCAGGGCTAGAAGTAGTGCCTGTATTTTGATAGTATTTAAGGGTGCCATTCCTCTCACCCACCACCAAATCTAGGTTGCCATCGCCGTCAATATCAGCCAAGATTGGCACAGAAACATACCCCACATCAATACCCTCAAAAGGATTATTGCCCAAACCTGTTTTTTCAATATACTCAAGCTTAGTCTTGGTCAACACCACTCTATCAGCGGTAAATACTGGTGCATTACCTGCGACATCTGTTATATTATTTAGCGTAATATCGCTTGTTGGATTGTCAATATCAAAGTCTGTGGCGGCAATGCTATCTCCAGCTTGAACGCTATATTTAAACACCAGTTTCTTATCACCTGCAGTTGTAGAGGCAGTTTTATCCAAAACAAAGTCTTTGCCTGCAATGACCACTTTAGAGCCTGTGGTGTTATTAAGTTTCAAGGTCTCGCTCATTGTCAAAGTTAGGCTGATAACATCGCCTGTCTTAAAAGCAGATTGTCCTGCTGGAATATTGCTTAGAGTCCATGAGTTAGTAGCCGTTGGAGTTGGGGCTTGTCCATCTACAGAAGCAGGTTGTTGATTGTAGTAATATTTAAGGGTGCCATCATTCTTACCCGCTACCAAATCTAGGTCGCCATCGCCGTCAATATCGGCTAGGGTTGGTGAGGCAGCATTTCCCACATCAATGCCATTAAAAGGATTGTCATCTCCAATTTTTGCTTCATAAGCAGGGTTAGAAGTAGTACCTGTATTTTGATAGTATTTAAGGGTGCCATCAGTCTCACCCACCACCAAATCTAGGTCGCCATCGCCGTCAATATCGGCTAGGGCTGGTTTGGCAGAATATCCCACATCAATGCCATTAAAAGGATTGTCATCTCCAGTTTTTGCTTCATAAGCAGGGTTGGAAGTAGTGCCTGTATTTTGATAGTATTTAAGGGTGCCATAAATCTCACCCACTACCAAATCTAGGTCGCCATCGCCGTCAATATCAGCCAAGGTTGGTGAGGAAGAATATCCCACATTAATGCCATTAAAAGGATTATTATCTCCAGTTTTTGCTTCATAAGCAGGGTTAGAAGTAGTGCCTGTATTTTGATAGTATTTAAGGGTGCCATAAGCCTCACCCACTACCAAATCTAGATCACCATCGCCATCAATATCAGCCAAGCTTGGTGAGGAAAAATCCCCCACATCAATGCCATCAAAAGGATTGCTATCTCCAGTTTTTGCTTCATAAGCAGGGTTAGAAGTAGTGCCTGTATTTTGATAGTATTTAAGGGTGCCATTCTTCTCACCCACTACCAAATCTAGGTCGCCATCGCCGTCAATATCGGCTAGGGTTGGTGCAGAAATATCCCCCACATCAATACCCTCAAAAGGATTATTGCCCAAACCTGTTTTTTCAATATACTCAAGCTTAGTCAACACTACTCTATCAGCGGTAAATACTGGTGCATTACCTGCGACATCTGTTATATTATTTAGCGTAATATCGCTTGTTGGATTGTCAATATCAAAGTCTGTAGCGGCAATGCTATCTCCAGCTTGAACGCTATATTTAAACACCAGTTTCTTATCACCTGCAGTTGTAGAGGCAGTTTTATCCAAAACAAAGTCTTTGCCTGCAATGACCACTTTAGAGCCTGTGGTGTTATTAAGTTTCAAGGTCTCGCTCATTGTCAGTGTTAGGCTGATAACATCGCCTGTCTTAAAAGCAGATTGTCCTGCTGGAATATTGCTTAGAGTCCATGAGTTAGTAGCCGTTGGAGTTGGGGCTTGTCCATCTACAGAAGAAGGTTGTTGATTGTAGTAATATTTAAGGGTGCCATCAGCCTCACCCACTACCAAATCTAAATCACCATCGCCGTCAATATCGGCTAGGGTTGGTTTGGAAGAATATCCCACATCAATGCCATTAAAAGGATTGTCATCTCCAGTTTTTGCTTCATAAGCAGGGTTAGAAGTAGTGCCTGTATTTTGATAGTATTTAAGGGTGCCATAAGCCTCACCCATCACCAAATCCAGGTCGCCATCGCCGTCAATATCGGCTAGGGTTGGTGCGGAAAGATTCCCCACATCAATGCCATTAAAAGGATTACTATCTCCAGTTTTTACTTCATAAGTAGGGTTAGAAGTAGTGCCTGTATTTTGATAGTATTTAAGGGTGCCATTCCTCTCACCCACCACCAAATCTAGGTCGCCATCGCCGTCAATATCGGCTAGGGTTGGTGAGGCAGCATTTCCCACATCGATGCCATTAAAAGGATTGTCATCTCCAGTTTTTGCTTCATAAGCAGGGTTAGAAGTAGTGCCTGTGTTTTGATAGTATTTAAGGGTGCCATCATTCTCACCCACTACCAAATCTAGATCACCATCGCCATCAATATCAGCTAGGGTTGGTTTGGGAAAAAACCCCGCATTAATGCCATTAAAAGGATTGTCATCTCCAGTTTTTGCTTCATAAGCAGGGTTAGAAGTAGTACCTGTATTTTGATAGTATTTAAGGGTGCCATAAGCCTCACCCATCACCAAATCTAGGTCGCCATCGCCGTCAATATCGGCCAAGTTTGGCGTGGAATAACCTCCCACATCAATGCCATTAAAAGGATTATTGCCCGAACCTGTTTTTTCAATATACTCAAGCTTAGTCAACACTACTCTATCAGCGGTAAATACTGGTGCATTACCTGCGACATCTGTTATATTATTTAGCGTAATATCGCTTGTTGGGTTGTCAATATCAAAGTCTGTAGCGGCAATGTTATCCCCAGCTTGAACGCTATATTTAAACACCAGTTTCTTATCACCTGCAGTTGTAGGGGCAGTTTTATCCAAAACAAAGTCTTTGCCTGTAATGACCACTTTAGAGCCTGTGGTGTTATTAAGTTTCAAGGTCTCGCTCATTGTCAAAGTTAGGCTGATAACATCGCCTGTCTTAAAAGCAGATTGTCCTGCTGGAATATTGCTTAGAGTCCATGAGTTAGTAGCCGTTGGAGTTGGGGCTTGTCCATCTACAAAAAAAGATTGTTGATTGTAATAATATTTAAGAGTGCCATTATTCTCACCCACCACCAAATCTAGGTCGCCATCGCCGTCAATATCGGCTAGGGTTGGTTTGGAAAAATTCCCCACATCAATGCCATTAAAAGGATTACTATCTCCAGTTTTTACTTCATAAGCAGGGTTAGAAGTAGTGCCTGTATTTTGATAGTATTTAAGGGTGCCATTCTGCTCACCCACCACCAAATCTAGGTCGCCATCGCCGTCAATATCGACTAGGGTTGGTGCGGAAAAATTTACCACATCAATGCCATTAAAAGGATTACTATCTCCAGTTTTTACTTCATAAGTAGGGTTAGAAGTAGTGCCTGTATTTTGATAGTATTTAAGGGTGCCATCACTCTCACCCACCACCAAATCTAGGTCGCCATCGCCGTCAATGCTCGACTGGGATTGGTGAGGAATAATTACCACATCAATGCCATTAAAGGATTACTATCTCCAGTTTTTGCTTCATAAGTAGGGTTAGAAGTAGTGCCTGTATTTTGATAGTATTTAAGGGTGCCATCATCATACCCCCCACAAATCTAGATCACCATCGCCATCAATATCAGCCAAGTTTGGCGTGGAATAACCTCCACATCAATGCCTTTAAAAAGGATTATTGCCTCCAGTTTTTGCTTCATAAGCAGGGCTAGAAGTAGTGCCTGTATTTTGATGAGTATTTAAGGGTGCCATCATTCTCACCCACCACCAAATCTAGGTCGCCATCGCCGTCAATATCAGCAGGGTTGGCGCAGAAGCTTTCCCACGTATACCTCAAAGGATTATTACCCAAACCTATTTTTCAATATACTCAAAGCTTAGTCTTAGCCACTACTCTCTATCAGCGGTAAATACTGGTGCATTACCTGCGACATCTGTTATATTATTTAGCGTAATATCGCTTGTTGGGTTGTCAATATAAAAGTCTGTAGCGGCAGTGCTATCTCCAGCTTGAACGCTATATTTAAACACCAGTTTCTTATCACCTGCAGTTGTAGAGGCGGTTTTACCCAAAACAAAGTCTTTGCCTGCAATGACCACTCAGAGCCTGTGGTGTTGTTAAGTTTCAAGGTCTCACTCTTTTGTCAGTGTTAGGCTGATAACATCGCCTGTCTTAAAAGCAGATTGTCCTGCTGGAATATTGCTTAGAGTCCATGAGTTAGTAGCCGTTGGAGTTGGGGCTTGTCCATCTACAGAAGAAGGTTGTTGATTGTAGTAGTATTTAAGGGTGCCATCATACTTACCCACCACCAAATCTAGGTCGCCATCGCCATCAATATCGGCTAGGGTTGGTTTGGCAGAATATCACATCAATGCCATTAAAGGATTGTCATCTCATTTTTTGCTTCATAAGCAGGGTTAGAAGTAGTGCCTGTATTTTGATAGTATTTAAGGGTGCCATAAACCTCACCCATCACCAAATCTAGGTCGCCATCGCCGTCAATATCGGCTAGGGTTGGTGCGGAATAATCCCCCACATCAATGCCATCAAAAGGATTACTATCTCCAGTTTTTACTTCATAAGTAGGGTTAGAAGTAATGCCTGTATTTTGATAGTATTTAAGGGTGCCATCACTCCCACCCACCACCAAATCTAGGTCGCCATCGCCGTCAATATCGGCTAGGGTTGGTTTGGCAGAATATCCCACATCAATGCCATTAAAAGGATTACTATCTCCAGTTTTTGCTTCATAAGCAGGGTTAGAAGTAGTGCCTGTATTTTGATAGTATTTAAAGGGTGCCATAAACTCACCCACCACCAAATCCGAGTCATCATCGCCGTCAATATCAGCTAGGGTTGGTTTGGAATAATGTCCACATCAATGCCATTAAAAGGATTACTATCTCCAGTTTTTGCTTCATAAAGCGGGGGTTAGAGTAGTGCCTGTATTTTGATAGTATTTAAGGGTGTCATTCTGCTCCCCCACCACAAATCTAGGTCGCCATCGCCGTCAATATCAGCCAAGTTTGGCGTGGAATAACCTCTCACATCAATGCCTTTAAAAAGGATTATTGCCCGAACCTATTTTTTCAATATACTCAAAGCGAGTCACACTACTCTATCAGCGTAAATACTGGTGCATTACCTGCGACATCTGTTATATTATTTAGCGTAATATCGCTTTTGGATTGTCAATATAAAGTCTGTAGCGGCAATGCTATCCCCAGCTGAACACTATATTTAAACACCAGTTTCTTATCACCTGCAGTTGTAGAGGCAGTTTTATCCAAAACAAGTCTTTGCCTGCAATGACCACTTTAGAGCCTGTGGTGTTATTAAGTTTCAAGGTCTCAGCTCATTGTCGGTGTTAGGCTGATAACATCGCCTGTCTTAAAGCAGATTGTCCGCTGGAATATCGCTTAAAGTCCATGGATTGGTCGTGATTGGGGTTGGGTTAATGGTGTCATAAGTTACTGCTGTGCTAGTGCTAATTGCTGAATTGGTGCCATCACTAAGCGTTACTACAGCCGTGTAGGTTTTTCCATCGGCTAATTCAGATGGCATAGCAGAATGTGCGAGTGCCCAAGTGCCGTCAGCTGCAACAGCTGGTAATCCTGAAGTTATTGCTGTGCCTACTGTATTACTACCTTCAAAAAACTCAATTTTGGTAATCGTTAAAGTACCTATTCCAGTTACTTTGCCTGAGAGTGCGGTTGCGTCTTTTTCACTATCATTAATGTAGTTATCATCGGCACCTATCCAAGCGATTGTGGTAGAAAGTGCTTCGGCTGTAGCGTCTTCATTGTCAGTAATGGTTACAGTTGGTGCAACCGTATCAACTTTAAAATCACCTATTTTCTCTATCGCTGGGTTACCAGCAGTATCTTTTATATTGACTTTATAGCTGTAAGTTTGTCCATGGGTTAATGCTTGTAAATCTGTGGCTGCAACAGTAATGGTTGCACTATTGCTGGTAACAGTACCTGTATAAGTTTTTTGGTTAATAACTAGTGAGACTTCTTGATTGTTTTCTACACCAGTTGTGGCAACTGTTACAGTGCCATTGCTGTTGTCTTCAATAGCGTTTAAAATATCTCCCCAGTTTAGTGTAATGTCTCCAATAGTTGGTACAACACCATCAACATTACGGTCTAATTCAACAGGATAAGTACCTGTGGTGGCAACTATATTACCTGCTACATCGGTTACCCCTGTCAAGGTAATTGCACTTTCATTGGTAATCTCAAAATCTGCTTTATTGATACTATCATCGACTTTGACAGTGTAAGTAAAGAATAATTGTTTTAACTCATCTACTGATGCCCCTGCTTTGGCGGCACCTTTGCCGGTATCTAGTGTAAATTCCTTATTACCAATGGTCACTTTGCTACTGGTAGCATTGCTTAACGAGAGTGCTTCATTGGTTGTCATGGTTAACTCAATAACATCATCCACTTTAAAGCCTGATTGCCCATCTGTTGGTGAATTGACTGCCCAGCCTGTTATGATTGGGGCAGCAGTGTCAATTAAAACAGGGGTGGTATTGCCACCTGTGCTTGTGCCACCACCTGCTGAAGATAAATTTATCTCAATCGTATAGGTCTCACCACTGACTAAAGCCGGTATTTTACTATTGGCTAATGTCCATTCGGTACCATTGGCAGAGGCAAAAGTGGGTAGATTACTGGTCTCTACAACTCTGTCATTGGCTGTTCCACTGGCTGCTTTAAATGTAATAGCACTGATAACAACGCCTGCTGCACCGCCAGAATTTGTTAATGTGCCTTGAATGGCAAGTGTGCTAAATTCACTGGCATTGATGCCATTGTCGCTAACAGAGTTGCCACTTGCATCTACCCATTGTGCTGTGGTGGTGAATGAATAGACCAGAAAGCCCCAACCACTATCGCTGTCAATACCCTCGTAATCATTACCTGCAGTATCTTCAAAAGTGCCTGCATCAATTTTGACATAGTAATTCTTATTGACTATTAAATCACTACCTGGATTAATAGTGATAATTTTTTTGGTGCTATCAAGACTAACTTGGTTAGCTATATCAATCGTAATAAGAGTGTCAGAGTTGGCTTTATCATAAATGACAATACTGCCTGCTGTGTTTATTGTAACTGCCTCTAAAAAGGTCATCGTTAAGTTTGCATTAGGTGCCATATTGCCACTGAGTTCTGCTACTGGGGCTTTGGTGTCAATTGCTTGCTCGTTATTTGCTGCTGTTGTGCTGTAAGCATTGCCCGCACTGTCTGTAATTGCAGGATTAGCAGACACTGACACTGTTAAGTTAGAACCTACATCTAGGTCACTGCTAGGTACAACGGTCAAGGTATAGACTTTACCTGCATCAGCAGGTGTTGTGCTGGCAATTAAGTCAGTACCTGTCTTAATAGCACCATTGCTGATGTTGATAACACTTTTATCAAAACCTGTTACTGCTTCACTAAAGGTAAAGGTATAGGTGATTGTATCGCCAGTTTTAAGGGTTAAAGTATCAGCCTTGTCATCGCTGATAATCAAAGTTGGGGCTTGAGTATCAAAACTTTGATTATTGCTGGCAGCAACTGATTTTAGTGCTGTGTTAACTTTAGAAGTAGCAGCATCAACGGCTACTGTAAGGCTTATTATGCCTTTGCTGTTTGCAGGAGGGGTTAGTGCTAAAGTATAGACACTTTCACTACCATTAACAGAGGTAAAAGTACCTTTTGTACCGCCTGTAACTGTAATATCATTTATATCAAAATCTGTAACTGCTTCATCAAAAGTAAAGGTATAGGTAATAACTTCACCAACTTTAGCGGTGTCGGACTTGTCATCAGTAATACTTAAACCAATCCCCAAACCTGGAGTTGACTCACTGTTGTCAATATCAGTGGATTCAATTCTCTTAAAAGCGCCTGTATTTAAATTTAATAGCCCGTCATTGCCGGTTATATCAATCTTAACAAAACCATTTGCAAAATAAACCCTATCGCCATTAGAGGCTGTGAAGGAGACTTCTTCTTGGTATTCAGTACCGTTAATATTAACAGTTCTTTTGAAGGTGTAGGTATTGCCATCTAGTGTTTGTTCGTAGTTGTTAAAAGTGCCGGTTAAATAAATTGAATCATTGCCACCTGTTGAAGTAAGCCCTGTTGCATCGACTTTGGTGCCTTGTCCTACATAGACGGCATCGTCTCCACTATTGCCAGATGCTTTTAATGCTTGTCCGTGAGATTCAAGTCCGGTGATATCGGAATACCAGTTGATGAAGAAGCCGTTGGTGTTGCTGATGAAGTATTTTGTTTGTCCTGGCATGAGATTGTCCTTTGGGTGTTATAACTGATTATTATTATACATAGAGACCTTTGCATAAATATGAATAATCATCAAAACGCCATCTTTCATCAAATTACAAACTTTTTAAAAACACCCTTAGCCCTGCTAGGAGTGGATTTAAAAAATTTCCAATTTAATAAAATCTGTCATTTTGCTAATCATCCCTATTTGTGCAAAGGTCTCACATAATTTACTTATTCTTCTAAGTTCAAGTTTTTAAATTTTTAAATTTTTGGTTGATATTTTTCCATAAAAAAACCCGCCTAAATAAGGCGGGTTTTTGTTTTTATAGGTGTCTTACTTTATACAAGAATAAGATTATCAGTTATAAAGTGCCCTAATGCAACTGTGTCGGGAGTAGGGGAGCCACCAATACCAGAAACCCCTTGTAGATTGATAACCAAATCAGCAACATCATCTGTAACCGTGCCATCAGCATCAATCGTTAGTTTGGCACTACCTGCAGTGCCAGTATCTGACACTGTAATATATTTATCAATATTAGCAAAAAGTGTCGCTTGGTTACCACTAGCGGTAATAAAATCTTTTAAATCTAATTTATCACCACCAGCACCAAATATGAAGCCAGTTATGTGTCTTCGCCATTATCTGTACTTTTCATAAACAAAAATATCACTGCCTGCACCGCCATTTTATAGTATCGTTGCCTGCACCACCATTTATAGTATCGTCACCTGCACTACCCGTTATAGTATCGGCGTTATCGGTGCCGATATAAAAATTATATGCAAATGCCCAAGTTTTACCTGAGGTATTATCAATACCTGCAAAGTCATTACCCGAGGTGTCAGTTATAACGCCTGATGCCATTTTGATGTAATAAACACCTGAAGTTAAACTACTTGGGTTAAGAGTGAGTGTTGTGTCGCTAATATTAGCATTAGTAATGCTAATAGTTGCAACTTTTTCTGCGCTATTCCAGATTTCAACAATGCCACCATTTGTTTTGATGTTTTCAGAAAACTCAATTACTAGATTTGAAGGCTCGCCTAAGACATTGGTATCGCTGGTTTTTTCTGTAAAGGTTGGAACTTGTCCATCTACAGAAGAAGGTTGTTGATTGTAGTAGTATTTAAGGGTGCCATTATTCTCACCTGTCACCAAATCTAGGTCGCCATCACCATCAATATCAGCTAGGACTGGTGCGGAATTAAGCCCCACATCAATGCCATCAAAAGGATTATCACCTCCAGTTTTTACTTCATAAGCAGGGTTAGAAGTAGTGCCTGTATTTTGATAATATTTAAGGGTGCCATCATCCTCACCCACCACCAAATCTAGGTCGCCATCACCATCAATATCAGCCAAGGTTAGTGTGGGATAATACCCCACACCAATGCCATTAAAAGGATTACTATCTCCAGTTTTTACTTCATAAGCAGGGCTAGAAGTAGTGCCTGTATTTTGATAGTATTTAAGGGTGCCATTACCCTCACCCACCACCAAATCTAGGTCGCCATCGCCGTCAATATCGGCTAGGGCTGGTTTGGCAGAATATCCCACATCAATGCCATCAAAAGGATTATCACCTCCAGTTTTTGCTTCATAAGCAGGGTTAGAAGTAGTGCCTGTATTTTGATAGTATTTAAGGGCGCCATTAACCTCACCCACTACCAAATCCAGGTCGCCATCACCGTCAATATCGGCTAGGGTTGGTGCGGAAAATTTCCCCACATCAATGCTATTAAAAGGATTGCTATCTCCAGTTTTTGCTTCATAAGCAGGGTTAGAAGTAGTACCTGTATTTTGATAGTATTTAAGAGCGCCATTAGCTTCACCCACCACCAAATCCAGGTCGCCATCGCCGTCAATATCAGCCAAGGTTGGCACAGAAACATTCCCCACATCAATACCCTCAAAAGGATTATTGCCCAAACCTGTTTTTTCAATATACTCAAGCTTAGTCTTGGTCAACACCACTCTATCAGCGGTAAATACTGGTGCATTACCTGCGACATCTGTTATATTATTTAGCGTAATATCTCTTGTTGGGTTGTCAATATCAAAGTCTGTAGCGGCAATGCTATCCCCAGTTTGAACGCTATATTTAAACACCAGTTTCTTATCACCTGCAGTTGTAGAGGCAGTTTTATCCAAAACAAAGTCTTTGCCTGCAATGACCACTTTAGAGCCTGTGGTGTTATTAAGTTTCAAGGTCTCACTCATTGTCAGTGTTAGGCTGATAACATCGCCTGCCTTAAAAGCAGATTGTCCTGCTGGAATATTGCTTAGAGTCCATGAGTTAGTAGCCGTTGGAGTTGGGGCTTGTCCATCTACAGAAGAAGGTTGTTGATTGTAGTAGTATTTAAGGGTGCCGTCAGCCTTGCCCACCACCAAATCTAGGTCGCCATCGCCGTCAATATCGGCTAGGGTTGGTGAGGAATAATCCCCCACATCAATGCCATCAAAAGGATTGCTATCTCCAGTTTTTGCTTCATAAGCAGGGTTAGAAGTAGTACCTGTATTTTGATAGTATTTAAGGATGCCGTCACTCTTACCCACCACCAAATCCAGGTCGCCATCGCCGTCAATATCGGCTAGGGTTGGTTTGGAATAATTTCCCACATCAATGCTATTAAAAGGATTGCTACCTCCAGTTTTTGCTTCATAAGTAGGGTTAGAAGCAGAGCCTGTATTTTGATAGTATTTAAGGGTGCCATTATACCCACCCACCACTAAATCTAGGTCGCCATCGCCGTCAATATCGGCTAGGGTTAATTTGGAATAATCTCCCACATCAATGCTATTAAAAGGATTACTACCTCCAGTTTTTGCTTCATAAGCAGGGTTAGAAGTAGTGCCTGTATTTTGATAGTATTTAAGGGTACCGCCACTCTCACCCACTACCAAATCTAGGTCACCATCGCCGTCAATATCGACTAGGATTGGTGAGGAAGAATATCCCACATCAATGCCATTAAAAGGATTACTATCTCCAGTTTTTGCTTCATAAGCAGGGTTAGAAGTAGTGCCTGTGTTTTGATAGTATTTAAGGGTGCCATTATTCTCACCCACCACCAAATCCAGGTCGCCATCGCCGTCAATATCGGCTAGGGTTGGTTTGGAGCGATGCCCCACATCAATACCCTCAAAAGGATTATTGCCCGAACCTATTTTTTCAATATACTCAAGCTTAGTCAACACTACTCTATCAGCGGTAAATACTGGTGCATTACCTGCGACATCTGTTATATTATTTAGCGTAATATCGCTTGTTGGATTGTCAATATCAAAGTCTGTAGCGGCAATGCTATCTCCAGCTTGAACGCTATATTTAAACACCAGTTTCTTATCACCTGCAGTTGTAGAGGCAGTTTTATCCAAAACAAAGTCTTTGCCTGCAATGACCACTTTAGAGCCTGTGGTGTTATTAAGTTTCAAGGTCTCACTCATTGTCAAAGTTAGGCTGATAACATCGCCTGCCTTAAAAGCAGATTGTCCCGCTGGAGTATCGCTTAAAGTCCATGGATTGGTCGTGATTGGGGTTGGGTTAATGGTGTCATAAGTTACTGCTGTGCTAGTGCTAATTGCTGAATTGGTGCCATCACTAAGCGTTACTACAGCCGTGTAGGTTTTTCCATCGGCTAATTCAGATGGCATAGCAGAATGTGCGAGTGCCCAAGTGCCGTCAGCTGCAACAGCTGGTAATCCTGAAGTTATTGCTGTGCCTACTGTATTACTACCTTCAAAAAACTCAATTTTGGTAATCGTTAAAGTACCTATTCCAGTTACTTTGCCTGAGAGTGCGGTTGCGTCTTTTTCACTATCATTAATGTAATTATCATCGGCACCTGCCCAAACAATGTCGGTAGTAAGGACGATGATTTCAAATGCCCATTGGTTGCTGTTTTTAGCAATACCCAGTGCATCGTTGCCTACCATATCCGTTATAGCACCAGAGTTCATTTCTAAATAGTAACTGCCTACGGTAAGTTTATTATTGGTTAAACCTAATGCTGATACATCAATAGTAAGTTTATCATTGGTAATGCTAAATTTATTTGTATCACTAGCGATATTAATCGTTGCTACTGTTACATCGCTATATTCTTGATGAGAATACTGCCCGTACCTGCTTTAATATTTTCACTAAAGTCAAGCACTAAATCTGAGGTTTCCTCTAAGATAACGCTGGCTTGTGTTGTTAGAGTTGGCGCTTGTCCATCTACAAAAAAAGATTGTTGATTGTAATAATATTTAAGGGTGCCATCATTCTTACCCGCCACCAAATCTAGGTCGCCATCGCCATCAATATCAGCCAAGGTTGGTGAGGAAGAATATCCCATTTTAATGCCATTAAAAGGATTATCACCTCCAGTTTTTACTTCATAAGCAGGGTTAGAAGTAGTACCTGTATTTTGATAGTATTTAAGGGTGCCATAAGTCTCACCCACCACCAAATCCAGGTCGCCATCGCCGTCAATATCGGCTAGGGTTGGTGAGGAAGAATATCCCACATCAATGCCATTAAAAGGATTGTCATCTCCAGTTTTTGCTTCATAAGCAGGGTTAGAAGTAGTGCCTGTATTTTGATAGTATTTAAGGGTGCCATCATTCTCACCCACCACCAAATCTAGGTCGCCATCGCCGTCAATATCGGCTAGGGTTGGTGAGGCAGCATTTCCCACATCAATGCTATTAAAAGGATTGCTATCTCCAGTTTTTGCTTCATAAGCAGGGTTAGAAGTAGTGCCTGTATTTTGATAGTATTTAAGGGTGCCATCATTCTCACCCACTACCAAATCTAGATCACCATCGCCATCAATATCAGCCAAGTTTGGCGTGGAATAACCTCCCACATCAATGCCATTAAAAGGATTATTACCTCCAGTTTTTGCTTCATAAGCAGGGCTAGAAGTAGTGCCTGTATTTTGATAGTATTTAAGGGTGCCATAAAACTCACCCACCACCAAATCTAGGTCACCATCGCCGTCAATATCGGCCAGGGTTGGTGCAGATAAATCCCCCACATCAATACCCTCAAAAGGATTATTAGCCAAACCTATTTTTTCAATATACTCAAACTTAGCCAACACTACTCTATCAGCGGTAAATACTGGTGCATTACCTGCGACATCTGTTATATTATTTAGCGTAATATCGCTTGTTGGATTGTCAATATCAAAGTCTGTAGCGGCAATGTTATCCCCAGCTTGAACGCTATATTTAAACACCAGTTTCTTATCACCTGCAGTTGTAGAGGCAGTTTTATCCAGAACAAAGTCTTTGCCTGCAATGACCACTTTAGAGCCTGTGGTGTTATTAAGTTTCAAGGTCTCGCTCATTGTCAGTGTTAGGCTGATAACATCACCTGTCTTAAAAGCAGATTGTCCCGCTGGAGTATCGCTTAGAGTCCATGGATTGGTCGTGATTGGGGTTGGGGCTTGAGTATCAAAACTTTGATTATTGCTGGCAGCAGCTGATTTTAGTGCTGTGTCAACTTTAGAAGTAGCAGCATCAACGGCTACTGTAAGGCTTATTATGCCTTTGCTGTTTGCAGGAGGGGTTAGTTCTAAAGTATAGACACTTTCACTACCATTAACAGAGGTAAAAGTACCTTTTGTACCGCCTGTAACTGTAATATCATTTATATCAAAATCTGTAACTGCTTCATCAAAAGTAAAGGTATAGGTAATAACTTCACCAACTTTAGCGGTGTCGGACTTGTCATCAGTAATACTTAAACCAACCCCCAAACCTGGAGTTGACTCACTGTTGTCAATATCAGTGGATTCAATTCTCTTAAAAGCGCCTGCTTCTAATAGCCCATCATCGCCTGTTATATCAATCTTAACAAAACCATCTGCAAAATAAACCCTATCGCCATTAGAGGCTGCAAAGGAAACTTCTTCTTGATAATCGGTACCGCCAATATTAACCATTCTTTCAAAAGTGTAGGTGCTGTCAACTACTGTTTGTTTGGTGTATTCACTAAAAGTGCCAGTTAAATAAACAACATCATTGCCACCTGTTGAGGTGAGTCCTGTTGCATCAACTTTTGTGCCTTTGGCAACATAAACTGTGTCATTGCCACTATTGCCAGATATCTTAAATACTGAGCCTTTGACACCAGGGGTAATGTGCTCACCGTTGTTATCAGAAATAAATACTTTAGTAGCACCAACTTCACTGGCAGTGCCTTTGTCAATGGCGGGTTGAGTGGTTAAAGGGTCGGTGGGTGTTATTGAACTGGAGTCAATATCAGCGAATTTAATTTTCTGAAAAACGCCTGCATTTAATAGCCCATCATTGCCTGTTATATCAATCTTAAAAAAACCATTTGCAAAATAAACCCTGTCGCCATTAGAGGCTGTGAAGGAGACTTCTTCTTGGTAATCGGTACCGCCAATAGTAACCGTTCTTTTGAAGGTGTAGGTATTGCCATCTAGTGTTTGTTCGTAGTTGTTAAAAGTGCCGGTTAAATAAATTGAATCATTGCCACCTGTTGAAGTAAGCCCTGTTGCATCGACTTTGGTGCCTTGTCCTACATAGACGGCATCGTCTCCACTATTGCCAGATGCTTTTAATGCTTGTCCGTGAGATTCAAGTCCGGTGATATCGGAATACCAGTTGACGAAGAAGCCGTTGGTGTTGCTGATGAAGTATTTTGTTTGTCCTGGCATGGGGTTGTCCTTTGGGTGTTGTTAATATTTAATATTTTATATGATACTTTAAAAAAAATGGGGGGGGAGGTAATGTGGGCAGTGTTCATTTCCATTATTCCCAGTGCCTCTATTCACCTTAAAACTTCTATTATCTGTGTTGGCTTTGTCTCTGCTATTGGTGTTTTGCCAATATAGGGTAGTAGGTGTTTGTTCGCACGCTTTAGTATTTCCTTTCTGTAATTATCGCTGTGGTCATCTTTGTGTAGTGCCATCCACTCATTAAAAAAGTGATTAAAGTTTTTCCCTTGCTCGTTGTTTTGCTTCTGTAATATTTTCTGTTCTTTTTTGTGGGTAGTTGGGTTGATGCTATCTAATAATAATGCCTTGTAAAAATCTCGCTCTTTTCGGGCTTGTTGTAGTCTTATGATTGGATATTGCCTCAGCGATATGATTTGTGATTTTTTTGCAAAACGGTACCTATATCGCCAGTGGGCGTTATTTCAATAATCAAGCCGTTACTATCAGCAAATTGATAAATTTTATCTT
The DNA here is from genome assembly GCA_013416635.1 of Candidatus Thiodubiliella endoseptemdiera. Classification (GTDB taxonomy): domain Bacteria; phylum Pseudomonadota; class Gammaproteobacteria; order PS1; family Pseudothioglobaceae; genus Thiodubiliella; species Thiodubiliella endoseptemdiera. The sequence goes on along the minus strand of JACCHT010000001.1, from coordinate 910,500 downwards.
TTGGCTTTAGGTTTTGTATTTGGGTGTCATTTAACATTATTGAAAAAGCGTATAGAAAAATAGTAATAAAACCTTTTCAGATTTTCTATACGCTTTATGTGTATATAATGTGGTTTCTTATGATATTGCCTGATACTCTGAAAGTCTTATAGTGTGTGCTTTTAAGAGCTGTTTTGAGACTGTGTAATCTCTAATAATGGTGGAGGGATAGGGATTTGAACCCTAGAAGGAGATTAATCCTTGCTGGTTTTCAAGACCAGTGCATTCAGCCGCTCTGCCATCCCTCCGAAGGCGCATATGATACCGAGAGTTTTATCAATAGTAAATAGCATTTGTTAAATTTAACTTTTAAAGCGGGGTATTTTTAAGTATAATGCTTCATTTTTAGATTTTATAGATAGGTGAACCATGGCAAAAGTATGTCAAGTAACGGGCAAACGCCCAATGAGTGGCAACAATGTTTCTCATGCGAACAACAGAACGCGTCGTCGTTTTTATCCAAACTTGCATACGCATCGTTTTTGGGTAGAGGCTGAGAATCGTTTTGTGAAGTTAAAATTAACAGCAAAAGGTTTGCGTACAGTTGACAAAAAAGGGATTGATGTTGTATTAAAAGAAATTCGCGCTCGTGGCGAGAAGGTTTAAGGAGTAGATATGAGAGAGAAAATTAGATTAGTATCATCAGCAAAGACGGGTCATTTTTACACCACCACCAAAAACAAACGACTACACCCAGAAAAGGTGGAAGTTAAAAAGTTTGATCCAGTTGTGCGTCAGCATGTGATGTATAAGGAAGCTAAGATTAAGTAAGTGAATTATCAGTATCAAAAATTTAATGCTGATGATTTAATCTTAGAAAACTGGAAGGATTATTTAGATCCAACAGAAAAGGCAATATTTGAAAGTGAGTTAAGTGATTACGAATGGCATATTGTATTAAGTGATAATAAAATTGTTGCTATTTTTCAGATTATTAATGTTTTAGATCGGTATGCTAAAAATTTGAAAATCCAGTTTCACCCAGATTTTAATCATAATGACTGTGATATCATTAGTATTATTATTTTTATATATGAGTCTATGCTATCAATTTGTGAGGAAAAATCGGTTAAGAAACTTAAATTGTATATTGATAATTCGTTAATACACAATATATTTATGACAATTGCTACGCATCAAGCAGAAAATAAAGATATAATGGAAGTCAAAAATTATCGTAAATGGATAGAAATCTACATGCATTAGGAGAAGGATTATGAAAATAACAAACGAAAATAAATTAATGAATGAGTTAGTGGTAACGCTAAAAGAAGATTGGTATGGTAAAAAAGGTTACCTCACTGATAATGAAATGTTTAAATATTGTCAGTTTTATACAGGTGATTTTTGGAAAAAATTAGAGAAAACTAATAAAAAAGTTGCATAAACAATTAATCTAAGTTTAAAAAAAGCCACTTTTTACAGTGGCTTTTTTATCGTCTAATGGTTTTTAAATCATTCTTCCAAAATGGTATCCAACGCAATATGTCCGACGGCATTTTGATATTGGGCTATTTGGTCAAAGTTAAGGTATTGATAAACATCCTTGGACATTGGCTGAATGGCTTGCATTTCTGCTTGGTATTCTGCCACGGTTGGGATGTGTCCGAGTTTGGCAGTGATGGCAGCGACCTCGGCTGAAGATAAATACACATCAGCGTTGTCGCCTAGACGGTTGGGGAAGTTACGAGTTGAGGTGGAAACCACGGTAGCGTTGTCTTTAACGCGTGCCTGATTGCCCATACATAATGAGCAACCGGGTGTTTCTGTGTGTTGGGTGATTGATTCAAAAGTTTGATAGACGCCTTCTTTTTTGAGTTGCACTTCATCCATGCGGGTGGGCGGAGCAATCCATAATTCGGTTGGTAGTTCTGATTGGTCTTTTAATAATTGTGCTGAGGCTCTAAAATGTCCAATATTGGTCATACATGAGCCGATAAAAACTTCGTCGATTTTGGTGTTGGCGACTTCTGAGAGTAGTTTTACATCATCAGGGTCATTGGGGCATGCCAAAATGGGTTCTTTGATTTCGTCCAGATTAATCTCAATAATTGCTGCGTATTCGGCATTGTCATCTGCCGCTAGCAATTCGGGTGCGTCTAGCCATTTTTGCATGGCTTGAATGCGGCGAGCGATGGTTTTTTTGTCTTCATAGCCCATTTCTATCATTGAGGATAACAAGGCGACATTAGAGTGTAAATATTCTGCTACAGGGGCTTTGTTGAGTTTGATGGTGCAACCATTTGCCGAGCGTTCAGCTGAGGCGTCGGTGAGTTCAAAGGCTTGTTCAATTTTCAAATCGCCCAATCCTTCAATTTCTAAAATACGACCTGAAAAAATGTTCTTTTTATTGGATTTTTCAACCGTTAATAAACCTTGTTGAATGGCAACATAGGGGATGGCATTGACCAAATCTCTGAGCGTGATACCTGCTTGCATAGTGCCACTAAAACGCACCAAAACGGATTCTGGCATATCCAAAGGTAACACCCCGATTGAAGCACCAAATGCCACTAAGCCAGACCCTGCTGGAAAACTAATACCGATTGGGAAACGCGTATGCGAATCACCGCCTGTGCCAACCGTATCAGGTAGCAACATACGATTGAGCCACGAGTGAATAATACCATCACCCGGTTTGAGTGCCACGCCGCCACGAGATTGCATAAAGTCGGGTAGGCTGTGTTGTAATTCTAAATCAACCGGTTTTGGGTAGGCGGCGGTGTGGCAAAAACTTTGCATCACCAAGTCGGCAGAAAAACCCAAACATGCCAATTCTTTTAGTTCGTCACGGGTCATTGCCCCCGTGGTATCTTGCGAGCCGACTGTGGTCATTCGTGGTTCACAATAAGTACCAGGGCGAATGCCTTCAACGCCACAGGCTTTGCCGACGATTTTTTGTGCCAAAGTGTAACCGGCTTGACTTGGATTGCTGTCTTTTGGGCGTAAAAAAACATCACTTACGCTTAAACCTAAGTCCAAGCGGGTTTTGTCGGTTAGCCCTCGTCCAATAATGAGCGGAATGCGTCCACCTGCTTGCACTTCATCGCTGATGGTGGTGGGTGTGAGCGTGAATTGGCTGATGGTTTCACCGTTTTTGGTGATTTTGCCAGCGAATGGATAAATAATAATTTCATCTCCCATTTGCATTTTTGATACATCGCATTCAATCGGCAATGCACCAGAATCTTGTGCCGTGTTGAAGAAAATTGGTGCAATATTACCGCCTAAAATCACGCCACCACTGCGTTTATTTGGCACAAAGTCAATGTCGTTGCCCATATGCCATAATACGGAATTAATGGCAGATTTGCGTGAAGAACCCGTGCCGACTACATCGCCAACAAAAACCAGTGGCAGTCCTTTTTCTTTGAGTTTTTCAATGGTTGTGAGTGGGTTGTCCATTTTCTTTGCCAGCATTGATTGTGCGTGCAGTGGAATGTCGGGACGCGACCAAGCTTCAGTGGCAGGTGATAAATCATCGGTATTGATTTCACCATCTACACGAAATACAGTGAGTTTAATCTCTTCTGCTAATGGGGTTTTGTGGTGGAAAAACCATTCGGCATTTGCCCAACTGTCTAGCACTTTTTGTGCATATGGATTGTGCTTGGCTTTGGCGAAAATTGTTTGGTAGGCTTCGTAAATTAAGATGGTATGTGTGCCGAGGAAATGTGCCGCTTTTTCAGCAACGGCTGCCACATCGAGTAAATCAATCAACGCTTCAATATTATAACCACCGAGCATAGTTGCCAATAAAAAAGCAGCTTGTTTTTGACTAACGGCAGTGCAGTTTTGTTCTCCTTTGGCAACGCTGGTTAAAAAACTGGCTTTAACATAGGCTGCTTCATCGACACCGGGCGGCACACGATGGGTTAATAAATCTAAGTAAAAATCATCATCATCTCCGTTAATTAAGTGCTCAACAACAGATTTTGTCTGTTCTGCATTTAATACTAAAGGGGGTAAATTGTTTTTGGCACGCTCATTAATATGCGTTAGGTAGGTTGTTTTCATCTGTTTAATTAGTGAATCGTATAAAGCGTATAATTTTAGCATTTATTTGATTTGACTAATTACATTATGGAACTTAATGCCTTAACTGCTATTTCCCCAATTGACGGACGCTATTTTGACAAAACCAAGGCTTTAGCCCCGATTTTCAGTGAATTTGGACTGATTAAATATCGTGTGCTGATTGAGGTTAAATGGTTGCAAGCGATGTCAGAGATTGATGGGATTGGTGAAGTGCCTGCATTTAGTAAAGAAGCGTCTGATTTTTTGGCGAGTATTGCCACAAATTTTTCAGAGGCAGATGCACAGGCGGTAAAGGACATTGAACGCACTACTAATCACGATGTTAAGGCGGTTGAATATTTCTTAAAAGAAAAAATCAAGGACAATGCTGAGTTGAATGCCGTGAGTGAGTTTTTTCATTTTGCTTGCACCTCGGAAGATATTAATAATTTGTCACATGCACTGATGTTGATTGATGGGCGTGAAGTGATGCTGGAGCAGATGCGCAATATTTTGTCTTTAATGACCAATTTGGCAAAAGACAACGCTACCATTCCTATGCTCTCTCGCACCCACGGTCAAACTGCATCACCCACCACAGTGGGCAAAGAAATGGCAAACTTTGCCTATCGTCTCAAACGCCAAATTGCACAGTTAGAAAGCGTTAAAGTGATGGGTAAATTCAATGGTGCAGTCGGTAATTTTAACGCACACATTTCAGCTTACCCAGAGTTAGATTGGCAGCGTATTTCACAGACATTTATCGAGGATTTGGGCGTGAATTATGCCGTTTATACACCACAGATTGAAACCCACGATTATATGGCAGAATATTTTCATTCTATTAATCGTTTTAACACCATTTTGATTGATTTTTGTCGTGATATTTGGGGCTATATTTCGTTGGGCTATTTCAAGCAAAAAACCATTGCGGGTGAAGTCGGATCCTCCACCATGCCACACAAAGTCAATCCGATTGATTTTGAAAATGGTGAGGGTAATTTGGGCATTGCCAATGCATTAAACACGCATTTAGCAGACAAACTGGCTATTTCTCGTTGGCAACGAGATTTGACCGATTCAACTGTGTTGAGAAATTTAGGCGTGAGTTGCGCCCATTGTTTAGTGGCATATGCGTCGATTGCCAAAGGCATCGGTAAATTGGAAACCAACGAAGCAAAACTATTAGAAGATTTAAACCGTTCGTGGGAAGTGTTGGCAGAACCCATTCAGACAGTGATGCGTCGTTACGGCATTGACGAACCTTATGAAAAACTCAAAGCACTAACGCGGGGTCAAACGATTAATGCACAAGTATTAGCGGAATTTGTCAAAGATTTGGATATGCCAGAGGCGGCGAAAAAAGCCTTATCTGAGTTAACCCCGATGAATTACACGGGCGACGCAGAGAAACTAGCAAACGATATTGAAAAACTGATATAATATTGCGTCTTGCATTGTTTTGGTGCAAGTTTATTTATAAAAAAGGAGCAAAAAACCATGGTTAAAATTAGACTAGCCCGAGGTGGAGCCAAGAAAAAACCTTTTTATTCAATTGTAGCAACAGACTCTCGCAAGCGTAGGGACAGTGCATACATTGAGCGTATTGGATATTTTAATCCAGTGGCTCGCGGACAAGAAGTTAGGCTTACTATCGAAGAAGAGAGATTAGAGTATTGGACATCGAAAGGTGCACAAATTACTGATCGTGTTAAGCAACTTATTAAAGAATTTAGAGACCCTTCAATCCGTGAAAAGCGTATTGCAGTGCAACAAGTGCGTGCAGAAGCTGTTGCAGCTAGATTAGCAACAGAGGCAAAAGCGAAAGCAGATGAAGTGGCAGCGGCAGAAGCAGAAGAAGCGGCAGCAAAAGAAGCCGAAATAAAAGCCAAAGCCGCCGCCGAAGCTGAGGCAGCATCAGTTGAAGAAACACCTGCTGAAGAAGTGTCAGAAGAGGAAAAGCCAGCTGAGTAATTCAGTGAGCAATCCAAACACAAAAAGGCTGTTGGTCGGTACGATTAACGGCCTTTTTGGCGTTCAGGGCTGGGTGAAAATATTTTCACATACAGAGCCAAGAAAAAATATCCTTACTTACAAGCCTTGGCATATTGAAATTGGCGGGCAATGGCAGACTTTGGAATTTATTAATGGTCGAGAGCAGGGTAAAACTATTGTTGCGAAAATTAAAGATATTGACAACAGAGAGCAAGCCAGAGCAATGATTGGCATTGATGTCTATATTGAGAAATCTCAACTACCCAAACTCAAAAAAGGTGAGCACTATTGGAAAGATTTAATTGGTTTGGAAGTGGTTAATCAATCAAATTTTGTACTTGGAAAAGTGCAAAATTTGATGGATACGGGTGCTAATCATGTGCTCATTGTACAAGGGGAAAAAGAGCATTGGGTACCGTATATTGAACCATTTTTGTGTGAAGTCAATATCGAAAAACAACAAATTTTGGTTGATTGGGACGAGGATTTTTAATTATCCTATTCATTCAAATATCTTGGTATAATAAGTTTTTTTTAAAACTAAGGAAGAGAAATGGAAAAGAAAAAGGCAGAGTCTAAAACAAAAGCAGTAAGTTCAACATCTGAAGTGGCTCAGCCACAAACAATAAACTTAATTGATGAAACCTATGTTGACGGTACAGCGAGTATTAGTATTCGTCAAAATGTTGCAAAGATTGATTTTTATCAATCTTCACCAGTCATAGACGAAGATGGCATTGATGAGCAAAAAGAATTTCGCAAGATTTCCCACCGTTTAGTTTTACCAGTAGCTGGTTTGGCTGAAATGCACGAAATTTTAGATAAAATCATAAAACAAAATCAAAAGAACGTTAAATAAACAGCTGTAGAAAAAAGCTTAGATAAATTAAGTTTGAAAATTAACTGCACCTGATTTTAAAGAGTAATTAGCACCTATAACTTCTAGTTTATTATTTTCGATAGCCTCTTTAATAATTGGTGATTGATTTTGTAATTGCTTGACGGAGTTAACAATGTTAACTTCAACAGCCTGATGCATTAATTCATGGCCTGATAAACCTGAGTCAATTAAGGGTAGAATTGATGGCTTTATCCTATCAGTAATAGAATGAAGACTACCTGATAGGTGTGTTTTATTGATGCACTCATCAATGGTAGCACTAATAGCGCCACAGTTAGAATGTCCTAACACGACAATCAAAGAAGCCTTAAATTTCGAGATTGCAAACTCAACACTGCCCATTTGTGAGGGGGCCACTATATTTCCTGCAATACGAATAATAAACAAATCACCAAAACTCTGATCAAAGATAGTCTCAATTGGCACTCGCGAATCAGAACAACCTAATACAATCGCAAAAGGTTCTTGGTCTTGTATGTCTTTTGTATGTCTATGTGGATGAAATTTATGATGTAATACAGTACCATCAACAAAGCGTTGATTGCCATCAACCAGTCTTTTTTTTGCTTGTGCTGAATTTAAATTTTTTGTCTTGTTAGGAATATTATTCTCTTAAATTAAGGGTTAGGACAGTATTTTAAAAGATGAGGCTCATCATTGACATCATAACAATGATAAATAACACTGTCATAAAGCCACCCGCCCTGATGAAATCTGCCACCTTATAGCCACCAGGTCCCATAATTAAAGCATTCACTTGATGGGTGGGAATTAAAAATGAGTTTGAAGTGGCAATGGCGACTGCCAGTGCATAAACTGCAGGGTCTTCCCCTACTTGAATGGCAATATTAACAGCAATAGGTACTAAGAGAATGGTTGCGCCTACATTAGACATGACTAGGGTAAAGAAAGTTGCCAATACCACAATTGAGGTTAGTATTACCCAAGGTGCCATATCACCAACTACTTTAACTGTCTCTTGTGCAATCCATAAGGCAGTGCCAGTTTTTGACACTGCCATGCCTAACGGAATAAGACTGGCTAATAGGAATACTGTTTTCCAAGAAACCGCACGATAGGCCTCTTCTATTTTAATAACACCAGATAAAATCATACCCAAGGCGCCAGTCATAAGCGCGATGGAGAGTTTAATATCGGTAAATAATACTAAGAAAAGCGCAATGGCAAAGAAAATACTTGCCCATTTGATTTTCTCAGGTCGGTACTCTTCTTGTCTTGGATACTCAGAAGTAATGACAATAAAATCAGTATTAGATTGCAGTCTATCAAGGTCAACCCAGCGTGTATGGACAATTAATGTATCGCCTGATTGAAATGGCATATTACGAATACCTTCACCTTCTTGCATGGTTTTACCACCACGATGTAGGGCTACCATGGCAATGCCATAGGTCTTGCGTAACCATACATCTCTAGCGCTTTGGTTAATAAGTGAAGAATTAGGTGGGATAACAATTTCTGCTGTGCCACATTCTTGTGTAGACAGTAAGTTAGAGAATTTTTCAATGGTGTCTGACAGCTCAAGATGAAAGCCTTGAACAAAAGCATCCAAATGTTCTTTTGTTGTCAATACGCCTAAGGTCATTTGTGGTTGAATAGTGGTGCTTCGTTCAACTGAGTGGTGTCCAATAAATGTTTCTCCTTCAATGGTCTGAATGGCGATAATTCTAATTTTAGCAGCCGTTTCAATATCATCAAGCGTCATGCCAATTAAGTTGGAATCTTTAGGGACGCTGACCTCAAATAAATCATAATCTATGTTGTAAACTTGGTGAAAGTGTTCGATGGCTGATATAGATTCTGACTGCTCTTTTTTGGTTGCAGGTAAGACAAACTTGCCAGCAATGACGAAATATACAATACCTGTTATGACCAGTGCAATACCTATTGGTGTTACGGAGAATAACCCCCAAGTATCCATCTGCTGTCCAACTTCTAATCCTTGGTTGGTGGTTAAAATTAAATCATTTAGCAAAATTAAAGGGCTAGAACCTACCATGGTTATTGTGCCACCTAAAATTGCTGTAAATCCCATTGGCATCAATAGTCGTGACATTGGGATACCTGAGCGTGATGAAATACGACTCACAACAGGAATAAATAGTGCAGCTGCACCCACATTTTGCATGAAAGATGAAATAAATCCAACGGTAGAAGAGATAATTGGAATTACTCTTGGCTCAGAGGTGCCACCTACTTTAAGAATAAAAGTAGCAACTCTGCCCATCAGCCCAGTTTTATCCAAGCCTGCCCCAATAATCATTACCGCAATAATTGACATAACCGCATTAGAGGAGAATCCATCAAACAATCTTTGGTTGTCAACTAGTCCCTCTTCTAGCCCCATTAAAGTATGAATCCATGGCAAAGAGCTTAGCCCTAAGATGATCATAATGGTAATGGCAGCCTCATCAACCTCTACCACCTCAAAAGCAAATAAGTAAATTGTTAATACAAGAATACCCAACATCCAAGAAATAGAGGTGGTTGGTGCAATTGTTGAAAGCCACACGGCAAAAATAGCAAAAATAATGGCTGAAATATTTTTTTTACTGAACATGGTTTTGATTTTATTAAGCGTAAAAAACAGTAGGCAAAATTATACCATAATCACAACATTACTAATCACCGCTAACAAGTTTTACTGGTTAAAAAATATCTATTTTTGAATTTTAATGACCTTAAGAGACCTTTGCATAAATATGAATAATCATCAAAACGCCATCTTTCATCAAATTACAAACTTTTTAAAAACACCCTTAGCCCTGCTAGGAGTGGATTTAAAAAATTTCCAATTTAATAAAATCTGTCATTTTGCTAATCATCCCTATTTATGCAAAGGTCTCCTTAAAGCACATTAACCACTTCCTTGCTAATTTTGACAAAGCGTTGAATATAATTAATTTCTTTATCTTGTTTGCGCAAAATTGCAAATAATTTTTGATTAAGCCCCTGCGCACCTATTTGAATTTTTTTAATAGGCATTTTTTTAATAAATTCATTTGCTAACCATTCTGGCAATATGCAAACGCCACGCTTGAGCGCTGTCATTTGTAGCATGAGTTCAATAGATTCAATTTTTTTAATATGTTGGGGCTTGATGTGCGCTGGATTTAAAAATTGCGTCAAAATATCAAGCCGTTCTAATGGCACAGGAAAAGTCAGTAAAGTTTCATGAGTTAAATCTTTTGGTGTAATTATTGTCTTATGCGCTAGTGGATGTTCATTAGCAACTAAGAGTACTAAATTATATTGGGCGAGTGTTTCAATATGAATATCTGCTTTTCTCTCACTATCAGGTGTAATTAAAATATCAATATGATAATTGAGTAAACCTTCGTACCCAGAAAATTGAAATTTGTTGATAATTTCTACTTCAACATTAGGCATTTTTTGCAAAAACACACCAATGACCTTTGTTAGCCACTCATAGCAAGGGTAGCATTCAACGCCTATGCGTAAAATACCTTGGCGACCTTGTGCATAGGCTTTTAGAGTTTTCTCAGTTTGTTCTAAGATGGGTAGCAATTGTTGTGCAGTTTGTAATAGTAATTCACCTGCTTTTGTGAGACGTAAATTTCTACCTTCTCGCTCCCAAAGCGCAATACCTAATTTCTCCTCCAAGTAGCGAATTTGGTGGGATAAGGCAGATTGACTTAAATACAACACATTTGCAGCGCGTGTTAAAGTGCTGTTTTCATGTAATGCTTGTATGATTTTCAAATGTTTCAGCGTTATCATATATGAATATAATTCATTATTAAGTTAAAAATAATCATTTTACTTCATATTATAGCCCTTATAAAATAATCAACTTTCAACATTAAGGAACTATTATGGTCATAACACACAATCTGGGTTTTCCACGCATTGGTAAACATCGAGAGTTAAAGTTTGCATTAGAAAAATATTGGTCAAACACTATTTCTCAAGATGCGTTATTACAAACTGCTGATATATTACGTAAGCAACACTGGCAGAATCAAAATAAATTAGATTGGGTGCCAGTGGGTGATTTTTCTTTTTATGACCAAGTTTTGGACATGAGTTTTTTATTAGACAATGTGCCGAAACGCGCCAAAATTTTATCAGACAATGAGTTAGATAATTATTTTCGAGTAGCACGTGGGCGGGCTTCTGTTAATGAATCTGACTGCACTTGCATTCAAGCGGGCGAGATGACAAAATGGTTTGATACTAATTATCACTACATTGTGCCAGAGTTTAGTCAAGAGACAAATTTTGCACTTCAAGCACAACACCTGATTGCACAAATTAGGCAAGCGCAAGAACAAGGTGTGAAGGTTAAGCCTGTTGTTATTGGTCCAATCACTTATTTATGGTTAGGCAAGTCTAAAGACAAAACCAACAAACTGGATTTATTAGATTCATTGGTTAAAGTGTATGTGCAACTATTTGATGAATTGGCAAAGTTAGATATAGAGTGGGTACAAGTTGATGAGCCTGTTTTAGTCACAGAATTGGAAGTAGATTGGCAAGTAGCTTTTAGGAAAACTTACGACATATTAGCCAATAGCTCAATTAAATTGTTGCTGGCTAGTTATTTTGGCTCGTTACAGGACAACTTGAATCTTGTTTGTGATTTACCCATTGATGGTCTACATATTGATGCGGTTAATACAAAAGATGAGGTTCAATTAGTGATTAATAGTCTGCCAGATAGTAAGATTCTATCCTTGGGCGTGGTGAATGGTCGTAATATTTGGAAAACAGATTTAAGTGCAACCTTGTTGTGGTTAGAACCTATTCACCAACAATTACAGGATAGACTGTGGTTAGCACCATCTTGTTCATTATTACATGTACCTGTGGATTTAGACAGCGAGCAAGAACTAGATGGCGACATTAAATCATGGCTTGGGTTTGCTGTGCAAAAATTAGAAGAGTTAAGACTATTAGCACAAGCACTTAATCAAGGACAAGCAAGTGTCACTAAAGAAATAGCGAGCAATATTGATGCCATTAATGCCAGAAAATATTCATCACTTGTACATAATAGTGCCGTTAAAGAGCGTGCTGCTAAAGTGAATGATAAACTGGGCAATCGCCAGTCTAATTATAAGAGCAGGGAAAAAGTACAAAGTGAAAAATTTAATCTGCCTTTATACCCAACCACGACTATTGGCTCATTTCCACAAACGCTAGAGATTAGACAAGTTAGGCGTGATTATAAATTGGGTAAATTATCAACAGAGAAATACACACAAGCAATGCAGACTGAGATTCGACATTGTGTGCGAGTACAAGAAGATTTAGGTTTGGATGTTTTGGTACATGGTGAACCTGAGCGTAACGATATGGTAGAATATTTTGGGCAACAACTCAGTGGCTACGTATTTAGCCAATTTGGTTGGGTGCAATCTTATGGCTCTCGTTGTGTTAAACCACCGATTATTTTTGGTGATATTTCTCGTCCAAAACCCATGACACTAGATTGGATAAGCTACGCTCAGTCACTCACCAATAAACCCATGAAAGGCATGCTTACAGGCCCTGTTACGATGTTGAATTGGTCATTTGTGCGGGATGACCAGCCAAGAGCAACAACCTGTTTACAGTTATCTTTGGCTATTAGAGAGGAAGTATTAGACCTTGAAAAGTCTAATATAAATATCATCCAAATTGATGAGGCAGCATTAAGAGAAGGCTTGCCACTGCGAAAATCTCAGTGGCAAACTTATCTTGATTGGGCGATTAAGGCTTATCGAATTAGCGCTAATGGTGTGAGTGATGAAACCCAAATTCATACTCATATGTGCTATTCAGAATTTAACGATATTATTGAGGCAATAGCGCAGATGGATGCTGATGTTATCACTATTGAAACCTCTCGCTCGGACATGGAATTATTGGATGTATTTGATAAGTTTGATTATCCCAATGAAATAGGCCCAGGGGTTTATGACATTCATTCTCCTAACATCCCTTCAGTTACTTCCATGGTTAAACTCATGCAAAAAGCAGCCCAACACATTCCTGCTAAAAGACTGTGGGTTAACCCTGATTGTGGGTTAAAAACCAGACATTGGGATGAGGTAATTCCTGCATTGACTAATATGGTATTGGCTAGTAAACAACTTCGAAAAAACTGATTTATAAGTGAGACCTTTGCATAAATAGGGATGATTAGCAAAATGACAGATTTTATTAAATTGGAAATTTTTTAAATCCACTCCTAGCAGGGCTAAGGGTGTTTTTAAAAAGTTTGTAATTTGATGAAAGATGGCGTTTTGATGATTATTCATATTTATGCAAAGGTCTCATAAGTTAGGGTAGAAGGCTTTAATAAAATATAAACCTTGAGGCGGGGCGGTTGCACCCGCCTTTTTTCTATCTTTAGAGATTAATACTTCTTTAACCCATTCAACAGGTTTTTCGCCCCTGCCTACTTTGAGTAGTGTACCGACGATATTGCGCACCATATGGTGCAAGAAGGCATTGGCTTTAATATCCAATAGAATTTCATTGCCATGTTGAGTGAGCTTTATAAACTCAATGGTTTTGATGGGTGATTTTGCTTGGCATAGACTACCACGAAAAGCTGAAAAATCATGTTCACCGAGTAAACATTCAGCGGACTTACTCATTGCTTCTATCTCTAATACTCTTGGCTCCCATAAGGTGTGTTTAGCCATCAGAGCAGAACGCACTGGCGTATTATGAATCTTGTAATGGTAGCGCCTTGCGTGAGCATTAAAGCGTGCATGGAAATCCTCATCAACGCGTTTCACCCAAACAAAATTGACATCATGAGGTAGATTGACATTGCCACCAAAAAGCCATGCCTTATCTTCTCTGTCTGCACTTGTTTCAAAGTGAATAACTTGCTCAATAGCATGTACACCCGCATCCGTCCTACCCGAGCAAAATACCCGTACAGGGTGGTCAGCAACACTTGATAGTGCTTTTTCGACTACTTGTTGAACAGTGCGAATGCCAGATTTTTGCAACTGCCATCCGTGGAAGTCACTGCCCATATACTCAACACCCATTGCTACTTTGATGGCTATTTTCATTGTTGTTGTTTTTCGGTGTAAAATTATCTCATTTTATACGCTAAATACTTATATGAAAAACGAAGCAACAGGATTAAAGCGAATTTTTAGTGCTTACACATTTTCTATGCAAGGGCTTAAGGTCTGCTATCAATCGGAAGCTGCTTTTAGACAAGAGGTCTGGCTTAGTATTATCTTAATCCCTTTGGCATTCTATTTACGCGACGGGGCCGTTGAACGCGTGTTGCTTATTGCCCCTGTCTTTTTGGTGCTTATTGTTGAAATTTTAAATTCAGCCATCGAATCAGTTGTAGATAGAATTGGTGATGAGTATCATATACTTTCAGGTGCCGCAAAAGATATGGGTTCCGCAGCAGTTTGGTTATCCTTAATGTTAGTTGTAGCGGTATGGTTGATTATTCTGATTTAAAAATCCATTTATCTGGCGACATTGATTGCCATATTTTTGATACCATCCCCAGCACCAACGATTATCTTTCAGCGTTGGCCTTTTCACCGAAAACTCAAGTATGTGTCAGCACGCGACAAACACAAGGTAAAGGGCAACACAATCGGCAATGGTGTAGTGATAAAAATAGCAGTATTTTGCTCTCTATTCGTAGGATATTTCCAGCAGATGTGAATTTGAGTGGACTGAGCTTGGTGATTGGATTGGCGTTGATTGAAGTGTTGGATATGCCCGATTTGAAACTAAAATGGCCAAATGATGTTTATTACCAGGATAAAAAATTAGCAGGAATATTGATTGAAAACAGTCTGCAAAATCAAACACAGTCTGTTGTTATCGGTATTGGTTTGAATATTGATGTCAATATTGGTTGCCAAACGCTGTGGACAGATTTGCACACTATCAGTAAAACCCCCATTAATCAATTGGAGTTAACCAAATCGTTGATTGATAAAATCCTACAATTTTGTCAGATTTTTGAAACCAAAGGCTTTGAGTGTTTTACTCAACAATGGGCTGATGTTGATTATTTATACGGCATTGAAGTTCAATACGACGACAAAAAACAGACCTTTTCAGGCCTATGTTATGGTGTCAATAAGGAAGGGGTGTTATTGGTTAAAACCAAAGACGCTATTAAGCAGGTTTATTCATCTCAGTTTTTGCAGGTTCTTCATCTACCTTCCCGCTAGTCATAGAAACATTGCCCTTGAAATAAGAACCGTCTTTTAAGATAATTTTTGGTGCAGTCATATCACCAGTTACATTGCCGTCCTCGTGAATAATGATTTTCTCTCCAGCATCAATATTGCCAGTCACTTCGCCAATCACATTAACTACTCTAGCAAAGATATTGGCTTTCACATTGCCCGACTCTTCAATAGTAAGAACGCTATCTTTAAGGGTGATAGTACCATCTACTTTACCCAAGACACTAATATCATCATTGCCTGCAATATCCCCTTTAGAGACCTTTGCATAAATAGGGATGATTAGCAAAATGACAGATTTTATTAAATTGGAAATTTTTAAATCCACTCCTAGCAGGGCTAAGGGTGTTTTTAAAAAGTTTGTAATTTGATGAAAGATGGCGTTTTGATGATTATTCATATTTATGCAAAGGTCTCCTTTAATAAAACAATCTTTAGAAATAGTAGTTTTCCCTGTTTTGCTAGTAACAGGGGTAGCGGAAGTGTGTTGAGCGCTATTTGCTGTTCTAGGGGTTGGCTTAGGTGGAGCAGAAGTTGGTGCTTTTGATGGTGTAACAGTATCAGGTTTTTTAGTGGCAAACATAAGCTTAAGTATTAGTGATAAAATTGGCAATTATAAACATTTTTTGACTTATGTCCACAGCGCACTCGCTTAATATTTCTAATATTAGTAAATCCTACTCAGGTAGAAATGTGGTTTCTAATGCTTCATTTTTTGTACAAAGCGGTGAAATAGTGGGATTGCTTGGCCCTAATGGTGCAGGAAAAACCACTTGTTTTTATATTGCTTGTGGATTGGTTAAATCCGATTCAGGGCAAGTAGCCCTAAATAATCATAGGATTGAGCGTTTACCAATGCACAAACGCGCTAAATTGGGGTTGGGTTATTTACCTCAAGAGCCTTCTATTTTCAGGAAACTCTCGGTTGAAGATAATATTATGGCAGTTTTAGAACTGAATAATAATTTAGACAAAGAGGCTAAAGAAGATAATTTAGAAGGTTTATTGAATGAATTTAATATTCAACATATTCGCAAATTAGATGGTTTGAGTCTATCAGGTGGTGAAAGGCGACGCGTGGAAATTGCCAGAGCATTGGCAATGCATCCAAAATTTGTCTTATTAGATGAGCCATTTGCGGGAGTTGACCCGATTTCTGTCGGCGACATACAAGAGATTATTTTTCAGTTGAAAGATAAGGGCATTGGCGTGTTGATTACCGACCATAATTACCGTGAAATGTTAGATACATGTGACCATTCTTATGTGTTGCACGGAGGCACAATTATTGCTGAAGGCAGTAAAGATGATATTTTAGATAACGACAGAGTGCGTGAAGTTTATCTGGGCGAGCGTGGCTAAATTTATCACACTTGGCATAGAAAGTTCGTGCGATGAAACAGGTATCGGTTTGTATTCAGAGCAAGACGGACTAATTGCACATCAATTATTTTCCCAAGTTGAGATCCACGCAGAATATGGTGGTGTTGTGCCAGAATTGGCATCTCGTGACCATATCCAGCGCGTATTACCTGATTAAAGCTGTGCTCAAAGAGGCAAATTTACAACTTACCGATATTGATGGCATTGCTTATACCGCAGGGCCAGGCTTAGCAGGGGCATTATTGGTAGGCAGTGCAGTGGCAAAATCTTTGGCGTGGAGCCTCAAGATTCCCGCTCTCGGTGTGCATCATATGGAAGGGCATTTACTTGCTCCTTTATTAGAAGCAAAACAACCAAAATTTCCTTTTGTAGCATTATTAGTGTCGGGCGGGCATACGATGTTAGTCGATGTCAAAGCCATAGGGCAGTATAAAATATTAGGCGAATCTTTGGACGACGCTGTGGGCGAAGCCTTTGATAAAACTGCCAAGATTTTAGGTTTGGGCTATCCGGGAGGACCAGCCTTAGCAACACTTGCCGAGCAAGGCGTTGAAGGGACATTTAAATTTCCAAGACCGATGATTGATAGACCTGGTCTAGATTTTAGTTTCAGCGGACTTAAAACTTTTGCCCGTAATACTTTTGCCAAATACCCGGAGCAAAAAGCTGATATTGCTAAAGCCTTTGAAGTGGCATCAACGCAAACACTGATGATTAAATGTCGCCGTGCCTTAGTGCAAACAGGGTATAAAACTTTGGTGGTTGCAGGTGGCGTGAGTGCCAATACTGCATTGCGTAAGGAATTAAATACAATGGGTAAAAAAGCAAAAGCAGAAGTATTTTATCCGCGTCAAGAATTTTGCACCGATAATGGTGCAATGATTGCACTTGCAGGACATCTCAGATTAGTCAGGGGACAAACCACGAGCGGCAATGAAATTGTTATTAATCCAAGATGGAGTTTAGAGGAATTACAAGCAGTATGAGTAAATTAGCTAAAATTTTCACCCGTGCATCCACAGGAATGGATGCGCCACTCGTTACTATTGAGGTGCATATTTCAGGGGGTTTGCCTGGGTTTTCCATCGTCGGTTTGCCCGAAGGGGCAGTGCGTGAAAGCAAAGACCGTGTCCGTAGTGCACTGATGAATTCGCAATTCAAATTCCCCAAAGGACGCATTACAGTTAGTTTAGCACCTGCCAATTTACCTAAAAGTGGTGGGCGTTATGATTTGCCTATTGCGATTGGCTTGCTATTGTCAAGTGAGCAACTTAAACCCAGCATCAACCTAGATAATTTTGAATTATATGGCGAATTAGGGCTGGATGGCACATTGCGCGCTACTGAAGGATTGCTGCCTGCTATTATTGCCAGTAGTCAGGTCGCACATAATATTATTTTGCCGATGCAAGAAGCCGAGCAATACACATTGGTGAGTCAGGCAAAAATCTATCCATGTCACCACCTACTAAAGGTTTGTGAGTTTTTGCAAGGGGTTAGTGATGTTGATAAATTAGTGCATAATTTGACTGATAATCAACCCGTTTATCAAAATGATTTTGCTCAAGTTAAAGGGCAACATCACGCTAAACACGCTTTAGAAATTGCCGTTAGTGGCGGACACAACCTACTTTTAATTGGCCCACCTGGCTCAGGTAAAACGATGTTAGCAGAGCGATTGCCATCGATTATGCCCTCACTCGGCATCATTAAGGCATTGGAGCGTGCGTCTATTTATTCAGTTGCCAACAAGCCTTTAGAGTTAAATCAACTCAAAATCCGTCCCTTCCGCAGTCCACATCATTCATCATCGGCAGTAGCATTAGTCGGAGGCGGTTCACCACCCAAACCAGGGGAAATTTCATTAGCCCATGAAGGTGTGCTATTTTTAGATGAATTGCCAGAATTTCCAAGAAGCGTTTTAGAAGTATTACGACAGCCACTAGAAAAAGGCGAAATCCACCTATCTCGTGCCGCGCAACAAGCCATTTTTCCTGCCAATTTCCAACTCATCGGCGCAATGAATCCCTGTCCCTGTGGCTATTATGGCGATGGCACCAATAAATGCCACTGCACAGAAGATCAGATTGATAGATATAAAAACAAAATATCAGGGCCGCTATTAGACAGAATTGACATGGTGTTAACCGTCCCACCCCTACCAAAAAAGGATTTACTTAATCAAGAAAATACAGACGCAGAATCCAGCGAAGTCATACGAGCAAGAGTACTTAAAGCCTACAACAAACAAATTCAGCGACAAGGCAAAACCAACGACAAACTCACCCCTGATGAAATCGACAAACTGATAAAGTTAGACCAAGCCAACAAACAACTATTAGAAATGGCAATTGATAAATTCCACCTATCCGCCAGAGCTTATCACCGCATCCTAAAGGTTACTAGAACTATTGCGGACTTGGATAACTCAGACAGCGTTAACACCCAACATTTAAGTGAGGCTATTAGTTATCGGCGTTAGACTTAATACAAAAGTTATTTTAGATCTACAAAAATACCAAATACCCCCCCATTAGCCAAAAAGAATGGTTATAATAAACCGTAACTACAAAATCAATTGGGGGAGAATTATGCAAAACACACAAGCCAAATATCCATTTAAACACCAACTTAAGCACCAATCAACAAATTCAACCTTTAACTACAGAATACCCCCCCTAAAACACTTCTTAACCACACTATTTACCCTACTTGCTTTTAGCATAACAAGCATAATGAACACTGCTATTGCTGGTGGTCGCACAGCCGAGCCTAACTTAATGGATAGTTTCTTACAAAAACAATCCAGCCAAACTCAACAATTATCAACAGACACTATTAACAACAATGCCCTAGTTTTTAGTCGAGGCGATACTGGTGTAGATGTTGCTGCTTTTAACGATGCCTTTGCTCTTGATAAAACCCTAACAAAGATTCGTAACACCAGTAGTGAAACCGCAACCGATAATTCCAATGCCCAACTACTAGGTAGTTTGTTTAACACCTTGACCACCACCTCAAAAGCCAATGGCTTTCTTAATATGTCACTGCAAGCAAGAAACAACGAAGCAGGTCTTGACTCAAGTGATTTAATTAATAATGATGGCATGCTCCCAACAGCAGTGTTTAATCGCTTTGACCTATCTGCCAGTAGTGGTGAGCATTGTGGTGAGTATCGTATTATCTATCATAAGAATACTGGCGCAGGACGCTTCTTCCTAATCTTTGAAGCACAATACCCTAATCCTGAACCATCTAAAGGCTCAGCAGGTTGTTATGCGGTAGTAGATTTTTGGCAAAAAGTTGGGCAAAAAACCAAAGCGCAAGCCCTAGTAGAATTAGAAAAATTCTTCTATCAAGGTTTAGAACATGAAGGTGTTAATCTCCCAGCTGTAGTAAACTTTACTCACTACACCCATGAAACAGGGCAAATTCGCTCTAATCAATTTGTTGATGGACCTTGGCAGTTAAGAGAGTTTAAAACTGATATTGATACAAACGGCAAAGCCATACTAGCTGCAGACACCGTTAAAGACAACCCACTTAAACAACTATTTGACAACGAACAAAACTCAGAATCAAACGAACTAAAGGCATTACGCACTTACTTTAATAATGACTTTGACAATCACTATATTGACAATCTCTTAACACCTGAAAAACACACAAACAATCCCGATGCTAGTAGTATCATCAATGGCTTTGGATTAGGTAGTGACAACCACTACAATGAATTCCAATCAGATTCAAGCAGTAGTGATAACACTGCAAATCCAAGAAACACAACCTTAGGCAGTGCAATTAACAACAAACTAGATGAACTAAGTCTATCCTCTTATACCCCACAGATGATTAGAAACCGCGCTGAGGCAATGAGTTGTAGTGGGTGTCATCAAAACAGTAACGGTGCAGAAGTTGCACCGAATGTTAATTGGCCAAACAGCGGCTTTTTTGTTCATGTCAATGAACGAGGCAGTCTATCCTCAGCACTCACTGAGCAGTTCTTGCCTGCTAGGGCAAAGTTGCTAAAAAACTATTTACAAGAAACCCAAGCACAACGATGTGGTCCTGCTTGTCAGTTGGGGTCGGCGAGTTCTATTGGTGGAGAGACTCACACCTGTGCTATCCAGTCAGACAATAGTGTTGGGTGCTGGGGGTACAATGGTTACGGTCAACTCAATGTACCTATAGGACTTATAGCAAAACAAATTGCGTCAGGAATTAATCATAATTGCGTCTTAAAGCCAGATAATACTGTTAAATGTTGGGGCTATGGTGGCTATGGCCAGACTAATGTACCAAATGACTTAATTGCTAAACAAATTGCATCTGGACACTTTCACAGTTGTGCTTTAAAACTTGATAATACTGTTGAATGTTGGGGAAGAAACAATAGAGGACAAGCTACAGTGCCAGAAGGCTTAACTGCTAAGCAAATTTCATTAGGATCAAACCATTCATGTGCTTTAAAATTTGACAATACTGTCCAGTGTTGGGGGCTTAATAGTAATAAACAAACTGATGTGCCAGCCAATTTAATTGCCAAGCAAATTGCGCTAGGGTCAAAGCATTCCTGCGCCTTAAAAACAGATAACACTATAGAATGTTGGGGGTCTGACGGTTATGGGCAAACTTTTGTTCCAAGCAACCTTCTTGCTAAACAAGTTGCCTCAAGTACTTATCATTCCTGTGCTATAAAAATGGATAATTCCGTTGAATGTTGGGGGAGCCCCCCAACGGGGTCTCCCATGACAAATAATCTTATTGCAAAACAAATCACACTGGGAAGAGTTCATTCCTGTGCTCTAAAAATGGATAACTCTGTTGAATGTTGGGGCTCCAATAGTAAAGGGCAAATTATGGTGTTAGATGATTTAATTGCCAAACAATTATAGGTGCAAAAATAAAAGTATGTATATGTTCTAATTGATTGCAGAGTTAATGTCTAGAAATAATAAAAAGCCTAGCAAGAGAAGTGCTGTATCGCATGTAAAATACCCAAGTGGCAACTTAAAAAACAATGTAAAGCAGTTTTATTCTGAAATTATTTTGTTCCACAAGCAAGGTAATTATCAAAAAAGCTTAGACTTGTCTCAACAAGCTTTAAAGTTTTTTCCAAATGATATTAACTTGTTATCAAATGCAGGTGCGCTTGCACACACCCTTAAACAGCTGAATTTAGCAAAGGAATACTATCAAAAAACATTAAAACTAAAGCCAAACGACTTTAATGCGCACTGCAATTTAGCAACCTTGTTAAAAGATCAAAAACAGTTTGAAGAAGCCATTAAGCACTACAAAAAAGCATTAAAAATTAATCCAAGTTATGCTGTTGCACATAATAATTTAGCTTTATTATTTAAAGAACAAAAGAAATTTGAAATGGCCACTAAGCACTATCAAGAGGCAATTAGAATTAACACAAATTATGCAGAAGCATATTATAATTTAGCGATTTTGCTCGAAGAGCAAAAACGATTTATAGAGGCAAAAGAATATTATCAAAAAGCACTTGAAATTAGCCCCAATTATGCTGATGCACATAATAATTTCGGCACGCTTCTCGAAGAGCAAAAAGAATATGAAAAGGCTGTTAAACATTATAAGAAAGCATTAGAAAATAACCCTAATTGTATTGATACGTATAATAATTTAGCTAGCACCTTTAAAAAACAAAAAAAATTTGAAAAAACTATCAATTATTATAAAAAAGCACTAGAAATTAACCCCAATTGCGTAGATACGCAATTTCATTTATCTTTATTAAAACTTAATTTTGGAGAGTTTAATAAGGGATTTGAATTTTATGAATTTCGCTATCATGAGAATAGAGAAAATAGAAATGCGGTTCCACCCACTATCTCAACCCCCCAATACCAAAGCGACAACCCAAATCAAGACCTAGCAAGTCAACACATCCTCATTATCCCAGAACAAGGCATCGGTGATGAAGTGATGTTTGCCTCAGTACTGCCAGAGTTATCTACCATCGTACAACAAAACCCAAGCACCAAAATCACCCTAGCTTGTGATCCCAGACTAGTAGAGATATTCAACCACTCCTTTGACTTCCTAACAGCCATTCCCAAAGACCCTGATAACCGTTATGCTGATTTAGAAAAAGACCTAGACTATTGGCTATTTATTGGCTCATTGCCTAAATTCTATCGTAATGATATTAAAGACTTCTACAAACACCAGCCTTATCTCACAGCAGATAAAATGCTTTTTAGCATCTGGAAAAATAGATTTAATAACCTAGAACACGACATAAGTATTGGCATCTCTTGGAGGGGTGGCGCTAAAGCAGAGCACAAGCAAGAGCGCTCACTGACTTTAAAGCAACTCACACCCATCCTAACTCAAGCCAGTCAAACTGCCAACATCATTAACCTACAATATGGCGACCATGCGCAAGAGATAGATAACTTCACAGCCCAAATAGGCATTACTATCCACGACTGGGATGATGCCGACCCATTCAAAGACCTAGACAACTTTTCATCCCAAATCAAAGCTCTAGACCTTGTTATCAGCATCGACAACTCCACCGTACACTTTGCAGGCGCACTCGGCACTAAAACATTCGTTATGTTACCGTTTAACCAAGACTGGAGATGGGCAGAGGAAAGAACCGATAGCTACTGGTACCCAAACATCATGACACTATTTAGGCAAACCAAAGACGGCGAGTGGGAAGATGTGATTCAGGATATTACAAATGCTTTAGAGTCAGCCATCTAGTAGCAATAGAATTTAACCCTATCTTTTCAATTTTTTAACCATCCTTTTAGATGGTTTTTCTCCATTTCCCCAATTAGCAATGCTATCAAGGCTAATATTCAAAAACTTAGCAAATTGCTTTTGATTAAGTCCAAGATAAAGTCTGTGAAGTTTAATTTTTTCTGCAAAAGTAGTGGGTGGTTTTTCAAGTGGGCAGTAAGTTAAAAATTCTACGATCTTAGGATAATACTTTGCAGCAATGGTTTTAGTTTTATTCTTTTCCCAATTATTAATGGTTTTAACATCAACACTAAATAGTGAGGCAACGAATGCTTGCGTTTTGTTGCCTTTTAGTCTTTTAGCTTTTAAGTGAGCGCCTATAGTATCAAGGTTTTCAGGCATTCCTGCAATGGGTTTTCAATAATAAAGGTCAAATACGGCAACAAGGCAATGAAACTATGTCCCTGTGGCTATTATGGCGATGGTACGGCTAAATGCCATTGCACACAAGACCAAATCAGCAAATATAAAAACAAAATATCAGGACCATTGTTAGATAGAATTGATATGGTTCTAACCGTTCCACCCCTGCCAAAAGAAGCGCTATTTGAACAAACCAATAGTAGTGTGGAATCAAGTGAAGTTATACGAAAAAGAGTGTTAAGAGCCTATAATAGACAAATCAAGAGACAAGGTAAAACCAACGATAAACTTAACCCTGATGAGCTTGATGAGTTCATTTTACTTGATGAGAACAACAAACATCTTTTAGAGATTGCCATTGATAAATTTCACCTAAGTGCAAGGGCCTACCATCGCATCCTCAAAGTTGCCAGAACCATTGCCGACTTAGACAATGCAGATACTGTCAACATCCAACATTTAACCGAGGCGATTAGTTATCGGCGTGAGGCTTGATAACAAAATTTACAATACAATGAGACCTTTGCATAAATATGAATAATCATCAAAACGCCATCTTTCATCAAATTACAAACTTTTTAAAAACACCCTTAGCCCTGCTAGGAGTGGATTTAAAAAATTTCCAATTTAATAAAATCTGTCATTTTGCTAATCATCCCTATTTATGCAAAGGTCTCACAATCAAAAAATTGGTATTGAAAAAATCTGCTAAGTTCAGGTTTACCAAGTAATGAATAAGGGATGCTATAAGTTGACTGGACGCTTTTTTGAATAGAATAATTGAGACCTTTGCATAAATATGAATAATCATCAAAACGCCATCTTTCATCAAATTACAAACTTTTTAAAAACACCCTTAGCCCTGCTAGGAGTGGATTTAAAAAATTTCCAATTTAATAAAATCTGTCATTTTGCTAATCATCCCTATTTATGCAAAGGTCTCTAATGATTAATAGTAAAATACACCCTAATTTAAGAAGAATAAGAAAATGATAATAATCCCCGCAATAGATTTAAAAGATGGACAATGTGTACGACTGCGACAAGGGGTGATGGAGGATACCACGGTATTTTCTGATAATCCTGTGGATATGGCAACGCAATGGGTGGTACAGGGGCGAGACGCTTGCATTTGGTGGATTTGAACGGGGCATTTGAAGGTAAGCCGATTAATGCGCAGAGTGTGATGGAGATTACACAGGAATTTCCTGATTTACCTGTGCAGATTGGGGGCGGAATTCGGACGATGGAGATTGCGAATACTTATGTTGAGGCGGGGGTTAAGTATTTGATTATTGGCACGATGGCAGTGACACACCCTGAGTTTGTGTCAGAATTGTGCCGTGAATTCCCAGATAAAATTATTGTAGGTTTGGATGCTAATAATGGTTTAGTGGCGACTGAGGGTTGGGCGAAGCAGACGGATTTGAGCGTAGTGGATTTGTCGAAAAAGTTTGAGCAAGATGGCGTGAATTCAATTGTTTATACCGATATTGCACGAGATGGAATGATGCAGGGGGTAAATATTGAGGCGACGGTAAATCTTGCCAAGCAAACCTCCATTCCGATTATTGCATCTGGCGGCATTACTAATATGGATGATATTTCTGGGTTATTGAGCGAGGCACGACACGGCATTATGGGGGCAATTACGGGGCGTGCGATTTATGAAGGTACGCTTGATTTTCAAGAAGCACAGAACTTGTGTGATATTAAGTGAGACCTTTGCATAAATATGAATAATCATCAAAACGCCATCTTTCATCAAATTACAAACTTTTTAAAAACACCCTTAGCCCTGCTAGGAGTGGATTTAAAAAATTTCCAATTTAATAAAATCTGTCATTTTTCTAATCATCCCTATTTATGCAAAGGTCTCTAAGTGATGCTAATTGAAGTTGCTTATGCCTTAGAGAAAAAACAAACACTACTTGCTTTAGAAGTGAGTGAAGGCACGACGCTTAAACGGGCGATTGAGACTTCGGGTATCTTGAATACTTATCCACAAATTAATTTATCTAAAGATAAAACTGGTATTTTTGGTAAGATTGCCAAATTAGACACGGTTTTGCGTGAAAAAGACCGCGTGGAAATCTATCGACCACTGATTGCCGATCCAAAACAAGTGCGTAAAGAGCGTGCTGCACAGGGTAAAAATATGCGAAGTGGTAAAAAGTCTTGATTTTTGGTAAAATAACTAATTAATATTTATTACATTTTAAATGAACGAAGATTACCCCCCCTCGACATTGTCTTTTAGACAAAAGCTAAAAAAACGATTTTTCCATACCCCGTTACAATCTCGTGATGAACTTTTACAAGCTTTAAAAGAGTCTGAAGAGAACCATATTATTGATTCTCATAGTCGCAGTTTGATTGAAGGTACATTACAACTTGAAAATATGGAAGTGCGTGATGTGATGGTGCCTAAGTCAAAGATGGTGCTGATTCAAAATAACATTTCAACCAAAGATTTATTAGCAATAATGGTTCAATCTTCACATTCAAGATTTCCAGTATTGAATGCACAAGAAGATAAGGTGCAGGGTGTAATTTTAGCAAAGGATTTACTCAGTCATTTATCCAGCGGACAAGATAAAGAATTTAGTTTTCAAGAGTATTTACGCCAAGTGGTATTAGTACCAGAGAGTAAAACTTTAGGCTCATTGATGCGAGATTTTCAACAAAAAAAATCACATATGGCAATTGTGGTAGATGAGTATGGCGAGATTGCGGGTTTGGTAACACTTGAAGATGTGTTGGAACAAATCGTAGGTGAAATTGAAGATGAACACGACTTGGAGGAAGATAATATTATTGATTTTGGTGATGGTAGATTTTTGCTCAAAGCCAATACGCCAATTGAAGATTTTAATAAATTTTTTAAAGTAGAATTGCAAGCAGAAAGTGTAGATACCGTTGCAGGTCTAGTAATTTCTGGTTTTACTTGTTTGCCAAAGCAGATGAGTGAGATTGATTTACAGGGCTTTAAATTCAAGGTGTTGAAAGCAGATTCTCGCCGATTGCATTTATTAGAGGTAACCAAAATATAAAGATGTCACCCTTAGAACAAACTGCACATACGGCAATTGAATTACTCAAAAAATATCAGGTTAGTGATTATGAAATATCGCTAGGTTCAAGTTCGGGTGTTTCTACGGTGGTGCGTTTGGGTGAGGTGGAAACCTTACAATATCACCTAGATAAAAGTTTTGATGTCAATGTATTTTTTGGCAAAAAGAAAGGGCACGCATCAAGTGTTGATATTAGCAAAGCCAGTCTTGAGAAAACCATTGAATCAGCGTGTTTGATTGCAAAATATACGCAAGAAGATACTTTTAATGGCTTAGCACCAAAAGAATTAATGGCGTTTGATAGACCAAATTTGGATATGTATCATCCTTGGGATTTAGATGCACAGCGTAGTATTAAATTGGCAAAGATTTGCGAAGAAACAGCACTTGCACAAGATGAAATTGGTAACTCTGAAGGGGCGGAAGTCTCTAGTTTTCAAGGTCAAGGTTTGTATGCCAATTCTAACGATTTGATTGCGATGCAAAATAGCACCAGCCATTCGCTTAACTGTTCATTAATTGCCAAACGAGGCGATGATATGCAAACAGCGTATGAATATACTACGGCACTGGATGCGACTGATCTAGAAACGCCACAACAAGTAGGCGAAAAAGTGGCAAAACTCGCACAACAAAAACTCGGTGCACGCTCTATTGAATCGCAAAAATGCCCTGTGATTTTTACCCCGCGCCTATCGGGTGGATTATTTTCAAGCCTTTTGGGTGCGTTGAGTGGCTCCAGTCAGTATAAAAAATCAACCTTTTTATTAAATAGTATTGATAAAATTATTTTGCCTGAAGACATTAGTTTATTTGAAAATCCTTTCGCCAAAAAAACGCTGGGTGCTAAGTCAATGGACCGTGATGGCGTGCTCAAACGCGAGCAATATTTTGTTGAACATGGACGCGTGAGAAGTTTCATAATGGGGCAATATTCTGCCAATCAATTAGGCTTAAAAACCACGGCAAATGCGGGCGGTGTGAACAATGTTATCATTAAAGAAAACTTTGATGGCGGTTTGGATGAGATGATAAAAGCGATGGATAAAGGTTTGGTCGTAACTGAATTAATGGGGCAAGGTGTGAATGGTACAACGGGCGATTATTCCCGTGGTGCGTTGGGATTTTGGGTGGAAAATGGTGAAATTCAATATCCAGTATCGGGGTTAACCATTGCGGGCAATCTGAAAGCAATGTTGCTCGGTATTGTACATGTGGGCAATGATGTGGACTATCGCAGTAACATTAAAGTCGGTTCAGTACTGATTAACCAAATGACAATCGCTGGTGAGTAAATTTGATATTATCATTGTTGGTGGTGGCATGGTTGGACAGGCATTCGCTTTATCCATGGCAAATCGAAATTTTAGTATTGCGATTATTGAACCTAACAACCCAAATCCTGAAATACAAGATAATTTCCATACTCGTGTAAGTGCGATTACCCCGACTTCGGAAGCATTTTTGCGAAAAATTGGCGCGTGGGACAGCATTCAACGAAAACATGCTTTCACTGATACCAAAGTTTGGGATCAAAATTCTCACGGACATTTAGATTTTTCAACTACAGATAATAACACAACGCATTTAGGACATATTGTTGAAAATGATTGTATTCAATCGGCAATGTTCGTTGAATTGTCCGAGACAGATGTGCAATTTATTTCTGCTAAATTAGATACTATTGATAAAACAGAATCGGGCTATGCGTTGTATTTGGATAATACACAGCGGCTAGACTGTGCCTTACTCATTGGTGCTGATGGGGCGCGTTCTCGCGTTCGTGATTTATCTAATATTGAATTTAGCGAAACTAATTATCAGCAAAAAGCCATCATTTGCAATATTCGTGCTGAAAAAAGCTTTGCAAATACTACTTGGCAACGATTTTTATCTGACAGCATCATCGCACTTTTACCACTTAGTGAGAATGAGGCATCTATTGTTTGGTCGGCAGAAAACTACCTTGCTAATGAGTTATTGGACTTATCACCCGAAGTTTTTGCCGATAAATTATCCACAGGAGTGGAATATCGCTTTGGCGAGTTTGAAGTTCTGAGTCCAATCCAAGCCTTCCCACTGATTGAACGCAGCGCCAAAGAATATGTTAAAGATAATTTGGCACTGATTGGTGACTCAGCACACAACATCCATCCCCTTGCAGGGCAGGGAGTTAATTTGGGTTTTTCAGATGTTAATGAATTATCGATACAATTAGACAAAGATAGACAAATTTTAGGTAATTTACCTGCTTTACGCCGATACGCACGAGCACGCCGACTGGATAATGAATTGATAGCAAAGACAATGACAGGTTTAAATTGGGTTTATAAAGAAAATAACGAGCCTTTACGCTGGTTGCGTGGCTTCGGAATGAATTTAATTAACGAGAACCCAACATTGAAATCTTTCTTCCAAAAATATGCTAGCGGTAAATAGTCGTCGGCGTAATCACTTTATCTAATGGTACATCCCATTCCTGAGTTATGATTTTATCCACTTTTTGACAATCAAATGCCAAACCGATGAGTTTTGGGTTGCTATGTTGTATTTGATGTTTTTTAAAAGATAATGTGCGGTCATAAAATCCACCACCCATACCAATGCGATTTTTATTATTATCAAACCCCACTAAAGGTATAAAAATAATATTCATTTGGCTGGCATTTAGCAGCGTTGGTGTATCAGGCTCATCAATTCCAAAGCGATTTTTCTTAAATTTATTGCCTATTCTTGCAAATTTAAGAGATTTTCCAACTAAAACAGGTAAATAAGGGTAAATTCCTTGAGATTCTAACCATTTTTGCACATATTTTGGGTTAATTTCGCCATCATTTTCTAAATATAAGGAAATTTTATGCTTATATTGGACTTTTGCACCTCTTTTTACTTGGAAAGCAAGGGTTTTGGCTAATTCCTCTCTATCGCGTGGTTGAATAGCACTTCGTTGTTGTCTGAGAGATTGGCGTAGTGTTTTCATTAGTCAAGCCTTAAAATTTGGTGTCTATTATGTCGCGTGGCTCTAAACCTGAACCATAAGGTTCAAGGCGGAAATTCGAAGTATACCGCAGGCTTCCCACTTCAATACCTAAAAGGCAAGGTGGGCTTGCACAATAGTATCCTACCTCATATCCTTAGTTTTTATTTATCAGCTCAGGGGACAAAAGCCAATCACAAACATAACAGACAGTGATTATTATAACCATATCAAGCGTAAAATTCATCGCATTATTATCTGAGTATTTTTCTGTGAGTTCAACTGATTTTTCTGCGTTAAAACTGAATCCTGATTTTTTAAAAAACCTGAGTAGTTTAGGTTATGAATCTATGACGCCTATTCAAGCATTGAGTCTGCCAATGATTTTGTCGGGCAAAGATGTGATTGGGCAAGGGAAAACAGGTTCAGGGAAAACAGCTGCTTTTGGCTTAGGCTTATTGCAAAAATTAGACACGACTTCGTTCAAAGCACAAGCTATTGTGCTTTGTCCCACACGAGAACTTGCAGATCAAGTGGCAAGTGAAATTCGAAAATTAGCACGCACGGTACATAATATTAAAGTATTGACGCTCTGCGGCGGCACACCTTTTGGTCCACAGATTGGCTCTTTGGCGCACGGTGTGCATATTGTCGTAGGTACACCTGGGCGGATTGAAGAACATTTGCGTAAAGGCACGCTGAAATTGAGTAATATTAACACTTTGGTGTTAGACGAAGCGGATAGGATGCTGGATATGGGTTTTCAAGATACCATTGATCAAATTATCGAAAAAATTCCTGAAAATCGCCAAACTTTATTATTCAGTGCAACTTTCCCTGTGGAAATTTCATCAATTGCTGACAGAGTAATGCAACACCCTACAATTGTTGAAGCACCTTCGGTAGAAGAATCAACGATTAAGCAATATTTTCATCTGACGAATACGGATGATGAGCGAATGACGGCATTGCGATTATTATTGGCAAAACACAAGCCCGATTCTGCATTGGTTTTTTGTAATACTAAGCTTGACACGCAAGATGTGGCAGATGAGTTGGCTTACTATAAATTTTATGCGATTTCTATTCATGGAGATTTAGATCAACGCGAACGCGACCAAGCCTTAATTCGTTTTTCTAATGGTAGTGTATCGGTGTTGGTAGCAACCGATGTCGCCGCACGCGGGTTAGATATTGATGATTTAGATATGGTGATTAATTTTAATGTCGCGCACGATCCTGAAGTCCATACTCATCGTATTGGACGCACAGGCAGGGCAGGAAAACACGGTATTGCCTGCACTTTGTATAGCGATAAAGAAACACGAAAATTGGATTTATTGGACATTGATTTGGTGGATTGTACCAGTCCATTGCCGAGTGACAATTATTTAAACAAACCTATTAAACACCCGACAATGACAACACTAAAAATTGATGGCGGTAAAAAACAAAAATTGCGCCCCGGTGATATTGTTGGTGGACTCACAGGTAAAGGCGGTATCCCAGGTGATAAGATTGGAAAAATTAATGTGGTAAGTAATTGGTCGTATGTGGCAGTGAGTTCAGAGTTAGTGAAAACTGCATTGCAAAAAATTCAAAACGACAAACTCAAAGGTAAAACTTTCAGGGTAAGAATTTTGTCTTAACTTGGATTGTCTTTCAATGGCTTAATCGTAAAATCTTCCCAATTTTCAGTATCGTAAGTTACTTCAAAACCATGTAACATTTTCGACACTTCTACTTTTACTTCATCGGGCAATTGCCAAACGCGATTGCATTCAGTAGGTCCTTGAATATCCATAAAGTTATTCACTCGAATCACATTTTTTTTACTCAGTTCTAAGTTGGTAAAAGTAGTGATTACTTCATTTACAAATTCAGGTTTAGCAAGGTTGTAATATCCCATTTTGTCATATTGTCGCACCATTTTGATGTGTTCTTGTATGTGTGCCTTGACCTTGTCCACATCGTAATACTCCTGGCGATAGAGTCCACTGTGCCATCATTATTAAGAATAACGGTGGTTACTTCTGGAAATGCTTTGATTGTTTCAGTACTCATGCGTGCTATTTTAATCTATTACAGAGACCTTTGCATAAATATGAATAATCATCAAAACGCCATCTTTCATCAAATTACAAACTTTTTAAAAACACCCTTAGCCCTGCTAGGAGTGGATTTAAAAAATTTCCAATTTAATAAAATCTGTCATTTTGCTAATCATCCCTATTTATGCAAAGGTCTCTAATGTTTGAAGTGGCGCATACCCGTGAACACCATAGCAATGCCGTGTTCATTGGCGGCAGCGATAGTTTCATCATCACGCATTGAGCCACCAGGCTGGATGATGGCTTTGATACCTGCTTTGGCAGCAGCATCGATGCCATCTCGGAATGGAAAGAAAGCATCGGATGCCATTACTGAGCCTTCAACCGTTAAGTTTTCATCGGTAGCTTTGATGCCTGCGATTTTGGCAGAATAGACGCGAGACATTTGCCCTGCACCGACGCCGATGGTCATTTGATTTTTGACATAAACGATGGCGTTTGACTTGACAGTTTTTGCAACTTTCCAAGCAAACATTAAATCATTCATTTGTTCTTCAGTTGGTTGGATTTCGCTGACACATTTCACATCATTGGTAGTAATTGAGCCAAGGTCTTTGTCTTGCACTAGCAGACCACTGGTAACGCGTTTGTAGTCTAATGATGGCTGGGCTTTGTTTAAATCACCGCATTCTAAGGCGCGGACATTTTGCTTGGTAGATAAAATTTCTTTGGCATCGTCATCAACACTTGGTGCGATAATGACTTCAACAAATTGACGCTCAATGATGGTTTCGGCAGTCTTTTTATTAAGATTTCGATTGAAGGCGATGATGCCACCAAATGCTGAAGTTGGATCAGTTTTAAAGGCATCATCATATGCATCAAAAATATTAGAACGCACGGCAACACCACATGGGTTAGCGTGTTTGACAATGACACAAGCAGGTTCATCAAAACTACGCACACATTCCAAAGCAGCATCGGCATCTGCCATATTATTAAATGACATTTCTTTGCCTTGAAACTGTGTTGATGACGCTACGCAAGCCTCTGTGATGTTATTTTCAACATAAAATGCTGCATTTTGATGTGGGTTTTCACCATAACGCATAGACTGTACTTTGTTAAATTGCAAGTTCATTGTGTTTGAAAAACCGTCTTCGCCTTTGCCAAGATAGTTAGCAATTGCACCATCATATTGTGCAGTATGCTCAAAAGTTTTGAGTGCTAATTTGGTTCTGGTTACTAACGAAGTATTACCATTTAAATTGACTTCGTCAATCACAGTTTGATAATCTGACGCATCTACTACCACCGTAACTGATGCGTGATTTTTGGCACTTGAACGCAGCATTGCTGGGCCGCCAATGTCGATATTTTCAATCGCATCTTCAAGGGTGCAATTAGGACTGGCAATTGTGGCTTGAAAAGGGTAGAGATTAACGACGACTAGATCAATTGGATTGATGTCATTTTCTGCCATCACTGCTTCGTCTAATCCGCGTCGTGCCAAAATACCACCATGGATTTTTGGGTTTAAAGTTTTTACACGACCTGCCATCATTTCAGGGAAACCCGTGTAATCTGATACTTCAATAACAGGGATATTGTTGTCAGATAAGAGTTTGGCGGTACCACCTGTGGATAATATTTCAATATTTTTACTAGCTAAAAATTGTGCCAATTTAAGGACGCCAGTTTTATCAGAAACACTGATTAGAGCACGATTTATCATAGTTGTAATCTCTTAAAGTTTATAAAGTTCAATTTTCTTTTTGAGCGTTCCACGGTTCATTCCCAGGATTCGAGACGCTTCGCTTTGGTTTTTTTCAACCATATCCAATACAAATTTAATGGTAATTGATTCACTCTCATTCATTACCATTTTGTGTATGCCAGTCGCTGGTTCACCCTTTAACTGGGTAAAGTAGCGTTCAAGTTTGGCATTAATACATTTGGGTAAATCAGTCGTGTTCATTGATACAGTTTTTGAATTGTTGATATTGTTTTTTAGAAGCGTCAATTTTACTAATTTTTGTCCAACAAGTTTGAGTATCTTTAAAATATTGTAGATACCAA
This sequence comes from Candidatus Thiodubiliella endoseptemdiera, assembly GCA_013416635.1. Lineage (GTDB taxonomy): Bacteria > Pseudomonadota > Gammaproteobacteria > PS1 > Pseudothioglobaceae > Thiodubiliella > Thiodubiliella endoseptemdiera. The sequence goes on along the minus strand of JACCHT010000001.1, from coordinate 876,622 downwards.
AGAATGTGTTTTCTAGCAATGCGTACGCCTAATCCTTCGCCATAAAATGCGTGAATTTGTTGAATGTGTTTGACAGCAGTTTGTTTTTTCAGTGCCAATGGGATGGGTTCAGTGTGTTTTCCAGTTTCTAAATAATGGTTAATTTCCGCAATAATCCACGGATTACCTTGAGCAGCCCTACCAACCATTACCCCGCTTGCCCCTGTGGCATCTAAAACTTGTTTGGCTTTTTCGGCAGAAGTGATATCGCCATTGGCAATCACGGGGATAGCCACCTGGGAAACCACTTCGGCAACTGTATCGTATTCTGCCTCTCCATTGTATTTATCTGCCTTAGTTCTGCCATGTACACTGAGCATTTTAATACCTGCTTCTTGTGCAATATGTGCGATGGTAGGTGCGTTTTTATTGTCACGATTCCAACCTGTACGCATTTTTAAAGTAACAGGCACATCAACACTATTAACCACGGTATTGAGAATGTCCTTGACCAACTCTTCGTCTTGCATCAATGCTGAACCTGCCGCTTTGTTGCAAACTTTTTTGGCGGGGCAGCCCATATTAATATCAATAATATCCGCCCCAAATTCCACTGCTTTTTGAGCAGAAATGGCTAATTCATCTGCCCCAGAGCCTGCAATTTGAATACTAATCGGGGCAGATTCCCCTGTAAAGTCTAAGCGATATTTGGTTTTATTAGTGTCGAGTAAATGTTGTTGTATGACCACCATTTCAGAAGTAGTGAGTGCCGCCCCTTGTGCACGACATAATATTCTAAACGGCTTATCGCTGGTACCTGCCATCGGGGCAAGTAGGACTTTGGAATTGAGTTGGTAAGGTCCAACCTGAATCATTTGACCTTTTTGAGCTTATCTTTCAGTCTGCGTTGTTTAAGTTTGGATAGGTAATCCACAAATAAAATCCCTTTAAGGTGATCAAGTTCGTGTTGAATGCAAATGGCCAATAAATTTTTTGCTTCTAAGGTAAATTTTTTGCCATTTTCATCAAGGGCTTCAACCACGACATGATTAAATCGCTCAACATCTGCATAATAATTAGGCACGGATAAACAGCCTTCTGAGTGTACTTCTTTGCCATCTTTTCCAACAATAATGGGATTGATAAAACAAAGTGGGTGTTTTGATTTAAGCGGTGTTTTGGTTTTACTTTCTCGCTTTTTTAACAGCAATTGGTAGTCTTCCCCTGAATCTGGGACATCCATCACCACAATTTGTAAATGTTGGTCAATTTGTGTAGCAGCCAAGCCGATGCCATCTTTAGCGTACATCGTTTCAAACATATTATCAACTAAGGTTTTAATCGTATTATCTACCATTTCAACCTTGGCGGCTTTGGTGCGTAGGCGTTCGTCAGGGAATTTTAAAATGGGTAATATCATAATTTTACGATAGTGTTTTTAATAGTGTCAGCAGCTTGTGGATAGTCTTCATTGTAATGTAAACCAAGGCTTTCTGTTCTTGAAATTGCCGATTTGACAATAATTTGTGCGGTGGTGATGAGATTTCTAAGCTCAATTAAATCGTTTGAAATCAAATATAGGCGGTAATATTCATCTACTTCATTTTGTATTTGTGTCAAACGCATTTGTGCGGCGTGCAAACGCTTGTTACTACGCATAATACCGACAAAATTCCACATCAATCGTCGTACTTCATCCCATAAATGCGTCACCATCACCTTTTCTTTGGATAGGCTTACTTTTGATGCATCCCAATTATTAAAAGCTGGCTGGGTATGTTTAAAAGTCTGTTGATTGATGTGATGGGCACAAGTTTTGGCAAAAACGATACATTCTAATAGGGAATTGCTTGCCATACGATTAGCCCCGTGTACGCCTGTGTGTGCGACTTCGCCAATGGCATATAGATTGTCTAAATTGCTGTGAGCGTTGATGTCAGTTTGTATGCCACCACAGGTGTAATGGGCGGCAGGAACGACAGGAATAGGTTGCTTGGAAATATCAATACCAAATGACGCACATTTATCGCTAATGGTTGGAAAATGCTCTTGTATCCATCTTTTATCTTTAAAAGAGATGTCTAAATAAACACAATCAAAGCCATTTTTTTTCATTTCTGAGTCAATCGCTCGAGCGACAACATCTCGTGGTGCAAGTTCAAGGCGTTCGTCATATTTGTGCATAAACGCATCTCCATTAGGCAAAATAAGTTTAGCCCCTTCGCCACGCAAGGCTTCTGAAATCAAAAAAGATTTTGCGTGTGGATGATATAAACAAGTCGGATGGAATTGGGTAAATTCCATATTGACGATATCACAATGAGCACGATACGCCATCGCGATGCCATCACCTGTTGAAGTATCTGGATTAGAAGTGTAAAGGTAGGCTTTAGATGCACCACCTGTGGCAAGAACGGTTTGGTGGGCAATAAAATTTTCTACTTCGTTATTAGATTTATTCAGCACATAAGCACCATGACATTGGGTGTTTTTTGTGAGTAGGTCAATGGCAATAAAATTTTCAAATAAGTGGATATTCTTCTTTTTCTTGATACTATTTAATAAGTTAGTTTGGATAGACTTCCCTGTTTTATCAGCCACATGGGCAACCCGTCGATTGCTATGTCCACCTTCGGTTGTTAGGTGGTAATGGTCCTTGTCTTGGGTAAAAATAACGCCCGCTTTTTCTAAAGATCGAATAGCATCAGGTGCGTGTTCCACCATAAAACGAATAACTTTTTCATTGCCTAATTTATGCCCTGTTGATAAAGTGTCAATGATGTGCGATTGAAAATTATCGGTAATATCAAGTACTGCAGATATCCCCCCTTGTGCATAATAAGAACTACCTTTAAGAAATTTGTCTTTAGCAATCAATGCCACTGATAAATCATCAGATAGTTGCAAAGCATTCATTAATCCTGCACTGCCCGTGCCGATAATTAAAACATCAAAGTGGTGTTGTGCAGGCATGGTTTGGTAGTACTATGTGTAGGGATAAGTTTAGATTTTTGGTTTAATCATTAAAATCAATTTTGGCAATAAAGTGAGATTAGCCAGTAACGCACTAATCATAGCGATAGCAGTAAAAACACCAAAATAAATACTGGGGATAAAGTTAGACAATGCCAAAATTAAAAAGCCCAAAGTAACGGTAATGGAAGTGTAGAACATCGCCAAACCGATAGAATTATGTGAGCGATACATTGTGGCTAAATAGTCACCATCTTTTTGGAATTCGTCTTGGAAACGATGGATGTAGTGAATGGCATTATCAACACCAATGCCAATCGCAATCGCTGAAATGGTAATGGTCATTAAGTCTAGTGGGATATTCATTAGCCCCATAATGCCGAGAATAAAGAGGGATGGTAACATATTAGGAATAATAGCCAACAATGAAAAAGTAAAAGATTTAAAGATAAATAAGAACATTATAAAAATCATTGCAAACACCACGGCAATAGTTTTAATTTGTGAATTAAACAAACTTTGTAACATATTGTTATACAACACCAACATACCTGTTGTTCGGAAAGTGCCTTCTCTAAAGCCCGCTTCTTTGGTAATAAAGTGTTCAATTTTCTCAATCAATGCACCACGCTTTAGTTCTTTATTGGTTTCACGAATACGAATTACCATACGCAATTGCCCGCTGTCTTCTGAGAGGTATGGGTCTAGTACTTGTGTTTTGGCAGTGTCTGGAATTTGTCCTTTAATAATGTTTAAGAAAAATCCATTTGGCATCGTATTGTGATTGGCCTGTGCTAATATTTGCATCAGCGTATCAATAGAAAGCACCTTTCCAGTCTCATCAAGAGAATCTATATAATGGTGAATTTTATGAATATCAATACGCAAATCTTCGTCATACCAATAGTCTTCTGCCAAATCATCAAAGATGATTTCTAATGGAATAGTACCACCGAGTTTTTTGTCAATTAGCGTTAGCCCTGGTTGATTTCAGTGCTTTTTTTAAAATAATCAATAAAGCGATTTTCAACACTCAATTTACTAATACCAACAGCCGAAGCACCAATAAATAAAACCAAAATAATTAATAAATGATTGCCAAACTTCTCAGTAAATTTTGCCAAATTATTAGTAATGCCTATCTCAGTTTTAAAGGTTTGCACCTTGGCCTTTGGCAAGAACACCATCACCATCGGGAAGATGATAAATGATAAAACCAAGGCGATAGTCACACCAATTGACATCATCCAGCCAAAATCAATCACTGGGCGAATACCGCTAATCAGCAATGAGCCAAAGGCAGCAATGGTTGTAAGTGTTGTGAATAAACATGGTTTAAGCATTTGCTCTAAGGTAGTTTTAATCAGCGTTAGGTAATCTAAATCAGGGTCATTTTGTGCCAACTCTCGATAACGCACCACTAAATGAATAGTCACCGAAAGCGTCATCACCAGTAGCAATGAAAAGAAATTACTAGAAATAACCGTCACTTTCCAGCCTAAAAACGCCAATACACCCGTCATCGTCAATGCACCAGTGATACTAATGCCAATTGGTATCAATACCCAGCGAATGCCTTTAAATATCAACGCCAAAATAAGTGTCATTAAACCAATAATGGCAATACTAAAGACGATTAAATCATTGTTAATATATCTAATAATATCAGTGGTAATCATCGGCAAACCACCTAAGAACAGACTGGCTTTATCGCGATATTTATCAATTGTAGTACGCACTTGTGCAATTGTTTCCGCCTGCGTATCACTTTGCGTAGTAGCATCTTGTAACACTTGTTTTTCAAGGCTAATGAGTTGGGTTAATTCCTCCTTAGAGAGTTCGCCATTCACCTTTTGAATTCGCATCGTATTACGCGTTTGGCGTCGCTGTGCAAACTCTTTATTGCTCTTGAGCATGACTAAAATCGCACTGGTTTTGCCATCTTTACTGACTAAATTATCCGCATACAAGGGCGATGATTTAAATTCTTTGTGTGCCATTGCAAGATTAGCATTGCCATTATCAATAGAAATACTTGTAGAAGACAAATCTGTTAATGACAAAGGCGGTGATTGAAACAGAGGCACATCTAAAATCGTAGTTACAGCCTTAATCTGATCAATGGCTTGCAAATCTTTTCTAAAACGGGCTAAATGTTCAAGTTGCTCAGGGGCAAGTAAGTCTTTTTCAACCTGATAACTGATAACTAAGTAATCGTCAGAGCCATAATTTTTTTTAATATTATTATAGTATTGCAAACTTTTATCACTCTCTAAAACTAGAGAATCCGATGACGCATCTAATTGAAAATTAGGGATTTGTGCTATAAAAAAACCAAGCACTAAAAGCAATAGCACAATACTATCGCCCGATTTTTTCAACACAAAGTTATAAAAATATTTCAAGATTTTTTAAAAGTTAAATTGTTCTACAGACTCTAAACCCTGCATCGCATCAAGGTGCGTCTCAAACAACGATTTAGTTTCCCATTTGTGCTCACTAATACGAGTGATGAGTTTCGCCTGCATCGCATTACCTGTGCCTTCCACGACGAAAATACGACCACCAACATTGAGTAAATGGAAATAACGCCCCGTGATTTTTGGCACAGAACTACTGACGATAACCACATCAAAAAAGTCATTCGACTGCCACCCTTTAGACGCATCACCCACTTCAAGTGATACATTGTTAATACCCAATTCTTTAATTTTTGCCCCAGCACCTTGGCTCAATTCCTCATCAATCTCAATGCTGGTAATAGATTTACACAATTTTGACACCACCGAAGTCAGATAGCCACTACCAGTCCCCACTTCCAAAACCATTTCATCTTGTCCAATATTTAGCGCATCTAACAAACGCCCCTCAATTTTAGGACTAAACATTTTTGCCTTATCTGTCAAAGGAATTGCAATATCCGCAAACACCAAATTCTGATACGCCCCAGGAACAAATAGCTCTCTCGGCGTATCCATTAACGCGTTATTGGCAATATAGTTGAGTCCACCCCAAGGGCGAATTTGTGAATTAATCGCATTTTGTTTTGCTTGTTGTATATTATTCATATTAATTTTTGTTAAAAATAATGCTTGTAATTTTAATATATTTATTAGAGACCTTTGCATAAATATGAATAATCATCAAAACGCCATCTTTCATCAAATTACAAACTTTTTAAAAACACCCTTAGCCCTGCTAGGAGTGGATTTAAAAAATTTCCAATTTAATAAAATCTGTCATTTTGCTAATCATCCCTATTTATGCAAAGGTCTCTATTAAGGTCTAATGCGTAAAAACACAGGATACTTTGATTATTATTTTTATAATTTAAGATTAACTAGCAAAATTCAATTTTAAACTAATCGATATTTTTGCGTTGGACTATTGGGTTTATCTGATTGCGTTATTTTAATTGAATGACTGGCAACAAATCCCCCGACCTTTTCACATTTTAGGTTAAAAAACTCAACACACAACCCCCTTTTTTCCTTGACAAGGTTCGACCTTGTCAAGGATTGATGTTGGTAGTTGATGTCGTCTTGGGACAAGACTTTGCCTTGAGAGAAGCGTTCTTCAATTTCTTTGACGACCATTTTGATGAATATATCATCTACATTGGTTTTGTCTATGAGAGACCTTTGCATAAATATGAATAATCATCAAAACGCCATCTTTCATCAAATTACAAACTTTTTAAAAACACCCTTAGCCCTGCTAGGAGTGGATTTAAAAAATTTCCAATTTAATAAAATCTGTCATTTTGCTAATCATCCCTATTTATGCAAAGGTCTCTATGAGTATTGTTTGGTTTTAAGTAAGGGGGTATTGCACCATAAATTAGGGGGAGTGGGGTTGATTTTTGGTGGGTTATTGTCGAGTGTGGCCGTTGCCAAGGACGATGTATTTTTGTGAGGTGAGTCCTGTTAAGCCGACGGGGCCGCGGACATGGAATTTGTCGGTGCTGATGCCGATTTCTGCGCCTAGTCCGTATTCAAAACCATCGGCGAAGGCGGTAGAGGCGTTGACCATAATGGAAGATGAATCGACTTCAGACATAAAGCGACGAGTAGCAGTGTAGTTTTCGCTGACAATGGCTTCGGTGTGGCCTGAGCTGTGTTTTTCGATATGGTCGATGGCGTTACTTATTGAATTGACGATGCGAATGGATAAGATTGCATCTAGGTATTCGGTGTCCCAGTCTTGTTGGGTGGCGGGGGTGATTTGTTTTGAGAGTTTTTGGGTTTCTTGACAGCCTCTGAGTTGGACGCCTTTGGCGATGAATGCGGCGATGAGTTCGGGCATTATGCGACCAGCGGCTTTGGTGTGGACTAATAGGGTTTCGGTGGCGTTGCATACGCCGTAGCGACGGGTTTTGCCGTTAAAGGCGATGTCGATGGCTTTTGGGTGTCGGCATCTTTGTCAATGTAGGTGTGGCAAACGCCGTGCAGGTGTTTGATGACTGGGACTTTGGCGTTTTCGCTAATGGCCTCAACCAAGCCTTTGCCACCGCGAGGGATGATAGCGTCAATAAAGGCTTTGGCTTTGACTAATTCGGTAACGGCTGAACGGTCGGTGGTTTCAATTAATTGGATGCAGTTTTGGTCTAGGTTTGCCTGAATAAGGGCCTGTTTAACGCAAGCATAAAGTGCCATATTAGAGTTAATAGCTTCAGAGCCACCTCGTAGAATTGCGGCGTTGCCTGATTTGAGACAAAGAGCTGCTGCGTCGATGGTTACATTGGGGCGGGATTCGTAGATGATGCCTATTGCGCCGAGGGGTACACGCATTTTACCTACTTGGATACCGCTTGGGCGGAATTTGAGGTCGGTGATTTCTCCGACTGGATCGGGTAAGGTGGCGATTTGGTTAAGACTTTCAATGATGCCATCGAGGCGGGTGTTGTCTAACATTAGTCGGTCTAATAATGCTGTTTCTAGTGCGTTATTTTTACCTTGTTGTAGGTCTTTTTGGTTGGCACTTAAGATGGTTTTGCGGTTTTTATCAATTTGTGTGGCGATATGATTTAGTGCGTTATTTTTTTGTTGGGTTGTTGCGCTACGCAATGTTTTTGATGCGGTGCGTGCGTTTTGCCCGAGTGTAGTGATGAGTTTTGTTATTGAGTCCATGGTGTTTTTCCTGACAAAGTTAATAGAAGTGTGCGTAATTCATTGATGACATTCAGGTTGTCCATGCCTTTGATAGAGCGGTCAATACGCCCTAGTAGTAGCAACATTTTTTGCAGGTGTTGGTAAGGTAGGCGTTTGAGTGTATTGCCAATGATGGATTTTCTGCTTTTCCAAACTCGGTGACTTTCCATTACGCTTTCCACTTGTTTCACTTGTTGCAATTCGATGGACATAGTGATGATGGCGCTGATTTCCCGATACAGTGTGCTACTTAAAATAATCGGCATTGCTGTGTCATCAGTCATAGTGGCATAAATTTTGAGCATTTGTTCGCTATTACCTGACAATGCAGAATCAACCAAATTATAAATGGTGTAGTGGGATTGTTGATTGAGTTGCTTGAGATATTCATCAGCGTTAATATTGCCGTCGGGGTAGGCTATTTTGAGTTTTTGGATTTCTTGCATGGAGGCGAGTAAATTGCCCTCGGTAAAGTAGGCGATGGCTTCTACAATTTTCGAATTGGCGTTTAATCCTTCTGCTTGCATATGGTTGGCAACCCAGCCAATAAGATGGTCGCGTTGCACTTCCCACACTTGCACGATAGTACCGTTTGCATCGAGAGTTTTAAACCATTTTGCTTTTTGTTGGGCAAAATCAAGTTTGCCGGTAGAGACGATAAATAAAATATCGGTGGGCAAATTTGAGGCAATTTCTGTCAATGCTTTTGAGCCTTTAAGGCCAATTTTCCCTGTTTTTAGACGACATTCAATAATGCGTTTTGGTGAGAACAATGAAGCCGCTGAGAGTTCGGCAGTGATGATACCCCAATCAAAATTACCATCAACTTCAAAACTAACTCTGTCGTCAAATCCTTGTGTCTTTGCGGTGTTTCTGATATGGGCTAAACTTTGTTCAACTAATAATAGTTCTGGGCCAAAAATAAAGTAAAGAGAATTAAGTTTACCGGCCAAATTGTTGGCGAGTTGTTCGGGTTTAATCCGCATTTAACGCTTTTAATCTTCTTAGTAATTTCGTTACAATATCTTTTCGTAATTGTGTGTAGCTTGTAGTAATTTGTAGTCTATTGGCTTGTAATGAGAGTTTGCTCATGGTGGTATTTGCTGTTAAAGTTTTTACAAGTAATAATTTTTTGTGTTGAAATATTTTAATGGGAACGCCTAGTGTTAGTGAATAGCTACTTACTATACCAGCTGAATAAGTAACGGTTTGTTGTTTTTGCACTTCATTGCCAATTTGTACTGTTAAAAGTTGCACTGCATTTGTATTAAAATGTTTTTTAAGTTCAACTGCAAATGCACCGCTTGTATTGCCTGTGATTGATGCATTCAGTGAGGTAATATTGTTCGGCGTGTGGAAGCCACAAGCACTTAATAGGGTAGAAATAAGAATAATAGCAAGTAGGTTAATTTTTGACATGGTTTTATTTTTAGTTTAAAAAAATAGTTGTGAATTTGCAATAATTTTACAATGGTTACAAGCAGAATAGGGTATATTTGTTTTCTTATTTTTTATTGATTTTTATTATGTTGAAAAGTTTATTATTTTGGTTGGTTTTGGGTAGTGTGGCGAGCTCACTTTATAGTCAGTTTCAGTCAAAAGAAGAAAAAACCGATATCACTTATTCTCAGTTTATTCAAAGTGTTAAGCAGGGGGATGTTTCTAATGTAACCATTGCAGGTAGTCGTATTACTGGCACGGGTGTCGGTGGTGAACAGTTTTCAACTTATAGTCCTGGTGACTTGGGCTTGATGGGCGATTTGCTCAATAATGGCGTGGATGTGATCGCCAAACCCCCTGAAAAAGAGGGATTTTTTAAGCAATTAATTATTTCTTTAGCGCCGATTTTATTGTTAATCGGTGTGATTCTTTACACAATGAAGGGTGCTGGCGGTGCAATGGGTGGGAAAAACCCAATGAGTTTTGGCAAATCTAAGGCGAGATTAATTCCCAAAGATGAAACCAATGTTACTTTCAAAGATGTAGCAGGTGTGGAAGAGGCCAAAGAAGATGTTAAAGAATTGGTGGACTTTTTATCCGAACCCGGTAAATTCACCAAAGTCGGCGGAAAAATCCCTAAAGGCGTGTTATTAGTTGGACCCCCAGGCACGGGTAAAACTCTATTAGCCAAAGCCATCGCAGGTGAAGCACAAGTGCCATTTTTCTTCATTTCAGGCTCTGATTTTGTAGAAATGTTTGTGGGTGTTGGTGCATCTCGTGTGCGTGATATGTTTGAGCAGGCAAAAAAGAATGCACCTTGCATTATCTTTATTGATGAAATTGATGCAGTTGGTCGCCAACGGGGTGCCGGCATGGGCGGTGGTCACGACGAACGCGAACAAACGCTAAATCAAATGTTGGTTGAAATGGATGGCTTTGAAGGCTCTGAAGGCATTATCGTCATTGCCGCAACTAACCGCCCTGATGTGCTAGACCCTGCATTGTTAAGACCAGGTCGTTTTGACCGCCAAGTAATGGTAGGGCTGCCAGATATTAATGGTCGTGATGCGATTTTAAAAGTGCATATGCAAAAATTACCGATTGCTAAAAATGTTAAATCTGTTGATATCGCCAAAGGCACACCTGGATTTTCAGGTGCAGATTTGGCGAATTTGTGCAATGAGGCGGCGTTGATTACAGCAGGTAAGGACAAAGAACTAGTCGGTATGCAAGAGTTTGAAAAAGCTAAGGATAAGATTATGATGGGTGCCGAACGAAAGTCAATGGCAATGGACGAAACTGAGAAGAAAATGACCGCTTATCACGAAGCAGGACACGCAATTGTCGGTCGTTTAGTTCCCGAACACGACCCTGTTTACAAAGTCAGCATTATCCCCAGAGGCCGTGCATTAGGGGTAACAATGTTCCTGCCAGAAAAAGACAGTTATAGCATTTCAAAACGCAAGTTAAACTCACAAATCTCCTCATTATTTGGCGGTCGCATTGCTGAAGGTTTGATTTATGGCGATGATGCTGTAACAACAGGTGCAAGTAACGACATCGAACGCGCCACCGAAATCGCACACAAAATGGTCAAACAATGGGGGATGTCCAAAGCACTAGGCCCTCTATCATACGGAGAAGAAGAAGGCGAAGTTTTCTTAGGTAAGCAAGTAACCAAACACAAGCATATCTCAGAAGACACTTTCAAAGTAGTTGATATTGAAATTCGTAAAATTATCGATGTAAACTACGCAATCGCACTAAAAATATTAGAAGACAATGTCGATATTCTGCATACAATGACCGAAGCACTAATGGAATTTGAAACCATTGACAAAGACCAAATCGACGACTTAATGGCAAGAAAACCAATGCGTGAAGCTGCAGTAATTGTTGATTCCGAAGTTGCCTCCACCGAATTAGGCAAAGGGCTTGATGTTGATACTGAGGTGTCAGGCGATGGTGGTAGTAAAGGTGGTGAAAGCCCTTTAAACGAACAAGTCGCCTAAAACACGATGGCTACTCAGCCTAAAATTATGGGTATTTTGAATGTAACGCCCGATTCTTTTTTTGATGGTGGTCAGCATTTTGATGTGCAGATGCTATTCAAAACGCACAGCAGATGATTGAGCAAGGGGCTGATATTATTGATATTGGTGGGGAATCTACCCGTCCAAATGCTGATGCTGTTTCCCTTGAAGAAGAATTGTCGCGTGTCATTCCCGTGATTGAAGCACTTACCAAAACTACAAATATTATGATTTCTATCGACACTTCAAAACCAGAAGTAATGACACAGGCTGTTCAAGCAGGGGCACATATTATTAACGATGTATGTGCGTTGAGTGCAAAAGGGGCGTTAGAAATTGTGGCTGATTTAAAATCTGATGTGTGTCTGATGCATATGCAAGGCACCCCACGCAGTATGCAAAATAATCCTGTATATGGTGATGTGGTAGAAGATATTAAATACTTTTTCGAACGCAGGATAAATGCCTGTGTTGATGCAGGCATTAGTAAGAATAGATTGATTTTAGACCCAGGATTTGGCTTCGGAAAACCTATGAACATAATTTAGAAATATTGCGTCGCTTTGATGAGTTTAAATTTTTTGGCTTACCTTTGTTGGCAGGATTGTCACGCAAAACGATGATTGGGCAGATGCTTGGCGGTAGAGATATTGGGGAAAGGATGGTAGGTAGTGTTACAGGGGCTATAATGGCGGTGCAAAATGGTGCAAATATTGTGCGTGTACACGATGTTTTAGAAATGAAAGATGCATTAATGGTATTAAACAAGGTTGGATAATGGTTAATTATTTTGGAACAGATGGAATACGGGGCGAAGTCGGTGTTGAGCCAATCACGGCAGATTTTTTCCTAAAATTAGGCTGGGCGGTAGGTTCAGTTTTGGCACAAAATCATGCAAATCCCAGTGTTGTTATTGGCAAAGATACCCGTGTTTCAGGTTATTTATTTGAATCTGCATTGGAGGCGGGATTTTTATCTGCAGGTGTTGATGTTGGGCTTTTGGGGCCGATGCCTACCCCTGCAATTGCTTATTTAACCCAAACTTATGGGGCTACTGTGGGCGTTGTTATCAGTGCATCACACAATAATTTTCAAGATAATGGGGTTAAATTTTTCTCTGATAAGGGCTTTAAACTCAGCGACCAAGATCAAAAAGACATAGAAAAGCGTTTAAGCGAACCGATGGTCAGCGTTAGCAGTGAAAATATTGGCAAAGCAGTGCGTCACGAGCAATCTTTGGGTCGTTATATTGATTTTTGTAAGCGTTCTTTTGACAAAGACATTGATTTATCTAATTTGAATATCGTGGTAGATTGTGCGAATGGTGCAACCTACCATATCGCTGAAAATGTATTTTCAGAGTTGGGCGCTAACATTACTATTATCAATAATCAGCCTGATGGTTTTAATATTAATTTGAATTGTGGTGCGACGAATACTAAAAAATTACAGGAAGTTGTACTTGAAAAAAAAGCCGATTTAGGCATCGCTTTTGATGGCGATGGAGACCGCTTAATGATGGTAGATTCACAAGGTGAATTAATTGATGGGGATGAGTCAGTTTTCATTATTGCTAAAGCATGGAAAAATCAAAAGCGGTTAACAAGCAATACAGTGGTTGGCACTAAAATGACCAATCTTGGTGTGCAACATGGTTATCAAAATTTGGGTATTAACTTTATTGAAGCCGATGTCGGAGATAGATTTGTAATGGAACAAATGCAAAAACACAATTCTATTCTTGGTGGTGAAGGCTCAGGACATATTATTTGCCTTAATCAAGCTACATCAGGTGATGCAATTATTGCTGCTTTGCAAGTATTAGAAGTAGTAATTAAAAGCGGAAAAACACTAAGCGAATTAAAATCCGAAGTACAAAAATACCCACAGGTATTAATCGATGTCAAAATTAAAGAAAAAGTGGATTTATCACAGCATCAGGCACTAAAAGAAACACAAATTAAAGTGGAGAGTGCTTTAGGTGAATTTGGCAGAGTATTAATTCGTGCTTCTGGCACTGAACCACTCATTCGAGTGATGGTTGAAGGCAAGAATTTAGATTTGGTGCAAAAAAGTGCTGAGGCGTTAGCCGCAACACTTAATTAGAATTACTTAGTCTTAAATGCACCAGGGTTCTCAATTAAATCGTGTGCAATAGGGGTTGCTTTAACTTCTGGCTCACCACATGCAGTAAGTAATACGATAATTGATAAATGGGGACAGGCTGCGGTTCCCCATTGACTGGACACCACTTCAATAAATTATACCCTTGTTTTTTTTGATTGAACAATGGGTTTGGGGGCTGCAAATTAGAAGAACCCAACTAAGCCAAAAAGGTTTTTTGTTGGTTGGGTAATTCTCCTTAAAAAACGCGTTCATAATCACTGGGTGAATAATAACCAATCGTTGAATGTCGTCTAATCTTGTTGTAAAACACTTCAATATATTCAAAGATTGCACTTGTTGCTTGTGCTCTGGGTTTGGTAGGTTTGTTGATTGACTAGCTGGGTTTTTGAGTGTGTTAAAAAGCTCTCAGCAACTGCATTATCATAGCATTTCCTTTCTACTCATGCTTTGGGTAATGTTATTTGCTTTAAATAATGCTAAATACTCATAAGCCCTGTAAGTAGAACCTTGATCTGAATGCAGTAATACTTGCTGTTGTCTTGGCTTGTTTTTTGATTGCCATCTCGGGCGTCAATTACGAGCGCTGTGTCATTATTCTTGCCCATTGACCAACCAGCAACTTTGCGTGAGTATAAATCAATCACAGTTGCTAAATACAACCAACCTTGCTGCGTCCAAACAAAGGTAGTCGCTTACCCATTTGCTTGGGTGTTGTTGCAATAAATTCCTGTTCAGTATATTATTAGCAAAGTTAATATTGTTTCTAGGTATTTTTGCCTTTTTTTGGCGAATACTAAAATGGGCATATATGTCGTTCTTGTTCATCAGCCTCGCCACTTTATTCAGGCTAACCTTAACGCCTTGGGCTTTTAGTTCGTGATAAATCCTAGGCGAACCATAGTTTGCCTACTATTTTTAAAGGCTTGAATGATTTGTAATACGATTTTTTTCGTTCTGCCTACTTCTAGGGCTTTGTGGTGTATGCTTCCCTAGTAGTATCCGCTCTTGGATACCTGCTACACGACACAAAACAGTGATTGGTAGTTTATCGCCTCTGAGGCGATAAACTTAAATCTTAACTGTTTTGACCCTTTTAAGAAGCTTGAGCCTTTTAGGATTTCTACCTCCATTTGAGGGCCCGTTTGGGTCTTTTTTCAAGTTGTTTTTTTTTTGCTTTAATAACGCCGAATGTGTTGCTTTGTGATGTGCTTGTGTTGGCAGTATCGGCGGTTCTTTTAAAGGCTTTATCTTGTTTTTGATTCAATTCAATCCTCCATTTGTAGATCATGTTTCTGCGTAAACCTAAATCTCTTGCAAGCTGTGCAATGCAAGTATTTGGTTGATTTGCTAGTGCTAGGGTTTCTAGTTTAAAGGCTTTGGTGAAGGCTGTGTATTTTCTTGTCATTTTGGACTCCTAAATGTTAAAATTTAGTGTCCAGTTTATTGGGGGAGTTTCAGGCTACTTTTATCATAGTTTTTTCTTATTTTTTGGTCTTCCTCTAGCCTTTAGAGTTGACAGCAAACCATGCTTCTTTGCCATTTTTATAACCCAGTTTTCATTGCCAAGTGGTGCTTGTCTATTAATATTGTTTCTGATTTTATCTATTTCTTTTTGAGTTTGTGGCGTATTGACATATTCCACCCAGTTATCTAGTTCTCCATAAGGCTTGTTCAATATCTTTCTATTTCTAAAAACTCTTTCTGATAATGACCCGTATTGCCAATCTTGTGCTGTTTTGCTTAAATCAGCCCTTAACGCATTAGCCTCTATATAGCGCATCAAAGTTAGATAAAAACTTTCTTTTTTCAACAATAAAACTTTTAAATCTACCTTGCCAAATATGTCCTGAGGTTTTGTTTTTTATGATAATACCCCATGAAGTCATCACCCATTGCATAAATTGACTCAGACTATTTTCACCTTGTGGTACAAGTAATAAATGAAAGTGATTAGGCATCAGGCAATAGGCGTGTAACTCAATATTCTCTCTTTCTAGCCCTGTTTTTAATAATTTTAGGAAAAACTCGTAATCATCCTCATCATCAAAAACTTGCATACGCATATTTCCTCTATTGATAATATGATAGATTCCGCCTTGGGTTTGACCTCTTGGTATGCGTGGCATTTTAGTGTTGGGGTAAAAGTGGGAATTATATCATAAAAGTAGCCTGTCCCCATTATTTTTTTCCATTATTTTTGCTGCCCCATTATTTTAATTACACTCTGACCCTAATTATTTTAATCAACCGCTAAGGTAGTTTGTCTTCTCGAGCGCCTTGTTAGATTTTTAGTCAGACAATGAATTGATATATGTGAATAGAGGCTTAAATTTTATAAAGTCATCTAGGTCATTCCTTGATAGGATAAAATCTGTAAAGTCTTTTTCTACTGCTATCAAAATCAGTTTTTGTATGTCCTTTGACCTAGTGATTGTATTAGTAAACCCAGAAAATAACTCTTCAGAGAACATATTTTCAATTCCCTTACTTGCAATATTATTACCTTCATTTCTATCTAATATATAAGGATATGTACCATTAGCTTCTTGTAGGTTGAGGCTAACATCACAGTCCCATACAAACACTACTTTTTGTATCATGTTTTGTTTTGGAGAAAAAATCAAATAAGGTTTTCATTTGATTCTTTCCGTAATATTTTCTAGGTCTTGAACTACCTCAATATTTTTATACTGAAATAATTCAATTGTTTTTTTATTAGTTGTGCGTTGTTTCCTTCAGTAATAATTGATATGTTATTTTTAGAAGCTTGGTCAAATAGTTTAAGACCTTCATCAATTGTAGCGTAACCTTCCGTTAGTATTGACAGTGCATCTTGTTTTGATTTTTTCTCAATTCTATTAGTACCATCTTTATTCATAACAAAAATAGAGTTACTTGGAGATAGTGCGATAGTTGTTGGTGAGTGTGTAACAAGAATGACTTTAATATTGTTTTTAAAAAATGTTATTTATTACATTTAACATATTTTTGATCATGGATGGATGTAAAGATGCATCTACTTCATCGAGAAGTAATATATCTGGAAAATAGCCATCAGATGATGACTTATAAATTGACGCAACCAAAGCCATAAGTATTTTTCGCCAGATGATAAACTTGAAAATGGTATTTCGACACCTGGTTTATTAATATGTTTCAATGTTAAGTGGAAATTCCCAAAATAATCATGCCCTTCTGGTGAATTAATTCGATAAGTTAAGGTGTCAAACCTTGACAAAATATCATTAATGACATCCCAAGGTTTTTTACCATGCATATCTATAAATTCACTCTCTGATAGAGTAGTGAAATCCACCTTGTTCTTTATTTTGGAAAATATGAAATTGATTTTTATTGTATTTAGCGTAGTAATCCCAAACTACTTTGCCTAACTGATTAGGAAGGAAGTTGTTTTTATACGCATAAGGCTTATACCTAGATAAAAACTCATCATGTTGAATATCATCAATAAATTTATCTTGTTTTTTACCATGGAATAAATTCCACTAGCAAACTGATTATTTTTATGTGTTTGGTTAGAAAACAGATTTTTCACATTAGTTTTGTATTGTTGCATAGTATTATTTGCAACTTCCCATATATTTTCTTATTACTTTTACATTCATTAATTATTGATGCTTGACTATCTCAAGTTGGTTTTCCATGATGTAAGACTTGGCTTAATATTTTCTGTGAAATATGACCATGCATTCTCTTTTTCGGTACTTATGCTTTGAGCATTAAATGAACTTTCATTTTCAAGTTTAAATGTTTCATAGTTAAAGTGAACTATATTTAAACTATCACATTCTGTAATGGCAACTGATTTATTAGCAATTGCATCCAGTAACTGGCTTTTACCTGAACCGTTAACTCCTGTTAAAACTGTGAGTGACTCCAATTCAACTGGGTTAAAAGTGGTAATTGATAAATATTCTTGTCTAAATTCTAATTTCATAGATTACTTTATAGTTAGAAAAATTATATGTTTACAGAAAATAAATGGGGACAGGCTAAGAAAATAAATGGGGACAGGCTACTTTTATCATAGTTTTTCTTATTTTTTGGTCTTCCTCTAGCCTTTAGAGTTGACAGCAAACCATGCTTCTTTGCCATTTTTATAACCCAGTTTTCATTGCCAAGTGGTGCTTGTCTATTAATACTGTTTCTGATTTTATCTATTTCTTTTTGAGTTTGTGGCGTATTGACATATTCCACCCAGTTATCTAGTTCTCCATAAGGCTTGTTCAATATCTTTCTATTTCTAAAAACTCTTTCTGATAATGACCCGTATTGCCAATCTTGTGCTGTTTTGCTTAAATCAGCCCTTAATGCATTAGCCTCTATATAGCGCATCAAAGTTAGATAATAACTGTCTTTTTCAACAATAAAACTTTTAAATCTACCTTGCCAAATATGTCCTGAAGTTTTGTTTTTATTATGATAATAACGCACATGAGAAGTCATCACCCATTGCATAAATTTACTCAGACTATTTTCACCTTGTGGTACAAGTAATAAATGAAAGTGATTAGGCATCAGGCAATAGGCGTGTAACTCAATATTCTCTCTTTCTAGCCCTGTTTTTAATAATTTTAGGAAAAACTCGTAATCATCCTCATCATCAAAAACTTGCATACGCATATTTCCTCTATTGATAATATGATAGATTCCGCCTTGGGTTTGACCTCTTGGTATGCGTGGCATTTTAGTGTTGGGGTAAAAGTGGGGAATTATATCATAAAAAGTAGCCTGTCCCCATTATTTTCTCCAAACCTTTCCATAAGAATCACCTGTTTAAGTCGTCTCATATTCTCTTCATATTCTACTAGTTTTTGCGCTTTAGGTTTATTTAATAGATATTAACTCTACAATGTTTGATAAAATATGGTTTATTTCCATTGCTTGATGCCTTTTCTCATGGACTTATCTCTACCTAAGTGATGAAAATATTCCCTAGGAATCAATGATTCAGGGTATCTAATTCTTTTCCATACCGAGCACTGAAACCTTATTCTGTAATTACAGAAAGTACATCTGCTAGAGACCTTTTGCTCAGGATTATCACTTTGCCTCCTCAGCATTTGTAAATCTAGAGAACCTGAAATAGGAGTTTCTAGAGTATTGAAGTCTCTCAGGACGATTTAATTTGAGCAATATTTCAGTTTTGCTGACTGACACTATCTAAGTCATGATGGTCAACATGAATTGTTCTTGTTCTGCAGCGTCAAAGGGTATTTGCTCACCTTTTTTTATAATTGTACAGTGGTTTTTATGCATGTCTAATTGCAAGTTCATAAAAACATTTGGGTTGTGTTCTGTTAAATCTGCAATAACAAGAGTGTCATCAACAATTTTTGAATTACCTGACTAGTAATCATACCTGGTTCAGATATTTGTCTGCACGAACTGCTTTATAACCAACAAGTATCTACAGCAGGAGATATTACATGTTTTAGAATTTGGTCTGATCGTTTCGTGTATCAGATTCTGCATCACAATTGGTGCGATAACGAAACATGCTTTTTGTCATAATGTGTCCCTCTGTATGATTAATTATAAATATAACGCGTGGCAATAACCGCCTAGTAATTATTTAGAGTTTACTCTATTTTAAATTCTCAGGTCGGGTTGATTGGCTTGTTAGACGCCGCAGGCGGATAACGAGTTAATCTACTATTGCTAACTGTGTAGACAATTTTTTCATTTGTAACTTCATGAATTTGTAAAATTGTATCTCTAAAGCGATTTGTTTTTCAGCTGTATACAACTTTTTTGGGAAGAAAGGGTAGCCAAATCTTTACTAGTGTACTCACGATATGTTATTGTAATTGACTTTCCATCTGTTCCTCCATAAACCAATTCATAATTCAAATACCCAGCACCGACATCAATTTCTTCTTCTTGTGAAGCTATAAATTTCAAATTTTCAGGTACATGTTTAAATGTATAATACATTACAATATTGTCATTTAACAGTTGTGAGTGGACACTTCCATCAGGTTTAACTAATACACCAAATCCAGCACCCCTATAACTCCCAGGCACATTAACCACTGTATAAGACTTTTTATCAATCGTAGTTTCTCCTCGGACACGGTAATCAGTATTTTTATCGCCTTGAATAGTGACAAGTCCACCAGATATTGTAAAATCTTCTGAGGCTTTCATATGTTTGGCTTTAAATTTTTTAACCCTGTAGTCTTTTACTTTAACAATTGGTTGTCCGACATATGCAACCAGTTTTTGATTAAGGTTGTAATTTTTATCAAAAATTCTTTCTGTGCCTAGATGGGTTCTTAATGATGGACGTATCTGCTGAACACATCCACTAAGAATAAAAACAGCCAACAGCCCTAAACTGATAATACTTTTTGTTTTCATTGCTTCTCCGTATATTTACACTGCCTAACGCTTGAATTCAGCTGCCGCGTTAGCGGTCGGCTGGAATGAATTGTTATGCAGTTTTTTCAGTTGTATAAATATTTGCATCTTTAATAACAAAACTAGATACTGCATTTTTAACTTTTGGTAGTATTTCAACTTGAATAACTGCAATAATAAATACTGGTGTAGATAAGAGCATTAAAGTTGGTGACCGTAACACAACTAATCTAATAATCAAGATTGTTGAAATAAAGAAAACACTTTTTAATTTTGGATTATTAAAATCAGCCTTATTTGATTGTGCTTTTTTCAATTCTTTACGCAAAAATATAAGGTCAAACAGCATTCTTTGCCATGATGCTTTGTCAGAAAATCTTATAAACAGATTTATATCATCTCTTAATTTTTGATATTCATCATCGTGTTTAAAATCTAAAAAAGCTTTATCACGAATTGAGAATAATTTTTGCCTTGTGCTAGATACAAGGTATGGGGACACAAATAGTGACCAAAAAACAAACACCAATAAAGCATACAAAATAATGAATTGACTGTCCATATTATTTATCCAATGGGTTTGTCTGACCTCGCTCAGTTAACTGAGAACTTGTCCTCTTTGGGTCTATTTGTTTTTCAAGCTTTTCATTATGTTTTGTCATTTGTGCAGTTTTATCACCAATAAACTTATTTTGTTTCATAATGAATATTATAAACGCTATTATGACACATACAAAAGCAAATATAATATATGAAATTTGTTCTATTTTGTTAGCAATAATATCAATAGACCAAACTATAGCACCTAATGTCATAGCGTGTTTCACGATGGATTCTGTTTTATCCATTCGCTTTATGCGAATAAGTAGTTTTTCTTTATTGGTCATGTTGAGTCATTGTAATATTTTTTACTGCATAACTATTATTATAAGGACATATTTCCTTATATTGCTATATTAAAAATAAAACCTGTAAAAACAACAAAATTCCATCTATTTTTAAGATAAAATCCAATTTTTATCTGATATTTGATATTAGGGTAAAAAATTTATACAAAATTCAAATTTAACGGGCATATGATAACAGATAAAAACCAACCATTCAGCAAATGCGAGAAATAATGCGGCGGATGAATTATGCTTATAAAACTGAGAGTAGTTATTGTGATTGGGTGAAGCGCTTTATCAAATTTTCTCAGATGCAGAGTGGGGATGAATTGTTTGAGAATGCTGAGGATAAAGTGGAGGTATTTTTGACAGATTTAGTGGTTGGGCAAAATGTGGCGGCTTCAACGCAAAATCAGGCATTTAATGCGTTGGTTTTTTTGTATAAAGAAGTACTTAAAAGGCCTTTGGAAAATGTGCGGGCAACGCGTAGTCGTAAGCAGCCACGGATTCCTGTGGTGTTGAGTGCGAGAGAGGTTAAAAAGATTTTTGCACAATTAACGGGGGTTAATGCGTTGATGGTTTCGTTGTTATATGGCGGTGGATTACGGATTTCTGAGTTGGTGCGATTGCGAGTTCAGGATGTGGATTTTGATTATTGCCAAATTACAGTGCGTGATGGTAAGGGTAAAAAAGACCGGGTAACGCCATTGGCAAAAAAAGCGATACCTGTGTTGCAGGCACATATCGCTCAAAGAAAAATAATCCACGAGCAGGATTTAGCGGTGGGTTTTGGTGGGGTGTATTTGCCGAATGCTTTGGCTAAAAAATATCCGAATGCGGATAAAGAGTTTGGGTGGCAGTATGTGTTTGCGAGTAGAAATATTGCCACCGACCCACGCACGAATGTTGAGCGCCGTCATCATATTGACCAATCAGCGGTGAATAAGGCGATTAAAGTGGCTGTGGGGAAATGTAGAAGTGTCCATAAAAAAGTGTCGGCACATACTTTTCGCCATTCGTTTGCCACGCATCTGTTGCAAACAGGGACGATATTCGCACTATTCAGGGTTTGCTTGGGCATAGTGATTTGCAAACGACGATGATTTATACGCATGTTTTAAAGCAAGGTGGGCAAGGGGTTGTGTCGCCGTTAGACAGATTGTGATTTTTTCCAATACAGAATTATTTTTAGTCAGTTTGATTTTTATGTGGGCGGGGTTTGTGCGTACGGGGCTTGGCTTTGGTGGTGCGGCATTGGGGTTGCCGTTAATGTTGTTATTGGGTGGGTCGCCGGTTTATTGGCTGCCAGTAATTGGGCTGCATTTGTTATTTTTCTCGTCGCTAACTTTGGCAAAATCTATCAAACAAGTGGATTGGAAATATCTTAAACAGTCACTTTGGTGGATTATTCCGCCGACTTTAATTGGGGTGTTTGGATTATTGGCGTTACCTAATAAAGTGATGATTATTTTTGTCTATTCCATTACGATTTTTTACGCTATTACTTGGATTTTTAATCAAAAAATCACTTCACATCGTCCTTGGGTGGATAAATTGTTATTGATTTTAGGGGGTTATGTGGCAGGCACTTCACTGACAGGCGCACCACTGATTGTCGCAGTATATATGCGTTATGTGGCAAAACAATATTTGCGTAATACACTATTTGTATTATGGTTTATTTTGGTGTGCATTAAAATGGTCGCTTTTGTTGCAGTCGGTGTACCAATTGATTGGCAATTATCTTTGATGTTAATTCCAGTCGCCACGATTGGACATATAATCGGACTCAAATTGCATGATAAAATTATTCAAAATGATGTTTTGTTTAAACGCTGGGTTGGGTTGACTTTATTGATGATTAGTTCATTTGGACTTTTGAAAGTATTTTTGTAACTCTGATATTACATTATAATGTTACATAATGATTTAACAGAATAAGAGGGTGTAATGATTCAAGCGACTATGGCAGATATGCGGAAATCAGTTGATTTTTTCCAAACTGATCAGGTGATTAGCATTATTAACGGTAGAAAAAAACAAGAAATTGGTTATTTTGTGCCAAACACATTAAAGACAGATTTTTTAAAATTTTTAAATGAACTAGAAAAGTCAAAGCGACTAAAAAATGCTAAGCGTGCAGCAGAAGCACAGATGCTTGACCCTATTGGAGATGGCTCGGCAGGAGACGGCATTGAGTAAAGTGTTAAATAAAGGCGATATTTGTTTGGTTGATTTTGAACCGACGAAAAAAGGCGAAATTGGCAAGCTAAGGCCAGCTATTATTTTGAGTGACAATCAAGACACAACGATATTTGCAACGGCTGTTGTTATACCATTGTCAAGTTTAGTGATTAAAGATAACCAGCCTTATCGTTACCCTATTAGCAAAAGGCAGAAACTTGAAAAAGAGTCGGATGCGTGTATTTATGAAATTCGCTCTTTGTCTAAAAATAGAGTGGGCGATAAGATTGCAACTATAACAAAGAGGGAATTAGAGGGTATTCGCCAAGCCCTATATGATTTATTATGAATGAGTATATTTTAATTTTAGTAAGTACTATTTTGGTCAATAACTTTGTTTTAGTGAAGTTTTTGGGATTGTGCCCTTTTATGGGCGTTTCTAAAAAGGTTGAGACGGCGATTGGCATGGGTTTTGCCACGACTTTTGTGCTGACTTTGGCGAGTGTGAGCAGTTATTTGATTAATACTTATATTCTGGTTCCGTTTGAGATGGAATACCTGCGTACCATTGCCTTTATTGTTACTATTGCAGGTGTGGTGGGCTTTACCGAGTTGGTGGTGAATAAAACTTCGCCTGTTTTGCATCAGTCTTTGGGGGTGTTTTTGCCATTGATTACGACGAATTGTGCGGTGCTTGGTGTGGCGTTGTTGAATGTCAATCAAGATAATGGATTTTTGGCATCAGCTGTTTATGGTTTTGGTGCGGCGATTGGTTTTTCTTTTGTTTTGGTATTATTTTCAACCATTCGCGAACGCATTGATGGGGCAAATGTTCCCACTGTTTTTCAAGGCGTGCCGATTGCATTGATTACCGCAGGATTAATGTCAATGGCATTTATGGGGTTCGTTGGATTGGCATGATTGAATCTATTTTCATTTTCTCTTTGTTGGCGTTAGTATTAGGGTTAATTCTAGGGTATGCGGCGATTAAATTTAAGGTTAAAGGCAATCCCTTAGTGGATCAGATTGATGCAATTTTGCCTCAGACGCAATGTGGGCAATGTGATTTTCCAGGCTGTAAACCTTATGCTGAAGCATTGGCAAAAGGCGAAGCAGAAATTAACCAGTGCCCGCCAGGTGGGCAAGAAGGTGTAGATGCGTTGGCAGAATTATTGGGAGTGGAAACTTTATTACTGAATGAAGAACATGGCGAAAATACCACCGACCATGTTGTATATGTTGATGAAAAATTATGCATTGGCTGCACTTTGTGCATTCAAGCTTGCCCGGTAGATGCCTTTGTTGGTGCATCTAAGGTAATGACGACGGTGATTGAGGATGAATGCACGGGGTGTGATTTGTGCATCCCAGTTTGTCCTGTGGATTGTATTTATATTAAGAGACCTTTGCATAAATATGAATAATCATCAAAACGCCATCTTTCATCAAATTACAAACTTTTTAAAAACACCCTTAGCCCTGCTAGGAGTGGATTTAAAAAATTTCCAATTTAATAAAATCTGTCATTTTGCTAATCATCCCTATTTATGCAAAGGTCTCATTAAGAAAATTCAGCCAACGCTAAGGACTTTTATAGCCGAGGTGGCAGATGTTTGATGCATTTAATAATGGTATTGTGATTAATAATCCGTATCCCGTGACGCGGGTTGAAATTATTCAAGCACCCTTACCTGATAAAGTAGTTTTGCCTTTGCAACAACGCATAGGTGCGGAGGCTGAGCCCTGTGTTAAGGTTGGTGATAAAGTCCTAACAGGGCAGTTAATTGCACAGACGCCAGACCAGTTTTGTGCTTCTATTCACGCCTCAATTTCAGGCACGGTGGTGGCAATTGATGCACAAATTATTCCACATAAATCAGGGCTTAAATCAAACTGTATTACCATTGAATCTGACGGCAAAGACGAGTGGATTAAGAATAAAGGTGTGGGTGATTTTTTGCATTGCTCGCGTGAGACTTTGATTGAATATCTGCAACAATCAGGCATTGTTGGCTTGGGTGGTGCAGGGTTTCCAACGCATTCAAAATTGAAAAAAGCGACCAATTGCCATACCTTAATTATCAATGCCACCGAGTGCGAACCGGGGATTATGTGCGATGATGCGTTGATGCAACACGATGCCCGTGAAGTGATTCGTGGGGTGGAAGTGTTGTTGCGAATTACGGGGGCGACGCAGGTTTTCATTGCAATTGAAGACGATAAACAGGAAGCTTATCATTCGCTGTTGATGTTTAATCATAATGAGAGAATTAGCATCATCCAAATCCCAACTAAATACACCTCAGGTGCAGAAAAATTACTCATCAAAGCGTTATTAAATATTGAAATTCCAGCAGATGAACTTGCCATAAACCATGGGATTCTTTGTCAGAATGTATCCACTGTCAAAGCCATTTTTGACGCTGTAGTTGAAGACAAACCTTTGATTTCACGCATTGTAACAGTAACGGGTGATGCAGTAACGCCGAATAATTTTGAAGTGCGTTTGGGTGCATCATTTAGGCATATTGTGACATTAGCAGAGCCAAACAATAAACCGCACGCTGTGCGTATGGGCGGAATGATGATGGGTGTGAATGTGGCAACACTTGATGTGCCGATTTGCAAGGTGACTAACTGTATTTTCGTTAATAACGCCAAACCAACACCATCCATACAAGAATGTATTCGTTGCGGTCAGTGCAATCAGGCTTGCCCAGTGAATTTATTGCCACAGCAACTGTATTGGTATGCCAAAAGTGAGAATACTGAGAAGGCAATGGAGTATAATCTTAGCAGTTGTATTGAATGTCGTTGTTGTGATGTAGTGTGTCCAAGTCATATTCCTTTGGCATCGTATTTTTCGTTTGCGAAGGCGTTACACCGCCAAACTCTGAAAGCACAGAAAAAAGTGTATAATGCCCGAAAGCGATTTGAATATAGAGAATATCGACTGGTGCGTAATAAAACCGAACGCACCGAGATGATGGCAAGAAAAAAAGCAGAATTGAAGCAAAAATGGCAGGCGACAAGACTCAAAAAGATAAAATAGCAGACGCAATAACAAGGGTAAAAAATAAAAAATGATAGCAATATTTAGTTCTTCTTCACAAATGATGCGACAAGTGATTTATGCGCTTGTCTTAGGCGTTAGTGCGTCTTATTACTTTTTGGCTGGGGTGTCATTGTGCAAATTATTTTGCAGTCACCTCAGCGATTGCCGTCGAAGCTCTATTTTTAAAAATTAGAAATCAACCAATTGCACCTGCCATTGGTGATGGTTCCGCTGCTTTAACAGGCATTTTATTAGCCATTTCAATTCCCACCATTGCCCCGTGGTGGATTATCGTGGTAGGCGTGAGTTTTGCCATTATTTTCGGCAAGCAATTGTATGGCGGACTGGGTAATAATCCTTTTAACCCAGCAATGTTAGGCTATGCCTTTTTGCTGATTTCATACCCCTTGCAAATGACCACTTGGGCGGGCGATTTTGTAACTTTCACTCAAGCCTTTGAGGTAATTTTTAATCTCAATCCTGTGGATGCGTTGAGTGGTGCAACCCGATTAGACGATGTCAAAACCCAGTTGGCTTTAGGCAAAATCATCAGTGAATTGAGCGTGCATTCAACAGCACAAGCGTGGATTAACGCAGGATTTTTATTGGGTGGATTGTATCTATTGGTTCGCCGTGTTATTTTTTGGCATATTCCACTCGCCTTTTTATCAGGTATTGTCATCACTGCCTTTTTACTCTCATTTGGCGACACCGAGCATTACCTACCCATTCAGAATCACCTAATGCTGGGTGGCACAATGTTGGGTGCGTTTTTCATTGCTACCGACCCAGTGTCTGCCTGCACCACACCCAAAGGGCGGCTTATTTATGGCTTTTTTATTGGTATGCTGATTGTAATTATTCGCACTTTTGGCAACTATCCAGATGGCGTTGCATTTGCCGTTTTGTTGATGAATATTACTGTGCCGTTGATTGATTATTACACACAACCTAAGGTATTTGGTCAATGAAATCACAACCGATAATCAAAGCAGGCATGTTGCTACTTATCTTTGCTGCCATCAGTATATTTTTCGTTTCGTTGGCACAAGATTTAATGAAAGAACGCATTAAATATAACGAAGAGCAATTACTCATTGAACGACTTAATGAGTTGGTTTCAGATTATGATAATAACATTTTGCAAGATAAATTCTCAAAAGAAATTACCTTGCACGGCATTAAGCAAACCGTGAATATTTACCCTGCTAAACACAATAATCAGACTTTCGCTTATCTAATTGAACACGCTTATCCAAATGGCTATAGTGGCACTATTCGCCTATTAACAGGCATCGATACCCACAACCAACTCTTAGGCGTTCGCGTGATTGCACACAAAGAAACCCCGGGTTTGGGTGATAAAGTAGAAACCAAAAAATCCAATTGGATCAAACAATTCAAAGGTATGTCTTTGACCAACCCTAGTAAAAGTCAATGGAAAGTCAAGAGAGATGGCGGTTCGTTTGATGCCTTTACAGGGGCAACAATAACACCCCGTGCCGTTGTTACTGCCATTTATCAACTTTTAGAGTTGTTCAAGAACGGTTCATTACAGGTTAAATAATAATGCAACTCAGTGATTTTGATTTTAACTTACCTGAAGCACTGATTGCACAAAGCCCACCGAAAAATAGAACAGATTCACGACTTTTAGTGCCAATTTTTCCGATTATAGATACATTTTTTCGAAATATTGGGGATTTTATCAAAGAAGGGGATTTGTTAGTAATGAATAATACCAAAGTAATTCCTGCTCGTTTATTCGGATACAAGGAATCGGGCGGTAAAGTTGAAATTATGATTGAACGCTTGTTAAGTAATAACCAGGCATTAGCAATGATTCGCGCTAGCAGAGCACCTAAAATTGGCAGTCATCTTATTTTAGAAAATAAAGTTAAAGCAGTTGTTTTAAACAAAGACAAAGGTTTTTACACACTTGAATTTGCCACAGATTCACTACTTGATTTGTTGGATAAAGTGGGACATACTCCACTCCCCCCATATATTGAAAGAGCGGATAACGAACAAGATTTAAGCCGCTACCAAACTGTTTTTGCACAAAAAGACGGCGCTGTCGCTGCCCCTACAGCAGGATTGCATTTTGATGAAGACTTGTTGGATTCTTTAAAAACTAAAGGGGTTGACTCAGCTTTCGTCACATTGCATGTTGGCGCAGGCACTTTCCAACCTGTCAAAACCGACAACATTAAAGACCATCATATGCACAGCGAATATTACGAAGTGCCACAAGAAACAGTGGATAAAATCACCCAAACCAAAGCCAACGGTGGGCGAGTTATTGCCGTGGGAACAACAGCAGTACGCTCTTTAGAGTCTGCAGCAAGAGGCGGAGCGCTTAAAGCCATACAAGAAGAAACCGATATCTTCATTTACCCCGGTTATAAATTCCAAGTCATAGACATCCTAATTACCAATTTTCACCTGCCAAAATCATCATTATTAATGCTAGTCAGTGCCTTTATCGGGCGTGATAGAATGATGGAAATTTATCAACATGCGATTGATGAAAAATACCGATTTTTTTCCTATGGCGATGCGATGTTGTTGGAGCGAATATAATGAGACCTTTGTATAAATATGAGACCTTTGCATAAATATGAATAATCATCAAAACGCCATCTTTCATCAAATTACAAACTTTTTAAAAACACCCTTAGCCCTGCTAGGAGTGGATTTAAAAAATTTCCAATTTAATAAAATCTGTCATTTTGCTAATCATCCCTATTTATGCAAAGGTCTCAATATGAATAATCATCAAAAATCCACTTTTCATCCACTGGGCAATTTTTTAAACCCTGCCTTAGCCCTACTAAGGCTGATTTTAAAAAATCACCCATTGAACAAAAATTGGATTTTGCTAATCACCCCTATTTATACAAAGGTCTCATGATTTATGAAAATAATTTAATTACCGTAGAAATTGAACCCAGTGAAATCCCGTGGGTAAAAGTTTTTGCTAAGCGCAAGGTGAAAGAATTTAGTGAATGCACGCTTGAGGAAAAAACGGAATTTTTTCGGGTGATTGATATTGCTGAAAAATTAATGCTGAATTATTTTAATGCAGACAAAATCAATATTGCATCTTTTGGCAATATGTTGCCGCAGGTGCATTGGCATGTGATGGCACGATTTGAGTTGGACAGTTATTTTCCTGAGCCAATGTGGGGTGAGAAGCAAAGAGACGCAAAATTAGAGTTACTCGATTTTGAAACTTTCTTCAATCAACTTAAAGAACAGTTATGATTCAGATTGAAAATCAAGCACAATTAGACAGACTCAAGCAAGAACAAAATGCGTTATTGGTATTATTTGGCGGTGAAAATTGTGGTGTGTGCCAAACCATTAAACCGCAGATTGTTGCAAAATACTCAGAGAAATTCCCCAATCTAAAAATGGTTTATATTGATTGCGAAGTATTGCAAGAAGTCTGCGCCCAATACGGCGTGTTTTCACTACCCGTGGTGCAAGTATTTTTTATGGGTCAGAAATTTATTGAAGAAGTGCGGGGTTTTAGTTTGTTGGCTTTAGAGCAAAAAATAGAGCAAGTTTTTACCAAAATGAACCGCTAAGAAAAATCATCAAAATAGAGCGTCAAGCGCATAAGTCTTTATTTTGGTTCTTTTGAACCCTACATTAATTTCCATATTTTTTTGCCGATAGGCGTTGTTTCTGTTACAATAATTGCCAATATTAATAAGTTAAAATCATGTAAGAAATATTTTTACTTGCAATATCGTATATCAAGTAAAAACCTAGTTTCAGACCAATGAAGTTGTAAAAATACAACATTTTTACAGGATTTTATTTTTAATATCGGAATATAGGGAAATATGTCCTTATAATAATAGTTAGGTGGCTGGCATGAATAAATTAAAATTAGTTGGTGATATAATATTTGGGTCTTTGTTTATTTTTACTCTTTTTTATGGGGTATATGGTATGGTTATTGCGATTCATGAATTTCCTAGAAGAATGGACGGCGTCTTTTTTGGTTTATCTTTTGGTGTTATATTTTTAATAATTTCAATATTAATTTTTAAAAATTTTAAAAATTTGCACAATAAATTGGAAATAGTTTTTAATAAAGCTGCAAGTCGATATTCTACAAAAAACTAATGAAATGAAACTATATAAATTTAGACCATTAGCAGATTGTGAAGATTTTGAAAAAGTTGAAAGCATTATCAAAAATGGTTTTACTGTTGTGATTTTCTAAATTTTAACGATATGAACGAAGGTGTTTTTTCTATCAATCAAAGTAATAAAAAAATATCATTAGGCCAAAAACAACAATATAAAATTTGCTCTTTTTCTGGAAAAAATGCATTAAACAGCCAACTGATGTGGGGACATTATGCTAATGCTGGACTGGGTATTGTTATTGAGGTAGAGGTTAATAATTGTAAAAATATTAAAGAAGTTGTTTATAGTGATAAATATAGCAGCCTTGATTCTATAGAGAAAATTTTAACTCACAAAACAACTGAATGGCAATATGAGCATGAGTTCAGGTATCTTTCAATCGATGCCAATAATGAAGAGAAATAGGAAATATTACAAGAATCTATTTTGGCACACCATATAAACAACTTGGAAATTATGGTAGAATAAAAGAACAACACAAGAATCTAAAGAAATATTTAGATTTGAAAAAAGTTAAAAGATATAATAAAAATTGATTGTAAGGATTTTAAATTCAAAAAATAATGAATAATGGGGACATGAATAATGGGGACAGGCTACTTTTATGATATAATTCCCCACTTTTACCCCAACACTAAAATGCCACGCATACCAAGAGGTCAAACCCAGGGCGGAATCTATCATATTATCAATAGAGGAAATATGCGTATGCAAGTTTTTGATGATGAGGATGATTACGAGTTTTCCTAAAATTATTAAAAACAGGGCTAGAAATAATAATTGGGGTCAGTGTGTGATTAAATGAAAAATATTATAAAAGCACCTAACAAATCACTCCAGCCGACCGCTAACGCGGCAGCTGAATTCAAGCGTTATGTTCCATTACAAGGAGAAACACAATGAGTGAAAACGAAACAAATGAAAATACCACAGAAAGAGGGTTTTAGCAAACTTTCAAATGGCGATTTTGGTTTAGCCAAAGCGTTTGGCTGTACAATATATTAGTGAGTGTTGTGGCTAATATTTTAATGAAGCTTGTTGTATCAATTGAGTTTTTGATATTTGTGCTTGTGGCGATTATTGCATACTCAATACCGGCACTAATAGGACTTTGAAATCTGCAAGCAAGTACAATGGAAGTAAAATTTGGTCGGTACTGGCAAAAATTTGGCCAGTATTCTCGGTAATCTCCTTAATTTTCACAATTTTTAATAGCATGGAAAAAACCGTGTAATTAACGATTGAAAGTATAATGAATAAAAATAATGGGGACGGGAAAAAATAATGGGACAGGCTGCGATTCCCCCTTGACTGGACACCACTTCAATAAATTATACCCTTGTTCTTTTGATTGAACAATGGGGTTTGGGGCTTGCCCCAAATTCAAGTAACCCAACAACCAAAAAGGCTTTTGTTAAGTTGGGTAATTCCCCTTTATAAAACGCTTGTTCATAATCATTGGGACATAAATGGGGACAGGCTACTTTTATCATAGTTTTTTTATTTTTGGTCTTCCTCTAGCCTTTAGAGTTGACAGCAAACCATGCTTCTTTGCCATTTTTATAACCCAGTTTTCATTGCCAAGTGGTGCTTGTCTATTAATACTGTTTCTGATTTTATCTATTTCTTTTGAGTTTGTGGCGTATTGACATATTCCACCCAGTTATCTAGTTCTCCATAAGGCTTGTTCAATATCTTTCTATTTCAAAAAACTTTTTCTGATAATGACCTGTATTGCCAATCTTGTGCTGTTTTGCTTAAATCAGCCCTTAACGCATTAGCCTCTATATAGCGCATCAAAGTTAGATAATAACTGTCTTTTTCAACAATAAAACTTTTAAATCTACCTTGCCAAATATGTTCTGAGGTTTGTTTTCTTATGATAATAACGCACATGGAAGTCATCACCCATTGCATAAATTTACTCAGACTATTTTCACCTTGTGGTACAAGTAATAAATGAAAGTGATTAGGCATCAGGCAATAGGCGTGTAACTCAATATTATCTCTTTCTAACCCTGTTTTAATAATTTTAGGAAAACTCGTAATCATCCTCATCATCAAAAACTTGCATACGCATATTTCCTCTATTGATAATATGATAGATTCCGCCTTGGGTTTGACCTCTTTGGTATGCGTGGCATTTTAGTGTTGGGGTAAAAGTGGGGAATTATATCATAAAAGTAGCCTGTCCCCATTATTTTTTTCATATTTCCTCTATTGATAATATGATAGATTCCGCCATATGGTTTGACCTCTTGGTATGCGTGGCATTTTAGTGTTGGGGTAAAAGTGGGGAATTATATATCAAAAAGTAGCCTGAAGTTCCCCAAAACTGGACACTAAATTAGATATAATAGGGACAGGCTACTTTAAATGAATACTTTTTTTGTAAAAACAATAATTTATGATGTTAATTTTCCTCATTCCCACTGTGCGTGGGAATGCATACTTAAACCTAATCATTTAAAACCTCTAAAAATATTAACCTAGCATTAAAATACCATGCGTTTTAGGTTTCAAAAAATTTCTTTGGTCAAGGCGTAGATTGCAGTTAATGGCTAGTCCTTAGCAAAATCTACAACACAGACCAAAGGGATTTATTGAGACCTAAGGCGTGTGGTATTTTAATGCTAGGAATATAGACTATTTGATTAAAAAGAAGGTGTTCTGTGCAAAGGTTGCACTATCCCAAAACTTTAGGCAGTCTTTTAAAATTATTCGTTAAGGCACGGCGATACCTTGTTTCATTCAGTATAATTCAATCTTTTATTCTTTTTACTAAAGCATTGCAATAAAAACCCGCACAAATACGACAAAAATTTTAGATTTTACGTTTCAAGGGAAATACTATTGAGCCGAGTGCTTTCTATTCCGCATAATGATAAAACTTTTATTGTTCGTGAATGCGGGTAGGGTTTGCCGTTTAAAGATTGTTTAGTGCGAAAAGGCGCCTTATACCCTGCAGTGAGTTGTCAACGATGTTGCGTGCAGGGGCAAACATAACGATTTGGAAAATGTCGGCTACACCGCACGCCATCATACTTTCGAAATGTTGGGTAATTTCCATTCGGTGATTATTTCAACGCGAGGCGATTCAATACGCTTGGGAGTTTTAACGGTTGAATTGGGATTGCCAAAAGAAAACTTTGGGTCAGTGTGTTTTGAAGAAGCGATGAGGCGGAAGATATTTGGGTAAATGAATTTGGGTTCCCCCGAAATCCCCACTCTCGTTGTGGCGCTAAAGCAACTTTGGCAAATGGGCGATACTGGCCCATGCGGTCCATCCAGCGAGATTTTTTATGATCACGGTAAAGGGCATCGCTGGCGGACCAAGGACACGCTGATGAAGATGGCGATAGGTATATTGAAATTTGGAATTTGGTTCACTCAATATGACAAGCAAGAAGATGGCTACCTCAAACCACTTGATGCGCCTTGCGTGGACACTGGTATGGGGCTGGAACGATTGGCAGCGGTATTGCAACACAAAAATAACAATTAGGCAAACCCATGGCTTTAACGTTGACCAAAGCCATTGTTGAATTAATCTGAGGACAGCAGTTAAGCAGATAACGCCCTCAGTGCGGGTGTTTGCCAAAACCCTATCGTTCCACTGCATTTATGATTGTTGATGGCGTGATTCCCTCCAGAAGGGCGTGGCTATGTGTTTGCGTCGTATCATTCGTCGCGCTTATTGTCATGGGCATAAATTGGCATCAACAAAGTCTTTTCTATCGCTTAGCGCCAGTTTTGACACTAGGCTCAAAGACGCTTCCCCAAAATTGAAAATGAATGTTTAAAGCACAAGATTGGCAATACGGGTCATTATCAGAAAGAGTTTTTAGAAATAGAAAGATATTGAACAAGCCTTATGGAGAACTAGATAACTGGGTGGAATATGTCAATACGCCACAAACTCAAAAAGAAATAGATAAAATCAGAAACAGTATTAATAGACAAGCACCACTTGGCAATGAAAACTGGGTTATAAAAATGGCAAAGAAGCATGGTTTGCTGTCAACTCTAAAGGCTAGAGGAAGACCAAAAAATAAGAAAAAACTATGATAAAAGTAGCCTGTCCCCATTTATTTTTAAAGTAGCCTGTCCCCATTTATGTCCCCATTTATCTCATTAGGCAATAAAAACCGCTATTACAGCGGTTTTATTAAAACTTATACAAAAGTTAAGCCGCTTTATTCTTTCTAGCGTCATATGCTCTGCTTTTAGCGATAAGCTCATTAAGCGCTTTTTCCAAATCGTTAACAAGTGCCGTCATTTTTTGTAATGTTTTATATTTTTTTAAGTCATTCATAATAATCTCCTTTAGTATTGTGCGTGGTTTTTTAATTCTGTTGATAATCTTTTAAATTCTTCTAAGTCTTCACCTTTTACCGCTATTGCCATGCGTTCCATTATAAGCGAACATTGGAATATATTAGTGGCTTTGTTCTCATCATAAAACGGTTCACTTGCAATAATTTTTAAAAAGTCGGCGAACAGTTTAACTGTTTGTGCCATTTTATCTATGTTTGGGTCTAAATTAGACAGTTCGTCTAAAGATAAATAAGCGGTTTCACCAACAAATACATTAATTAATTTTACTGCTTTTTGAAACTGTATACCAAACTCTTCGTCCATTTTTCCCATTATAACACCGTTAAAATTAAAAATTCAAGGCATTATAAAGTGTTTTAGCCTGTTTTAGGGATTTTCTATACCTAATCAAGCAGTTTTAGGCGGTTTCGCCTGTTTGATGGATGGGTCGATTTGGTCGCCCGATGTTTTGCCGGTCATAAGCCACAAAAATATAATAGGGACAGGCTACTTTAAATGAATACTTTTTTAGTAAAAACAATAATTTATGATGTTAATTTTCCTCATTCCCACTGTGCGTGGGAATGCATACTTAAACCTAATCATTTAAAACCTCTAAAAATATTAACCTAGCATTAAAATACCATGCGTTTTAGGTTTCAAAAAATTTCTTTGGTCAAGGCGTAGATTGCAGTTAATGGCTAGTCCTTAGCAAAATCTACAACACAGACCAAAGGGATTTATTGAGACCTAAGGCGTGTGGTATTTTAATGCTAGGTTAATATAGACTATTTTGATTAAAAAGAAGGTGTTCTGTGCAAAGGTTGCACTATCCCAAAACTTTAGGCAGTCTCTTAAAATTATTCGTTAAGGCACGGGCGATACCTTGTTCATTTCAGTATAATTCAATCTTTTATTCTTTTTACTAAAGCATTGCAATGAAAACCGCACAAATACGACAAAAATTCTTAGATTTTTACGCTTCAAAAGGGCATACTATTGAGCCGAGTGCTTCGCTTATTCCGCATAATGATAAAACTTTATTGTTCGTGAATGCGGGTATGGTGCCGTTTAAAGATGTGTTTAGTGGCGTGGAAAAGCGCTCTTATAGCCGTGCAGTGAGTTGTCAACGATGTGTGCGTGCAGGGGGAAAGCATAACGATTTGGAAAATGTCGGCTACACCGCACGACACCATACTTTCTTTGAAATGTTGGGTAATTTCTCATTCGGTGATTATTTCAAACGCGAGGCGATTCAATACGCTTGGGAATTTTTAACGGTTGAATTGGGATTGCCAAAAGAAAAACTTTGGGTCAGTGTGTTTGAAGAAGACGATGAGGCGGAAGATATTTGGGTAAATGAAATTGGCTTCCCCAGAAATCGCATCTCTCGTTGTGGCGCTAAAGACAATTTTTGGCAAATGGGCGATACTGGCCCATGCGGTCCATCCAGCGAGATTTTTTATGATCACGGTGAGGACATCGCTGGCGGACCACCAGGACACGCTGATGAAGATGGCGATAGGTATATTGAAATTTGGAATTTGGTGTTCACTCAATATGACAAGCAAGAAGATGGCTACCTCAAACCACTTGATGCGCCTTGCGTGGACACTGGTATGGGGCTGGAACGATTGGCAGCGGTATTGCAACACAAAAATAACAATTATGACACCGATGGCTTTA
This sequence comes from Candidatus Thiodubiliella endoseptemdiera, assembly GCA_013416635.1. Classification (GTDB taxonomy): domain Bacteria; phylum Pseudomonadota; class Gammaproteobacteria; order PS1; family Pseudothioglobaceae; genus Thiodubiliella; species Thiodubiliella endoseptemdiera. Next base: position 840,240 of record JACCHT010000001.1, on the reverse strand, counting down.
AATCGTTGACCAAAGCCATTGTTGAATTAACCCAAGAGGACAGCAGCATTAAGCAAGATAACGCCTCAGTACGGGTGATTGCCGACCATATTCGTTCCACTGCATTTATGATTGTTGATGGCGTGATTCCCTCCAACGAAGGGCGTGGCTATGTGTTGCGTCGTATCATTCGTCGCGCTATTCGTCATGGGCATAAAATTGACATCAACAAAGTCTTTTCTATCGCTTAGCGCCAGTTTTGACACTAGAGCTCAAAGACGCTTACCCAGAATTAAAGAAAACCTAGCCAATGTTGAAAAGGTGTTAAAGCGAGAGGAGCAGCGATTTGTACAGACATTAAACCAAGGTATGGGAGTTTTAGCCGAGGCGATTGCCAAACTTAAAGGCCATGAAATTGACGGTAAAACAGTGTTTAAACTTTACGATACTTATGGTTTTCCAGCAGATTTGACCGCTGACGCTGCACGGGAGCAGGATTTAACCATTGATATGACAGGCTTTGAAATTGAAATGACCAAACAACGCGAACGAGCCCGTCAAGCAGGGGATTTCAAAACCTTACAAAAAGGCGTTGATATTGGCGAACAAACGCAGTTTTTAGGCTATGAGCAGTTGGAAAATTCCTCTGAAGTCATCGCCCTGATTAAAGCAGGCGAATTAGTGCAACAAATTGAAGCAGGCGAGCAGGCTATTGTCGTGCTTGCCAGTTCAAGCTTTTACGCTGAGTCGGGCGGTCAGGTGGGCGATTGCGGCACACTTTCCAACCCCGCAACGCTTTTTACAGTAACACGGACGCAAAAACAAAAAACAGGTGCATTCGAGCATCACGGCGTTTTAAACAACGGTATTTTAAAAGTGGGTGTCGTGCTAGTCGCCGCTGTTGATAAAAAATCTCGCAAACGCATTGCCAGAAACCACTCAGCCACGCATTTATTGCATGCTGCACTGCGCACGGTTTTGGGCGAAACAGTAACACAAAAAGGCTCATTGGTTGACAGTGAGAAACTGCGTTTTGACTTCACACGCGATGAAGTGATTACCAAATCAGATCTAGAGAAAATTGAGGGCATGGTCAATCGAAAAATCTTAGGCAATACCAAAGTACATACCGCTGTTAGTGATATTGACACCGCCAAAAAGAATGGTGCAATGGCACTTTTCGGAGAAAAATACGGCGATAAGGTGCGGGTTTTAACTATGGGCAAAGACGACTTTTCAGTCGAACTGTGTGGCGGCACTCATGTCAAGCAACTCGGCGATATTGGGCTGTTTAGAATCACCTCAGAAGGCGGTGTTTCTGCTGGCATCCGTCGTATTGAAGCGGTAACAGGCTATAGCGCTTATCAATTTGATAATCAAACACAAGACCATTTGCACCAAATCGCACAGATGACCAAGTCAAGCAGCACACAAGTTGTCCAAAAAGTTGCGCAATTGCTTGACCATCAAAAAACCCTAGAAAAACAACTGGCTTCTTTCCAAAAACAATTCGCCAGCAATCAAGGCGACGATTTGGTCAGCCAAGTGCAAAATGTGAACGGCGTGCCCGTCCTCACCAGCGTTGTGAGTGGCGTGAACGGCAAAGATTTACGCGATATTGCCGACAAACTCAAAGACAAACTCGGCACCGCCGTTATCGTATTAGCAGCCGTTAGCGGTGAAAAAGTATCCTTAGTTGCTGGCGTTACCAAAGACCTAACCGATACATACCAAGCAGGAAAAATCCTTAACCATGTCGCCCAACAAGTCGGCGGTAAAGGCGGCGGTCGCCCCGATATGGCACAAGGCGGTGGCACCGATTCTAGCAAAATAGACCAAGCATTAGCTTCAGTGAGGAGTCTGATTTAGCAAGCTTTTAATCTGGTAACAGAAAATATACTTTATTTGAGACCTTTGCATAAATATGAATAATCATCAAAACGCCATCTTTCATCAAATTACAAACTTTTTAAAAACACCCTTAGCCCTGCTAGGAGTGGATTTAAAAAATTTCCAATTTAATAAAATCTGTCATTTTGCTAATCATCCCTATTTATGCAAAGGTCTCTATTTGAATGAATTTGGATTGATTTACCAAACACTAGGCAAAACCAAGAAAGCTATTGGGTATTTTGAATTGGCATGGGCTACACTTTAGCGGAAGCGAAAAAAGCAAATGGCGAATAAGGTCGGCAGGGGTGTTTGCTGATTTTCATTGGGGTAAGCCGTTGTGTTTGGGATAATATTAATGATAAAAAAAACCCGCTTTCGGCGGGTTTTGTTATTGGATTATTGATATGCTAAACACAACCTGTTGGTTGTGGCATACCACCGTATTTGGTGATAGGCTTCATCGGGCCGGTGAGCCACTCTTTAAATAAGATTTTTTTGTCAATGCCGACGACTTTGGCGAAAGTTCTGATAGGGGGGACTGATGAGTTCTCAGCAAAATAGTCTCTGGCTGCCATAATTTGCGTAACCATGCTTTCGGTGAGTTCTATGTCGTCTTCTTTTGCCATTTCAAACATAATTTCTTCGCTCCAGATGCTTGGGTCAACCAAATATCCATTTCCTGTTCTTTCTAATGCCATTTTTCCTTCCTAATAATTAATAACTTGGTTATTATAATGTATTACCTGAATTATTTACTTGGTTTTTATAAGGGAATGAAGTTATGTATAATTTCACCGCTATGGATTGGATGCAAATGACACTAAATACTTCAAAGAAACAGGCTGATTTCGTCAGTGAAGTGTTGATGGGATTAGGGTGTGTTTCGGTTACTTTTAGTGATACCAATGATGATGAGATTTTTGAGCCACCTGTGGGTGAAACGCCTTTGTGGCAGTTCGTAACCATTGCTGCGTTGTTTGATGTCAGCACCGACCAAACATTTGTTAAAAATTCTTTAAAGCAAATTTGTCAGATTGATGAAGTGGAATTTGAATTACTTAAAGACCGGGTTTGGGAAGATGAGTGTAAGAAGGATTTTCATGCGATGCAATTTGGTAGGCGTGTTTGGATTTGTCCGTCGTGGGAAGACAGTGCGCAATTACCTGATGATGCGGTGGTGATTAATATGGATCCAGGGTTGGCATTTGGTACGGGGACGCATCAAACGACAGATTTGTGTTTGCAATATTTGGATGAGAATCCGCCTATGGGGCAAAGTGTGATTGATTATGGTTCGGGGTCAGGAATTTTGGCGATTGCCGCTGTTAAATTGGGGGCTAATCGGGCGGTTTGTGTGGATAATGACCCGCAGGCGGTGATTGCGACACGCAGTAATATTGAAAATAATCAGGTGGGAGCTAAAATTATCGCACTACATATTGATAATGAAGGGCAGTTGGAAAAAGTGGATTTGCTGATTGCCAATATTTTGGCAAAGCCTTTGGTGGGTTTGTGTGAGCACTTTTCTAAGTTGGTTAAATCGGGTGGGAAACTTGTTTTATCGGGTATTTTGCACGAACAATTGGGGATGATATTGGATGCTTATGGTGAGTATTTTTCAGGGTTAAAAGTAGTGCAAAAAGAGGACTGGTGTCGAGTAAATGGAGTGAGAAAATGAGCAAGCAAATAAAAGCAGTATCGTTAATTTCAGGGGGGTTGGACTCTCTTTTAAGCACTAAGTTGTTGCTTGACCAAGGCATTCATGTGGAGGGGATTAATTTCTTTACAGGGTTTTGTGTGGAAGGGCATACCCACGCTATTCGGAAGCAGAAAAAAGACAAACCAAAACGCAATAATGCCTTATGGGTGGCAGAGCAACTCGGTATTAAATTGCATATTATTGATGTGATTGAAGAGTATCGTGATGTGTTGCTTAACCCAAAGCACGGTTATGGTAAGAATATGAATCCTTGTCTTGATTGTAAGGGATTTATGGTGAAAAAAGCCAAGCAGTGGATGGAGGAAAATGAGTTTGATTTTATTATTACTGGCGAGGTAATGGGGCAACGCCCGATGTCGCAACGCAAAGAAACCATGCCGATTGTGCAAAGGGAATCAGGTGCCGATGATTTATTATTGCGACCCCTGTGTGCAAAGCATCTGCCAGCAACCAAAGCGGAGATTGAAGGTTGGGTAGATAGAGAGAAATTATTAGATTTCTCAGGCAGAACACGCAAGCCGCAAATGGCACTTGCCAAGCAATACGGCTTTGAAGATTATGCCACGCCAGCAGGGGGTTGTTGTTTTTTAACCGATAAACAATATTCGGATAAACTGGTGGATATGTGGCAATCTCGTGGCAATCGCGAATATGAATTGGACGATTTAATGATGCTTAAAGTCGGCAGGCATATTCGTCCAAATCCGCGTTTTAAAATGATTATTGCTAGAGAAGAAGGTGAAGTGAAATTCTTAGAAGGTTATCGTAATCAATATGCAAATCTATATCCCACCAGTTGTAATGGGCCGTTGGCGTTGATTGATGGTGAGCCAAATCAAGCAGACTTGCAAATTGCTGCTAAAATTTTGGCGCGTTATTCTCAAGGCAGGGAAGAAAAGTTAGTTGTCGTGGAAGTTAAACTCAATGTTGGTGTGGTGCAGCAATTAAGTGTTAAGCCGTTTTCTGCTGCTGAAATTAAAAAAGAGTGGATGGTTTAAAAAAGTAAGTTATAATGGTATTACTTTTTATTACTAAATAGGTATTATGAAAACAATTACTTTAAAAACACAAGATGATTTTTTTAATCAAATCAATGAAATGGCGTTAGAAGAGCGTATCTCTAAAAGTGCATTGATTCGTAAAGCGATTATGGATTACCAAAAGAAAATCAAAAATAGGAAAATGGCAAAAAAAATGAGAGAAGATTCTTTGCGTGCTAGAGGTATGGATGATGAACTGATTAGAGATTTTGAGGCTATAGACGATGAATATCTGCTGCCACCCTGGGAAGAAAAATGAATTTTGTTAGGGGTAATGTTTATTTAGCCAATATGAATCCTAGCAGAGGCGCTGAAATTGGAAAAATCTGCCCAGTTTTAGTTATTCAATCCAATAACTTAAATTTAAGCAACCACAAAACGGTTAATATCCTGCCTTTAAGCACTGTTCTAATTGATGATTCCACACTACGATTTCGAATTAAACAGCGAGACCAATTAAAATACGATTCAGATGTTATCTGTGACTATATTCGTGCAATTGATACCAGCAAACTTACCTCAGATATGCTGACTAAACTCAGTCAAAACGAAATGCAAGAAATCGAGAAAAAACTTGAGTGGATCCTCGGTTTTCACGACTAACCACCACCCACCGCCTTAATAATCTCAACTTTATCCCCTGCATTCAGGGTAAATTCAGCGTGTTTGGATTTGGCAATAATCACTTCATTGACTTCTAATGCAATGCGTTGATTTTCATAGCCTAATTGCACGATTAAATCGTAAGCACTGAGATTGTCAGCGACTTCTAACGACTCGCCATTTAAAATCAGTCTCACTTATCCATTTTTCCAATGGCACAAGAAACGAATGATTTCGCTTTGGCCTTTACCGAGCCTAAGCCTTGAACTGTATCGGTTTCAGGGTAGCCTATACTTAATAAAGTTTTAGCCACTTCATCGCGTTTACTGTCATCAACGGCAATAGTAACAATGCCTTGCTCAACATTGATATCGGTGCTGTCTGTGTTGAATGTTGCGTTTAATTTCTTAGTAATCGTGCCAGCACAACCACCACATTTGATATTTTCTACGATAATTTCCATTATGAATTTCCAGTTGAGTTTAAAGTGAATATTATATCATTTGAGTGCCAAAATAAATATCAGTTATGGTAAAATTTCCGAAGTTTTGAACCAGGGAGTATTCAGTGTCACAAGTTGCATTATTAGCGTTAGAGGATGGTCAGGTTTTCCGTGGAAAATCTATTGGCGTTAATGGCAATACAGTCGGTGAAGTGGTGTTTAACACTTCAATGACGGGCTATCAAGAAATTTTAACTGACCCATCGTATGCACAACAAATCGTTGCACTTACCTACCCACACATCGGTAATACCGGCACAAATCCAGTTGATGAAGAATCTGCACAAATTTATGCATCAGGTTTAATCATTCGTGATTTGCCTTTAATGGTGAGTAATTGGCGTAGCACAATGCCATTGGATGAATATTTGGTTAAGCATAATATTGTCGCTATCAGTGATATTGATACTCGTGCGTTAACCCGTCATTTGCGTAAAAAAGGAACACTCAAAGGGTGCATTGTTACTGGTGATAATATTGACAAAGCAGTTGCGATTGAAAAAGCACAGGCTTTCGCAGGGTTAAAAAATATGGATTTGGCAAAGGTGGTATCAACGCCGAAGCAATACGATTTCAACGAAGGCTCTTATTCATTGGAAAGCGGTGAATTTAATGCGTTGGATACTAAATTTAAGGTTACCGTTTACGATTACGGTGTAAAGAAAAATATACTCAGAATGTTGGTGGATAGAGGCTGTGATTTAACCGTTGTCAATGCACAAATGCCTGTTGATGAAGTATTAGCCACAAATCCTGATGGTGTGTTTTTGTCCAACGGACCAGGAGATCCTGAACCGTGTAATTATGCAATTAAAAACATTCAAACTTTATTAGAAAAAAATATACCAATATTCGGCATTTGCTTAGGGCATCAGTTATTGTCATTGGCAAGTGGTGCGAAAACGGTAAAAATGAAATTCGGTCATCATGGTGCTAATCACCCTGTGCAGGATTTGGACACTAAGCAGGTGATGATTACTTCACAAAATCACGGCTTTTCCGTATCAAAAGACAGTATGCCAATGAGTTTGGAAGTAACTCATAAATCATTATTTGATGATTCTATTCAAGGGGTTAGAGTGGCAGGTAAAAAAGCTTTTGGCTTCCAAGGACACCCTGAAGCATCACCTGGTCCAAGAGATATGGGTGGATTATTTGATACATTTATAGAGGATATGAAGAAATGAAATTTGTTATATTAATATTTTTGTCTTTTTCGCTGATGGCGAACGAAGACCCGTGGGAGGAAATGAACCGTGCAACTTTCGAATTTAACCAAACTTTAGATGAAAGTTTTTTCGAGCCAATTGCAAAGTCATATAAAGAGAATATACCTAATCCAGTACAAAATCGTGTGAGTGATTTTTCTTCTAATGTTGGCGATGTTGCAACACTCGGTAATGAATTGGCACAGTTTGAAATAGTGAGCGGTGCCAATACATTAAGTAGAGTTTTGATTAATTCTACAATCGGTTTATTTGGATTGTTTGATGTGGCTAGTGAAATCGGTTTGGAAAAAACTGAGGAAGATTTTGGGCAAACGCTCGCTGTTTGGGGTGCGCCAAAAGGTAATTATATTGTATTGCCAGTGTTTGGGCCTTCAGTGGTGCGTGACACAGCAGGTAGAATTGGCGATGGTGTGCAGAAAGTAGAGCAAACTCGCCCTTTAACAACGGCACAAAAACTTGGTATTACTGGAATGCAGGCACTTGATACTCGCGTTAAATTATTGCCTGTTACCGATTTACTTAAAAAAACAGATGACCCATATATTGCAATGCGTTCGGGTTATTTTCAAAAGCGTAAATTTGATATTTATAACGGCGATTTACCAGACGAAGACGAATTTTAAACCTAACCTAATTTTTAAAATATAAAATGCCTAAAAGACATGACTTAGAAAGTATCCTTATTATTGGCGCAGGCCCGATTGTTATCGGACAAGCGTGTGAATTTGATTATTCAGGTGCGCAAGCCTGCACTGCATTACGCGAGGAAGGCTACCGTGTTATTTTGGTCAATTCCAATCCAGCAACGATTATGACCGACCCGCAAATGGCGGATGCGACTTATATTGAGCCGATTGAATGGCGTACGGTTGAAAAAATTATTGAAGTTGAAAAGCCAGACGCATTGTTACCGACAATGGGTGGGCAAACTGCACTCAATTGTGCATTAGATTTAGAACGACACGGTGTGTTAGAAAAGCATGGCGTGGAAATGATTGGTGCCAAAAAAGAAGCCATTGATAAAGCTGAAGATCGTGATTTATTCCGTGAAGCAATGCTTAAAATTGGTCTCGATATGCCAGAAGCAGCGGTTGCCCATAATTTAGAAGAAGCATTTGCAGTACAAGAAAAAGTTGGCTACCCAACTGTGATTCGTCCATCATTCACGATGGGCGGTTCTGGTGGCGGTATCGCTTACAATCGAGATGAATTTGTTGAAATTTGTGAACGAGGTTTAGACTTATCTCCGACCAACGAATTGTTAGTTGAGGAATCCATTCTCGGTTGGAAAGAATTTGAAATGGAAGTGGTGCGTGACACTAAAGATAACTGCATTATTATTTGTTCAATTGAGAATTTTGACCCAATGGGCATTCATACGGGTGACTCAATTACCGTTGCCCCCGCACAAACTTTGACCGACAAAGAGTACCAAGTAATGCGTGATGCATCACTTGCCGTTTTGCGTGAAATTGGTGTGGACACGGGTGGCTCAAATGTGCAATTTGCGCTCAATCCTAAAAATGGTCGCTTAACCATTATTGAAATGAATCCACGCGTATCGCGTTCATCGGCTTTAGCCTCAAAAGCAACGGGTTTTCCAATTGCAAAAGTGGCTGCAAAACTTGCAGTTGGCTATACTTTGGATGAATTGGATAATGATATTACAAGTGGTAAAACCCCTGCGTCATTTGAGCCGAGTATTGATTATGTCGTGACTAAAATCCCAAGATTTGCCTTTGAAAAGTTCCCAAAAGCAGATGACCGCTTAACCACACAAATGAAATCTGTAGGCGAAGTGATGGCAATGGGCTCAACTTTCCAAGAGTCATTGCAAAAAGCTCTGCGTGGTTTAGAAATAGATAAAGTTGGCTTAGAACCAATAGTTGATTTAAATGCTGACGATGCAAAAATAAAATTAGGTCAGAATGTATCACCGCCCGTGGTGAACGAATCTTCTATTTAGCTGACGCATTTAGATTAGGTATGTCATTAAATGAAATATTTGATTTGTCTAAAGTCGATCCGTGGTTTTTAGCACAAATCCAAGATATCGTTTCTAACGAAATGCAAATTAATGGTAGTGATATTACTGAGATTGATGCTGATACATTATTTGGCTTAAAACGCAAAGGTTTTTCCGATGCGCGTTTGGCGCAATTGTGTAATTGTAGCGAATCTTCAGTACGAGAGCGACGCAAAGCCTTAAATGTTAAGCCTGTATTCAAACGGGTGGACAGTTGTGCAGCCGAGTTTGATACGCAAACTGCTTATTTATATTCCACCTATCAACAACAATGCGAAGCCAACCCAACCGATAAGAAAAAAATTATGATTTTGGGCGGTGGACCGAACCGCATCGGACAAGGTATTGAGTTTGATTATTGCTGTGTCCATGCGTCTTTGGCATTGCGTGCTGATGGTTATGAAACTATTATGGTGAATTGCAATCCTGAAACCGTTTCCACCGATTATGACATTTCTGACCGCCTTTATTTTGAGCCATTAACGCTCGAAGATGTGTTGTCTATTATTGAAATTGAAAATCCAGAGGGTATTATCGTCCATTACGGTGGACAAACCCCATTAAAACTTGCTGAAGCTTTAGAAAAGAATGGTGCAAATATCATTGGCACCAGTCCCGATGCAATTGATTTAGCCGAAGATCGTGAGCAATTTTCTAAAATGCTACAAGAATTAGAGCTCAAACAACCGCTTAATGGCACAGCGCGTTCATTAGAGCAAGCACAAGATATTGCTGATGGTATCGGTTTTCCATTAGTTGTGCGACCTTCTTATGTGTTAGGTGGTCGTGCAATGGAAATCGTTTATAACAAGGAAAGCCTTGACCACTATATGCACACAGCCGTGCAAGTATCCAACGATTCGCCAGTATTATTAGACTCTTTCCTTGACCACGCAATTGAAGTTGATATTGATGTGATTTGCGATGGTGAAGATGTGGTTATCGGTGGTATTATGCAACATATTGAGCAAGCAGGTATTCACTCAGGCGATTCTGCCTGTTCGTTGCCACCGTATTCACTGGCTGACGATGTATTAAATGAAATGCGTACACAAGTAGTTGCAATGGCAAAAAAACTCAATGTAATTGGTTTAATGAATACGCAAATGGCTTACCAAGATGGTGAAATTTACATTATTGAGGTCAATCCACGCGCATCGCGTACCGTGCCATTTGTGTCCAAAGCCATTGGTAAGCCATTGGCAAATATCGCTGCACGAGTGATGTCAGGAAAAACACTCAAAGAATTAAATTTTACTGAAGAAGTCATTCCAAAACATTTCAGTGTCAAAGAAGCGGTGTTTCCATTCAACAAATTCTTGGGTGTTGATCCGATTTTAGGCCCAGAAATGCGTTCAACTGGCGAAGTAATGGGTATAGGTGATGATTTTGCTTCTGCCTTTGACAAAGCTCAACTTGCTGCTGGCAGTCGTGCACCAAAAAAAGGTAGAGTTTTTGTTAGTTTGCGTAAATTAGATCGTGATGATTTAGTGGATTTAGGCAAGCAACTAACCAGGCAAGGTTTTAGTTTAGTGGCAACGCGTAGTAACAAAGAGGAACTTATTGATGCAGGCTTAGAGTGCGAAACCGTCAATAAAGTATCCGAAGGCTCGCCACATATTGTGGATATGATTAAAAATAATGAAATTGATTTAATCATTAATTCCACCGAAGATACACAAGGTGCAGAAGATGCTGCCGCCATTCGCTGTCAAGCATTAGTACATAAAGTACCATTTACCACCACAGTTGCAGCTGCATTTGCGATGTTAGATGGTTTAAATACACACGATGAAATCACTGTAAGAACGGTGCAATCACTTAACCGTTAAGAGGCAAAATATGGAAACTATCCCAATGACCGTTGCAGGTGCAAAAGCTCTAGAAGTAGAATTATTAAATCTAAAAGACAGAGAGCGCCCCCGTATTGTTGAAGAAATTGCCACCGCTCGTGCACACGGTGATTTAAAAGAAAATGCCGAATACCACGCAGCTAAAGAAGAGCAAGGCTTCATCGAAGGCCGCATCAAAGAAATTGAGTCAAAACTTTCCCATATGCAAGTTATTGATGTCAACAAGCTCAACCAAGACGGCAGATGTGTCTTCGGCACTACCATCACCCTAATGAATCTCGCCGATGACAGCGAAATCACCTACCAAATCGTCGGCGAAGATGAATCCGATATCAGTCTCAAAAAAATATCCTGCCATTCCCCAATCGCCGCTGCTTTACTCGGTAACGAAGAAGGCGATGAAGTAACCGTCAACGCCCCAGCTGGAAAAATTCAATACGAAATTTTAGAAGTTGAGTATATCTAATTTACAAGTTAATCTCTTTTATTATTTATTTGTAATGATTAATAGAGACCTTTGTATAAATAGGGATGATTAACAAAATGACAGATTTTATTAAATTGGAAATTTTTTAAATCCACTCCTAGCAGGGCTAAGGGTGTTTTTAAAAAGTTTGTAATTTGATGAAAGATGGCGTTTTGATGATTATTCATATTTATGCAAAGGTCTCAATAAGTTACTCAACCACGGGGATGGTGTTTTTGATGTTGAGATTTAAGCTGAGTGTTTTGTATGTGGGCGTAGATTTGGGTGGTGGAAATATCACTGTGTCCTAGCATTAACTGTACACTGCGTAAATCAGCCCCTTGTTGAACTAGATGCGTGGCAAAGGCGTGGCGGAGTGTGTGTGGGGATAGAGGTTTGTTGATTCCAGCTTTTAGGGCATAGGCTTTAATGATATAGAAAAAATTTTGTCGGCTCATTCTTGCACTGCGATTGCTTAAAAAATAGGCGTCGTTTTGTCCATTTTTTAGTAGAAAGGGGCGAGATTTTTCTGCGTAAATGGAGAGGTAATCCATTGCTATTTCACCCATTGGAAGTATGCGTTCTTTGTTGCCTTTGCCGTGAATTCGGATGTATTCTTCATTTAGGTTGAGGTTGTGGTATTCTAAATTAATCAGTTCTGAAACGCGTAATCCACATGAATATAATAACTCTAGCATTGCACGGTCACGCATACCAAAAATGGTTTTTTCATCGGGTGTATTTAATAAAGATTCCACTTCATTAATGTTTAAAAATATGGGGAGTTTTTGTACTTGCTTGGGTTGATGGAGTTTTTCAGTTGGATTGGTGCCAATCGTTTTTGTTGTTACTAGATAGTTGTAAAAAGTGCCTAAACAAGTGAGAATACGAGCTTGTGTGGCAGGGTTGAGCGAACGGTGTTTGAAATAATCGTTGATTGTGGTATCTGTTACGGTTTCAAGCGGGTGTTTTAACCATTTGGAAAATAGTTTTAAATCAGAGCGATAGGCTAACAAAGTATTTTGACTTGCACCTGATGATAGCCAGTAATGATCAAGGAATTTGTCGATGAGTTGCGGGTTGTTTTCATAGGTAGATTTTAGACAAAAAAATACCGACTATATGCCGGTATTTTTAAAAGAATGGTTTGCTATTATTTTTTAGCAGCCAATTTCTCTTTAATTCTCGCTTTCTTGCCTGTAAGACCACGAAGGTAGTATAGCTTCGCTTGGCGAACTTTACCACGACGCTTAACTTCGACAGAATCAATCATTTTAGAATGTGTTTGAAAAACACGCTCAACCCCTTCACCATGAGAAATTTTTCTTACTGTGAAGGCTGAACCAATGCCACGATTTTTCTTCGCAATAACAACACCTTCAAATGCCTGTAGTCTTTCGCGTTCACCTTCACGCACCTTCACTTGGACGATAACTGTATCGCCTGATGCGAATGCAGGGATGTCTGTTCTCAACTGTTCGCTTTCAATTTGGTCAATTATATTCATGACTGCCTTCCTTTGTTTCAACTTTTCAAAAAGGGAGAATTATACAGTCATTGTAATTGTTAAACAAGATATAATTATGCACTTTGTATATATGTATCAATTTGTAATGGGAAAAGTAACTGGTTTTAAGGAATTTGATAGGAAAACTGAGCCGTATCGCCCAGTGAAATTGCGTATTCAAGATTATGGTGAAATTTTTACCGATACTCATAATGTTGCCCATTTACAGGAGCAAGGGGCAAGATGTATGGATTGTGGTGTGCCATTTTGCCAGTCGAACGAAGGTTGTCCTGTTGATAATCTAATTCCTGAATGGAATGATTTGGTGTATCACGACAAATGGCAAGCAGCGTTAGTTCGTTTACATAAGACCAATAATTTTCCTGAATTTACAGGGCGTGTTTGCCCGGCACCTTGCGAGGGGTCGTGTGTATTGGGATGAATAACCCCTCGGTAACCATTAAGAACATTGAGCAAGCGATTGTTGACCGTGGTTTTACAGAAGGTTGGATTGCACCACATAAAGTATCACATCGTACTGGCAAGAAAGTGGCAGTTGTTGGCTCAGGTCCTGCGGGTTTGGCAACAGCGGAAGAACTCAATAAATTAGGGCATAGTGTGACTGTTTTTGAACGGGCTGATAGAATTGGTGGTTTATTAATGTATGGCATTCCGAATATGAAACTCGGCAAAGAAGTGGTCAATCGTCGGGTGAATTTGCTCAAAGCGTCGGGGTTGAATTTATCACTAATGTTGATGTTGGTAAAGATATAACAACTGAACAACTACAAAAGGATTTTGATGCATTAGTCTTTACCACAGGTGCGACAAAAGCTCGTGATTTGCCAGTGGATAATCGTGAGGCGAAAGGCGTGCATTTGGCAATGGAATATCTGACAAAAAATACCCAAAGTTTATTAGACACTGGGCATGCAGATGATTCAGAATTATCTGCCAAAGGCAAAGCCGTGATTGTAATTGGTGGCGGTGATACCGGCACAGATTGCATCGGCACAGCATTGCGGCAAGGTGCAAAATCCATTGTGAATTTTGAATTGATGGGCAAACCCCCTGAGGAACGCGCGGAAAACAATCCTTGGCCATTATGGCCGTTAATTTATCGGGTGGATTATGGACATGAAGAAGTAGCAGAAGTATTTGGCGCCGACCCGAGGCAATATCATTTAATGACTAAGTCATTTAGTAAAGACGCCGAGGGTAAAGTGATAGGCTTAAATACGGTGAATGTTGATTTTAAAGATGGTAAATTAATTGAAATTGACGGCAGTGAAAAAATATGGGACACACAATTGGTCTTATTATCAATGGGCTTTATTGCACCAGAACATTATTTAAGCGATGATGCCGATATTGCCCTTGACGAACGAGGTAATTATCAAGCGACTTATGGCGAATACGCCACTTCTCAAACAGGCATCTTTACCGCAGGCGATTGCCGTCGTGGTCAGTCATTAGTTGTTTGGGCAATCAATGAAGGTCGTGGTGTTGCTGAGAAAGTGGATGAATATCTTGCTTAAATAACCCTAACTATCCATTTATATATCCCTTAGGAGATAGTCATAAATACCACTAATAAAACGCCAACATTTGTTGGCGTTTTTTGTTGAGTTTGAGTATAATTATCTCGTTCATATTTCCTTTTCTTGAAATTAGGAAATTTATTAAAATTATTGGAGAAATAAAATGGCAAAAGAGTTATATAACACACCCAACCTTGATGAGTTGGAAAATGGTCCATGGCCTTCGTTTGTAACAGGTCTAAAAAAATTAGCACAGGATGATCACGAAGGTGCCAGTATGGTGCGTGATGTTTTAGCAACACTTGAAACCTCATATGTGACTAAGAAAGGTTATTGGAAAGGCGGTACAGTAGGTGTTGTTGGTTATGGTGGTGGTGTGATTCCACGCTTTAACGAGTTGAAAGACGAAAACGGTGACTTTAAATTTAAAGATGCGGGTGAATTCCACACTTTAAGAATTCAGCCGCCAGCAGGTATGCACTATACTTCTCAGTTATTGAGAGATATGTGTGATATGTTTGTTGACAATGGAGGTTCTGGCTTAATTGCATTCCACGGTCAGTCGGGCGACATTATGTTGCAAGGTGCAACGGAAGAAACCACACAAACTATTTTCAACAAATTTAACGACTATGGTTTTGATATGGGTGGCGCAGGTCCTGCGGTTCGCACAGGTATGTCTTGTGTGGGTGCTTCGCGTTGTGAAATGTCAAATACGAATGAGCAAGCAGCACTAAGAACTTTGGTTAATGCATTTTTAGATGATATGCATCGTCCAGCTTTACCATACAAAATGAAATTTAAAGTCTCAGGTTGTGCGAATGACTGTATGAACTCTATTGAGCGTTCAGACTTCTCAACCATCGGCACTTGGAGAGATGATATTAAAATCAACCAAGACGCATGGAAGGCAATGGTTGCGGACAAAGGTATGGATTATGTGGTTGACAACATTACTTCTCGTTGTCCTACACAGGCAATGAAAGTTGAGTCTGATACTTCATTGACGATTGATAATAAAAACTGCGTTAAGTGTATGCATTGTTTAAATGTAACTTCACCTTTAACACATAAATACATTAGCGATGCTGCTGAAGGTGCAATCTTAGCAACAGGTGATGACAAAGGCGTTACTATCTGTATGGGCGGTAAGCGCACTTTGAAGATTGGTGATTTATTTGGTACCGTTGTTGTTCCATTTATGAAACTTGAAACTGAAGATGATTATGAAGCCATTGAAGAATTGGCTGGTGAAGTGATTGACTTTTTTGCTGAAAATGCACTAGAACACGAGCGCACAGGTGAAATGATTGAACGAATCGGTATTGTAAATTTCATGGAAGGTATTGGCTTAGATGTTAATCCTAATATGGTTGATTCTCCTCGTTATATGTCATATGTTCGTATGGACAAGTGGGATGAAGAAGCGACCAAGTGGTTTGAAAATAAAGCAGAAGCAAACGCGTAATTTAATTAAAAGAATTTAGGAGAAAATATTATGGCTGAACCAGTAAGAATGCCTATCGAATCAGGTTGCCCTGATCCAGTACAATACATGCACCCGACAATGCGTCGTAACTATGGCACATGGGCTTATCATGATCGTCCTCGTCCAGGTGTATTGCACCACACTTCAAAGCATAACGAAGAAATTTGGACTGTTCGTTGTGGTACACAAAGACAAATGGATGTTTATACAATCAAAAAGTTAGCCGATATTGCTGATGAATTTGGTGATGGCTATATCCGTTTCACTATCCGTTCAAATGTTGAATTTATGGTTGATGTTGAAGCAAAGGTAAATCCTTTAATTGAAGCATTAGAGTCTGCTGGTTTCCCAGTAGGTGGCACAGGTCCAACGGTATCAATGATTTCACACACCCAAGGTTGGCTACACTGTGATATTCCAGGTACTGATGCATCGGGTGTGGTAAAAGCATTGATGGATGAATTGTATGATGAATACAAAAAAGAAGAAATGCCTAACCGTGTGCATATGACAACTTCTTGTTGTCAGATTAACTGCGGTGGTCATGGTGATATTGCGATTAACATCCAACACACTAAGCCACCTAAGATTAATCACGATTTAGTGGCTAATGTTTGTGAGCGTCCAACGGTTGTTGCGCGTTGTCCAGTGGCTGCGATTCGTCCAGCGATGGTTAACGGCAAACCAACTTTGGAAGTGGATGAGAAGAAATGTATTTGTTGTGGTGCTTGTTTCCCACCTTGTCCGCCAATGCAAATCAACGATCCTGAGCATTCTAAAATTGCTATCTGGATTGGCGGTAAGCATTCAAATGCACGAAGCAAGCCTTCATTCCAAAAGTTGGTAGCAGCAGGACTACCAAACAATCCGCCAAGATGGCCAGAAGTAGGTGCAGTTGTTAAACAAATCCTTGCTGTTTATAAAGGCGATGCTCGTGATTGGGAAAGAGTAGGAGAATGGGTTGAGCGTATCGGCTGGCCAGCATTCTTTGAAAAGACTGGATTGCCATTTACTAAATTCCATGTTTCTGACTGGAAAGGGACGCGTCACCAGTTGAACTCTTCTGCTTATATCCGTTTCTAAGGTAGTTAAAGATGAAAATTTCTATTCAAATTAACGAAGGTCCTTATCAGCATCAAGCCTCTGATACAGCATATCAGTTTGCTAAAGCGGCGATTGCAAAAGGACACGAAATTTTTCGTGTGTTCTTTTATCACGATGGCGTTGATAACGCGACACGCTTTACCGTACCGCCACAAGATGACCGTCATATTGTGAACAATTGGGCATCATTAGACATTAAAAACGCAGAGGGTGAGCCGGAGTTAGTGGTTTGTATTGCCGCTGCACTTCGTCGTGGTTTAGTTGATGATTCTGAGGCTCAGAAAAATGGTATTGAAGGTAATAACATTCACCCAGCATTTCGTATCTCTGGCTTAGGTCAGTTGATTGAAGCAGGCATTCAGTCTGATCGTTTAGTAGTATTTGGAGACTAAGATGAGTACAAAGAAATTTATGTATTTAAACCGTAAGGCACCTTACGGTACTGTGTACGCATTAGAGTCGTTAGAGGTGGTTTTGATTGCTGCCGCTTTCGAGCAAGATGTGTCTTTGGCATTTATTGACGACGGCGTTTATCAAATCGTTGAAGGTCAAAATACCGACGGTATTGGTATGAAAAACTTTTCTAAGACTTTTCATGCGCTTGGCGATTATGACATTAATCAGCTTTATGTATCAGCTGAATCTTTGGAAGAAAGAGGGTTAAGTGCAGACGACCTTATGCCTTTGATTTACGAAGATGAAGATGATGATTGGGCAGAAAAGCCAAGTGTTAAGATTGTTTCTAACGCGGAACTTTCTAAACTTATGTCTGATCAAGATGTTTGTTTAAGTTTTTAAGGAGTAATCATTATGTTACATACAGTAAATAAATCAGTTTTTGAGCGTAATTCACTGCAGTCTTGTTTAAATACAATTGATGATAGTAGTGTTATTTTACTCATCGAAGACGGTGTCATTTCCGCTGCAAAAAATACAAAATCTTCACTGCTTGCCGATTTGGCAGCAGAAGGTCGAGTATTTGCATTGCAAGGCGATGTCGAGGCGAGAGGGATTTCATCAAAGGTTGCAGACAACATTAAATTGGTTGACTACGAAGGCTTTGTTGATTTAGTTGTGGAGCACGGAACAGCAGTTTCGTGGGTGTAGCGAGTTAAATCGTTATTACCAGATAAATATTTTTTAAAATAAATAAAAGGAGTTAAAAATGGCTGAAATATGTGGAGCAGAAGTAGATGAAGAAGGTTTCTTGGTAGACCTAAGTGATTGGAACAAGGAAATTGCTGTAGAAATGGCAAAAGGTGACGATATTGAGTTATCTGAAGAGCATTGGGATGTTATTAATTTCCTACGCGATTATTTTGAAGAGTACCAAATTGCACCAGCAGTTCGTGTACTTACTAAAGCAATTGGTAAGCAGTTCGGTAAAGAAAAAGGCAACTCTAAGTATCTTTATTCTTTATTCCCGTATGGTCCTGGTAAGCAAGGTTGTCGTTTCGCCGGCCTTCCAAAGCCAACTGGTTGTATCTAATAAATCTCCAAGAAACTTCGATTTCTTGTTGAGATTTTATTGAAAACATCTGTTTTTTAGCGGATGTTTTCCCAAATTTTTTGAATTTTTTTTGAGAGTAATATGTCTGTAGTAAGTATTTTTTTTACGACTTTATTTTATATATCCTTGGGAATTTTCCTTGTCGGCATGGCAAGGAAAATCTACCAATATTGGATAACCCCTGCTCCTCTTAAAATTCCAACCGCTCCCACGCCGTTAACGCAAACAGGGTAGTGATGAGAATGGCACGCGAAGTCGTGTTGTTTGAAAGTTTGTTTAAATCTAATAAGTGGACTTGGCTATTTGGCTGGTTGTTCCATGTGGGTTTATTGTTGGTTTTAATCCGCCATGCACGCTATTTTTGGCCAGGCGACTTGCCTGAAATATTTTTATTGGTTCAACCTTTTAAATACGCAGCGTTTGCAATGGTAATTGGACTGATAGGTTTAATGGGTCGTCGTATTGCCGTTGAGCGTATTCGTTATATCTCAGCACCTTCTGATTATTTAATGCTTATTTTAATGCTGGTAATTGGTATTAGTGGCGCAGTGATGACATTCACCAGCAACCACACTGATGTGATTATGGTGAAACAATTTGCCTCTGGCTTGTTGACTTTTGATTGGGCAAACTTACCGACAGAAGTACATTTTTTGGTGCATATCTTTATGGTATTTGTATTAATGGCAATTTTCCCAATTTCAAAATTGTTACATGTTCCAGGTGTGTTTTTTAGCCCGACTCGCAACCAAGTTGATGATGCACGCAAAAAACGCCACATCTCACCATGGGCATTGAGGCAAGAAAAAGAACAGGAAGTTAGATTAAATGAAACTTTAGGTAAGGACGAATAATATGGCTGATGATTTCGAAGTACCAAAATTACCTACTTATTTAGAAATTCCTAAGATGAATGAAGGGGTAATGGCTGGCGATGGTCCATTTAAATCCGTTGAAGAATTTCAAACCCCCTTAGGGTTTCCAGGTGCAAAAGTAGATAATTGGCAAGAAGTTGCTATTAATAAAATGGGCGAACTTAAATCCAAGTATCGTTCCGTTCAGGTATTTTTAGATGCCTGCGTCAAATGCGGTGCTTGTACTGATAAGTGTCATTACTTCCTTGGTTCATCTGATCCAAAAAATATGCCAGTTGCACGCCAAGATTTATTTAGAAGCGTGTATCGTCGCCATTTTACTTTTGCAGGTAAATATTTTCCTAAATTAGTTGGCGCTAAAGAATTAGACGATGCAATGCTAGATGATTGGTATAACTATTTTCACCAGTGTTCACAATGTCGTCGTTGTTCGGTGTTTTGTCCATACGGGATCGACACTGCCGAAATTTCAATGGCAGCTCGTGAAGTATTGGATGCGGTTGGTATTGGTCAAAAATATTGCAACCAAATTCTCGGCAAGGCAATTACAATAGGCAATAACTTAGGTTTGCCCGAGCCAGCATTGCGAGACACCTTACTTGACCTTGAAGAAGAAATTGAAGAAGAAACAGGTGTTGCAGTCAAATACCCATTAGACCAAAAAGGTGCTGAAATTTTACTCATTACCCCATCGGCTGATTTCTTCGCCGAACCACATATTGATGGTTTGATTGGCTATGGTAAAGTTTTTCACCAAGATGGTGTTAGTTGGACGATGAGTTCTTATGCCTCCGAAGGCGCAAACTTCGGTATGTTTATTGGTTCTTACGATATTATGCGAAAGGCTGCCCTGAGAATTCGTAAAGCCGCACTTGATTTAGAAGTATCCCGCGTAATGGTTGGTGAATGTGGACATGCTTGGCGTGTTGCATATAGTTTTTGGAATACCTTATCGGGTGTTGGTGCAGGTGCAGATATCAGTGATGAGCACGCAATGAAATTACAAAACCAACTGGATTCTCGTTACCCACAGCCACAACATATTATTGAATACACACACGATTTAATTCAACGCAATAAATTGAAATTTGACAAGTCAGCTAATGACGACAGAACGGTGACTTTCCACGATTCCTGCAATGTCGCTAGGGCGACTAATATGGGTGGCATTCCAAACGGTCAATTCATCTTACCACGAGAAGTGATTAAGGCCGTTTGTAATAATTATGTGGATATGGAACGCTCAACTATTATGGAATCTACCTTTTGTTGTGGCGGCGGCGGCGGTCTATTAACAGACGACTTAATGGAGATCCGTATTAAGGGTGCAATGCCAAGAATGCAAGCACTCAAAGAAGTGGAAAAAACTGATGCGGTGGATACACTGGTTGCCATTTGTGCAATTTGTAAATCACAATTCAGCAAAGTGTTGCCAAAATTTGATTTTGACCCTTATATGATTGTCAGTGCCCACCAATTGGTGAGTGAGGCAATTATTATGGACAAACCACAAACCGATGATTCTGAAGCTGAAATGCCGATAGAAGAAACAATAACAGAAACAGTAGAATAAATAAGGAGATTTGAAATGCAAAAGAACCCGTACGGACAAATTCACAAGGGCGAAAACCACACATTCAGAATGTTTAAGGATGAAGGCGATGATTTAGGCACAGTGCCATGGAGTCAAAAGATTTTTCAAAACGATACCTCACATAAGTGTCCAACCTATGTCAGTCAAACGCCACCATGTCAAGGTTCTTGTCCTTCTGGTCACGATATTCGTGGTTGGTTAGATATTGTTCGTGGTATGGAAAAACCAGCGGGTGATATGTCATGGCAAGAATACGCATTCCGTCGTTCAACAGACGCTAATCCTTTCCCCTCTATTATGGGTCGCGTTTGTCCAGCACCTTGTGAAGACGGCTGTAATCGTAATGAAGTGGAAGATACGGTTGGTATTAATGCAGTAGAGCAATTTATTGGTGATAACGCCAAAAAAGAAGGCTACAAATTTGAAATTAACGCCAAAGACACGGGTAAAAAAGTGGCTATTATTGGCGGTGGTTGTGGTGGTTTATCAGCAGCATTACAATTACGCAAACAAGGTCATAGCGTGACCGTATTTGAAAAATACGAGCAATTAGGCGGGATGATGATGTATGGTATTCCTGACTATCGAGTACCACGCGATGTATTACAATATGAGATTGATCGTATTATAGAAACTGGCGTTGAAACCAAAATGAACACCAAAGTTGGCGTTGACATCTCTATGGAAGAATTAGAAAAAGATTACGATGCTGTTTTATTTGCCATCGGTGCAATGAGCGGTCGTTCGTTGCCAATTCCTGGTGGCGATGCCACTAACTGCGTCTCTGGTGTTGCCTTCCTTGAAGCTTACAATCAAGGTCGTCTCAAACACATCACTGGCAAAGTGATTTGTATTGGTGGTGGTGATACTTCAATTGATGTGGTCTCTGTGGCTCGTCGTTTAGGTAATATTGAAAATGCAGCGGACAAAGATCGCCCTGAACGCGTTATTTTTGACGACACGGCACATGATGTGGTTGATACCTCTAAACGATTAGGTGCAGATGTATTATTAACCACTCGTTCTACCATTGAAAATATGCCAGCGGCACAAGAAGAAATTGACGATGCAAATCGTGAAGGCGTTGAAATTCAAGGTCAGTTAAGCCCAATTGAAGTAATTAAAAACGCAGAAGGTCGTGCGACTGCATTGCGTTTTGTGCGTCTAGAAGAAGATGGCTCCACCCCAATTGAAGGCTCTGAATTTGAAGTTGAATGTGAGTTAATCGTGCCCGCCATTGGACAAGGTGTTGATGGCGAGGGTATGGACGATTCATTCTTCAACAAACATGGTTTTATTGATGCCGATAAAAATTTTCAAATCCCTAACAAACCCGGTTTTTTCGTTTGTGGCGATGTGGTTCGTCCACACTTATTGACCACAGCAATTGGTCAAGCGGGTATTGTGGCTGAAAGTATTGGCGACTACCTTGATGGCAACAACCAAAAGGTTCGTAGTAAAGTCGATGTACACTACTTTGATCTTATGTCAAAACTGAATGAGTGGGATTTAGCACCTTCAAAATATGAGAAAGACGGTGAGTTAGGCGAAGGCACGGATACAGCAGGTTATGCAGTGCATAACTACGAAGACCGTTCATTTGCCTCTATCATTCCACACACAGAATTGTTCTTGGGGCATTTTGACAATGAAGAACGCAATGCACGCAATCATAAATTGGTTGATGTTGACAATGTATTGGGCAACTTTGATGAACGATTAATTGGTTATAGCGAAGAAGAGGCACAAGCAGAAGCAGGGCGTTGTATGTCTTGTGGCTTATGTTTTGAGTGCGATAACTGTGTAATGTATTGCCCACAAGATGCGGTATTTAAAGTTAAGAAAGATAAAGCAACCTTAGGTCGTTATGTTGATACTGACTATGACAAGTGCGTCGGTTGTCATATCTGTGCCGATGTATGTCCTACGGGCTATATTCAAATGGGATTGGGTGAGTAATTTAAAGAGAATGAATATGAAGCATTTATTGATTATTTTTCTAACACTGTCTCTTAATAGTGTGTTTGCATATGATGGCGATAAACATGTTAATCTAGGTGATAAAGCCACTGAGTTAAAAGAAGAGGGTAGGAGTCGAGATATTCACCCCAGTTTGTCTGAAATTAGGAAAATGCACCCTGCATTTTTAATGCACAAGCGCGATAAAACTTTACGCCAAGGGGTTCGCAGCAAACGCAACTCATTAAAGCAATGTGTTGATTGCCACAGTGCAACTAAAAATGATGAATATGTTCCTGTTAATGCACCTGATCAATTCTGCTCAACCTGCCATCAGAAAGTCGGCACCAGTTTGGATTGTTTTTCCTGTCATCGTACCACACCAGAAGAGGATTTATAATGAGTAAAAAACTAAATCGTCGTGACTTTATTAAGAGCACCGGCGTTGCTACGGCAAGCGTGGCAACCATTGCCAGTGGCATTAGTTTAACCACTTTTGCCGCCGATGAAAACCCAGTAACCAATGAAAAACGCTGGGGCATGCTGATTGACACCAATAAATTGACCGAGACTAATATTGATGATATGGTTTTTGCCTGTCAAGAAGAAAATGGTTGGGGTTTTGAAGAACACTCTACTGGTGACCAAAAGGCAAACTGGATTAGAAAAGTCAAAGTTAAAGACAAGGCAACAGGTAAAATTGATGCATTACCAATGATGTGTCAGCATTGCGACGAACCGCCTTGTGTAGATGTTTGCCCAACAAATGCTTCAATGAAGCGTGAAGATGGTATCGTCTTGGTGGATAGACATTTATGTATTGGTTGTCGTTATTGCATGATGGCTTGCCCTTACGATTCTCGTTCATTTGTACATGAAGATTTAAGCAATCAAAAAGAACATATGCCACGCGGAAAAGGCACGGTGGAATCTTGCACAATGTGTGTTCACCGTGTTGATAAAGGTGAAATGCCCGCCTGTGCAGAAGCAGTGAACAGTGATGCAGTAATTTTTGGTGATTTGTATGATGCCAACAGTAAAATCAATCGAGTGCTTAAAAAAGTTCAAAGCACGCAAATCAGAGCAGATTTAAATCTGAATACTGGTGTGCGTTATA
Organism: Candidatus Thiodubiliella endoseptemdiera; assembly: GCA_013416635.1. Classification (GTDB taxonomy): domain Bacteria; phylum Pseudomonadota; class Gammaproteobacteria; order PS1; family Pseudothioglobaceae; genus Thiodubiliella; species Thiodubiliella endoseptemdiera. The sequence goes on along the minus strand of JACCHT010000001.1, from coordinate 816,233 downwards.
GCGGTATTTAAGGAATATAATAAATTATGAACATTCGTTACCAACAAATTCAAGGAAGAAGTTTAGGTTTTTATGCGCTAATTGCAGGTCTTGGCGTTCTGATTTTAGCATCACTTGGCAGTGTATTGTTTATGGAACACCACGGTCATTATGTGACAGGTATGAGTAATCGCATTGTTTGGGGTATGCCTCATGTGTTCGCTTTATTCTTAATTGTTGCGGCTTCAGGTGCGTTGAATGTTGCTTCAATTGCCTCAGTATTTGGTAAGAAAATATATAAGCCATTAGCGCGTTTATCGGGTTTGGTTTCATTGGCATTATTGGCTGGTGGCCTGATGGTATTAGTATTAGACTTGGGACGCCCTGATCGTCTAATCGTGGCAATGACTGAATACAACTTCAACTCAATTTTTGCTTGGAATATTATTTTATATAATGGTTTCTTCGTTATTGTCGCAGTTTATTTGTGGATGATGTTTGAACGCCGTATGAATAAATTTACCGCTAAAGCAGGTTTGGCAGCATTCTCTTGGCGTTTAATCTTAACGACGGGCACAGGTTCTATCTTTGGTTTTTTGGTGGCGCGTCAAGCTTATGACGCGGTAATTATGGCACCGATGTTTATTATTATGTCGTTTGCTTTTGGTTTAGCGTTCTTTATTTTGATTTTAATGGCAAGTTACAAATGGACTGAGCGCCCATTAGGCGATGTGATTGTTAATCGTCTTGGTAATTTATTGGGCGTATTTGTAGCGGCGGTAATGTATTTTGTTGTAGTTAAGCATTTAGGTAGTTTGTATTTGGCTGAAAATTCAGGTGTTGAAAGTTTCATCTTATTTGGTGAGCATGTTTACACGCCATTATTCTGGATAGGGCAAATTGTAATTGGCGGTTTAGTGCCAATGGCATTGATTTATCACCCTGCATTAAAAGGCAACCGCTCTACTTTGGGTTTAGCTTCTATATTGGTATTAATTGGCGGTATTGCACAATTATATGTCATTATCGTTGGCGGACAAGCTTATCCAATGGAAATATTTCCAGGCAAAGAAATTTTAGAAGGCTATGGCGGTATTGCTACTTACACGCCTTCATTACCTGAAATAATATTGGGCTTAGGCGGTGTTGCAGTATCATTGATTGCAGTTACTTTTTTGATTAAATTTCTACCCTTCCTACCCGAAAGTCTTGCAGATGATGTGGCAGACCCTCACCATAAAAAATAAACCGATTCTATAATCGGGACAGACGATGTCCATTTATATTTCTGCTGCCCATAAATCCTCTGGCAAAACTGTTGTTAGTTTAGGTTTATGTGCCGCTTTTAAAGCACAATCACACAAAGTCCAAGCTTTCAAAAAAGGCCCTGATTACATTGACCCAATTTGGCTCTCTCAAGCCAGTGGCAACCCTTGTTATAATTTAGACTTCTATACAATGTCTAAACAAGAAATCACCCAATTGTTCAATCAACAACAAGGTAATATTACCCTTATTGAAGGTAACAAAGGGCTGTATGACGGGATGAATACAACGGGCGGTGATGCTAATGCTGATATGGCAAAATTACTCAATTCAAGCGTGATTTTAGTCATTGACACCAATGGCATTACGCGTGGCATTGCCCCCTTGCTAATGGGTTATCAGGCTTTCGATAGAAAAGTTAATATTGCTGGTGTCATTCTTAACAAAGTAGCAGGTGAACGCCATCAATCAAAACTTATTCAAGCCATCGAGCATTACACTGATATGCCTATTTTGGGTGCTATTCGTCGCTCTAAAGAACTTATTATTGATGAGCGCCACTTGGGGCTGATGCCTGCTAATGAATTAGCACAATCGCAAAATTTTATCGATTGTGCAGGCAAACTCATTGTTGATCAAGTAGATTTAGATAAAATCTTAGCACTCAATAACAAAACTATCTCCAATACGGCAGCGCCAATCGTAGAGCCTAAGCATTTAACTGTTGCTGTGGCAAAAGATAAGGCTTTTGGTTTTTACTATCAAGATGACTTGGATGCATTCACATCACTCGGCGTTAAGATTGAATATTTTGATACTCTAAAAGCCACAACCTTGCCAAAATGTGATGGCTTATTCATCGGTGGTGGTTTCCCAGAAATGCAACTTGATGCATTGAGCGCCAATCAATCTTTAATGACTGACATAAAATTAAAGATAGAGCAAGGGCTACCTACTTATGCAGAATGTGGTGGTTTGATGTATCTCAGTCAAGCCATCATTCACCAAGGTAAATCACACGAAATGGTCGGTGTCATTCAAGCAAACACACTAATGACATCCAAACCGATTGGCAGGGGTTATGTGCAACTCACTCCCACCGATAAGCATCCATGGGATGGTGTTGCTGAGCAAATTTATGCACATGAATTCCATTATTCTAAACTGCAAAATATTAACCCAAAAACCCACTATGCCTATAAGGTTTTACGCGGTGTAGGTGTGGATAATATGCAAGACGGCATTTTGCTACATAATCTACTCGCTACTTACACGCATTTACGCAGTGTCGGTGGTAACCATTGGGTTGAACAATTTATTAACTTTATAAAGACTAAAAAATGATTACAATTACTAAGCGCGCCGCCGAAGAAATTAGACTATCCACCCAAAACCCAGATACACAAGGACTACAAATGCGTTTCGCTATTGACAAAACAGATGAAGGCTTTCAATATTTAATGGGCTTTGATGAGCGCGCAGATGGTGATATCCACTTAGAATCAAATGGTATTGAATATATTCTTACCTACGCACAAAAAGAATTATTAGAAGGTATGGTAGTTGATTTTGATGAAATTGATACTGAAGGCGGATATGGTTTCCTTTTTATGAACCCCAACGATCCAAACTACCAACCTCCTGAAGGAGATAATGCCCCTAAAAAAACCTAAATTCCAAAATTATTTGTAGTAGTTTAGGATGGCGTGGTAGATGGCAGTGGCAATTTTGTCTTGTTCTTTCTTATTGTTAAGACGCTTTTCTTCTTGTGGATTAGAAATGAAAGCGGTTTCTAACAAAACTGACGGAATAGCGGGAGTTTTTAGAACGACAAAACCTGCTTTTTGTGGTCTTTTCTTGTGTAATGGTCCGATTTTTTGCATTTGTTGTAGAATTAATCGTCCGAGTTTTTTACTTTGAATATCGCGGTCTTTTCTAGAAAAATCCCATAGGATTTTATTGAGGTATTTATCACCTTTTGTCATTTCTTCCTTACCGCCAAATTGGTCAGTGGTATTTTGTGAGCGTTCTAATCGTTTGGCAAACTTGGTCAAGCCACCGAGTTCTGATAGGGTATAAACTGACGCACCTTTTGCACTTGTGTGTTTGACAGAGTCAGCGTGGATGGATATAAATAAAGACGCATGATTGGCTTGGGCGATACGAATGCGTTTGGTTAATCCTACATAATAGTCTCCCTTACGGCTGAGACGCGCTTTAAAGCCACGGGTTTTATTGAGCTTATTCGCCAGTTTTTTAGCAATAGCTAAGGTGATGTGCTTTTCCTTTGTTTGAAAATAACCTGTTGCACCAGGGTCTTCACCACCGTGACCTGCGTCAATTAAAATAATTTTTTGAGCAATCTTTTTAATGGGCTTCTTAATGGGTTTTTTATCCTCATCATAAATATCAATTACCAATCGATGATAGGTGTATTTTGAGTTGGGTTTGAGCATATAACTTTTAACACGATAGCCTTTTCTAATGGTAAATAGCAGGTGCATTGCTTGTAATTTACGCTTGAGTTTTGTGTGTTTGATACGCATATCTTGGTAAAAAACTTTGTCATAAGTGGTACGCAAAAGTTTGGCATTTTGAATGGTTAAATCAATTTTATTGGCGTGATTGGTAACGCGATATTGTATGTCTTTTTCAGTATCAATCACAATGCGAGTGCGTTCTGGCGAAGTCCAAAAGCGGAAATCGTATAGCATCATTTTTTCTTTGGCAGATGCAGTACCAAATAATAGCAAGGTGATTAAAAACAGTTTTAGACGCATTGTAACAAGGTATTTCCAATGTCATTTTGTGCGGTCAGCATTAATTCCCTTGTTTCACTATCACCGCTGAGTGCAATCGTTAAATCCGCAGGGGCAATCATTCCTGTGCCAAGTTCTGCCCATTCAATCAGTTGGATAGCAGGGGTGTTTGTGTAATCACGGATGCCAATGTATTCCAATTCTTCGGGGTCGCTGAGGCGATAGCAGTCAAAATGATGGATATTAATTGCGTCATTTTGATAACTTTCCACTAAGGAATAGGTCGGACTTTTGACTTTGTCAAAGCCGAAAAACTGAATAAAACTTCTTGCAAAGGTGGTTTTGCCCACGCCCAAGTCCCCTTGCAAATAAATCACCATAGGCGGCTTAATATTCTGTGCCAATTTTTGTGCAAATTGCTGTGTGGCAGTTTCACTGTTAAGTGTTATTTTCAAAACAGTTGCCACATATAAATGCCAAAGACAGACACTAAAATAACGCCTTCAAAACGATTGATAATGTGTTTTTTATGGAATTTGTAAGAAACGACGAACAATAAAATCGTGAGTAATAACATCACAGGATAATCTCTCGTAATAACTTCATTTGCCACATCTGATGGATGAATCAAACCAGGGATAGCCAATACTGCGATGGTATTAAATAGGTTGGAGCCAATGACATTGCCGACGACCATTTCATACTGCTTTTTCAAAACACTGGCGACTGAAACAGCCAATTCTGGCAAACTGGTGCCGAGTGCAATCACACTTAATCCAATCACTAAATCGGACACCCCGAAACTTTGGGCAATTTGCACGCCACCCCAAACGATTAATTTTGCACTGCCAATTAATACCAACAAGCCAACAATCAGCATCACCCAAGTTTTGCTAATTTGATTTTTTTCAACTGTTTCTACTGCTTCGTCAAATTCGTGGGTGTTGTTATTTTTGGCAGTTTTAAAAGTATAAGTGAGAAATATCACCAATAAAGATGCCAAAACTAAGCCATCAATCATATCAAGATGTTTATCCCAAAGTAAAAATCCAGCAACAAGGGTAACTAACATCAAAAATACCCATTCTTTTTTCAGGATGCTGCTTTTCACTTCAATCGGGGCAATCATCGCGCTAATGCCCAAAACCAAAGCAATATTAAAAATATTAGAGCCAATGGCATTGCCGATACTAATGCCTGTATTGCCGTTTATGGCTGCCAATCCAGACACCAGCATCTCTGGGACAGAAGTGCCGAAACCAAAAATCAACAAGCCAATTATCAAAGGCGATACTTTAAAAATAGTGGCAATTTTCGCCCCATTTTCAGTGAATGCGTCGGCACTCCAAATTAAAAATGCAAAACCTGTTAACAAGGCGATAATTGGTAGTAGAATGTCGGGCATAATTTATGAGTAAAATTTTTTCACCTATTAGAGACCTTTGCATAAATAGGGATGATTAGCAAAATGACAGATTTTATTAAATTGGAAATTTTTAAATCCACTCTCAGCAGGGCTAAGGGTGTTTTTAAAAAGTTTGTAATTTGATGAAAGATGGTGTTTTGATGATTATTCATATTTATGCAAAGGTCTCTATTATAAAGAGATATCAAACAAAATGAGTAAAACAGAATTTTTAATTGGTCGTAGTGGCTTGGATCTACAAGACGATTTCTATCCTGATGATTTGCCAGAGGATTGGCGTTTTGATTATTACACCGCCATTTTTAAGGCACTGTCTTTGGCAATTGACACCGACGAAGACCTCGAACAAATCTTTGATGACATAAGAGAAGACGAGGAAGATGATTTTTTGTTGGTATTAACAATTGAAGAATCGCAATTCACTGATGAGGCAACGCTGAAAGGATTATTAAACGATGTGCAAGAGTATGCAGATGATTTTATTTTATTCTGCGAAGTGGATGACACACCGAGCAAAGCCATTATGGCGCTATTATCAGCTTATAAAGTGTGTTTTCAATCCAAAAAACCCCTTAAATTGAAATTGCAGGAAGTGCAAGTATCGGGTTCAACACTGAGTTTTAATCAATATCCTGTGTTATATTCTGAACAGGTATGGGACGAAAAACAAATGCGTAGTTATTTAGAAGAGATTCAAAGCGTGAATACCAAAGCCATTTTGATTTGTAAATTTGCAGAACGCGAAGCCTTGGACAAAATCCGCATTATCGCTGAATTATTAGGATATTAAAAGCGTGCATATTTTGTTAACACGCGCACTGTCGCAAGTGCAGCCTTTGCAAAATCTGATGAGTGAGCAAGGCTATCAACCTGTGTTATTCCCCAGTTTGGTAATCAACCCACTATACAATACCCCGCTTAAAACCCATTATGATGCACTAATTTTTATCAGCGCCAATGCCGTTGAGTATGGTTTGACAGTACTAAAAACACTCAATCATCAAACCACACAAATTTTTGCCGTAGGTGCTGCCACCGCAAAAAAATTAGAACAATACGGCATTAAGGTCACGGACTTTCCCCCGCAAAAAGCATCCAGTGAAGCTCTATTAGCGTTGGATAAAATACAAGCATTACACAATTGCTCTATTTTGATTTTTCGGGGCAAAGGTGGCAGAGAAACGCTAAAAGAGGGATTAGAGCAAAATAATAGTGTTGAATATATCGAAGTTTATCAGCGTGTACTGTGTTCCATCACCACCAAACATCGTGATTCTTTATCAGCCTTTTTACAAAATGGCAAAGGTATCATCACTGCTACAAGCGTTGAAAACTTAACGGCATTGCTCTCAATGGTTGAACAAATAGACGCAAAAAAACTCAATACTATCACCCATTACCCACTCGCAGTATTGAGTGAACGCATTAAAACAGTCGCACAGTCTGTGGGTTTTAGTCAAATTGAAGTCGCAACCGAAGCCAGCGATAAAGGCTTGTTAAAAGCCGTCCAAACTATTTCATAAAACTCTAATACACTTGACGCAGTAGATAAAGAAGGCTATTCTATCAATCTATCGTTATTTCTTGGGGAGTAGAATGGTTAAATTAAGCGTTTCGAAAGCGGCCAGAATGCTTGGCATCAGTCGCTTTGATATCCAGCATCAAATCAACAGTGGTAAACTACAATCACACGAAGGCTATGTTACCACTGACAGTCTGCGATTGGCATACCCAAATGCAAGTTTGGAATCTGAAGAAGACAAACACATTCAAAAAATGCAACAAATCAAAAATGATGCTACCTACAAAATCGAAGCTGACAATGCAATCCACAGCACAAATGACAAAGTTTATACAGGCATCATTACCAAGCTAAAAACCAAACTCTACCAAGAAGAACTCAAAAACCAACACCACCAAATGGTATTCTCCGAACTCACTGAACGACTAGCAACCCTTGAAGAACACTGTCATTCCAAAGACAAAGATGCATTGAATAAATTACAAAATTGGGTACAGTCTAAACACTAAATTTAATAAGTAGTATCAATAGAGACCTTTGCATAAATTATGAATAATCATCAAAACGCCATCTTTCATCAAATTACAAACTTTTTAAAAACACCCTTAGCCCTGCTAGGAGTGGATTTAAAAAATTTCCAATTTAATAAAATCTGTCATTTTGCTAATCATCCCTATTTATGCAAAGGTCTCTAAGTAATGCAAAGGTCAATTTAATATCACCATTTAATAATTTATTATCGAGCATAGATAGGAATATTATCTATGTTTTTTCATCATCTACAAAAGCGTCTTAGCAATTTCCAAAGAAGGTTGAGCGCGATTCATTGAGTAAAAATGGAAACTGTCTACGCCTTGATTTTTTAGAGTTTGGCATAGTTCAATGACGACTTCGGTGCCGAATATGTTAAGTGTGTTCAGGTCATTTTCGTATAGTTTTAATCGTTCCAAAATCCATTTTGGGATTTCTGCACCGCACATATTGGAAAATCTGACTAATTGCGTGTGGCTGGTGATGGGCATAATACCGGGGGTAATTGGGATGTCGATGCCTAATTTCTGCACCTCATCGACAAATCTAAAATAGGCATCGGCGTTGTAAAAATATTGCGTAATTGCACCGTCAGCACCTGCCTTTACTTTATTGACAAAATGAGCTGTGTCGGTTTGAATATTTTTGGCTTGCGGGTGCATTTCGGGGTAGGCGGCGACTTCGATGTGGAAGTAGTCATTGTATTGGGTTTTGATAAATTCTACCAATTCATTGGCATAATGAAAATCACCAATATCGCGCACACCTGATGGAATATCACCCCTAAGTGCGACGATACGATTAATGCCTGCGGATTTATATTGGTCTAATAAGGCGGTAATATTATCTTTTTTTGAGTCGATGCAGGATAAATGCGGTGCGGCAGAAATACCATCATTTTTTTGAATATCCAGTACGGTTTCTAAAGTTGCGTCTTGCGTTGTACCACCTGCGCCAAAAGTCACGGAAAAATACTCAGGATTAATAAGGCTTAATTTTTGCCGAACTTGTGCTAAAGTTTGTTGCCCTTTATCGGTTCTTGATGGAAAAAACTCAAAACTTGTTTTCATTTGTGTCAAATCTATCTAAAAATACTAATTATAGCGTATTTACCTAATGAGACCTTTGCATAAATATGAATAATCATCAAAACGCCATCTTTCATCAAATTACAAACTTTTTAAAAACACCCTTAGCCCTGCTAGGAGTGGATTTAAAAAATTTCCAATTTAATAAAATCTGTCATTTTGCTAATCATCCCTATTTATGCAAAGGTCTCCTAATGTTAAACCCTTTTGTATAAGGTGTAACAATGGGGTAAAATAGCGTCTTTTATTTATAAAGTTGTCAAGTAAATATGTCAAAAAGTGATTATATTGAGTTAGAAGGTGTTGTTAAAGAGAAGTTACCTAACACCACTTTTACCGTTGAGTTAGAAAATGGACACAGTGTATTGGCACACATTTCTGGTAAGATTCGTAAGCACTATATTCGTATTTTGCCAGGGGATAAAGTCACGGTAGAAATGACGCCGTATGACCTGACTAAGGGTAGAATTACTTTCCGACATAAATAAGAAATATTGCCGATGTGGTGGAATTGGTAGACACGCTGGATTCAAAATCCAGTTCCGCAAGGAGTGACGGTTCGACCCCGTCCATCGGTACCAAATTAAAAGAGAATGAGTGATATGGAACAGATAAACTTAATGGAAAATGCGCTTAATCTAACCCTTTTTGGGATGGGTTTTGTCTTTTTATTTTTGACTTTATTAGTGTTTGTGACTAAATTGATGTCCGTTGTTATTCAAAAAATGAACAAATTAACCCCTATTGCAGCAAGCGTGGGTGGAATGGATGAAGAAATAGACGAAGAAACGAAATTTGTCATTGAAGAAGCAATCAAGATACACACAGGAGCGTAGAAGAATGCTAGATTTTCTAAAAAATATTGTTCGAAAGCCTAATAATCAGGGCGATACCAAAAAGGTGGAAATCACTGAATTAGTACTTCGTGACGCCCATCAATCTTTGTTTGCAACCAGAATGCGTATTGACGATATGTTGCCGATTGCCGATAAACTCGATAAGATTGGCTATTGGTCTATAGAATCTTGGGGCGGTGCAACTTTTGATTCTTGCATTCGCTATTTGGGCGAAGATCCCTGGGATAGAATCCGTGAAATAAAGGCAGTGATGCCGAATACCCCACAACAAATGTTGCTTAGAGGGCAAAATTTATTGGGCTATCGTCATTACAGTGATGATGTGGTGCGTAAATTTGTGGAACGCTGTGCTGAAAATGGCGTGAGCGTTTTCCGTATTTTTGATGCGATGAATGATATGCGCAATCTGAAAACAGCGGTTGATCAAACGGTGAAACTCGGTCAGCACGCACAAGGCACGATTTCTTATACCGTGAGTCCTGTGCATACTATGCAAACTTGGGTAGATATGGCGAAAGCTATTGAGGATATGGGTGCACATTCTTTATGTATTAAGGATATGGCAGGTTTGTTACATCCTTATGATGCCTACGATTTGGTGAAAAAACTCAAAGCGACGGTAGATATTCCGATTCAACTACACGCACATGCAACCACAGGTTTATCAACGGCTTCCATTGTCAAAGCCGTAGAAGCAGGGATTGACCGTGTGGATACTGCGATTGGCTCTATGAGCATGACCTATGGACATTCAGCGACTAATTCTATTGTGGCGATTTTAGAAAATGGGCCAAGAAAAACAGGTTTAGATTTAGAAAAATTGGAAGAAATTGATGCTTATTTCCGGACTATTCGTCGCAAATACGCACAGTTTGAAGGCTCGCTCAAGGGTGTTGATTCCAGAATTTTATTGTCGCAAGTGCCAGGCGGTATGCTAACTAATATGGAAAGTCAGTTGCACGAGCAAAACGCTATTGATAGAATGGATGCGGTAATGGCTGAAATCCCTCAAGTGCGTAAGGACTTGGGCTATATTCCATTAGTCACACCGACTTCACAAATTGTCGGCACACAGTCGGTTTTAAATGTCTTAACGGGCGAGCGTTACAAAACTATTACTAAGGAATCCGCAGGTGTTTTAAAAGGCGAATATGGTGCAACACCAGCCCCAGTTGATAAACATTTACAGAACAAAGTGCTGGATGGTGAAAAGCCAATTACTTGCAGGCCAGCTGATAATATTGCACCAGAAATGCACATTCTTGAGCAAGAATTTGATAAGATTGTGGCAGAAAAAAGTTTAACGGTTGCTGCTAATAAGGTTGATGATTTATTGACTTATGCGTTATTCCCACAAGTGGGGATTAATTTTATAGAAAATCGCAATAACCCTGACTTTTTTGAACCAGTGCCACAAGAGGACAGTAATACCAGTAATAATTCAAATGGAAAAGGCACTTATACAGTTTCCGTTAAGGGTACTTCTTATACGGTAGATGTGTCTGCGGGAGGTAGTATCACTTCTATGAAGGCAGCTTCTGATAGAAATGTTTCTGTTGCCCCAGTAGAAAAAGAAATTATTGATGATGTGCTTATTGAGGGTGCTGAAGAAATCGGTGCTCCGTTGTCAGGTAACATTTGGAAAGTGATGGTGGCACAACATCAAAAAATTAGCGAAGGCGATGTGTTGGTTATCTTGGAGGCGATGAAAATGGAAACTGAAATTAAAGCAGCTCGTAGCGGTATTGTGGGCGATATTAGCGTCAAAGAAGGCGATGCAGTTACTGTTGGGCAAACCTTATTAACATTAGCATAATTATGGAACAGTTGAATCTACTTTGGTCAAATACAGGCTTGCAACAAATGGTGTGGGGGCAAGGGCTGATGTTAATTGTCGGTATGTTACTTGTGTATCTTGCTATTGTTAAAAAATTTGAACCTTTGTTATTGTTGCCGATTGGCTTTGGTGCGATTTTGGCGAATATCCCCGGTGCAGGTATTGCAGAAGGTAATGGTATTTTGCATATATTTTATATGGTGGGTATTGAGTCGGGTGCATTTCCACTCATTATCTTTATGGGTGTTGGCGCATTAACGGATTTTGGGCCTTTACTTGCCAATCCAAAAACTTTATTGCTTGGTGCTGCTGCACAATTCGGTATCTTTGCAACCCTATTGGGTGCTATTGGTTTAACTGCATTAGGTGTTTTTGATTTTAGTCTAACCGATGCAGCTGCGATTGGCATTATCGGTGGTGCAGATGGACCAACTAGTATCTATGTAGCGTCAAAATTAGCCCCAGATTTACTCGGCGCAATTGCGGTCGCATCATATTCTTATATGGCACTAGTACCTTTGATTCAACCACCGATTATGCGTGTATTGACGACTGCAAAAGAGCGTCAAATTAAGATGGTGCAGTTGAGGGAAGTATCGCAAAAAGAAAAAATTATATTCCCGATTATGTTGCTAATATTAGTAGCATTATTATTGCCAGATGCAGCACCATTATTAGGTATGTTTGCTTTCGGTAATTTAATGAAAGAATCAGGTGTGGTTGACCGTTTGAGCGACACCACACAAAACGCACTGATTAATATTGTGACTATTTTTTTGGGTTTGGCTGTAGGCTCCAAAATTGATGGCAGATAAATTTTTACAACCTGAAACTTTGGGTATTTTATTACTGGGTATGGTGGCATTTGGTATTGGTACTGCTTGCGGTGTATTAATGGCAAAAATAATGAATATCTTTAGTAAAAAAAATAAAATCAATCCTTTAATCGGTTCAGCAGGGGTTTCTGCTGTGCCGATGGCAGCCCGTGTTTCTAACAAAGTCGGTTTAGAGGCTAACCCGCATAACTTCTTATTAATGCACGCAATGGGTCCAAATGTTGCGGGAGTGATAGGTTCAGCGATAGCCGCAGGCATTATGATTCAATTTTTGAGTTAGTCCTTTGCAACGAACTTTTCTAAAATCTAAACTCCATCGTGTAACAACCACTGCTAGTGAAGTTGACTATGAAGGGTCGTGTGAGATTGATGGTGTTTTATTAGATGCAGCAGGAATTGACGCTTTTGAACAAATTCAAATTTATAATATTAATAATGGTAAGCGTTTTACCACTTATACAATTCGTGGCAAGGATAATTCAGGGGTAATTTCAGTAAATGGTGCAGCAGCACATAAGGCAAATGTTGGCGATTTATTAATTATTGCTGCTTATGCCAGCTACAACGAAGTTGAAGTGAAAAACTATGCACCAACTCTGTGTTATGTTGATGGAAAAAATATCTTAACTAAAATAAAATGATGAAAGAGGTTATTCAAAATATTATTCAAGGGTTGGTTTTAAAACAGTTAGGCGAGGACGATGCATTAATTTCATCGGGTTTGATTGATTCTGTGATTATTATTGAACTGATACTTGAAATAGAGCAAAAGTTAGAGCTGATAGTTGACTTAAGTGAAGTAACCGAGCAAAATTTTGATAGTATTAATAAGTTACATCAATTCTTATTGAGAAAATCACAGCTTTAGATGTTTTTTTGCTTTAAAAAAAGGTCTTTTCTATCACTTGAAAAAGAGGGCGATAAGTTAGCTGTTTCTGGATCAGATATAGATGTTAGTTGGTCTGAATTAAAGCAAAAAGTTGACCATCAGGTTATTCAATTACATAAAAAAACTAACGGATTAACTGTACCAGTTATTTTATACGGACATAAAGAAGCTGATTTTATAGTGTTAATACTTGCCTGTTTAATACTTGAAATTCCTTTTGTTCCGATTGATATTAGTTACCCTGAAAAGCGTATTGATAAAGTAAAACAACAATTAAAAAAAGGTTTGTTGGTTGATGTAGCATCTGGTTTAATAACGCTATTTGGCAAGGGGGAAGTATGCTCTCAAAAAAATCAAAACGATCCTCTGACCTATGTTATTTTTACTTCTGGTAGCACAGGGGATCCAAAGGGTGTGCAAATTAGTGCTTCAAATGTAAATAACTTTATTGTTTGGTCGCAAGAAAGTTTTGATTTATCTTCCAAACAGGTGTTTATGAATCAAGCGTTATTAAGTTTTGATTTATCAATATTTGAATTAGTTAATGCATTAAGTTTGGGTGCTAGTCTGGTTTTAATGGATAGAAAAGTCAGCCTAGATATAGAGTTATTTAAAGGTAGATTTTTAGCATATCATTGTAATGTGTGGGTTTCAACACCTTCTTTTGCATTTGCATTTGGTTTTGATAAAACATTTAATGATAAAAACTTTCCGCACTTAGATTTAATGATTTTTTGTGGCGAAGTATTGTCTAGGCAACTGGCTAATTTATTACTCTCACATTTTTCTAATCTGAAATTGTTTAATACTTATGGACCGACAGAAACAACTGTTATGGTAAGCAGTATTCAAATTAATCGAGATATATTGAATACTTATAAGCAACTTCCTATTGGTAACACTAATATTGATTGCCATATTGATATTCAAAATAGTGGTATTTTTGAAGGCAATGTTACGGGTGAACTATTAATTAGTGGAAAGGGTGTTTCTATTGGTTATCTAAATGCTAATAATGATAATTTTACTACCAATAAAGAAGGTGTGTATTATTATGCTACTGGGGATATGGCATACCAACAAGATAATAGGTTATTTTTTGCTGGGCGTCAAGATAATATGATTAAATACAATGGGCACCGCATTGATTTAGGTGAAATAAATCACATTATCGAGCAATTGGAAGATGTTTCTAATGTTAGAACTTTGCCGTTAGAGCGTAATGGGCGAGTCATTCGCCTGGTTGCTTTTATACAAACAAGTGATAGTAGTATGGATATAATTAATACTTATCTTGAGCATAGATTACCTAAATATATGATTCCTAGTGAGTATGTTTTTCATTCTGTTTTTCCATTAACTCATAATCTAAAGATAGATAGCCAACAATTATTAAAACAATATATGGATTTTTGAGATGGCACAACGAATTTTATTGGCATTTTTATGGAGGCTATTGAAAGCGCCTAGTTTTGTTCGCTTAATATTTATCAAACTTTTGATATGGCTTTCATTGCGTGCTAAATTAACGCGAATTTGTAAAGATATGAAAATCTCCCTTAAGGATTTTTCAGAACAAGAAATTGATACTTTGGCACGGCTTTCTATTTCTAATGTTGTCGTTAATATGATTAATATTCTTGATATTAAAAAACACAGTTATGTAATTAATTCCCCTATTCCAATAGAACAACTAACTGATGGTGGTGCTATATTTGCATCAATACACATGGGTAAGGCTGATAGTGCAGCATATGCACTTAAGCAACAGGGTGTTAAGGTCCGCACTATGATAGGTGCGGGAAAAAGAAGCCCAGCACTACACCAACTTGGGTTACGCGTTTTGCACTACCTGGGTGTGCCTTATATTAAAAAATCTAATACAACTTTTTTCCAATTAGCACAGGCGTTAAATCAAGGGGAAAGTGTTTTTGTTCATAATGATTTAAAAAATAAAGGATTAGAGGTTTCGTTCCTAGGCTTTCAAACGACCACTCCTAAAACTGCTACCTCATTATCAATATTAGCTAAAAAACCATTATATTTTATTTACATATTGCCAAATAAAAAAGACAATGAATATATGGTGAATATAGAATTAGTGGATAAAGAATTCGCGCTTAAATCGACAAATACTCAAAAAATAGAGCAATTGACTCACTCACTAACTCACAAAATGGAAAAGACTATTTTGAAAAATCCAGAACAATGGTTTTGGGCCAATAATCGTTTTAAAAATTGTCAGCCAAAATAGCGATTTTTATGCAAAAATCTTTATTATTTAATCTAAAGGAGACCTTTGCATAAATATGAATAATCATCAAAATGCCATCTTTCATCAAATTACAAACTTTTTAAAAACACCCTTAGCCCTGCTAGGAGTGGATTTAAAAAATTTCCAATTTAATAAAATCTGTCATTTTGCTAATCATCCCTATTTATGCAAAGGTCTCTAAAGACAAGAGCGTCAAAAGGTTATTAGTGTAAAGCTAAGCCTTTTTGTGGTTCGGTAATAAGTAAACTACTTCCATCCATTGATCCAATATCCCATTCGGTACTGGGCATGACTCTGATAAGTAAGTCTAAGATATTATGCAATAATTGTGAATTAAGATTGAGGTTGATATCTTGCCCATCGGCGCTGGCAAAAATTAGGGCAATATTAGTATTTTCATAAACATTAATGGTAATTTTATCAATTAGAATAGGTGCTTTACCTATTGGGAATGTGTTACCAGTATTGAAAGGTGTGGTGTAGTCGCTTTTATTGATGATATTTTGGTGTTCTGCTTGGTGTTCCATTTGCTGTTGCATTTGTTGCGGGGTAGATTCTTTGCCAGACGCTAATGTTATCGGTACAACCGGTGTTTTTTCCATATCATTCAAATCGGGTTTGTTGATTAAAGAATGATTAATCGTTTGATTAAGGATATCCCAAAATGAAACGACAATACGACGCGTGAGAAATAAGCGTATTTCCTCGCCTTCTGCACTGTTGATATTCATTACTAATCTATCTTCTTGGTTTGAATATGAGATTTGCATTTGATGTATATTCATAATAAAGATTTTATACTAATATTCCATTTTCCATAGTTAGAAATCTATCCATTTTTTTTGCAATACTCATATCGTGAGTCACAAGCACTAATGCTGATTTTTGTTGTTGATTTAGCTCCATCATTAAGTCCAGCGTTTCTTTTGCACTTTTTGCATCCAAATTACCTGTCGGTTCATCTGCTAATAAGCAACTTGGATTATTAATCAAAGCACGGGCAATAGCGACGCGTTGGCGTTGCCCACCTGATAATTCAGCAGGGCGATGATTAAGTCTATCTTGTAAGCCAATTTCCGCAAGTAATTTACTGGCTTTTTCGGTGGCTGTTTGTGTGTTTTCGCCACGAATGAGTAAAGGCATTGCCACATTGTCCAATGCACTAAAATCTTTTAGCAAGTGATGAAATTGGTAAACAAAGCCCAAATATTGAGAGCGAAGCTGGGTGATTTTTGTTTCGTTGATTTGTGATAAATCGGTATTGTTAATCAGTATTTTGCCTATAGTAGGCTGGCTTATGCCACCGAGTAAATTTAATAATGTGGATTTTCCACAACCAGATTGTCCGATTATGGCAATGGATTCTGCTTGTTCAACTGCCAAATTCAGCATGCTTAATACCGGTGTTTCAATTTCACCGCTATTGTAACTATAGCTCAAATTTTGACATTCAATAATCTTACTCATGGTTTAATACCTCTGAGATTTGCAGTTTTCCAGCGCGTTTGGCAGGGTAAATGGACGCTAACACTACTAAAACAAATGCACCGATTGCCACAGTAATAATATCACTTAAGTGAATTTCAGAAGGGAATCGGCTGATATAAAATACATCAGCAGGGAAAAACTGAAAACCCAATAGTGATTCAATGCCACTAATTACAGATTCGATATTGAATGCCAACGCCACACCGAATATTGTCCCGACAATAATGCCAATAATGCCAATAGTAACACCTTGATAAAAGAAGAGTTTAACAATACGATTTGGCGTCATACCGATGGTTCGGAGAATGGCAATATCGGCTTTTTTATCTGTTACTACCATTACCATCATTGACACTACATTGAAGGCAGCCACAGCAATAATGAGCGATAAAATAATGCCAATCATTTGTTTTTCAAGATTGAGTGCTTGTAGGAAATTTGCCTTTTGTTGCATCCAGTCAATGCCGTAATATTGTCCAGAACCTAAGTTATTAACCACTTCATTAGTGATTTTTTTAGCATTGAATAAGTTATCCACCTTCAGTCGGATGCCTGATACTCTGTCTTTCATTGAATACAATAATTGCGCTTGATGCAGTTGAATGAATGTTAAATTATTGTCGTATTCGGCAATGCCTGCGTCAAAAATACCACTGATAGTAAAGCGTTTAAATCTCGGCTGTATTCCGAGAATATTGGAAGACACTTGTGGTGTGATTAAGGTAACTTTATCGCCGACTATAACGCCTAATTTATTGGCCAAACCAACACCAATCAAAATATTGGATTTATTCAGTGTTGCATTGCCAGATTTCATTTTTTTTAATAAAACAGAAATTTTTTTCTCTAACTCAATCTCAATACCTCTGACGCTAATTCCTTGCGAGCCAAATCCAGTATTGAGTAAGGCGTATTTTTGAATATAAGGGGAAGTGCTGACGACGCTTGGATGTTGGTCAATTTTTGCCTGTAGTGTCTGCCAATTTTTGACCGTGCCACCATATTCGGTAATATAAGAATGTGAAATAGCACCTAATACCCTATCGCGTAGTTCTTTGTGAAAGCCATTCATCACTGATAGTACCGTAATTAGCGTCATTACACCCAATACCAAACCGACAATAGACACCCCAGAAATAAAGGAAACAAAGCCTTTTTTCCGATTAGAACGCAAATATTGATTAGAAATTTTAAATTCGATACCCATAGGGCTGATATTTTGTCATAATTAGTACTTTAAAAGTAAAGGAATGTTTTGATATGTCAAATATAATAATTAAAGAAAAAATTGACCAATTGGGCGATATGCTAATTGGGTTGTTTCACATTGTTGGTTTGTTTGTGATTGGCGGCACGATTGTTTGGTCAGCTGTTCATGAATATTTAGTCATTATGCAACACGAAGCGGGTTTTGCTTCGTTGAAAGATATTTTGCTGTTGTTTATTTATTTAGAACTTGGGGCAATGACGGGTATTTATTTTAAAACCCATAAGATGCCTGTTGTGTTTTTGATATTTATTGCCATTACTGCGATTACGCGTTTCTTGGTGATTGATATGAAGTCTTTGGTAGCGCACGATAAACTCAATGTTATCGTGATGGTGTTAGCAATTTTGGTGTTAGCAATTTCTGCAGGGGTGCTGAAATACACGGAAAATAAATATCAATCTGACAATGACTATTAGAGACCTTTGCATAAATATGAATAATCATAAAAACGCCATCTTTCATCAAATTACAAACTTTTTAAAAACACCCTTAGCCCTGCTAGGAGTGGATTTAAAAAATTTCCAATTTAATAAAATCTGTCATTTTGCTAATCATCCCTATTTATGCAAAGGTCTCTATTAGATTCAATGGATTTAAACACGCGTGGGTTTGTTAATATTTTATTATTGCCATTATCGGCGATTTTTTATCTGTCGTCGCTTGTCAGAAAAGCATTTTATCGTATTAATTTATTAAAAATACATCAGTTTGATGTGCCAGTTATTATTGTCGGTAATATCACTGTGGGCGGTAGTGGGAAAACACCGATTGTGATGGCATTAGTTAAGCATTTTAAAGCACAAGGGAAAAAAGTCGGCGTGGTTTCTCGTGGCTATGGAGGTACACATTCACAAGGTAGTTTGTTGGTTGATACAACTACTCCTGCAGATATATCGGGCGATGAACCTGCACTGATTGCCGCCCAATCTAATGTGTTGGTGATGGTGAATAAAAATCGTGCGCAGGCAGTGCAAGATTTAATTGATAATCATAATGTGGATATTGTGATTAGTGATGATGGCTTGCAACATTATGGCATGGGTAGGGCAGTGGAAATTTGCGTGGAAAATGGGTTTGGTAATGGATTTTTCTTACCAGCAGGACCATTACGAGAGTCTAAAAATCGTTTGAAAAGCGTCGATTTTGTTATTCAAAGTGTATTAAAACCTGTGACTTTTATCAATCTAAAAACACAAAAATCACAACCTTTAGATTATTTTAAAGGTAAAAATGTCGTGCTGTTGCAGGGATTGGACAACCGAATAAGTTTTTTACGATGTTGAATGATTTGGGGGTGGATACAATTCAACACTCTTTTGCGGACCATTATTTATTTATTAAACAAGATTTGGATTTTAAAGACACACATCCTATTATTATGACTGCTAAGGATTGTGTAAAATGTAATCAATTCGCAACAGAGCAGATGTGGTATTTGCAGGTTGAAGCCGAGTTAAGCGATGAATTTTTGAACGAACTTGATGAAAAATTATGATTGATAAAGACTTGTTAAAATTATTAGTTTGCCCACAAAGCAAAGCACCACTCAAACAAGTGGACGATGAGTTGATTTGTGCAGAGAGTGGATTGGCTTACCCAATTATTGACGGTATCCCAGTATTATTGATCGAAGAAGCAAGAAAAATAAACTAATGGATTTTTCCGTTATCATTCCTGCACGCTACGCATCAACTCGTTTGCAGACTAAATTATTGCAAGATATTCACGGCAAACCGCTCATCCAACACACCTATGAAAACGCCAAAAAAAGCGGTGCAGCTAGTGTGATTGTTGCCACAGACGATAAGCGTATTGAGAAAGTTGCCAATGATTTTGGTGCAACAACTTGCATGACCAGTGAGAGTCACACATCAGGGACCGCCCGTATTGCAGAAGTATTGGAAACGCTTAGTATTGATGACGAACAAATCATTGTCAATGTGCAAGGCGATGAACCAATGTTAGGTGCAGAAGTGATTAAACAAGTGGCACAAAATTTAGCCAATTCAAAAATGAAAATGTCAACTTTGTGTGAAAATGTAATTGATAAAGCGCAGTATTTAGACTCAAATTGTGTGAAAGTGGTGTTTGATAAATTCGGTAAAGCCCTGTATTTTTCGCGTTCGCCAATCCCCGCTTTTCGAGATGAAGCAGATTTTAATATAGCACTATGCTTTAAGCATATTGGTATTTACGCTTATCGTTCAGGTTTTATCAAACAGTATTTAACCATGCACAGCTCAAACTATGAGCAAGTAGAGAAATTAGAGCAACTTACTGTGCTCAGCGAAGGGTTTGATATTCATATCAGCAAAGCCTGTGTGCCGACGGGGTTTGGTGTAGATACAGCAGAAGATTTAGCAAAAGTTAGGGAAGCGTTACAATGATTATAAACGGTCAGAAAATTGCTCAGAATTTAAGAAAAAACATTGGCGAGCAAGTCGCACACCTTGAGCGGAAACCAGGTTTGGCAGTGATTTTAGTGGGTGATGATCCTGCGTCTGCGGTATATGTGCGTAATAAGGATAATGCTTGCAAGGAAGTCGGTTTTTATTCTGAAAAAATTAATAAGTCGGCAGACATTAGTCAAGCGGAATTATTGGCTGAAGTAGAGCGATTGAATAATGACGATAAAATTGATGGTATTTTGGTGCAGTTGCCATTGCCTAGACATTTAGACGCCAATCAAGTGATTGAAGCCATCAATCCTGCAAAAGATGTCGATGGTTTTCACAGTGAAAATATCGGAAAATTAATGCAAAATAAACCACATTTACGCCCTTGTACGCCAAAAGGGGTAATGACGATGTTAGCAACGACAGGAGTTGACTTGATAGGTAAAAATTGTGTGGTAGTCGGTGCGTCAAATATTGTTGGGCGACCAATGGCAATGGAATTATTGAATGCCCACGCCACCGTGACAATTTGTAATAGCAAGACAACTGATTTATCGAATAAAATTAAAAATGCTGATGTCGTAGTGGTTGCTGTCGGCAATCCACAATTTATCAAGGGTAGTTGGATTAAAACAGGGGCAATTGTGATTGATGTTGGCATCAACAGATTAGAAAGTGGGCAATTGGTTGGCGATGTTGATTTTGACAGTGCCGAAAAAGTCGCAGGTTGGATTACTCCAGTACCTGGTGGCGTTGGACCGATGACGATTGCCACTTTATTGGAAAATACTTTAACCGCCTATATGGCAAGGACTAAAAAATGAAATTATTATTAAAAGCATTCCGAAATGGATTGGGTGCAATTATTGCATTTGTGAGTTGGGTAATCCCTGTTAGTAAAGTAAAACGCACTGTTAAACAACAAAAAGAAATTGATGCACAAACAGAAAATATTGAATTGTATCAATTCTTTGGTTGTCCATTTTGTATCAAAACCAGAAGGTTATCAGGCACTTAAATCTAAATATTATTGCTAGAGATGCGCAAAATAGACAAGGTGTTTTTAGGGCAGAATTACTGAAAGAAACAGGGAAAACCCAAGTACCTTGCCTAAAAATTACCGAAAACGGCAAAGTGGAATGGATGTCTGAAACGGTTAAAATTATTGAATATTTAGAAAAGCGTTTTGGCTAAAAAAATCAATGTGTGGTGATATTTAAAGTACTTTCAGAATTATCGATAGGCACAAAAATTACATTGCCAAATAGGGCATAGCCATTTTTACCTGCCATCTCATTTTGGGGCAATCCCAGTGCTTCGCCATCGTCATTAACGACTAACATGCCATTACCTTGCTTGATAAAACCTAAATAACCCTCAACAAAAGTCTCTAATTCGGACTTGTTAAATTCTGAGTTATTATCAAGTGGTTTAATAGCAATTGGGTCGCCTGTTACTTTGTATAACATCGCTTCGTGCCATTTGTATTTAATTTCTTTTGCCATTTTATCCCTCGGGTAAAAACTCCTGTAATTGTTGAATACTGTCATTTAATTCTTGCTCAGAATTCGCAGTAATATTGATATGTCCTAATTTTCTATTGATGCGTTCTGCCTTATCATATAAGTGTAAATGCGCATTTGCCATGCTCAACACCGTATCAATCTTGCCAATCTTGCCAATAATATTCACCATTGCAGAAAACTGATGGGTGGGCGTGGTATCGCCAAGTGGTTGCCCTGTAATGGCACGAATATGGTTTTCAAACTGCGAAGTATTTGCCCCTTCAATACTCCAATGCCCTGAGTTATGTACACGAGGTGCCATTTCATTGACAACCAGTCCGTTTTCGGTTTCAAATAACTCAATTGTTAGCACACCAATATGATTCATTTCATCAAGCAAAGTTTGCATGTAGCGTTCAGCGGTTTTTTGCACTTCTGCGTCAATAGCCTGAGCAGGGGCAATAGTGAGTCGTAAAATGCTGTTGTGGTGCGTGTTCTCCACTAATGAATAATACTTGTAATTGTTGTTTTGTCACGCACGGCAATCAGCGAAAGTTCGCGTTTGAAATTGACAAAGCCTTCTAAAATCGACTCAACACCGTTCATGCTTGCCCAGGCTTCGCTGATTTGACTTTCATCACGCATCAAAAATTGCCCTTTACCATCATAGCCTTCAGTTGCCGTTTTTAAAATCGCAGGCAGCCCGATGACACCCACGGCATCAATTAAATCTTGTTCAGAATTTACCATTTGATAAGGCGCGCAAGGGATATCTAATTGTTCAAATAGTGCCTTTTCACGACCACGATGTTGTGTGGTGAATAGTGATTTTTCACTTGGATATACAGGGATTATTTTGCTGATTTCCTTGACGATTTCAATATCGGTATTTTCGCTTTCATAAGTAATAACATCGGCAAAATCTACCAAAGATTTAACACTATCATTGTCAATAAACATATGCCCTAATAAGGCGGAAGGCTCGTCATCGCTATTACCCGAAAAACCAAATTGGTGATTCAAAGGAGTACCTGCAGATGGCAAGCATTCTACCTAATTGACCTGCTCCTAAAACACCGACTTTCATCTAATTTTCTGGATTTGGATTATCAAGTACATCTTGCGTTTGCTTGGCTCTAAATGCAGTTACTTTTTCCTTACAGTGTCATCTGCATTAGCAATAATTTGTGCTGCTAAAATTCCTGCATTTTTAGCCCCTGCATCGCCAATTGCAAGCGTGCCAACAGGGATACCACCGGGCATTTGTGCAATAGAAAGTAAAGAATCTTGTCCACTTAATGCACGCGATTGTACAGGTACACCCAAGACAGGTACGATAGTTTTGCTGGCAACCATACCTGGTAAATGTGCCGCACCGCCTGCTCCTGCAATGATAACCTTCAAACCGCGTTCGCTTGCAGTGCTTGCATATTCAAACATCAGATCAGGGGTGCGATGCGCAGAAACAACCTTGATTTCATGAGGTACACCAAATTCTTCCAACATCTCCACTGCATTTTTCATCGTTGACCAATCAGATTTTGACCCCATAATAACTCCAACAACTGCACTCATTTCTTTCTCCAAGGTTTGTGTTAAGATTGAATTATACGCAATTCAAAATCTTGATGTAAAAAAGGCAAGTGCCCAGTTTCCAATATTGTTACCGAGGTATTTTGCTGTTTATACCATTTGGCAATATTAATTGGTATCAAAGTATCTTGCTTGCCCAAAATAATCTGTGTTGGTATTTTTAATTGCTTAAATTGTTGACGCAAATCACTATTTAATAAAATATTCAATCCTTGTTTAAGTCCTGTAGCCGTTGCAGGAAAAGTATCAATTGACTGATTGAGTGATTTTAATTGTGCCTTATTCTCACTCTGTAAACTCACAAAGCGTTTGAGCCCTTTGGATAGATTGAGTGATAAAGTGGCAGAAAATTGATGGAAATTATCTGCATCAATGCCATAGTTCCAATTGTCAGTAGTCACGAACTTAGGGCTAGAGGCCAATAAAACAAGATGAGATAATTTTATTTTATTGGCAATATTGATGGCCAATAATCCACCCAAAGACCAGCCTAATAAAATAGGATTGCTAGGCAATATTTTTATGATTTCATCACACCATTTATCAATTCCACCCTCTACGATATCACTACGCCCATGCCCAGGTAAATCAATCACAGTAATGCGATAGTGATTTTTATAGCACTCAACAAAGGCATTAAATAAATCGCTATTAAACCCCCATCCGTGCAACAATACCAAGTCTTTACCCGTGCCGATTGACGAACTATAAAGCATATTTAATTTGCATTAAAAGTTGTTCTATTTGACTTTGCGTATGGTTCGCATTTAGCGTAATACGCAATCGTTCTGTGCCTTTTGCTACAGTCGGTGTGCGAATGGCACTTACTTGAAAACCTTTTTTAAGCAGAGTGTGACTGATTTTTAAGGCGTGTTCGCTATCGCCAATCATCAAAGGTTGAATGGCACTGTTTGATTTTGCGATGGGCAAAGCAAGTGCTTGAGAAAAAGTTTGGAAAAATTGAATATTGGCTAATAATTTGGCATTTTGCTCCCCACTTTTAATGAGTTCCAAGCTTTTAAGCGTTGCCACGCATAATGCAGGTGCGATTGCCGTGGTATAAATATAAGGACGCGATTTCTGCACCAAAAAATCAATAAAATCTTCATCCCCTGCGACAAATGCTCCTAGCACTCCAGCCGCCTTACCCAGTGTCGCCATGTAAATTGATTTTTTAGGAATATTGGGGGCAAAAACCCCAAATCCGTGTGCATCATCTTGCATTAATAAAGCATCTGATTTCTTGGATATTTGTTGAATAGATGAAATATCTGCCTGATCGCCATCCATGCTAAATACTGTATCAGTAACAATCAGCCCTTGACCTTTTTGCCTGCTTGCCTTCTTTTCAAGTGATTTAATATTCTTATGCAAATATCGTTGTAATGGCAGCCCAATCAAATGATTAGCATCAATTAATGAAGCGTGATTAAGTTTATCCTGCAACACCCAATCCAATTCATTTTTCAATGCCGAGAATACACCAATATTCGCCATATATCCTGTGGAAAACAACAATGTCTTTTGTGTTCCGACATAATCTGCCAACGATTCTTCCAATTGTTGATGTGCCGTAGTATGTCCATTAATTAAATGTGATGCTCCAGCACCCACCCCAAATTTATCCACCCCTCGCTTAAATGATTTAATTACCTGTGGATGATTTTTTAACCCTAAATAATCATTTGAACAAAAATCTACGCAACATGCGTCAGTAATCTTCGTCTGTCGATAAAGGTGTTGTGTTTTAAGAGTAGTAAGATGTTGTGAAAAATTCATATAAGCAATATTTTAACCTTCTTGAGACCTTTGAAGAAGGCTTGAGCCTTTTTTAGGATTTCTACCTCCATTTGAGCCAGTTTAAGGTCTTTTGCAAGTTGTTTGTTTTGCTTTAATAACGCCGAATGTGTTGCTTTGTGATGTGCTGTGTTGGCGGTATCGGCGGTTCTTTTAAAGGCTTTATCTTGTTTTTGATTCAATTCAATCCTCCATTTGTAGATCATGTTTCTGCGTAAACCTAAATCTCTTGCAAGCTGTGCAATGCAAGTATTTGGTTGATTTGCTAGTGCTAGGGTTTCTAGTTTAAAGGTTTTGGTGAAGGCTGTGTATTTTCTTGTCATTTTGGACTCCTAAATGTTAAAATTTAGTGTCCAGTTTATTGGGGGAGTTTCAGTGTGTTATTTTTCTTTGTTAAAACTGATTTTTTAATTAATTACACTCTGACCCCAATTATTCCAAAGGCAGTTGCTAAGATTTAAAGCTGTTTACACGGCTTTAAACGAAGGAGCAGGCATTATTATCACTAGATGAATTTAAACATATTTGGGATAAAAATACCTAATATTGCCAAATCATGGCATAACCATTGGTGAGCTATCAACATTCTTTAAGTATCCGCAAAAACGTTAGAACATTGATATACACAACTAACCCAATAGAATCATTAAATGCTATTATCAAGAAGAAAACTAAATCTAAGGGCTCATTCCCAACACAAGGATCAGCGCTTAAAATGGTATACTTGGCAACACAACAAATACAGGAAAAATGGCAAAGAACTAGAGTTAGAAACTGGGGTGAGATTTACCCTCAATTATGTATATTTTTTGATGAGATTATGGAAAAATACGAGAAATAGTTAAGAGTGAAAAGGCGGATTTACACAGTTTAATTTACTCTTTCAATATTGCTGGATTATTCATTAAGTTTATTAATTCTGTGTTTAGATCTTGACAATTTAATAATTTGGTTTTTAAGGTTTTGATATAATCCCTTGTTTTGATATATCATCAAAAGTTTGTTTAAATTTTTCACTAATTATTCCACCCATATCGTCATCTATGCTTTTTGTATTTCTTTTGCGTTAATATTTGAAAAATCTATATTGCCTGATTTATAATTATTTATCTTTTTCTTGAACTTTTTTTTGTATTTTGGATTTAGTTATTTCTAGTGTATTGTCTGCTTTATAAGTGTATACATACTTAAAAATAAGTTCAATATATTCTTTTTATTAAAAGTTTTCTAGGTTGTGAACCTAAATAACTCCATTACAACAGACTCTACTAAAAAATATTTTCTATTTCTGAAACTTTTAAGGTGTAAATATTATTTTTTGTAATTCCTTTATCTTTTCGTTATTTAGTCTATCTTTGTCAATAATTCCATAGCATTTTAAATGGTGCAAAAACCCAAAATTTCCACTAAAAGCATTAACATATTTTTAACTTCTTTGCATGATGAAACAGGTATTATTAAAAATCACTATATGCTTTTTCATAAACCTTTATATCTAAAGAATTTTTATTTCCTTCAACAAAAATAATATTTTTTCTACTTCCTAATAATTTAATTTTAATTTCTTCTAATATATTATCCTCCGAAATATTTTCTATTATTTCCATTGATTTTCATGTTTATAATTTTGAATAAAATATTTATTTGCATTTATACTAGAAACGATAAAATCTACATCATGAGTAATAAACAAAAAGCAACAGTCTTTTTTTTTCTTTTACAAAATCCCAAAATTTACCCATAATTGATTTATGTATATGCAATTCAGGCTCATCAATAATAAGCAAAGAATTTTAGAGCTAAGGTTAGTTTCCCTAATATATAAATATATTTCTTTCTCCATCGCTCATATCACTTGGACTATATGAGTTTCTATTGCTTGATTTATTAATACTACATTACCCCAAAACCTCAAAACAACTTTCTAAATTTTTCTTATATAGCAAACCCTAAGAAGCCCTTCTTCTTTTTCTGATTCAATTTTATACTTTCTTTTTATACACATCCATTGGTTTTTATATTTCAATGTTTCATGGAATCTTTGGTGATTATAAAACTCAATATAATCATCTACATCCGTGGTTAACTCACTGATAGTTTGGTATTCGTTTAAATAAACCTTTCACATTTAGCACTTCTCCAGAAGCGTTCAATGCAGATATTATCTGTGGCTCTGCCTTTGCCGTCCATTGAGATAGTAATACCCAGTTTTTGAGTCGCTTGGTGTGCACCTCACCGGTGTATTGACTGCCTTGATCGGTATTAAATATCTCTGCGGGTATTTTCTAAAGCATCGTTGAGTACGCTCATCACTATAACTGTGAATCCATTGTGTTGGATATTCTGTGTGATAAAACAGCCTGGAATGCCAATCAATAATAGCAGCCATATACACCATACCTCCCGCATCTTAATGTAGGTGATGTCTGTACTCCAAACTTGATTAGCGTGGTTAATACCAAGACCTCAAGCTTATAACTGTATTTTTATGTGCTTTGATTGGTATGGCTGTATTAACCTGTTTAACCGCTAACACCGCTTTTAACCCCAACGCTTGGCGATAACGAGCCACTGTGTTTAAACTTACCTTGTAAACCGTCTTCAAGTAGTTGTTGATGCATTTTTTCACGTAAATAGGTATTTGTTCAAACACCTTGGTGATAGAGATTTAATGTCTTTTGTGTTCCGACATAATCCGCCAACGATTCTTCCAATTGTTGATGTGCCGTAGTATGTCCATTAATTAAATGCGATGCTCCAGCACCTACCCCAAATTTATCCACCCCTTGCTTAAATGATTTAATTACCTGTGGATGATTTTTTAACCCTAAATAATCATTTGAACAAAAATCTACGCAACATGCGTCAGTAATCTTCGTCTGTCGATAAAGATGCTGTGTTTTAAGAGTGGCAAGATGCTGTGAAAAATTCATATAAGCAATATTTTAACCTTCTTGAGACCTTTGAAGAAGGCTTGAGCCTTTTTTAGGATTTCTACCTCCATTTGAGCCAGTTTAAGGTCTTTTGCAAGTTGTTTGTTTTGCTTTAATAACGCCGAATGTGTTGCTTTGTGATGTGCTGTGTTGGCGGTATCGGCGGTTCTTTTAAAGGCTTTATCTTGTTTTTGATTCAATTCAATCCTCCATTTGTAGATCATGTTTCTGCGTAAACCTAAATCTCTTGCAAGCTGTGCAATGCAAGTATTTGGTTGATTTGCTAGTGCTAGGGTTTCTAGTTTAAAGGTTTTGGTGAAGGCTGTGTATTTTCTTGTCATTTTGGACTCCTAAATGTTAAAATTTAGTGTCCAGTTTATTGGGGGAGTTTCAGTAGCGCCCCCTTTTTTTGTTTAAAATGACATTGCTACCGACTATAATATCGGCATTAAGGTAAAAGAATATGAATATTATTTGATAATAAGTGAGCATCAAAAAGCCCTAGACATTCTAAGGTGTAATATTGATAAGGGGCTAGCGTCAAACATAACACAAGGAAATAAATGAACCATTGGACAAAACTAAGCATAGAATTTGCAAATCAAAGAAATTATTTGGATGAATTATTTCGTGTTTACCCTACAATTCCAGAAGGTATTAGAGATATTGATGAAAATTTGTGGCAACAAGTAGAGCAATCATTTCAAGCCAAAAATAATGTTGAATTGCTAAATGTTTTATTAAAAATGGATTTATTTCCAATCAAAGACTCTTATACTGCTTATCTTAAAAGAGATAGTAGCTCAATATCAAGAAATCCAAATACGGTAGATAGATTGTGCGGAAGATTGTATGAAATGGGATTGGATAAAATTTTGAGCGATGTTCAGAGCCAAAAGAAACCAATAGGCAGATTGGTCCATTATTCAAACGCTGGTTAGATACAAAAGCATTGGGGATAATGCCAGTAAAACTTGAGGAATTTATTTCTTCAACAGACGATGCAATACTAGATGCGAGCGATGCAAAAATGATGGAATTTGCTAGGAAAAACTTAGAATATAAGCACAATAAGGGCTTAGATTTTGTTGCAAGGTTTAATGGCAAATATGTAATAGGCGAAGCAAAGTTTTTAACAGATTTTGGCGGTCATCAAAATGCACAGTTTAACGATGCCATGACGACTGTCAAATCCAAAGTTGATGCAGTAACTGTTGCAATTTTGGATGGTGTGCCTTACATTGAAAGTAGCAACAAAATGTGTAAATCAATCAGAGGTCAAAATAAACACAACATTATGAGTGCTTTAGTGCTAAGAGAATTTTTATATTCATTATGAAAAACTTACTCATTCACAGTAATAATTTAAGAGGTATTGAATTTTTACTTAAAAATAAAAACTAGCGGAAAGGTGGATTTAATTTATATTGATCCACCTTTTGCCACGAATAGTAATTTTACAATTACAAACGGTAGGGCTTCAACGGTTAGTAATTCAAAAAATGGTGATATTGCTTATTCTGACAAATTAAAAGGTAAGGATTTTATTTGTTTTTAAGGATAGATTGGTTTTATTAAAAGATTTATTGTCCGAACAAGGCTCTATTTATTTGCATATTGACTACAAGATTGGGCATTATGTCAAAGTAATGATGGATGAGGTTTTTGGAATTGAAAATTTTAGAAATGACATAACTAGAATAAAGTGTAACCCCAAAAATTTTAAGAGAACGGGTTACGGCAACATAAAAGATATGATTTTGTTTTATTCAAAATCCGCTAAACCTATTTGGAATGAGCCAAAACAACCTTATACAGAAAAAGATATTGAAAAATTATTTCCAAAAATAAAACAAGGTAGAAGATATACAACTGTGCCAATTCACGCCCCTGGAGAAACAGAAAATGGAAAATCTAATCAGCCATTCAAAGGAATTATGCCGCCAGTGGGCAGGCATTGGCGAACTAATGTAGAAACATTAGAAAAATGGGATAAGGAAGGGTTGATTGAATGGTCAAAAACTGGAAACCCAAGAAAGATTATTTTTGTTGATGAGAGAGAGGGAAAAAGAATGCAAGATATTTGGGAATATAAAGACCCTCAATACCCCAATTATCCAACAGAAAAAAATGCGGATATTTTAGATCTAATTATTAAAACTTCATCTAACGAGAAAAGTATAGTTTTAGATTGTTTTTGTGGTTCTGGAACAACCTTAAAATCAGCCCATTTATTGAATAGGCAATGGATAGGAATAGATGAATCAAAATTGGCAATACAGGCAACAACTGAGAAAATAAAAAGCATCGAAAGCAATCTTTTTGTTTTAAAACCAGCGTATCAACTAATGGATTTAAACAATGAAAGAACGGCTAATAAAGCGTTCCAGCAGGCGGTTATCGCCGCACGCTGAACTTGGTTGTTAGGCACATAAAAAACATATGGGACTACCCTTTGCCCCGTCAAACAATGTATAGTAATTAGTGTATAGTAATTAGGGTCATAGTAATTAGGGTCAGAGTGTCATTTTATACTGAAATTAAAAGTATATCTTAGATTTGTGAATTTAAAATTATTAAGGACAATCTAGCCAAATGCCCAAACCTTGGGCACAGATTTCTAAATCACCTTTAAAGAGTTTGATTTGTTGAGCCTCATCAAGAAGGGTAACACCGTGTTTATTGGCAATATTTAATAGGTAATTTAATAAGTCTGCTTTAATCACTTTGTGGCGATTTTTTTCGTGTTGGGCTTGTTCAGCAATTTTGACAAAACCATCTATGTGTTTAATCAACATATCAGCAGATTTTTGTGTGAATTCAATGCGATTAAAATGTGTTAGATAGGCGTATTTCGGCTGAAGTTGCATCAGTTGATTGATGGTAGTTTTCCAAGTTTTTGGATCAAATTGTATCGGAGTAGTAGGTGGAAAAATTAACTCACCTTGTGGCGTGTCAAATTCACGATAACTCACACCTAAAGTATCGCCAGAGAATATGCCCTGAGATTTTTCATCCCAAATGCAAATATGATGACGGGCATGGCCGGGGGTGTCAATAAATTTTAAGATACGGTTACCGAGTCTGATTTCATCATTGCCTTTGGCAATAATGATTTTGTCTTCAGCGATTGGAATTAAATCACCTAAAAATTGTTTAAAAAATAATTCACCATATACGCCAATAACCCCTGCGCGTAATTTGGATGGATCAATTAGATGATTCGCACCATATTCATGGACAAAAACTTTGGCATTGGGTAGGTGCTTAATCAACTCACCTGCACCACCTGCATGGTCAAGGTGAATGTGGGTAAGAATAATATAATCGACATTTTCTCGTGGGATATTTTTCGCATCTAAAGTGCCAAGTAACATCGGTATGGATAGATAACAGCCAGTATCAATAAAGGCAATGCGTCCGTTATCTTCAATTAAATAGGCAGCAACAAAGTCATCACGCATATGCTGAGTATCAATGCAAGTAATGCCAAAATCAAGTTCGTGGTAAATAGAGTTCATAAGCTTGTATTTTAGACAATAAAAAACCGCTCAAAAGAACGGTTTTTTATTATTTAGGTGAGACCTTTGCATAAATAGGGATGATTAGCAAAATGACAGATTTTATTAAATTGGAAATTTTTTAAATCCACTCCTAGCAGGGCTAAGGGTGTTTTTAAAAAGTTTGTAATTTGATGAAAGATGGCGTTTTGATGATTATTCATATTTATGCAAAGGTCTCTAGGTAGCTAGTTTAGAAGTCGCCTGCTGCACCGCCATCCTGAATAGCATTCATAATACGCTTAACTTCAAGGGCTTTTTTTAATAACTTAGGTGGTAATGGAGCACCACCATAAATCATAAAGTCCATATCTAAAGTATAAATCCATCTTTGTCCTTGCTTGTCTTCAATGACAGCAAGACGACAAGGCAGATATGCTGAGAATGCATCTGAATGGTCAACCATAGTCATTGCTGTTCTTGGCGAACAATACTGATAAATCTTCAAATAACGCTGTGCTTTAAAGTCTGGATGACCCTTAGTAACACCTGTTGGATTGGTTTGTAATTCAACCATTTCCGAGAGTGGCAACATACCAACAGAACGGATACTTTCAGCAGTGGCAATAGATTCCATTGCCTCTTCAATATCTTCATTTGTAACATCATCTGCTACTTTAACACGCACAACAGACGCCATAGTAATATCGCCAGTGTCTAATAATTTATTCGCCATCGGCATATAAACTTTTGCCATTGATTCCGGGTGTAATTTTGGTGAAATCATCTCGCTAATGACTTTGGTAGTAATGCCATATTGTACTTGTAATGACACCATATAGTAAGTTGCGATTGCACCGATAATAATCAGTAGGTTCTTAATTATGCTCATTCTTTTCTCCGTATTAATTTGATAAGTTAAAATAGCAGGTTATTCTAACAGTATTTAAATATAGTGCAAGTCTATCACTATATGATAATTTTCTAATATTTGTTGAGACCTTTGCATAAATAGGGATGATTAGCAAAATGACAGATTTTATTAAATTGGAAATTTTTTAAATCCACTCCTAGCAGGGCTAAGGGTGTTTTTAAAAAGTTTGTAATTTGATGAAAGATGGCGTTTTGATGATTATTCATATTTATGCAAAGGTCTCTTGTTATACAACATGTAAACCATTCAGCACAATGTTAGTCAAACTCACTACGCCAATTACTTTACCGCCATCTATGACAGGGCAACGAGACAAGCCAAGTCGCGTTAAAAATCGTGCGCAATAACGAATTTCCATATCAGGATGCACTGAGATAATAGGCTTAGTCATAATCTCATAAGCATTCACACGATCTAATGCGCGTCCTTCGGCAATGACTTTGGCGGCAATATCAGAAATTAACACTACACCATATTCATCATGTTGGTGTGCTTTATCAATGATTAACATTTTGGTTTTCTTGTGTTGCATATCATTCAGAGCATCCTCCACAGTACTTTTGCTATCAATAATATCCACTTCTTTCCACATTACATCTCTTACTAATACTGGGGTATTCATAATTTTTCCTCCACGGTTGTTTCTAATGCTTTTATTTGATGTGCCACGCCAACGGCATCTTCCACATCGATTTGAAAGGCGATTCCCTCTTGATCATCGCGATCGAACTCACCCGCTTTTGCCACACTTTCTAAAATTGCCCTAGAAAGGTGTTGCTCAACGAGCAATAATAAAACATCTCTCGGGGTATCAATACTCAACCCCAAAAATGTTTGATTGTGGTTTAGCCCTTCTCCTCGCGCCTGAGAGATGATGGTCGATCCAGTCGCCCCTTCTTCTCTTGCAGCGTTGAGGATGTTGTCAGTTTTGTCACTATCGACAAAGGCAATAATTAATTTAAAGCGCATTGCCCCTCCCTGTTGGTAATAATTATTTTGATTATTGAATTGCATTGTTTTTTCTCCTATTTAAATAATTGGTAATTTGTGCATACGCTAGCACGCTCATAATGGGGAATAGTGAAGCAAAGGCAATTAATCCAAAACCATCAATCATTGGGTTTCTGCCTTCAATTGTACTCGCTAAACCTAACCCTAGGGCGGCAACTAAAGGTACCGTTACTGTGGAAGTCGTTACCCCGCCTGAATCATACGCCAAGGCAATAATATCTTTGGGGGCAAAGTAAGTTTGAATTAAAACGACTATATAACCAGCAATAATAAAATAATGTATGGGTATGCCCGTTATAATACGATAACTACCAAGAGAAATGCCAATGGCAACCCGACTGCCACCGCAATACGCAATGACCAAGTTTTGATAGAGCCACCCGATACTTGATTGGCTTTGATTGCTACTGCTAACAAAGACGGTTCGGCAATAGTGGTAGAAAAACCAATGGTAAAAGCAAAAATATACACCCAATAATAACTACTCCAACCCATATTTTTACCAATAAAATCAAGGCTCGTTAATTGTTCAGCCATAATTTTTCCGATAGGGAAGAGTGCTTTTTCCAAGCCAATAATGAAAAATGTCAACCCAATCCAAACCAAAATAAAGCCAATAATAACCCGCTTTAAATGCGGAATTTTTTGCCTAAGAATGAGTGCCTGAAACCCAAACAACACCAAAACAATCGGTGCTACATCGATGAGCATACTGGCAAAAGGTTGTAATAATTCTACCATAACATCCCAAAAATCATCACCGCAACAATTGGTAGTAAGGATGCAATGGCAATCATACCAAAGCCATCAATCATTGGGTTTCTACCACGAATAGAACTTGCTAAACCAACACCAAGTGCAGTGACTAAAGGCACAGTAATGGTACTAGTCGTTACGCCGCCAGAGTCATAGGCAATGCCGATAATATTCTCAGGTGCGAAAAAAGTTGCGATAATTACCAATATATAACCACCCATAATTAAATAAGTCAGTGGCCAGCCTTTAATGATTCTGAGCACACCAAGCAACACCGAAAAGCCTACCGACAGTGCCACCGTATAACGCAAAGTTTGTGCGTAGGTGTTCAAGTCTGCTTCAGTTTTTATAATCCCACCGAGTTGTGCCACATTCGCCGCCTCATTCGCTACAGCGATAAGTGCAGGTTCAGCCACTGTGGTGCCAAACCCTAAGGCAAAAGCAAATATCAACAACCAAACTAATGAGCCTTTTTTAACAAAAGCAAACGCCAAGGCTTCACCAATCGGAAACAATCCTAAATTTAATCCATAGATAAAGAGCGTTAAGCCAAGCAACACAAAGCCCGTACCAAGAGCAATATTCGCAAAATCAGGAATTGGTTGCTGCAACACAGCCAACTGAAAAAACGCAATCACTAAGACAATCGGTGCCAAATCTTTGGTGCTGTCGAGTAAGTTTCTAGCAAAAGTAGTGAAAATTCTTTTCATAAAAAAGGGTGTGGCAAAAGGGTATGGCGATTTTGCTCAATGAGACCTTTGCATAAATAGGGATGATTAGCAAAATGACAGATTTTATTAAATTGGAAATTTTTTAAATCCACTCCTAGCAGGGCTAAGGGTGTTTTTAAAAAGTTTGTAATTTGATGAAAGATGGCGTTTTGATGATTATTCATATTTATGCAAAGGTCTCTCAATGTTATTGAGCAGAGTGAATTATAATAGATGCTATGAAAAAAGTCGTTCTAATTAATGGAAAAAAGCAATCTAAGTTGAATGTGTTCAATCGTTTAACGCAATTCGGCGATGGTTTATTCGAAACCTGCGTTATTAAAGACACTAAATTGTTATTTTGGTCAATGCATTTTGACCGATTAGAACAAGGGCGTACTCAACTCAAAATCAACAAAGTGAGTGAGGGACAGTGGCTAAAAGATATTAATAAAGCATTCGGTATTGCCAAATTAGAGCAAGCAGTCGTGAAGATAATATTGTCTCGTGGTGAGAGCGAACGCGGTTATGGATTTAAAAAAAATATCAAACCCACCCGTATCGTCATCGTCTCACCAATGCCCAAACAGACAGCCGATAAATACACACTCAGTATTTGCAATAGTGGCTATGCCAACAATATACCATTGTCCCACATCAAGCATTGTAACCGCCTTGAGCAAGTATTAGCACGCACCAATATGCTTAGTGATGAGTGTATTATGTTGAATGAAAAAGGCAACCCAGTCTCCGTTACACAGGGTAATATTTTTGGCATTAAAGACGGTGTATTATTAACACCAAATTTGGATAATTGCGGGATTGAAGGCACGCGTCGTACAGTAATATTGAAAATTGCCACTGCACTTAAATTACAAGTGAAAGTCGGTGAACTCACATTACAAATGCTTTACGATTGTAATGAAGTCTTTATCAGTAACAGCGTGATTGGTATTAAATCGGTGGACACCATCAATGCTAAGCAATTTACTCAACAGGCCATCACGCAAAAAATCGCACAGGTTTTGGGAGAAGAAAGTCAGGCAAAGAAAAATATTACCCCACTAAAACCTAAAAAATCCAATATGAAAAAAGCCTTAAGTTTAAGTTTAATTGCTTTTGCATTGTTCTATTGGGCAAATACTATCAAGAGCGAAAAATCCTTTGTTTACCACTTGCCACAAGGGGCGGGGATGAGTGTAACTGCAAGCAATCTTGAAAAACAGGGTGTGATTCAATCGCGTTATTTTTTGATGGCAATGTCAAAAGTGCTTGGTTTTGACGCAAAAATAAAATCAGGATATTACGATATTAACCCTAATATGAGCGTATTTGAGTTGCTGAATAATTTTGCTTCTGCCGAAGTTGCTAGTCGTAATATAACTTTAATTGAAGGCAAAACCATTAGTCATTATTATCAACAATTAATCAATAATAAATTCTTAAAATCCAGCGGTTCATTTGTCGATACTATGCGTTTAGCAGGTATCAAATCTCCTTATGAAGGCTATTTTTGGCCTGATACTTATCAAGTTAATATCGGCGATAGCGTCGCCAGTGTTTTTAAAAGGGCCAATCAAAAATTGCAAAAAAATCTCTACGCAGAATGGCAAAAACGCGATAAAACCCTACGCCTTAATAATGCATCTCAGGCATTAATATTAGCATCTTTAATTGAAAAAGAAACCGCGCATAGTGCAGAAAAAACACAGATATCTGGTGTGTTTATGCGTCGTTTACACATTGGAATGCATCTGCAAACTGATCCAACCGTTGTCTATGCGTTGAATTTAAGCAAAAGATACCGTGGCTTTCTTACCCGCAAAGATTTAAAATTTAATAGCCCTTACAACACCTATCAAAACAAAGGACTGCCACCCACTGCCATTTCTTCAGCGAGTGCCAGTTCTTTATACGCAGCAATGCATCCAGCCAAGGGCGATAGTCTATTTTTTGTTTCTAAAAAAGACGGCTCTCACGCTTTTGCAAAAACTTACAAACAGCACCAACTTAACATTAAAAAATATCTAAAATAGCACCCATGCAAAAAGGAAAATTTATTACTGTCGATGGCGTAGAAGGTGCAGGAAAAAGTACCCAAATAAACTTTATCTGCGAATATCTAAAAGACAAAGGCATTAATGTCATTTTAACCCGTGAACCAGGCGGTACAGAAATAGGCGAGAAAATTCGCACGATGCTATTGAGTAATTCAACAGGAAAAATGCACGCCGATACAGAGTTAATGCTGATGTTCGCAGCCAGAAATGAACACATTCAAAATAAAATAATCCCCGTATTAGCACAAGGCGATTGGGTGTTAAGCGATAGATTTACCGATGCCTCTTATGCCTACCAAGGTGGCGGCCGTGGTTTGGACATTGAACGCATTGCACAATTGGAAAATTGGGTATTGCAAGACTTTACCCCCGATATGACGCTATTGTTAGATGTATCCGTGCATATTGGTATGCAACGGGTAGAGTCTCGAGGCACAAAAGACCGTATAGAGCAGGAAGATTTTGATTTTTTCAATCGTGTGCGTCAGGCATATATTGCCCGTGCCAAACAATATCCGCAACGCATTAAATTGATTGATGCCGTACAATCGGTTGATGATACTTCCCGTCAAATTCAAGCAATTTTGAACGACTTATGATTTTTGAAAAACAACAATATCAATACGATTGTGTTAATAGCATATTAGAAGTGTTAGACGGTGTTGATTTTAAAACAGGTGATTTTAGCGTGTTGGCTAACAACCTTCAATCGCTTACCAAACAACATAATAATAAGACATTACCCATAACGAGTGATAAACGATTAGATGTTTTAATGGAAACGGGTACTGGTAAAACTTTCACCTATCTAAAAACCATCTTTGAACTGAATAAAAAATTTCATCAAACAAAATTTATTATCGTTTTACCCAGAACGGCTATTAAATTAGGCACTATTCAGAATATTAAATTAACTTCGGCGTATTTTTTTAACGAATATGGCAAACACCTAAACTACATTAATTATCCAGAAGATGGCTTAAATAGCATTCAGCAAAATTTTATTAATTCCAATGATTTATCTGTTTTAATCACCACCAATAGTGCTTTTAATTCAGAAAAAAACAATATCAATAAAAAATTTGAAGGGCTTTTTGATGCGGGTTCCATTTGGGGCGGCATTGCCTCTAAAAATCCTGTTATTATTATTGACGAGCCCCATCTACTAAAAGGCACGGAAACAAAAAAAGGACTGGATAAATTAAACAATTCGTTGTTTATTCGCTTTGGTGCGACTTATCCAGATGCCAAAAAAGACCCAGCACATAAATTGTCAAATGTGGTTTATAGGTTAGACAGCATATCGGCGTTTAATCAATATTTGGTTAAAAAAATTGGTGTTAGCACTATTTTTGCTCATAGTGAACAAAGTAGCCTTAATATCACCCATATCAAGGCAAAGCAATATTTTAATGCTACTTACAATATCAATGAGCAATTGCATCAGGTCAAAATTGCAATTAAAGATGATTTGGGGGCTAAAACTGGATTGGCACAGTATCAAGGGGTTAGTGTAGAAAAAATCAATGCGGGTAAGATATTTTTGAGCAATCAAGCCACTTTAGAGCCGATGAAAAGCACTTACCAACTAAGTCCGCACGAAATCAAACAGATGCTGATTCACAGTATTACACTGCACTTTAAGAAAGAGCAAAGACTTTTTGAGAAAAATATTAAGACTTTGGCGTTATTTTTTATTCCAAAAATTGGTGATTTTAGAGGGGATAACCCACTGATTAAGAATATTTTTGAGGAAGAATATAAAAAAATTCGTGATACAGTTTATCAAGAAACTAACAACCAAGCCTATAAACAATATCTGGATAAAGATTATCAAAATGGGCAATTACAAGTAGCAGAAGGGTATTTTTCTGGTGATAAAGGCACAATAGATAAAAAAATTAGTGATGGGGTTGATATTATTCTCAATAAAAAAGAAACATTACTTTCTTTTGACACACCTTTGCGTTTTATTTTTTCAGTTTGGGCATTGCAAGAAGGTTGGGACAATCCCAATATTTTTACCATTTGCAAGTTATCCTCAACCGATAAAGACACCTCTCGCAGACAGCAAGTTGGTAGGGGTTAAGAGTTGCACTTAACCAATCAGGCAAACGCCTTACTTATCAATATTTAGAAGAGAATCCGAATGACTTTTTCGATATTAATCTGTTGGATATGGTGGTATCAGGGCAAGAGCAAGATTTTATTTATCACATTCAAAATGAAATTGCAGACAATAGTTTTACGATTGTTGGCAATGTGATAACACTTGATATTCTAATGCAAAAAGAATTAAGTGATATTGAAGCAGGTGCCGTTTTTATGGGCTTAGTCAATCATGAGATTATTAGCCAAACAGGGGAAATATTAAGCCCAATTTTGGATTTTTTCAGCACCCATCGGGATGCCTTTGCTTTTATTGATGATGCGCGTTTTAACGATATTCAAAAAATGTTTAGCAATAACCATTTAAGCAATGTTGAGGATAAAAACAAGTCAGTAGAAAAAGTAACCATCAAGCGCCATCACTGGAAAAAATTTAAAAAACTTTGGGAAGTGATTAATAAAAAATCAAAAATTGTTTATCAAGACATTAATGAGGAAAATTTGATCAATGCCATTGCCACCAATTTTAACGATGAAGAAGTACTTCCAGAAAAAATAACCATTACCAAAGAAATTTATAATTCACAACAAAACAAGGTTGAATTTATTTCGGAGGATAAAATAGCAGGTGAAGGTTATTTTAATCAACAAGATTTAAACCAATTTATCACTAAATTTTCTCAAGATGAGCATTTATCGCTTGCCTTTGTATTGCGTTTATTCAAGCAATTAAAGCTTGACAAGTTTTATAACAACCCAAAAAAATCCCAAGCACTCTTAAAAACCGCTATCAAAGAAAATATTCACAGTGGCATCTTGCAAAGTATCGATTATGAATTTAATCAAACCTGTATTTACGCCAATGAATTACAAGATAAAGAAGGTAACTTAATTGCAGCAATCAACCACACTAAATTAGGTAAATTTTTATCACCAGAAACGCCAAGAGATGAATTTTTGTTTGACAAAACCATTTATGATTCTGCGATTGAAAAGGACAGTATATTAAATGACCCCATGGAAGTTAATCAGCAACAAATCACCGTTTTTGCCAAGTTACCAAAAATCAATATTCCAACACCTTATAAAAGCTATAACCCCGACTTTGCCTATTTAATAGAAAAAGCAGATGGCAAGCAATTATTTTTAGTAGTAGAAACCAAGGGCTATAAAAACAATCAAGATATTCCAGAAAAAGAACAGAAAAAAATAAAATATGCTGAAAAATTTTTCCAAGCATTACAAAAAGAAATGCCCAACATTAGCATACAATACAAAACCAGAGTCAATGCAGAAACATTAAGTGATTTATTACAGGAAATGAGATGATAGATAAGCAAACCGCCAAAGCAGAAGGCATTAAAATTATTGACAGTCGCCAAACATTAACCACTGAAAAACAGGCGTTGATTGCACAATTAAAGGCGATTCTTCCCAATGTTATTAATGCGGATAATCAACTGGATATTAAAGCCTTGCAAGACATTGTGGATAGCAAACACACGACCAGCAATAATCAAGGGTACGAGTTAACTTTTGCGGGCAAAGGTATTGCTAGAGCAATGGCAGATAGCCCCACTGATATGGAATTGAAAACCGAAATAAAACAAAGTAAAAACTTTGACGATACTGAAAATGTGCTTATTAGAGGCGATAATTTAGAGGTTTTAAAAATCTTACAGGCCAATTATCATAAAAAAATTAAAATGATTTATATTGACCCACCTTATAACACCAAAAGTGAGAATTTTATTTATAAGGATAATTTTAAAAAATCTGATGAAAATCTGATTAATGATTTTTCCCTTGACGAGGAATCGGTGGATTTTTTGCATAATGTATATGGCACCAGAACGCACAGTGGTTGGTTGAGTTTTATTTATCCGAGGTTGAAATTAGCACGGGATTTATTAACCGATGATGGGGTGATTTTTATTAGTATTGATGATAATGAGCAGGCGAATTTAAAGATATTGTGTGATGAGATTTTTGGGGAGGATAATTTAATCTCAAGCCTTGTATGGCAAACAAAGCAAGCCGCTAGAGGTGTTCCAACAAAAACTATGCTTATGGACAACCACGAATATATTTTAAGTTATGCGATAAATAAAGAAAACTTGATGTTTAATGGTATAGAGAGAAATAAAAATGATTTTAAAAATCCTGATAAAGATTGTAGAGGTTTATGGCGTTCCGAAAGCATGAGTGCTACAGGTAAGCAGAATAATACTTTTTCAATAAAAGATCCTTTGACTAAATTAGAATATACAAAAAATTGGGCTTTCTCTAAATCCACAATACAGAATATGATTGATAAAGATTTAATAATATTTCCAAAAAATAACGGTGGCACACCGAGACAAAAAAAGTTTTTAAATTCTTATAGGAACGATAAAAAATCTTTTGTTTCTAATTTGGGTTGGTTTTCTACGGAGAATGCTACAAAATATTTAATGAATTTGTTTGGTGATAGAAAAATGTTTGATTTTCCAAAACCTATAGAATTATTAAAATTTTTAGTTTCGCAATCTGTACATAAAAATGACCTGATACTAGACTTTTTCGCAGGATCTGGCACCACTGCTGACGCGGTGATGCAACTCAACGCTGAGGACGGTGGCAACAGAAAATTTGTCTTAGTTCAATTAGACGAGCCAATTGATAAGGAAAAATCTGCTGAGGCACATAAATTTTGCACCGATAATAATTTTGCACCTGTCATATCCAGCATTACCATTGAAAGACTAAATCGAGCAGGCGATAAAATAAAAGCCGATTTTGAGCAAAACCCAAAAGGCTTATTTGACGATAAAAAATTACCTGATATTGGCTATAAAGTATTTTCTTGCACACAAAAACCACAAGTTGCACAATTAGACTCTATATTTAAAGTGGCACATAACCGCACCCATACTTTAGATATTTTGATTAATATGTTGGTAGCAACTTGCAAAACTTTAGACACTAAAATTGAATGTTTGATTGAGGATAAGTTGTATAAAGCAGGGGGTGAAATTTATCTATTGGCAGGCGTTGATAGTAATGAACTAGAAAAATATCAAGATTTAAAAATCAACTTGGACGGTTGGGCAGATATTAACCTCACGCAATACTTAAATTTAGGCGTTGGCACGGCCGACAACATTAGTGTGATTTACTGATTATGATATTACCTTGGCATAAAACTGCATTTACAAAGTTGCAACAAATGATTGAACAAAATCATTTGCCACATGCGTTATTGATTACAGGTGTGGAAAAAATTGGTAAGTTTGATTTAATGCAGCAATTAGTTGGTACGCTATTAAATGATGATGAGATAATTCGTAAGGATAATATCAGAGAGGATTTGGATTACCCTGTCTTAATCAGGCGTTCTAATTATCCAAATATGATTTATTGCCGTGCGGGCGAACTCAACCCAACTACTAAAAATCGTTCTAAAGAAATTCGTATTGACCAAGTGCGTGAATTTTGCGATGTGCTGAATAAAACAGCAGATACATTGCAAATTGGGGTTATTTATTATGCTGACCAAATGAATAATGCGGCGGCGAATAGTTTGCTCAAAACTTTGGAAGAACCAAGAGAAAACACGCTGATTATTTTATTGGCACATAATGTCAAAAATTTACCAGCAACCGTTATTTCTCGTTGTCAAAGCGTGCATATTAGCCCCGCTTATGATGAAGCAACACAGGCGTGGATTGCACAAAATATAGCACATAAAGAAGATTTTGATATTCCCCATTTATTAGAAACCACGCATGGTGTGCCGTTTAAAGTGCTTGAAGAATTGGCAGGTGATGGTTTTATGCATTATCAACATTGGCAAGACCAATTACTAAAACTGGCTATTCATCCGATGATGATTAGTCAAATGGAAGATTTTGAAGGTAATGAAGTGGCAGTGCTCAATTGTTTGCAACATTTGATTATTGAGGGCATTCGCCTCAAATCCCTTAAACACGAAGGCGGTTTGGTTGAGTTGAATCAAATTATTAGTCTAACAAAAATCGCATTTTTGTTTAAATTATTACACGATATTCAAAATGCCATTAACCTATCAAAAACTTCGGTTAATATAAAATTATTATTGGATAATGTGCTGATTGTGTGGTCGCATATCACTCATCTAAAAACTTACCCACAAATTTCAAGAGGATAAAAAATGACAAAATCAGAACAACTATTTAGCGAAGCACAGACTACAT
Source organism: Candidatus Thiodubiliella endoseptemdiera (assembly GCA_013416635.1). Taxonomy (GTDB): domain Bacteria; phylum Pseudomonadota; class Gammaproteobacteria; order PS1; family Pseudothioglobaceae; genus Thiodubiliella; species Thiodubiliella endoseptemdiera. The sequence goes on along the minus strand of JACCHT010000001.1, from coordinate 772,692 downwards.
TCCAGGCGGTGTTAATTCCCAATGACAGCAAATGTCGTCGGTGGTATGTTCGGCTTATTCTTCACTGATGCAAAATCTGTGACTAATTTTGCACAAACTTCACAATGCAATGTTAAACGCTTCAACAAATTTTTCCACTTAATGCTAGACAAAGGCATCTATCTTGCCCCCAGTGCCTACGAAGCAGGTTTTATTTCCACAGCGCATACCGACGCTGACATTGAATGCACAATCGAATTGGCTAACAACTGTTTTAAGGAATTATAAAACACGATGGCACTTGCATTATTTGACTTAGACAAAACGCTTTTAGCAGGAGACAGCGATTTTCTATGGGGTGAATTTTTGTCTGAAATCGGTGCAGTTGATGTTGACACTTATCAAGTGCAAAATCAGAAATTTTTTGACGATTATGCATGCGGAGAACTGGACATTATTGAGTATTTAGAATTTTGTCTATCAACTTTGGCAAACAATTCTGTCAAACAACTCAACAAATGGCACCAACAATTTATGGTCGAAAAAATTCAACCTATTTTTTTAGAAAAAGCCAAAAAAGTCGTTGATGCCCACAAAAAAAATGGTGATAGAGTAGTCGTAATCACTGCTACCAATTCATTCGTTACCCGTCCAATCGCACAGATTTATGGCATCGATGATTTATTAGCCACTGAGCCTGAAGTCATAGCAGGTAAATTCACAGGCAAAGTATTAGGTGAGCCATGTTTTCAAATCGGCAAAGTCCACAAACTACAACAATGGTGTGAAGAAAATAACGAAACTTTAGAGGGTGCTTATTTTTATTCCGATTCATATAATGATTTGCCATTATTAGAATTAGTTGACAATCCTGTTGTTGTGCATGGTGATGAAAAATTATTAGCCATTGCCAAACAAAAAAACTGGCAATGTATGGACTGGACTTAATTTTTAAGCTTGATTGACGCTGACGATTTTATTTCCAATCTATTGGACATTTGAGGAAATTATAAACACTATGAGAGACCTTTGCATAAATATGAATAATCATCAAAACGCCATCTTTCATCAAATTACAAACTTTTTAAAAACACCCTTAGCCCTGCTAGAGTGGATTTAAAAATTTCAATTTAATAAAATTCTTTACCAATTGCTCAAGGTACATTTACTCAGTCTCAGCAAGAATTGTTAGATAATTTTCAAAACAAACTCACCCAAGCCGAACAAACGCTAACTCAGACCGACACAGACACCACTTTAAAACAAGCCATTGCCGAGATAAACCTTGCAACACAGGAATATGACGAGAATGGCTTTGATGTGCAAGGCTTTGATGAATACGGTGTTAATGCCCAAGGTTTTGACGAGTTTGGTAATTCTTATGCTGATAGTGAAGGTAATTACTATGGGCTGGATGAGACTTATGATGAAGAGGGTTATAACGCTTGGGGTTATGATGAGAGTGGCGTTGATGCTTTTGGTTATGACCAGTGGGGTAATTTTTATGGTGAACCTGATGACGAGTGGAGTGATGATGACGATGATGACCAAGCTCCTGCACCTGGGGATGATGGCTATGATGAAGAATTTGATAATCCTGATAATTGGGATGGCACTGATGATGACTGGGATGATGACCAAACCCCTCAGCCTGGTGATGATGGTTATGACGATGAATTTGATAACCCTGATAACTGGGATGGTACTGATGACGATTGGTGGGATGATGACGACGATTGGGGCAATGATGACAGTTCATCAGGTGGTGGCAAAGGCAAACCAGTTGTGCTTGATATGGAAGATGACGGTATTGAAATCACCGAGTTAGATAAAAATGAATCAATTACCTATTTTGATTTTGATGATGATGGTTATGTAGAGAAAACCGCTTGGACAACAGATGCAATTTTGGTTTTTGATGAAAATAACGATGGTCAGATTACCAGCTCTAGTGAAATCGCCTTTGCTAAATTAACAGAGGCTGATGACACGGATCTTCAAGCACTTAAAGCTAAATTTGACTCCAATGATGACAATATACTAAGTTCAAGTGATGCCAAGTTTAATCAATTTAAACTGTGGCAAGATAAAAACCAAAACGGTGCAGTGGATGCAGGCGAGCTTAAAACACTCACTCAAGCAGGTGTTCAATCTATCAATTTGGTTTCTGACGAGGAAAAACAAGAACTAGATGATGGCTCTGTCATCTTTGGCAAAACCACTTTTACTAAAGATGATGGCACTACTGGTGAAGTGGCTGATGTTGCTTTTAAATATAAAACTAGCGGTCATAAAATGGTTGAAACTGACAGCGGCTATGAGATGCGATTAGAACCTGATTCTAATGAGAAAGGCAGTTATTTCCACACTTCAACGGATGCACTCAATATTAACCTTAAGGATAACAATTACGATATTGTCACAGGCAATATTGGCGATGATACGCTAGACGCGTCTACCACTGATTATGCTGTACTAATATCAGGTGGCGCTGGCGATGACATATTACTAGGTGGTAGTGGAAACGACATACTCATTGGTGGTGCAGGACTTGATACCTTTAAGGCGGGTGCTGGTAATGATATGATTACGGTCAATAATGACGACACCTTAACTAGCACCTATATTGATGGTGGTAGCGGATATGACAAGTTAGTAATTAAAGGTGATAGCACTGTTAATATCAATTTAGATGAGCTGAATATAGAATCAGTTACCTTGGGCGATGGCATCTCAACAGTTACAGGTAATAGTGGTGATATCGATTACTTAATTACTGGAGGCACGAACACTGCCACTATTACCACAGCAGGTGGCAAAGACATTATTTATGGTGGCACAGTTGTTGATACTATTCATTCAGGTGCGGGCGATGATTATATTGTTGCAGGCGATGGCAATGATATTGTTAATACTGAAGCTGGTGATGATGTTATCTATGGTGGTGCTGGTAATGATACGATAAATGCGGGTAGTGGCAAGGACACCATTTACCTAGAAGGTGATTTGGATATTATCTCAGGTGGTAGCGATGCCGATACCTTTAAGCTCTCTTATCAAGACCAACAAGCAAAGTCAGGGCTGACTAACTTAATCAAGGATTTTGAGCTAGGTGTTGACACCCTTGATTTAAGCAATGTTAAAAGCCTTCGCTCAATAAATGATATTAGCATTAGTTCTGTTAATCAAAATGGCAAAACTTATGCCAAGATTGAGGTTGGACATAACAAGAACGCCATTTATTTAGAAGGCGTGAGTAGCAGTTCTTTAACTAAAGACAACTTTGAATTCTATAACCATAAGGCAATCAATCTTGCTGAGGTAACGCTCGCAACAAACGAAGACCAAAGTCTCACTATTACCTCAACACAACTCTTAGCGAACGCCATTGACTTTGATGGTGATGACTTAAGTGCGGTGAATTTATCTATTACTGGTAACAATGCCACACTAACAAATAACAATAACGGCACTTGGACACTTACTCCTAAGACTAACTTTAGTGGCAAAATTGAGTTTAGTTACCAGATTAGTGATGGCTATGAACTAACTGATGCCAAAGCCAGCGTCAATATTGAAGCAGTGGCTGATAAGGTTGTGGTTGCAAATAACAGCAAGCAAGCACAGTCTTATGGACTCAATATTGAAAATGATTCTTGGGACAAAATTGGTTATCACAAATTAGTTAGTAGTTATGAGAGTTACACTATGCAAGAAGGTAGTTCTGCCTATCTATTGCAAACCACAACCAAAGCAGGTATTAGTGGAGCTAAAACTTATAGTAGCGATATTGACAGTTTCTTAACGCTTAGTGATAGCAGTGTAAAAGATGTGAGTTCTCAAGCAACTAATGGTTCCGCACTAAAGAGTAACTTTATTGTTAGTAAAGGCGATACAGTGAGTTTTCACTATATGTTTGATACCGATGATTATCAACCCTATGTAGACTTTGCTACCTATTCTATTGGCAATGAAATTTATCACTTGTCAAGCGTGGCAGATGTTGGTAATATGGGCAACTCAGGTTGGAAGGAAGTCTCTTTTGTGGCGCAAAGCTCAGGCAATCTCGGCTTTGCCGTGCTTAATCTCAAAGATGGTGCAGTTAATAGTAGCCTTTTGATTGACAATGTTGTTGTTAACGCAGAGAGTAACCAAGTACAAGTGGGTGATGTTTACAAACTACCCCTTGATTTTAATTTAGCAGATAAAGACGGCTCAGAAAGTTTAATCATCGTCATTAAAGGCTTACCGAATAGTGCAACGCTTTCTCACGGCTCACTCCTCACTAATGGTTATTGGCAACTGACCAAAGCACAATATGACAATTTAGAAATCACCTTTAGTGAAAAAAATAAAATTTACAACTTAATCGTTGATGCTATCTCAACAGAAAGCAGTAATGGCAATACTAATGTTGTTAGTCAAACTGCTCAAGTTAAAGTAAGCAGTCCAAGTGCGTTAACAGATTTAGCCTTCTCAGTAGCGGAAGATAATCTACTGGTGATTGATAAAAGTTCTATCATCAACAATATTGGTTTAAGTGATATAACTATCACCAATATTGTAAGTGAAAATTCCATCAGTTCCATTGATGAAAACGGCAATATCAAAATAGTGCCAAATGACAATTATAGTGGGATAGAAACTCTAACCTACACTGCAACTGATAGCAGTGGCAACACTTATCACAGTAATATCAATGTAGAGGTTGTTGCTAGAGCAGACAGTCCACTACTACTTATTGAGGCAAATGACTATGTATTTGATTTTGCCTCAGGCAATCTTAATAACTGGCAAACAGTTGGTGATGTTGATGTGGCGAGTAGTTATGATGGATTTAACTCAGCAGATAATGATGGCTATATGGCAAGGCTAACCACTGGATATGGTTCTGTTGACCAAAGTGTACTTGAGAGTTTTATGAATATGGGTAATGGCAAGCTGGATACCTTTAATGGCAACGCCACCAATGGCTCAGCTATGCAAACAGTGATAGATGTTAAAACAGGCGATGTGGTGTCTTTTGAATATATATTCTCAACCAATGATTATGCACCCTATAATGATTTTGCCTTAGTTAAAATTGGTGGTGATAGTTTCAAACTATCAGATGTTAATGCTGTAGGTGATTTTGGTGCATCCGATGGTTGGCAGAAATTTCAATATATCGCAACCAGTAATGGTAAGCTCAACCTTGCAGTTGCCAACCTTCTAGATACTGCAGTAAGTTCATCACTGATGATTGATAATGTGGTGATTAGCTCAAATAACACTTTAGAAGTAGCATCTAACTCAACCTTAGCATTGCCAATTACAGCAGTATTAAATGATACTGATGGCTCTGAGAGTTTGAGTATTAGTATTAAAAATCTGCCAAGTGAGATAATGCTTAACAACGGAATAAAGCAAGAAGATGGCTCTTACTTACTAAGTCAAAATGATTTAAACAATCTTCAACTCATAACAGGCGACTTTTCAGGTCATCTCAATATAGAAATTGAAGCAACATCAATAGAATCTTCAAATTCAGATACTGCAACAAGTTCTAAAACGCTAAGTATTGATGTTGTTCAAACAGGTGATGGCTTTGATAATCAACTCATTGGCGATGGAGGTGATAATATTATTAGAGGCTTGGCAGGTGATGACACAATAACTGGCAACCAAGGAGATGATACCTTGAGTGGTGGCTTAGGCAGTGATACATTTGTCTATAGTAATAATAATGGCAATGATACGATTACTGACTTTAGTTTATTTGAAGGTGATAAATTAGACCTCTCAGATTTAGTCGATTATCAAGAGGGGCAGAATATCACTGATTTTATTAGCGTTGAAAATACGAATGGCGATAGTATTATTAGTGTTGATTCTGATGGTGTTGGTATTGGTGAGAGTTATGTGAATATTACACTATCTAATACTAGTCTATCATTTGAAGACTTATCTAATGCTAATGCTTTGATTGTGCTTTAAGTGTTGAATGTTTACTAGGTTGTTGTTATGAAAAGCAAAAATAATCACAAAATAAGCATCTCTTTGGCAAAAGTTGGTGACAAAGATACATTGATGAAATTAGCACAACAAGTCCATCACGAGAGTGTTTTTGCTGATATGCCGTTTAGCAGAATTAAGTTTAGTGCATTTTATGACAAGATTATTAGTAAAAAGGCAATATGCTTAGTCGCTCGTATTGGTGATGAGATTGTTGGTTTTATTTACGCAACACTTGGTAGTTACTTTATTGCCGATTCACGCCCTATAGCAACTGTTAGCGTTATCTATATTAAGAAACAAATTCGCGATACATTAGCAGGTGGAAAAGTCGCTATGCGTTTAGTTAAGTCTGCAAAGAAATTTGCCAAAGATCATGGTGTGTCTCATTTATTATTTCATGTAACATCAGGCATCAGTATTGCCAATACTGATAGATTTTTTAGAAAAATAGGGGCAAAAACTTTAGGGGGTAATTATGCATTCAAGTTATAAAAGCCCTTAACCAAAGAAGTACGAGTTAATAACTCCAAGTCTTTTATTGCTTAAATTAATTACTTCGCCGATAGCTAATCACCTCAGTAAGGTGTTGGGTGTTAACGCTGTCTGAGTTATCTAAGTCTGCAATGGTTCTAGCGACTTTGAGGATACGGTGGTAGGCTCTGGCTGAAAGGTTGAATTTATCAATTGCCATTTCTAATAATTGCTTATTGTCTTTGTCTAGTTTAATGAGTTTGTCAATTTCATCAGGAATGAGTTTGTCATTGATTTTTCCTTGTCTCTTAATTTGTTTATTGTAGGCTTTTAACACTCTTTCTCGTATAACTTCACTTGACTCTGCGCTACTATTGGTTTGTTCAAGTAGTGCCTCTTTAGGCAGTGGTGGCACAGTAAGCACCATGTCAATTCTGTCAAGTAATGGACCTGATATTTTGTTTTTATACCGGTCAATTTGGTCTTCGGTGCAATGGCATTTTGATGTGCCATCGCCATAATACCCACAGGGGCATAGTTTCATTGCCTTGTTGCCGTTTCTTGTATTTACCGTTCCAAAGCCTATTGTAGGAATGCCCAAAGAATTAATCACACTGGGCGACCATATTAAAAAAAAGGTTGGAAAATATACAAACTCAAAAAGATGTTGGGAAAATCATAGGAACTGATAATTTTACTATAGTTAATTGGGAAAAGAATAGCACAAAAAACATACCTGCAAAATACTATCCTAAAATAATGGAGTTTTTAAATTACTGTCCCTTAACTCAAAATATTAAAAATATTAAAAACAAAAATGCACCAAAAACATTAGCCAAAAAAATTAAACTCCACAGACTCCACCAAGGACTTAATCAAAAACAATTTGCTCACCTGCTAAAAGTTGATTCAACCACGGTTAAGTTTTGGGAGGGTGGAGAAAGAAAACCTTCGGAAAAAATGGTCGAGAAATTACGACATTTACGGCTTTTATAAAAACTTTGAACTTGACATTTTTTATAAAAAATTTTAAAAAAATACTTGCAAAAAAAAACTGGTTATAATTGGAAAATTGTAATTCAAAAAAATGAGGCTAACAGCAATGATAAAAATAAACAACACAACAAATCTTAAAAACATATCAAAGTATTTTTTAGCAACCACTTTAGCACTTGGGTTGTTAAGTGCAGCTAACACAGTTATTGCCAACCAAAACTCTACGATAGACAACTACAACGACCGCTACACCCCAGAAGGTAGAAAAAAGGCAGGCAAGCGAGGCACCTACAAAAAAGATATCCATGTTTGGGTATACACCTCAGCCTTTGCCAAACGCTTTGGTATGCCAAAGCAGTGGATTGATGATGAATTAAAAGGCGCAGAAGCCTTAGCCTATCGACTTGATTTAGATGTCTATGGCACCAAGTGTGGTTACTTCTCTGAGGTAGAAAACTGCCGACCGTCTACCGCTTGTATTGTAGATATGTATATTGATGACAAGGCAGATTTGCCTTGGAATACTGAAAATAGGTTTGATAGTCGTTATGGTAGCAAATCTATTGGCGTTCTTATTCCTCAAAATATAAAGGATGATCCAGGTTGGAGGAAACGCGCTATTAAACGAGGTCAACAATATAAGTTGGGGTTGGATCGTCTACGCATTGTATATGGTAAAAATCATCGCAATTCTTTGGGTAATTATTTTACTTTAGAATACGATAGAAACATTTATAAAAATCTAGATTATCTATCAGGTTCTTTAACTTGTCGCACTTTTGGTAAAGGTAGAAATATGAAAATTGTTGTTGAAAACCCACATTTTTTACCTAGTGGCAACATAGACTATCGCATTAAAGACACCGCACATTTAATTGATATACCTGATTCATTTATGCAAAGAATAGAAATCTACGACAAAGCCCAATACGAACCCAATAGCCTGTTTAAGGCACTAAGAGATCGTCTTAGCACGACCACAAAACCAAATCAATCAAAATAACAACGGAGAGAATGCTATGCCAACACAAAATAACAACAATCCAATCACCTACTTTGAATCAGCCCTTTTAGCAGGCGATGTTTACAAAGACCCAAATGATAGAGGTATTAATGGCTGGGAAGTAGAAGGAGACCCTAAAGATAACTTCGACTCAGGTCTACAAATCCAAAATTATCAAAATGCTAACTATCTTAACCATACTGTAATTGCCATTGCTGGCACTAATGGACTGAATGATTGGGATGATAATACATCTTTTTTAACGGGAAGTTTATCCGAGCAGTTTCAACAAGCACTCACCCATGTGGCACAAACCATTGATGCAGCTGTTAAAAACTCAGATGGTGCTAGTCAAACTGATACTTTTTCGGTAACAGGTCATTCCCTAGGGGGTGGTCTTGCCCAAATTGTTGCTTATACTTTTGGCTTAAACGGGGTTGCAATTGATGCTCCAGGTGCGGGTGCTATTGTGGCAAATAATGACTATCAAGTTTTTATTTCTTCACTTAGAGAGTCTTACCCAGATGCCTTTACCGAGGTTGCTGACACACCTAGTGTGGGTGCTAATTTCACCAACATCTCTGAGCAAGGTTCGGCAATGAGTAGTATTGGCACACACCTAGGCGTTGAAGTAAAAATTGACGCAGTGAGTGACATTCAAACAAATGTAGGACTATTTTTAATGCGCCATCCTACAACTTTTTCACTAGGCTTAGCATTGACTGCCGATGGGTTAATAGACAATCACTCTTTAGAGGCTGCATTAGAATATATTGAACAAAATTATGAGGAAATACAGCAAGATGCTTCGGCTTTGCAATTGGAGCAATTCCAAAGCCAATTGGAAGCTTTGGCACACGAAGTTGCTCAAGGCAACCCAATCGACCAATTCACCTTCGACACCGCCACCCAAGCCCTCTCCCCATGGAAAAATGGCAACATCGTAGACCTTAACGAGCAAGGTGAGTGGTTCGTTAATGATCCAGATATCGCCTTTAGCGATATCGGTGATTTGTTTGATGCCGAAGATGCCATGCTTCAAGAACTACAAGAGGGCTGGATAACCTATGAGGAATTCAGCGCCTTCCAAGACTATGTGTTGGATTATTCCTTGGATGATTATGTTTTTGAACCTAACTATAATTTCGATGAATATACCTACGACCCAATCGGTGCTTTTTATGACTCTCAAAGTGAAGAATATGACAATGCCTTGAGTATTGCTAGTCATACAGGTGTTTTATTGGATGCCAATAACCAGGCTTTAAGCATTGCACAGCTTCAAGCGCTAGATACTAATAATGATGGACAACTCAGCACTAATGAAACCACCAGCCTCAACCTATGGACAGATCTCAATGAAGATGGACATTTAAATACTGGCGAGTTAGTCAATTTAAGCACCCTTAACCAGCCTATTCAGCAATCTGATTATGGCTTTTATACTCAAGGCAATGGTCTTGTTGCCACTAGCCAGCCTAATCAGGCTAATCAAGCAAATAAAAGCACTATATTAACAAGCAATAATAGACTTGTATTTATCAATATCAAGTCTTATAATCAAGGACAAACTTTAAAAGCGGCTTAAAAAACAATGGCAAACAAATACGCAAAACTACCGCTCTTCGTTCAGGATTTTAATGCCAATCATTGGATCTACCTCAAGTTGTTGACAGTATTGCACATACTCCATTACATCCAAACGGCGTTCAGCATTTTCTATATTCCAAACAATAGAATGGTGCACCGATATTTGCTCGGCAAGTTGACGAATGGTCAATCCTTTTTCTTCACGACAGGCTTTAAGCCAGCTGAGCAATTGTTTATAGGCTTTACTATGGATTGTTTTTATCATTTTAATAATACTTGTTCAAATAAATTAAACAGGATATAATGAAAAGTCAATGTTCAAAAAAAGTGAACAAATATAAAAAGATTAGGAGGTAGTAAAATATGAAAAACTATATAAAGAAAACAACAGGATTATTATTAATTGGGCTTTTGGCATTTGGACTATCTAATACAGTCTATGCACAAACAACAAACACAAAACAGAATTTACAAGTTGATGATTACAATAGCCGCTACACCCCACAAGGTAGAAAACAAGCAGGCAAACGAGGCACTTATACAAAAGATACCCATGTTTGGGTGTATACCTCGGCCTTTGCTAAGCGTTTTGGTATGCCTGAGGAGTGGATTGATGATGGGTTAAAAGGGGCGGAGGCACTCGCCTATCGACTTGATTTAGATGTCTATGGCACAAAGTGTGGTTACTTCTCTGAGGTGGAAAACTGCCGACCATCTACCGCTTGTGTGGTGGATATGTATATTGATGATGGGGTAGATTTGCCTTGGAATACTGAAGCCAGATATGGCAGTATGTATGGACGTAAATCTAAAGCCTTTTTGCGTTCACAGTATCCTAATGATAAACCCGCTCACCTATATCGTGGGGCTCAACGCGGTCAACAGTATAAGTTGGGGTTGGATTCAACAGGTATAGTTTTTGGTAAAAATGACAAATGGAGACTGGGTGCTTATTACATATTAGAATATGACCGAGATATTTATAAAAACCTAGATTACTTATCGGGCTCTGTCATTTGTCGCACTTTTGGCAAAGAGAGAGGTGTAAAAATTAATATTGACAAACCAGTTTTTAGAGAAGATGGTTCGGTTAACCACAAAGGAAAACGTCTTGCTCACCAGGTAAAAATCCCTAATTCTTTTATGCAACGTATAGAAGCCTATGACAAAACCCAATACGAACCTAACAGCTTATTTAATGCATTTAAAAAACGCCTAAGCACAACAACCAAATCAAATCAATCAAAATAATAACGGAGAGAATAGTATAAAACCCCAACAATTTCAGACAACAATCTAAACTTTCTTATTTCAAACCCGTTAAACTAAACAAAAAAAATCGGAGTAAAAAAATGAGTAAAAAACGAACCAAATACACCTCAGCATTTAAAACAAAATTAGTGCTTGAGTTATTACAAAATGAAAGCACCTTGGTGCAGATTGCTAGCAAGCATAACATCCTTCCACAAAACCTACAAAACTGGAAGAAAACCTTCCTTGCTAATGCTGAAATTGCCATGGAGCCATCCAAGGCGGTTAAAGAATACAAAGAAGAGCTTGTTAAATCACAAAAACAAAATGAGCGCTTAACAGCTCTGGTAGGCAAGGTAACCGTAGAGAAGGAATGGTTAGCAAAAAGCTAAAAGCTTGGGCTTATCTAATCTTAAACAATTAGTTGACTTCAAGCCGTCTTCAACATCTGCAACACAACCTTTATCAATTAATCAACAATGCCAACTGTTGAGCATTAACAGGAGTAGCTTATATTACACACCGCGTACCAATGTGCGTAAAGATAAAATTAAATCTCATATCACCAAGGTGTTTGAACAAATACCTATTTACGGTGAGAAAAAAGTGCATCAACAACTACTTGAAGACGGTTACAAGGTAAGTTTAAACACAGTGGCTCGTTATCGCCAAGCGTTGGGGTTAAAAGCGGTGTTAGCGGTTAAACAGGTTAATACAGCCATACCAATCAAAGCACATAAAAATACAGTTATAAGCTTCGAGGTCTTGGTATTAACCACGCTAATCAAGTTTGGAGTACAGACATCACCTACATTAAGATTGCGGGAGGTATGGCGTATATGGCTGCTATTATTGATTGGCATTCCAAGGCTGTTTTATCACACAGAATATCCCAACACAATGGATTCACAGTTAGTGATGAGCGTACTCAACGATGCTTTAGAAAAATACCCGCACCCAGAGATATTTAATACCGATAAAGGGCCCAGTCAATAAAACCATGAGGTGCACCCCAAAACGCCCAAAAAAACTGGGTATTACTATCTCAATGGACGGCAAAGGCAAACACAGATAATATCTGCATTGAATTCTGGAAGTGCAAAAATGTGAAAGGATTTATTTAAACGAATACCAAACTATCAGTAAAGAACCACGGATGTAGATATTTATTGATTTTTATAATCCCCAAAGGTTCCATGAAACATTGAAATAAAAAAACCAATGGATGTGTATCAAGAAAGTATAAAAATTAATCAAAAAAAGAAGAGGGCTTTTAGGGTTTTAAAAGAAAATTTAGAAAGTTGTTTGAGGTTTTGGGGAAAGAAATTAAGGCCAACACAAAATAAAAAAATCCAATCACCTATTTTTGAACCCCACCCCTTTTTAGCAGGCGATGTTTAAAAAAACCAAAATGAAAAAATTATTAATGGCTGGGAAGTAGAAGGAGCCCCTAAAGATAATTTGACTCAGGTCTACAAACCCAAAAATTTAAATAAAATGCAAACCCACCCTTAACCATACTGTAATTGAAAATTTTTTGGGCACTAATGGACTGAATGATTTGAATGATAATACATCTTTTTTTACGGGAAGTTTATCCGAGCAGTTTCAACAAGCACTCACCCATGTGGCACAAACAATTGATGCCGCAGTTCAAAATTCACAACATACTGGTGCTGCAGATAAAACTTTCTCAGTAACCGGTCATTCCCGGGGGTGGTCTTGCCCAAATTTTTGCTTATACTTTTGGCAAAGGGGGTTAAAATTAAACCCCAGGTGGGGGGGGTGCTTTTTGGGCAAATAATGACTAAAAGTTTTTTTTTCCCTTTCACTTGGGATTTCCACCCCAGATCCCTTTTTACCGGGGGTTGCTAACCCCACCTAGTGGGGTGCAAATTTTAAACCAACATCTCGGGGAGAAAGGGGGAAAATGAGTAGTAGCAAAACACCTGGGGCGGAAGAAAAATTGCCCCCAGGGGGGTGACATTCAAACAAATGTAGGACTTTTTTTTAATCCGCCATCCTACAACTTTTTCACTAGGTTTAGCATTGACTGCCGATGGGTTAATAGACAATCACTCTTTAGAAGCTGCATTAGAATATATTGAACAAAATTATGGGGAAAAACAGCAAGATGCCCGGGCAATTGGGAAATTTCCCAAAGCCAATTGAAAGTTTTGGCACCCCGGGGGTTTGCTCAAGGCCCCCAATCGCCCAAACCCCCTTCGACACCGCCACCCAACCCCCATCCCCATGGGAAAAATGGCAACATCAGCCCCAACGACCAAGGTGAGTTGTTTGTTAAGGGCCCAGATTTTGCCTTTAAGTGATATTGGTGATTTTTTGATGCAGAAGAAGCCATTTTCAAGAACTAAAAAGGGGCTTGATAACCTATAAGGAATTAAAGCCCCTTTCCCAAGCCCTTATGTTTTGGGATTTTTCCCTTTGGATGATTATTTTTTTGGAACCTAACTAAATTTTGATGAATATGCCTACGCCCCAAACCGGTGTTTTTTATGCCCTTCAGAGTGAAGAATATGACAATGCCTTGAGTATTGCTAATACAGGTTTTTTGGATGCCAAAAACCAAAAGGTTTTAAAAAGCATTGCAAACTTAAAAAGCGCTGGGAATACCAAAAAGACGGACAACTCAGCACTAAGGGAAAACCACCAGCCTCAACCTATGGACAGATCTCAATGAAGATGGGAAAAACTGGCAAAAGAAGTCAATTTAAAGCACCCTTAACCAGCCTATTCAGCAATCTGATTAAAAATTGGTTTTTATACTCAAGGCAATGGTCTTGTTGCCACTAACCAGCCTAATCAGGCTAATCAAGCAACTGAACCGACCACCCCTGATAGTAACTATCGTCATCTGCGAGATACGATTAACTTTATTGGTACATATAATGGGGTAATTCTTTGGGGTGTTGATGATATTAAAATCGATGAAGGTCGCACTCATATGCTAATCGGCACTGATGGTAATGATGAGGTTAATATCAACACAAATAAAAACACTATATTAGCAAACAATAATAGACTTGTATTTATTAATGTCAAGTCTTATAATCAAGGACAAACTTTAAAAGCGGCTTAATCTTTAATAAATTTATGGAATATATACTACCCAATGTAGCTATCTTTTTTTTACTGGTATCAATTTTGTATGGGGCTTACTATCAGTTGTTTTTTAAAAAAATAATTTACTATACGCTACATAAACCAGAATCAAAAATTTTATTTTGGCTTAAATTCTTTCTGCCTGATGAGTATATGCTATCACACGGCACTAGTTTTAATGTGCACTATTCGCGCAACAAAAGACTATTTAGTAAAGGCTGGTTAATATTATCATTTCTTTCTTTCTTGGGATTTCTTTTTGGCACTCCAGCTCTTTTGCTTGAAAATGCACAAAGAGTGCAGGAATTAGCAATACAGTCTATTAAAAAACAAAATTTACAGTATGTTTCTGCAAGATTAATCGTTGAAAAGAAAAATACAAAAAACCACATATTTTTATTGTGACAAAAGATAATAAAAAATATAAGTTTAATGATTATATTTACAAGAAAAAATCCCCAAACTTTGGGAAACCCCCCTTTTTAATACGCAAAAATGGAGATGAGGTTGCTTAGGGCCTTTTTCCCTTTTTATATGGGGTTTTTTGAGACTGAAAAATTACTTAGTTTAAAGTCTAAACAAGGGAAGGAAATCATACAGTTTTCTAAAGTAAAAAAAGAAATTCTCACTAGAAATATTTGGCTTTATAGTGAGAATACTTATTATGCGGGTATATTGCTATTGTTACTCACTATTGTTGCATTACCAATTCGCTACTATTTATATGGCTTTGATGGCGTTAAAAAATTAATAAAAGTTAAACACGAAGAATTAAAAAGATATGGTAAGTTTATCCATCAAGATGAGCGTTATATGAGTAAAGATGATATTCTTTCTGGCAAGCATTAGGGAGAAATTGAAATAAAAAAGGGGAGTAAAAAATGGCTATAAATCAAAATAACGTTAAATTTGCACAGGAAGCAATTGACAAAATACTAGGTGCAACTAGTTTTTCAGTTGGAAGTGCGACAACTTTACAAGAGGGTATTCAAAATGGTGATGCATGGCTTTATATAGACTTTAGAAAGGCAGCTTAATTATGAATGAAGATTTACAATCCATACTAGGATTTATAGCGTTGCTTATTCTAGGATTATTATTTGCCGCTCAAGAAAGATTATTTTTGCAATCAAGATACGCAGATGATGAAAAATGTAAAAGTAAGATATGCAAAACCATACGGTTTCTCATTAAATTCTTTTTTTGGCCTGAGCAGCAAGGTTCTGGGAATATTGGAAACTTAATGTATTCTCGTAATAAAAGAATTTTTAATGGTCGGTGGTATTTAACTTTGACAGCAACTTATACTGGAGGGTTAATTTTTACTGCTCTGTTTTTTATATTCCCTCCATCTGATGTATCTATTGGTTTTTATGATGAAAATTTTGGTTTTAAAAGCTTTTTATTAGCCATGCTATCACTTGTATTGAGATATTTATTTTATAAATTTGACGGGGTAAGCCAACTCATTTATGAGCGTAAAAACAACATTATAGTAGAAGGCGAATATCCATGGCAAAATTACCACAATAAAAAACGAAGAAAACAATAAATAATGAAAAATTTAACCACTAAGGAGAATAATAATGGCTAAAGTGTTAACGCAAAGAGAAATGGAAGAGTTTTTTCAAACTATTAAATTTAATACAGGCACTCTTCAAACGGTATCTGAAAAAAACCCATTAGATGCTATTATAATAGGTGCAGATACCTTGCATGCAGGTATTAGTATCATTAAAGCTGGATTTGGGGTTAATCTTTTTGGCTCATTGGTTGGCAGTGCTGATTTGATTAATACAATAAGTAACTGGGAAAACACTTCAACCCTTGACAAAACCCAAAACCCCTTACCAATGCAAAAAAATTTATTGTTGTATGGAAAACCCCTTTTAAAGCATTAGGTCTTGGGCGGCGGTTTTGGGGGCTTAGCATGTTTTTTGGGCGAAGGCGTCGAAGAAACCCGCAAAATTATGGGCTACTAGATGTCGTCGGCAACGCCATAAGCGACACTTGGCAGGACGCCACTTCATTACTTGTTTTTGGGGTTTTAGAAAAGGCAAAAAACCCCTGCAAAAAAAATAAAAACAAATCAACAACCCAATCTTTTATCAAAAGTCCCGCAGGAAAACCCAAACCGCCCAAACCCACCTTGACACCGCCACCCAAGCCCTATCCCCATGGAAAAATGGCAACATCGTAGACCTTAACGACCAAGGTGAGTTGTTTGTTAATGACCCAGATGTTGCCTTTAGTGATATTGGTGATTTGTTTGATGCAGAAGAACCCTTTAAGTTTCCCGGGAACCCACAAGAGGGGGAAAACCTAGGGGGTTCAGCCCTTCCCAAGACTATGTTTGGATTTTTCCCGGATGATTATGTTTTGAACCTAACTAAAATTTTTGATGAATATCCCAGACCCAATCGGTGCTTTTTATGACCTCAAAGTGAAAAATTTATGACAATCCCCTTTGGTATTCTAGTCATACAGGTGTTTTTTGGGATCCCAAAAAAGGGGCTTTAAGCATTGCAAACCTTAAACCCTAGATAATAAGATGGAAAACCCTCACTAATAAAAACCCCCCCAACCTTTAACCCTTTGGACAGACCCTCAAAGAAGAGGGGAAAATTTTAAATACTGGCAAAAGGTTAGTCAACTTGGGCCCCCTTTAACCCAAACCCATTCAGCAATCTGATTATCCCAATACTCAAGGCAATGGTCTTGTTGCCACTAACCAGCCTAATCAGGCTAATCAAGCAACTGAACCGACCACCCCTGATAGTAACTATCGTCATCTGCGAGATACGATTAACTTTATTGGTACATATGATGGGGTAATTTCTTGGGGTGCCGATGATATTAAAATCGATGAAGGTCGCACTCATATGCTAATCGGCACTGATGGCAATGATGCTTTTGATGTGAACTATTTTTCCAGTTACACCAGATACTTTAGCCTCAACGCACTCACTCACTTCTTAGCAGGCGATGGTAACGATCTGATGGGTGGTAGTAATAGAGCTGATAACCTTTGGGGTGGTAAAGGTAATGATGAACTATTAGGCTATGCTGGAGATGACCATATTTATGGCGAACAAGGCAATGATAAAATATTTGCTGGCGTAGGAGATGATACTGTTCATGGCGGTAGTGGCAATGATGTGATTGTTGGCTTTACTGCTAGTAATGATGCCAAGCAAACCTTAGGTGCAGGAGAAACTGACAATGACACCTTATATGGTGGCGCAGGTGATGATAGTCTGTACGGTGGGCTTGGTAACGACATTATAGATGGCGGTGCTAATGACGATGCCTTGCTAGGCGAGCAAGGCAATGATAAGCTTTGGGGTGGCACAGGTAATGATGAAATCCAAGGTAATGATGGTAATGACGAACTCATGGGTGGTGATGGTGAAGACCGCCTGTTTGGGCAAACTGGTAACGACAAGCTTTGGGGTGGTGAGGGTAATGACCTGCTATTGGGTTTTACCGCTCCCAACCGCTAAAAAAACCCTTAAGTGCTGGTAAACTGATAAACTATCTAAATGGGGTGGGTCGTAGAATCGCTGGCTTAGGTAGTGATAGGCTTTATGGTGGCACAGGTAATGACGAACTTCAAGGGGGCAAGGGTAATGATAAACTCTATGGTGAGACAGGTGATGATAACCTGTTTGGTCAAGTCGGTGATGATGTTTTGTATGGTGGTGATGGTAACGATTATTTAGCTGGCTTTACTGCCAGCAATGAAGCCAAACAAACCTTAGATACAGGGGAGAGTGACAACGATCATTTATATGGTGGTGCAGGTCAAGATACTTTGGTTGGTGGCTTAGGTAATGACTACCTCGATGGTGGTGCTGATGCGGATGTTATGGTAGGCGGACAAGGTGATGACATCTATATTGTTAACAGTGTTAATGATAGTATTTATGAGCAAAGCAACCAAGGCTATGACACTGGTGATATCTAGCACCAGTTATCTACTGAATGCTAACATTGAAGTTTTTAAAATTCCCCAAAAAACCTTTAATATCCAGGTATTTAAACCCACAAAAATAATAAAATCATCGGTAATAGCAGCGACAACATCATTGATGGTGTAACCGGTGCTGATGAAATGATTGGTGGTTTGGGTGATGATACCTATTATGTTGATAACATCAATGACCAAGTGATTGAAAATGCCAATCAAGGCACAGACACTATCCAAAGTAGCATCAGTCAAACCTTAGGTGAGCATATAGAAAACCTAACTCTGCTTGATTTTTCCAAGGCGGAGAAAGGTCGGGTTGATGGTGAAGATGTTTTAGTTTATGGCTTTCCAAAACGCAATGAACTTGATTATATACAAGGTGATGCTATCGAGAATTACAAAGGCACTTGCGCTTTAACTTCAATTGCTAATTTAATCACCCAAACAGGCACACCTACAACAAAAGGGAAAGGGTTAATGGGCAAATTTAACAACGGGGCAAAAATGCCCCTAGCCTCCCTGGGCGGTCAACTGGGGGGTTTCCCAAACTACCCAACAACAAGCCATTTTAAAAAAATTTCCAAATTGACAATGATGTTATTCATGGTTACAACGAAACAGGTATTGCTAACTTGCTTCGTGGCGGTCGTGGGGTGATATTGTCAAAAAACCCCGGGAAAAACCATGGGACGATCAAATTAGGTTGGTAATGGCGGGGGTTAAGGGGAATTTTGACAGGGGGCGGGCAAGGCCAGCACTGGTGAATTAATGGGATTTTATATCAGTGTTTAAAAAAAGGGAAAATTAATGTTTGGACCCTTTTTGTTGATTTTGGGGAAACTTTCAGAGAAGGGGGCTGATTTTATGAATCCCATAGTTTTTTATACCGAAAAAGCAGTTAAACTTTGGGATGAAAATATAGACGGTACTGGCAATAACAATGCCAATAATATTATTGGTAATCGTGGGGATAATACTCTAGATGGTTTAGCAGGTGATGACACTATACGAGCGGAGGCTGGCGATGATGTCATTACAGGCGGTTTAGGTGATGACATTTTGGACGGTGGCAGAGGTAATGATACTTATCATTTTAATTTAGGTGATGGCAATGATACTATTATTGACACTCAGGGTGTGGACACTATTGTATTTGGAGAAGGCATACAAATTGCTGATGTTACTGTTACGACAAATGGAAGTGACTTATTACTTACTATAAATGCTCAAAATAGCATTTTGTTAAAAAATACCGCAGAAAATAGAGTAATTGAACGAATTATGTTTACCGATGACAGGTAGGCACTTTTAAAAAGGGGGGGAATTTTTTAACCAGGCGAAAGAGGGCGTATTTCCCAAAGGAATTAGAAGGACAAACTTTAACGCTAACAAATACTTTATCTGATGCTGATGGTATAGGTGAGTTAAGCCACCAATGGCAATACTCAACTGATGGACAAAAAAACTTGGGTGGATATTGTTGGTGCTACGAGCAGTGAACTAACCTTAGCACAAGCGCATACTGGCAAGTATGTACGAACTGTTGCTAGTTATACCGATGATCGTGGCACTTTAGAAAGTATAACCACATATTCTAGTGCTCAAATAACAGGTGCTGATGGCAACCATATTCCTATAATTAGCGCTGATGTTAGGCTAGATGATGGCTTGCAAGATAAGGATGTATTAATCACCACAGCACAATTATTAGCCAATGCTAGTGATATTGATGGTGATGATTTAACTATTATCAATTTAAGTGTAATTGGCGATAATGCCAGCATAACTAACAATAATGATGGCACTTGGACTCTAACTCCAAATGCTAATTTTAATGGTCAAGTGCAGTTGAGTTATAAGGTTAGCGATACTCACTCTAGTGTTAGTGCAAATGCTGGGGTTAACATCCTTCCAATTAATCACCTGCCAACTGTGAGCGGCGTGGTGAGCCTAGCAGGTACCGAAGATCAAAATTTAACTATCACCAGCGCACAATTACTAGCTAATGTTAGTGATATTGATGGTGATGATTTAACTGTTATCAATCTGAGTGTTGTTGGTGATAATGCCGCTCTAACAGTTAATAATGATGGCACTTGGAGCCTAACGCCGAATGCTAATTTTAATGGTCAAATAGAGTTAAATTATGATATTAGTGATGCTAGGGCAACAATTAGCAGTAGTGCCAATATTGACATAACTCCAGTTAACGATGCCCCAATCATTAGTGCTATTGTCAATCTATCAGGTGCTAAAGATAGAAATGTAAACATCACCACTACGCAATTACTAACTAATGTTAGTGACATCGAAGGTGATGATTTAACCGTAGTTAATTTGAGCGTAGTTGGTAATAATGGCATCCTAACAGTTAATAATAATGGTACTTGGACGCTACACCCAACTACTGGGTTTCTTGGTCAAATAGAGTTAAGTTATGAGGTTAGTGATGGCGAGGCGGCAACTAGTGTAACTGTTAATGTTAATATTATTGATGCAATATTAGGCACTGATGGTGATAATAATCTAAAAGGTGGTTTTGGCAATGACAACATTATTGGACTTAAAGGTGATGATGTTTTAAAGGGTGATTTTGGTAGTGATAAATATTATTATCAAAAAGGTGATGGGAATGATGTTATTGATGATTATTTTGGAGAAAATAGGTTAATTCTGGCAGATATAAATGCTGATGAAATAACTATTTCTAGATCTGACAACGATGCCATCTTAACCATTATCTCTACAGGTGAGACTATTACTTTTAAAGGTCAATTCTTTAATGCTGCAATTAGTGTAATTGAGTTTGCAGATGGGCTCAGTGGAGTGCTCAGGATATATCAGACAATGCATTTTATATAGGCACTGATGGTGATGATGATATAAGAGGCGGATCTGGCAATGACAAAATTATTGGGCGTAAAGGCAATGATATTTTAAATGGCAACTCTGGGAATGATAAATATTATTATCAAAAAGGTGATGGGAATGATATTATTGATGATTATTCTGGAGAAAATAGGTTAATTCTGGCAGATATAAATGCTGATGAAATAACTATTTCTAGATCTGGCAACGATGCCATCTTAACCATTATCTCTACAGGTGAGACTATTACTTTTGAAAGTCAATTCTTTTTGGCTAAAATTTGGGTTGTAATTGATTTTTTCAGTTTGGCCCCCAGTGGGTGCTCAGGATATATCAGACAATACATTTTATATAGGCACTGATGGTGATGATGATATACAAGGCAGTCTTTCTAACGATAAAATTATTGGACATAAAGGCGATGATATTCTAAATGGCAGATTTGGGAATGATAAATATTATTATCAAAAAGGTGATGGGAATGATATTATTAATGATTATTCTGGAGATGATTATTTAATTTTAACTGATATAAATGCTGATGAAGTTAGCATTGTTAAATCTGGTTATAACGCTATCTTAACCATTACCCCTACAGGCGAAACTATTACTTTTAATGATCAATTTTTTACAGGTGGTTCAATTGATGTAATTGAGTTTTCAGATGGCACTCAGTGGAGTGCTCAAGATATTTTAAATGCGGTTAATGATGCCCCAATTGTCAGTGCTAATGTCAGTCTAACAACCAATGAAGCCCAAAGATTTCCCCATCCCCCAAGCACAATTTGGGCTAATGCCAGCGAGTTGATGGTGATGCTTAATTTTTGGCTAATTTTTTCTGTTGTTGGTAGAAAGTTAAAGTCTGATTGATAACCAAGATGGTACTTGGACACTAACCCCAAATGCTGACTTCAATGGTCAACTACAACTGAGCTATGAGATTAGTGATGGCACAGCAACTATTACCAGTGCTGTAGATGTGGTGGTTTTATGCTTAATGTCACTCCTACCCTTTTTTGCTGACAATAAGGCAAACAGGAAAAACAAACCCTTTTAAATGATGTTATTATAGGCGATATTGAAACAGCCAACGATACAGACTGGTTCCGTATTGTCTTAGAAGCCAATATAAACTATCAAATTAACCTAGAAGGCTCTCCTACCAGTGCAGGCACATTAAGTGATACTTATTTGCGTGGCATTTATGATGCTAATGGTAATATGATAAATAGCACAACCAATGACGATGGTGGGCAATTATCTAACTCACAACTTGACTTTAACACAACAGAATCTGGCACTTACTATGTCTCTGCTGGAGCCTTTAGTTCAAATACAGGTACTTATTCACTGAGTATTGATGATATGAGTGTTATTTGATAAAAAATGTATTAGTGGTGTAATACTACATTACCTCAGTCTTTCTTAGTGACATCCCATACTTTATTTGAACTTTGTCCGATTTTATTACCAACTTCTTAGGCTTTCTCACTGCCTGTGGTATTCCACCAATTTTTAGTAGCGCTCCATGTCTTGTTTGAGCCTTCGCTGATTTTATTGCCAATTTTTGTGGCGGTGTTGCTGCCAGTTTGTTGGCAACAATATAACGGATGCTTGATCGTTGCTTGTTGTCTTGCTTTTGTACTTTGGTTAAAGGTGTAATGGCCCCAAAAACCCGGACACAAAGAAAAGCCTTATAATAAAAAACCAAAAGGGGAGGTCAAAGGGCAAAAAATAACCAAACCAAGAAAAAAAACCTTTTCAATTTTTACCATTGAACAAAAATTTAAAACAACAAGTCCATCACGAGAGTGTTTTTGCTGATATGCCGTTTAGCAGAATTAAGTTTAGTGCATTTTATGACAAGATTATTAATAAAAAGGCAATATGTTTGGTCGCTCGTATTGGTGATAAGATTGTTGGTTTTATTTATGCAACCCTTGGTAGTTACTTTATTGCCGATTCACGCCCTATAGCAACTGTTAGTGTTTCTATTTTAAAGAAACAAATTCGTGATACTTTGGGCGGGTTGGAAAACGTTTTGGTTTAGTTAAGTCTGAAAAAAAATTTTCCCAAAAGATCGGGTGTGTCTCATTTATTTTTTCCCTTTAACATCAGGCATCAGTATTGCCAATATTTGATAGATTTTTAGAAAAATGGGGGCAAAATTTTTGGGGGGAAATTAGGGTTTAAGTTATAAAAAGCCCCTTAACGAGAGCGAAATTTAAAACCCTTGGGGAAAACCCGGGGCCTTTTCACTCTTAACTATTTCTCTTTTTCCATAATCTCATAAAAAAAATATACAAAATTTGAGGGAAAATTTCCCCCCCCAGTTTTCTAACTCTATTTCTTTTTTTTCCTGTATTTACATTCCCCCAAAACCTAAAAACAACTTTCAAAATTTTTTTCTTATATAGCAAACCCTAAAAGCCCTTTTTTCTGATTCAATTTATCCCTTTTTTTGATACACATCCTTTGGGTTTTTTTATATTTCAATGTTTCAGGGAATTTTTTGGTGATTATAAAACTCAATATAATCATCTAACCCGGGGTTTTAAACCCTCCTTTTAGTTTGGTTTTCCCGTTTAAAAAACCCTTTTTCACATTTAGCACTTCCCCAGAAGCGTTCAATGCAGATATTATCTGGGGTTTTCTCCCTTTTTGCCGTCCTTTGGGAGATAGTAATACCCAGTTTTTAAAGCCGCTTGGTGTGCACCCACTGGTGTATTGACTCCCTTTGACGGTTTTAAAATATCCCCGGGGCGGGTTTTTTTTCCAAAGCACGTTGAGTACGCTCATCCCCAACTGTAATCCATTGTGTTGGATATTCTGTGTGATAAAAAAACCTTTGGGAAATGCCAATCAATAATGGGCAGCCATATACCCTTTTCCCGAAAATCTTAATGTAGGTGATGTCTGTACCCCAAACTTGATTAGCGTGGTTAATCCCAAAGACCTCAACCCTTATAATTTTGGGTATTTTTTATGTGCTTTGATTGGTATGGCTGTATTAACCTTTTTAAACCCCTAACACCGCTTTTAACCCCAACGTTTTGGCGATAACGAGCCACTGTGTTTAAACTTACCTTGTAACCGCCCCTTCAAGTAGTTGTTGATGCACTTTTTCCCCCGTAAATAGGTATTTGTTCAAACACCTTGGTGATATGAGATTTAATTTTATTTTTACGCACATTGGTACGCGGTGTGAAATTATGCCCCCTTCCTTTTTAATGCTCAACAGTTGGCATTGTTGTTTAAATTGATAAAGGTTGGTTGCAGATGTTGAAGACGGTTTGAAGTCAACTAATTGTTTAAGATTAGATAAAGAAACTTTTTATTTTTTTGCTAACCTTTTCCTTTTTCTCTACGGTTACCTTCCACCAGACCCTTTTAAAACCTCATTTTTTTTTTTGTGTTTTTAACAAGTTTTTCTTTGTATTCTTTGCCTTGGAGGGCTTCCATGGCAATTTCAGCTTAGCAAGGAAGGTTTTTTTCCCATTTTTGTGGGTTTTTTGGGAAGGATGTTATGTTTTCTAGAAATTTCGTCCCAAAGGTACTTTCATTTTGAATAACTCAAGCACTAATTTTTTTTTTTAAATGCTGAGGTGTATTTGGTTCTTTTTTACCTTTTTTTACTCTGATTTTTTTTTATTTTTAAGGGGTTTGAAATAAGAAAGTTTGGGATTGTTGTTTTAAATTTTTGGGGGTTTTATAATTTTTGTGTTCCCAAATTATACCTTTTTAAGCGCTGACCCTTGTGTTGGGAATGGGGCCCCAAGATTTAGTTTTCTTCTTGATAATAGCATTTAATGATTCTATTTTTAAAGGGTATATCAATGTTCTACCCCTTTTGGGATATTTAAAAGAATGTTGAAAACTACCCAATGGTTATCCCAAAGGATTTGGCAATATTGGGGTTTTTTTTTATCCCAAATATGTTTAAATTCATTAGTGATAATAATGCCGTTTTCCCTTTTTAAAGCCGTGTAAAAAATTTTTTAAATTTTTTAAACTCCCTTTTCCCCAATTTTTTCCAAGACAAAAAATTTTAAATGATGAGCGGATTTAGTGAACAATGAAAGGCTGAACCTCATTTTTTGGGTAAAAAAACCCTTATTGCTTTATTAAAGCCATTTAATCCATCAAAAAAGCAAAGTTTAAAAACATCTTTAAATCCACGTTTTTTTAATATCGTTTAACCCCGGACCCAAAAGTATTTAGATGTTTCTTTTTTTCCCCTACCCAAAACCAATAATCTTTTTTTCCCTTTTAAGGACTTACCCCCAGCATAATATAACAACAATTTTTTTTAACCACAGAATCAATTTTTGTTTTTAAAGTACGGTAAAATCCAAAAATTTGATGGGATAAACCCCAAAACGATGCTGCCACTCATCTCCAAAATAATTTTCCCCGGAATGTTGGATAGGTGGTGGTAAAATTTTTTCCAAACCATACAAATCATAAAAGGTGATTTTGAATGTCTCTAACCCCTCGCCTTTGGTATAAAGGCAAGTTTTAAACCCTCCCTGCCGCCCCAAAATGACTTCACGTTTTTTGGACTAGTTGTGGCTCAAAACTGGCTTGCCTATTTTTGGGGGAGGGGAATCTATATTGCCATACTTGGTTTTTTAAAAAGTTTTTTTGTTATGCCCTTTTGGGGTTAATTACGACCGTCGTTATTTTTTAGTGAAAACTTTTTTTTTGATAGCCAAGATGGCTTGATAGTTCTTCTTCGCAAGAGTTTGAATAACCTCTGCATTATTTTTTTAAATTCATCGGAATTTATAAAAGGGAGGTAAATTCCCTGTTTGGATTTGTCTTTTGGTTCGTTGTTTTTGATTAAACTCATTTGTGTTTCCCCTTTCATTTTTAATGTTTTTGTTTTTATGGGACGTTTTTAAGGTTTTTACACGTTTAATTTACGCTCTCGGTCTGAATGAATGACGGCTAGTACTGCAAAGGTCTATTTATAAATAAAAAAAATCGCCCTAATCTTTTAGCAAGCAATAAAAAACCTCCAAAAGGAGGTTTTTTATTAATAGGTAATAATAGGTTGTTACATATAAAGGTTATGGTTTGAACCATCACATTCATCAAAATAAGTTGCCGCACCTGCAAATTCAACGCCATCAATGAAGTCGTCTTTACTATAGCCAAATAAATCAACAGTCATCTCACAAGCAATAAATTTAACATCAAATTCTTGACACATAGCACGAAGTTCATCTAATTTTGCAACGCCATTTTTTTTCATGGTTTTTTTCATTAAATAAGTTGCTAAGTGTCTGTGGGGGAAAAAAACCAAAAGATTTTTGGGAATTTTAGGAAAGTAAATTTTTGTGATTTTTAGGACCCAGGGGAGTTTCATTGGCCCCTTAGGGGTTTTTCCCATAGGAGAGACCCGTAACTTAGAAGTGTCTTTAAGTAAAAGATTAAGTCCATAAAAAGTAAAGAAGATAGTCACTTCTTTATCCATTGCCACGCCAGTAGAGGCAATAATAAAAGGTGGAAACGCCCAATCAAAAGTACCTTTAGTAGCGATAATTGTCATTTTTTTGCTGTCTGACATAATAAATCTCCCCGTTTAGAATTTTATTTTAAGCCTTCTCAATAGTAAAGACATATTTACCACTGTCTTCTACTGTTGAAATAAGTTTGTTACCTGTTTGATTGCAAAAAGCCTCAATATCTTTTACTGAACCAGCATCGGTCTTTTAAAAAAAATTTTCCCCTTTTGGGGTTTTTTTTTTTTTAAAAAATTTTAAGGGGTTTTTGGTTTTTTTCCCCCCAATTTTTTTTTAAAAAAATTTAAAAAAAAAATTTTTGAATAATTTTTTTTTTTTTTGGGGAAAAAAAAAATTTTTTTTTTTAAAATTTTTTTTTTTTAAAAATTTTTTTTTTTTTTGGTTTTTTTTAAAACCCTTTTTGGGGAAAAAAAAAAAAAAATTTTTTTGGGGGGTTTTTTTTAAAAAAATTTTTTTTAAAAAAGGGAAAAAAAAAAAAATTTTTTTTTTGGCCCTTTTTTGGGGGGTTTTTTTGGGGGGCTAAGGGGTTTTTTTTCCGGGGGTTTTTTTTTGGTTGGGGGGTTGCGGGGGGGCCCCCGGGGGAAAAAAAAATAAAATTTTTTTTTGGGGCGGGAAAAATTTTTTGTTTTTTTTAAAAAAAATGGGGTTTTTTTTTCCCCCCGGGGTTTTTCCAAATTTTTTGGGGGGGGGAAAATTTTAAAAATGGGGAAAAAAAAAATTTCCCCAAGGGGAAAAAAAAAAAAAAAAGGGGCAAACCCAAAAAAAAAAAACCCTTTTAAAGGCCCCCTTTTCCAACCCCCCCCATTTTTGGGGGGGGGTTTAAAACCCCCCCGGGGGGGGGGAAAAAAAAGGGGTTTTTAAAAATTTAAAAAAATTTTAAAAAAAATTTTAAAAAAAAAAAATTTTGGGGGGAAAAAAAAAAATTAAAATTTGGAAAAAAATTGGAAAAAGGAAAAAAAAAATTTTGGGGAAAAAACCCCCAAAGGGGAATATTTTGGGGAAATTTTTCAAAAAAATAAAAAAAATAATTTTTTAAAAGGAAAAAAATTTTTGAAAA
The DNA here is from genome assembly GCA_013416635.1 of Candidatus Thiodubiliella endoseptemdiera. Classification (GTDB taxonomy): domain Bacteria; phylum Pseudomonadota; class Gammaproteobacteria; order PS1; family Pseudothioglobaceae; genus Thiodubiliella; species Thiodubiliella endoseptemdiera. Next base: position 744,859 of record JACCHT010000001.1, on the reverse strand, counting down.
TTTTTTAATTCGGAAAGCCTTTTTTTTTTAAACCCCCGGGGATTTAAAAAAGGGAAAAAATTTTTTTTCAAAAAAAAATTTTTAAAAAAAAAAGGGGGGGGGGGTTGGGGCCCCAAAGGGGGGGAAAAATTTTTTTTTTAAAAAAGAATTTTAAAAAAAAAAGGGGGGGGAAAAATTTTGGGGTTTTTTCCCCCCAAAAAACAAAACCCCCCCGGGGGGTTTTAAAAAACCCCCCCAAAACCCCCAAAACCCCGGGGGGGTTTTTAAAGGGTTTTTAAAAAATTTTAAGTTCCCCCCTTTTGGGGGTTTTTTTTTTTTTCCCCCCCTTTTTTCCTTTTTTGGGGGGAAAAATTTTTTTTTGGGGGCCCCCCTTTTTTTCCCCCAAAAAAAAAAAGGAAAAATTTTTCCCCCCCCGGGAAAAATTTTTTTAAAACCCCCCCCCCTTTAAAAAACCCCCCAAAAAATTTTTTTTCCCAAAAACCCCCCCCCCTTTTTTTAAACCCGGGGGGTTTTTTTTTTTTTTTTTTTTTTTTTTTTTTTTTCCCGGGTTAAAAAATTTTTTGGTTTTTCCCCCCCCATTTTTTAAAAAAAAAATTTTCCCCAACCCTTCCCCTTTTTTTTTTTTAAAAATTTTTTAATTGGGTTTTTTAAAAATTTTTTTTTTTAAAAAAAAAAAAAAAAAAATTTTCCCCCCTTTTAAAAAAAATTTAAAAACCCCCCTTTTTTTAAAATTTTTAAAATTTTTTTTTTAAATTTTTTAAAAAATTTTTCCCCCCGGGCCCTTTTAAAAAAAAATTTTTTTTAAAAAAAAATTTTTTTAAAAGGGGGGGCCCAAATTTCCCCAAAAAAAAACAAAAAATTTCCCCTTTTTTTTTTTTTTTGGGGTTTTTTTTTTTTTTTTTTTTTTTTTTTTTTTTTCTTTTTTAAAAAATTTTTTTTTTTTTTTCCCCTTTTTTTTTTTTTTTCCCCTTTTTTAAAATTTTTTTTTTAAAAAATTTTTTTTTTTTCCCCCCCCTTTTTTTTAAAAAAAAATTTAATTTTTAAAAAAAAAACCTTTTTAAAAAAATTTTTTTTAAAAATTTTTTTTGGGGAAAAAAAAAAAAAATTTTTAAAAAAAAAAAAACCCCAAATTTTTTTTTAAAAACCCCCCCTTTTTTTTTTTTTTTAAATTTTTTCCTTTTTTTTTTTCCCAAAAAAATTTTTTTTTTTAAAAAAACCCCCAAAAAAAATTTTTTTTTTTTCCTTTAAAAATTTTTTTTTAAATCCTTTTCCCTTTGGGTTTTTTCCCCCAAAAATTTAAAGGGGTTTCCCTTTTTCCGGGGAAAAATTTTTTTTGGGTTTTTTTTTTTTGGGGGGGTTTTTTTTTTTGGGGGGAAAAAAAAGGGGGGTTTTTTTAAAACAATTTTTTTTTTTAAAAAAAAAATTTTTTTTTTTTGGTTTTTTTTGGGAAAAAGGAAACCCAAAAAAAAAAGGGGGCCCCCCCCCCCCTTTTGGGGGTTTTTTAAAAAAAATTTTTTTTTTAAAAAAAACCCTTTTGGGTTTTTTTTTTTTTAAAAATTTTTTTTTTAATTTTTAAAAAAAAAAAAACCTTTTTTTTAAAACCCAAAAAAACCTTTTAAAAAAATTTTTTTTTTTCCAAAAATTTTTTTTTAAAAATTTAATTTTTTTTTAAAAAATTTTAAACCCCAAAAAAAAAACTATTTTTTTTTTTTTTTTTCTTTTAAAAAAGTTTTTTTTTTGTTAAAGGGGAAAAAAAAAAAAAACCCCTTTTTTTTTTTTCCCCCCCCCTTTTGGAAAACCCCCCTTTTAAAAAATTTTTTTTTTATTTAAAAATTTTTTTTTTTAAAAATTTTTTTTTCCCAAATTTTTAAAAAAATTTTTTTTTTTTTTTTTAAAAGGAAAAAGTTTTTTTTTTAAAAAGGGCCCCCCTTTTTTTTTTTTTTTTTAAAAAGGGGGGGGGTTTTTTTTTAAAATTTTTTTCCCTTTTTTTTTTTTTAAAGGGGAAAAAAAAAATTTAAAATTTTCCCAAAAAATTTTGGGGGGTTTTTTTTTTTTCCCCCTTTTTTTTTTTTTTAATTTTTTTAAAATTTTTTTTCCCCCTTTTTTTTTTAAATTTTTTTTTTTTTCCCTTTTTTAAAATTCCCTTTTTTTTTTTTTAAAAATTAAAAAAAAAATTTTTAATTTCCCCTTTTTTTGGTTTTTAAAAAACCCCCCCGGGTTTTAAAAAAAAAAAAATTAAAATTTTTTTTTAAATTTTTTTTTTTTTTTTTTAAAAAAAATTTTTTTTTTTTCCCCCCCAAAAAAAAATTTTTTTTTTAAAAAAAATTTTTTTAATTTTTTTTTTTTTTTTTTAAAAAAAAAAAAAAAATTTTTTGGTTTTTTTCCCTTTTTTTTTTTTGGGTTTTTTTTTAAAATTTTTTTTTTTTAAAAAAATTTAAAAAAAAAAAAAAATTTTTAAAAAAATTTTTAAAACCTTTTTTTTTTTTTTCCCTTTAAAAAATTTTTTTTTAAAGGGGGGTTTTTTTTTTTTTTAAAAACCAATTTTTATTTTTAAAAAAACCCCGGGGGGTTTTTTTTTAAAAAATTTTTTTTTTAAAATTTTTTTAAAAAAAAGGAAATTTTTTTTTTTTTTTTTTTAAAATTTTTTTAAAAAAAATTTTTTTTAAAAAAAAAAAAAAAGGGTTTTTTTAATTTTTTTTAAAAAATTTTTTCCAAAATTTTTTTTTCAACAAAATTAAATTTTTTTTTAAAAAATTTTTTTTTTTTTCCTTTTTTAAAACCCTTTTTTTTTTTTTTTGGATTTTTGGGAAAAAAAAAGGAAAATTTTTTTTTTTAAAAAAAAGGGGGGGGGGTTTTTTAAAATTTTTAAAATTTTTTTTTTGTTTAAAAAAAAAATCCTCCGGGGTTTTAAAAAAATTTCCCCCAAAAATTTTTTTTTGGAAAAATTAAAATTTTTCATTAAAAAAAATTTTTTTTTTGGGTTTTTTTTTTTTTTTAAAAACCCCCCAAAAAACCCCGGGGTTTAAAAACCCCAAAAAATTTTTTAAAACCCCAAAAAACCCTTTTGGTTTTTTTTCCCTTTTTTAAATTTTTAAAAAATTTTTGGTTTTTTTTTAAAATTTTTTTAAAAAAAAAAATTTTTTTTTTTTTTTGGGGGCCCTTTTTTTTTTTTCTTTTAAATTTTAATTTTTTTTTTTTTAAAAAGGGGAAAGGTTTAAATTTTAAAAAAAATTTTTTATTTTCCTTTTTTTAAAATTTTTTTAAAATTAAAATTTTTTTTTTTTAAAAAATTTAAATTACCCCCTTTTTTTTTTTGAAAAAAGGTTTTTTTTTTCCCAAAAATTTTTTTTTTAAAAAAAATTTTAAAAATTTTTTTTTTTTGCTTTTTTTTTTTTTCCGAAAATTGGGGAAAAAAAAAAAAACCCCCTTTTTTTTCCCCCCAAAAAATTTTTAAAAAAAACCCCTTTTTTTTTTTCTTTTTTTTTTTTTTTTCCCCTTTTTTTTTTTTTTTTTAAAAACAAAATTTTTTTTTTTCCCCTTTTTTTTTAAAATTTAAAAAATTTTTTTTTAAAATTTTTCCCCTTTTAAAAAAAAAAATTAAAATTTTTTTAAAAATTTTAAAAAAATTTTTTTTTTTTAAATTTTTAAAAACCTTCCCGGTTTTTTTTTTTTTAAAAAAAAAAATGGTTTTTTTTCCCCCAAAAAATTTTTTTTTTTTAAAAAATTTTTTTTTTTAAAATTTCCCCCCTTTAAAAAAAAAATTTTTTTTTTTTTTTTTTTTTTTCCCCCCCTTTTTAAAAAGGAAAATTTTTTTTTTTAAAAAATTTTTTTTTTAAAATATTTTTTAAAAAAAACAAAAGGGTTTTTTTAAAAAACCCCCCCCAAAAAAAAAAAAAATTTTTTAAAAAAAAATAAACCCCCCCCCCCCTTGAAAAATTAAAAATTTTTTTTTTTTTTTAAAAAAATTTTAAAATTTTTTTTTGGTTTTTTTTTTTTTCCTTTTTAAAATTTTTTAATTTTTTAAAAAAGTTTTTGGGTTTAAAAAAATTTTTTTGGGAAAAAATTTTTTTTTTCCTTTTTTAATTTTTAAATTTTTTTTTTTTTTAAATTTTTCTTTTTTTTTTTTAAAGGGGGGAAACCCCTTTTTTTAAAATTTTTTAAAAAAAAAATTTTTTTTTCACCCCCCTTTTTTTCCCCCCCTTTTTAAAAAAAACCCCCTTTTTAAAAAAAAAAAAAAATTTTTTTTTAAATTTTTTTTGGGGTTTTTTTAAAAATTTTTTAAAAAACCTTAAAAAAAAAAATTTTTCCCCCCTTTAAACCCCAAAAAAATTTTTTTTTAAAAAAAATTTTTTGGTTTTTTGGGGGGGAAAAAAATTTTTAAAAATTTTGGTTTTGGGAAAATTTTTTTTTTTTTAAAAATTTTTAAAATTTGGGTTTTAAAAATTTTAAAAATTTTTTGTTGGGGTTTTTTTTTTTTTTTTTTTCAAAATTTAAAAATTTTTTTTTTTCCCCCCCCCCCCCCCTTTTTTTTTTCCCTAAAAAATTTTTTTTTTTCCCCCCCCCTTTTTTTTTTTTTAAAAACCCCCTTTTTTATTTTTTGGGTTTTTAAAAAAATTTGGGGTTTTTTTTTCCAAAATTTTTTTTTCTAATTTTTTTCCAAAAATTTTTTTAAAAAAAAACCCCTTTTTTTTTTTTTTTTTTTTTTTTTTTAAAATTTTTTAAAATTTTTTTTTTTAAAAAAATTTTTTTTTTAAAAAAAAAAAAATTTTAAAAAAAAAATTTTTTAAAAAAAAAAAATTTTTTTTTTTTAATTTTTAAACAAAAAAAAAAAAAACCCCCCAAAAATTTTTTTTTAAAATTTTTTTTAAAAAAAAAAAGAAAAAAAAAAAAAAAATTTTCCCCTTAAAAAAATTTTTTTTTTAAAAAAAAATTTAAAAAAAATTTTTTTTTTTTCCCTTTTAAAATTTTGGGGGGTTGGTTTTCTTTTTTAAAAACCCTTTTTTTTTTTTAAAAAAAAAAAAAAAAATTTTTTTTTTTTTTTAAACCCCTTTTTTCCTTTTTTTTTTAAAATTTTTTTTTTTGGTTTTTATTTCCTTTTTTTAAAAATTTTTTTTTTTAAAAAAAAAAAAATTTTTTTTTTGTTTTTTTTTTCCTTTAAAAAATTTTTTTTTTGGGAAAAAAACAAAATTTTTTGGGTTTTTTTTAAAAGGGAAAAAAATTTTTAAAATTTTTTAACCCAAAATTTTTTCCCTTTTAAAAAAAATTCCTTTGGGGGGTTTTTTAAAAAAAAAATTTTTTTGTTTTTTTTTTTTTAAAAAAAAAAATTTTTTTCCCCCCGGTTTTTTAAAAAAAAAAAATTTTTTTTGGGGAAAATTTTTAAAAAAAATTTTTTTTTTTTTTTTTTTTTTTTTTAAAAATTTTTTTTTTTTTGGGGGGCCCCAAAACCCGTTTAAAAACCCCCCCCCCCCAAAAATTTGCCCCCAAACCCTTTTTTTTTTTAAAGGCTTTAAGGGTTTTTTTTTTTTTTTCTGGGGGGTTTTTTAAAACGCCCTTTTTTTTTTTTTTTTGGGGGGGTTTTTTTTTTGGGGTTTTTTTTTTTAAAGGGGGTTTTTTTAAAGGGGTTTTTTTTAAAAATTTTTTTTTTAAAAAAGGGGGGAAGCAAATTTTTTAAAAACCCCCTTTTTTAAAAACCCCCCCGGGGGGTTTTTGTTTTTTATTTAAAATTTTTTGAAATTGGGGCCCGGGTTTTTTTGGGAAATTTTTTGGGAAAAAAAGGGGGGTTTTTTTGTTTTTTTGGGGGTTTTTTTTAAAATTTTTTTGGGTTTTTTTGGGGGTTTTGGGTTTGGTTTTCCCTTTTTTTTTTTTTTTTTTGGGGGGAAGGGGGGGAAAAAAGGTTTTGGGGGTTTTTTTTGGTTGGGGGTTTTTTTTTTTTTTTTATTTTTTTTTTTTTTTTAAAAGGGGGGTTTTTTTGGGGGGTTTTTTTTTTTTTTTCCTAAACCCCCCGGGGGCCCCCCCCCAAATTTTTTTTTAAAAAATTTTTCCCCAAAAAATTTTTTTTTTTTTGGAATTTTAAAATTTTTTTGGGGGGGTTTTTTTTTTTTTTTTAAAACCGGGCCCCCAAAAAATTTTTTTTTCCCTTTTTTTTTTTTTGGGGTTTTTTCCCGGCCTTTTTTTTTTTTTTTTTTTTGGTTTTTTTTTTTTTTTTAAAATTTTTTTCGGTTTTTTTCCTTTTTTTTTGGTTTTCCCCGGGTTTTTGGGGGGGGGCCCCCAAAAAAAAATTTTTCCCCGGGGGGGGTTTTTTTGGGGGGGTTTTTTTTTTAAAAATTTTTTTTTTTTTCCCAAAAACCCCCCAAAAAAAAAAAACCCCCCCTTTTCCCCCAAAATTTTAATTGTAAAAGGGGGGAAAAAGGAAAAAGGGGGGTTTTTTTTAAACCCTTTTTCCCCCCAATTTCCCCCCCTTTTTTTAAATTTTAAAAAAAATTAAAATTTAAAAAAAAAAGTTTTTCCCCAAAAAAATTTTTTGGGGGGGGGGGAAAAAAAACCCCTTTGGGCCCCCAAAAAAATTTTTAAAACCCCCTTTTTTTTAAAAATTTTAAAAACCCCCCTTCCCAAAAAAAATTTTAAAAAAGGGGGTTTTTTTAAAAAAAAAAAAATTTTTAAAACCTTTTAAATTGGGGTTTTAAAAAAAAAAATAAAAAAAATTTTAGGGTTTTTTTTTAAAAAATTTCCAAAAATTTTTAAAAAAAAAAACCCCCTTTTTAAAAAAAAGGGGCCCAAAAACATTAAAAAAAATTTTTTTAAAAAAAAATTTAAAAAAAAACTTTTTTAAAAAAACCCCAAAAAAAAAAACCCCCCCCAAAAAAAAATTTTTTTTTTCCCCCCCAACCCTTTAAAAATTTTTTTTTTCCCTTTTTGGGGGTTTTTGGGGTTTTTCCCTTTTAAAAAACCCTTTTTAAAAAAAAAAAAATTTTCCCCTTTTTAATTTTTAAAAAAGGGGGTTTTTTTTTTTAAAAACCCCCAAACCCGGGTTTTTTAAAAATTTTTTGGGGGTTTTTTTTCAAATTTTTTTTCCCTTTTTTAAAAATTTTTCCCAAAAAATTTTTTTTAAAAATTTTTAAAAAAAAAAATTCCCTTTTCAAATTTTTAAAACCCCCCTTTTTTTAAAAAATTTTTTTTTTTTTGATTATTTTTCCCCGTTTTTGGGGGGAAAAAAAAAGGGGGGGTTTTTCCCCGGGGGGTTTTAAAAAAAAAAAAAGGGGTTTTCCCGGTTGGGCGGTTTCCAAAAGGGGTTTTTTTTTTTTAAAAAAAAAAAAAAAAAAAAAAGGGGAAAAAAAAATTTTTTAAAAATTTTTTTCCCCAAAAACCCAAAAAGGAAAAAAAAAAAAAAAAAAAGGAAAAAAAATTTTAATTTTAAAAAATTTTTAAAAAAAAAAAAAAAATTTTAAATTTTTTTAAAATTTTTTAAAAAATTTTTTTTTTTTTGGGGAAAAAAAAAAAAAAAAAATTTTTTTTAAAAAAAAAAAAAAAAAAATTTAATTTAAAGAAAAAATTTTTTTTAAAAAAATTTTTTAAAAAAACCCCCCCCTTTTTTTTCCCCAAAAAATTTTTTTTTTTTTTCCCCTTTTTTTTTTTTTTAAAAAAAAAATTTTTTCCCAAAAAACCCCCCAAAAAAAAAATTTTTTTTTTAATTTTTTTTTTCCCCCCCCCTTTTTTTTAAAAAAATTCCCAATTCCCCTTTTTAAAAAATTTTTTTTTTTTATTTTGGGCCCCCCCCCAAAACAAAAAAACCCCTTTTTTTTCCAAAATTTTTTTTAAAAAATTTCCAAAAATTTTTTTAAAAAATTTTTCCCCCAAAAAAAACCCCCCCTTTTTTTTTTTTAAAAAATTTTTTTAAAAAATTTTTTTTAAAAAAAAATTTTTTGGGGAAAAAAATCCCTTTTGGGGATTTTCCCGTTTTTTTTAAATTTTTTTTAAAATTTTAAAGGGGTGTTTTTAAAAAGGGGGTTTTTTTTTTTTAAAAAAAAAAATTTTTAAAAATTTTTTTTTTCCTCCCTTTTTTTTTTTTTAACCCCCCAAAAAAATTTTTAAAAAAAATTTTTTTTTTTAAAAAACCAAATTTTTTAAAATTTTTCCCAAAAATTTTTTTAAAGGGGGGAAAAAAAAAAAAATTTTCCCCTTTTTTTTAAATTTTAAAAAAATTTTTTTTCCCCCCCGGAAAAAACCCCGCCTTTTCCCCTTTTAAAAAGGGGTTTTTTTTTTATTTTTTCCCTTTTTTTTTAAAAAATTTTTTTTTTTTTTTTAAAAAACCCCCCAAAAACCCCCCCCCAAAAAAGGAAACCCCTTTTTTTTTTTTCCCCCCCCCCAACCCCCTTTTCCTTTTTAAACCCTTTTTTATTTTGGGTTTTTTTTTTTTTTTAAATTTTAAAAAACCCCCAAAATTTTTTTTTTGGGTTAAAAAATTTTTGGGGTTTTTTGGGGGATTTTCCCCTTTTTTTTTTGGGTTTTTTTTTTTCCGGGGTTTTTTTTTTTTTTTCCGGTTTTTTTTGGGGGGGTTTAAAATTTTTTTTTTTAAAATTTTAAAAAGGGGGCAAAAAATTCAAATTTTAAATTCCCCTTTTTCTGTTTTTTAAAAAGGGGGGGGTTTTTTTTTTTTTGGGCCTTTTTTTTTTTTTTTTCCCGGGGTTTTTGAAAAAAAAACCCCAAAAAAAAAGCCCCCCCCCCTTTTTTTTTTTTTAAAAAAAAATTTTTTTTTTGAAACCTTTGGGGGGGTTTTTTTGGGGGTTTTTTGGTTTTGGGGTTTTTTTTTTTTTGGGGGGGTTTTTTTTTTAAAATTTTTTTGGGGGGGGTTTTTTTTTGGTTTTGGAAAATTTTTTTTTTTTTCCCCTTTTTAATTTGGGGGTTTTTTTTTCCCTTTTTTTTTTTGGGGGGGGTTTTTTTTTTTTTAAGGGGGCTTTCAAATTTTTGGGGTGGGGGGTTTTTTGGGGGTTTTTTTTTTTTTTGGGGGGAATTTTAAAAGGGTTTTTTTTTTTGGGGGGTTTTTTTGGGTTTTTTGGGGGCCCTTTGGGGGAAAAAAAAACCCCCCAAAAAAGGGGGAAATTTTGGGGTTTTTTTCCCAAATTTCCCCCTTTTTTTTTTTTTTTTTTAATTTTTCCCCTTTGGGGGGGTTTGGGGGTTTTTTCCCGGGGGTTTTTGGGGTTTTTTTTTTTTTGGGTATTTTTTTTTTTGGGGGGGTTTTTTTTTTTGGGGGGAATTTTTTTAGTTTTAAAAAATTTTTTTTTTTTAAATTTTTTTTTGGGGGGGTTTTTTTTTTTTGGTTTTTTGTTGGGGTTTTTTTTTTTTTGGTTAAAATTTTTTTTTTGGGGGGGGGGGTTTTTTTTTTTTTTTGGGTTTTTTTCGGGTTTTTGGGGGGGGTTTTTTTTTGGGGGTTTTGTTTTGGGATGGATTTGGTTGTTGTTGGGGGGTTTGCACTTGATCTTGTTCGTTGCGCTGATGTTAATGTCAGTGGTTTTTATTTGGCGGGTTGGTGGTTGAGTTTTCTTTGAGGTGTTTTTTTTTTGCCGGTAAAGCCCCTACTTGTTGGGTGGTGGTTAAGAAACATTATTAGTTTTTAAATCTTTTTGTTATCAGCATTTGGGGTTGACCCCAAAAGGTTGATGTTTTTAGGGGGTTTGGGGGTGATGGTTGGGATGATTTTGGGATTGTTCGCCGATGGTTTTGGTTCGGAAGGCCCTTTGGGTAATCACTTTTTTTCTCAAAGGGGATGTTGTTGATGTTGCCGGATGCTGGTGAGGGTGATTTTTTTTGGGGATGTTGGGTTGTTGCTGATGCGTTGTTTGCGGGGGTTGGGGTGTTGCTTTGGGGTCATTGGTTGAGGATGTTGCTAAGACTCTGAGGTTGCCCCTGCTTTTATGAGACCTTGTTTTTGAGTTTTAACAGTAAGATAATTTTTTCCCTGCAATGATTTTTACCCCAACGATTGATGGGTTTGGCTATGTCTTTTGGGATTGGGGGCGGGGGTTTTTGTCCCTTGGCGGGGTGATGGTTTGGGGTTCCATCAGACGATATTTTGGGTGAGTTGTAAATTTGTTGGGGGTGGCTAATACCGGGGAGAGTTCTGGTCTTTTTTTTGGGGGATTTTTGTCCATCAATTGGGGAGGGCGTTATCATAGTGATGCGGGTTGGGAATCTTCGCCTGTTTGTTGAAAAAGTTGTTCTTTAACCCTTTTTTTGTTCTAAAGCCATCCCGTGCGTTTGATGTTTTGTGGGGGTTAAAGTTTGTGTTTGGTAAGTAATCAGAACGAAAAAGTTTTTAAAGGTGGTTGGTTTTTTAAATGTCTGTTTGGGGGGTTTTGGGATTGGACGAATAAACCTGTGGTGGTGGGTGGGGGATGGGTAAGGGGGTTTTGGTGACTAGGGTTTGGGGTTGGTAGATTGGTGTTGGTGGTTTGGGTTTGGATGGTTGGTTTGAGGGGGTAAGCAAGTAGAGAAAATAGGTGATTGGGTTTTTTGAAATGGGGTATTTTTAACGGGGTTTTGGGTTGGATTGGATATGGATTGTATTTTTGGGTTATAAAGTAGCCTATCCCATTATTTCCATTATTTATATCCCCATTATTTATCCCCCATTATTTACTGAATGCAAAGTAAAAGGAAAAAAGGTGGTTAGCATTTTTTTTACAAAGGATATTTTAACTGGTTTGGTGGGTGTTTTTAAAAATTTTGGGTTTGGGTTTTTTTCTAATTATTTAAAAATTACTATGACCAAATTTAAAAAGAATAAGGCATTTATTCCCCATTTGGGATGGTTTCGGCATAGTATTTGTCTTTGGGGTTGTGTTTATACCAGCCTTTGAGGCTGCGTTCTGGGAAGTCGTTCATGGGGTTTGTTTTTTTTGAGAGGTTGGAGTGTTTCGCAGCTGGGGATATCGGGGGTTCTTTTCTAAGTTTTTTTTTCATAATTTCTGAATACTTTTATTTTTGCACAAAATAACAGATAGTTTCTATCATGCTCGTTGTAGTATTTAGTTTTTTCAAAATAGGGAATGAGTTGCTGAGCAATATCAATAGCGTCTTGGTGCTGTTCTAGCCAATAATACGCATTGGCTTTTCTGAGGCCAATACAACCACGCAGTTTTTTATTATCTAACCAAGCTATTTTATCCAAAGCCTGTTGGTAGTTCCCTCGCAAGGAGGTTCCTGATTTTTTATTAGCAACCTTTATCCGAAATAAAAAGGGATTTTTTAAAAAAATTTTTTAATAAAACAAAACCATCATTTAGGGCATCGCCTACTGCCTTTATGGCATCTTTTACAAGCCCACCAGTACCCTCAACCGTTTCGTTTCGTTTCTTTATTCCTTCAGTAGTGGCTTTAAATCTATTGTTATTGGTAATAAAATCCCGTTCAACATGCCGATTATCCAATGTCCCAGTTTTAAGCTTAGTCACATCCACAGGCTTAATATCTTTAATATTAAGCGGCTTAGTTGTTATTGGCTCATACTTAATCGGCGTGCCTTTGTTGGCTTCTAAAATAGTCTTAACAAACTTCTGCTCAGCTTTTGGCCCTAGTAGTTTTGTACCCTGAGTAGTGATTTTAATTATTTGCTTACCAATAATCCCACTCCCCAAACCCCCAGCAAGGTAAAACCCAAAAGATCACCCCTTTATTGCTTCCAACTACGTTATACCGCCAGTCTTTGCCTACATGCAACCTATATTATCTACTGTGTTTTGAGTTGGTCTGTTTTCAAAGATGCTCTTTAAAATTTTTTACCAAGCCTTTGAATTTATAATTTCCTATTTATTAAAATATTCTGATTGGTTTTTTGGGTTATAAGCACATAGCCAAAAGTTTACCATTTTTCTTGTATGGTTCTGATTTGGGAATTCTAAAACCCATCGGTATCTTTTGATTGTTAAATTTATAACTGTGTTTGGATTGGTGGGACTCTTGGAGTTTTTTTTTGGTACTTTTGCCATAACAATCACCTGAGCATGTTTTTTTTAACCGAAAGGGCGTTTGGTTGTTTTCAACATTCTTCCCCAAACCCCTTGACTGACAACGCGGGCCATTCTTGGAAAAGTTTTTTGTGTCTTTATCTAGTTTATTATCTGGGGTGTTGTCTGTAATGGTTTGAATTATCCCCCAACCCCCAACCCCACCCCCACAATCCTTCCCTTTTAAATCTTTTCCCCCCGACATCCTAGTCCCATGGGCTCTTTTTGAAAAATTTTTGAGCTTACCTGTTTTGGCGTCGCCTTTCATTGGCTAATTTCCCTGGCAACGTAGGTTCACCCCTGGTTGGTTTAAGATTGTCGCAGGCTGCCCCCCCGTTGTTTGGGGGGGATACTGCTTTAACCCCCTTTTTTTGGCCCCACCGATGAGATTTTCATTGAAGTTTGCATCTTTGTTATTTGGTTTTTGGACCCCCGGTTCTTTTAATGCATATTGATACCCCCTGCTGTTAGTGCAGCTTTAACATTTGCTCGGGGTAAAGTGTGGGCTTTGCCGTGATCCCGGGGGCTAGCGGAGTTGTTAAATTAACACTGGTCATTGCTGCATTGATAAAGGCTTGTTGGGGGTTGCTGTTACGCTGCGTTGTCCCTGTTTTCGGTAGTAGCCGTTGTGGGGATAGTGCAGAACCAAAGCATCAAAAACCTGTAAAGTAATATATTTGGGACGAAAACTGCCCAGTCCACTAAGGTGGTGGTGGATTCACCCCCGTTTTTTTTGGGATTTTTTGAATCACTTGGGGTTGTCCGGGTTTTGAGTTGTTGGCTGAGTTGGGTGTTGGGGGGCACGGGCTGAACTAAGTTGTTTGGTTGTTGTATTTGGAGTGGGGTTTTTGGTATTTCTTTGTTTTTGGGTTAAGCGTTTGGGGTTAGTTGATTATTGGTTAATTGCTGATTATTAATCAGTTTTGTCTTTGGCTTTTATTACTGCATGATTTTGGGGTTTTGTTTGTTTGCCCTTTGTCGGTGAAGGGGTCTTGGTTAAAAGCCTGATGATTCAGTTTGATTTGTTTGAAGTCTAGGTCTTTGTCTGAGACTAGGTTGAGTAGGTCGGTGGTGATTTTGATGGTGTCTGCTTTGAGTTTGGAGGCTTGGACTTGGGTAATTTTATTAGTAATAATTAAGTCTTTGGCTTGGAGGGTGCTTTGGATGTTATCTGTGGTGCTGGTTGTGGTGGTATCGTTGTGCCCGCCACCAAACAAACCGCCTTTTGATTCTGAGTGGAGTTGGGTGTTCGTGGTGTCTTTGACTGAGGCAATGTTTAGGGCTTTGCTTTGGATGTTGATTTGGTTGTCTGCTTGGAGGTTTGCACCTTTGATGATAACTTGTTCGTTAGCGCTGATGTTAATGTCAGTGGCTTTTATTTGGCTTTTAAGGTTGGTGGTTGCGTTTTCTTTGAGGTAGTTTTTGCTATTGCCTGAGTAAAAGTCGCCTACTTGTTGGGTGGTGGTTAAGACAACATTATTAGCATTTAAATCTAGTTTGTTATCAGCATTTAGGTTTGAGCCAGCAAGGTTGATGTTTTTATTGGTGGTTAGGGTGATGTTGTTGGCGATGATGTTGGATTGTTCGCCGATGAGTTTTTTGGTGTCTTTGGTAGAGCCTTGTGAGTAATCTACATTTTTCTCAAAGCGGATGTTGTTGATGTTGCCGTTGATGCTGGTGAGGGTGATGTTTTTGGCTTGGATGTTGGCGCTAATGTTGCTGATGTCGTTGTTTGCAAGTAGGGTTAGGGTGTTGCCTGCTTGCAGGGTGCCACCTTGGTTGAGGATGTTGTCTAATGCACTCACTGAGAGGTTGTCTCCTGCTTTGATGAGACCTGTGTTTTTGAGTTGGTTAACAGTAAGACTAATGTCTTTGCCTGCAATGATTTTACTGCCTTCAACTTGGTATTGATGGGTGTTGGCTATGTAAACTCTTGGGATTAGGGCTTGGGTTGTTGTGCCGTTGGCTAGGGTGATGGTTTGAGGTTCCATCCAGACGATATCTTGGGTGAGTTGTGCAATTTGTTCAGGGGTAAGGCTAATACCGGGGAGAGTTCTAGGTCTTTTGTTGGGTGATGGCATTGTCCATCAATTGTTGGTATTGGGCGTTATCACTAGTGATGTCTTTGGTTAGGAATCTTCTGCCTGTTTGTTGTAAAAGTTGTTCTTTAATCAGTTTTTGTTCGTAGAAGCCATCGCCGATGCGTTTGAGTGTTTTGTCAGGGTTAAAGTTAATGTGTTTGAGTAAGTAATCAGAACTGATAAAGTTATTATAAAGAGTGAACTCTGGGTTGGTTTCTATGAGGTAGTCTGTTTGTGGGTTTTGGGTGACTATGGTTGGGTTGGTAGATTGAGTGTTGGTGGTTTGGGTTTGGATGGTTGCGTTTACGACTGGGCTGAATGCTAAGTAGAGGGAGAAATAGGTGATTAGCAGTTTTTTGAACATGGAGGTATTTTAACTGGGTTTGGGTTGGATTGGATATGGATTGTATTTTTGTGGTTATAAAGTAGCCTATCCCCATTATTTTTTTGCTAATTATTTGAATAAATTACACTCTGACCCTAATTATTCTCTCTGACCCTAATTATTCTAATAAATTACACTCTGACCCTAATTATTCCATAACTATTAAAATGGTGAAAATTATAATTTTTATGGTAATAGAAATATAAAGTAGTCTTTGTTTTATTAATAAGTAAATGATGTATATGCGTGTAATAACATAAATAAACCATAAAATAGGCGTCATGATTATTTATATCCATTTTAAACATTAAAGAAAAGCATAAAACCAAAAATAAAAAATAATAAATTAATTTTAATATAAAACCCCAACAATTTCAGACAACAATCTAAACTTTCTTATTTCAAACCCAGATTAAACTTAAACAAAAAAATCGGAGTAAAAAATGAGTAAAAAACGAACCAAATACACCTCAGCATTTAAAACAAAATTAGTGCTTGAGTTATACAAAATGAAGTACCTTGGTACAGATTGCTAGCAAGCATAACATCCTTCCACAAAACCTACAAAACTGGAAGAAAAGCACTTCCTTGCTAATGCTGAAATTGCCATGAGCCATCAAGGCGGTTAAAGAAATACAAAAGAAGAGCTTGTTAAATCACAAAATAAAATAGGCGCTTAACAGCTCTGGTAGGCAAGGTAACCGTAGAAGGAATGGTTAGCAAAAAGCTAAAAGCGGGCTTATCTAATCTTAAACAATTAGTTGACTTCAAGCCGTCTTCAACATCTGCAACACAACCTTTATCAATTAATCAACAATGCCAACTGTTGAGCATTAACAGGAGTGGCTTATATTACACACCGCGTACCAATGTGCGTAAAGATAAAATTAAATCTCATATCACCAAGGTGTTTGAACAAATACCTATTTACGGTGAGAAAAAAGTGCATCAACAACTACTTGAAGACGGTTACAAGGTAAGTTTAAACACAGTGGCTCGTTATCGCCAAGCGTTGGGGTTAAAAGCGGTGTTAGCGGTTAAACAGGTTAATACAGCCATACCAATCAAAGCACATAAAAATACAGTTATAAGCTTCGAGGTCTTGGTATTAACCACGCTAATCAAGTTTGGAGTACAGACATCACCTACATTAAGATTGCGGGAGGTATGGCGTATATGGCTGCTATTATTGATTGGCATTCCAAGGCTGTTTTATCACACAGAATATCCAACACAATGGATTCACAGTTAGTGATGAGCGTACTCAACGATGCTTTAGAAAAATACCGCACCAGAGATATTTAATACCGATCAAGGCAGTCAATACACCGGTGAGGTGCACACCAAGCGACTCAAAAACTGGGTATTACTATCTCAATGGACGGCAAAGGCAGAGCCACAGATAATATCTGCATTGAACGCTTCTGGAAAGTGCTAAATGTGAAAGGATTTATTTAAACGAATACCAAACTATCAGTGAGTTAACCACGGATGTAGATGATTATATTGAGTTTTATAATCACCAAAGATTCCATGAAACATTGAAATATAAAAAACCAATGGATGTGTATCAAGAAAGTATAAAATTGAATCAGAAAAAGAAGAGGGCTTCTTAGGGTTTGCTATATAAGAAAATTTAGAAAGTTGTTTGAGGTTTTGGGGTAATGTAAAGTTTATGAATGAGCATATTAAAAACGCTATATTAAATGGTAAGTTAGTTATTCTTTTGGGTGCTGGAGCATCCAAGGGTTCAATAAATAATCTTGGTCAAGATATTCCTCTTGGGAAGAGTTGTCAAAGATATTGGTAGCGGGATGAGTGAAGAATACAATGGTGAAAATTTATCTGATGCTTATGCTGCGGCAGTCCATAAATTAGGTAATCAACAAGTTGAAGATATATTTGAGAAACATTTTAAACATTGTAAACCATCAAATGAATACAATCAATTAGCACGATATCCATTTTTAGAATATATACATTTAATATAGATGATGCATTTGAAAAAGCGGCACACACAAATTGCAATCGGAAATTTAATATTTACCAAAAGAAAAGATAAAATAAAAGAGGTGGACCAGTTGCATACAACACTTGATTACATTAAGTTAAATGGGGATATAGCTCGAAGTAGTGAGGGTTTTGTTTTTCAAGTCAAGAATATGCATCAGGTTCTGCTGATGCACCTCTTTGGTATGAAGAACTTGGGAGGGATTATTTTAAATATACATTCATATTTATTGGCACCAAAATAGATGAACCGTTGTTTCGCCATCAAATAGAAAGGCATAGGATGAAAACAGGTAGTAGGATTTAAAAGTTATGTGTTGACACCAAAACTTACTAAGATTGAAAATATGAGTTTAATAACCTCTAATATACACCACCTCAAGGGAAAGTTAAAGGATTTTACAGATTGGTTAAAAGTCGAATTTGAAACCATTCCGACATTCAAAGAAATTTTGCGAATACCCGACCTGAATTTGATTTAAATCTTGCTAACAATTCGAAGTTTCTTAATGTTATTCTTGTTAACAGGGCAAATTTCCTGCTTCAAACACAGGCATTGAAGACGATAAAATTTATGATTTTACAAAGGTTTTAAGCCTAGTTGAATGACATTGTAAACGAAATTCCTGCATCTTTAAAAAGAACAGAAAATTTTACAATGATTATTTATCCGATAATAAAGCAAAGCCGTTAGATATTTATCTTATTTTAGGTGCTGCTGGAAGCGGAAAAGTACTGCATTAAAACAATTAGCCCTTAAATTGTCAGATTTATCCGATAAATCTGTATATTTTGTTGGAGAAGAAATAGATATATCTGCTCTGATTAGGAGTTGGATGCAAAGAATCAAAAGGCTTATTATTTATTTTTGAGTCTATTGGAATTAGGATGGTTGCAAAACAGATATCTGAAATCATACAAAATGCAAAATCAAGGAAAGTAATTTTTGTCGCTTCTGAAAACCTTAGAATATGGAATACTCGAGCAAAAGAACATCTTGAAGAGAATGTTTCAGCGAAGATGGACTTATCAGAAATTATGTCTAATGATGCAGATGAAATATTAAATAAAATTCAAAGGTTTGGAAATTGGACAAGGCTTGAAAAAATGAGTGTTAAAACCGCAAAATTGCGTTGAATAAAAGATCAAAAAGACAATTATTGATGGGGCTTTTAGAGGTTATGTCTGGAAAAGGTTACGAGGAAATAATAAGAAGAGATTATGAAAGTATTACAAATGCAGAACAGAGGACACTATTAATATTATCTGGAATTGCAGCAACAAATAATAGCTCAGCAAGTGAAACAACGCTTGTTAGGGCATTACAGTTTTAGGGTTATCGTCGGATGTTTTTATATAGCTTCGCAAATGAAAGGTATTGTCGCATTCCATCATGGAAAAGTTGCAACAAGGCATAGAATTTATGCTGAAACATTATTTCAAAACTATATTCCCATCGACGAAATATTTTCGGTAGTAGTTGCTTACATAAAATCTTTTTCAGTATATAAACAGCCAATATCAAAAAGTGTATCGAAAAATGAATTTTCAATTTATAAAAACTTGTTAACTTTAAAGCATTAAAAAATTACTTAAAAATAGAAAAGATTTAATTCTAGATATTTACAAAAATTTGAAAAAACTTTTGAAAATGATAGTTTTCTTTTATTGCAATATGGTCTGGCTTTACGGTCATTTGACTTGGATCAAGAAGCTTATGAAAATTAAAAATTGCACATGATGCCTATCCAGAGTCTTCTCATATAGAGCACGCACTATCACAACAACAATTAATTCTTGCAGAGAACAGTAGCGATGAAGTTATCTCTATGACTTATTTTCAAGAGGCGGAAGAGACGCTTCAAAGAATGATACAATCAAGAGATAAAATATACGATAGATATCCAATTGTTACTCTTTCAATAAAACATGTTGCAATTCTTGATAAATTCTCATAAAAAAGAGGCTCAAGAAAAAGCAAAAGAATATTATAGGATAATGCGAAAAGATAGTGGTATCAATAAATATCCCAAAACACAAGAAACGATGGAATGTTTATTAAGGTATTGCACTAATGGCAATTGCCTAGTAATCAGGATTATTAAAAGACACACAGAATAAATGACAAAAGATAAATGGGGACAAAGATAAATGGGCAATAAATGGGCAATAAATGGGGACAGCATGCGGTTCCCCATTTGACTGGACACCACTTCAATAAATTATACCCTTGTTCTTTTGATTGAACAATGGGGTTTGGGGGCTTGTCCCAAATTGTGAAGCAACCAACTTAAGCCTAAAAGGCTTTTGTTAAGTTGGTAATTCTCCTTATAAAACGCTTGTTCATAATCATTGGGTGAATAATAACCAATCGTTGAATGTCGTCTAATCTTGTTGTAAAACACTTCAATATATTCAAAGATTGCACTTGTTGCTTGCGCTCTGGTTTGGTAGGTTTGTTGATTGACTAGCTCGGTTTTGAGTGTGTTAAAAGCTCTCAGCGACTGCATTATCATAGCATTCTCCTTTTCTACTCATGCTTTGGGTAATGTTATTTTCTTTAAATAATGCTAAATACTCATAAGCCCTGTAAGTAGAACCTTGATCTGAATGCAGCAATACTTGCTGTGTCTTGGCTTGTTTTGATTGCCATGCTCAGAGCGTCAATTACGAGCGCTGTGTCATTATTCTTGCCCATTGACCAACCAGCAACTTTGCGTGAGTATAAATCAATCACAGTTCTAAATACAACCAACCTTGCTGCGTCCAAACAAAGGTAGTGTCGCTTACCCATTTGCTATTGGTGTTGTTGCAATAAATTCCTGTTCAGTATATTATTAGCAAAGTTAATATTGTTTCTAGGTATTTTTGCCTTTTTATGGCGAATACTAAAATGGGCATATATGTTGTTCTTGTTCATCAGCCTCGCCACTTTATTCAGGCTAACCTTAACGCCTTGGGCTTTTAGTTCGTGATAAATCCTAGGCGAACCATAGGTTTGCCTACTATTTTTAAAGGCTTGAATGATTTGTAATACGATTTTATCGTTCTGCCTACTTCTAGGGCTTTGTGGTGTATGCTTCCAGTAGTAGTATCCGCTCTTGGATACCTGCATACAGCGACACAAAACAGTGATTGGGTAGTTTATCGCCTCTGAGGCGATAAACTTAAATCTTAACTGTTTTGACCTTTGAAGAAGGCTTGAGCCTTTTTTAGGATTTCTACCTCCATTTGAGCCAGTTTAAGGTCTTTTGCAAGTTGTTTGTTTTGCTTTAATAACGCCGAATGTGTTGCTTTGTGATGTGCTGTGTTGGCAGTATCGGCGGTTCTTTTAAAGGCTTTATCTTGTTTTTGATTCAACTCAATCCTCCATTTGTAGATCATGTTTCTGCGTAAACCTAAATCTCTTGCAAGCTGTGCAATGCAAGTATTTGGTTGATTTGCTAGTGCTAGGGTTTCTAGTTTAAAGGCTTTGGTGAAGGCTGTGTATTTTCTTGTCATTTTGGACTCCTAAATGTTAAAATTTAGTGTCCAGTTTATTGGGGGAGTTTCAGCCTGTCCCCATTATTTCTGTCCCCATTATTTACATTATTTCCTTGTATTTCTTTATCTTTTGTTAGGTGTTTTTATAGTTATAAGTTATTGTTTTACTAATTATTTTCTCCATATTTGGCAATATTTTCTATGTAATATTCGTCTTTAGGGTTGTGTTTATACCAACCTTTGAGATGCCTTAAGGAAAACTTTTCATTAAAGATTTATCAACCTTAGATAAATCAAGGCTTGAAGATAGTTTTGCAATCTCATTATTCATTTCTGGATGCTCCATACCTTCTTCTAAAAAACAAAGAAATCCAGTAATTCTAATATCAAGAATTAAATATATTTTATCATTCTCATTATAATTACTGTCTTCAAAATAAGGAGTTAGTTCATTAACAATATCAAGCACTGCATGATGGTCTTTTAAATGAAAATAAATTCTAGCTTTAAGGAGTCCAATTCTTCCAGATAAAATTTTATTATCAAGCCAACTTATTTTATCTAAGGCTTGTTGGTATTTACCATCCGCCATTAGGTTGCCTGCTTGCGAATTTGCCATAGCAATTGGATAGTTTGTGATAACTTTCTTCAAGTTAGAAGGTTCTTTTGCAATCATAAATACAAGCTTAATAAATGGCAAAATAATCAACTTAATTATCCTCATTGTAGTAAGTCTTTTATAATATTACCAATTCCTTCAACCGTGTCATTTCTAACCTCTGTTTTATTAATACTAGCTTTAACCCTATTATTATTGGCAATCAAATCCCGTTCAACATGTCGATTATCCAATGTACCTGTTTTTAACTTAGTTACATCCACTGGCTTAATATCATTAATATTAAGTGGCTTAGTTCTCACAGTCACAGGTTTAATCGGCCTGCCTTTGTCGGCTTCTAAAATAGTCTCAACAAGCTTCCGCCCAGTTTTTTGCCCTAATAGCTTTGCACCTTGAGTAGTGGTTTTAATTATTTGTTTGCCAACTATACCACCCCCTAAACCACCAGCAAGGTCAAGCAGAATATCACCGCCTTTTGCATATTGCTTCCAGCTTCCAGCTATGCCACCAGTCTTGCCATCATCATGCAAGCCACTCATGGCATTATCTACTGTATTTTGGTAGTTAGGTCTGTTTTCAAAGATGCTCATTAAATTGTTTTCAACCAAGCCTTTGAATTTAGTCAATTCCTCAGGCTTCATTAAAATATTCTGATTGGTCTTTGGGTTATAAGCACTATAGCCAACAAGTTTACCATTTTTGTCTTGTATGGTTCTGACTTGGTAATTGCTATAATCGCCATCGGATATCTTTTTGATTGTTAAATGTTATAACTGTGTTTGGATTGGTGAGTGACTTTTGAAGTCTTTTTTGGGTGCATTGCCATAGCAATCACTCCCTGAACATAGATTATTCTTAACCGCATTAGTAGCTGCTTGGTCTGCTGTTTTAACATCCTTACCCAGTCCTTGACTGACAACAGCGGTGCCTACTCTTGAGATAGCTGTTATTGTGTCTTTATCTAGTTTATTATCTAGGGTGTTGTCTGTAATGGTTTCTGCAATAATTTCCCCAGCAACAGCCCCAACCGCACCAGCACCACAATCCTTACCTTGTATCTTTGCCCCTGCACATCCTAGTGCGGCATGGGCTGCTTTGTGTGTAAATTCATTGAGCTTACCTGTGGCTTTGGCGTCGCCTATTTCATTGGCTAATTTAGCACTGGCAACGCTAAGGACTTCACTGCCTAGATTGGCTTTAAGATTGTCGCTTAGGTTGGTGGTTTGGGTTTGGATGGTTGCGTTTACGACTGGGCTGAGTGCTAAGTAGAGAGAGAAATAGGTGATTAGCAGTTTTTTGAACATGGAGGTATTTTAACTGGGTTTGGGTTGGATTGGATATGGATTGTTTTTTTGTGGTTATAAAGCAGCCTTTTCCCCATTATTTTTATCCCCATTATTTTTATCCCCATTATTTTATCCCCATTATTTCTATCCCCATTATTTTTAAAGTAGCCTATCCCCATTATTTTCCCCATTATTTATATCCCCATTATTTTCCTTATCCCCATTATTTTCCCATTATTTTACTAATTTATTAAAAGGTTGGCTTTTAAGGTGGTATATTTATCTTTTTAATTGAATATCCAG
The DNA here is from genome assembly GCA_013416635.1 of Candidatus Thiodubiliella endoseptemdiera. Classification (GTDB taxonomy): domain Bacteria; phylum Pseudomonadota; class Gammaproteobacteria; order PS1; family Pseudothioglobaceae; genus Thiodubiliella; species Thiodubiliella endoseptemdiera. The sequence continues at coordinate 722,693 of JACCHT010000001.1, read as the reverse complement.
CTTTGTTGATAAATACCATATGTGATAGCTTATATCATTTATTACTATAAACCCAAAAAAGCAATTTTTCTAATTATTTTATTATTTTGTGAATTGTTATCAAATAAAGACTCTGTACTCGCTCCCCAAGCAAACGGATTCCAAACTGATGCACCTGTAAAAAATGCATAGATTTCCATGTTCAAAAAAGCAAATGCACAAGATAAAAATACAACCGCTGTCATACAAGATTTATCACAATTAAAATCTATTGGATGTGTTATAAATAACGCAACAATAAAACTAATAATTAAAACTATAAATTGATTTTTAGTTATCATTGCTAAGTTTATTACCTAAAGATATAGTGCCTGGTATTAATTCAGATGCTGTTTTTGGAATACCTATTTTCTGTAGTCCTTTTGGTGCAACCCTATCAACAACATTATTAACAGTATTATCAAAATTCCCAGTTTGCAAGTCATTCGCTAAATCAACAACATTACTTCCAATTTCATAAACCCTCCCAGGAACGGTCAAACTAAACCCCGCTTCCCCAACAGCCTTAACACCCTTAATCGTCCCAACCTCAACCCTAGAAATATACTCCTCAGGCGAAATTACCTCTATATCGTGTAAGTTTTGTTCTGGAATTTTAATAATCTCTTCTCTAAAAGGTCTATCCTTGATTAAATTAATTGCTACCTCAATCTCTTGCCTAGTTTTATATTTGTTGCGTAAAAAAGGTGGCTTGCTTAATTCTTTGTTAAGTTCTGCTATTTTTGCCTGTCTGTTTTTATCATAAATCGTTTGGTATTTTTTTCTAGTGTCATTTTTACATTTATTCCCATTTTTTCCACAAATAGTCATTTCTTGAGCGTAATTAATTTGCTCTCTTATGGTTAGATAATTATTCTCCACCGCATTAGTAGCCGCTGTATCCGCCGTCCCAACATCCTTACCCAACCCTTGAGCAACAACAGCAGTGCCTACTCTTGAGATTGCAGTTATATCACTGTCGCTAAGGTTGGCATTGTTACCAACTTGCTCTGCAATAACCTCCCCAACAACTGCCCCAACCGCACCACTGCCACAATCCTTACCTTGTATCTTTGCTCCTGCACAACCCAGTGCGGCATGGGCTGCTTTGTGTGTAAATTCATTGAGTTTACCTATGGCTTTGGCATCACCTATCTTATTAGCCAGTTTAGCACTGGCAACACTAAGGACTTCACTACCTAGATTAGTTTTTAGATTGTCGCTTAGACTACCACCGTTGATGGCGGTGCCAACTGTGGCATTAACACCTGCTCTTTGGACGCCACCGATGAGGTTTTCATTAAAGCTTGCTGTTTTATCGTATTCAGTTTGAACACCTAGTCCTTTTAATGCATATTGACTAGCCCCTGCTGTTAGTGCAGTCTTTAACATTTGCTCAGGGTCAAGTGCTAGGCTATTGCCAGTGATGGCACTGGTGGCTAATGCGGAGATTAGTTGAGAATTAACACTGGTCATTGCTGCATTGATAAAGGCTTGTTGGGTGGTTGCTGTTACAGCTGCAGTTGTGGCAGCTGTAGTTGCTGCGGTAGTAGCCGTTGTGGTGGATAGTGCAGAACCAAAAGCATCAAAACCACCTGTAAAGTACATAGCAGCTACTTGGACGATAACTGCACCTAGTCCACTAAGGGTGGTGGTGGATTCATCCCAGTTTTTGTTGGATATTTTGACATCACTTAGGGTGATGCCTTGGGCTTTGAGTTGTTGGCTGTTGGGTGTTGAGGGCATCGGCTGAACTAAGTTGTTTGAGTTGTTGTATTTGAGTGGGGGTTAGTTGGGTATTGGCTAACTGATTATTGGTTAAGCGTTTGTTGGTTAGTTGATTATTGGTTAATTGCTGATTATTAATACTGAGTTTGTCTTTGGCTTTTATTACTGCGATGACTTTGGTTTGTTTGTTGTGTCCTTTGTCGGTGATGGTCTTGGTTAAAAAGCCTGATGATTCAGTTTGGATTTGTTTGAAGTCTAGGTCTTTGTCTGAGACTAGGTTGAGTAGGTCGGTGGTGATTTTGATGGTGTCTGCTTTGAGTTTGGAGGCTTGGACTTGGGTAATTTTATTAGTAATACTAAGTCTTGGCTTGAGAGTGCTTTGATGTTATCTGTGGTGCTGGTTGTGGTGGTATCGTTGTGCCCGCCACCAAACAAACCGCCTTTTGATTCTGAGTGGAGTTGGGTGTTCGTGGTGTCTTTGACTGAGGCAATGTTTAGGGCTTTGCTTTGGATGTTGATTTGGTTGTCTGCTTGGAGGTTTGCACCTTTGATGATAACTTGTTCGTTAGCGCTGATGTTAATGTCAGTGGCTTTTATTTGGCTTTTAAGGTTGGTGGTTGCGTTTTCTTTGAGATAGTTTTTGCTATTGCCTGAGTAAAAGTCGCCTACTTGTTGGGTGGTGGTTAAGACAACATTATTAGCATTTAAATCTAGTTTGTTATCAGCATTTAGGTTTGAGCCAGCAAGGTTGATGTTTTTATTGGTGGTTAGGGTGATGTTGTTGGCGATGATGTTGGATTGTTCGCCGATGAGTTTTTTGGTGTCTTTGGTAGAGCCTTGTGAGTAATCTACATTTTTCTCAAAGCGGATGTTGTTGATGTTGCCGTTGATGCTGGTGAGGGTGATGTTTTGGCTTGGATATTGGCACTAATGTTGCTGATGTCGTTGTTTGCAAGTAGGGTTAGGGTGTTGTTTGCTTGGAGGGTGCCACCTTGGTTGAGGATGTTGTCTAATGCACTCACTGAGAGGTTGTCTCCTGCTTTGATGAGACCTGTGTTTTTGAGTTGGTTAACAGTAAGACTAATGTCTTTGCCTGCAATGATTTTACTGCCTTCAACTTGGTATTGATGGGTGTTGGCTATGTAAACTCTTGGGATTAGGGCTTGGGTTGTTGTGCCGTTGGCTAGGGTGATGGTTTGAGGTTCCATCCAGACGATATCTTGGGTGAGTTGTGCAATTTGTTCAGGGGTAAGGCTAATACCGGGGAGAGTTCTAGGTCTTTTGTTGGGTGATGGCATTGTCCATCAATTGTTGGTATTGGGCGTTATCACTAGTGATGTCTTTGGTTAGGAATCTTCTGCCTGTTTGTTGTAAAAGTTGTTCTTTAATCAGTTTTTGTTCGTAGAAGCCATCGCCGATGCGTTTGAGTGTTTTGTCAGGGTTAAAGTTAATGTGTTTGAGTAAGTAATCAGAACTGATAAAGTTATTATAAAGAGTGAACTCTGGGTTGGTTTCTATGAGGTAGTCTGTTTGTGGGTTTTGGGATTGGACGAATAAACCTGTGGTGCCAGTGGGTAGAGTGATGGGTAATGGGGTTTGGTGACTATGGTTGGGTTGGTAGATTGAGTGTTGGTGGTTTGGGTTTGGGTATCTACTTTGTTATTGGCAACGGCTTGAGTGTCGGTGGTTTGGGTTTGGGTGTTTACCTTATCCTTAGTAACGGCTTTTTGGTTGGTAGTTTGAGTTTGGGTGTTGATGGCGGTGTTGGTAACAGCTTGAGTGTTGGTGGTTTGGGTTTGGGTGTTCACCTCATCCTTAGTAACAGCTTTTTGGTTGGTAGTTTGAGTTTGGGTGTTGATGGCGGTGTTGGTAACAGCTTGGGTGTTGGTGGTTTGGGTTTGGGTGGTTACTGTTTGAACATTAACATTATTATTTTGCTGGGCAATAGACTGGGTATTGGCAGTTGTGGTTGTGGTTTGGGTTTGACTAGGGATGGTGGAGACAGAAACGCCGCTGTTGATGTTGCCGTTGTTTAGGTTGTTGATGTTGCCAGTGATTGAGCCACCTGCTTGGATGGTGGAAGGCAATATTCGTAAAACCTCTCTACTAGTGCTAGAAGGTAAGTCTGCCCATGTATAATCTGGGCTGTAAATCCAACTACTACAATTGTGATAACAATAATAATACTGCCCTGTTTTTTTATTGTAGCGGTATAATCTATCACCAACATTGTTAACCTCGTTGCTATTGAAGTTAATATCGTTTCTAGCAGAAATTTCACTAAGATAATTATCTATTTTATCGACATTGATGTTAAGGTTTCCACCTGAGGATAATTGTGCTTTTTTCTCTGGTTGATTAATCAAATAGTCTTCTTTAATATTAACGGTAGCTTGCTGTATAATACCATGTTTGGGGACATCGGTGAAGTAATATATGGTATATGCAGGAATGGTATATTCATCGTTACGCTCCTCAGGGATATGACTTGAGGCAACATTAAGCCCGTATTTTTCGTAGTATTTGTCTAATTCTTCAATAACCGCATCAGTAGTGTAACTAGTGTGTTTTACCAATGAGTCTGCTTGGTTGCTACGATCTTTGTAAGAATAACTATAGACTGTATAAGTATCAAAGATAGTATCGCCTTTTACTACCCTTGAGGATGCGTTAATTTCGGATTTGTCATAAAAAATACCATTAATAGTGCAACCATCATTAACACATATATTTTCATTTGTCGTATAGATATTGTAATAATTACCCTTTTCAATTTGCTTAATTTTAGCAAGAGCAATAGCTTGATCAGTATAAGCTAAACTAGCTATAGGCTTTCCCCATTTAGTTTTAACATCTGAAGCGCCATAATAGCCATAATACAGTGTAATACTGCTGCTAACCGCATCGGTGGTGCCGATTTGTGCTTGTTTGGCTTTGTTTTCAAGCGATTTCGCATAAACATCAATATCCCCTTGATAAGTCTGAATCGTGGCTTTGTCATTAATAACCTTGTTGGTTTTGTTATTGTCTGCATCTTTGGCAATGGTTAGATTGTTAAAAGCAAAGATATTAGCATCTTCGGTGTTATTCAGCTCGTTAGCAACATAAAGCTTCATATCGTTGCCTGAGAATAGGGTTTGGTTGTTGGTTAGGTTGTTACTTGTGGTTAGGGTTAAATCTTGTGCGGCATTAAAAAAGCCGTTATTGGTAATATTTTGTGCGGTTACATTTAGGTTTTCTTTACTGCTAATTCTTGAATGGTTGATAACATCACCTGTGATGTTAATATTACTATTACCAGTACCGCCACTAATGGTTTTGTTATTGGTTAGATTATCTGCGTTGATGGTTAATGCACCTTCACTAGAGATAAGATTATTGTTGGTTAAGTCGCCTTGGGTGATTAAGTCAAAATTACCATTAGCAGTTAACTCAGCGTTGTTAGTAATATAATCTTTGGCATCAATGGTTAAATCACCGCCACTGCCAATATTGGAGCCAACAGTGTTATTAAGGTGTGGAATGATAATCTTTAAATCTTTATTGGCATAAATTTTAGAGTTGTTGACATCAATGCTATCAGTATCCAATATCATAGATTTAGCACTAATATCACCATTCGTATTATCAATGTTTTGTTCAATATCAACATTACTAGCACCATAAGCAATTAACTTGGCATTTTGATTGTTAAAGTTATTTGCCTTAATAGTGATGTCGCCTAAAGCGATAATTTTAGAATTTTGATTATCAATATCATTAACGCTAGTTATGCTTAAAGTGTTATCACTGGATATTTGATTGTTATTATCTAAATTATTAGTAGCAATTGTTAAGTTGTTTTTAGCGTGAATTGTGCCACTATTGGTTATATCTTCAGTTGTTAATGTTGCATTATTGGCGATTATGTATTGTTGATTGTCTAGAGTTTTAGCGCTGAGTGTTAGGGCTTGGTTGGATTGGGTTGTGCCTCGATTAGTAAATAGGTTGCTAATACTTAATATCATATTATTGACTGCTAATAAGGCTGTGTCAGTAATGCTTAGATTGTTGGTGGTAATGTTGGTGTTGTTGGCACTGATTTTTGTGTTTGCGCCTGTGGTTGTTATATTGGTGGCTGTAATATTTAGTTCGTTTGTTGCCGTAATATCACCTGAGTTGTTCAGTGTATTAGCAAAAATGCTTTGGTTGTTATTAGCATGTAGTGTGCCTGCATTGGTGATGAGGTTGGTTTTGGTGTTATCAATACTGTCTAAAGATTTTTTAATGTTGAGGTTGTTGCCTGCAACGATGCTACTATCTGTTTGATTGTCTAGCTTCATTGGTGGCTAGATTTATATTTTGTGTGGCTTGGATGTTGCCTTGGTTGGTGGTTTTGGTGGTTGCGGTAATGTTGGCATTTTTAGCAATGATATTGGCTTGGTTGTCAAGTTCATTGGTTGTTAATGTGAATTGGTTGTCTGCTTGGATTGTTGCCAGCAGTGTTGGTGAGTTTGTTGGTATTGTTAATGGTTAAATCATTGACTGTTAAGATATTACCTGAGTTGGTTATATCATCGGTGGTTACTGTCATGTCAGTGGCAATGATGTCTTTTTGGTTGTTTAAGGTCTTGGCGTTTAAGTTTAGGGTTTGATTGGCTTGGATTTTGCCGTTATTTGTTAAAAGGTTGGCGATTTGTAAATCAATGTCTTTGACTGCTAAGATGTTGGTACTGGTGTTGGTTAAGTTATTGGCAGTGATATTGGTATTGTTGGCATTTATTTCGCCATCTGTGGTGTTAATATCAGTGGCTGTTATGTTTAAATCCTTACTTGCACTGATGTTGCCGTTGGTGTTGGTGAGTGTTGCTGCAAGAATAGTATTGTTGTTGTTGGCGTGCAGTGTGCCTGCGTTGGTAATTAGATTGGTTTTGGTGTTATCAGTACTGTCTAGGGATTTTTTAATGTTGAGGTTGTTGCCTGCAATGATGCTACCGCCTGTTTGATTGTTAAGTTCATCGGTGGCTAAGTTGAGTGCTTGTGTGGCTTGGATGCTGCCTGAGTTAATAGTTTTGGTAGTTGCGGTAATGTTGGCATTTTTAGCAATGATATTGGTTTGGTTATCAAGTTCATTGGTGTTGAGCGTTAATAAATTGTCAGCTTGAATGGTGCCTGTATTGGTTGTGGTGCTAATATTGCTGAGTTTATTGGTAGTGTTAATAACAAGATTATTAACACTTAACAAGTTACCACTGTTGGTAATGTCATCGGTATTGATGTTTAGGTTGTTAGCTGTGATGTCTTTTTGGTTGTCCAAAGTTTTAGCGTTTATATCAAGTTGTTGATTGGCTTGGATTGTGCCTTGGTTGGTAAATAGGTTGCTAATGCTTAATAGCATATTATTGACTGCTAATAGGGCTGTGTCGGTAATACTTAGATTGTTGGTCGTAGTAATATTCGTATCATTGGCACTTATCTTGCCACCTGTGGTAGTCATATTAGTAGCCGTAATATTCAGTTCGTTTGTTGCCGTAATATCACCTGAGTTGTTTAGTCTATTAGCAAAAATGCTTTGGTTGTTATTAGCATGCAATGTGCCTGCATTGGTGATTAGATTACTTGCAGTATTGTCGCTATTGCCATTGCTGTTTAGATGCTTTTTAATGCTTAAATCATTGTCTGCAACGATGCTACTATTTGTTTGATTGTCTAGCTCATTGGTGGCTAGATTTATATTTTGTGTGGCTTGGATGGTGCCTTGGTTGGTGGTTTTGGTGGTTGCGGTAATGTTGGCATTTTTAGCAATGATATTGGCTTGGTTGTCAAGTTCATTGGTTGTTAGTGTGAATTGGTTGTCTGCTTGGATGTTGCCAGCAGTGTTGGTGAGTTTGTTGGTATTGTTAATGGTTAAATCATTGACTGTTAAGATATTACCTGAGTTGGTTATATCGTCGGTGGTTACTGTCATGTTAGTGGTAATGATGTCTTTTTGGTTGTCTAAGGTCTTGGCGTTTAAGTTTAGGGTTTGATTGGCTTGGATTTTGCCTTGGTTGGTTAATAGATTGGCAATTTGTAAGTTGATGTTATTCACAGCAGACAAAATTGTGTCAATAATGCTTAGATTGTTGGTAGTAATGTTAGTGTTGTTGGCGCTGATTTTTGTATTCGCACCTGTGGTTGTTATGTCAGTGGCTGTAATATTGAGTTCTTTTGTTGCGGTAATATCGCCTGAGTTGTTAAGTGTGGTTGCAAGAATAGTATTGTTGTTGTTAGCGTGCAGTGTGCCTTGGTTGGTGATGAAGTTAGTTTTGGTGTCGTTGCTATTGCTGTCACTATTACTATGACTACTTAAATGTTTTTTAATAATTAAGTCAGTGCCTGCAATGATACTGCCATCCGTTTGGTTGTTGAGTTCATTAGTAGCTAGGTTGAGTGTTTGTGTAGTTTGGATGGTGCCTGAGTTAGTGGTTTTGGTGGTTGCGGTAATGTTGGTATTTTTAGCAATGATATTGGCTTGGTTGTTGAGTTCATTGGTTGTTAGTGTGAATTGGTTGTCTGCTTGGATATTGCCAGCAGTGTTGGTGAGTTTGTTGGTATTGTTAATAACAAGATTATTAGCACTTAACAAGTTACCACCGTTGGTAATGTCATCGGTATTGATGTTTAGGTTGTTAGCTGTGATGTCTTTTTGGTTGTCCAAAGTTTTAGCGTTTATATCAAGTTGTTGATTGGCTTGGATTGTGCCTTGGTTGGTAAATAGGTTGCTAATGCTTAATAGCATATTATTGACTGCTAATAGGGCTGTGTCAGTAATGCTTAGATTGTTGGTAGTAATGTTAGTGTTGTTGGCACTGATTTTTGTGTTTGTGCCTGTGGCTGTTATGTCGGTGGCTGTTATGTTTAAATCCTTACTTGCACTGATGTTGCCGTTGGTGTTGGTGAGTGTGGTTGCAAGAATAGTGTTGTTATTGTTGGCGTGCAGTGTGCCTGCGTTGGTGATGAGGTTAGTTTTAGTGTTATCAGTATTGTCTAGGGATTTTTTAATGTTGAGATTGTTGCCTGTAATGATATTTGCAGCTGTTTGATTGTCTAGTTCATTGGTGGCTAGATTTATATTTTGTGTGGCTTGGATGGTGCCTTGGTTGGTGGTTTTGGTGGTTGCGGTAATGTTGGTATTTTTAGCAATGATATTGGCTTGGTTGTTGAGTTCATTGGTTGTTAGTGTGAATTGGTTGTCTGCTTGGATATTGCCAGCGGTGTTGGTGAGTTTGTTGGTATTGTTAATAACAAGATTATTAGCACTTAACAAGTTACCATTGTTGGTAATGTCATCGGTATTGATGTTTAGGTTGTTGGCCGTGATGCTTTTTTGGTTGTCCAAAGTTTTAGCACTTATATCAAGTTGTTGATTGGCTTGGGTTGTGCCTTGATTAGTAAATAGGTTGCTAATATTCAATAGCATATTATTGACTGCTAATAGGGCTGTGTCAGTAATACTTAGATTGTTGGTAGTAATGTTAGTGTTGTTGGCACTGATTTTTGTGTTTGTGCCTGTGGCTGTTATGTCGGTGGCTGTTATGTTTAAATCCTTACTTGCACTGATGTTGCCGTTGGTGTTGGTGAGTGTGGTTGCAAGAATAGTGTTGTTATTGTTGGCGTGCAGTGTGCCTGCGTTGGTGATTAGATTACTTGCAGTATTGTTGATATTGCCATTACTGTTTAGATGCTTTTTAATGCTTAAATCATTACCTGCAACAATGCTACCACTTGTTTGGTTGTTAAGTTCATTGGTGACTAGATTTAAATCTTGTGTGGTTTGGATGGCGCCTTGGTTAGTGGTTTTGGTAGTTGCAGTAATGTTGGCGTTTTTAGCAACGATATTGGCTTGGTTGTCAAGTTCATGGGTTGTTAATGTGAATTGGTTGTCTGCTTGGATTTTGCCAGCAGTGCTGGTGAGTTTGTTGGTATTGTTAATGGTTAAATTATTGACTGTTAAGATGTTGCCAGAGTTGGTTATATCATCGGTGATTACTGTCATATTAGTGGCAATAATGTCTTTTTGGTTATCTAAGGTCTTGGCGTTTAAGTTTAGGGTTTGATTGGCTTGGATTTTGCCGTTATTTGTTAAAAGGTTGGCGATTTGTAAATCAATGTCTTTGACTGCTAAGATGTTGGTGCTGGTGTTGGTTAAGTTATTGGCAGTGATATTGGTATTGTTGGCATTTATCTCGCCACCTGTGGTGCTAATATCGGTGGCTGTTATGTTTAAATCTTTACTTGCGGTAATATCGCCTGAGTTGTTAAGTGTGGTTGCAAGAATAGTGTTGTTATTGGCATGCAGTGTGCCTGCGTTGGTGATTAGATTACTTGCAGTATTGTTGATATTGCCATTGCTGTTTAGATGCTTTTTAATGCTTAAATCATTACCTGCAACAATGCTACCACCTGTTTGGTTGTTAAGTTCGTTAGTAGCTAGGTTAAGGTTGGTAACGGCTTGGATGATGCCTTGGTTGGTGGTTTTGGTAGCATTTATGTTTAATATCCCATGGCTATTCTGGGTTAAATCTGCATTTAAACCTGCGATAATTTGTGATTGATTGTTGAGTTTCTCACTACTAATATTGATAACATTTTTTGCTGAAACAATGCCTTGTATTACATCAATTTTGTGATCTGCATGAATATCTAAGGCTTGTTCGCTATAAAGATTACCCTTAACGCTTACTTCATCACTTGAGGTGATTTGAATATCGCCTTTTGCACTCATTTTTTGTAAAGATATATTACCTTTGTTATCAATAAAAATACCACCAGTAGAGGCTGATACTTCAGGTGGTAGATTAACCCCTAAGCCTTGGTCAGTACCTACAAGGGTAATTCGATTGGCATACATACCGCCTAATGCAGATGTATCAAGCAATAAATTTTGAACTTGCCCCGAATTACTTGATTGGGTAATACTGCCGTTTTCATTAATAATATTCTTACCTAACTTAATGTTAATGTTTTTAGCGTTAATACCCGCATTAAGTTGCAGGTAGTGACTATAAACATTCACACTATCCTGATTACTTGCATCTAAACCTGTGCCTTCAATTAGGACATCACCACCATTCACAATGAAACCATTAAATTGATTGTTGTCAAAGGTTGATTTGCCTGTGGTTAAAGTAATGTTGTTGGTGTTGATAAAGCCAGCACCATTAATAGTTAAACCGTTAGGATTGGCAATGATTAAATCTGCTTTTTGACCCGCTACCTCAGTCCACCCTTTTAGACTAGAGCGACTCGTGCTAGTAACTTCATTCAAAATGAGTGTTGCGTTATTGGTTAGACCTTTGTTACCAAAAATAATACCGCCAAGTTGGGTATTAATATTAGTTTGCTTTGAATTGTTAAGAATTAACCCTTCACTACCAACATTGTAATGAATAAATTTGTTGTGCGATAATCCATTGCTATTAGGATTGGCAATATTAACAATAGGAACATTATTACGAGCTTTGTCTAATGTGGTATTGGTTGAGCCGTCTATTTTAAGTGGTACGCCATAAGCCACTAAAGGCGTAAATGCCAAATATGCAGCAAAATAGATTAGGAATATTTTTTTTAAAAATAGTAGCATTTATTAAAATGATTTTAATAAAAAGATATTATTGTACCTTTTTTTATGAGACCTTTGCATAAATATGAATAATCATCAAAACGCCATCTTTCATCAAATTACAAACTTTTTAAAAACACCCTTAGCCCTGCTAGGAGTGGATTTAAAAAATTTCCAATTTAATAAAATCTGTCATTTTGCTAATCATCCCTATTTATGCAAAGGTCTCTTTATGTTGTTTATTGAAACTTTTTTCATAACTTTTTCATAAAATAGGGACGATTAGCAAAATTCAATTTTCACTCACAGTGGATTATTGATGATTATTCATATTGGTGCAAAGGTCTCTTATTGCTCGCCTGTATTTTATTGAGTGGTATTATTGACTTCAACAGATTCGCCTACTTGATTAATACTTCCAATTAGCACTAAATACAAATAACGGTTCTTTTTTAAAATCTTGTCCAAGGTCTTTTAATGGATACGACCATGTGAGGGTTGTGCTTAAATTATTACTATCAGTGTGAAACCCAATGGCGCTACCAGCAATCTCACCACAATTACTATTATTGTCACTTTCACATCTTACTTTACATTACCCCAAAACCTCAAACAACTTTCTAAATTTTCTTATATAGCAAACCCTAAGAAGCCCTCTTCTTTTCTGATTCAATTTTATACTTTCTTGATACACATCCATTGGTTTTTTATATTTCAATGTTTCATGGAATCTTTGGTGATTATAAAACTCAATATAATCATCTACATCCGTGGTTAACTCACTGATAGTTTGGTATTCGTTTAAATAAATCCTTTCACATTTAGCACTTCTCCAGAAGCGTTCAATGCAGATATTATCTGTGGCTCTGCCTTTGCCGTCCATTGAGATAGTAATACCCAGTTTTTTGAGTCGCTTGGTGTGCACCTCACTGGTGTATTGACTGCCTTGATCGGTATTAAATATCTCTGGGTGCGGGTATTTTTCTAAAGCATCGTTGAGTACGCTCATCACTAACTGTGAATCCATTGTGTTGGATATTCTGTGTGATAAAACAGCCTTGGAATGCCAATCAATAATAGCAGCCATATACACCATACCTCCCGCAATCTTAATGTAGGTGATGTCTGTACTCCAAACTTGATTAGCGTGGTTAATACCAAGACCTCGAAGCTTATAACTGTATTTTTTATGTGCTTTGATTGGTATGGCTGTATTAACCTGTTTAACCGCTAACACCGCTTTTAACCCCAACGCTTGGCGATAACGAGCCACTGTGTTTAAACTTACCTTGTAACCGTCTTCAAGTAGTTGTTGATGCACTTTTTTCTCACCGTAAATAGGTATTTGTTCAAACACCTTGGTGATATGAGATTTAATTTTATCTTTACGCACATTGGTACGCGGTGTGTAATATAAGCCACTCCTGTTAATGCTCAACAGTTGGCATTGTTGATTAATTGATAAAGGTTGTGTTGCAGATGTTGAAGACGGCTTGAAGTCAACTAATTGTTTAAGATTAGATAAGCCCAAGCTTTTTAGCTTTTTTGCTAACCATTCCTTCTCTACGGTTACCTTGCCTACCAGAGCTGTTAAGCGCTCATTTTGTTTTTGTGATTTAACAAGCTCTTCTTTGTATTCTTTAACCGCCTTGGATGGCTCCATGGCAATTTCAGCATTAGCAAGGAAGGTTTTCTTCCAGTTTTGTAGGTTTTGTGGAAGGATGTTATGCTTGCTAGCAATCTGTACCAAGGTACTTTCATTTTGTAATAACTCAAGCACTAATTTTGTTTTAAATGCTGAGGTGTATTTGGTTCGTTTTTACTCATTTTTTACTCCGATTTTTTGTTTAGTTTAACGGGTTTGAAATAAGAAAGTTTAGATTGTTGTCTGAAATTGTTGGGGTTTTATACTTTGCCATAATCAAGTCCAATAAAAGGCGTTATAGTTTTTAATAGCTTTGGATGCCAGTTTAACGCAATAGATTTTGACAAATTATTTCTGACATACCAAGCATTATTGCCAAATAAATTTGACGCACTATAGCCTCTGACTGTGCCACTACCACCTACAGTTTGTTTGTCATTATCATATAAATTATCTTTGGTATATTGCAGACGAAAATTTGAATTTAGCGAGTAATCCCTATCTTGAAAATAGTACAACCATTTACTGGCAATACCAAACTTCTTAAATTCTAAAGTTGCCAGGTTAATTAAGTCAGGCTCAGCACTAATATAATTATCATCCCTCGCACCAAACCAATCTACACCTTGGTAATAACTATAAGTATTGATCAACTGCCATCGATTTTGTGAATGCGTATGAATAAAATCAACTTGCGCCAAAGTGGTCTTATAACTAGACACATCAAGCGGCACATTGGCAGCATAATTTTTAGTATCTTTATGGTAAATTGAGAACAGAAGTTGATACTTATTGCGTTTATCTCTAGCAAGTATTTTGCTAATTTTTAAACGCTTGCTTTCTGTATTTCCATTGGCCAAATAGGTTTTGCTATTTAAGCCAACAGCACCTTTTCGATAAGAAATATCTGCACCAGTAAAATCAATCAAATAACTACCGATAGGAAAAGAATAATTGTATTCACTTCCTTTAGTGCCTTGGTATTTCTGTTGTAGCATGCTGCCATTAATAGTAATTGATAAAATATCATTAATACCCAATAAATTATCGATTGAAAACACAGCGTTAAGGTCTGGATTTTCATCGTTCAAATCACCCTCTCCATTCACACCGAAACTAAAATGGTATGGCGAAGATTCAGTTGTATCAACCTCAATCACACTTTTTCCTATTTGTTTACTGGGTTTTATTTTAAATTTTGCATCAACTGAGGGCACTCGGTTAATCATCTCTAGTGCAGTTTCAATATCTTGCAAATTAAGTGGACTGTTGTTTTGATGAATAAATGCTGTGGCAATTTTGCCATCTACCTTTTGTGTTTTACTATTGACAATATTTTGAATAATGCCAGTTACCACATTGATTTTTATTGCTCCGCTGTTAATATCTTGTGGTTTTAAATAAGGTTTAGTGGTAATATAACCATGATTAGTATAAAAACTATCTACTTCAGTTACTATCGTTTTAATCATCTCAGCACTGATACAACGACCAAGATAGGGATGCAATAAAGACTGTTGTTGCTCCAAAGTAAATAATTGGTACTCATCTAAATTAATGGCTTTTAGCCTGATGCAATTATTAAGTTCTTGTTCTGAATTTAGTGTCAAAGCGTTAACTTGGGTAGCAGAAGTGGCAGGGACTGACATTAGTGTCAAATAAAAGCCAAGATGGATTAAAAACGATATTTTTAGCATAAAGTTTATTTTAATACTATTTCTTTTGATTAGTTTAGTTTTCCCTAATCCAAAAATAGAAATCACAAACCTAGCACCACCCTTTGCAATCTCTACTTTTGGATTGGGGCATAAATACTTTGGGGCGATGTAATGTTATTCCAATGCCATTGCCACCATTACTACCTTAAGCACCAGCGCTTAACCCAGTGGAGCAGTTGTGGCTTAATATTAAGCAAAGGTATTTATCAAATATGTGTTTCAAAAATTACGATGATATTGTAGATAAATCCTGTAACGCTTGGAATGATATTTTAATAGAGAAGGAATTTATTAGGAAATTGTGTAGTATAAAACGAATGAAATTAGTCTTAGAGACCTTTGCATAAATCAACTAAAAACACATCAAACTGGTAAAATAAACACCCTCTAAATCAACCATAAAAATACTAAAATGTCCTGGAAAAACACTCAACAAAACTCATTCGCAGATTCTCTTGTCGTTGAGCATAAATCCCTATCAGAACTTGATGATGTTCACAACATCATT
The DNA here is from genome assembly GCA_013416635.1 of Candidatus Thiodubiliella endoseptemdiera. Taxonomy (GTDB): domain Bacteria; phylum Pseudomonadota; class Gammaproteobacteria; order PS1; family Pseudothioglobaceae; genus Thiodubiliella; species Thiodubiliella endoseptemdiera. The sequence goes on along the minus strand of JACCHT010000001.1, from coordinate 707,493 downwards.
AACTGGAATGAGATAGAGCAAACACTTTCAAATTTGTATTCATCCAAGCGAGGTGCGCCCAGTTACCCGCCATTGATGATGTTCAAGATTCTCATCCTTCAAGCTTGGTATGACCTCAGCGATGAAGCCCTAGAGAAACAAATTGCCAGAGACTTAATGTTCAGACGCTTTATTGATTTATCCCTATCTGAGAATGTAGCAGACCATTCAAGCATATGGCGTTTTAGACAACTGCTTAATACGGAGCAACTATTAGAGACCTTTGCATAAATATGAATAATCATCAAAACGCCATCTTTCATCAAATTACAAACTTTTTAAAAACACCCTTAGCCCTGCTAGGAGTGGATTTAAAAAATTTCCAATTTAATAAAATCTGTCATTTTGCTAATCATCCCTATTTATGCAAAGGTCTCTATTAGAGCCATTACTAGAACAAATCAACAATCACTTAGAGCAAAACTCAATTATTGTAACGCTAGGTTCAATTAACATCATTGATGCCACCGTCATAGAAGCCAAACAATCGCGTAAGCGCAAGGGCAAAGATAGCAACAATACCCAAGACTCAGAAGCTGGCTATAATGTGAAGACCGCAGCCGATGGCAAACGCAAAACCACCTATGGCTTTAAAATGCACGCCAATACTGATGAAGATGGCTTTGTTAAAAAAATGACCTACACCCCTGGCAATGTCCATGACAGTCAAGAAATGGATAAGTTACTCAACAAGGCTCATGGTCAAGTTTTTGCTGATAGTGCTTATGCCAATAAAAAGAACGATGAAAGACTCGGTAAACACAATGAGACCTTTGCATAAATATGAATAATCATCAAAACGCCATCTTTCATCAAATTACAAACTTTTTAAAAACACCCTTAGCCCTGCTAGGAGTGGATTTAAAAAATTTCCAATTTAATAAAATCTGTCATTTTGCTAATCATCCCTATTTATGCAAAGGTCTCACAATAACAAAATACTGCACAGAGCCTACAGAAACAAGCCTTTAACCAAACAACAAAAACAAGACAACAAACAACGCTCATCCATTCGCTATATTGTTGAACGAACCTTTGGACTGTTAAAACTTCACCACGGATTAGGCAAGGCAAGATACCTTGGGTTAGAACGCAATAAAGCCAAAGCACAGCTTATTGCCATGAGCCATAATCTTAAAACTGGGATGAATATTTTTAAAGAAATGCAACGGTTAAAAACGCTTAGGGATTATTGTGTCCAATGAGTGGCAAAAAGTTAAAATAGAAGAAAAAGCCAAGAAAACAGGGTGTTTTTAGATTTTTATTGGAAAATTATAAGAGACCTTTGCATAAATAGGGATGATTAGCAAAATGACAGATTTTATTAAATTGGAAATTTTTTAAATCCACTCCTAGCAGGGCTAAGGGTGTTTTTAAAAAGTTTGTAATTTGATGAAAGATGGCGTTTTGATGATTATTCATATTTATGCAAAGGTCTCTATAAGAAATTTTAGACAATATTTTTGAAAAATGATAAAATTGAAAATCAAGATAATAAATTATGAATTACGCAAAGGTCTCTTTATTAACCCAGAACAACTTATGAAACACATAAAGCAGCCTTTTTTCCACTCAGAAACTCGTCAAATAACTGGCTATTTTCCTTATTTTTTGGGTGGAAAATGCACTATTGCGCTAGGTTAATAAAAAAGTCTCAATCTATGCAAAAAATAATTTTAGCCAGTAATAACCAAGGAAAAATCAGAGAATTTAATGCCATGCTCAAAGGTGTGTATGAAGTGGTTTCAATGAAGACAATGGGTGTGAAAGAAATACCTGAAACAGGGCTAACTTTTGTAGAAAATGCCTTGGAAAAAGCCCGAAACGCATCACAGCAATCAGGTTTACCCGCTTTGGCAGATGATTCAGGGTTGAGTATTGATGCACTTGACGGTGCACCAGGGATTTACTCGGCACGATATAGTGGCGGTAACGACCAGAAAAATATCGATAAAGTGCTTAAAAATTTAGCAGGAATTAAAGACAGAAATGCCTATTTTTATTGTGCCATCGTCTTTGTTGAACACGCTACCGATCCGACACCGATTATTGCTACAGGAAAATGGCAGGGGCAGATTTTAGAGCAAAGGCAGGGTGATAATGGTTTTGGTTATGACCCTATTTTTTATCTGCCTGAGTTTAAAAAATCATCAGCAGAATTAGATACAGAACACAAAAATACTCTTTCACACCGTGCCTTGGCATTGCAAAGTTTACTCACTCAATTATAATGTTCACAGTCCCATGATTTTACCGCCACTTTCTCTTTATATTCACTATCCGTGGTGCGTGAAAAAATGTCCTTATTGTGATTTTAATTCGCACGAGCAAAAAGCCGATAACGATATCCTTTATATGCAAGCCGTTTTGGCGAATTTGAAAAATCAATTACAAGCCGATTGGCTTCAAGGGAGAAAGATACAAACGATTTTTATTGGTGGCGGCACACCTAGTTTGTGCTCGATTAAAGCAATGGAAATATTGTTTTCAGGGTTGAAAAATACCCTGACTTTTGCCAAAGATATTGAAATCACTTTGGAGGCCAATCCAGGGGCGAGTGATACGGAAAAATTCAGCGAATTACGAGCCTTGGGCGTTAATCGCTTGTCCATCGGTGTGCAATCTTTTAATGATAGGCATTTAAAAAATCTTGGCAGAATCCATTCCAGCCAACACGCCGTCAACACCGTCAAACAGGCGCAATCTGTTGGCTTTGATAATATTAATATTGATTTAATGTTTGGTTTTGAGGGGCAAACGGTAGACGAATGTCTGAACGATGTTTGCCAAGCGATTGATTTAAATCCAGCTCACCTTTCTTTTTATCAACTTACTATCGAGCCTAATACTTTTTTTGCCAAATACCCACCAAAACTCTCACAAGAAACCAATTGGGCAATGCAAGAACAAGCACACACTTTATTAGAAAAATTAGGTTTTGCACAATACGAAATATCCGCATTTTCACAACGCCCTGCCAAGCACAATCTTAACTATTGGCAGTTTGGTGATTATTTAGGTATTGGTGCAGGAGCACACGGAAAATTACTATTGACGACAAAATTATCCGCACTTTACAATCAAAATCTCCTAAAGATTTTATTGAAAACAATCAAAATAAAATCACCCCTGTAGAACAAGTGGGTTTTGAATTTATGCTCAATGCATTGCGTCTCAAAGCAGGATTTTCCCCGATTTATTTACACAAAGAACAGGGCAGCCTATACAGATAATTGAACAACAATTGAAAAATCACAAAAATAGGGTTGCTTGAGTTGACTGATAAATGTATTCAGCCCACTAAAAAAGGATTTGATTTTTTGAACGATTTGCAAACTATTTTTTTATGATGAGACCTTTGCATAAATATGAATAATCATCAAAACGCCATCTTTCATCAAATTACAAACTTTTTAAAAACACCCTTAGCCCTGCTAGGAGTGGATTTAAAAAATTTCCAATTTAATAAAATCTGTCATTTTGCTAATCATCCCTATTTATGCAAAGGTCTCATGATATAATTTGAGAATGAAATTTTTACTATCATTGTTTTTTCTTGCATTTATGTCGTTAGTTAATGCTAACGATATTGCTGTATCTAGCGGTATTGAGCATTGTTCATTAGATAGTAAATCGATGAATATGTCTGTTGAAGAACATTTATCAGGATGTTGCGATACAGTCTGTGCGCAACATTTGTCTATTGATAAAAAGGTTGTAATTTCTGAGAGAGTCATTCCTCAATCACTTTCAGTGGCTTTCATTTCTAATACTTTTTATACATCTTTTTCCTCTAAGGTGATTCTCCCCCCTCCAATCGTTTAAATTTTCTAGCGTATTGATGTCTGTAAATTTGTTTTTATAAAACAAACTTTATTATCGTCAATCGTAAATCAAACTAAGTTTTTTTAGTAGTAGAGACCTTTGCATAAATATGAATAATCATCAAAACGCCATCTTTCATCAAATTACAAACTTTTTAAAAACACCCTTAGCCCTGCTAGGAGTGGATTTAAAAAATTTCCAATTTAATAAAATCTGTCATTTTGCTAATCATCCCTATTTATGCAAAGGTCTCTAGTACTTAAGAATTGTTTATCAATTCAAATAGTTATTGATTAAGGAGAATAAAAATGAATAACAAAACATTATCACGCAGGCAATTTGTTACTGGCGTAACAATGGGCGCTGCGGCATTAGCGATTAACCCAAGTATTTTATTTGCGGGTATGCGCAACAATATAACAACTTTAACAGGCAACACTTTTAACCTGAGCATTGGAGAGCAAAGTGTGAACTTTACGGGCACAACGCGTCAGGCAACCACCGTGAACAACTCACTTCCAGCACCCTTATTAAGGCTTAAGGAGGGTGAGATGATAACTTTGCATGTGAAAAACAACCTCAAAGAAAGCACCTCTATTCATTGGCATGGATTAATTTTGCCATCAGAGATGGACGGAGTGCCTGATATCAGTAACGATTTTCATGGTATTGATCCAGGGCAAACTTTTACTTATCGGTTTAAAGCTAAACAAAGCGGTACCTACTGGTATCACTCGCATTCTGGCTATCAAGAGCAAACAGGTTTGTATGGGTCGATTGTGATTGACCCGATTGATAAAGACCCATTTGAATATGACAAAGATTATGTAGTGATGTTGTCGGATTGGACTGATGAAGACCCAAATGATGTGTATGCCAATCTAAAAAAACTTTCAGATTATTACAATAGAGGCGAACGTACACATAGCGATTTGATGAATGATATTAGAGAAAAAGGCGTTAGCGGCACTTGGAATAGTCGAAAAATGTGGAATCAAATGCGTATGTCTCAGCGTGATTTGTCAGATGTGACGGGTTACACCTATACTTATCTTACCAATGGACATACACCAGATAAAGGCTGGGTTGGACTATTTAACAAAGGTGAAAAGATACGATTAAGGTTTATCAACGGTTCAGCGATGACATTTTTTGATGTGCGTATCCCAGGCTTAAAAATGACGGTGGTAGCGGCAGATGGTAATAATGTTCAACCTGTCAATGTGGATGAATTTCGTATTGGTGTGTCTGAGACATATGATGTAATTGTTGAGCCAAAAGATGATATGGCTTATACGATTTTTGCTCAAGATATTGCCCGCTCTGGTTACGCACGAGGCACATTGACACCAAATGTGTCGATGACTGCTGAAGTGCCTGAACTTGATAAAGTACCCAATCTAACACATACCGATATGGGTATGGATATGTCGAATATGGCTGGCATGGATCATGGGTCAATGGATATGGGGGGTAAACCTAGTGCAGGTATGGATCATTCTAAAATGAATATGGGTCAAAAGCCAATGGCAGGTATGGATAACTCGAAGATGAATATGTCAGGCGGTAAAAAAATGTCAACCATGGATTCAATGGTAACCCATGCCGATACTGAGTTTGGCCCGCATGTTGATATGCGTTCAGCGAGTCCTCAATATCGCTTGGACGATCCAGGTGTAGGCCTGCGCAATAATGGCAGAAAAGTCTTGACTTATGCTGACTTACGCAATTTGCATATGACACACAACTATCCAGACCCAGACCGTGAAGTTCAACTGCATTTAATGGGCAACATGATGCGTTATATGTGGTCGATTAATGGGGTTAAATTTTCTAAAGCCGAGCCGTTGCGTTTTAAGATGGGCGAGGTAGTTCGCATTACGCTTGTGAATGACACGATGATGAATCATCCGATGCATTTACATGGTTTGTGGAGTGATTTGGAAACAGGTGATAATATGTATATTCCACGCAAACATACCGTGATTGTGCAGCCTGGGGCAAAAATTAGTTATCGAGTGATTGTTGATGCCAAAGGTTCGTGGGCATATCACTGTCATTTACTTTATCACATGGCAGGTATGTTCCGTCAGGTGATTGTGGCTTAATTATAGGAGAAATATTATGAAATTATTAACAATAACATTGGCAAGCTATAGCATTGCCTTATCATCATTGTCATTTGCCAGCATGGAAGATGATCCTGTTTTAACCAAAGTAATGGGCGAAGTGGAGATGCGTAGTACAAATGGCGATAACCCTAGGGTTTGGAATATTGATGCTTGGGTGGGTCAAGATTTAAACAAACTTTGGATTAAAGCTGAAGGTGAAAGAGTTGGCAGCAACACTGAACAATCCGAATTGCAATTACTGTATTCAAAAGCAGTTGCGCCTTTTTGGGATTTACAATTTGGTGTTAAAAAGGACTTTAATCCGAAACCAAGTCGTAATTGGGGTGTGATTGCTGCCAAAGGGCTTGCGCCTTATTTATTTGAAATTGATGCCTCGTTATTTATTGGTGAGTCTGGTCAAAGTGCGGTACGCTTAGATGCTGAATATGAATATATGCTTAGTCAAAAATTGATTATTTCCCCAGAAATAGAAATCAATATTTTCGGTAAAGATGATGAATTAACAGGCACTGGAAAAGGTTTATCTACTGTTGAAGCAGGACTAAGATTGCGTTATGAAATAACGCGCGAATTCGCCCCTTATATTGGCATCAATTGGGAGAAAAAATACGGCAATACTGCTGATTTTTCTGCCACTGAAGGTGAAAATATTGAGGACACGCAGCTAGTAGTTGGTGTGCGTTTTTGGTTTTAGTTTTTATAATATAGGGCTAATCTGACAATTGGATACTGTGTGTCTGAGGTTTTAATAAATTCATTTGGATAAAAGGCATGAATTGTAGTTAATGGCTAGCCTTTAACTACAATTCACAATACAGGTGAATTTATTGAGATTTTAGGTATATAGAGACCTTTGCATAAATATGAATAATCATCAAAACGCCATCTTTCATCAAATTACAAACTTTTTAAAAACACCCTTAGCCCTGCTAGGAGTGGATTTAAAAAATTTCCAATTTAATAAAATCTGTCATTTTGCTAATCATCCCTATTTATGCAAAGGTCTCATATAGTATCAACTGACAGGTTAATCATAACTTTTTTTGGGAGTATAAAAAATGAAAATTTTATTAAAAATATTGTTAATTGTTGGAGTGTTGTTTTCATTGATTTGGTTTGGAGTGTTTAATGTTTCTGCCAAAGATCAGCATTGGAATATTGCCACAAAGTTATTAGCATTTGTAAAAGAACGATCTATTACTGTTCGTGCACACGACATTAAAGTGCCTGATTTATCAAAGCCTAATATGATTGAAAATGGTGCGAAAAATTTTGATGCAATGTGTGTGCAATGCCATTTATCGCCTACAACAAAATCAACAGAACTCAGTCTTGGGCTTTATCCAAAAGCACCTATTTTTTATCAAGAAAAGCATACGGGTCACGGCTCTGGCAATATATTTTGGACCATTAAAAATGGACTGAAAATGACGGGAATGCCAGCATGGGGTGATTCACATACTGATCAACAAATATGGGAAATGGTGGCTTTTTTAGAAAAACTTAATGGTATGTCTGCTTCTGAATATACGCAGTTGGTTGGCGAGGGTGGGCATACACATAAAAATACTGAGCATACGGAAAAACTAGTTTTTCCTAGAAGTAACAATGCTCATCAAGAGGGCAAACATTCGCATTAAAATAAAACTTATAAAAAAGGAGAGAAAATGAAGAAAATAATAATAGCATTAAGTGCATTGCTTTTAGCCAGTTGTTTTGATAGTGGTGATGCGAAAGCAAAAGAAGTGGCATTGGGGAAAACAGTTTTCAACAAAAATTGTGCGTCTTGCCATGGCAAAGAAGCAGTTGGTTTGACCAAAAATTGGAAGCAAACTTTACCCAACGGGAAATACCCAGCACCCCCTCTTAACGGCACAGCACATGCCTGGCACCACTCACCAAAACTACTACTGAGCGCCATTAACAATGGCGGTGCAAAATTGGGCGGATGGATGCCAGCATTTAAAAATGAACTAAGCGAAAAAGAAAAACAAGCAACCTTAGATTATCTTTACAGTTTATGGCCAAAAGACATCCAGCAAAAATACGACAGGAGGTTCAAATGATTAGCAGAAGAAAATTCATTCAAGCAGGGGTAATTTTAGCTACTTTTCCAAAGCAAATTGTATTGGCAGGTAGGCGTTTATTTAGAAATAATTTTCAAGTGCCGACTTTAGAAATGGGCAGAAGAGTAGGCAAAGATGTGTATTTTGATTTGAATATTCAATCAGGACAAACGGCAATTTTACCGAATAAACTCACCCCAACTTTGGGTGTTAACCAGTCTTTTCTTGGCGTTACTTTGCGTGCAAATAAAGGCGACCGTGTGCATATTAATGTTAATAATCATATTGATGAAACATCCACTTTGCATTGGCATGGAATGAAATTACCTGCCAAAGCCGATGGTGGTCCGCATCAGCCGATTTATCCTAATGGCAGTTGGTTGAGCGAGTTTGATATTATTCAAGATGCTTCTACACTTTGGTATCACTCACATCAATTACACAAAACCGCCGAGCAGGTGTATCACGGCTTAGCGGGATTATTTATTCTTGATGATGATAAATCAAGAAGTCTGAATTTGCCGATTGACTACGGTATTGATGATGTACCTGTGATTATTCAAGATAGAGATTTTAAGCAAAATGGGGCATTTGCTTATATGACTTCAATGCGTGATAGGATGATGGGTAAACGCGGAAAAACTGTTTTGGTGAATGGGGTTATTAACCCTGTTTTAAAAGTGAAAAAATCGTTAGTGCGTTTTCGTATTTTGAATGGTTCTAACGCCAGAACTTATCATTTGAGTTTTGACGACCATCGCGAATTTCATATTATCGGCAGTGATGGTGGCTTATTAGAACAAAGCCACACAACCAAAAGATTGCGTCTTGCACCTGCAGAACGCGTAGAGATTTTGGTGGATGTATCCGATGGCAGAATGCCGATTTTGCGTCATAAATCAAGACATAAACAAGAGCAAGGTAGAGGCATGATGGGGATGATGAGTGGAATGATGGACGATGGCAAGGATATGGATATTTTACAAATTGACGCCAGTCAAGCTATAAAAAGCAATCGTAGTATCCCTGCAAATTTAGTCAAACACGACAATCCAAAACCGTCAGAAGTGGTTAAAGAAAGAAAAATGGTGCTGGAAATGAAAATGGGTCCGATGATGATGTTTGGCGGCAATCCTTTCAGTATTAACGGCAAAGCGATGGAGATAGATCGCATTGATGAAGTGGTGAAAGCAGGTAGCACCGAGATTTGGACGATTGAAAATAATTCAATGATGGCACATCCGTTCCATATTCACGATGTGCAATTTAAAATTATTTCTAGAAATGGCGGTGTTAGAGGGCATGAATTAGGTTTTAAAGATGTTGTCTATGTGCGTCCGAATGAAACAGTGAGAGTGGTGATGAAATTCCCTGAGTTTAGCGATGCAAAAATACCTTATATGTATCATTGTCATATTTTAGAGCATGAAGATAGAGGAATGATGGGGCAGTTCACAGTGGTCTGATGGTGTAATCTACAAGGGTATATAGGCTGTAAATGAAGTAATGAATAATTACAGTGTGCAATTTATGTTAAATAACACACTGACTCTAATTCTCCTAATTATTTTGTTTAATAACACTCTGAAACTCCCCCAATAAACTGGACACTAAATTTTAACATTTAGGAGTCCAAAATGACAAGAAAATACACAGCCTTCACCAAAGCCTTTAAACTAGAAACCCTAGCACTAGCAAATCAACCAAATACTTGCATTGCACAGCTTGCAAGAGATTTAGGTTTACGCAGAAACATGATCTACAAATGGAGGATTGAATTGAATCAAAAACAAGATAAAGCCTTTAAAAGAACCGCCGATACTGCCAACACAGCACATCACAAAGCAACACATTCGGCGTTATTAAAGCAAAACAAACAACTTGCAAAAGACCTTAAACTGGCTCAAATGGAGGTAGAAATCCTAAAAAAGGCTCAAGCCTTCTTCAAAGGTCAAAACAGTTAAGATTTAAGTTTATCGCCTCAGAGGCGATAAACTACCCAATCACTGTTTTGTGTCGCTGTATGCAGGTATCCAAGAGCGGATACTACTACTGGAAGCATACACCACAAAGCCCTAGAAGTAGGCAGAACGATAAAATCGTATTACAAATCATTCAAGCCTTTAAAAATAGTAGGCAAACCTATGGTTCGCCTAGGATTTATCACGAACTAAAAGCCCAAGGCGTTAAGGTTAGCCTGAATAAAGTGGCGAGGCTGATGAACAAGAACGACATATATGCCCATTTTAGTATTCGCCATAAAAAGGCAAAAATACCTAGAAACAATATTAACTTTGCTAATAATATACTGAACAGGGAATTTATTGCAACAACACCCAATAGCAAATGGGTAAGCGACACTACCTTTGTTTGGACGCAGCAAGGTTGGTTGTATTTAGCAACTGTGATTGATTTATACTCACGCAAAGTTGCTGGTTGGTCAATGGGCAAGAATAATGACACAGCGCTCGTAATTGACGCCCTGAGCATGGCAATCAAAAACAAGCCAAGACAACAGCAAGTATTACTGCATTCAGATCAAGGTTCTACTTACAGGGCTTATGAGTATTTAGCATTATTTAAAGCAAATAACATTACCCAAAGCATGAGTAGAAAAGGAGAATGCTATGATAATGCAGTTGCTGAGAGCTTTTTTAACACACTCAAAACCGAGCTAGTCAATCAACAAACCTACCAAACCAGAGCACAAGCAACAAGTGCAATCTTTGAATATATTGAAGTGTTTTACAACAAGATTAGACGACATTCAACGATTGGTTATTATTCACCCAGTGATTATGAACAAGCGTTTTATAAGGAGAATTACCCAACTTAACAAAAGCCTTTTAGGCTTAAGTTGGGTTGGCTTCGCCAATTTGGGGCAAGCCCCCAAACCCCATTGTTCAATCAAAAAGAACAAGGGTATAATTTATTGAAGTGGTGTCCAGTCAAGTGGGGGAATCGCACTCTGACCCTAATTATTTACTAATTATTTATTTGTTAAAATGTTGTAATATAAAACACATCCAGTACCCTACAAAACTATTCCACTTATCTATAAAATAAACGCATTCATCTATAAAATTTTCGGTATTGTACATAAAAATTATTTTTTCAAACATTACAAGCTTGATATTAAAGCATTCTTGTTATTTTGAACTAATTTAATCCCACTTAAATAAATAGTTTTTTTCCTCGTTCCCACGCGCTTTGCGTAGGCACGAGAAAATAGTATTATTGAGTGGCAAGATGAAAGTGAATATGACAATCTGCCATTTGATGATTGTTCATAATTTATGCAAAAATCTCTGTAAGTTGACTGTAATTAAAGGATAGCAATGGAATACATAAGAATTAAAGAAATTGATGATAATTTTAAAGAACTTGCTTCTACTGAATTACAAGCACTTTCAAAGTTATGGGTAAACAAAAAAGAACAATTAAAAGACTCTGATGAATACAATCAATTTCTTAAAAAATGCAAAGAGAATGGGCGATAGAAACTGGCATTATTGAGAGGCTTTATTCTTGGGATAGAGGGATAACAGAATCATTAATCGAACATGGTATAGATGCTGCAAACATTAGTTCAGGTGGCATAAATAGACAAGATGCGGATAATATATCTAATATTATCAATGACCAGCAACAAACTATTGAAGGCTTATTTGATTTTGTTAAAGGTAATCAACCATTTTCAGAGTATTTTATTCGCTCTATACACAAGCAATTTGTTGCCCATCAAGATACAGTAGAAGCACAAACGCCAGATGGGAGAATAATTGAAGTCCCATTGCTTAAAGGACAATACAAACAACATCCAAATAACCCTAAAAAAACTGATGGTACAATGCATTCTTACTGCCCACCAGAATTTGTTGTTGAGGAAATGGAGAGGCTGATTAAATTATACAAACAATATGTCCAATCAAATGTGGCACCAGAGGTGTTATCTGCTTGGCTACATCATCGTTTTACGCAAATACATCCATTTCAAGATGGCAATGGGAGGATTGCCAGAAGCATTGCAACATTGGTTTTTCTAAAAGATGGGTTGTTTCCATTAGTTATTAGAGAATCTGATAGAGAAGTATATCTTAACGCATTAGAAAAAGCTGATAATAATGACATTAGTGACCTAGTAAAACTTTTTGCTAAACGGCAAAAAGATTGTATTTTATCTGCATTAAATATCCAACAACAAGTGGAAAAATCACGCTTTGCAAATCAAATTTTTGCTAATGGGTTGCACTTATTAAAAACTAAATATTCCAAACAAAAAGAAGAGGTTGCCAAAGTACATATTCTTGCTGGTGTATTGCAAGAAACTTTAATGAAAAATCTAGAAAATTTTGAACAAGACTTCAATAAAGGTTTAATAGAAAATAATTCTAAACACGGGTCTAAACTAAGTGAAGCAAAAAAAGATGACAATAATAATTATTATTTTCGCAACGAAATTATTGAAATAGCTAAAAAACATAGATATTATGCAGATACAAAGCATTATAAATCTTGGGTGAGATTAATTATGACCACAGATAATATATTTGAAATAGTGTTTAGTATTCACGGATTTGGACATAGCGACAATGGTGTAATGGTAATTTCAGGGTTTACTTTCGAGAAAAATACATCAGAAGATGGCATTGCAGGGGTAATTAATACAAAATCAGCACAACAGGATGTTTTTGTGTTTAACTATCTTGAGAAAGAAAAGCAAGTTAAAGAGAGGTTTAAAGACTGGTTTGAAGAATCTTTTGTTATTGCGTTAGCAGAGTGGCAACAAACTATTGAATAATTAGAACAATAATTAGGGTCAGCAATAATTAGGGTCAGTGTGCGATTCCCCCACTTGACTGGACACCACTTCAATAAATTATACCCTTGTTCTTTTTGATTGAACAATGGGGTTTGGGGGCTTGCCCCCAAATTATGAAGCAACCCAACTTAAGCCTAAAAGGCTTTTGTTAAGTTGGGTAATTCTCCTTATAAAACGCTTGTTCATAATCATTGGGTGAATAATAACCAACCGTTGAATGTCGTTTAATCTTGTTGTAAAACACTTCAATATATTCAAAGATTGCACTTGTTGCTTGTGCTCTGGTTTGGTAGGTTTGTTGATTGACTAGCTCGGTTTTGAGTGTGTTAAAAAAGCTCTCAGCAACTGCATTATCATAGCATTCTCCTTTTCTACTCATGCTTTGGGTAATGTTATTTGCTTTAAATAATGCTAAATACTCATAAGCCCTGTAAGTAGAACCTTGATCTGAATGCAGTAATACTTGCTGTTGTCTTGGCTTGTTTTTGATTGCCATGCTCAGGGCGTCAATTACGAGCGCTGTGTCATTATTCTTGCCCATTGACCAACCAGCAACTTTGCGTGAGTATAAATCAATCACAGTTGCTAAATACAACCAACCTTGCTGCGTCCAAACAAAGGTAGTGTCGCTTACCCATTTGCTATTGGGTGTTGTTGCAATAAATTCCCTGTTCAGTATATTATTAGAGACCTTTGCATAAATAGGGATGATTAGCAAAATGACAGATTTTATTAAATTGGAAATTTTTTAAATCCACTCCTAGCAGGGCTAAGGGTGTTTTTAAAAAGTTTGTAATTTGATGAAAGATGGCGTTTTGATGATTATTCATATTTATGCAAAGGTCTCTATTAGCAAAGTTAATATTGTTTCTAGGTATTTTTGCCTTTTTATGGCGAATACTAAAATGGGCATATATGTTGTTCTTGTTCATCAGCCTCGCCACTTTATTCAGGCTAACCTTAACGCCTTGGGCTTTTAGTTCGTGATAAATCCTAGGCGAACCATAGGTTTGCCTACTATTTTTAAAGGCTTGAATGATTTGTAATACGATTTTATCGTTCTGCCTACTTCTAGGGCTTTGTGGCGTATGCTTCCAGTAGTAGTATCCGCTCTTGGATACCTGCATACAGCGACACAAAACAGTGATTGGGTAGTTTATCGCCTCTGAGGCGATAAACTTAAATCTTAACTGTTTTGACCTTTGAAGAAGGCTTGAGCCTTTTTTAGGATTTCTACCTCCATTTGAGCCAGTTTAAGGTCTTTTGCAAGTTGTTTGTTTTGCTTTAATAACGCCGAATGTGTTGCTTTGTGATGTGCTGTGTTGGCAGTATCGGCGGTTCTTTTAAAGGCTTTATCTTGTTTTTGATTCAATTCAATCCTCCATTTGTAGATCATGTTTCTGCGTAAACCTAAATCTCTTGCAAGCTGTGCAATGCAAGTATTTGGTTGATTTGCTAGTGCTAGGGTTTCTAGTTTAAAGGCTTTGGTGAAGGCTGTGTATTTTCTTGTCATTTTGGACTCCTAAATGTTAAAATTTAGTGTCCAGTTTATTGGGGGAGTTTCAGTGTGTATTTAAATGAAAAATACTAAAATTTATCAAAAGGCGGTCTGCCACCAGGCACTTTGACTTGAATGGTTAAGGCTTTTTCTATAGGCTCTTTAAACAGTTCCCAGTCTATCACTGCATTTAACTTTTGTAAAGGCGGTTGTTTTTTGTTGATTTCTTCTAGAGACCTTTGCATAAATAGGGATGATTAGCAAAATGACAGATTTTATTAAATTGGAAATTTTTTAAATCCACTCCTAGCAGGGCTAAGGGTGTTTTTAAAAAGTTTGTAATTTGATGAAAGATGGCGTTTTGATGATTATTCATATTTATGCAAAGGTCTCTTCTAGTTTGAATTGGTAGTCAAATAATCCTATTGTTATTGTCTTGTTTTTTGATAAAAGATGGTGTTTATTTTACTTTAAATTATTTTGTAGCAAGGTTTTTATAGGTTTTTTTGATTGGAAAAATGCTAATTTTTTGTGTTTGGGTTTTTGGGGTGCCATAAATTCTAAATATTTTGATAAAGTTGAATTTGATAAATAAAAACCAAATAGGTTTTTTCGAGATGATGAAATAATGATTTTTAGTGGTAAAATAATCGGCTAATGAATTCATATCTTTAAGCGGATGTCTAACAAAACCAATAATATTGCCAGTGTTCTCATTGAGGCGTTGCCTTATATCCAAAAATTCTCGGGTAAAAATATCGTTATTAAATATGGCGGTAATGCGATGATTGACGAGAAATTAAAGTCTAGTTTTGCACGGGATATCGTGTTGATGAAATCGGTGGGTATGAACCCGATTGTAGTACATGGTGGTGGGCCACAAATTGGACGGGCTTTGGAAAATATTGGTAAGGAAAGTCAGTTTATTGACGGTATGAGGGTAACGGATAGTGAGACGATGGGCGTGGTTGAGTCTGTACTTGGTGGAGTAGTTAATCAAGAAATTGTGAGCCTCATTCAAAAACACGGTGGCAATGCGGTGGGTTTATCAGGTAAATCGGGTGATGTGGTTTTTGCCAAGCAATTAACAGACCGTGCAGATTTGGGTTATGTGGGCGAAGTGGAGCATATTGAAACAACAACACTTGACGGCAATTCTATCCCTGTCATCGCACCAATTGGCACGGGAAAAGACGGCAGTTCTTATAATATTAATGCAGATTTAGTGGCAGGGGCAATCGCTCAGGCATTGAACGCTGAGAAATTAATTTTACTGACTAATACGCAAGGTTTATTGAATGCAAATAATGAATTACTGACGGGATTAGACGCACACACAGTTGATGAATTGATTGCCGATGACACGATTTATGGCGGAATGTTGCCAAAAATTGATTGTGCATTGTCTGCTGTTAAACATGGCGTTAAAGCGGCACATATTATTGATGGGCGTGTTCCTCACGCTGTGCTTTTGGAAGTCTTTACTGATGAGGGTGTCGGCACACTGATTACAGATGATGAATAATAATCGAGACACTATTCAAGTTACTGATTGCCAGATTTTAGCGCATTATAAATTTGAGGGCGACCAGTATATTTTGACCTTGGCATCTGATGAAATTGCCGAACGAACTAAGCCAGGGCAGTTTGTGCATATTAGCGTTTCTACTTCTTTGTCAATGAGGCGACCGATTTCAATTATGTCAGTGGATGTTGAAAATGGCTCGTT
Source organism: Candidatus Thiodubiliella endoseptemdiera (assembly GCA_013416635.1). GTDB lineage: Bacteria > Pseudomonadota > Gammaproteobacteria > PS1 > Pseudothioglobaceae > Thiodubiliella > Thiodubiliella endoseptemdiera. Next base: position 691,382 of record JACCHT010000001.1, on the reverse strand, counting down.
TGATTTGCTTTATAAGGTGGTTGGTGAAGGTACACGGCAATTGGCTGAACGCAAAATTGGGGATGTGTTATCAATTATTGGGCCAATTGGCAATGGCTTTAAGATGACGGATAAAAAATTACCCTTGTTGATTGGCGGTGGCGTGGGGATGCCACCAATGATTGCGATTGCACAACATATTCAAAACTCTAATTACGACCCTTTTGTGATTTTAGGCTCGGAAGTGCCATTTCCTTTCATACCAGAACTCAGCAAAATGGGTAAGCCATGTCCACGAGCCAGCCATACAATGCCCTTGTTAGAAGAATGGGGTGTGGCGTGTCGTCTTGCCAGTTTGCAAAACTATGAAGGAGTTTTTAAGGGATTTGTTACTGATTTAGCCCGTGTGTATTTAGACACTTTGTCAACAGAAGAATTGGCACAGGTGGAAATTTATTCTTGTGGACCACACCCAATGTTAGAAGCAGTGGCAAAATTGGCAGAAGAATATGATTTACCTTGCCAAGTATCGCTAGAAGAATATATGGCGTGTGCTGTTGGTGGCTGTGCAGGTTGCGTGGTGCAAGTGCAGACAGAACAAGGGTTGGCAATGAAACGCGTTTGTGTTGATGGACCTGTTTTTGATGCACGCACTGTCTTTTGATTGCAGATAGATTACAGCGCGTTCAGGCACGCATTAAAGCGGTTGATAAAAATCAACAAGTAACTTTAATTGCCGTGAGTAAGACCAGACCTGTTGCCGATTTACAGCAGGCGATTAACGCAGGACAACGCCATTTTGGTGAGAACTATTTGCAGGAGGCGTTGGATAAAATTGAAGTATTGCAGGGACAGGGTTTAATCTGGCATTTTATTGGGGCAATTCAGTCAAATAAAACCCAGCAAATTGCACAACATTTTGATTGGGTGCAAAGTATTGATAGGCTGAAAATTGCCAAGAGATTAAATGATCAGCGACCAAAGGATTTACCTAGACTTAAAGTTTTATTGCAGGTTAATATTGATAATGAAGTAACTAAATCAGGGGTATCAATTGATGAAATTGATGAAATTATTACTCAATTTAAAGGTTTAACAAATCTAACTTTGAAAGGTTTTATGTGTATTCCTAACCCTAATAATTCAGAGCAAAGTTTTGCCAAGATGAGAAGCGTTCTTAATCAATACCCTGATTTGGATGTTTTATCAATGGGGATGAGTTACGATTTAGAGTTCGCCATTGAAAACGGTGCTTCGTTTGTGCGTATTGGCACGGATATTTTTGGTAAAAGAGATTGAAGACCTGCATGTGTTTACAAAGTAAGATATGTGCAGATTTCGTACAGGAGAAAAAATATGGATTTATCTTTAAGAGACCTTTGCATAAATATGAATAATCATCAAAACGCCATCTTTCATCAAATTACAAACTTTTTAAAAACACCCTTAGCCCTGCTAGGAGTGGATTTAAAAAATTTCCAATTTAATAAAATCTGTCATTTTGCTAATCATCCCTATTTATGCAAAGGTCTCTTTAACAGTATTGCATTCTCATTTATTTGGATATGTGGTGAAGCAATTGCAACAGCACTTTTCTACCCAAAAACTCATCACACACTGGCTATTTTTCTAAGGATAAAATTATGTTAATAAATTTTAATCAGGCAGTTTGGGTATGATTAAGTTACTCATTACTGGCGGAACGATTGACAAAATCTACGATGATTTAACGGGTGGTTTGGTATTTGGGAAAACCCATATTGTGGATATGCTCAATCGTGGGCGGTCGATGAGTGAGACAGCTTCTGAAGTATTGTTTTTAAAAGATTCGTTAGCAATAACGAAAGCAGACCGTCAGTTGATTTTATCTAAATGTCTTGAAGCAAAGGAAGATAAAATTTTGATTACGCACGGCACAGATACGATGGTTGAAACAGCACAATTATTGGGCAATAAGATTATGGATAAAACAGTAATATTGTTTGGGGCAATGGTGCCTTATTCAATCAATCAATCGGATGCATTATTTAATTTGGGTTTTGCATTGAGTAGTGTGCAAACGCTTGAAAATGGGGTTTATGTGGCAATGAATGGCAGAGTATTTGATTTTAATGAAGTGGTGAAAAATAAAACATTGGGTATTTTTGAATGAGAAAAAAAATAGCACACCACAGCATTAAGATATTCAAGGCAAGCACTTGGGTTGTTGGCATTTTGACATTACTTGTTGTTTTGTTGGTAGCAGCTGTAATGGCATTCCCCGTGCTGATGAAAGCACCCATTGAAAATCAATTATCTGAGTTGAGTAATACTAATATTAGTATATCCAACCCCCATCTCAGCTTTAATTTTAGTCAAAATAATTTATCGTTGCGGATAGACGATTTAGATATTACGACCGTTGAGAATGAAGCACCCATTGCAAGCATTAATGGTTTGGAATGGGACATTCACCTTGGTTCATTATTAGACGATGTGTATCACTCAAGTAAAATTACGATTGATACTTTAATGCTACATCCAAGTACCAAATTTAACCTTGCAGAAATTAAACAAATAACAGCACTTAAAAATACAGATAAATTCTATTTTTTCAAGTCATTGAGTATTAACAAAACTGTGATTAAAGGTGAGAAAAATTTTGAAATTGCACCGCTATTATTGACACGGGACAAACTTAAAATCAAAGGACAAAATCTAAACTTTGGTTCATCAGATACAGAGTCTGCCACAGTTAATTTTGATATTACTCTGCCAGATGCTACACCTGAAAACACCCCTTTAATTATGCCAATTTTGATGAGCAATGATGAATTATCAATCAATACTGAAATTAAATTGTTCAATAAAAACGGCAATGATTGGCTTGAAATTAAAAGTGATTTAGCAAAAATACCAGCCAATAAACTGACCCAATATCTACCCACACAGATAATGAATACCGATACTTATACTTGGATAAAACACGGTTTTATTGCAGGTAATTTGGAAAATTTAAAACTCAGAATTAGTAAAAACTTATCGCAATCAGAGGCAATGAAAACGCAATTTGACATGCAATTAAAAGAGATGAAATTGGGTTTTAATTCCGATTGGAAACCCCTTGAAAAATTGAACGCTAGCCTCAGCACCAATGGTAAAAAAATTGTGCTGAAAGTGCATAATGCCAAACTCAATGGCATGCCATTCAAAGACATCAAAGTGCAGATTTCAGACCTCAGCCAAACCAATTTAGAGGTTGAAGTGAGTGGTAATATTCATACGCAAAGCGAACAATTAATTACATTTTTAAAACACACGCCTTTGGATGAAGAAACCAATAAAATACTACATCAATTCACCCTGTCTGGCAAGGTGGACGGCACTATGAAATTAGTCGTTCCATTAGACGAAAGAGTGCCAATATTGGATATTGATTTGGAACTAAAAGACAATCATTTAACCGTTTTAGAAGGTGCAGTAACAGTTAAAAATTACAATTCTAAACTTGCATTTCATCATAATAAAATCACCGCTATTGGCATGGGCAATATCCGTGGTTTACCATTTAATATTCGTATCAATCCCAACCAAAGGAGCGATGAAAGTAGTTTTAGCGTGGAATTGGTTGATAACAACAGTGGATTTAAAGCGACTATCGCCAAGCAACTGGATCAATCTTGGCGCACCAGAATTGACTCTAAATCTGTTAAAGGCAATGTCGCTATTTTCTTGAATAAAGGCAAGCCACCAACCGTGCGTTTGTTAAATATGCAAATAGCCACAACAGTTATCGACGCAATTAAAGGCGATTGGAAAATCACACCTCAAGACTTTCCAAGTATGCATTTAAGCACTAAAAAAGTATATATTGGCGATACCCTCCTCCCCAATCTAAGTGTTGAATTAACCTCTATAAATAACCAGCTAACGATTAAAGACTTGCAATTTGAAGGGCTTGGGTTTGACAACAAAGCCCTTAATTTCAACGGCAGTTGGAGCAAGGGAAAAACACAACTTCTCGCCAACGCTAAAGGCAAAGTCCTAACCGAGTTTTTGAAAAATCTCAAAATTAAAGAAAAAGTCATCGGCGGTGCATTTGATTTTGATGCCTACCTCACCTGCGAATGCACACCGTGGAATATGAACTACCAAAACATCACCAGCACCTTAAAACTAAATGTCAAAAAAGGTATATTTACCGACAAAGACCCAAATTTAGGACGCATTCTATCACTACTAAACATCAATTCCATCGCCAAACGCCTCAAACTCGATGTCTCCGATGTTACCAACAAAGGCTTTACCTACGACAGCATTAATGCCCAGATATCCCTAGTTAATGCAATTGCTACCATCGACAATTTCAACATAGAATCCTCCTCTAGCCAAATCACATTAACAGGACAAACCAACATTAAAGAAAAAAAATACGACCTTGTCGCAAAAGTTACCCCCGCTGTCAGTGATGCCGTCCCCGTGGCAACCTATCTAGCAGGAGGCGGACTAATTGGGCTGGGTGCTTGGCTAGCAGACAAAGCCCTATTTGACGGCAAAATAATCAGCAGTATTACCGATAGCCTAGTAGAATTTAGATATAAAATAACTGGCCCATGGGACGACCCTAAAATTGAAGAATTGTAAATTATGATTGAACAACTATTAGCAGAACACAAACTCAACCAAAACAAAATCACCACACTACTATCCTCTCTAGCAGTCAAAGGCGTGAATTATGCCGATTTGTATTTCCAACATTCCATCTCTGAATCCTGGCTTCTAGAAGACGGCATCGTCAAATCAGCCACTCACCATATCAGCCACGGCGTCGGCACGCGTGCGGTGAAAGGTGAACAGACTGGCTTTGCCTATTCTGATGACTTAAATGCTAAAGCCATTCAGCAGGCAATTAATTTTGCTAAAGGCATCTCTGGACAACAACAAACGCAAAAAGTTCAAACCTTTCAAACCGCACCACACCCCGCAAAATACAACGGCATCAGCCCACTAAACAGTTTAACCTCGCAAGAAAAAGTGGATATGCTAAAACAAATTGACACCCTCGCCAGAAAAGAGCCAAAAGTCAAACAAGTCAGTGCCTCGTTGTCAGGGGCTTATACAGAAGTTTTGATTGCCTCAACCGACGGCGTTTATCAAAAAGATTATCGCCCAATGGTGCGTGTCAGCGTCAGCGTCATTGTTGAGCATAATGGCAGAGTCGAAAACGCATCCAGTGGCGGTGGCGGGCGTTATGATTATCGTTATTTTATTGACCACAACTTCACTGAAATTTACGCCAAAGAGGCAGTGCGTCAAGCCCTAGTTGCCCTAGAAGCACAGGATACCCCCGCAGGCACGATGCCTGTCATACTTGGGCCAGGCTGGCCAGGCGTATTATTGCACGAAGCCATCGGGCATGGGTTAGAAGGGGATTTTAATCGCCGAGGCACCTCAGTCTTTACAGGGAAAATCGGCGAACAAGTTGCCAGTGAAAAATGCACCATTGTTGATAATGGCACACTGGCAAACCGCCGTGGTTCTTTAACAATCGACGACGAAGGCACGCCGACCCAAAACACCACTCTAATTGAAAACGGCATCCTCAAAGGCTACCTATTCGACAAACTCAACGCAGGCTTAATGGGTGTTAAATCCACTGGCAATGCCAGACGCGAATCCTACGCCCACATCCCCATGCCAAGAATGACCAATACCTATATGCTCAACGGCACAGACAACTTAGAAGATATGATTACCTCAGTCGATGATGGCATTTATGCCGTTAATTTTGACGGCGGGCAAGTTGACATCACCTCAGGCAAATTCGTATTCTCAGCCAATGAAGCCTACCTTATCAAAAACGGCAAAATCACCCACCCCATCAAAGGCGCAACTTTAATTGGTTCTGGTGATGAAGTATTGAAGAAAATTTCAATGGTAGCAAACGACTTAAAACTTGACAGCGGCGTTGGCGTTTGTGGCAAAGATGGACAATCCGTCCCCGTCGGCGTTGGTCAACCAAGCCTAAAAATTGACCAACTCACCGTCGGTGGTACCAGCCTAACTCCTTAACAACCTCCAAAAAAAGCAGATATAACTTCCCCATTTAACCAAAAAACTCATACACCCTGCCTAACGAGGAAATGAGGTGGAAAAATTCGCACCGCATATTGATGCGTACGTGTTTATTAAAAGAGACCTTTGCATAAATAGGGATGATTAGCAAAATGACAGATTTTATTAAATTGGAAATTTTTTAAATCCACTCCTAGCAGGGCTAAGGGTGTTTTTAAAAAGTTTGTAATTTGATGAAAGATGGCGTTTTGATGATTATTCATATTTATGCAAAGGTCTCTAAAAGAGTAAAAGTCTTTTGAACCCCTTTAGAAAATCCCAAGCCACTATTAGTCTAGTCGTGGTTTTTTAGGCTTGTTATACCTTCTAACAGTCTCATCTTTGCTCCCAACAACCTTGTTAACAACTTGTCTCAGCCTTATGGCAATTAGTAATTATGAAGGCGGTAAGCTCACTCGCTTTGCTAATCTTGAGTATAAATCTGACACCCAACGAGACAGTACAAACTATATCAGCAAAAATACCGAACAAGAAGTAAACTTAAAACTAGGCATCGCCTACCAATGACAACACCCACAACAACAGTATTGAAGCCACCACACTGGAAGTTCTAACCTTTGACAAGGTCGAACCTTGTCAACGCATCTTGTCAAAGTGGAAAGGATGTGTGTTAGATTTTTTTAAAGGCTTGTCTTATAACTGAGTAATATAGGATGCAAATCCTATGATAAATTGGCTATAATACTTGACTTCTGTTAATAAAAGAGTGTTGCGTGTTAGAAAATTATCTGCCTATTATGGTGTTTGTCTTTTTAGGGATTGGCTTTGGTATCGTACCAATGTTAATTGGCTACCTATTAGGACCGAGTAAACCTGATGAAGAAAAAAACTCTCAGTTTGAATGTGGTTTTCCTGCATTCGATGACTCTCGTATGTATTTCAATGTGCGTTATTATTTGGTGGCGATTTTGTTTATTTTGTTTGATTTGGAAGTCGCTTTTGTCTTCCCGTGGGCAGTGGTTCAATCGCAACTTGGCTGGTTTGGCTTTGTGGCAATGGGTATTTTTTTATTATTATTGGTGGTCGGCTTTATTTTCGAATGGAAAAAAGGCGCTTTAGAGTGGGAGTAATTAATGGCTATTGATGGTCTAATGAAAGAAGGATTTGTTACTACTTCCCTTGATAAAGTTATCAACTGGGCGAGGACAGGGTCGTTGTGGCCAATGACATTTGGCTTGGCATGTTGTGCGGTAGAGATGATGGAGGCAGGTTCGTCTCGTTATGACCTTGACCGTTTTGGGATTGTTTTTAGACCAACGCCCAGACAATCGGATTTGATGATTGTGGCAGGCACATTAACGAATAAGATGGCACCAGCACTAAGAAAAGTTTATGACCAAATGCCTGAGCCTCGCTGGGTGATTTCTATGGGTTCTTGTGCGAATGGTGGGGGGTATTATCATTATTCTTATGCTGTGGTGCGTGGTTGTGACCGTATTGTGCCAGTGGATGTATATGTACCAGGTTGTCCGCCAACGGCAGAAGCATTGCTGTATGGTATTTTGCAATTACAAGATAAAATCAAACGCACCAACACTATTGCGAGAACCTAAATGCAGGATTTAAAAGGAAAATTAGTTGAAGAATTTGGCGATAGTAATGTTGTTGAGGCATTTGGCGAATTAACGCTAACGGTTGATAGTGCGGATATTGTTAAGTCGTGTTTGAAACTTAGAGATGTTTTTTTGTTTGACACCTTGATTGATTTATGTGGTGTTGATTATTTGACTTATGGACAATCTGAGTGGGATAGCGATGCCAGTTCTTCAGGGTTTGGTAGAGGGCGAGAGGCACAAGGTGATAAAGACAGGCACGATAAGCGTTTTGCCGTGGTTTATCATTTGCTTTCAGTGCGTAAAAATTACCGACTTCGAGTGAAAGCGTTTGTTGATGAGGTACAGCCGATGATTAAAACAGTAACTGGTATTTGGGCAGTGGCAGATTGGTATGAGCGAGAGGCGTTTGATTTACTGGGTATTTTGTTTGAAAACCACAAAGACTTACGCCGTATTTTGACCGATTATGGTTTTGTGGGGCATCCATTACGCAAAGATTTCCCGATGATTGGCGAGGTTGAAATGCGTTATGATGAAGAATTGGGGCGGGTTATTTATGAGCCAGTGAGTATTGAGCCGAATATCAATGTCCCAAGAGTAATTAGGAAATAAGGTTTTATAAAATGGCTGAAATTCGCAACTACACCCTTAACTTTGGTCCGCAGCATCCAGCGGCACATGGCGTTCTTCGTCTGATTTTAGAAATTGATGGCGAAGTCATTGAACGCGCTGACCCGCATATCGGGTTGCTCCATCGTGGCACTGAAAAACTCGCAGAGTCGAAACCTTATAATCAGTCTATTGGTTATATGGATAGGCTGGATTATGTTTCAATGATGTGTAATGAACACGCTTATGTTAGGGCAATTGAAACCATGCTTGGGTTAGAAGTGCCTGAACGCGCTCAGTATATTCGGGTGATGTTTGATGAGATTACCCGTATTTTGAACCACTTAATGTGGCTTGGCACACATGGTCTAGATGTTGGAGCGATGAGTATTTTCTTATACGCATTCCGCGAGCGAGAAAAATTGATTGATTGCTATGAAGCCGTTTCAGGTTCTCGTATGCATGCAACTTATTATCGCCCAGGTGGTGTGTATCGAGATTTGCCTGAAAAGATGCCACGATACCTTAAAAGCAATTTCCGTAAACCCAAAGAATTAAAGGCAATGAACAAAGACCGTCAAGGTTCATTGTTGGATTTTATTGATAATTTTGCCAAAGAATTCCCTGCAAGCATCAAACAATATAATGATTTATTGACCGATAACCGTATTTGGAAGCAACGATTAGTGAATATTGGGATTGTTTCAGCTAATCGTGCCAAACAACTCGGTTTTACTGGCCCCATGTTACGAGGTTCTGGCGTGGCGTGGGATTTGAGAAAAAACCAACCGTATGCGGTGTATGATAGATTAGAGTTTGACATTCCAGTCGGTGTTACTGGCGACAGTTACGATCGCTATCTTGTGAGAATGGAAGAGATGACACAGTCTAACAACATTATTAAGCAATGTGTGACTTGGTTGCGCGCTAATCCTGGTGCAGTGATGAGTGATGATAAAAAAGTAGCGCCACCAAAACGCACTGAGATGAAAGACGATATGGAATCACTGATTCACCATTTTAAATTGTTTACCGAAGGCTATTGTTTGCCAGTAGGTGAAGTGTATTCGGCGGTTGAGCATCCCAAAGGTGAGTTTGGGGTGTATTTAGTGTCAGATGGTGCGAACAAACCCTATCGCATTAAAATTAGAGCACCGGGTTTTGCCCATTTGGCTTCTATGGATGAAATGGCAAAAGGGCATATGTTGTCGGATGTGGTTACTATTATCGGCACGCAGGATATTGTATTTGGAGAGATTGACCGATGATTTCAAATCAGGCAAAAAAACAAATTGATGTGTGGGTGGCAAAATACCCGGCGGGTAACCAAAGTTCGGCGGTGATGGAAGCGTTGAAAATTGTGCAGGCAGAAAATGACAATAGTTTGAGTGCAGATACCATTCAAGCCGTGGCAGATTATTTAGAAATGCCCGGTATTGCTGCCGCTGAAGTGGCAACTTTTTATGAAAATTACAATCACCAGCCAGTCGGAAAACACACCATTCGTATTTGCCACAATATTTCTTGTATGTTGAATGGGGCGGATGATTTGATTGCCTATTTAGAGAAAAAAACGGGTGTTAAAACCGGCAAAGTTAGTCAAGATGGGTTGCTTAATGTGAAAAAAGTGGAATGCTTAGGTGCTTGTGTTGGGGCACCGATGTTGCAGATTGGTGAGCAATATTATGAAAATCTTACTGAGCAGAAAATTGACAAAATTTTAGCTGACTTAAAGGCAGGTGCTCAATGAATGAAGTTTGCTTTAAAAATCTAGATCAAGAAAATTGCCAGTCTCTTGCAGTCTATGAGAAAAATGGTGGTTATAGTGTTTGGCGTAAAATTCTCAAGGGTGAAATTAGCGCTGATGAAATCATTAACGAACTCAAAGCGTCGGGCTTACGAGGTCGTGGCGGTGCAGGTTTCCCAACAGGATTGAAATGGAGTTTTATGCCACGCAACTCTGATGTGCAAAAATATGTGGTTTGTAATTCAGACGAAGGCGAACCAGGCACTTGTAAGGACAGAGATATTCTTAGATACAACCCACATTCAGTGATTGAAGGTATGGCAATTGGTGGTTTTGTAATGGGGGCAACTGTAGGCTATAACTACATTCGTGGCGAGTTTATGGAGCCATTTAGGCGTTTTGAAAGTGCTTTAAAAGAAGCATATGAAGCAGGTTTATTAGGCAAAAATATCCAAAAAAGCACTGTTAATTTTGATTTACATACGCATTTAGGGGCAGGTGCCTATATTTGTGGCGAAGAAACTGCCTTGTTAGAATCTATTGAAGGTAAAAAAGGACAGCCAAGATTTAAACCACCATTTCCTGCTAATGTTGGGCTATTTGGCAAACCGACCACCATCAACAACACCGAAAGTTTTGCTTCCGTGCCTGAAATTTTAGCCCAAGGTGGACAATGGTTTGCCGATATTGGGGTGGAAAATTCTGGTGGTTGTAAGTTATTTTCAGTGTCAGGACATGTGCAAAACCCCGCCAATTTTGAAGTGCCAATGGGCACGCCATTCAAAGATTTATTGGCTATGGCGGGCGGTATTAAAAAAGGCAGAAAACTCAAAGCCGTGATTCCAGGTGGTTCATCCACCCCAGTATTAACCGCAGAAGTGGCAATGACTATGACGATGGATTATGACGGTATCGAAAAAGCTGGCTCAATGTTGGGTGCTGGCTCAGTCATTGTGATGGACGACACCACTTGTATGGTCGCTACCCTAACTCGATTGGCACATTTTTATTATGATGAATCTTGCGGACAATGCACTCCGTGTCGTGAAGGTACAGGCTGGTTATACCGTGTTTTAAAACGCATTATGGATGGTAAGGGCAAAGCAGATGATATTGATTTACTGCTGGGAGTTAGTGACAAAATTATGGGTAACACCATTTGTGCATTGGGTGATGCAGCGGCAATGCCAGTAGAAAGTTTTTTGCGTAATTTCCGTGAAGAGTTTGAGTATTATATTGAACATGGTAAAAGTATGGTGAAGGGTTAGTCCGATTATGAATAAGGATTATTTAACAAGCAGTATCAATACCTTAAATAAAAGGTATTTTATTAAACATAAAAGAGGTGTTACCAAATGATTAAGTTATATTTTTTTATGATAGGAATATTAATAAATACTAATTTATTAGCCGTTAGCGTGGTTAATGAGTTGTTTCAAATTGGAGAAAGTACTGTAACGATTGAAATTGTTCAGTCAAATGATGCTGGCCTTGTATTTTTTCATCCTCATGAAGATGAAAAAACTTCCTACGAGGATGTTAAAAAACTCATTAATCAGCATGGTGGTAAATTGGTTTCTATTAAACAACAAGGCAAACGCTTAGTTGAGGTTAAATATCAGGGAAAACAATATATATTTGACCCAAATAGAATATTTACCCCTCAAGGAATAAAAGACACACTCATTAAATATTCTAGTTTTCATCAACAGGTGGCTAAAGATATTCAAAATTTTGCAGATAGGATTGCTAGTTTAGTGCTTGGAAGATTAGTCGTTGCGGTACATAACAATTATGATAAGGGCTATAACATCAGCAGTTACAAAAATAGTGATGAAGTTAAATATTATTATCAAAATCCAAAACAAGGCACAGGGGAGTTTTTTTATACCACCAACGATCCTTTTTTTAATTTTGCTAAAGTTGCTGGTTATAATGCTGTTGTGCAATCCAAATCGGTTACAAATGATGGTTCTTTTTCAGTTTACGCTGCACTCAAGGGAGTGGAATACATTAACTTAGAGGTAAAAAGAGGCGAAGACAGTTTAGAGCAAGAAATGCTATTGTTTTTAATGCGCTATTTTGCCAATCAGTATCCTAACTTGCCAGTCAAAGGCTGGGCTACACTTACAAAAGGCGATACTATTGATTTAATTGCCCCTTCATCAGCCACCAGTAAAGACAGTATCGATAGAACCGTTAAAATATTAGAAGAATTTGGTTTTAAAATCAGCACAAAATACGCCAAAATTATGCCGACTAAACTTAATTACGCTAATACCGATCAATACCGTGCCAATGCGTTTATTCAAGCAATGAATAATCCAGATTCTCAGGCGGTTTGGGTGGTTAAAGGCGGGGCTGGGGCAACCAGATTACTGCCTAAATTACTAAAGTATCCAGCGCCAAAAATAAGTAAGCCATTGATTGGTTTTAGTGATGTTACTGGGTTGCATAATTTTGTCAATCAACAGTGGAAAATGCCTTCCTTACATGCGATTGTGGCGGGTTATAATAGTGAAGCCGATGCAGGAATAAACACGAATATTAATATAGGAGAATCGATTAAAACTGTAGTTGATATTTTGTTAGAGCAAGAGAATAAAGCACTTTTTTACTCTCATTTAATACCTATGAACACATCAGCTAAACAGGCAACAAAAATTGATGGATCCTTATTGGGTGGTAATTTAACTTTGGTGCAGTCCACATTGGATACGCCTTTTCAGGCAAGGCTAGACGATAGAATACTAATACTTGAGGATATTGGTAATTCTGCCCACCAGTTGGAGAGAATTTTGGATAACATTCGTTACTCCCAATTATTAAATGGCGTGAATGCAATTATTTTGGGTGAGTTTATACAAACTACACAAGATAAAAAAGCAGTTATTGATATGATTGATTTAGTATTGCAAAGGTTTGCAAATGGGGTTGATATTCCTGTTTTTAGAGGAGATTTTTTTGGGCACTCTAAGTTAAACCATCCGATGCCGCTTAATACCACAACGCAGATATTTAAAAATGGTAATGATTTTTCTATAAAGGTAAATATTAAATGATTTCAATTGAAATTAATGGTAGTGTAGTCAAAGCCAAAGCAGGTGAAATGCTAATCGCTGTTACCGACAGAGAGGGCATCAGTGTGCCAAGATTTTGTTATCACAAGAAACTTTCAGTGGCTGCCAATTGTCGGATGTGTTTGGTGGATGTTGAAGGTGCACCAAAGCCACAGACCGCATGTTCTACGCCTGTTAATGAAGGGATGAAAGTGCATACTCAAAATGAGAGAGCCAAGGCATCACAGAAGGCAGTAATGGAATTTTTACTCATTAATCATCCGCTTGATTGCCCAATTTGTGATCAAGGTGGTGAGTGTGAATTACAAGATGTGGCAATGGGCTATGGCTCAGATGTATCACGATTTACTGAGGGCAAGCGTGTGGTGGTTGATGGTGATATTGGTGCTTTGATTCAAACTGATATGACTCGTTGTATTCATTGCACCCGTTGTGTGCGTTTTGGTGCTGAGATTGGTGGTACGATGGAAATGGGCGGCACGGGTCGTGGCGAAGCATTGAAAATTGAGCCGTTTTTAGCTGAGGGCATTCAATCAGAATTGTCAGGCAATATGATTGATGTTTGTCCCGTGGGTGCATTGACTTCTAAGCCGTTTCGTTACGAGTTAAGGTCTTGGCAAATGAATTCTGTTTCAAATATTGCACGACACGATTTGGTCGGCTCTAATCTTTACACGCAAACTTATAAAGGCAAGGTCAAACGCATTGTTGCTAAAGATAATGAAGCGGTTAATGAAACTTGGATTTCTGACAGAGATCGTTTTTCTTACGAAGGATTGGCACATAAAACCGACTGTTAACACCAAAAATTAAAGTGGAAGGTGAATGGCAATCGGTGAATTGGGACACAGCACTTGATTTTTCGGTGCGTGGTTTGGTTGCTAATGTATTAAACAATAAACAAGTCAATAAGTTGGGTGCATTGGCCTCAAATACAGCCACACTTGAAGAATTTCATTTGTTACAAAAGATAATGAGAGAGTGGGTTCTGAGAATATTGACCATCGTTTGAATGTTAAAGATTTGAACAATACGATTGCATTCGAGTCTAATATTAAGTTAGCAGGATTGGAAGGCGTTGACCATGTCTTGATTATCGGTTCTAACCCACGATTAGAGCAACCAATGATTAATCATCGTTTGCGTAAGGCACATTTAGCAGGGGCAAGTATTGATGTTATTAATGTAATGCCATTTGACTTTAATTATAAATTAAACAATGAAAATATTGTTGACCCTAATCAAATGGCGGTGATGTTGGCAGAAGTATTGAAGTCGGTATTGCAAATCGCACAAAGAGAAGTACCAGAATATTTGGACAAGGTTGAAGTCAGCGATGTTGCGAAACAAATGGCAGATAAATTAGCAGATACCAATAACTCGGTGATTGTTTTGGGTGCACATATACTTAATAATCCGCAGGCATCTAGTGTGGCAAATTTAGTCAGTCAGATTGCACAAGAAAGCAATTCCACCACACTCAATATCACTGCCACAGCAAATTCAACCGCAGCGACGATGGCAAATTTTGTGCCAGGTCAGGGTGGACTGGATACCAATGCAATGCTCAAAGCAGATTTGACAGCCTATATTTTATTAGATGTCTATCCACAATATGATTTTCATCATTCGATTGAAGCTGTGGAAGCACTTAACAAAAAAGATACCTTTGTGGTTTCTATGAACAGTTATCAAGATGATACGGTTGCTCAATATTCAGATGTCTTATTGCCAATCGCTGCTTTCTACGAAACTTCGGGCTCACATGTGAATATTGAAGGTGTTGTGCAATCATTCTCAGCCGCAGTGAATGCGCCAAATGATGCTAAACCAGCTTGGAAAGTATTGAAAGTATTGGCAGACTTGTTAGACTTACCTGGTTTTCACTTTGCCAATTCTATGCAAGTAACTGATGAAGTCTCACATCAAAGACATAAGCACAATAAGGCTGACAATAAGATTGACATCACAGTCAAATGCGGTGTGAATGTAATTTGGCAGCACTCTCCTTATGCGGTTGATGTGTTATCAAGACACGCAAATTCATTACAGGCAACCAATATTGGGAAAATGCACAGTGCAACAATGAACAAGGGCACAGCGAAAGAATTAGACATTAAAAAAGATACCTACTTAAACTTGCCAGTGGTTATCAATGAATCGGTAGCGAATAATTGCGTTTTTGTCAATGCTAATAAAGCAATAGGAGATGAGTCATGACAGATTTTTGGTTATGGATACACGCCTTGATCCCTTGGTTTGACGGGGCAATTGCTACCATTTTAATTATCCTAATCAAAGCGATTGCGTTGGTAGGTCCACTGATGTTAGTGGTGGCATATTTCACTTATGCAGAGCGTAAAGTCATTGGCTATATGCAATTGCGTATCGGACCTAATCGTGTTGGTCCGAAAGGGTGGTTGCAACCAATTGCTGATGCGTTAAAGTTGATGACGAAGGAAATTATTTTCCCAAGCAAGGCCAATATCTATCTCTTTTTATTAGCCCCTGTCTTAGCAATTGCCCCTGCAATTGCAATATGGGCAGTAATTCCTTTTGATGAAGGTGTATATGTGACAGATTTAGACATCAGTTTGTTGTATGTGATGGCAATTGGCTCGGTGGGCGTGTATGGTATTATTTTGGCAGGTTGGGCATCGAATTCTAAATACCCATTGCTCGGTGCATTGCGTAGTGCTTCGCTGTTAGTGTCTTATGAAATCGTGATTGGTTTTGCCTTAGTAACCGTAGTTATGATTGCAGGCAGTGTCAACCTCAATGATATTGTCATAGCACAAAAAGGCGGTATTTTAAATTGGTACTGGATACCATTATTTCCAATGATGATTATCTTTTTTATCTCAGCTTTGGTGGAAACTAACCGTGCACCTTTTGATGTGGTGGAAGGAGAGTCAGAGATTGTCGGAGGCACTCATGTTGAATATTCAGGTATGACATTTGCAGTATTTTTCTTAGCAGAATATGCCAATATGATTTTTATGGCAGTATTGGCAGTCATCTTGTTTTTTGGTGGTTGGCACTCTCCTTTTGAAGGTATTGCTTATTTAGGCGTAGGGTTTGCCTGGGTGCCGGGTATTATTTGGTTATTGGCAAAAACCACTTTCTTTATGTTTTTGTATTTGTGGGTGCGTGCGACTTTTCCACGCTTTCGTTATGATCAAATTATGCGTTTATCGTGGAAAGTTTTCTTACCATGGACGATTGCTTGGATTTTCGTTGTCGCATTAATGACGCAACTTAGAATAGGCCCTTGGTTTTAGGATTTAATTATGATAAATAACATTAAAAAATTAGTAAAAGACTTTAGCCTTGCCGAGTTGCGTGGCGGTATGAAAATTACTGCTAAGGAAATGGTTAATAAAAAAATCACGGTGCAATTTCCAGAAGAAAGAACACCAATTTCACCCCGTTTTAGAGGCTTACACGCACTGCGTCGCTACCCAAATGGTGAAGAGCGCTGTATTGCTTGTAAATTATGTGAAGCAGTTTGCCCGGCAAACGCTATTACCATTGAATCTGAAATGCGTGAAGACGGATCACGACGCACTACGCAGTATGATATTGATTTATTTAAATGTATTTTTTGTGGTTTTTGTGAAGAAGCCTGTCCTGTTGATGCAATCGTTGAAACTCAAATTTTTGACTACGCCTTTGTTGACTCAAGAGAAGGTAGTATTGTCGATAAGGCATATTTATTAGAAAT
Source organism: Candidatus Thiodubiliella endoseptemdiera (assembly GCA_013416635.1). GTDB lineage: Bacteria > Pseudomonadota > Gammaproteobacteria > PS1 > Pseudothioglobaceae > Thiodubiliella > Thiodubiliella endoseptemdiera. The sequence goes on along the minus strand of JACCHT010000001.1, from coordinate 674,573 downwards.
CGGCGACAAAAATGAGAAAGCTATTACTGATATCAAAGCAGAAGATGCGCCATATAGATAGGAATTATTATGACATTTGACCAAATATTATTTTATGTTTTTTCTTTTTGGTTCATTGCTAGTTCGTTGGCAATGATTTTTTCGCGTAATGCAGCGAAAGCCGTACTATTTTTAATTTTAGCTTTCTTTTCGGCAGCCAGTATTTGGATTTTGCTTGAAGCAGAGTTTTTGGCGATTATTTTGATACTAGTGTATGTTGGCGCAGTTATGGTGTTATTTTTATTTGTTATTAAGATGCTGAATATTGACAAATCAACCTTACGAGCAAAGTTTGCAGGTTATTTACCACTTGGTTTAATCGTGGCAGCGATTATTGTTGCTGAAATGACTTTGGTATTAGGTGCTAATCAATTTGGTTTAGAAGTGGTAGCAACCCCTGTAAGACACACAGCGGATTATAGTAATATCACTACATTGGCGTTGCAACTTTATACTGAATATGTCTACCCATTTGAGTTGGCGTCGGTGTTGTTGTTGATTGCGATTATTTCAGCGATTACTTTGGTGCATCGTAATGAAGTCAATCGTAAAACGCAAAATATTGCAGAACAAGTGAAAGTTCAAGCCAAAGACAGGATGCGTTTGGTTTCAATTACTACGCCGAATGAGGAGCAAGATAATGATTAGTTTGAGTGATTATTTAATTCTAAGTGCCATTATTTTCTGTATTGGCTTGGTCGGTATTTTTGTTAATCGAACCAATATTATTACTTTATTAATGTGTGTTGAGTTGATTTTAGTGGCAGTCAACACTAATTTTATTGCCTTCTCTTATTTTTTAGGTGATGAAGCAGGGCAAATTTTCGTTTTCTTTATTTTGACAGTGGCAGCAGCAGAAGTTGCGATTGGGTTGGCAATTCTAACTTCATTGTTTAGAAACAAAGGATCAATCAATGTTGATGTGACTAACAGTTTAAAAGGATGATTGTGAAGAACTCAGCAGATTATTTTAAAAAATACCGTTTAGAGTTAGGGTTTTCTAATCAGAATGATGCTAAGTTTTTTTTGGCGGCAAAAGATATTAAGCCCAATATAGATTATGCATATATAGTGCTTCTTAATAAACGGTTAATTAAAATTTTAAAGAATCTTAATAAAATATTGGTTGATGACTTAAAAAATAATGATTTAAATTTATTTAGTAAGGAATACATTATCCGTCCTTATGAAATTCTTAAAAATCACGATATAATATCAAAACTGAATAACCAAGGCAGGAGACCAGAACAGGTTCTGTTTTCATGGTTAAGGGGATTTGTTCTTGTAGAATTATTTAAACCTATTTTTGCCAAACTATTCGAAATAGATGTGACTTTAATGACTAATATTGGCGATGATGATTTAAAAAATATTAATACTTTTAAAAGAACACCAACAGCAGATTTACAAATTCAAAAGAATAAAGAAATTATTAATATTGAAGTTCAGGCTGGATTTCAAGGCATTAATGATATTAAAGAGCATAAAGTAAGAGAGGCTAAAAAAGTTTTTCAAGATAATAATATTAAAACTATTTGTATTCATATAGATGTTTTTAATGGTCAAGTTGCTTTTGTTAGATTGGATAGTATTAAAAATGACGATGTTAATTTTGTGACAAGACAACAAATGGAAGGACAGAGCGTTTTTTCTATTGACCAAAACTATTTTAAATGGCGGTTATTAGATGCCTTGCCATCATTGCAAAATTTGGAAGTAGGCTTATGAATGACTTATATACAGTAGAGTTATTCTCAGGTGCTGGCGGTTTAAGTTTAGGGCTAAATAAAGCAGGCTTTAAAGTTGTTTTGGCGAATGAAATAGAAAAAGACTTTGCGAAAACTTATGTGAATAACCACCCAAAGACAAAAATGCTTAATGGCGATATTCGTAAAATTGATTTTAAGAAAGAATTACAAAAACTTAATATTAAAAATATTTCTCTCGTTTCAGGTGGTCCACCTTGCCAAGGGTTTAGCACTTTAGGGTCTAAAAATGAAAAAGACAATCGCAATAATCTTTTTTATGAATTTTTAAGAGCTGTTGCTGAACTAAGACCAAGCTATGTAATATTTGAAAATGTTGCAGGTTTCAAAACTATGTATCAAGGTAAAGTTTATAAAGAACTCCTATCAAAATTAGATAAATTGGGCTTTAATAGCACCACAACTATTTTAGATATTTCTGATTTTGGATTGCCGCAAAAACGATTAAGAACAATCGTTTTAGCTTGGAAAAAAGAGTTAAATAAAGTATTTCTACCAACTGCAACACACTTGTTTAACAAAATACCTCTCATAGATGCTATTTCTGATTTACCACCTATTAAAACAAACGGTTCATCGCAACAATATCATCAAGTTGTTAATCGTTACCAAGAACAATTAAGAGGGAATTGCCAGACACTAACTGAACATAACGCCTCTAATTATGGCACAAAAATGCAAGAAATTTTATCGCTTGTGCCTCAAGGTGGTTCGGTTAATGATTTACCAAAAAGGTTGAGACCAAAAAGTTATTTCAGTAATACTTATGCCAGATTATTGCCTGGTAAAGTTGCTCCAACGATTACTAGAAACTTTGGGACACCCTCTTCTTCAAGATGTATTCATCCTTTTCAAAATAGAGCTTTAAGCACTAGGGAAGGAGCGAGATTACAAGGTTTCCCTGATAATTATGTGTTCCATGGCAGTAAAACTTCTAAAAATTTACAAATTGGTAATGCTGTTCCACCTGTATTAGGCGAGGTGATAGGACGACAAATTATTAACAGCATACAATATTCTGTTAAACAAAATATAGAGAATTGATTATGGAAAAACTTTATTTAACAATTGCACTTGCCCCTTTACTGGGTGCTATTATTGCTGGCTTCTTTGGTAGAGTGCTTGGGCGTAATGCCACACATACCATTACGATTTTAGGGGTATTGATTTCAACCGTATTGGCGTTAATGGTCTTTGATCACCATGTGTTGCAACAAGGGGCAGTTTTCAATCAAAATCTTTATACTTGGATGCAAATTGGCAGTCTGAATGTCAGTGTGGGTTTCTTGGTTGATAATCTGACTGCGGTGATGTTGGTGGTGGTATCGTTTGTTTCCCTAATGGTGCATATTTACACCATTGGCTATATGGATGACGACAAGGATTACACCAAATTTTTTAGTTATATTTCCCTATTCACCTTCTCAATGTTTATGCTGGTGATGAGCAATAACTTTATGCAATTGTTCTTTGGCTGGGAAGCAGTGGGACTGGTATCTTACTTATTGATTGGTTTTTGGCACCATAAAGAAAGTGCAATTGAAGCGAATTTGAAGGCCTTTTTGGTTAATCGTGTCGGTGATTTTGGTTTCTTATTAGGTATTGGTTTGGTATTGGCGTTCAGTGGCTCATTGGATTATATGGAAGTATTCGCCAGCCTCAATAACACAGTCGGCGAAACACTTTGGGGTCTGGATTTAATTACCGTGGTTTGTTTGTTATTATTCGTTGGTGCAATGGGTAAATCAGCGCAAGTGCCATTGCATGTTTGGCTACCAGGTTCGATGGAAGGTCCGACACCGATTTCAGCGTTGATTCACGCGGCAACAATGGTAACTGCAGGTATCTTTATGGTGTCGCGTATGTCGCCAATGTTTGAAATGAGCGATGTGGCACTGACTGTTATTATGGTAATTGGTGCGATTACTGCCTTATTTATGGGCTTGTTAGGTATTGTGCAAAATGATATTAAAAAGGTAGTGGCATATTCAACACTTTCACAATTAGGTTATATGACGGTAGCATTAGGTGTGAGTGCGTATTCAGTGGCAATTTTCCACTTGATGACACACGCATTTTTTAAGGCGTTATTATTCTTGGGTGCAGGTTCGGTGATTGTGGCAATGCATCACGAGCAAGATATTCGTAAAATGGGTGGTTTGAAAAAATATATGCCGATTACTTATATCACAGGCTTGATTGGTACATTAGCATTAATTGGTTTCCCAGGTTTCTCAGGTTTTTACTCAAAAGATATGATTATTGAAGCCGTGCATTTTTCCAATCTACCATTTGCAGATTGGGTTTATTATGCAGTGATCTCAGGTGTTTTCATTACCGCTTTTTATTCATTCAGAATGTTCTTTTTAGTGTTCCACGGCAAGTCACGGGTTAAGCACGAAACTGCAAGACATCTACATGAATCGCCATTATCAATCACATTTCCATTGATAATGTTGGCAATTCCTTCGGCAATTATTGGTTACCTTACCATTGAGCCAATGTTGTTCAAAGGCTGGCTGGACAATGCAATTACAGTTACATCAAACCATGCATCAATGACTTCACTCAGTCAAGAATTTCACGGCGCCTTAGCAATGATTTCTCATGCAGTGCAAACCGTGCCATTCTGGATGATGGCTGGCGGTATCGTTTCTGCATGGGTATTCTCGCTGCATAGAACGCAATGGGCAGATTGGGTTCAGAAAAAATTCTCCATGGTGGATTATGTGTTGAAATCGTTATATGGCTTTGACCGTTTTAATGAAATCGTCTTTGTCAACGGCATTAAAAAACTCGGTAATGTTTTATGGAAAGTCTCCGATACAACAATGATTGACACAATACTAGTGAATGGCAGTGCCAGATTGGTCGGTTTCATTGGTGCATTGGTTCGTCCAATTCAAACAGGTTATGTTTATCACTATGCTTTTTTTATGATATTCAGTTTACTAATTATTTTAACTTGGACGCTGTTTTTGGGCGACCAGCCACTACTTGAGATTTGATTATGCAAAGCACTTTACTTAGTTTGTTAATTTGGCTGCCGATTTTAGGCGGTGGGTTGGTTATTTTATTGGGTGATAAGCGTGCCACAACGGCTCGTTGGGTAAGTTTGGTGATTTCAATTTTGGTATTTGTGATGTCGCTTAGCCTGTGGACGGGGTTTGATTCAAGCACACATTTAATGCAGTTTGTTGAAAAAAGTATTTGGATTGCACAGTTCAATATTCACTACCATTTAGGTGTTGATGGCATTTCTATGCCGTTGATTATTCTCACGACTTTTTCAACTATTTTGGTGATTGGCGCAGGTTGGGAAGTCATCCAAAAACGCCCAGCTCATTATATGGCAGCATTTTTGATGATGGAAGGTTTGATTGTCGGCGTGTTCTCATCACTAGACGCCATCTTGTTCTACGCATTTTGGGAAGCGTCATTGATACCAATGTTATTGATTGTTGGTATTTGGGGAGGTGATAATCGTATTTATGCAGCAATTAAATTCTTCTTATATACATTTTTAGGTTCGGTATTTATGTTGGTATCACTGATTTATATGTATAACAAAGGTGGTTCATTTTCAATTTTAGATATGCACAATCTCAGTCTAAGTGCAACTGAGCAAGCGTGGATTTTTTGGGCATTCTTTATGGCATTTGCGGTGAAAGTGCCGATGTTCCCAGTCCACACTTGGTTACCTGATGCCCATGTTCAAGCCCCACAGGTGGCTCGGTAATCTTAGCGGCGATTATGTTAAAATGGGTGGTTATGGCTTCTTCCGTTTTTCTTTGCCAATTACTCCTGATGCGTCGTTTGAGTTTTCAGAAATCATCATCATTTTGTCATTGATTTCGATTGTATATATTGGCTTCGTGGCTTTGGTGCAACGAGATATGAAAAAACTCATCGCTTATTCTTCAATCTCGCATATGGGTTTTGTAACTTTGGGTGTATTCACTTTATTTTTAGCTTATCAACCAGATCAAGTAGAGGGTGCATTGTTAGGTCTTGAAGGGGCGATGGTGCAAATGATTTCACACGGCTTTATCTCGGCAGCAATGTTCCTTGTGGTAGGTGTGCTATATGACCGTTTGCATTCAAGAGAAATTTCAACTTATGGTGGCGTGATTAATTCCATGCCTAAATTTACAGGGTTTGCAGTGTTGTTTGCGATGGCAAATGCGGGCTTGCCAGGAACATCAGGTTTTGTTGGTGAATTTATGGTTATTCTTGGTGCAGTGCAAGCTAATATTTGGTATGCAGTATTAGCAGCTACGACGCTTATCGTAGGTGCGGCTTATACACTGTGGATGGTAAAACGCGTATTTTGGGGCAAAATTACCAATCCAGCCGTAGCGACACTGAGTGATATCAACACGCGTGAATTTTTTATTTTGGCGACCTTAGCAACTGCCGTGTTAGTTATGGGACTCTATCCGCAACCAGTCATTGAAGTAATACACACTTCAATTAATCATTTATTGCAACAAGCACTCACTTCAAAATTATGAATACATTCCAATTTGATACCTCCTCGCTTTTGGTCGCAGTACCAGAAATCTTTTTACTTAGTGCTATTGTGGTTATTCTATTAATTGATTTATTTTTAACCAAACCATTCAAGCAAGTTACTTACTACTTAACGCAAATCAGCCTATTGACTACAGGCATATTGGCATTTAATTTAATCGGACACCCTGAAACCGTCATCTTCGGCAACGCATTCGTCCTAGACGATTTAGCATCCGTGCTCAAAGTCTTTATGATGGGTGCAGCCATGATAGCTATGGTTTATTCCCGTCACTACCTAACGCAACACGCCCTATTTAAAGGCGAGTATTTTGTCTTAGTGTTACTCTCAATATTAGGCATGATGGTAATGGTATCGGGTTACAGTTTATTGTCACTATATCTGGGTTTAGAAATCCTCTCCCTATCACTTTACACCTTAATTGCTATCGCCAGAAACCGCTCCAATGCGATTGAAGCAGCACTCAAATATTTTGTCCTAGGTGCAATTGCCTCAGGTCTATTACTCTACGGAATGAGTATGGTTTATGGCATCAGCGGCAGTCTCAATATCAGCGAAATTGCCACCTTTGCCAACCAAGCAACATTAGCCTCAAGAGATGTTTTGGTGCTTAACTTTGGCTTGGTATTTTTGGTAATCGGCATCGCCTTCAAACTCGGTGCCGTACCATTCCATATGTGGGTACCCGATGTCTATCAAGGTGCTCCCACTTCCGTCACAATGTTCATCTCAACCGTGCCAAAACTCGCTGCCGTTGCAATGCTAGTGCGTTTATTGGTTGACGGATTGGGCGCAATGCAGGCTTATTGGTCCGATTTATTTATGGTATTAGCCATTCTATCTATCGCACTCGGCTCTGTGGTTGCCCTAATGCAAACCAATATCAAACGCATGCTAGCATACTCAACCATCTCCCACATCGGCTTCGTCTTATTAGGTTTTGTTACTGGCGTCATTACGGGCTATGGTGCGGCCGTGTTCTACATTCTAGTTTATGTATTAATGAGTTTAGCCGCATTCGGCATCATTATTTTGCTCAATAAAAAAGGCTTTGAAGCAGATTCAATCAACGATTATAAAGGATTAAGCACTCACTCACCTTGGTTCGCACTAATGATGTTAATCATTATGCTTTCAATGGCAGGCGTCCCCCCATTCATCGGTTTCTACGCAAAATTATTTATTTTGCAGCAAGTTATTTCCGCTGGAATGCTCACCATAGCAATCATTGCTGTAATATTTGCCGTCATTAGTGCTTATTACTACCTACAAATCATCAAATCGATGTATTTCGAAGATGCTAACAATGACAAAATCACTATCTCCGCCCCAATGGATATGCGATTAGTATTGTCCATCAACGCCGTGTTGATTTTAGTAATAGGCTTGTTTCCTGACTTCTGGGTAAAGTTGACACTCTCACTTTTTTAATTTGAATTTTTACACTGTTGCTATTTAGTAAAAGAGATACACAAAAATAAAATGAATTATTAGAGACCTTTGCATAAATAGGGATGATTAGCAAAATGACAGATTTTATTAAATTGGAAATTTTTTAAATCCACTCCTAGCAGGGCTAAGGGTGTTTTTAAAAAGTTTGTAATTTGATGAAAGATGGCGTTTTGATGATTATTCATATTTATGCAAAGGTCTCTATTAATTACTAAGTTTAATCCCTGGTTCACTTACCTTTTTCCAAGCGTGTCCGTAAACTATTTCATAAGTAGCAGGTAGTTTACCGTTGGTACGATAGGACTCATACATTTGAATCATTGATTGGAATTTATTTTTGCCTGTTAATGATTTAGAACGGGTGCTGACGGTTTGGGCACCAATGGCTTTTAGGTCTTTTAATAAATCGGTGACGGTTTGGTAAGTTAAAGTTAGAGTTTCCATTTCCATTACGGGGGATTGAAAGCTGTTTTGTAATAGTTGATCGCCGATATCGTGCATATCGGTGAAGGTGTTTACATGTGGGGTGTCATCGACTACCGACCAACTTTTTTTGAGTTCTTTAAGGGTGTCAGGTCCGAAAGTAGAGAATAGCAAAAGTCCATTATTTTTTAGCACTCTATGGCACTCTGAAAATAGTTGTTTGGTGTCGGGGCACCATTGTATCATCAGGTTGGAAGTTACAATATCTATGCTATTATCCGCCAAAGGCAAGTGATTGGCATCGGCACAAAGTTTGTGGGGTACAGGGTTATTTTTAAGAGATTCTTGGGCAAAATCCAAGCAAATCAGTTGTGAATTTTTAAAGCGTTTGAGTAAGTTTTGAGAGAGTAGGCCTGTGCCTGCACCCAAGTCTAAAATCACTTCGGTATTACCAGAGATAACTTCTAATTTTGAATCAAGACGCAGGGCAATTTCTTTTTGCAAAAAAGCATGTGTATTATATTCAGAAGATGCTTTGTTAAAGGCTGATCTTACTTCAGACACTGGACAATTTTATTGCTGATACTGTGCATCAATTCAAAATAATGATCACCTCCTTGCTGAATGTTAAATCCTATAATATCAATATTTTCTGAATTTATATTTAGACCTTCAGTGAGTGAATTAATGCGTTTTTTTGGTATTTCTACGGTAGCAAGTAAACATTTTGTTTGTGTTTTTTTCATTGTTTTTTTAGCTTTTAGCATTTTAAATATACTTAACTTTTCACCGTGATAACTCGTAATATTGACTGATTTTTTTAATTGATTAATATTAGTAAAATAATCAAAAGTGTTGGAATAACTTGCAAGTACTTTGGACTTATAAGAGGATAGTTTTTGACTGATATCTTGTTTAAGGTTGTCCAAATTTTGGTTAAGTTTATTAAAATTAGTTGTATAATCCAAAGAGTTATCAGGGTCAATTTGAATCAATTTTTTAACTAATTTTTTGGCAAATATTTGCATATTATTAACATCCAACCAAAGGTGATAGTTGACTATTTCTTGATGTTCATCATGCCCATGCCCTTCGTTGTGAATAAGATGAATATTTTCTATATCACCAATAATCAATTTTTTATCAGTATCAACATTCTCCAAAACTTTTTTAAGTCCACTTTCGAAATAAGGATGAATAAAAATAACTAAATCTGCACGACTTAATAAAGATAATTGAGAAGGCTTTAAATAAGCATGTTCTATTAACTGATTGGTGTCTAGTAATAGTTTTGGCTCTGTTATTCCTTGAGTTAAACTACTAACAATAGAGTGAATAGGCTTGATGCTAACTACAATATTCGGCACTGCAAAGGTATTTGCAGAAAATAACAGGATTATTACTGCTAAGAGTGAGCGAGAATTTATCATAATTTATGCAAAGGTCTCTAAATAAAGAAAGTAATTATACTTGCTTAATTTTATTTTTGGCAAATAAAGATAGCACGCTTCGGTGCTGGCAAGCCTTCAATAGTCAGATTGCTATCATTTGGATCTAGGAAATCGGCAAGGGATTGTGTGTTGTCGCCAATCCAGTGGGTTGCTCGTTGTTCTTTCGGCGTGGTCTGGGTAACATCGGCTAATTTTATGTCTTGAAAGCCAGCAGACTCTAACCAACCGTGTAAAGTATCCGTTGATGGTAAACACCAGACATTACGCATTCTCGCATAACGATCTTTAGGGATAATCTGCTTGCCGTATTTTGCATCAATAATCAGTGTTTCTAAAATTAACTCACCCCCATTTGTCAAAACATTTTTGAGCTGTTGCAAGTGTAAAAGATGGTCTTTTGATGATATAACACCCCCATTGAAAATACCGTATCAAATAAAGGTTCTGTTGGTATTTGTTCTAATTTTAGGGGTAAAACAAACGCATTTGGCGGGTTGTCCATTAAAGTGCGAAGTGCTTGGAATTGATAATTGAACAATAAAAAAGGCTCAATGCCTAAAGCAATTTTTGCTCCTGCCAATGCCATTAAATAAGTGAAATAGCCATTGCCAGAGCCAACATCTAAAACACTTTTACCTTTAAGCGATTGAATATGTGGCAACACTCTATCCCATTTCATATCGCCACGCCACTCGCTATCAAGTTGTAAGCCCCAATTTGATAAGGGCCTTTACGCCACGGCATTAGAAGTTTTAACGATTGTTGCAAGGTGTCAGTATCACCATCTTTAGTATGAAGATGTAAATAGGGTGCTTGATAATCAACCCCACCTTTTGAGTATTTTTTAATATCGTCAATAGCCGCTTCCCACTTGGGAATGTTGCCATTATTAACCGCAAATGCGTCTTTTGAAATATCCGCCAATTGTTCGCAAATAATTGACAACTTTGACTGCTGACATTGTTTTGTAAAATTATTAATCATAACGGGTTATACTAATATAAAATGCATTCTAAGTAAAATGCAATTTTAAATTATACGGAGAAATAAAATGATGAAAAATAGATTAACTTTTGTAGTAGCAATGACTTTAGCAATGGGCGTTATTGCTGGTGGCGACGACCGTGATATGGGTCCAATAGAATCATTAGAAAGCAATGACACCAATGACACCGATGACACCGATGACACCAGTGGCACCAAGTTCAGAGGCTTCTGTTGGTAACCAACCTACAGAAACATTAAAACTCACCGTAGGTGGAAAGGCTGTTTCTGTTACTGCACACATTGTTTGTCAAGATAAGATTGGCTTAAAAGAAAGTAATATCACTATTTTTAGAAGAGCGCAAGCCGCAGGTAACTTATACAACACTGGTCCAATTGAAAATTCTGGCACAGAGTTTTCACCTGGGCGCTGGGATGCCTATTTTGAGTGCGTTGCAAGAAATGGTGGTTAATACTTTAATAAGTACAGAATAAAAAAGCCCTGCATTTGCAGGCTTTTTAATGTTTAAAAGTAAAATATTTAGATTTCAAGCAATGAATTTTCTTTCTCAGTTAATTTATCATCGATAGATTTAATATGTGAGTCCGTCATTTTTTGCACATTTTCTTCTGCTTTGACGGCATCATCTTCTGACACTTCTTTGTCCTTTAATAATTCCTTAAAATCAGAATTTGCATCACGACGAATATTGCGCACTGCAACTTTGGCTTGTTCAGCTTCATCTTTCACCACACGAACTAATTCACGACGACGCTCTTCTGTGAGCGGAGGTAATGGAATACGCATCACTTGTCCAACTGTTTGTGGATTGAGCCCAAGGTCAGAAGTCATGATGGCTTTTTCAACTACCGCAACCATCTCTTTTTCCCAGGGAGATACTTTGAGTGTGCGAGAATCTTCCGCAGAAATATTAGCCACTTGCGAAATCGGTACCATAGAGCCATAATAATCCACTTGAATTTGTTCAAGTAAAGAAGGGTGTGCACGCCCCGCTCTAATTTTACTAAAATTATTTTCTAATGAAGCAAGGCTTTTGCTCATTCGTTCATCAGCATCTTGTTGGATTTCGTTTAACATAATCAGTTTCCTATAATTGTGCCCGCAGGCTTGCCATTTAATATATCAGATAATGTGTTGGTATTGCCAAGCATACTAAATACACAAATATCCAAACTGTGTTCGCGACATAATGCAAACGCCGCAGTATCCATAATTTGTAAGTTTTTCTCAATCGCTTCATCAAAACTTAATGATTCATAACGCGTTGCACTTGGGTCTTTGACAGGGTCAGCTGTATAAACACCATCCACTTTGGTGGCTTTAAATATCACATCAGCTTCAATCTCAATGCCCCGTAATACTGCACCTGTATCGGTTGTAAAGCATGGACTACCTGTGCCTGCTGAGAAAATAACCACTTTACCTTCGCTTAATGCTTGTTTAGCCTTATTATGATCAACAGGGTCACAAACGCCACCACCAATTGGGAAGCCTGACATAACCTGAGCATCAATGCCAGCGCGTCTGCATGCATCGCCAATTGCCAAAGCATTAATAACCGTTGCCAACATTCCCATATGGTCGCCAGTCACGCGGTTCATACCTGCTTCTGCAAGTGCTGCACCTCTAAAAATATTACCGCCACCGACAACAATACCCACTTCCACTTTTTGTTTAAGTGCTGATTTAATAATAGTAACCACTTGGCTTAGCGTGCCAGGATCTATAGTGTTATTGCCTTGGGCAAGTGCTTCACCACTTAGTTTTAATAAAATTCTTTTGTATTTACTCACAGTATTATTATGATTTGCTTTGAATAAAAGCATTTTACCGTTATAATTAACCCTTTGCTCAACATAATTTCAACACATATTTATGGAACAAATCAGCATCCGCGGCGCACGCGTTCACAACTTAAAGAATATCGATATTGATATCCCCAGAAATAAATTGGTGGTGATTACTGGCTTATCGGGTTCGGGCAAGTCATCATTGGCATTTGACACTATTTATGCCGAAGGACAACGCCGTTATGTGGAATCATTGTCGGCGTATGCACGGCAATTTTTGTCATTGATGGAAAAGCCAGATGTTGATCATATTGAAGGTTTGTCGCCAGCAATTTCTATCGAACAAAAAGCCACTTCACACAACCCTCGTTCAACCGTAGGTACGATTACTGAAATTTATGATTATTTAAGATTGTTATTTGCTCGTGCTGGTTTGCCAAAATGTCCAAAGCACGGGATTGATTTGGTATCGCAAACTATTTCACAAATGGTGGATAGCATTGTATCGTTGCCAGAAGGAAAAAAAATAATGATACTAGCCCCAGTGGTACAAAACCGCAAAGGCAGTCATATTAAAATGTTAGAAGAGTTGTCACATCAAGGATTTTTGCGTGCCAGAGTGGATGGTGAAGTGGTTTATTTAGAGGATATGCAAGAACTGGATGGTAAAACTCATCACACCATTGAGATTGTGATTGACCGCCTAAAAATCCGAGCAGATATCGCTTCGCGTTTATCCGAATCTCTGGAAACGGCACTTAATTTAAGTGCGGGTTTGGTGCGTATTGCGTCGATAGACGATACAGATTCAAACCAGCAAGAATTGGTTTTTTCAGCTAAGTTTTCTTGCACAAAATGTGGTTATTCTTTAACCGAACTTGAGCCAAGATTGTTCTCATTTAATAACCCTGTCGGCGCTTGCCAAAGTTGCGATGGTTTAGGTATTAAAGACATTTTTGATGAGAATAAAGTGGTCAGCAACCCAAGTGCAAGTCTTGCCGAAGGTGCGATTTATGGATGGGGTCGTTCGAATGCTTATTTTTATCAAATCTTATTTTTGCTCGGAGAACATTATGGTTTCAGCGTTGACACATCCTATGAAAAATTAAGCGACCAGCATAAAAAAATCGTCCTATATGGCAGTGGCAAAGACAAAATTAATTTTTCAAAAATAAAAGGCCGAAAAGGCTGGTCAAATACAGACAAACCTTTCGAAGGTGTAATTCCGAGAATGATGCGTCGTTATGAAGAAAGTGAAATCCGCTCGGTACGCGAAGAACTTTCCCGTTATGTCGTTAGCAAAAATTGTAGTAGTTGCAATGGCAGTCGTTTGAACGAATCTGCTAGAAATGTCTTTATTGGGGATTGTAATTTATCCGACATCACGCAACTTTCAATTGTTAGCACATACGACTTTTTTACGCATTTAAAACTTGACGGCGTGCGAGGTGAAATTGCTGAAAAAATCTTAAAAGAAATCATTCAACGCCTAGAATTTTTACTCAATGTTGGATTAGAATACCTAAGTTTAGACCGCCGTTCAGGCACTTTATCAGGAGGCGAAGCACAACGCATTCGTCTCGCCTCTCAGATTGGCGCAGGTTTGATGGGTGTCTTATATGTATTAGACGAACCATCAATTGGTTTACACCAACGAGACAACCAGAAACTTCTAAATACTTTAATATATCTTCGTGATATTGGTAATACCGTGATTGTGGTTGAGCACGATGAAGATGCAATCAAACAAGCAGATTTCGTTATTGACATTGGACCAGGGGCAGGTATGCACGGGGGTGAAATTATTGCAGTCGGCACGCCACAACAAATTAGCGACAATCCTAACTCCATTACGGGTGATTATATTAGTGGTCGCCAAAGTATTAGCATACCAAAAAAGCGTAAAAAAGCAAAACAATGGTTGCGTATCAAAGGGGCAGACGGTAATAATCTAAACCAAGTTGATTTGTCCATTCCCGTGGGTGTGCTGACTTGTATTACTGGTGTTTCTGGCTCTGGAAAATCCACCTTAATTAATGACACACTTTACTTATTAGCCGCTAGAGATTTGAACCGTGCACAAACTACACCAGCATCTTATCAATCAATCACAGGGTTAAATTATTTTGACAAAGTGGTTAATATTGACCAAAGTCCAATTGGACGCACACCCCGTTCAAACTCAGCCACTTATACAGGTGTATTTTCACTCATTCGGGATTTATTTTCACAAACTTTAGAAGCCCGTTCTCGTGGCTATAAAGCAGGGCGTTTTAGTTTCAATGTCAAGGGCGGTCGTTGCGAAGCCTGTAAAGGTGATGGTTTAATCAAAGTAGAAATGCACTTTTTGGCAGATATTTATGTACCATGCGATGTTTGTAACAGCGACCGTTATAATCGTGAAACTTTGGAAATCACTTACAAAGGCAAAACCATTGCCGAAGTGTTAAATATGACTGTTGAAATTGCCGTTGAATTTTTTGAACCCATCCCAAAAATCAAACAAAAACTACAAACTTTAATGGATGTCGGCTTATCCTACATCACCCTCGGACAAAATGCCACAACTCTATCGGGCGGTGAAGCACAACGCATCAAACTCGCTAAAGAGCTCTCAAAACTAGATACTGGAAACACCCTGTATATTTTAGACGAACCCACTACAGGCTTACACTTTCACGATATTAAGCAACTATTATCAGTCATCAATCGTCTGCGTGACCGCAATAACACCATTATTATCATTGAACACAATCTTGATGTAATTAAAACTGCCGATTGGATTGTCGATTTAGGCCCTGAAGGCGGCGATAAAGGTGGACATATTATTGCCACTGGAACCCCTGAAGAAGTTGCAGAAGTTAAAGGTTCTTATACGGGGCAGTATTTAAAAGAGATGCTTTAAAATATAGTTTAAATATAAACTATATTGTAGTATAATGATAATTATATTATATATTTAAACTAAAGAATGATATTAAAAATAAGGATTTTTGATAAAACCATCGGCTATATGTCTCAAGAAGGGCCCACGCTGTTATTTGAATATGATGCAGATTTTTTAAATGGTAATATTGAAATATCTCCCTTTATGCTGCCCAAAGCATCTGGCGTGCATAGCTTTAATGACAGAAAAGATGATTGTTTTAAGGGGTTGCCGCATTTTATAGCAGATGCATTACCCGATAATTTTGGCAATATGATTACTAACGCAGCCTTTGCCAAAATAGGTAGGAGTGCTGACAGCATCACTATTTTAGAAAGATTGTCCTATCTCGGTAAAAGGGCAATTGGCGCCTTAGAATTTGAACCAGTCTTTACAAAATCTAGTAATAACAACGATATATTAGAATTGAGAGATTTAACAAACTCTATCAAAAGTGCAATCGCTGGCAAACCCTCTGAGGTGGAAGGCGTTTTAATTAGCATCTCTTCTGCCGCAGGTGGCGCTAGAGCCAAAGCAATCATTGGTTACGACAAAGTTAACAATATAATAGTCTCAGGACACAAGGATATTCCTGATGGATTTGAACATTATTTGATTAAATTTGACGGACTTTCTGAGAATGACCCTACGGGTTATAGTAATATCGAATATGCTTATTACTTAATGGCAATCGACTTAGGCATTAATATGACGGAATCTTTTTTGTTGACAAGTCAACTTAGCCAACATTTTATAACTAAGCGCTTTGACAGGGTTGATGGCAAAAAAATACATACACAAACACTTTGTAGCGTCATCGGTTCAGACTTCAATAAACCACAAACTTCAAATTATGCCGATTATTTTAATCTTGCCAACCTTTTTAATTTAGGTTACCCAGTAAAATTAGAAATGTTCAGAAGAATGGTTTTTAATGTCATCCTTGCAAATAGAGACGACCACACCAAAAACTTCTCCTTTCTAATTGATGAAAAAGGTAACTGGTCGTTAGCCCCTGCATACGATATTACCCATGCCTACAACAATACCAATCCTAATGCGTGGACCAGAGAGCACAATTTATTGATAAACGGCAAAGGCACTAAAATTACAAAAGAAGATTTGACAGCAGAAGCAAGCGCCCTGTTGCTAAAAAACAAAGAGATGGAAAGCATCATCAAAGATGCCCAAAAAGTTGCCAATAACTTTACTACTTATGCTAAAAAAGCAAAAATCAGTGCTGTTCATAAAAATAAAATAATAGAACATCTAAAAGAGGTGCAAATTTAATATGGAAAATACAACTCTAATTGGCGGAAAATTTATTACAATTGACCAAGCATTAAGAACTTTTGGCGAGCAATTAAAACATATTAGAAAACAACAAAAAACAACTCAAGCAGAATTATCAGAGCATTGTAATGTCAGCCTAACTGTTGTCAAAAGACTTGAATCTGGTAAGCCAGTTTCATCAATCAACCTAATGAAAATTTTAACTTCATTAGGTAAGCTTAATTTGCTGATTGACCTGTATAAAAAACCTGACACCTCGCCAGCAGAAACCTGGAAAGCCACAAATTCTTAAAGTTTACCTCAATCCTAAAGCTTTCTTAATTGCTTTTGGATAAAGCAGATGTTCTTGTGCTAAGACTTTTTTTGCTAACGATTCAGCAGTATCAATTGATTGAATGGGGACGGATTGTTGTAAGATGATTTCCCCTGAGTCTAATTCATTGGTAACAAAATGCACGTAGCACCTGCGAATTTTTCGCCTGCGTCAATAGCACGCTGGTGGGTATTTAAGCCTTTGTATTTGGGCAATAGTGCTGGGTGGATGTTGAGTATTTTGCCTGCGAATGCGTTGATAAAATCGGTGGATAAAATACGCATAAATCCTGCTAATATCACTAATTCTGGGTTGATTGTGTTAATGTGTTGTATTATTGCTTGGTCAAAATCTTCACGAGTTTCAAATTGAGTATGGTCAATGAATTGAGTGGCAATGCCTGCTTTTTTGGCTCGTTCTAAGCCGAAAGCGTTGGCTTTATTGCTGATGACGCATTTAATATTGATGCCGATGTCATCGGCATTATCGATAATGGATTGTAGATTTGAGCCTGAACCCGAAATCAGAACAACGATATTAGATAACGACTTGTTCACCGTTATTTTTGATAATTTCACCGATTAACCACGCTTTTTCGCCTTGTGCTTCTAAGTGCTTAATGGCATCTGCACTTTCCTTGGCACTGAGTATTAATACCATACCAACACCACAGTTAAATACACGATACATCTCTGTTAATTCAATGTTACCCGTGTTTTGTAAGAATTGAAAAATCTCGGGCAGTTCCCAAGAAGTGTTGTCTAATTTTGCAGCCAAATCGTCTGGCAAAACACGAGGAATATTTTCTAACAAGCCACCGCCTGTAATATGCGAAATGGCGTGAACAGTATGCTGCTTTAATAAAGATAATACTGATTTCACATAAATTTTAGTCGGCTCAATCAGTTGTTGCAATTGGGCATCAGTCGGCTCTGTTCTTTCTAATACCTTACGAATTAACGAGTAGCCATTGGAATGTGGGCCTGATGAACCGAGGGCAATAATATGGTCGCCATTTTTGACTTTGCTGCCGTCAATGACCGCTTCTTTTTCGGCGATACCAACACAAAAACCTGCCAAATCGTAATCTTCACCCGCATACATCCCTGGCATTTCAGCTGTTTCACCGCCAATCAACGCACAGCCAGATTGTTTACAGCCTTCGCCAATACCTGAAATCACTGAAACAGCAATATCAGTATTGAGTTTACCCGTCGCATAATAATCCAAGAAAAATAACGGCTCCGCTCCCTGAACAATTAAATCATTCACACACATTGCCACCAAATCAATGCCGATGGTATCGTGTTTGTTTAACATTTCTGCCACTTTAAGTTTGGTGCCAACGCCGTCAGTACCTGAGATTAAAACAGGATTTTTGTATTTATTAATGGGTAATTCGAACATTGCACCAAAACCACCCAAACCTGCTAAAACCCCTTTTCTGGCAGTAGATTTTGCAATGGGTTTGATTTTTTCAATTAAGTCGTTACCTTTGTTGATGTCAACGCCAGCGTCTTGATAAGTCAATGATGACATAGGGTTTTTTCCGTATAATTAATTTATTTTTTAGTTGGATTAAAATGAATATCTCATCTCTGCCAAATGCACTGTCAATTTTACGCATTATTTTAACAGTTCCTGTGGTTTTATTTTTGTTAAATCACGAGTTCTCTTGGGCAATAATGTTGTTTTTCATCGCAGGCATTACTGATGCTTTAGATGGCTGGATTGCCAAGCGTTTTTCCTGTCAAACTAGGCTCGGATCTATCCTTGACCCTGCTGCTGACAAACTTTTATTAGTCAGTAGTTTTGTCACACTGCACATTATTGGGTTTTTGCCATTATGGCTATTAGCGTTTATTTTTATACGAGATTTGATGATTGTATCGGGTACAGTTGGTAGTTTTATGGGGGATAGTGAGTCTGAAAATATTTTACTTTCCCCTTCAAAACTATCAAAATTTAATACCACATTACAAATCACATTGGTCTTGTTTTTGGCGGCAACAGGCTTATATCCAAGTCTGTCTGAATGGCATACTATTTTATTTATCATTGTTGCAACTTCTACAGTATTGAGTGGTGCAGATTATATTTGGATTTGGATTGAAAAAGCTATTTTACAAGAGAAACAAAAATGAAGCAACTTGGCTTACCTATTTTACTAAATTCGAAAATGCGATTGAGTAATTTTATCGGAGATGAAAACAAACATATTTTGACTTTTATTAACACCCTGTTTACTAATAATAACTCTAATATTATGGTTATATCGGGTGGAAAATCCAGTGGTAAAACCCACCTTTTACAAGGCTGTACTTTTGCAGCAATGGACAAGCAACTCAACGCAGTTTATATTGATATCAAAGAAGAATTACCCGAAGGCTTTATTACAGATTTATCCGCAGTTGATTGGGTATGTATTGATAATATAGATAATTTAAATAACATACAGCAACAAGAGTTATTCGATTTATATAATCAAATCAAGCAAACTCAAACCAAACTTATCATCAGTGCAAACAATATAGCAAGTAAATTGGATTTGTTAAATGATTTAAAAACTAGATTATCTTTAGCGGTTAATTTCACCCTTGAAGTATTAACTGATGAGCAAAAAATTGTTATCCTACAAAGCAGAATGATAGATAAAAATATTCGTATTAATACCAAGATATACACCTATCTATTCAAACACTACTCAAGAGATTTGGGCGATTTACTTCACGCTATCAACCAATTAGACCAGGCCTCTCTACAGGAAAAAACTAGTATCACCATCCCTCTAATCAAACAAACACTAACCAATCTTAATTAACAAAAAAAGTAAAACAAATAAAGTGAGGTATTGTTTTGAAGAGAGCGTAAATTAAACTGTGTAAATCCTTAAAAAGCTTTTGATCCTATAAAATCAAAAGCATTAAAAATACAAGGAGAAACACAAATGAGTTTAATCAACCACAACGAACTAAAAAGACAAATCCAAACAGGGGAATTTACCTCCCTTGATAACATCGCAGATGAATTTAAAAACATAATGCGAGAGGTTATTCAAACTGCTAGCGAAGAAGAACTATCAAGCCATCTTGGCTATCAAAAAAATCAGTTATCACTAAAAGAGACCTTTGCATAAATAGGGATGATTAGCAAAATGACAGATTTTTATTAAATTGGAAATTTTTAAATACCCACTTCAGCAGACTAAGGGTGTTTTTTAAAAGTTGTAATTTGATGAATATAAAAACCCCAAAACCTCTCAGACAACAAATCTAAACTTTCTTATTTCAAACCCGTTAAACTAAACAAAAATCCGTAAAAATGAGTAAAACGAACCAAATACCCTCAGCATTTAAAAACAAAATAGGCTTGAGTTAATCACAAAATGAAATACCTTGGTACAGATTGCTAGCAAGCATAACATCCTTCACAAAACCTACAAAACTGAAGAAAACCTTGCCTTGCTAATGCTGAAATTGCCATGGAGCCATCAAGGCGGTTAAAGAATACAAAAAGAGCTTGTTAAATCAACAAAAACAAAATGAGCGCTTAAACAGCTCCTGGTGCAAAGAATAACCATAACAAGGGGGAATATGGTTAGGGAAAAAGCTCAAAAAGCTTGAGGCTTATCTAATCTTAAACAATTAGTTGACTTCAAGCCGTTTCAACATCTGAATAACACTTATCAATTAATCAACAATGAAAACAGTTTGTTGAGGCATTAACAGAGTAAGTTATATTACACACCGCATGTACCAATGTGCGTAAAGATAAAATTAATCTCATTATCACCAAGGTGTTTGAACAAATACCTATTTACGGTGAGAAAAAGTGCATCAACAACTACTTGAAGACGTTACAAGGTAAGTTTAAACACAGTGGCTCGTTATCGCCAAGCGTTGGGGTAAAAGCGGTGTTAGCGGTTAAACAGGTTAATACAGCCATACCAATCAAAGCACATAAAAATACAGTTATAAGCTTCAAGGTCTTGGTATTAACCACGCTAATCAAGTTTGGAGTACAGACATCACCTACATTAAGATTGCGGGAGGTATGGTGTATATGGCTGCTATTATTGATTGGCATTCCAAGGCTGTTTTATCACACAGAATATCAACACAATGGATTCACAGTTAGTGATGAGCGTACTCAACGATGCTTTAGAAAAATACCCGCACCCAGAGATATTTAATACCGATCAAGGCAGTCAATACACCAGTGAGGTGCACACCAAGCGACTCAAAAAACTGGGTATTACTATCTCAATGGACGGCAAAGGCAGAGCCACAGATAATATCTGCATTGAACGCTTCTGGAAGTGCTAAATGTGAAAGGATTTATTTAAACGAATACCAAACTATCAGTGAGTTAACCACGGATGTAGATGATTATATTGAGTTTTATAATCACCAAAGATTCCATGAAACATTGAAATATAAAAACCAATGGATGTGTATCAAGAAAGTATAAAATTGAATCAGAAAAGAAGAGGGCTTCTTAGGGTTTGCTATATAAGAAAATTTAGAAAGTTGTTTGAGGTTTTGGGGTAATGTAGAAAGATGGCGTTTTGATGATTATTCATATTTATGCAAAGGTCTCTAAAAGATAACGACGGTCGTAATTATCGCAATGGGCATAACAAAAGACTTTAAAATCAAGTATGGCAATATAGATGTCGCCATCCCCAGAGATAGGCAAGCCAGTTTTGAGCCACAACTAGTCAAAAGCGTGAAGTCATTTTAGACGGCAGTGAGATTTAATCTTGTCTCTTTATACCAAAGGCATGAGCGTTAGAGACATTCAAAATCATCTTGATGATTTGTATGGTTATGAGCTGTCTACCACCACCATATCCAACATTACCGAGAAGATTATGGTTAAGGTAGATGAGTGGCAGCATCGTCCTTTAGAGGCGATTTATCCCATCATATTTATGGATGCTACCGTACTTAAAATCAAGATTGATTCTGTGGTTAAAACATTGCTGTGTATATTATGCTGGGTGTTCACCAAATCCGCTCATCGCTAAGATTTGTGTCTTGGAAAGACAGAAAGGCAGTTGCTAAAGATTTAAAAGCTGTTTACACGGCTTTAAACGAAACAGGCATTATTATCACTAGATGAATTTAAACATATTTGGGATAAAAAATACCCTAATATTGCCAAATCATGGCATAACCATTGGAGTGAGCTATCAACATTCTTTAAGTATCCGCAAAGCGTTAGAACATTGATATACACAACTAACCCAATAGAATCATTAAATGCTATTATCAAGAAGAAAACTAAATCTAAGGGCTCATTCCCAACACAAGGATCAGCGCTTAAAATGGTATACTTGGCAACACAACAAATACAGGAAAAATGGCAAAGAACTAGAGTTAGAAACTGGGGTGAGATTTACCCTCAATTATGTATATTTTTTGATGAGATTATGGAAAAATACGAGAAATAGTTAAGAGTGAAAAGGCGGATTTACACAGTTTAATTTACGCTCTCGATATATTGCTTGATTTTATATTCTTTTTAAACTAAAATTTTTTCAAGCAAACAGATTGAATTTCTTAATTTTTCTACATCTAAACTACGACTTCTTTCATCAGGGTGGTGAATATAATTACGCACATACACTGGCAAAGTTTCTTTCGTATTATCCACCATTTTAAGTTTAAAATGGTCTTTAAGGTAATTATTGGTGCCATCAATACTTTTACTCCCAGATATTTCTCTTATTCTTTCAAATAACTCAGAATGGTACTCATTAGAAGGAATATCAAAAATCTTATAATTTAATTTAGAAAAACTTACCTTTGGTTCCGCTCCATTCCAATTTAAAGTTTCAACAGAAATTTTTTTATTGCCACTCTCTTCTAGGGATATTGTTTTAATTTCACTATTTACCGCACTTTGAATAATATAAGGGGAGTGCGAAGATATAAAAAATTGTGTATCAAGATTAAATGTTATTTTGAGTAATTTTAAAAAGTTTAAAAATTCTAATTGAACAGTTGGATGTAAACTATGTTCTGCCTCATCAAGGAAAACAACTAAAGGTTTTTTTATTAGTAATGTTGCTATTAAATTTAAAACAAATTTTTCCCCAGAACTATACTCACGCGCTAAATGTTTATAAATAACTACAGGTTCGTATCCACCTTCTTCTAATTTAGAATTAACTGATACCTCAATTTCATCTTTTAATCTTTCAACGCTTTCTAAAGCGCTGTTGAAATCAATTTTTGTCAGTATTATTTTTAAACTCTGATAAAGTTTATTTAAGTCTTCAAGTGTTTTCATTATATTGGTCGTTTTGTATTCTTGACTAGTTACACCAATGTCTTCTATAGTCTGTCCCGTATTTATTCTTTTTACCTTTTCCCTTATAAAAAGTGTTTTTTTATTATTATTTTGTTTTATAAAAAAATCATCAAAAAGTAATTTTTCTGACGTATAAAATTTTTCATCTATAACTTCCCCTATATCGGCAAGGAAATGGTTATCAGTGCATAACTATTAGTATTAATATCTATTAACCTATTTTGTTCTGAGACTATTAATTGGTCTTCAAATTTTTTAAAAAAATTGTTAATTTTAGTTTCTTTTTCTAATATAGCGGTTTTGGTATCGGGGTAGTTATAATAAGCAGACTCTATCATCTTTTGTTTTACTTCTGATGTAACTAGAAACTGTTTCTTTACAGAGGTTAGTATTTCCATATGGGGGTTTTTTTGATTTGAAAATGCCAAAAAATGTCCAAGAGAACTTTTTCCAGTTCCATTTTTTCCAACAATTAAAACAAAATCATCGTTAGTAAAATCATCTTCAAAATTATTAAAAAAAGCATTATCAGTAATAGATATTTTTTTATCATAACGAGACCTTTGCGTAATTCATAATTTATTGCTTTAATCCAACTTTTGTAATTTTTCAAAAGATTTTTCAAAATTATTCTCACTTTCTTCAAAACCCAAAAACAAGGCCGATTGTTTTGCATTTCTTGGCGATTTCCGCCTATTTTACCTTTATTCCAACCATTAGACGCAACAATCCTGCAGTTCTCGCATCTGTTTAAAAATATTCATCCCTATTTTAAGATTATGACTCATGGCAATCAGTTGTGCTCGGGTCTTGTTTCTCTCTAATCCAAGGTATCTTGCCTTGCCTAAGCCGTGATGAAGTTTGAGCAACCCAAAGGTTCGCTCAACAATGTAGCGAACAGATGAGCGTTGTCTGTTGTCTTGTTTTTGTTTGTTTGTGAGTGGTGTGTTTCTGTAGGCTCGATGCAAGACTTTATTGTTTTGTTTGCCCAACTGTTTGTCATTTCTTTTGTTGGCGTAAGCGCTATCAGCAAAGACTTGCCCGCAGGTTTTGGTTTTGCTAACATCAAGTAGTTTGTCAAATTCTTGTGAGTCATGCACATTGCCAGGGGTAAACGTCATTTTTTTTAACAAAGCCATCCTCATCAGTATTTGCATGCATCTTAAAGCCATAGGTGGTTTTGCGTTTGCCATCAGCGGCAGTTTTGACATTGTAAGCGGCTTCATGGTCTTGGGTGTTGTTGCCGTGTTTTCCCTTGCGTTTTCTTGATTGTTTGGCTTCTATGACAGTAGCGTCAATGATGTTGATTAAGCCTAGCGAGACAATGATTGAATTTTGCTCTAAGTGATTGTTGATTTGCTCTAGTAATGGCTCTAACAGTTTCTCAGTATTGAGTAATTGCCTAAAACGCCAAATGCTGGAATGGTCTGGCACATTCTCAGATAGAGACAAATCAATAAACCTTCTAAACATTAAATCTCTGGCAATTTGTTTCTCTAGGGCTTCATCGCTGAGGTCATACCAAGCTTGAAGGATGAGAATCTTGAACATCATCAATGGCGGGTAACTGGGCGCACCTCGCTTGGATGAATACAAATTTGAAAGTGTTTGCTCTATCTCATTCCAGTTAATGATGTTGTGAACATCATTAAGTTCTGATAGGGATTTATGCTCAACGACAAGAGAGTCTGCAAATGAGTTTTGTTGAGTGTTTTTCTAGGAAATTTTAGTATTTTTATGGTTGATTTAGAGGGTGTTTATTTTACCAGTTTGATGTGTTTTTAGTTGATTTATGCAAAGGTCTCATATTGAACAATATTATACAATGAGACCTTTGCATAAATATGAATAATCATCAAAACGCCATCTTTCATCAAATTACAAACTTTTTAAAAACACCCTTAGCCCTGCTAGGAGTGGATTTAAAAAATTTGTAATTTAATAAAATCTGTCATTTTGCTAATCATCCCTATTTATGCAAAGGTCTCACAATAAATAAAATGTTATTTCCATACTTTTTTATTAATCTAGCAAAAAATTAACGATTCCTAAATTTAAATTTGGCGATTTTTGGCATTAGTTTTGAAAAAGGGATTTGTTTAAAATTGCCATATTCTTGTTTAATTATGCTGACTAACTCGGTAATATTGTTGATGTTGTCAGAGACAGAATAATTGACAATCTCTTGTAGAGCAAGTAGCCCTCCCATTTTAATTTTTGCTTGTTGCCCGACTGATAGATTGGATTGATGTGTGATTGCAGGGCAAAATTACTGTTGATTCTTAGGTTTTGATATAACGAGGCACAGTCATTTGATGCTGATTTATTTAAACAAGCACCAAATTCTTTTTCGGCAACACAGTCTTTTGCGGAAAATTCACAGCCACAGCGACCGCTTAAAATTAAATGGGAAAAAGGACAGGTATAGTGTTTGTTTGACATATAAAAACATTTTACACATTGAGACCTTTGCATAAATATGAATAATCATCAAAACGCCATCTTTCATCAAATTACAAACTTTTTAAAAACACCCTTAGCCCTGCTAGGAGTGGATTTAAAAAATTTCCAATTTAATAAAATCTGTCATTTTGCTAATCATCCCTATTTATGCAAAGGTCTCATTATAATACTTACTTTAGAATTTACCACTAACAGCTTATGGATTATTTTCCTATTTTTATTGATATTGCCAAAAAACCCTGCTTAGTTGTTGGTGGTGGTGATATTGCTTATCGCAAAATTAACCTTTTATTAAAAGCAGATGCACAGGTTACTTGCATAGCACCAGAAACTTGTGATGGCGTTGCTGAGCTGGTAAAAAATAATAAAATCATTTTGATTAAAAAAGATTTTGAGGCAAGTGATGTTAATGCACAGGTGTTGATTGTATCTGCCACGGATGATGCAGTGTTGAATGCGCGTGTTTCTGCATTGGCAAAAAAGGCTAATATTCCTGTTAATGTAGTGGATTCGCCAGCATTGTGTAGTTTTATTATGCCTTCGATTGTTGATAGAAGTCCGATTGTGATTGCCATTTCATCAGCAGGTAAGGCACCTGTATTAGCCCGACTCATTCGTGCTAAATTAGAAAGTACTATTCCCAATGCCTATGGCAAATTGGCAACATTAGCGGGGAATTTTAGACAGCAAGTTAAAGCCAAATTTAATAACATTGAAGATAGGCGTTATTTTTGGGAAAAGGCTTTTTCAGGGGTGGTTGCGGAAAAAGTCTTTGCAGGCAAAATTGATGAAGCACAAACTGATTTACAAGCACAACTTGACGACAGTATTGATAGCGATATCGGCGAGGTTTATTTGGTTGGCGGAGGTCCAGGCGACCCAGATTTGTTGACCTTCAAGGCGTTGCGTCTGATGCAGCAAGCCGATGTGATTTTATACGACCGCTTGGTATCAGATGAAGTAATGGAATTAGTGAGACGCGATGCAGAGCTTATTTATGTCGGCAAAGAGCGCGATAATCACAGTGTGCCACAGGAAGGCATTAATCAATTATTGGTGGATTTAGCCAAGCAGGGTAGGCGTGTTTGTCGTCTCAAAGGCGGCGATCCGTTTATTTTTGGGCGAGGCGGCGAAGAAATCGAAACCTTGGCGGAAAATGGCGTTCCGTTCCAAGTTGTGCCAGGGATTACTGCTGCTTCGGGTTGTTCTACTTATTCGGGTATTCCGTTGACACATCGGGATTATTCGCAGTCTTGTCGTTTTGTAACAGGGCATCTTAAAGACGGCAGTATGAATTTGCCGTGGGATGAGTTGGCTGTTGAGCAACAAACCATTGTTTTTTATATGGCACTTAAAGGGGCACAGCATTTGTCAGACCAACTTATCGCCCATGGGATGCGTGGGGAAATGCCAGTTGCTTTGGTGGAAAAAGGCACAACACCAGAACATAAGGTTCACACTACTACCTTGGCAGAATTGCCTGATTTGGTGGCCAATGAAATCATCCATGCGCCTACGCTGATTATTGTGGGCGAAGTGGTGAAGTTAAGGGAAAAGTTGAATTGGTATGATATGGATAAAAATTAATTCTGCGTTGCCAAAAAAAACCGCCAATTAAGGCGGTTTCTTTAACTAAAAAGCAAGACTAAGAGCGGCAATTATCGTCTTTAGCACCTAACGCTTTACAAATCATTGCTGCTGGGCAGAAACCTGTAAATGCTGATTGGAATAACATAAAACCAACAAAAAATGTCATCCATAACCAATTTGGCTCGTTAAAGTTAATGCTACTTGCCAAAAGTGAACCCATGATAAAAACTCCTGCTATTGCTGATACTGCGTTATTGACCGTCATATTGTTACCTATCTTTTAAAAAAGATGTAATTTTAACATCATTTTGCATTAGGGGAATCAATAGGCGAGTGATTTTTTGGTTTCATTTATGACAACAGTAATGTCTATTTGGGTATAATGCCCGTTTTCGAGCGGGAGTGGTGGAATTGGTAGACACGCTGGATTTAGGTTCCAGTGCTGAAAAGTGTGAGAGTTCGAGTCTCTCCTTCCGCACCATCTTAATAAAAACCCTATTATGACTTAAGGTTGTAATAGGGTTTTTTTGTTTTTTTCTTAGGTAAAATTCCTACAGGTTATGAATACCATTATTTTACATTCCCAAGCGTTAGATATTGCCAACAAAATGGCGGATGTGTGTGGTGTGGCGTTTGAATTTAGGCGCTCGCATTTTCGTTTTTTAACGGATAAGAAAATTGATATTGTAGCGTTGCGCGAGGTGTTTTCGGTGGATATTAATTATTTACCTGACTTTGATTTTTCGCAGACAGCATTGTTTGTGAGTGATATGGATTCGACGCTGATAACGATTGAGTGTATTGATGAAATTGCAGATTTTGCAGGTATTAAACCACAGGTGGCAGCGATTACTGAGCGGGCGATGCGGGGCGATTTGGATTTTAATGCGTCTTTGATTGAACGCGTCGCTTTGTTGCAGGGGCTGGAAGTGTCGGTGTTGAGTCGGGTTTATGAGGAACGCTTGAAAGTCAGTGATGGAGGTAGGGCGTTGATTGCGTTTTTAAAATCTAGGGCGATAAAAACAGCAGTAGTGTCGGGCGGGTTTGGTTATTTCACTCGGCGTTTGGCAGAGGATATTGGGCTTGATCACGACCGTGCGAATACATTGACGATTGAGAAGGGGCAATTAACGGGTAAAGTTGAGGGGGATATTATTAACGCCACAGCTAAGGCTGAATTTATAACTGAATTGTGTGCAAAATACCAAACGACACCGAGCCAAACTATTGCAATAGGTGATGGGGCGAATGATTTGGAAATGATGGCGGTGGCGGGCTTGTCAGTGGCGTATCATGCCAAACCTGCAGTAATTAAATTTGCAAATATCGTGATTAGTTATGGTGGGTTGGATATAATAATGGATTTTTTTGATGGTTAAATTATGTTACCTGAAATTGGACATTTTGCCTTAATCCTTGCTTTGATAGTCGCTGTGCTACAAGTAGCCTTGCCAAGTGTGGGTTTGTGGCGGGGTAATGTTGCTTTAATGCAACTTTCTCGTCCTTTGTTGTGGATGCAGTTTTTTTGGCTGATCGTATCATTTGCAGTGTTGATGAATGCCTTTGTGGTGGATGATTTTTCGGTTAAATATGTTGCCAGTAATTCCAATACAAATCTTCCTGATATTTTTAAAATGTCGGCTGTTTGGGGCGCACATGAAGGTTCTTTATTGTTGTGGGCGTTGATATTGTCTTTGTGGAGTGTGGCAGTTTCTATTTTTTCTAAACGCTTGCCTGCACAGGTTTTAAATCATATTTTGATTATTTTGGGGTTAATTAGCATTGGCTTTTTGTTGTTTTTATTGCTGACTTCTAATCCATTTGAACGCTTAGATATTATCCCGATACAGGGGCGTGAACTCAATCCGCTGTTGCAAGATTTTGGCTTGATTATTCATCCACCGATGTTGTATATGGGCTATGTGGGAATGGCAGTTCCATTTGCATTTGTATTGTCGTCGTTGATTCGTGGGCAGTTGGATTCTACTTGGTTGCGTTGGTCGCGTCCGTGGACTTTGGTGGCGTGGGCGTTTTTAACTTTCGGTATTACTCTAGGTTCTTGGTGGGCGTATTATGAACTCGGCTGGGGAGGTTGGTGGTTTTGGGATCCAGTTGAAAATGCGTCATTTATGCCGTGGTTGGTTGCTACCGCCTTGGTGCATTCTTTGAGTGTGAGTGAAAAGCGTGGTGCCTTTAAGCATTGGACGGTGTTATTGGCAATTGCTGGATTTTCTTTGAGCTTGTTAGGCACTTTCTTGGTGCGTTCAGGGATTTTGACTTCAGTGCATTCATTTGCTGCTGACCCTGCGAGGGGGCTGTTCATTTTGGTATTTTTGGTGATTGTGGTCGGTGGTTCATTGGGCTTGTATGCGTGGCGTGCTAATTTGATGCGTAGCAATAACAGTTTTTCACTGTTATCGAGAGAAAGTGGATTATTAGTGAATAATATCTTATTAGTCACAGCGTTATTGAGTGTATTTTTGGGTACGCTTTATCCACTATTATTAGATTCATTAGGATTGGGAAAAATCTCAGTCGGTGCACCGTATTTTGATGCGGTATTTGTACCGATTATGATACCTGCTGTGTTGGCAATGGCAATTGGTGGGTATTTGCGTTGGAAAAAAGACAAGTTGGATAGGGTGGTTGATGTGACTATTCATATGGTATTTGTTATTTCGACGATTACGCTGATTACTTATTTGTCCATTGATAATATTTATGTCGTTTTGGCAACCTTTTTATCTACTTGGATTGTGTTGCATTCGTTACTATTGTTAGTGCAAAGACTAGCACAACGAGGTAATCCAAGTATGGCGTTTATTGGAATGATTGTTGCACATATTGGTATTGCGGTATTTTTATTCGGTGCAACGGTAACGACGCAATATGGTGTGGAAAAAGACATTAAGATGACTCTGAATGAAACTGTAACTATTAAAGGTTATGACTTTACTTTTAGAGGGGTTACAACATTGCAAGGGGTAAATTATACGGGCAATAAGGGTGTGATTGATGTGGCATACGAGGGTGATAAGATTGCCACTTTAAAACCCGAAAAACGCCAATATGTAACGGGTATGCCAATGACTGAGGCAGCAATTGATCCTTCATTATTCCGTGATTTGTATGTTGCTTTGGGCGAGTCATTAGGTAATGGGGCGTGGAGTTTGAGATTATATTACAAGCCACTCATTCGTTGGATTTGGCTGGGGGGATTGTTGATTGCATTGGGTGCGTTGTTGGCGGCCTTTGACAAACGCTACCGTCTAAAAGTAAGAGGTAAATGATGAATTTATATTTGTGGTTTGTTTTAATGTTGGTAATGTCATCGGCATGGTTGGTGTGGTTTTTGTATCGCCCTTTAAAGAACAATGTATTGGATTTGGAGAAATCAAATATTGCATTGGGTAAGCAAAAACAAGCGGAACTCGAACAAGATTTACAAAGAGAGTTGATTGATGAGAGTGTGTTTGAAGATGCTAAAGATGAAATTGCACAAGTATTGGCAGTGGAAATGATGCAGATAGCAACGACAACGACGGTTGAAACGCAAAAACCGATACCAATTTGGTTGGCAGTATTAATTGTGACAGCATTATCTATCACATCTTTAGGTGTTTATCAAACGCTGACTTCGCAATCAATTACCTCTCAAAATGCAACAACGCTACAAACAGAAAAGCCACCAACTTTGGCACAAAGTATTGTCAATATTAGAAAGCGTTTAGCAGAACAACCTGATGATGCAAAATCGTGGAGATTGTTAGGATTGGCATTATTTGATTCTGATCAATTAAGTGAATCTTTAGAAGCGTATGAAAAATCTTACCGATTAAATCCAAAAAATGAAATTATGCTAGTTGAATACGCTTCAACTTTGGCAAAATCTCAGGGTAACCAATTTAAAGGGCGTGTTTCTACCTTGGTCCGTGAGGCGTTAGAAGTTAATCAGAATAATGTAGATGCTTTATATTTGGCGGGTTGGGTGGCAATTAACGCACAGCGATTAGAGTTGACACAGATGTTGTGGCAAAGGGCGTTGTCATTATTACCCGAAAATCAAGCAGACAGAATGACTTTACAGCGTATGCTGAATGAGTTGGCACAAATGCGTAATGCAGATGGAAAATCAACGACAACGCAAAATAAACCAATAGCTCAACACCAGGTTACAATTAAAATAGCACTATCTGAGCGTCTGCATCAGGCAGAATTTAAAGACTATTATTTAATGGTGTATGTCAAAGCCGCACAAGGTCGACCAATGCCGATTGCCATTCAGAAAATTAAGTTAAAAGATTTTTCAGGCGTGGTAATATTGACCGATAAAAATTCTGTCATGCCGACGCAACAATTATCACAAGCATCCAAAGTGCTTGCCGTAGGCACGCCTAAGCAAGTCGGGTTCGGCAATACGACAAGCGGGTGATATTGAAGCAGTGAGCCAAGTGACTGAGGTGAAAAATAATCCAACAATTAATTTAAAATTAAAATAAATTTATGAGTGATACACTACAATTAGCAAAGGATTTAATATCTATTGCTTCTGTTACCCCTAACGACAAAGGTTGTCAGCGATTAATGACTGATAGGCTGAAAAAAGTCGGTTTTGAAATTGATGATTTAAAATTTGGTGAAGTGGATAATTTTTGGGCAAAGCATGGTAATAATACCCCTGTTTTTGTTTTCGCAGGGCATACCGATGTCGTGCCAGTCGGGTCGAATTGGAAAACTGATCCTTTTGAGCCAACGGTGATTGATGGAATGTTATACGGTCGTGGCACAGCGGATATGAAAGGCTCGTTGGCGGCGATGATAACAGCAACTGAACGGTTTGTGACAGATTTTCCCGACCATAAAGGCAGTATCGGTTATTTGATTACTTCCGATGAAGAAGGCCTGCGATTGACGGCACGGTGAAGGTATGCGAATATCTAAATAACAAAGGGCAAAATGTTGATTATTGTTTGGTGGGCGAGCCTTCATCGACTAATCAGTTGGGCGATGTGATGAAAAATGGCAGACGCGGTTCGTTGAACGGTTCGTTGACTTTGATTGGCAAGCAAGGGCATATCGCTTATCCGCATTTAGCAAATAATCCTATTCATTTGTTAGCACCTGCACTCAATGGTTTGATTGCCGAAGTATGGGATGAGGGCAATGAGTATTTTCCAAAAACCAGTTTTCAAGTGTCTAATATACACTCAGGCACAGGGGTTACTAATGTAATTCCAGGGACGGTTGAAATAATGTTTAATTTTCGTTATTCAAGTGAATCTACACACGAGGGCCTGCAAAAAAGAGTGGAAGATATTTTAGATACGCACGGACTTGAATACAAAATTGACTGGAATCATTCAGGCTATCCATTCCTTACACCAAAAGGCGATTTAGTTAGTGCTTGTATGCAGGCGGTGAAAACAGTGAAAGATATTGACAGTGAATTATCCACTTCTGGCGGCACCTCTGATGGGCGTTTTATTGCCCCTATCCTAAATGCACAAGTGGTAGAGCTTGGACCTTTAAATGCCACCATTCATCAAGTAGACGAGTGTGTGAGTGTACAAGATTTAGAGGATTTAAGTGAAATTTATTACCAAATTTTGAAAAATATCTTAGCCTAAATAATGATACATTTTGATATTATTACTTTATTTCCTGAGATGTTTTCAGCGATTAAAGAAGAAGGGGTAATTGCACGAGGGATTAAAAAATCATTGCTCGCAATTCACACTTGGCAGTTGCGTGATTTTAGCGACAACAAACATCGTAATATCGACGATGCACCCTATGGCGGTGGGGCAGGGATGGTAATACAAGTCAAACCAATTCGTGATTGCCTGCATAAAATCAAACAAAATAATCCAGACACTACTGTTATTTACTTATCACCACAAGGACAAAAATTAACCCACAAACTCGCTCTTGAACTCTCCAAACTCAAATCAATTACCTTATTGTGTGGGCGTTATGAAGGCATCGATGAGCGTGTTATTGAGCATGATATTGACAGGGAAATATCTATTGGTGATTTTGTCATTAGTGGCGGTGAGCTCGGTGCTATGGTCGTGATTGATGCGGTTAGTCGCCAAATTTCAGGCGTATTAGGCAATCAAAATTCGCTCAACGATTCGTTTGCTAATGGCTTGCTAGATTACCCACATTACACCCGTCCAGAAACCATCGATGGGCAAAGTGTCCCAGCGGTTTTACTCAGCGGACATCAAGCAAATATTGATGCTTGGCGGGTAAAAAAAGCCGAAGAAAAGACACAAGCCAAACGCCCTGATTTGTATTAATATTTGTCAAGGCAACATCAAAATTGTCGGTAGTTAGGATACCATCCTATCCGCTTTTTTGGATGAAAATGATGCCAACTCTCGTATTTTCTTTTCATCAAAAATTCTCAAGAAATTGTAGATGGGGTTAAATGGGTGATTTTATTAAATATACTCAAGAACTAAGTGTGTCAGATATAGCCTTTTTTAAAACTCACTAAACCCATACCATTCTGGGAAAATTATCAGGCTTAATAACACACTAACTTGAATGACGATGAAGGGCGTAACACCTTTATAGATATCGGTGGTTTCGATAGATTTTGGAGCAACGCCTTTGAGGTAGAAGAGACTAAAGCCAAAGGGTGGGGTTAGGAATGAGGCTTGTAGGTTCATAGCAATTAAAATCGCGAACCATTGCATATCGATACCGAGTGAGAGAGCGATTGGGTAAAAGATGGGACGATGATGAGGGATATTTCGACGAAATCAATAAAGAAACCGAGGATGAGGATGATGCCCATTGAAATAAGGATAAAACTCATTTCTTTGGCGGGAAGGCTGTGAATGAATGTTTCTACGACATGGTCGCCACCGCTGTAGGTAAATACCATTGAAAAGGCGGTTGCACCGACTAAGATGGCGAATACCATGGAGGTAACTTTGATGGTTTCAACGCTGGATTGATAGACGATATCCCAGTTGAGTCTTTGGTAAAACAGAGCTAATAGTAGTGAGCCGACTGCACCGATTGAGGCGGATTCGGTGGGGGTAGCAATGCCTGAAAATATTGAACCTAAGACAGCAATGATAAGGGTGATGGGTGGCACGATGGACTTGGCGACTCGCCAGTATTTTCCTGCGTTTGGGTTATTGCTTTTTGTTGCGGGTGCGGCGTCTTTGTCCCAGTAGGCAATGAATAAAACATAGACAATATAACTGCCTACCAGCACCAAAGAGGGCATAACAGCACTGTGAAATAAATCGCCAACAGGCACACCGAGTACATCTGCCAAGATGATTAGGACAATGGAAGGCGGGATGATTTGCCCTAAAGTGCCTGAAGCACAAATGACACCCGTAGAGAGCGTCTTTTTATAGTTGTGTTTGAGCATTACTGGTAGGGCAATCACACCCATGGCAATCACGCTAGCACCGACTACGCCTGTGGAGGCAGCGAGTAGTGAGCCGACTAAAATGGTGGATACTGCCAAACCACCACGAATATTGCCAAATAAATCGCCCATGGCTTCAAGCAGTTGCTCTGCCAGTCGGGTTTTTTGTAAAATGATACCCATAAAATGAACAACGGTATTGCCATTAAGATGGTGTTTTCCATAACGCTCATAATGCGGTAAGGCATAAAGCCGAATAAGTCAATACCTTCTGCGAGTGTGCCGAAAATAACAGCAACACCTGCGAAAGTAAAAGCCACAGGAAAGCCAATCATTAGCAATGCCAGAGTAACGACAAACATAATCAAACCAATCATTGTTTCAGCACCTCGTAGTTATCTTTGGCAAACAATCCACCAGAAACAATAACCAAGATAAAGCTGAGTGGAATAATACCTTTGATAATGAATCGTTGTGTTAATCCACCAGGGTCACCACTTTGCTCGTTGATGATGTAAGCTGAATAGGTGAAGTCAATACCATAGTAGGTGATTAGCAAGCTGATTGGTAAGATAAATATTATAAAACCTATGATATTGATAATTGCCTGTTTTTTAGGGGTAAATTTGGCGTAGAAAACATCTACTCTGACATGGGCGTCTTTTTGTAGCGTATAAGCAATACCTAGTAAAAACATAGAAGAGAACAGATGCCATTCCATTTCTTGTAAGGCAATAGATGAGTTGTTAAAGCCGTAGCGAAGGGCGACATCGATGAATACATTGACAATCGTTAGTAGTAATAATCCAACGGTTAAGCGTTCTAACCATTGGGTGTATTGGTAGCGCAATGTTATTATTGGGTTTGAGAATTTAGATAAGCTTGGTCTGAGATGGCTGTCCAAGCGCGTATTTTTTTCAAATAGTTAGTTTGAGATTCAATGATTTCTTTTGAAAGTGGATTATTCGCAGCTAGTTTTTTAAGGAGTTTGTCATTTGCCTTTCTAAGTGCGTCAAATACTGGTTCAGGAAAGGTTTTAACTTTAATATTAGGAAAATCCTTTTTCATTATTGCCCAGTTTTTGGCACTTTCATGTTCGGATTGTGCATACATTTGATAAGCTGAAAGTTTCATTGCTGTTATCAAAATGGTTTGCAAGTCTTTTGGTAGTGAATTGTATTTCTTAAGATTGATTAAAAACTGTAATTCGGTACCTGGCTCATGCCAACCTGTGTAGTAATAAGGGGCAATTTTGTGAAAACCCATACGCAAGTCTAGTGAAGGACCTACCCATTCTAGTGCATCAATTGTGCCACGGTCTAATGCAGTATAAAGTTCACCCGGTGGGATGTTGGTTGGTTTGGCACCAACTTTTGCCATGATTTCTCCTGCGAAGCCAGGAATACGCATTTTCAAACCTTTAAGGTCATCAATTGAGTTGATTTCTTTTTGAAACCAGCCTCCCATTTGGTTACCCGTGCTACCGCCAATCACTGATTTCATACCGTGTTTAGCATAAACTTTATCCATCAGCTCATTACCACCACCGTATTCAAACCAAGCATGTTGCTCGTCAGTTGTCATACCAAATGGCATTGAAGTAAAAAACAAAGTGTTGATGTCTTTGCCTTTCCAGTAATAAGAACCTGAGTGTCCGAGATCGTATTGTCCTGATTTGACGAAGTCGAAAATACCAAATGCAGACTTGTGTTTATTTTTGGAGTCAATTCTGATTTTTAAACGACCATTTGACATGGTTTCTGCTAATTTTTTGAAATTTTTGGTGGCATCGCCAAAGATTGGGAAGTTGGTCGGCCAAGTTTCTGCTAACTTTAAGGAATAAACTTTATCGCTGTGATTAACACCTTCTTTTTGGTCACCGCTAAACCATCCTGCATTAGCCACTGTAGTAATGAGTGTAGTGATTGTCAATAGTTGAATTATTTTTTTCATTTTTTTCCTCGTGAATTTATTTAAGTTGTGCCAAGATGGCACGATTGTTAGAATTATAATCTTGAAAGGTTTTAATGTGAGTGAATTTTTGTTTTAATAATTCAACAATCATTTCTTGCTGATTGTATCCGTGCTCCAAGAGCAAAAATCCGTGCTTGTTTAGGTGGATGGGCGCTTGATTGATAATAATTCTGATATCATCTAAGCCATCTTTTCCAGCGGTCAATGCGCTAATTGGCTCGTGGGTTAAGTTATCCAAATAGCCGTCGCCTTCTTCAATATAAGGCGGGTTGGAAATAATCAAATCAAACCTTTGGTTAGGCACCGCCTCAAACCAACTACCTTGTTGAAAGTTGATTTTATTAGTGATAATCGTGGCGTTTTGTTTTGCAATTTCTAAGGCTTTGTTGGAAAAATCAGTTGCCGTAACTTGCCAATGTGGGTTTTTGTCTGCTAGGGTGATGGCGATAATGCCACTGCCTGTGCCTAAATCCAGTAAATTGCAAGGCTTGTTGATGAATAAATTCAGTGCAATATCAACCAACAATTCAGTTTCAGGGCGAGGGATTAGCGTGTCGGGGGTTACTTTAAACTTTAAATGATAAAAGCCTTTTGTGCCACTCAAATAGGCGAATGGCACGCCTTGTTCTCGTTTTTTGATGAGCGTTTTGAGTTTGCTTTCTTCATTTGTGCTGAGCTGATAATCGTCATTTGATAGCAGCCAGGCGTGGCTTTTTTCAAGCACTAAAGACAATAACTGAGTAATGTCTTTATGTTGACTTTTGAGATATTTTTTGATCAATGAAATTTTTGATTGCAACGATTAAGCCTAAGCCGAGGAATGCGCCAGGCGGTAAGATTGCCAAGAGTGTACCTTGATAGTCTTCAAACACAGTGATGCTGAGTGTGTTGCCAAAATCACCCAACAACAATGCCGATTGGTTGAACAAAGTGCCAGAGCCAATTAACTCGCGCGCCGCCCCTAAAATAATTAATACAATTGAAAAGCCAAGCCCCATCATTAAGCCGTCTAATGCCGATTTCCCCCAAGTGTTTTTACTGGCAAATGCCTCAGCCCGCCCCAAAATAGCACAGTTGGTAACAATCAACGGCACGAAAATGCCCAGTATTAAATATAAGTCGTAAAAATAGGATTGCATGATTAATTCAACAATGGTTACAAAAGAAGCAATCAGCAGCACAAAGATTGGAATGCGCACCTCTTTGCGAATGGTGTTGCGAAAAATTGAAACAGTGGTGTTTGAAGCTACCAATACAAACGAAGTGGCAAGCCCTAAACCCATTGCATTGGTGATATTATTGGTTACTGCCAACAGCGGACACAAGCCCAATAATGCAACCAAGGCTTGGTTATTGCTCCACAGACCGTTTTTTATAATTTTGATATAATCTTTCATAAAGGCTGATTATATCAATGTATGGCTAAGGGGCGCGTCTAATAACCTAAAATATTCATCTTTTTACTAAAACATCTTGGATTATTAGAGACATACTCAAGAAAACACAATTTCGTCGTTAGACACATTGCCGTGAATAACTGACCCTGGTAGAAATTCTCCAGACAGTATCTTTTGAGAAAGTGGGTTTTCCAATAACTGCTGGATGGTGCGTTTGAGTGGGCGTGCGCCAAATACTGGGTCATAACCTTTATCTACAATGAGTGTCATTGCACTATCATCCAGTTCAAGTTTAAGGTCCATTTTTGCTAAACGAGATTGCAGGATTTCAACTTGCAATGCAGCAATGCCTTTGATTTGTTCTCAAGATTGAAAACGACAGATTTCATCAATACGATTAACAAATCAGGGCGGAAATGCTCATGCAACAATCTGAGTCAATTCAGAACTCATATCTTTGCCTGGATTTTCTTGTATTAAATGAGAGCCAAGATTTGAAGTCATGACAATCACCGTATTTTTAAAATCAACTGTGCGACCTTGTCCTCGTTAAACGACCGTCATCAAGCACTTGCAAAAGAATATTAAATACATCTGGGTGGGCTTTTTCCACTTCATCAAGCAGAATGATTGAGTAGGGTTTTCTACGCACGGCTTCGGTTAAAACACCGCCTTGTTCATAACCAACATAGCCTGGAGGTGCGCCAATCAATCGTGCCACTGAATGTTTTTCCATAAATTCACTCATATCCACCGAATAATAGCTTGCTCGGTGTCAAACAGAAAATCGGCAAGCGCTTTAGTGAGTTCGTTTTACCGACACCCGTTGGACCCATAAACATAAATGAGTCCATCAGGGCGATTAGGATCGGACAAACCCGCTCGAGAACGACGCACAGCATCGGCAATGACTTTAACGGCTTTATCTTGCCCAATTAAACGCTGATGAATAATGGACTCCATTTGCAGCAGTTTATCCCTTTCACCTTCCATCATTTTATCCACAGGAATCCCCGTCCAACGAGCAACAATGTGGGCGATTTCATCTTCAGTAACCTTTGTTACGAAGTAGCGTCATATCTTCCATATTAGCTGATTCAGCCTCGGTGATTTTAGTTTCAAGTTCGGGAATTTTTCCATATTGCAGTTCACTCATTTTGGCTAAATCATTATTACGGTGTGCTGCCTCAAGGTCAGCTTTTGCCTGTTCTAATTCTTCTTTGAGATGCTGTGCACCTTGCACCACAGATTTTTCCCTTTTCCAAATTTCTTCTAAATCAGCGTATTCTTTTTCTAATGAGTTAATTAATTTAACCAACTCTTTTAAGCGCTCCTTAGAGGCCTTGTCTTTTTCTTTTTTGAGTGCCATTCTCTCGAATTTTAAGTTGCACCAATTTACGATCAAGTTTGTCCATTGACTCAGGTTTTGAATCAATTTCCATCCGAATTTGCGACGCCGCTTCGTCAATCAAATCAATGGCTTTATCGGGCAATTGCCTATCGGTAATATAGCGTTGAGAGTAGGTAACGGCGGCAATAATCGCAGGGTCGGTGATTTCCACCCCGTGATGAACTTCGTATTTTTCCTTCAAACCACGCAAAATTGCAATAGTATCTTCCTCAGTTGGCTCATCCACCAACACTTTTTGAAAACGGCGTTCCATTGCCGAATCTTTTTCAATATACTGGCGATATTCATCTAAAGTTGTCGCTCCCATACAATGCAAATCGCCCCGTGCAAGCGCAGGTTTGAGCATATTGCCTGCATCCATAGAACCTTCACCTTTGCCCGCACCCATCATGGTGTGCAATTCGTCAATGAATAAAATCACTTGTCCATTTTCTGCTTCAAGGTCTTTGAGCACGGCTTTCATTCTTTCCTCAAATTCGCCTTTATACTTTGCCCCTGCCACCAACGCCGCCATATCCAACGATAATAACCGCTTGCCCTTGACACCTTCTGGCACTTCGTTGTTAATAATGCGTTGCGCCAAGCCTTCAGCAATTGCCGTTTTACCCACCCCCGGCTCATAGAGTCGCCACCAATCAGGCGATTCCAGCGAAGGTTATTTTTAGTGCCGTGCGTGCAGAAACTGATATAGCACGGTTTCGAATTTTCTTCCCATCGGTCTCAACGCGATGGTCGTTTACAAGCCGAATTTTATATGCGTCAGGTCAAGTGTTATTATTTATTGCAAAAACACTCATTGTTCGTTTCGTGATTTTGTTCGTCACGGTTTCAACCTCCCTAAGTTTATGCACAGCATCGCCTGATAGATTCTTTTATCAACGCCGAAATTTCTTTCAATATATGTCGCTCAATCGTTTACACATTACTAACTTGCACATAACAACAAACTCAGATGACAGACTCAATAGCATGCTTTATACGATGGATAAGCTTTTAGACTGTTAGAAATCTAATAAGTTTTATGCACACAACCTGATTTTTCGCTACTATTTGGACTAGCCACAAATCAAATTAATCATATAGTCTAGATTTTTGAACATCATCAATCATCAGTTTTTTAGTATTGCATCAATGTTTTAAGGACATTATAAGCACGTTGAGCATAATACTGACATACTACTCAATACATGCACCCCCTAATAGAGTTGCATTTTTTAATCGCAATGATTGCAGATTCGTTTAGTCCCTGTGAAATTTGAAGTAGTTTAATTAAATCCATGCAGCGTTGATTATTGTATTCCTTCTTTTAGGCCTATATAATGGATAATAGCAAAAAAATCAAGATAAACCATTTTACAAAATAGATTTCAATCTTCAATTGCGTTATGAACCAGAAGTCAACAAATATCAGGCAGTTTAATCTCTAGTGAATATAGTGCTGTTCACGTTGATAAGCCAAAGTTTGGTTTTGAAATTTTCCGACAAACGCTTAAAAAGCACAGGGCCTTGATTTAAAGAGCTTAGCAAAGTTTTGAATAGAGGATTCCAAGATTGTCTGAGCTGCCATACTCGACGCATTTTGCAGGTTCAAAAGTAGACTAACATGCAAGCGTTAGATATCAAGCAGGCGATTCCTTCTTATTTGGCCGAAACGACTACCTGCGAAATATTTAGACAATATGCTTATTAGCCTACCATGTAAAAACGGATCTCGCAGCCTCAATCTGTCAATTGCAGTCGCATATCGTGCCATTATAAGCATGGCACCAATCACGTTTTAAGTGAAAAGAGTATAAATTCTATAAATACTAATGCTGTTCTCGTCCGTAGTAAGTGCCAACAGTTTCGTGGTTTGTTGTTCGACATTTCCGCACACCCTAATCTTCACGCATCATCCTCAATTATTTGAGCAGCATTGCGGTATTAGAGCAGCAGAGTTTCAAAGTGTTAAGCTTTTGACATAGCTCACCTGTTGAGCGTGGATAAATATAGCAAGACAAATGCGTGGTGCTTACCGCCGATGATGCTTATCAATCCATTGCCGATAAGCCTATCAGGCTAAAAATATTAATCGCCAATGAATATTTGTGGCAACATTGAGCATAGCGCCATAAAAAATACGAAAGTGCATGTCAATTGTTTGTGCAAATGCGGCTAGATATGCAAGGCAAAACCTCAATTTTACTAGAATCATGCAACGCAATCATCGCAGCATTTTAAATTTAAAGCTGAATGCGCGAAATTAACAAGTACAAAAACGCGTATAATCAAAGAATTAGCAAGGTGCAAAATGAGATATTCAGCTTTTCATGCAAATTACAAATTTTTAAAATCCTTACCTGCGAAGCCAATGTCGCCATTAGGCAACAAGTCCGAGACCTAGGTTACACCGCTTTTGGGCAGCAATCTGGCGTGGTGTAGGAAAAATTGCAGATCGACAAAAGCCTGCCGCTGACCATTCCCTCATGGGGTGCATTATGCACAAGATGAGTGTTTTAAGAGACGAAAGTATGCTCTTGAGCAATGCCTATCAAGGCTAAAATATCTATCGTGTTCAACATATCCATCAGCATTAGTACATTAGTATTGGCGTCTTGCAAGCCCTTAAACAAATACCAAAAAGTCAACTTAAATTGTTTTGCTAATGGCGGCGTAGAGATGATTTGGCAAGGCAACAAAAGCGTTAAAATCATTGCCAAAAAACCCTTGACCGAGCGTCGTAGCAAATACAACTGCACCATGCCTAGCAAGCAAAAAGGTCGTTACTATTGGCATAGCGTTATGATTAAACCCTAAAGTAAAGAATAGTGGTAAAATCAAAATTTAATATTGAGCATGATTTTGCTATAAATATCAATAATTATCGAAAACGCATATCTAAATTATAAAATTAGCAAAACCTTTGTGAAAAAACAAACATCCTAGCCCTTTGTAGAGTGGATTTAAAAATTTCCATTTAATAAAATCAGTACATTTTGCTAATCATCCCTATTTATGCAAAGGTCTCATTGAAATTAGGAGAAAAATATGAGAGACACAAAAGAAGAAAAAATTGTCCAGTTTAACCATAGCCCTGCATTGGGTAGTAGGTTTAACTATTATCACATTGGCAGTTATTGGTGTTTATATGAGTGAAAATGAGGCGTTTGAGCTTTACCCTATTCACAAATCAATCGGTGTTTTAATTTTCGCAGTCATCATTGTTAGAGTGTATTGGCGTTTTGTCAATGGCTGGCTACAACCCGTTACTGAATACAGAGCAATTGAACACAATTTGGCAAAAATAATCCACTGGGTGTTAATAATTGCAATGATTGTAATGCCAATTTCAGGTTTTATTATGTCTGGTGCAGGCGGTTATGGTGTCTCAGTATTTGGCTTGGAAATCATTGCAGCACAATTTGACCCTGTTGCTAAAGAAGCCATTCCGCATAATGCTGCACTTGCTGGATTTATGCACGAAACCCATGAAATAGCAGGCTGGACAATTATTGTTGCCATTGTTTTGCATATTGCTGGCGCTATTAAACATCATTTTATCGATAAAGATAATACTTTGAGGAGAATGCTGGGTAAAAATTAAGCAAGCAAGACTTGCTCAAAGCAAGTTCAGTGTGTGTTTAAGTGGTATTACAATCCTAGTTTTTTTAATTGATATGCGTTGTTAAAGTCTTTAATATTGGCGATTTTTTTGCCGGCTAGTTGCACTTGTTCTAAACTTAATATACCGTTACCTGTTGCGATATGGCAACTGCCTTTGGTAGAAGATTGAATGACTTCGCCTGGTTTTTCATAATAAGTTTTTTCCATAATACTGGCAGATAGAATGCGCAACACTTTGGATTCAAATTTGTCGCTTGTGGCATTAGTTTGGGCGATGGGGTAGGGTTTGAACGCTCTAATTTGTCGGTTAATTTGCTCGGCGGATTGATGCCAGTCTATCCACGCCTCGTCTTTTTTAAGTTTTTTGGCGTAAGTCATGCCTATTGCATTTTGCTTTGTGGGCGACAAGTTATTGAAGTCTGCTAAAGTTGCAATAATAGCGTTAGCACCTAGTGTGGCGAGTTTGTCATGTAAGGTTTGTGCGGTGTCAGTATCGGCAATATCACAGGTTTCTTCTAGCAAAATATTGCCCGTATCCAATCCTTCATCCATCTGCATAACAGTCACCCCTGTAGTTTTATCACCTGCCAAAATAGCGCGTTGAATAGGGGCGGCACCTCGCCAGCGAGGCAGGAGCGAGGCGTGAATATTCAGGCATCCGTGCTTCGGGATGTCTAACACGAGTTTTGGTAACAATTGACCGTAAGCCACGACCACCATAACATCAGCATTGAGTGCAGATAAGGTTTTTTGAGTGTCCTCATCTTTCAGGCTTATTGGTTGAAAAATGGGCAGACTGTGTTCCAAGGCTTTTTCTTTGACGGGGCAAGCGGTTAATACACGACCACGACCTTTGGGGCGATCAGGTTGGCAATAGACACCAATAATATCATGCCCAGCATTAATGAGGGCGGTTAAAACGCCGACTGAAAATTCAGGCGTGCCTGCAAAAACAATTTTCATATTATTTTAGGGTGTTACGAGCGGTTTTGATAGCTTGTTTGACTTGGTTTGGTGCAGTACCGCCCAGATGGTCACGCGCACAAAGTGAACCTTCTAACGATAGTACATCAAACACATCGTTTTCAATGCGAGTATCAAATTTTTGCAATTCTTCCAAACTCAACTCGCTTAAGTCTTTTTGCATTTTTAGCCCATAAGCAACCGATAAACCTACGACTTCGTGTGCGTCACGAAAGGGCAAACCTTTTTTCACCAAATAATCTGCCAAATCAGTGGCAGTGGTGTAGCCTTTTTTGGTGGAATTGTACATATTGTCTCGCTTTGCTTGAATGGTGGGCACCATATCGGCGAATACACGCAAGCAGGCTTTCAGTGTATCAACCGTATCAAACAGGGGTTCTTTGTCTTCTTGGTTGTCCTTGTTATAGGCGAGCGGTTGTGATTTCATAATGGTCAGCATTGAGGTTAAG
This sequence comes from Candidatus Thiodubiliella endoseptemdiera, assembly GCA_013416635.1. Lineage (GTDB taxonomy): Bacteria > Pseudomonadota > Gammaproteobacteria > PS1 > Pseudothioglobaceae > Thiodubiliella > Thiodubiliella endoseptemdiera. The sequence goes on along the minus strand of JACCHT010000001.1, from coordinate 629,995 downwards.
TTACCATATACACGACCAGTTTTGCCTCGCACCAACTCCGGAACATCGGGGTTTTTCTTTTGTGGCATAATCGATGAGCCTGTGCAAAAGCTATCTGGCAATTCAATAAAGTCAAATTGCGCACTTGACCACAAAATCAACTCTTCGGAAAAACGCGACAAATGCATCATAATAATGCTGGCTACTGATAAAAACTCTATGGCAAAATCACGGTCACTAACACCATCCAGCGAGTTGTGGCAAATGCGCTCAAAGCCTAACAATTCAGCAGTGCGAGTGCGTTTAATTGGGTAAGTTGTGCCTGCCAATGCGGCACTACCAAGGGGCATGGAATTGAGTCGTTTACGACAATCAATTAGTCGTTCAGCATCACGAGATAGCATTTCAAAATACGCCATCATATGATGTCCAAAACTTACAGGTTGGGCGGCTTGTAGATGGGTAAAGCCCGGCAATAGGGTGCTGGCTTCTTGCTCGGCTAACACAAGTAAAGCCACTTGCAAACGCTTGATTTCATCATTAATGTCATCAAGTTGCTCACGCAAATACAGGCGAATATCGGTGGCCACTTGATCATTGCGAGAACGACCTGTGTGGAGTTTTTTACCCGCATCGCCAATCATTGCTACTAGGCGTGCTTCGATATTCATATGCACATCTTCTAAATCAACCGACCAGTTAAATTTATCGGCTTGAATTTCCTTAAGAATTGCATTCAAGCCACTAATAATTTGTGATTTTTCCTCCTTAGTTAATAGCCCAACTTCGCATAACATTGTGGCGTGTGCAATGGAGCCAGCAATATCATAAGGAGCGAGAATTTTATCAAAAAACACTGAAGCGCCAAAAATCTTAACAAATTCATCCGTTGGCTGATTGAAGCGTCCGCCCCAAGATTGGTTAGTAGTTGTCATAATGTTGCCTTAAGTTGTTTGGTTGCTTGTTCAATCAGGGTGTCTAATTCGGTCCAATAAGTCTCAATTAAGACAACGCCGATTTTCTTACCAAGTACTTTGCCATTATGATCAAGCAACAACAAAGTTGGATAAAAATTAACCCCGTATGTAAAACTAAATTGAGAGTGATTACTGGAATGACCCGAAAAATTAACTATTTCCATTAATGAAGAATAAAAAACATGACGGATAATCACTTTATTTTTATACTCTACTAAACCACTCATTGAGTTCAATACTTCTTGTTTAACCAATTCGCAGTAAGGGCAACTAGGCTCTGAAAACATCACTAAAATAGGGATTTGTTTTTGTTTTGCTATTTGCCCATCGATAAAAAAATCTTTTGCATTCATCAACATCAGTAAAATAGGTTACTCTTTAAAAATTAGTATTTTATATGAAAACACTCAAAATCGCCACCCGTAAAAGCCCCCTCGCACTTTGGCAGGCTGAACATGTGAAATCTAGGCTAAAACAACTGCACCCTAATTTAGAGGTAGAATTGGTGAAAATGATGACCACAGGCGATCAAATCCTTAACTCCCCTTGTCAAAAATTGGCGGAAAGGGATTATTTATCAAAGAATTGGAAATAGGAATGTTGGAAGGAAAAGCAGATATTGCCGTGCATTCGATGAAAGATATGCCTTACAAAATCCCTGCAGGATTTGCACTCGGTGCTGTTCTTAAACGGGAAAATCCATTTGACGCTTTTGTCTCTAATCATTTTAATAATTTAGAAGACTTGCCTCTAAATTCTAAGGTGGGAACTTGTTCAATGCGTCGTATCGTGCAACTCAAATCTATTCGCCCTGATTTAGAAATCTTAGATTTGCGTGGCAATGTTAATACCCGACTCAAAAAATTAGATGATGGCGAATACGACGCTATTATTTTGGCATGTGCAGGACTTATTCGCTTAAATTTTTCCGACAGAATTAAACAACAAATCTCTGCCAAGCAATCTCTGCCTGCCGTTGGACAGGGTGCAGTAGGCATTGAAATTAGAGAAAATGACCAAGCGATATTAGAGTTAATCACCCCTTTGATTGATGAACAAACGACGCACAGAATCAGTGCTGAACGCGCAATGAATGCCCGATTAGAAGGGGGCTGTTCCGTGCCAATTGCAGGCTTTTCAACGCTTGATGGAGATATAATTACGCTCACAGGTTTGGTTGGCAATGTAGAGTCAGGTGTAATTTTGAAGCACAAAGTTGTCGGAAATGTGGATAATACAGAAGAGTTGGGCAAACAATTAGCAGACAAATTGATTGCAATGGGTGCAAGAGATATTTTAAAAGTAAATTAGAAAAGGGAAAAATTATGGGATTCATTGAAAAAGTTTTTTTAAAAATAACGCAAATGATAGGTTTATTATTTGCAATTATCATACTGATTATGGCAGGAATGTTGGGTTACAACAACATCTCTATTACTGATGAGAAATCTGATATACCGGTCATTCAGTTTGCTGATTATCAAAAAATAGCGCGCAATCAAGAGGATAAAATCGCTAAAAATTTAGGAAAAAATCAACAATTTGAACAAGAATTTAATGCACATATTGATGACATCGTTATCGCATTAAGCAATTTATCTGACCAAGTAGTTGATAAAAATAACCTAAAACAAAAAGTCAAGGTATCCAGTAAAATCAAACTCAACCGCTATCCACAATCCGTGCAATTATCCTATGTTCAATCCTTGGCAAAACTCATCAATCAAGTTGCTATTGTCGGTGCAAAAGTCAATATTGATGAATTAACCAATTGGCACGACCAGTCTTTTTTCCGTCAAATCCAAGAAAATAGCGAAGCTAACTTCATCAAAATCGGCACCGTAAAAATCAAACAAAATATCTACTCTGCCCTTTGGAATGCACTACTTATTTTTGCAATGTTGGTGATTATGCTTGCCGTTTTGCGTATTGAACGCAACACTCGAAAGTAGCAGCCCAACATATAAATAGAAGAGGTAAAGCAGGACTAACAACTGCTACTTTTGAAAATGGTATTACATATTCGAGACCTTTGCATAAATATGAATAATCATCAAAACGCCATCTTTCATCAAATTACAAACTTTTTAAAAACACCCTTAGCCCTGCTAGGAGTGGATTTAAAAAATTTCCAATTTAATAAAATCTGTCATTTTGCTAATCATCCCTATTTATGCAAAGGTCTCATTCAAAATAAAATACGCTTTTTCAAATATATTGCCATTGATTTTTAGATGTATTTGATGTTTGCCAGCGTACAATTTTTTGGTGGTCATCAATCTAAATAAATGTTTTTTGTGCACAGCAATGCTGGTATTTTGTTTGATATTTAATTGTTTAATTTTAAATACTTTTTCAGAAACTTTTTGATTGTTGGTTGGGTAGATAATTTTGTAATCAATCACCAATTTTTCATCTTTTTGAGCATTAATAGTAAATGAAAAGTCCAAATAGTTATCCAAACAAAGGGTTGTTTTTTTCAGGTTGAAATTGTGTACAGTGATTTTTGGATTGGAGTCAAAGCCAAGCAGTTCTAAGGCGGGTTTATTGCCTTTTTTTACCAGCGTTCTGAGCGCATGCTTGCTTAAAAAATCCCATTCTTTTATTTTGTTTATTGGCTATTTGCCATTTTTTCAGCGTTTGAATTACCAATGCTGCATCAATTTTAGCAATATCATTTAGGTGATTGGCAACAGAACGAACCACATACCGAGTGTCATCACTATACAGTTGATTTAATAAAATAAGGGGTTTTTGATAATCGATATTGATGCCAATGCACCAAGGCAACTTCGGACGCAAGCCTTCGGATGCCAGTCGTCGTTGGTGGTAGTTGTCAGATTGTGCCATTTGTTGCATAAAAATCCAGCTTTCTTGAGGGTGGGCGTTAATAAAATAACGAATTGAGTCTTCGCAGCTAAAGCGTTTGGTAATTTCTGCTAGTGCGTTAAAGGATAGGTTTAAATATTGGCTTTCTAGGCCATTTTTTGCGACAAAATCAGATAGGGGTGCAAAAATAAAATCGCCAAAATCATTGTCTGTTTTGCCAGGGTCGAGTTCTGCCGGCAAAGCATTTAAAATAATAGTTAATGCACTCTCAAATTTATTTGGCAGTTGTTTTTCCAATTGTATTCGAATACAACTAATGCGTTGTTTGAGTTCTAATGCTGGAAACTGTTGTAAGATTTGAGCGTTAAATTGTTGCTCTTCAAACTGAGGATAAACATTTTTAATGCGTGATGCCAAATAACTCACTTTTTGTTTGTTGAATAATTGGTCTTTTAAAGAAAATTTTTCTGTCATATTATCCACCTATGTTTGCGTTTCTGCTTTCTAAATCCAGTAAAAACTGCTTTCTACCCAATCCACCATCATAACCCCTAAGCGAGTCGTCTGTGGCAACCACACGATGATAAGACACAATTGATTATGACACAGATGAAAAAAATACATTGTTCTCTGTATTTTCTAAACGGTACTTTTTAACATTCAATAGAGACCTTTGCATAAATAGGGATGATTAGCAAAATGACAGATTTTATTAAATTGGAAATTTTTTAAATCCACTCCTAGCAGGGCTAAGGGTGTTTTTAAAAAGTTTGTAATTTGATGAAAGATGGCGTTTTGATGATTATTCATATTTATGCAAAGGTCTCCAATAGTCTTTCAGAGTGAAATACTCTTAAATTATGACCTAATCAAACAACGCTTCAATAAACTCTTTTGCTGAAAAAGGTTTCAGGTCATTAATCCCTTCACCCACGCCAATATAGCGAATAGGGAGGTTGAGTTCGTCGGAGATGGCAAAGACGATGCCACCTTTGGCAGTGCCGTCGAGTTTGGTGATGCTAATACCACTGAGTTCAACCGCCTTGTTAAATTCCTTGGCTTGGCTGAGTGCATTTTGACCTGATCCACCATCAAGCACCAACATCACTTCGTGAGGTGCGTTTTCATTTTGTTTGGTGATAACCCGCTTGATTTTGGCTAACTCTTGCATAAGATTCCCCTGTGTGTGCAAGCGTCCAGCCGTGTCAGCAATCAGAATATCAATATTTTTGGCTTGTGCTGATTGATAAGCGTCGAAGATAACCGAAGCCGCATCAGCACCCGTATCCTGTGCCACCACTGCGATACTGTTGCGTTCACCCCAAACCTTAAGTTGTTCAACTGCTGCGGCACGAAAGGTATCACCTGCCGCCAACATTACCGACTTGCCTTGATTTTGGAACGACTTGGCAAGTTTGCCAATGGTGGTGGTTTTGCCAGCACCATTCACACCGACGACTAAAATAACAAAGGTTTCTTGTTGTTCGGTGTTTAGTTGGTTGTCGTCAATTAACAGTTTTACCAACTCATTTTTTAAGAAATTATATAACTCTTCAGTATTTTTCAAGATTTTTCGTGTTGCATTTTTTCGAACTAATTCCAGCACTTTTTCTGTGGTTTTAATGCCAATATCAGCAGAAATTAACAGCATTTCAAGTTCTTCTAGTAGGTTTTCGTCAATGGTTTTTTTGCCTAATAATAGGCTTGATAATCCAGAGCCTAATTTTTGGCGAGATTTAACTAAACGCTCTTTTAAAGAGGTAGATTTTTCAACTTTATCTTTTTTGAAAAAATTAAACACTATAATATTGCAATGCAAAAAAATCTGATTTTACTATCTTTTTTCTTATTTCAAAGCGTTTTTGCGAATGCAAGTGATTTGGAAAAATATAATGTCACGCAAACGACCTTAGAAAATGGGTTAAAAATCATTGTAAAAACCGACAATCGTGCACCCGTATTCATCTCGCAACTGTGGTATCGTGTCGGTGCGAGTGATGAATTGCGTCCGAATACAGGCATCTCTCATATGCTTGAACATATGATGTTTAAAGGTACAAATGATTATAAAGTGGGTGAGTTTTCGGCAATTATTGCCAGAAATGGCGGTGATGAAAATGCTTTTACCTCCAAAGATTACACCGCCTATTATCAAAAAATGCACAAATCCAAACTCGCATTGGCACTTAAAATGGAGGCCGATCGTATGCGTCATTTGACTTTTTCTGATGTTGAATTAAGCAAGGAAAGGCAGGTGGTAATTGAAGAGCGTCGAATGCGTGTGGAAGATAATCCGAATGCCAAAGTGTATGAAAACCTGAATTTTATTTCTTTTGATGAAAAGGTGCTTATCACGCACCAATTATTGGTTTTCAAACGGATATAGAATCTTATAAATTGTCCGATTTGCGTGAGTGGTATGCACAATATTATGCGCCGAATAATGCCACTCTTGTGGTGGTGGGTGATGTGCAAGCGGATGAAGTGATTGCGTTGGCAAAGCGGTATTTTGGGGGCTATCAGTATAATCTAAATATTAAAAATACGGATAAATCGTCTATTGCTCAGACAGGTAATACTCGGGTATTGAAACTCAAAGCTGAGTTGCCTTATTATATTTTGTCGTTCCCTGTGCCGAATTTAAAAACCAATGAAAATGACGCGTATGCATTGGATATGTTGTCGCATGTGTTGGATAATGGGTTGTCAAAAACATTGATTAGACAACAGCAAATTGCGTCTGGGGTTGGTATCGGGTATCGATTATATGATAAGTATAATACGCTATTTACGCTCAGTTTTGTCCCTGCTAAAGGGGTAAGCAATGAAATGGTTTTGTCGGCAATCAAAGCTCAAGTGGCGGAGTTGATTAAAAATCCAAGCGTGATTGCAGATGAATTATCCCGCACCAAAACACAACTTGAAGCCGAGTTTGTGTTTGAACAAGACCAAATATCCACGCAATCTTATTACTTGGGAATGTTGTCATCGGTGGGGCTGGGGGTGGAAAAATTATTTTCTTATGTAGAAAAAATGAACGCCATCAGTGCAGACGATGTGGCACGAGTTGCCCAGCAATATTTAGATTTTTCACAGGCTAATTCAGTCGAACTTATTCCTCAGGGTATCTAATGAGACCTTTGCATAAATATGAATAATCATCAAAACGCCATCTTTCATCAAATTACAAACTTTTTAAAAACACCCTTAGCCCTGCTAGGAGTGGATTTAAAAAATTTCCAATTTAATAAAATCTGTCATTTTGCTAATCATCCCTATTTATGCAAAGGTCTCCTAATGAAATTTTTACTGATATTTTTGTTATTTACGGCAAACGCCTACGCTAAAATTGACATTCAACATTGGACGACACCCGAAGGGGCAAAGGTGTTATTTGTGCAAACCAAGGGCTTGCCGATTTTAGATATAGCATTGTCTTTTGATGGAGCGAGTAGTCGAGATGGGGCGCAATATGGATTGGCATCTCTGACGAATAATTTGCTTGGTACCGCTACGCAATATCACAATGAAGAGCAGATTATCAATGCCTTTGAATCTGTCGGTGCACAATTTTCCACACGCTCGCTTAAAGATATGGCGATGGTATCATTACGCACTTTATCAAGAGAAGCGATACTGAGAAAATCACTTGCTATTTTTACCGAAGTCGTTACTCAGCCACAGTTTAAACAGCATTATTTAACGCGTGAAAAGCGTCAAACTTTACAAGCCATCAAAGCCAGTAAACAGTCACCATCAAGCGTCGCATCACTCGCCTTTAATCAAATAATATTTGACGGACACCCTTATGCACACAACACAATCGGCAAAAAATCAACCCTTAGAAATATTACCGCACAAGATTTAAGACACCATTATCAGCAGTTTTATGTGGCAAAAAATCTTACCATAGCACTGGTGGGCGATATTAACAAGGTTAAAGCAAAACAAATTGCTCGTCAAATCTCTCACGGCTTAAACAGTGGTAAAAAAGCCTCCGTCAATGCCGAGCTTTCTTTACCTGATTATGGCGATGAAATCCATATTGAATTCCCATCAAAACAAACGCATTTACTTATTGGACAAGTTGGTATAAGCCGCTCTCACCCTGATTATTACCCGCTATATCTTGGCAATCATATTTTTGGCGGTAGTGGGCTGACTTCAATTTTAAGTGATGAAATCAGAGAAGAAAAAGGCTTGGCATATTCAGCATATAGTTATTTCAGTTTAATGCAATCAAATGGCGCATTTTTAATACGCTTACAAACCAAAAATGCCCAAGCTACAGAAGCAAAAAACATTGCCATTCAAACCCTTGATGACTTTATTAACTACGGCATAGACGAACAAAAATTACAAGATGGCAAAGACAATATTATCGGCGGTTTTGCTTTAGAAACAGCAAGTAATAGCAATATTTTGACTTATCTTTCTGTTATCGGTTTTTACGACTTGCCGCTAGATTACCTGAGTAGCTTTACCGACAAAATCAAAAATATTACTGCAAAAGATATTGAATACGCTTTTTCGCGTTTGATTGATACTGATAATTTAACCATTCTAAGTGTTGGAAAAGTAGAATGAAAGCAACAGAATTGCTATTTTCCTATGGCACACTACAAATCCCCGCTGTACAAATCGAAACTTTTGGGCGTGAATTAGCAGGCTATGAAGACCAGTTATTAAACTACAAATTAGTCACGCTTGAAATCCAAGATAAAGCTGTCATCGCACTTAGCGGTGAAACTCACCACCCAATCGCCATTGCTAAACAAGATGAAACTATACAAGGAAAAGTCTTTAAGTTAACCCCTAAAGAATTAGCCAATCTGACAAATACGAAGTTAGTGATTATCAGCGTGTATTGGGAAAAATGGTATCAGGCACCTTAGTTTGGGTTTATGTAGCAAAGGATTAAAGCAATACCTTTTCAATATGTACAGACCTAATAAAGTCTTTTTGCCAATTTTCACCCAACTGCTGTTCAGCAATTAATTCTATTGGATAGATTGGCTTGACGCCGGTTGAATCGCTATAACGAGATAGACCTTGGCGACAGGCAGGGCAGGTGGTGAGCATTTTTGTGGGTTTATTATTGGTTTTTATTGTTGCTAAATCTTTTTGATTTCAGCTTCTTTACGGAACTTTACTTGTTTGGCAATGTCAGGGCGTGCAACTGCGAAAGTGCCTGATTCACCGCAACAGCGATCGTTGCTCACCACTTCTGAATTGACAATTTTAGAGATGACAGTGCTTGAACTATCTGATTTAATTGGGTCGTGGCAAGGGGCATGGTAGAGGTATTTCTCACCTGTATTGTCAAGGGTTACATTATTTTCTAGTAGATATTCGTGGATGTCAAGCAAGCTGGAATTTTTGAAAATATCGCCTAATTCATAGGTCATTAATTGGTCGATACAAGTGCCACAAGAAGTTAGCACATATTTGATATCAAGGTAGTTGAGTGTGTTTGCCATACGGTGGAACAGCACGCGATTGTCGGTGGAAAGCTCATTTGCTTTTTGGTCATAACCTCCTGCTTTTTGCGGATAGCCACAGCAAAGATAACTGGGGGGTAACACCACTTTTACTCCTTGATGGTAGAGTAGGGCAATCGTTGCCAAGCCGATATTGGAGTACAAGCGCTCTGAGCCGCAACCAGGGAAATAGAATACACTCGGTGAGTCAACGGTGGATTTTTCAGGGTGTGCCAAAATCGGTATGCTGCCTGTGTCGTTGATATTGAGTAGGCTTCTGAGTGGGGCAAGTGCGGTGTCCGTTGGCAAAGGTTTGTCTAAAATTGTGACTAATTCTGTAAACGCATTGGGTCTGCCGACTGTTTTATCGGGTTGTTTTTTTAAAAATGGGTGGCTCAGTTTGGAGGCGATGTTTTGTGCTGTGTAACTAAAATCAATCAGTAATTTTTTGGTGATATTGATTTTCCAAGGCTGATTCATATTCAAATAAGCCATTGATACTTTGGAGATGATATTGGTGTGTCTTTGTTTTTGTTTTACCAAGATATTTTTCATCTTGATGGAGACATCACCAAAGTCAATATCCACAGGGCAAGGTTTTTCGCAACGATGGCAAATAGTGCAATGGTCAGCTACATCATTTAACTCATCAAAATGGTCAATAGAAACGCCTCGACGGGTTTGTTCTCATATAAAAAGGCTTCGGAGATGAGGTTGGTGCCGATGATTTTGTCGCGCGGCGAATAGAGTAAATTTGCCTCTGGAATGTGTGTGGTACATACATTTTTACATTTTCCACAACGCAGGCACGATTTTACCATATCGTTAATTTCACCAATTTCACTGCTTTCTAAAATCAATGCTTCTTGCTCAACAAGGCGTAACGAGGGGGTAAAGGCATTTTCCAAACCACTATCGGGCATTAATTTGCCTTTGTTAAAGTGGTTATTGGGGTCAATTTTGGTTTTATACTCGGCAAATTCTTGTTTAAATTCGTCGGATAAATACTGGTATTTGGTGAGTCCAATCCCATGTTCGCCTGAAATCACCCCACCCAGTTGTTGGGCTAAAATCATAATTTCATCCACCACAGACTCAGCTTGTTGGAGCATTTCGGTATTGTGTGAATGCACGGGAATATTGGTATGCACATTGCCATCGCCAGCGTGCATATGAGTGGCAACGAAGAGGCGAATTTCACGGTGTTCATCGTGAATGGCTTGAATATCCTTGCGAATATCAACAAACACATCACCCATCAATAAATCCTCTGAAGGCTGGGCAAAATCATGCACATAAGAAATCACCCGTTTGCCCGTTTGCAACGCCTCAAAACCCGCCTCTTGTTGTAAACTGAATAGCGCATCTTGCCATTCGCTATTCACCTTATCAAGCAAAACCAAAACCAAAATAATCTTATCTTTAACAAGTGTGGATGCCGGATTAATATTTTGAAAATAAGTTTTAATTGCCGCTATCATTGCCAATTTATTTTTAATCGATAGGCGAATATTAATATGTTCAATACCGTGACTATAATCACTGAGTTTGTCCAATGGAATCACCACATCCTCATTAATTTTAAAAGCATTGGTATGGGCAGCAATCGCTGCAGTATTGGCACGGTCTTTCCAAAAAACTTGGCGTTTTGCTAATGATTTTGCCACAAAACACTCACCCCCTCTATCCTCTGTCAGCGTGATAATTTTATCAGTTTGGGTATCAAGTAATGCCTCAGTTTCAGCACTCATATCAATCAATAATACCATCTTTGGCAGCTCTGAACGGTTGGCTTTGGTGGTGTAACTAACGGCCTTAACATACCGAGCATCAAGGTGTTCCATTCCTACTAAATCAACAGCAACATTGGCATCAATACTGTCCTTAATATCAACAATACTGGACACGGCTAACTTTAAATTATGCCCAAAAAACTCCAAACACAATGTATGAATGCACTTTAACGGCTGATGCAAAATAAATTCAGCCGAGGTAATAAAACCATCACAACCTTCTTTCTGAATACCAGGCAAACCATCTAAAAATTTATTGGTCACATCCTTGCCCAAACCGTGTTTGCGTAAGTTGCCAGATTTAATATCCAACCTTTTGGTGCTACTAATAGTCTGCGCATCCGCTGCCAATGTATGAATATCAAAACTCACCTCATCCAACAACTGAATCTTATCCTGATTATGATTAATGCGTTCCACTTTGAGCCATTCCCCATCAGGCATCACCATCTTCCATGAAAGTAAATTATCAATCGTCGTCCCCCACCTCAACGCCTTTTTACCCCCCGCATTCATTGCCACATTCCCCCCAATCGTGCAAGCATCTTGCGAAGTCGGATCAACGGCAAACACCAAATTATTCGCCGTAGCCACCTCACTCACGCGTTTGGTAATCACCCCTGCCCCCACATTCACACTGCGTAACCCATCATGTGTTTTAACTGCATTGATAAAACTGAGTTTTTCGGTATTAATCACCGCAGTTTGTGTATTCAAAGGAATTGCACCGCCAGTATAGCCCGTGCCACCCCCTCTAGGAATAATGGTTAACCCTAATTGAATACAGGTTTTGATAATCGCAGCAATCTCAAACTCAGTATCTGGGGTAATAACCACCGCTGGATATTCAACACGCCAATCCGTGGCATCAGTTGAATGTGAAGCGCGTGATAAGGCATCAAAACGAATATTATTATTGTGCGTTACTTTCAATAGGGCTTTTTTGATGTGTTTTTGATTGCCTTGAAATTCACTCAAACACAATTTAAAATCATCCACCGCCTGATCAGCACTACCCAACAACTCAAGCACTTTTTGATTGCCATCAGCACGCATACGAATCTGATTAAGACGAGAATACAAAGCCTCAGTTAACGAGTGCCAACGGCGTTTATTCTTAATCAAATCTTCCTGCAAATAAGGATTGCGATTAACAGCCCACATATCACCCAACACCTCAAACAACATTTTTGCACTACGCCCCGTATTACGATTTTCCCGTAATTGATGAAGTAATTCCCATGATTCCTCACCAAGAAAACGGCACACTATTTCCTTATCTGAAAACGAAGTGTAGTTGTAAGGAATTTCTCTATATTGCTGCAAAGATGTCGGAAGTTAGTAAAAGTTGTATTATTTTACTATAATAGCGTTATTTATTGTTTTATTTGGTTGGTTTATGTTGTGGATTAAAGCGTTTCATATTATCAGTATCATTACTTGGTTTGCAGCCTTGTTTTATTTGCCCCGTTTGTTTGTTTATCACGCAATGAGCGATGATAAAATCAGCATTGAGCGTTTTAAAATAATGGAACGCAAACTTTATCGCGGTATTATGATGCCGAGTTTTGTTTTGGCAACGATATTTGGAGCTTGGATGATAGTTGAAAATTGGACATATTATTCCACCCAATATTGGTTGTATGCCAAATTAACCTTAGTTGTGCCATTAATTGCTTATCATTTTTATTGTGGACATTTACTGACTATTTTTAAAGCGAATAAAAATACTCGTTCACATATTTTTTACCGTTGGTTTAATGAATTTCCAGTATTGATACTAGTGGCAATCGTTATCTTAGTAGTGGTTAAACCGTTTTAGAAAATCTATCTGCTAAGGCTTCATAGATAGGCTGGTGTTGGATTTGTTTAGAGACAAAACTGGCAATTAATGCCACAACTAATGCTGGAATGAGTAGATGTAAACTCATTGTCATTTCAAGAATCACAAACGCTGAAGTGAGTGGTGCGCGGATGACTGCACTCAGATAGCCAATCATCGCTATTAGCATAATGACCTGTGTATCAATTTGCGTGTAAAAATGAGATGCTTCCGCACCAATACCTGCACCAATTGAGATGCTTGGCATAAAAACACCACCTGGAAGGGTGGAAACAAATGAAGTTAAAACAGCAAAAAATTTCATCACTACAAAATCCAAACCTAACGACTGACTATTGAGTATTTGTAATACTTCTGTGTGTCCAGAGCCCGCGATTTGTCCTTTGGATAGATAGTTAAAAAATGCCACAATCATACCGACACCCAACGCCATAACGAGTACTTTGATTTTGCTATTGATAATCAATTTTTGCACAAAATAAAGTGTTATTCTGGAAAATAATCCACCCAAAATTCCAACTACCACTGTCAAGGGCAGTAATTGCCAAATCAAGGTTAAGTCAAATGAGAGGTTAGATAAATCCATTAAATAAGGGTGTTGCCGTGATACCAAGCCTTTAAGAAATAGACAAATCCACTGACAATCAAAATCAAAATTAAAGCCTGTTTTTTTAATTTTCTACCAATTTCTTCATAGGCAAATAGCACCCCTGCAATCGGTGCATTGAATGCTACAATCAATCCTGCACTACCACCAATCGCAATTAAAGCGTGGATTAAAAACTTGCGATTGAGTTTAATAAATTGGTTAAAACCATAAAAAATAGAGCCGCCAATATGAATACTTGGGCCTTCAATACCAATTGGTGCACCCCCTAACATTGCTAAAAAGATAAGACCAATTTTCCCAAGTGCAACTCTAAAGGAAAGTAACTTTTTACGGATAGACTTATTGCGAGAATCAGTCGCAGCAATCAGTTGTGGAATACCACTACCCTGCACAAAATGACAATAATGTTTGGCAAAATAAATAATCGTCACAAAAGTAATCGGTGTAATAATAAAATTTAAAGCAGGGTGTTCAACAATGAAAGTTTTAAAAGCGTGCTGTGAAAATGCACTAACAGACAAGAAGAAAGTTATCACCACCACTGTTAAGGCACTAGCAAGTGTTAGTAATGCATAAGTTTTTAATTCACGAGGAAAATGGTAGGCGATGTATTTTTTCATTATTCAAAATTCTTTTGTTTGGAGATTTGTAAAAGAGTTTTTTATTTTTGAGTGTTGATTGAGGCTTGTTTTTTTGCAAACAAGTCCCCCATATCAATAGAAGGCAGGCTGTATGTGCCAAATTGATAGGGTTGTGTAATACGCTCTAAATCACCTCGTAGTTTGGCAATGGAAATTGAGATTGCTGACAGTGTTTTTAAGTTATTAATAGCAGTTTCATCTAACCCATCATCTGTTATTTGAAATAGATAGTCTGTTTTTAATGAAATGACATAGCCAGGCATTTTTTTGCCCTTGTTATTGATATCTATTTCAATGCGAACCATGAATTCATTCGCTTCGTTGGCATCTTCTAAAATATCAAAATTTAAATCGGTTACATAATCAAACATTGAAAAAGATTCTTTAATACCCTGTTTGGGAAAAAATTCTTTAATTGATAATGCGTTTAAAATACTTGCTTGACATTGCAAAGGGGAATTTTGTATTCTCATATTTTATGCCGCTACATAATTTGCATACGATTTAGCATTGCTAACAGAAAGATTTACATTACTAATAGAAAATTTTCCCCTTGCTTGGGCAATATTGTTTTTATTTTTCATGCTATTAGTGATAGATTGTTTCAATTCAAAATCAATACCTAATGCCAGTTCTATTTTTGCCAATGTTTTGAAATTAATTAATTTATTAAGGTTAAAAAACTGAGAGATATAACTGGCAGATGTGCCAATCTTATTTGCCAACTCTTTTTGTGTCATTGATTGACTTTCTAGTGCCTGCTCTATTTGTGTTAAGTATTGACCCATCAAATCATAAGCCTTGGTATTAATTAGTGCATCGCCCGTTGGATTAAAAATATCATGGAAAAAATCAATCGCTTCTTGGTTGGTGTATTTAGTAGTCATAGTCATTTACCTTTGTTATTAAATTTTTTATTTTTTGTGTCAGTTTATTTTGTTTTTTACTTTCTAATAATTCAGATAATACGATAATTCTTGACTTGCCTTCATTGTAATCCTTGCAATAAATTCGTGCGTTATTAAATTGACTTCCTTTGAATTTAATTGCAGTTATATTTTGAATACTATTGTCATAATTTTCTGAACTATAGACATCTTTTGGCGGTTTTCCTTTACATATCCTTGAAAAAATATATCTTAATTTTTCCACACCTTTATCGCCTAAGAAATTTATTATATTGTCTTTATTTTGCTCGTCAATATAAAATTCTATTTCACTATTGCCGGATAATTTTACCTTATTTCTTTTCATAATTAACCTATAAGTTAATTTTTTTTAAACAACCCTGTTGAAAGGTAACGGTCACCACGGTCACAAATGATGGTAACAATAGTGGCGTTATCCACTTGTTTGGATAGTTCAATTGCAGAGGCGACTGCACCGCCAGATGAAATGCCTGCGAAGATGCCTTCTTTGGTGGCTAAATCACGGGTAGTTTGTTCGGCGGAAATTTGTGAAACATCCATTATTGAATCTACCCTAGATGCGTCAAATATTTTTGGTAAATATTCTGCTGTCCAGCGACGAATACCTGCAATTTTTGCCCCGTCTTCAGGCTGTACACCGATAATTTGAATATCAGAATTTTTATTTTTTAAGGTTTCAGAAACACCCATAATCGTACCAGTTGTACCCATTGCAGACACAAAATGTGTAACCTCGCCATTGGTATCTCGCCATATTTCTTCAGCGGTGTTGTTGATGTGTGCACCTGAATTATCGGCATTGGAAAACTGGTCAAGTTGCTTGCCTTTGCCGTCTTTTTCCATTGTATCTACCAAGTCACGCGCACCTTCCATACCCAATGCTTCACTCACCAAAATTAACTCAGCCCCATACGCCGTCATTGCATCACGGCGTTCTTGTGAGAGGTTTTCAGGCATAATCAGCACCATTTTGTAGCCTTTAATCGCCTGCTACCATTGCCAAGGCAATCCCCGTATTACCACTGGTGGCTTCAATCAGTGTATCACCCTCTTTAATATCCCCTCGTTTTTCTGCTTGTGTAATCATATTGAATGCCGCCCGGTCTTTGACTGAGCCTGCGGGATTATTACCCTCAAGTTTCAGCAAGATAGTGTTAGACGGGTTAGGGTTAAGGCGTTGTAAACGCACCAGTGGCGTGTTGCCGATGGTTTGTTCTATGGTTTTGTAGTTCATGGCTTTGTGTTACAATTCAAGTTAATTAAGAGGTGGTGCTGGTCTAAAAATTCCTGAAAATCATCCGCTCTAGACCAAAGTTTTTTAAAATCAAAAGCATTATTGGTCAGCTTTTGCTTAAGATTGCTTTCTTTTATAAATTTTGTTTTAAATTCTTCAGCACTAGAAGTATCGTAAAAGTCTGTAAATAGAGTTATTGTATCTTTTTTATTACATGAAAAACAAAGCTCATCTTCTAGGTTTTTATGTTGAACAATTAAACAAATATTATAAGATTTTAAAAGCCTTATATTTTCTTTAAAAGTATCTATTGCTTTCATTGTGTCGGTATCTATAACAAAAATAACAATATCTCCTTTGTTGATAGTTCTGGTTAATTTTTTACATGACTTTGTCCAAAGATTGAATTTTTTAAGTTTTCCCGATTTTATTGTTTGTGTATTTTTCAAAAATTCTAATAATTTTTTTTCAGTCTCCCCTTCATAAAAATACACAACCTGCTTCATTATAAAATACCTTCAATTTTACTGGTATCTGGCAAGGTATTAAATACATCATTTTTCATAAAACTAAGTAAACTTCTGTCATTTTTGGTGTAGCCTAGTTTTTCAGGATGAATGACTTTCACAAAATTATCTTTTCTCATAAAAGTGTAGCTATGGCTTGGTAAATTCATTTCCAAAACATCATAATTATGTGTTGTGTAAAAAAATTGCGAATTTGGCTTTAGTTTTTCAATGATTAAATTTAGGATTGAGACCTCTATTTCCGAGTGCGAATACGCCATTTTTTCATCTAAGAAGAATGTTCCGTCAGAGGCCGTCATTATATAATTAATGAAATCTGCAACCTCAATAGATTCTATTGTTCCTCTTGAAAATCTATCATGATTTAGTATTTTTCCATTTTCTATAAGAACCTCATCACCATTATCAAACTTAACGATGTAGATATTTTTTTCACTTTCTTTAATTGCATTAACGCTTGATATCGAATTATCAAAGGATTGTAAAATATTCTTTAAAGTGTCAATATTAGGAGTTGGCGTGTCTAATATATTAGAATTTTCAAAATCACTATATTTATAACCCCACTGAGTGCTTTGTGCACATAATTTCTCTCCCAAAGAATGAGCAACAGACTTAAATCCAGGATTTTTAATATCGTGATTATTTTCTTGATTGTAGATAAATTGCGGTTCTGAATTTGCTAAATTTTTCAGTGTTTTTTCAAGATTATAAGTTTTTTTTAATTTTTGAACTCTGTGGGATTCTTCAATTAAGCCGTCTTTATTAAATACTACAATGAGTTTATGAATCTCCTTAGTTTCAGATGTAACATAAATGACTTCAATGCCAGCATTTTCATTTTTATTGTATATCGTTTTTGAAACATCTTCAATATTCCTGCCGCATAAATAATTATTGATAGAGCACATCAATTTTCCTAACGAGGTTTTTCCAGAAGCATTTGCACCCATTAAAATACAAACCTTCTTGTAATGAATTTTTGGAAACTCTTCCAAAAATTCATATTCTATGGTTGAGTTTTTAATTTTTTTAGGATATGTAAAATCAAATTCAGTATCCCTGAACATATAAACATTGTTAATCTTCAATTTAAGAAAAATCATAACTATTTTCCAATATGTGGATTTAAATTAGCATAATTATACGCTAAAAATCACATATTATTTAAAATCGCATTCTTAACTTCATCCATTACTGGATTAATTAAAATCATCTCATTTGTACATTGTGCAATCGCCGTATCAGGGTCTTTTAAGCCGTGCCCAGTTAAAGTGCAAACGATAGTAGAACCTTCAGGAATCTTGCCATTTTTAATGTCAATCATTGCCCCAGCAAGTGAGGTAGCAGAAGCAGGTTCGCAGAAAATACCTTCTTGCTCGGTGAGTAATTTTTGTGCGGCTAAGATGGCTTCATCCGTGATGGCATCAAACCAGCCATTTGATTCTTTTTCTACTTTATGGGCTAAATCCCAACTTTGTGGATGTCCGATGCGAATGGCAGTGGCAATGGTTTCGGGATTATCAACCATTTCACCTTTGGCAAAGGGCGCGGCACCTGCTGCTTGGTAGCCCACCATTGCCGGTGTTTTTTTCGCTTTGCCATCTTGCTGGTATTCTTTATACCCCATCCAATGAGCGGAAATATTGCCCGCATTGCCCACAGGCAAGCAGTGAAAATTCACTTATTTCCAAGAAAGATGTGATGACAATTACTGTTAAAATACTTGCCAATATCAAAGATACATAAGTCTTTAGCTTACTTGGAAATTGAGTGGCTAAATATTTCCTCATTATGATTTTTTGACACTTAACAATGCCACGCCCGTTATTACAAGTACAATCCCAATTGCATGATGCAAACTAAATAACTCATCCAATACCCAAATACCTAGAGCAATGGTAATAATTGGGCCTAAAGTACCTACAATTCCTGTTTGTGCTGAGCCAATTTTGGCAATGGCTTCACTAATCATAAAACTCGGTATAACCGTACTAACAACAGCTAACATTGCCACCCAAAACCATGCAATACCAGTTATGTTCAGTGTATTAAAATCGAACAATAAGGCATAATAAACGAGTACAAAAATACTAGAAACGCTCATTGCTAATGCAGTAAACCAAAGGCTGCCAAGTAAATGAATAGTTTTTTTACTAAGCAAAACATAGAGTGCATAACTGAATGCTGAAAGCAATACAAATGACATACCTATTGTTGTGTTAGTCATCTGTGTGCTCGCTTCCTGATTGAATATAAACCATAAGCCAGAATAGGTTAGCAATAAACTAAGGGTGATTTTTTTAGTTAATGGCGTGCTTAAAAAAAGTGCACCTAAAATTACGACAAAAGCAGGATAGGTAAATAAAGTTAAGCGCTCTAAACTAACTGAAAGATATTCAAGTCCTTTTAAATCTAACCATGAAGCAAGAAAATAACCTATAAACCCTAAAAGCAAAACCATTAAAAGATTGTCTTTAATGGCAGTAGCGGGAACACTATTTTTACTTAAAAATCCAATAATAAACAAATAAATTGGCAAGGAAATCACCATTCTTAACATTAATACACTGTCAGCATCTAACCCTTGTTGATAGGCGAATTTGATAAATATAGACTTTAAGGAGAATAAAGCCGTTCCTAAAAATGCAAGAAAAAGACCAAATAAAGCACCTTTTTGTTTAAATTTAAACATCTAATTGAGACCTTTGCATAAATAGGGATGATTAGCAAAATGACAGATTTTATTAAATTGGAAATTTTTTAAATCCACTCCTAGCAGGGCTAAGGGTGTTTTTAAAAAGTTTGTAATTTGATGAAAGATGGCGTTTTGATGATTATTCATATTTATGCAAAGGTCTCTAATTCTTTATGTAAACAGTCCAGTAGAAAGATAGCGGTCACCACGGTCACAAATGATGGTAACAATAGTGGCGTTATCCACTTGTTTGGATAGTTCAATTGCAGAGGCGACTGCACCGCCAGATGAAATGCCTGCGAAGATGCCTTCTTTGGTGGCTAAATCACGGGTAGTTTGTTCGGCGGAAATTTGTGAAACATCCATTATTGAATCTACCCTAGATGCGTCAAATATTTTTGGTAAATATTCTGCTGTCCAGCGACGAATACCTGCAATTTTTGCCCCGTCTTCAGGCTGTACACCGATAATTTGAATATCAGAATTTTTATTTTTTAAGGTTTCAGAAACACCCATAATCGTACCAGTTGTACCCATTGCAGACACAAAATGTGTAACCTCGCCATTGGTATCTCGCCATATTTCTTCAGCGGTGTTGTTGATGTGTGCACCTGAATTATCGGCATTGGAAAACTGGTCAAGTTGCTTGCCTTTGCCGTCTTTTTCCATTGTATCTGCCAAGTCACGCGCACCTTCCATACCCAATGCTTCACTCACCAAAATTAACTCAGCCCCATACGCCGTCATTGCATCACGGCGTTCTTGTGAGAGGTTTTCAGGCATAATCAGCACCATTTTGTAGCCTTTAATCGCTGCTACCATTGCCAAGGCAATGCCTGTATTGCCACTGGTTGCCTCAATCAGCGTATCACCTACGCCAATCTCACCACGCACCTCAGCTTGAGTAATCATATTGAACGCCGCACGGTCTTTGACCGAACCCGCAGGATTGTTGCCTTCAAGTTTGAGCAAAATGGTGTTGGATGGATTAGGGTTGAGACGCTGCAAACGCACCAGTGGTGTGTTGCCTATAGTTTTTTCTATGGTTAAATAGTGCATAATTTTTTAACTCCTGAAAGTAGCATATTAAAACTAGTAGATGTGTTGCTACCATCTAACTTTAAGTAGGGCGTTATTGCTTTTGAACCTGATATGGGTTGATATTCTTTGTTGGTTATTTTTTGTAATTCTTGTTTTGCGTTACCTAAATTATCGGCATTTCTGAATTTCTTAGAAGTTTGACTGAGGGATAATTTTTTATTAAAAGCTTGCTCAACTGCCGATAAATCGCCTAAGTAAAAATTTTCTAATTCATGACAAGCAATTCGAACAATGGATACATTTTTTTTACCACTTTCATTAACTTTGTCTAGTAATTCCCGCTTAACATCAGTGCAAATAGCGCTATCTTGATCTCTAAGAATTAAAAAAACAGTGTTTGGAGTCTTATAATTTTTTAATTTTTTTTCTATTTGTTTATCTAAATCATTTTTTCCCTCAAAAGGAATAACAGAGTGCGAAAAATTATCAGGCAGTATTTCAGGCAGGACAATTTGTAACATTTCTTTTGCAGATCTTTCTTCAGTGAAGCAAACCAGATTCATTGCTTACCTAACTGATCAAAAAATCCTTGTTTCCACAAATATCCCATTTTGTCACCATCGTCCATATAGGCTTTAATTTGCTCATTTTGAGCGGCGCGTTTAATGGTTGTGTAGCCCTTATTTTTGACCAGTAAAAACACCTCGTCAACTTCAATGGCATTAAGAAAATCAGGGGAATGAGTGGAAACAAAAACTTGCTCACCACGATTGGCATACGCTCTAAATTCTTCGGCTAACTCTTCCAATAAGTGTGGATATAATTGATTTTCCGGCTCTTCAACGCATAGTAACGGATAAGGCTTAGGGTCATAAAGTAACACCAAATAAGCCAGCATTTTGATGGTTCCATCGGAAATGTAACGCACTGCAAAAGGCTTATCAAAAGACTCATCTTGGATTTTTAATAAAACTTGCCCTGTTTCAATAGTTTTTACCTCTACTTTGGAAATTCCTGGAATCCTTTGCCTTAAGATTTTAATAATTTTATCCAGTGTTGATTTGTGATTATTGTGCAAATAATCAATGACATTGGATAAATTCTCACCCAAAGTAGATAAATGCTCAGCATAATCCGCTTGTTGTATATTGCGTGCTTCATTGACATGGATATCAGACACATGCCAATTATCAATCAATTCACTGAATGCAATAACGGCTGGAAATTTTTCAAACTGTGCCAAACCCTTAATGGCTAAAATATCTGGCGATTTTAAAGTTTGATATTCTCTACTTAACTCGTTAATATCTGTATCACCATCTAACTCATTAGTCACGGCATAACCCTTGCCATTACTAAATTCTAAAAAATGCCAAGGTATGCCTTTGCTCCCGCGACGGTATTTTAAAACTTCCCTTTCCACTACTGCTTTACCATTTTTTTGGGATATGCTTAAAGAGTAAGTAATAATTGGATTATTTTTAACCGTATCTTTCGCTCTAAATTTTATCTCAAACTCAATATTGCCCGTGCAATCTCGGCTAATAACTTCATTGAAACCACCTCGTTTATTAAAAGCAGTATTAACATCGTGGGCCAGCGCATCCTTTAAAAAACCAAATACATTAAATAATGTCGTTTTTCCAGAACCATTCGCCCCAACAATCACACAAAATCTAGGAATATCCCGCATTTCAACATTTTTAAATGCTTTAAAATTCTTGATTTTTATGGATTCTATTTTCATATTTTTTTACATATTGTTTAAAATCGCATTCTTAACTTCATCCATTACTGGATTAATTAAAATCATCTCATTTGTACATTGTGCAATCGCCGTATCAGGGTCTTTTAAGCCGTGCCCAGTTAAGGTGCAAACGATGGTAGAACCTTCAGGAATCTTGCCATTTTTAATGTCAATCATTGCCCCAGCAAGTGAGGTGGCAGAAGCAGGTTCGCAGAAAATACCTTCTTGCTCGGTGAGTAATTTTTGTGCGGCTAAGATGGCTTCATCCGTGATGGCATCAAACCAGCCATTTGATTCTTTTTCTACTTTATGGGCTAAATCCCAACTTTGTGGATGTCCGATGCGAATGGCAGTGGCAATGGTTTCGGGATTGTCAACCATTTCACCTTTGGCAAAGGGCGCGGCACCTGCTGCTTGGTAGCCCACCATTGCTGGTGTTTTTTTCGCTTTGCCATCTTGCTGGTATTCTTTATACCCCATCCAATGAGCGGAAATATTGCCCGCATTGCCCACAGGCAAGCAGTGATAATCT
Organism: Candidatus Thiodubiliella endoseptemdiera; assembly: GCA_013416635.1. Taxonomy (GTDB): domain Bacteria; phylum Pseudomonadota; class Gammaproteobacteria; order PS1; family Pseudothioglobaceae; genus Thiodubiliella; species Thiodubiliella endoseptemdiera. Next base: position 607,135 of record JACCHT010000001.1, on the reverse strand, counting down.
GGGGCGTCGCCCAATTCTTCAACAATCTCAAATGCGGCGGTTTTTTGCCCTTGCAAACGAAATGGATTGATTGAATTGACGATAGACACGGGTGCATGGTCAGCCACTTCTTTTACTAAACGCATTCCATCATCAAAATTACCTTTAATCTGAATAATCACAGCACCGTGCATCATTGCCTGTGCCAACTTACCCAGTGCAATTTTGCCCTCAGGGATTAGCACAAATGCCTTAATGCCAGCACGCGCCGCATAGGCTGCTGCTGAGGCAGAAGTATTGCCTGTTGAGGCACAAATAATTGCCTTAGAGCCGGCTTCAACTGCCTTGGTAACTGCCATGGTCATACCACGGTCTTTAAATGAGCCGGTTGGATTTAAACCTTCATATTTCACATAAATATCCACCTCTTTGCCGAGTAGGGCGGGGATATTTTCTAGGCGAATGAAGGGCGTGTTGCCCTCGCCTAAACTGATAAATTTGGTATTTTCATCAACGGGCAATCTGTCTTTATAGTGGTTAATTAGTCCTGTATATCTCATATTACTCCTTTCTTTAATCTAATGTTTCTACATGGATAATTTTAACCGCTTCTTGGATAAAATCTTTACTTTGAATTGTCGCAACAGCGGTATTAATATCTTTTGTTTTTACTAAGTTGGTGATTATCGCAATATGTGCATTATTTTGTGCATCAATTTGCTTTTGTACCACGGATTCTACGCTGATATTATGCTGTGCAAGAATTGCGGTAATATCTGCTAATACTCCCGTTTTATCGGTTGCCAATAAACGCACATAAAACACGCTTTCAATTTCATCTTGATGCTGATTTTGCATTGTTTCAAGTGATTTCCAGCCAAAGATATCGCCACTCACCGTGCCTTTAATCACATCCACTAAATCCGCAATCACCGCACTTGCCGTGGCTTCATCGCCAGCACCTGCACCGTAATAAAGAGTTGGTCCAACCGCATTACCTTTTATCAATACTGCATTCATCACCCCATCAACATTTGCCAATAACTGTGTTTTAGGAATCAAAGTAGGATGCACACGCATCTGTATTTGACCCTTAACTTTTTTGGCAATGCCAAGATGCTTGATAGAATAACCTAATTCAGTTGCAAACGCCACATCCTCACCACTTACTTCACTAATCCCTATGGTAGATACTTGCTCAAATTGCAATTCACAACCAAAGGCAATTGACGCCAAAATAGCTAATTTATGTGCCGCATCAATGCCTTCAACATCAAAAGTTGGGTCGGCTTCGGCATAACCAAGGATCTGTGCCTCTTTTAATACATCGCAAAATCTCTGCCTTTATCACGCATTTCTGTCAAGATAAAATTACCTGTACCGTTGATAATACCTGCTACCATTTCAATTTGGTTGGCACTTAAGCCTTGCTCTAATGATTTAAGGATTGGAATACCGCCTGCTACCGCCGCTTCAAATAATAAATGCACATTATTCGTTTTTGCCAAAGCCAGTAATTCATTTCCGTGTGTGGCAATCAGTGCTTTATTTGCAGTAATCACATGTTTGCCATTACTCAGCGCCGTTTCAACTAATTTTTTTGCCAAGCCTGTGCCACCCATTAATTCTAGCACCACATCAATCGACACATCGTTCACGATTTCAGTGGGGTTTTGTGTCATCTGAATGCCGTCAGTTGGACAAATACGAGATTGATTAATATCACGAACGGCAGCTTGTGTGACTTGAATATCTGTGCCGGTGCGTCGTGCAATTTCGGTTTGATTTTTTGCTAAAACATTAACAACACCACCGCCAACAGTGCCGAGTCCTAAAATTCCGATGTTCATATGTTTGTAATTAAGGTCTAAAAAAAGTTAGATTATACCGATTATTTTGACAAAGTAATCGCCACGCATTTAAGCGGACGAGAATATTGTGCAGGGATTTTGTGCTTATTGTTAAACAAAACAGGAGCTAAAGATTTGAGCATATCTTCATAAATTGGTTTTTTGAAATCAATAATTGCCTCAATTGGGTGCCAATAATCCACCCATTTCCATTCTTCAAATTCAACTTTAGTGTGCGTGTCTAACTTAATATTGATTTCTTTGGCGGTGAGTTTTAGTAAAAACCAAACTTGCTTTTGCCCCACACAATATTTACTTTTCTTATTATCAGGCAAATCATAACGCAACCATTTCGGTGTTTTGGCAACAACTTCTACATGTTTAGCAGTCAAACCAACTTCCTCTTCTAACTCACGATACAAAGCCTCAATTTCATTTTCACCTTTATCAACACCACCCTGTGGCAACTGCCAGCCTTCTTTTTGATAGCGCTTAGCCAAAAGCACCTGCTGTTTATCATTGGTAATAACGATACCAACATTGGCACGATATCCGTCCCTGTCAATCATATTTTATAGTGTAATTTGGAAGCTAGTCGTCGCCAGAAAACGCACCTAAAATATGCAATAAACTCACAAACATATTATGTAGTGATAAATACAAGCCAACTGTTGCAGAGATGTAATTAGTCTCACCACCATTAATAATAGATGACATTTGCATTAGCATAAACGCACCCATTAACAGCACGACTGCAAATGAAATCGCTAAACTCACAAACGAAGATTCAATAAAAAACATATTAATTAACGACAATACAATCACACCTACCATTGCAAAGAAAATCATGCCACCCATAAATGAGAAATCTTTTTTGGTATTTTGTGCATAAAAACTAATCGCAAAAAATGACACGCCTGTACCTGTTAATGCTTGCATCACTAAACTTGCACCATTCGGCATTGCTAAGTAATGTATCAGCATTGGACCAATTGAATAGCCTAATAAACCCGCCACAGCAAAGGCAGTAAAAATACCTTTATTGCTATTTTGCGTTCTCGGTAATACAAACCAAATCACCGCTAATGCCATGATTGACGCAACCATTGCCGAGCCAAAACCCGCACCAGATACTACAGAAAACCAAGAAGATAGCCCACCAAACACTAATGTGTATGACAATAATCTCATCGTGTCTGACAAAACTTTATTCTTAATTTGAACACTACCCATCGTAGCTGTTGTTGAAAATGTACTCATGATTTTTCCCTCTTTATTTATAAGTGTAAAATAGCCATTTTATTATGAAAACAGCCTGCAATGAAACTAATTTTAGGTAATGGCAAAACTGCACAGTCTATTGCACGGTTTTTAAAGGGTCAAGGTATTGCCTTCCAGTTAATTAAAGACACCAGAAATATTAACGACCACAATATCTTGCAAAGCATTGACGAGATTTTCATCTCACCTGGCATTCCCCAAACGCAAAATATTGTTATTTGGGCAAGCGCACAAAATATTCCCGTTACCAGCGATATTGAACTGTTTTCACGCTATACAAAAGCACCGATTATTGGTATTACTGGCTCTAATGGCAAATCAACCGTTACTCAATTACTTGGTGAAATGGTCGCCAATGATGGCAAAAAAGTCGCAGTGGGTGGCAATATCGGAAAACCCGCACTTGATTGCCTATCCTCCGATGTTGATTTTTATGTGATTGAATTATCAAGTTATCAACTTGATTACACGCAAATACTTAGATTTATTAACAGGCGTGGTGCTGAATATCACCCCTGACCATCTAGACCGATACCCAAGTTTTGAAGATTACAAGCAATCCAAACTCAACCTATACAAATATTGCCAATACCCAGTCGTTAATATTGACGAACCTCTAATCCCAAAGCAACCATCTGCCAAATATTTTAGCGTAGCGTTGCCTAAAAATTCCACTGATTTTGGCACCGTTACCTGCCATAGCAGTTGTTATTTTTTAAAAGGTGATGATATGCTGATGGCTGTTGATGAAATGAAACTCATCGGCAAACACAACCTTAAAAATGCCCTAGCAGCACTCACACTCGGCGACCAAATTGGACTTAATATAGATACAATGATTGCAACCATTAAAACCTTTAAAGGCTTAGAACACCGCCTGGAATTTGTTACAAAAAAAGACAACATCACCTACTACAACGACTCAAAGGCCACTAACAGCACATCCACCATCACCGCCATCCAAGCTCTAATCCCCACCCAACAAGATATTATTCTAATCATGGGTGGCATCAAAAAACAAGAAGACTATCGCCCCTTATTCACCCTCATCAACCAACACATTAAAAGCGTCGTTTTAATCGGACAAGATGCCCCACACTTCAAAAAGACTGACTATTACACACCCAAAGCCAAAGCCCTGAAAGCACTCACATCAGCCATCAGCCCTAATCACAGACTAAAATGGCATTATCTCTATCTGGGTGGCATCCAAGACTATGCCCATTTTGACCCTATCAACAACACATTATAGCGTCGTTTAATCGACAAGAGACCTTGCAAAATAGGATGATTAGCAACATGCAGAAACCCTGAAATTAAACCATCAGCAGCCCAAGTAATGATTTTAATAATGGTGTATTTATGTCAAGTGGCAGTTTTGATATGTTTGATATTTTGAGCAGCGGGGAAATTTAAACAGTGTGTAAATAATTCCAGAGTAAAATCCAGTAAAAGAACAAATAATAGGAAGGTTGATATGAGTAAAATAATTTCACCAATTGCCATTGATATGGGGGCAAAAAATACGGGGTTTATCTTAACCATTTTGAGCAGGGAGAAGATCCAACAACAAGTGGTAATACGCAAGGAAAAACCATTGTTATAGATAGCACCAATATTACTTGGTCGCAGGCTGATAGAACCAAAAAACGCCATCAAATTCGCACCAATAAACGCCGTAAATTATCTAAGCGTTTATTAAAACTTACTTTAAGTGAATACGATATTAAGCCAGATTTAAAACAGCAAGAATATTTAAATGGCTTGTTAAATCGTCGTGGTTATACTTATCTAGTAGAGGGACTAGATGAAGATTTAATTAAACAATCTTTTGTGGCTGAATATTTTGTCAAAAAGCACGCTGAATTTTTTAAAGAGAAAAAAAGTTTTTATACTGACTTCTTGACCATCTCAAACAATATTAATCAAGCAAAAGCATTAAAAACAGTTTTAACATTGTCAAAAAAGGAAGCAAAAAAGGAGGTAGAAGAAAACCAGCAAGAATTTGCCAATGCTTACGATAATATTAAATCTGTTTTAAATACACAGATTAAAGCCGAAGATGAGGGACATAAATACCGAACAATCTATTTAAAAAATATTAAAGCAGATATTGAAAATTCTGATTTATTAACACCCTTATTAAGTTACTTAGATGCGAATAAATTAGCCAATTTAATTGGCAATATCAGTAATCTACAATTAAGGGTTTTACGCAAATACTTTAACGATGAAAATATGAAATTAGGCGATACTTGGTTGCCTGATAAATTACATCTGATATTTTTTAAATGGGTGAGAAGTTGGCATGCTAAACAAGAGAATGAAAAACAAAATCGCCAAGATATATTGAATCTTAAAAGCAATGCAGATATTTTAGATATTTTGACAGTGCTAGACCCTGAAAAAACTATTCCCCCTTATGAAGACCAAAATAATCGCCGACCACCTAAAGACCTAACTTTAAAACTAAAGCCACAAGGACTAGACAAGCACTTAACAGACTGGGAAAACATTACACAATTATTAGCAGATAATTATATTTTATCGCCAATAGATAAGCATATTATCACGGAAATAGATATTCAAGAAGGGCTGGAAAACAACGCAAAGCCACAGAAGGACAAGGGCAAAGACCAAGATACAAAAGCAAGACAAATACTGGCAGATACATTGCATAGGATTTTAGATAGAACGATTATTTTAGACCCTTATAAAGTTGCGTTGGTTGGAACAAGGTAGCGATACGCCCGATGCCAAAAAAGCCAAAGATTTATTAAACCAACACAGTAATAATCAAGCAGATAATATTATCAACATTTCCAAAAAATATTATCACAGTGAAGTTGCAAGCAAAAGGATTATGGTCAAGCGAAGATGAAAATAGTTTATTTTTTAGATGCAATACTAACCCTCCACACAAAGGCAAACTAACGCATAAATTAGTCGGGCATATTCTACGAGAAACATTTACAGAAAGAGATAGGTTAATTTAGAAACAATGCTGGCATCAACAAAATAAAGGGAACTTCAACTAGTTAAAAGGTTTGGCTAAAAAATTGAAGACACTCGTAAAGAATATGGCAATGGTTTTAATTATATTGTTCAGACCATCAAAAGACGAAATTATGTAGTTGAAAAATAATATACTCGCAAGCACAAAAAGACAGATGGAGCTAAATATAGAAAAAAGATCAAGAAGAGTGGTTAATGCATTGAAATGCACAACTTGGTAGCAGAAGAAATTAACGATTTTTTAACAACAGATAAACAGAATCAATATAACAACCTTATAGCTATCGCCCAACTTTATAACCATTTAGAAACTGAAATACAGGCTTCAGTAAAACAGATAGATTTAACACCGAAGAAAATGCGTGGCGTGATAAAGAGCAATCTACTGAGATTTTAAGCAAAGCAGGCGAAAGAATTAAAATAACAAAATCTAACGCCTCTCGTCTTGACTGCACTAAGATTCGTCCGTTTGATGGATTATTGGACAGGATTATTAGCCGTCAAGCCTATGAAATTGCCAGTATGAAAATCGCTCAAATTGAAGCATTAAATATTGATAAAAATACTGAATTATTTGTGCCTATATTTATGGAACAAAACCGCTTTAAGTTTGAACAAGACCTGCATGACATTAAAGGTGCTAGAAATGTAACAAAGAAAGCAAAAGATAACGCACAAAAAGGTTTAGATAAACAAGAAGAACAATGGCAAGAAAAAGACAATAGAATTAAGAAAAATACTTATTGTCCTTATACCGATGAAGTTATTAGTCATGGAGAAATTGATCACATCATCCCTCAAAGTCAATCGAAAAGACACCATGATGTGGTGTTTAATTCGGAAGCCAATTTAATTTATTGCTCAGGCACAGGTAATCATCAAAAAGGCGATGTCCGTTGGGCATTTGAGCAACTAAAACCCAATATTTAAAGAGATTTTTGGCAATGAAACTAATATTAAACAAAATATCATAGATTTTATAAAGAGTTTAAGTGAAAACGATTCAATCAGTTTTCATAATTTGGAAGAAAAAGAACAAAATTACCTGAGGCACGCTTTATTTATCAGCGAGTTAGACAATCAGACTTTCCCACTTTTAAACACTCGGTATAAAACCTTTGTAAATGGTACACAGGGCTATCTAGGTAAACAAATTAGAAAATTATTACAAGAAAAATATCCAAATATTCAAGTTAAAACTTATCAAATGCCCGCCCAAGATGTTAGCCAATTACGCACAGTGTTAGGTGCATATAGTAAAGAATTTGAAAAACAAGAAAGGCAAGGAGCGTTTTCACATGTTGTGGACGCTTCTTTGGTACTAGCTACAGCCTTGCAAGTGCCTAAAATAGCTGAAGAGTTGACTACTACTAATGTGGCAGAATTAAGTGAAAAAGGCAAATGGTTACAGAATTTATTACCGCAAAATGCACTAGTTCAACATATTAAACGCAGACCAAAATATCGTAAAAAATTAGAATCCACACAGATATTTAAAGACGGCTTGTATGGTGAACGATTTATGCCAACTTTACTGGATGATGAAAAACTTTATTATGGCTTTGCACTGGATAATTGCCATGAAATAGAAGCTTTAAAACAACCTAAAAAAACGGTTAAGGATTTTGATAAAAAATTACAAGTCGCCAAAGAAAAACAACAAGTAAAACACAATGAATATTTTGAATTATTAAAGCCATTTTTGTATACGGGCAACAAGAATGACAAACATCCTGTTACAGGTGATTTATCTGATAATTGGCAATATCAATATCTATCTATTGATAAAACCAAAGCCTTAAATCACTTGCAAAAATGTGCCAAAGAAGTTTGTAGTGATACTGAAATTGAACAAGCACAGCAACTAGAAAAACTGCGTTACAGTGTTGAGAAAAAGAAAATCAAAGGTGTTTTGTTGACAGGACAAGGTAAAAAATCTTTTATTAATGCACTAGATGATAATAAATTTAAGGTTTCAAAATTAACGCTACCTGCTAAATCCCAATGGGAAGCATTAATCAATTACCCAATTATAGATTATGCCAATAATAAAACTACATTAAAACAATGTTTTGGAAAGTCCGAACAAATAGAAATAAGCAGTCCAAATATGATCAATTTTTGGCAAGATTTGGTAAAAGAAAGTAGTTTAAGTGTTGATTACCTCCAAGAGCATTTATTTAAAAGAAACGATAAAGGTGAATTGGTTAAAAAATCTGGCATTATCCCTAAAGGCGTTTTTAATAAAAAAATCAAAACAGAGAAAGGGTTGAAGGCATTAGAAGGCAGTGATTTATTAAACACATCCTTTGGCATGGAGTTTATGCAGAAGACAGACTTAATCCCGCAATCAAGTTGGGATACATTGTTTAAAGAATTTTTCCATATAGATAAAATTAAAAATAGTAGCCAGCATAAACAAGTACGCAAAGAATACTCTTTGCCGATTGTCTCAAACCCATCGGGCGGCTTTAGAATTAAACGCAAGAATCCATTAACAGATGAGGTCATTTATCAAGTCAGCAGCATTGAAGGCTTTGCCACTAAGGGTTACGATGAATCCTTGAAAAACCCAGTTTTAATTGACGAATTAAAAAGTAGCCCTAATATTGCATCACTAGATGGTAAACAGGCAGAAGTAGATAATGTTTGTTATTTTGATACATGGAAAGAGATAACAATTCCAGAAGAATTACAAGAAAAACTAATATCTTTATCGTATGCAATTGGCACAAAAGATAGATTTAATATCAGGGTTTCTATGCCTTTTGATGAGCTCAAAAAATTAGACAACTCAATTCATTGTTTCTCCAATATTTCAGCAGAGTATAAAGAAACAGATACTTGGAAATTTAAGAAAAATAAACTTTTTGGAAATGATTTATTAGGCAAGCCCCGTTCTAATTTGTTTGTTGAATTTGTTAGCAAAGATAAGATAATATTTTCTTATGGTGTGGAAAGTACAAATCAAGCAATAAAAGAATCTTACCAAAACGGTACAGTCATAAAATGAATTTATCCACCCTAAACCCCAACCCCAAAAAAGCCCTGTTCCTCGCCAAAAAGCAACTCAGCGAATTGGTTTTTGATGCGGTGAACTTAGAAGGTGTGAATTACACTTTGCCAGAGGTGCAAACTTTGTTGGACGGGGTAACAGTGGGCGGACACAAGCAAACAGATGAATTGATAACGCAAAATCAAATCAAAGCGTGGCAATTCTTATTTGCAGTCATTGAAAAACAAGATTTTGATTTATCAGCTCAGTTCGTTTGTCAAATGCAGGCAAAAGTAGCCCAGCAAGAAGCATTAACTTGGGCTGAGTTTAGGTCGGGTGGCGTGAGCATTGCAGGCACGGATTATTTACCACCCGACCATACAAAATTAGCGGATTTATGGCAAGTATTGGCAGAAAAAAGCTTGCCTAATGATATTGACGGTATTTATCAATACGCTGTCAGTCTATTTTTGCAAATGGCACGCAATCAGTTTTTTTATGACGGCAACAAACGCACGGGGAGGCTGATGATGAATGGCATATTACTGACAAATGGCTTGCCCGTGATTAACCTGCCAGCCAGCAAACAACTAGAATTTAATCAATTAATGCTGGATTTTTACCCAAGCGATGACGAAATGCCAATGCAAGCATTTATGCGTTCTTGTTTGAATGCTCATCATTTGAAAATAATGGCGGAATAAATGCACGCACACTTAACCCTAAGTGAATACGGACAATTTATTGGTGTAACCAGTGAATGTTTAACTGTCAAACACGAAGGATTTACTCGGGAATACCCACTGAATCGCTTAAAAAGCATTCAAATTGCCAAGCGAGGCGTTAGTTTTTCCTCAGATGTGATTATCGCCTGTGCCAATAGAGGGATTAAATTTTTCATTCAAGATTTCAAAAATGAAAATATCGCCTGTTTGAGTGGCACAGGGCAGCACGCAGTCGTGCGTGTTCGACAAAATCAGTTTGAATTTATCAAAACCGTTAAAGTATCAACGCTATCAGCATCAGTCATTGCAGGAAAAATTAAAAATCAACGGGCAACTCTGCTTTATTTTAAAAAATACCACCAACAACATAAGGACACCATTGACAAAACTGCCGAGCAATTAAACAGCATTCTGACCCAAATAAAATACAGAAAATGGCAAAATTTTGATAAATGGAGTGCGATATTATTAGGGTTAGAAGGGCAAGCAGCAACACGATATTGGCAGTGCTTGGTTGAATGTAATTTAATGCCAAATGATTTTAAAAATAGAATCGGGCGACAAGCACAAGATGTTGGCAACAAAGCATTAAATTATGGCTATGCAATTTTAACCTCGTATATTTGGAATGCAATTTTAAATGCTGGATTAGAACCTTATTGTGGGTTTTTTCACACGGTTAGAGCAGGAAAACCCTCATTAGTTTTAGATGTTATGGAAGAGTATCGTGCTTGGGTGGTCGATAGAAATATTATTAAATTACGCACCCAATTAGAAGGGAGAAATGATTTAACACCTACTATAAAAAAGAAAATTATTACAGATATTCACAAAACCTTTAACACCAAATATCATTATAAAAAACGAAAAATGCGCCTAGAAAGCATTTTACAAAGACAAGTTTATCATTTGGCAGGGCATTTTTCTGATGATAAAAAATATAAATCTTATCGATTTAGGTGGTAATAATTTTATGGCTCAAGCAAAACTACACAATGAAGTAATGGTGGCTTATGATATAGAAAACAGCAAAAATCGCACCAAATTATTCAAAAAACTCAAAGACATCAGTCTTCAACCCATTCAAAAATCCGTATTTTGGGGGCACCTAAATAAAGCGGAAGAAGACAGTGTGAAACGACTACTAAAAGAATATTGCCAGAAAACTGATAAAGCCTTTGTCGCTAGAATTGCACTCTCAGAGCAAGTTAATCAAAATAATTCCATTGGTTATGACAAGGACGATTTTCCTAAAAATCCCCATGAATATTATGTCTTATAGTTTGCCAATTAGCCTTATTCGTCAATATTGTTTTTGCCCTAGAATCCCTTATTTTCAAGAATTATTAAAACTCAATCCCAAAAGACCACAATGGGTAAAGCAAGGTGAAGACCTACATCAAAAACAACAAAAAGTCTTTAAACACCGCACCTTAAAACGCTTTAATTTAGAACAAGCCACCCAAGCATTTAATGAGTTTGTAACCTCAGACAGTTTTGCTTTACATGGTGTTGTTGACAGTATTTTAAATACCCAAGAATACATCTATCCAATAGAGTTTAAATTAGGCGGTAGCAAGCCAATGAAAGGACAAATCCTGCAACTCACCGCCTACGGACTATTACTACAAGAAAAATACGATTTACCTTGCCAAATGGGGTTTATCCTGTATGAAACTAGAGGCAAAACCCATCAAATCAATTTTGACGAAAAACGCATACAGCAAGTAATGATAATTAGAGATAAAATCCTAAATGATTTAGAAAATTCTTATATGCCAGATAGCCCAGCAACCCCTGCACAATGCACCCAATGTGAATATCTAAACCATTGTAACGATCGCTAAACAACTTAACCTTAAGTGTCTTTGATTTTTTAAGCACACTAAAACAAATAATTATCAGTACTTTTTAGCTCTATTACTTTTTGAAAACAGCATTATTCCAAGATGGAAAATGCAGATTTGATCCCCGCCATTACCAGCATAATATTTTCTAAAAATACTATAATAGCAAGGTTTGACGCCATATTAATTCGTTCTATTTTTAAATTTAAGGTATAATACTTCCATTAGATTTAGACAATAAAAAACCCGATATGTAATACAGAGATCGGGTCAAAATTTATTTTAGATGATTTCAGTGCATCGTTGTTTAGGTTATGATGTGCTGTCACTAGTGAGAAATTATAACAAAAAAACTTCGCAAAATTCAACACTTTTTAATATTTTTATGAACTTCGTAAAAACATCCTTTTCCCAACTTTTAAAATCCTTACTGTGTAAGAGTTTTAAGCCGAGCCAGCACATCATAACCTAAACAACCAGCAACTGAAACCAATGTATTCAAGTCCAAATTTTGCTTTAGGCCCCAGCACATCATAACCTAAACAACCAGCAACTGAAACAGCTCATAGAGCCACCACAGCCGTTGTCCTCCAGCACATCATAACCTAAACAACCAGCAACTGAAACTATTTGAAATTATCACTGGAATACCTTTTTCAACCAGCACATCATAACCTAAACAACCAGCAACTGAAACTGATCACTGCCTCTGACAGTTGCCTCCTCCACAGCACATCATAACCTAAACAACCAGCAACTGAAACTGGTGCTATTGAGACTGAGGGTGGTAACGCTAATCCAGCACATCATAACCTAAACAACCAGCAACTGAAACCAGGTTTTGATCGTTGGGGCGTTTTTGCGTTCCAGCACATCATAACCTAAACAACCAGCAACTGAAACAAAAAATAGCTGACAAAGTTACCGTGCACCAGCACATCATAACCTAAACAACCAGCAACTGAAACTCCCCATAACTCTTTTGAAATCAGCTAAATTAAAACCAGCACATCATAACCTAAACAACCAGCAACTGAAACCCGTTCGTCTCAGTAGCAGCAACATTATGCTTTCCAGCACATCATAACCTAAACAACCAGCAACTGAAACCTCCACGCTGGCGTTCCGTTTCGCCTTGTTGTTATCCAGCACATCATAACCTAAACAACCAGCAACTGAAACTGGATCCATAACTTAATCGCCATTAAATTACCAGCCATCATAACCTAAACAACCAGCAACTGAAACTCAGTTAACTCAATAACATCTCCGCCTGTAGCGTCCCAGCACATCATAACCTAAACAACCAGCAACTGAAACCAAGCCTCCCAAGAGTCGCGAGCGGACTTACTCACCAGCACATCATAACCTAAACAACCAGCAACTGAAACTTGTTTGTGCTACTCTGAATACTTCAATATTACCGCCCAGCACATCATAACCTAAACAACCAGCAACTGAAACTGAGAGTGTCGATGTTTGGAATGCTCGTAAATGCCAGCACATCATAACCTAAACAACCAGCAACTGAAACGGGGTAGAAAATGGCGATAGAACAAGAAACAAGCTCACCAGCACATCATAACCTAAACAACCAGCAACTGAAACAAGGTAGGATGATAACAAATATCTTGAGCGTCAACCAGCACATCATAACCTAAACAACCAGCAGCCTGAAACTTCAAATAACGATGTTTGGTCTGTAGTCCCAGCACATCATAACCTAAACAACCAGCAACTGAAACACTGTGGCATATCTTTCTCTTAACACTTGTACTTGTCCAGCACATCATAACCTAAACAACCAGCAACTGAAACTGGTTAATTTGGGTGGTATTGCCAATGTGACAATCGCCAGCACATCATAACCTAAACAACCAGCAACTGAAACCTGATTTCTGGGGTGCTTTTCTGTGTTACAGGTGCCCAGCACATCATAACCTAAACAACCAGCAACTGAAACACTTGAATCTCTTCATGGTGCAAAACTTCATGCCAGCACATCATAACCTAAACAACCAGCAACTGAAACTTACCCTGCAGAACCTTGGTCAAACTTGCACCAGTACCAGCACATCATAACCTAAACAACCAGCAACTGAAACCAATTTCATCACCAACAACAAGTGAAATAGTCGCCCAGCACATCATAACCTAAACAACCAGCAACTGAAACACGAAGCCCGATTTAGTCCCCAAACCCAATAAAGAACCAGCACATCATAACCTAAACAACCAGCAACTGAAACCAGGCGTCAAATACCCATAAACAGACACATCGCCAGCACATCATAACCTAAACAACCAGCAACTGAAACATGATATGCTTAATTTGCCAAAGGGTCAGGCGTTTGCCCAGCACATCATAACCTAAACAACCAGCAACTGAAACACGAACCTCGTTTCACTCCGATAATCACCACAGCTAATACATCAATGGCCATGTGGCATCATTACCGTTAAACCAACCAGCAACATAAACAATTGACCTCACCTTATCATTGTACTACAATCATATCACAACATACTAAGTGAGATAGTAGCCTCAGTCGCTTCCGTTACATTAATATCTACTTTATTCATAATTACCTTCTTTTATTCAAATTTGGAAGACACTCCACATCACATAAAGGGTCCTTAATGACAATTATACCAACATATTAACCAAAATACAAACTTTACGAAGTTAGTCAACAAATACCCATAAACCCAGCACATCATAACCTAAACAACCAGCAACTGAAACGAAACTGAAACTCAATAGTTAAAATAACTTCCTTTTATTAAACCATACACATCAGCACCAAAGAGTGAAGGGATCTATCAATATTAGCCTAAACGATATTTATTTGCCAGAGAAGGGTAGGAGTATTAGATATACCTACACCAGCCTTAAAGTAATCTTATTTTTCTTTAAAACATTATAAGCACCTTGCAATACGGGAGTTCTAAAGTTGAGCATCTGTGTTCTTCTTAGCCAAGCTATTATGTACATCTTACAGAGTTGGAGTGGCATAAAAAGACTGGCTATCATTTCTATTAGAGATTTTTTGCTTGTTGAGATGTACCGTTCAGTGCTTGGCGATAGCGACAAACTGATCATTGTAGTCTGGTGTGATTTTGTTTTAGGTTTCAACTTGGTTAAAACCGTTGTCTATCATTGATAAAAATCGGCGTTTAATTCTTGCGTGGAGTTCGGGCTTGCAGAGATATTTTTGATGGGGAAAAATTAATCTCTTGTTTGTGCCGAGGTTGGCTGAGGGTTTTGCATGCAAAGACTCTAAGGCTCGGGTGATGCGTTGGGCATCGTTTGGGTGAATGCGTTGAGCAGATTTGGGGTCTATTTTTTCTAAATCGTGGTGTAGGGCGGCAACACCTTTTTTTTGTAAAAGTTGGTTGAATTTCTCTCTGGATTCTGGGGTGGATTCTGGCAGGGTGGAGAGCCCGTGTTCTAATGCGTTGAAATAAAAGGAGGTGCCACCGACTAAAATTGGGGTTTCGCCTTTTTCAAAGGCGATTTTTATTTGAGCTTTGGCGTCTTTAGTAAAATCATGTACTGAGTAAGATTCTTCGGGATTGCAGATATTGATTAAATGGTGAGGGTATTTTTTTAGTGTTTCAGCGTCGGGTTTGGCGGTGCCGATGTCCATGCCTTTGTAAATTAGGGCAGAATCAACGCTGATAAGACGGGCTGGGAATTGTTGTGATAATTTAATCGCTAGGTCGGTTTTTCCTGAAGCGGTGGGACCCATTAAAAATATGACGGTATTGGTTTGAATTGACATTTAATTACTAAGTTTAATTGAGTGTAACCTACATTATAATAATGCTATTAAATTTATTAGACATAAATAATGTTTACAATCGAAAATCAAGCAACAGGCAAAATATTTAGAACCCAGGGTGATGACTCAATCTTAAACGATGCATTAATTCACGGTTTAAATTTTCCATATGGGTGTCAAAAAGGCTTTTGTGGCAAGTGCAAGGCGACGATTATTGAGGGTGAAGTGGGTTATGATGGGGATGTTCCGAATGGTATTACACCTGAGGAAGTGGCAGAAGGAATGGCGTTGTTGTGCCAGTGTTATGCGAAGTCTGATGTATCGCTTGTGGTGCAGGAGTTGGATAGTTTGGCGGATATTGAGGTTAAGTCATTGCCGTGCAAAGTGCAAAGTATCAGGCATCTTAATCACGATGTAACACAAGTGATGTTGAAAATCCCTGGGGCTGAGTCGTTGCAATATTTTGCAGGGCAGTATATCGATTTAATTCATCCTGACTTTGAGCCCCGTGCGTTTTCTATTGCCAATGCACCGACGAATGCCAGTTTGATTGAGTTGCATGTGCGTTTGGTGGAAGGGGGTAAATTTACCCATTTTGTGTTTAATAAAATGGAGGAAAAATCTTTATTGAAACTGGAAGGGCCGAAAGGCGATTTTTTCTTTAGAGAAGAGAGTAAAAAGCCGGTAATTTTAGTGGCTGGCGGTACAGGTTTTGCACCAATAAAATCGATTGTTGAGCATGCAGTAATAACAAAATTAAAGCGACAAATTTATATTTATTGGGGCGTGCGTGACGAGTGTGATTTGTATATGGACTTGCCACAGCAGTGGGCAGAGACATACGATAATATTCATTTTGTGCCAGTTTTGTCAGAATCAAATAAGGCGTGGCAGGGAAGGAACAGGATTTGTGCATGAGTGTGTGCTAGCAGATTTTGAGGATTTAACAGGTTATGAGGTTTATGCTTGTGGTCCACCAGCAATGGTGAAATCTGCTGCCAATACTTTTGTGGCACAGGGGATGATTAAGGATAATTTCTTTTCAGATGCCTTTGTTTTTGCTTACACTAAGGAGAAATAATAATGAGTAATATGCAACAACATTTAACTGAGCAATTGACCATGGCATTGAGTCCAACGCATTTAGAGGTAATGAATGAATCTGCTAACCATTCAGGTCCTGCGACTGAATCACATTTTAAATTAATCGTAGTGAGTGATGAATTTACGGATAAAAAATTGATTGACAGACATCGTTTTATCAATCAATTATTTAAAGCAGAATTGACGCATATTCACGCCTTAGCAATGCATACTTATACGCCAAGTGAGTGGGAAATGAAAAATAGTGTACCTGCTTCACCGCAATGTGCAGGAGGATCAAAATCTTAAGAATTTTAATATTACTGTTATTTTTATTGCTGAATGGCTGTGTATTACAGGACGCTATTAGCAGTTTTATCAAGCCTGAGACACCAATCATCTCTGTATCTGCGGTATCAACAACCCTTGCAAAGCCTAAGTCATTTGTATCCAGTAAAAAAACGGTAACACTGATTACCAAACCCGCACCTTTAGAAGCAGGTGAAGAAGATTTATGGCGCTATATTTCCAAGGGCAATACGCTCAAGGCGCGTAATCATAGAGATATATATTGGCATATTAAATGGTTTAAGGACAATCCTGATTATCTCACTCGTGTGACCAAACGCGCAGGGCCATATTTGTATCTTGTGGCTCAGGAGGTAGAAAAAGCGGGTTTGCCGATTGAGTTAGCATTGTTGCCGATTATTGAGTCGGCTTATTATCCGTTTTCTTATTCGCATGGCACGGCGTCGGGTTTGTGGCAATTTATCCCCGATACGGGCAAGTTATATGGGCTTAAGAAAAATTATTGGGTAGATGAACGACGCAGTATTATTCGTTCCACGCGTGCAGCCGTTCTTTATTTGAAGAATTTACATACTTTGTTTAAAGGTGACTGGTTGTTGGCAATTGCCAGTTACAATTCAGGACCAGGCAGGGTGCAAAGGGCAGTGAAAAAAAACAAAGCCAAAGGTAGAAAAGCCGATTTTTGGAATATTTCACTGCCTGCAGAAACGCGAGGTTATGTGCCGAGATTGTTGGCAGTGGTAGAGTTGATTAAAAATCCAAAGAAATATGGTCAAACCATCACCCCTATTACTAGTAAGCCACAACTTGAATCAGTGTTTATTTATTCGCAGTTAGATTTGTCGCTGATTTCTGAATGGACAGGGCTGAGTTTAGATGAGATTTATACATTTAATCCTGATTTAAATCGTTGGGCGACACCAGATACGACGCGTTATGAGTTATTATTGCCGATTCAAAAAGTGGCAGAATTTAAAAAAGCGCGTGCAAGCTTATCCGAAGCAAAACCAGTTGCGTTATAAGCGTTATACGATTAAATCTGGTAATAGTTTAAACCGATTGGCAAAGAAATTTAATTCATCAGTTGCCTATATTAAGAGTATTAATAACATTAAAGGCTCTCACATTAAACTTGGGCAAAAAATTATTATTCCAATTCCGAGAAAAGCCAAAGATTATTATTCACTGTCCAAAGAGCAACGCACGGCACAGAGATTTAGCAGTAAAAAACACGGTAAAAAGATTACTCATATCGTTGCCAAAGGTGAAAGTTTGTGGGTGATATCGAAACGCTATGATGTACCTGTCGATAGTATGATTAAATGGAATCATTTGTCTAATGCGAAAAAAGGCTTGCAAATTGGGCAAAAATTAGACATTTGGCAGGTGCAAAAAATTAAGGCGTCCAAGCTAAAAAATCTCACTAAAACTGGGGTTAATGTTAAGCGAACAATTTCTTATCGTATTCACAGTGGCGATAGTTTGTCAGTGATTGCACATAAGTTTGGTGTGCGTGTTTCGCAGTTACGCAAGTGGAATAAATTACCTACCAACAAGCTGCTTAAAATTGGCAGAAAACTGAAAATTATTAAACCTATTGTTAAATAGAGACCTTTGCATAAATATGAATAATCATCAAAACGCCATCTTTCATCAAATTACAAACTTTTTAAAAACACCCTTAGCCCTGCTAGGAGTGGATTTAAAAAATTTCCAATTTAATAAAATCTGTCATTTTGCTAATCATCCCTATTTATGCAAAGGTCTCAAATAAAATGAATCAATTACCTATTAATAAAATTTTTATCGCAGGTTTTGCTTTTACAATGACGCATTGGAAGAAAATATTGGAAATTTCACTCATTCCTTTCTTGATTTCTTTACCGTTAATGATGACAATGCCCGAATTATTAGCCATCATCAAGCAAGTGTTTTTAGCCTTGGAGCAAGCAAAGCCCGATACCCCATTGCCTGAAATTACACTGCCCGATAACATCAGTATTTATTTTATTTTGTTTCTGTATGGCAATATTTCTTTGTCTATTGGTTTATATCGTTTGGTTGCTTTGGGTGGGTCAATCTGTGGGTATTATGCCTGTGGTTTGACTTAGGTAAAATCGTGCGTTTTGTTGGTTTGACACTATTAGTGGGGACGGTTAGCATTGTGCCATTAGTGCTTACCAATCTGTTGATATTGCAGTTTATTATGTCTTTTTAATTGTGCCAATTACGCTGAATTTTGTTAATATTGCGGTTGGCAACCCTTCTAAATATCGTTGGGGTTTATCATTTCCTACACATATGAATTTATTCTTTTTACAAGTAATTGTACCGATATTGGTAGTGCTATTATTTACCACTTTATCCAATCTGATAGGTTTAGGTGCGAGCGTGGAATGGGTGGCGAGAGTGTTGGTGTTTTATTGGAGTGCGATTACATTGACATTGTGCCATCAATTAATTACCACTTCACAGAAAACCCCTTAGGGTAACGCATATCAAAAGTGGCTCGGTTGAGTTTCTTTTTTGCAATTTTTTTCCTGAGCTTTGCATAAACCTTCAAAAATCTTACCAATCGTTGTTGTTTTTGCTGATAGCCCAACACCACTTTAATATTGGGTTCAAATACCAATTTATCAATATGCGTTCTTGAGAAAGATTTAATGCGTTTTTTGGTAGCATTTTGGTAGATTAGATAGTCCTGATACAGTTGGGCAATACTGGCTTTATCTGCTTTAGAGCGTGCCAATACAACATCAGATTTCACCTGTTTTTTAGGGATAAATAATGTGCCAGTATTGGAAATATATCCTGAGCAATTAGGCGTGCTTTTCATTTTACAATCTGTATTTTCCCAACGCATTGCAATCTGTTGAGTTTCAATATTGATTTTCACTGTATTGAAAAATGAGCGTTTAACTTGTGCTGTAGCAATCCAGGGCTCACTTTCCAGCAGGTGTTTAATTTCCACTAAATCCAATAGGTACTTGTTTTTAATCAAGGGCTGTATTTTTTTTTCAAGTTCGGCTTGAGTAATTAGAAAACTACTATCAATCTGCCATTTAAAGACAGTTTTTAAAGAATCAATATCCTTGATTTTTGTCATTCCCCACAGGGCAAGACTTATCGTAAAAAAAATAGTAAGAATTTTAGCAACAGGCATTAGTCGTTGGGTAGTCGTTTTTTGACGCTTATTGTAGCGTTTATTTTTTTTATTCATTATTTAGAATTGCTAAAACTAAGGCGTCAAAACTAATACCTTGTGCTTGAGCAGCCATTGGCATTAATGAGTGAGAAGTCATGCCAGGCACGGTATTAATTTCTAATAAATAAGGGGTGTTGTCTCTATCTAAAATAAAATCAACACGCCCCCAAGTCTTTGCTCCCATGGCTGTAAATGCTTGCATAGCGATTTTTTGCAGTTCTTTTTCATCAGTATTTGACAGACCACAAGGGCATAAATATTGCGTGTCATTAGAAAGATATTTGGATTCATAATCGTAAAAACCTTGATTGATTTTAATTTGAATCACCGGTAAGGGTTTTCCATTGAGGATGGCAACGGTGTATTCGCTTCCTTCAATCCATTGCTCAACTAATGCAATTTCATCATATTGCCAAGCCAATTCAAGTGCTTTATTTAATGCTTCAGTAGTTTCTACTTTGCTAATACCCACACTTGAGCCTTCAAGAATTGGCTTCACTGCCCAAGGCAATGGAAAATTAATATTAGGAGTTTGTTGTCCAACTTTACCAAAATAGAAGAGGATAATGGTAAATTATGCTGTTGCCAAATATCTTTGGTAGTGGCTTTGTTCATGCACTGCTGGGAAGCTATGGCATTTGAGCCTGTGTAGGCAATATTATGTTGCTCTAATTGTCGTTGAATGTAGCCATCTTCGCCACCACGACCGTGCAAAACAATAAAAGCCTTGTCAAAATCCTGCACCCAAAGTTTGGCAAGATTATTGCCATGCCAATTAAATTTAAAGCACTCAACGCCTTGATTTTTTAGAGCATCGTAAACAGCATTTCCACTGTTTAAAGAAACTTCTCTTTCGGCTGAGTTGCCACCCATTAGCACCGCAATCATAGTATTACTACTTCAGTTTCTAAATTAATACCAAAGTTAGATTGGACAGTTTGTTGAATGTGTTTGATGAGATTTTCAATCTCATTTGTTGTGGCGTTATTTTGATTGATAATAAAGTTGGCGTGTTTATCAGACACACAAGCACCACCGATGCAAAACCCTTTTAAATCACTATTTTCGATGAGTTTTGCTGCATAATGCCCTTGCGGATTTTTAAAAACAGAGCCACAATTAGGCAATCCAATGGGTTGAGCGTTGTTGCGTTTTTTTAGCAGGGCTTTGATATCATTTTGTTTTTCAGTTTGTAAAAACTGTAAACTAGCACCAATAAAAATTTCATTTGGCTGGTGTGCCACAACGCATCTATATGTAATATCAAATTCAGATTTATCACGGGTAAAGACTTCACCCAAATTGTTGACAGTTGTTACAGATTCAACAGCAGACCACATTTCAGAGTCAAAGGCACCTGCATTCATTGCCAATGCACCACCAACATTACCAGGGATGGCACTTAAAAATTCAGCACCATTTAGGGAATGAGATTCACAAAATCGAGACAATTTTGCCAATGTTGTCCCTGCACCTGCATGGATAATATCGTCTTTAAATTCTAATTGATTAAGGTGCGTAAGTTTGATAGCAGTGCCTTTAAACCCAGTATCACGCACCAGTAAATTACTACCAAGCCCTACCATTAAAATTGGTTGTTGATTGTCTTTCAAAAAATCAGATAGTGCTTTTATCGTATCGGGAATGAAAAAATTATCTACTGTCCCACCTGCACGCAATGAGCAGTGTTTGTGCATTGGTTCATTATGCAACATCATTTTTCGATGAGCAAATTGACCAAAGAATGGATGTTACCTGCACCAAGGGTTAGTATTACATCCTCATTTTGGATAATATTGGGCAAGACCTTGAGAACTTCGCCTGTGTCTTTAACCACGATAGGGTTAAGTGTCGAACGCTGACGGATACTGTTTGCGAGTGTGCTTGAGTTGATGTTGGCAATGGGGCGTTCGTTTGCAGGGTAAATATCCAGTAAAATCAAAACATCTACTTTGGACAAGGCGTTAGAAAAATCATCAAATAAATCCCGCGTTCTTGTGTAGCGATGTGGTTGGAAAATTACCACCAGTCGCCTGTCTTTATAGGTGTCTTTCAGGCTTTCAAATACGGCTTTAATCTCGTTAGGATGGTGTCCGTAATCATCAAATAAGAGCACCTGCTTGTCGTCAATAGTAAGCGTATCATGAAAATCAAGACGACGGGCGACCCCGCCAAAACTCTTTAATGCAGTTTGAATAATTTTGATATCAATACCCAATTCACAAGCCACACCAATTGCAGCCAAAGTATTGAGAATATTATGCTTGCCAATGCCATTTAATTCAACTTTAAAAGAGCGTATGGCAAGTGCCGCACATTTAACTTCAAAGTACATTTTTCGTTCGATTTGACCGACATTAAACGCCTGAATATCAACGCCATCAGTAAAACCATAAGTGATAACAGGGCGAGTAATTTTTTTCAATATACCTTTAACCCCTGCATCATCTGCACACAATACGCAGGCACCGTAAAAAGGCAGATTGGCGGTGAAATTGACAAAGGCGCCTTCTAATTTATTGTAGTCGTTGTCATAGGTATTCATATGGTCTTGGTCGATGTTGGTAATAACGCTCAACATTGGCTGCAACAACAAGAAAGATGCGTCAGATTCATCGGCTTCGGCGACTAAATAATCACTTTCACCGAGTTTTGCATTGATACCACTTGAATTCAAAATACCACCAATAATATAAGTTGGGTCTAATTTAGCTGTGTTTAAAATGTGCGTGATTAAGCTGGTAGTGGTGGTTTTTCCATGGGTACCTGCCACTGCGATACCAAAACGAAAACGCATAATTTCTGCTAACATTTCCGCTCTAGGAACAACAGGAATATGGATTTTTCTTGCTTCAATTATTTCTGAGTTTCTGCTACTAATTGCACTAGAAACCACTACTGCATCTACTTTTTGTATATTATCTCGATGATGTTGGTTAAAAATTTTACAGCCCAATTTTTCCAAACGCTTCGTAACAGAACTCTGATTAAGGTCAGAACCTGAAATTTGATAGCCAAGATTGTGCAATACTTCGGCAATCCCACTCATACCCGAACCACCAATGCCAATAAAATGGATTTTCTTAATTCGAGAACTGAAAGCAGGTAATAAATTATTCATATGCAATCGTAATGATAGTAAATACTTGAATACCTTCGCCTCTACCAAAAGCCGTCAAGCCTTCGCCTGTGGTGGCAGTAATACCAATCTCTTGGCGTTAACATTAGTTAGATTGGCGATATTGGATTTGAGTGCCTCTATATTAGGGGAAATCTTTGGCACTAAACACTCAATGGCAATGGCAATATGGACAATTTTCCAAGTACCCAAATCTGCCAAATCTAGCAAAGCAAGTTTTAAGTATTCTGCACTATCAGTAACACCTTGCTGACAAAGTTCATCGGCTTTAACACCAATAATATTTTTGCCTGTTACCGAAGAAATTGCATTGGTAAGCGAGTGCAAAATCACATCAGCATCACTATTGCCTTTTAACCCTTGCGGATGGTCAAAAGTTACGCCACCTAACACTAACGGTTTGCTGTTATCGGTATCAAAAGCGTGGGAGTCTTGCCCAATTCCTGTTTTTATCATATTTTTAAATAGAAGTTTGCCAAATCCAAATCTTCTGCCGTGGTTATTTTTAAATTGCTTTTACTACTAGGTACCAACACCGATTCCAATCCCAAGTACTCAATACTACTGGCTTCATCAGTGATGGTTAAATTATTTTTTACCACATTTTTCAATGCCTTGAATAATACACCAAAACGATACATTTGGGGCGTTTGTGCTTGCCAAAGTAACGATCTATCGATTGTTTTTTCAACCACGGTATTACTGGATTTTTAATCGTATCCACCATTTTTACCGCCAGCAATCCGCCAACAGGATGATTTTTCAGTTGCTCAATTAAATGAATAACATCACTTGCTTTTACGCAAGGTCGAGCCGCATCGTGGACTAACACCCAATCCTCATCTTTGGCAAAGGGCGTAGAGTGCTGAGTGCTGATAACACCGAATGAAAACGCGCTTTGCCACCAACAGCAGTGGCAAGCAGTTTATCGTGGTTGGCAAATGCTGAGTTTGTAAACTCAGTATCATTCTCAGCAATGGCAACCACGCAGCCTTTGATTTGTTCAATATTGAGTAAAGTTTTCAAAGTTTGGTCAAGCACCGTTAACCCATTGTCCAATTTAAGATATTGTTTTGGCAGCTTGGTGTTCATCCGTTCACCAATGCCACTAGCAGGAACAATAAGAAAATGTTGATTATTCATCAATTGACTCACTGATTTGATAATAGTGTTCACCTTTTTTAACCAAGCCAAAACGATAACGCGCTTGAGATTCTAACACTTCCATATCAACAGCATTATTGGCTTGTAATTTAAGAAAGGTGATTGCATTTTGTTGTTTTAATAATTCATTATGCCGAATACTTTGGTCAATAATCGCTTGCTTTTTGATGAGTGAAAAAGGAAAGTTATTGACTAAAAAATTTTGACGAATAAGTATTGCTAAGACGATAATAAGCACAATGGTAATCCAATAGCGATTGAAAATTTTTGTAAAGCATTCATCAATTTTTCATTAAATGCGTGTTTGAAAATTTATCGTGCAAAGCGAGATTATTCTTGTCAAATAATTGGTAAATAAAGCCAAGCCCCGCTGTAGAAAATGACACAATGGCTAAAACAAAGCGTATCAAAGCTTGTTTATGGGTAATAGGTTCGCCATTTCTTTGGGTTATGTGAAACTTCCAAGCCTTCATTCCCAAAGTTTGTCCACCCTGTGTCCACGACCAAGTAAAGTAAAATAAATAGTGACTAAAGAAACAAAAAACATCCAAGTCTCTGTCTGTGCTTGCTTTTCAAAAAATGCAATAAGTAAAACACCAACAATAAAAAATACCAATGAAAAAGCCAAAAATATATCGTAACTAATTGCCCCTAATCTACGGAATAAAGAAACATCTGATTGCATTATAATACTGATTTTCCCATTAATAAATTAGGATGAACGGTAGTGCGATTAAGATAAACACCCCAATGTAAATGAGGCCCTGTTGCCCGTCCTGTTTGCCCAATAGTGCCGATGGTTTCACCTTTTTTCACCATTTTCCCTTGTTTAGCGATGCGTTTATCCATATGGATATAAACGCTAATCAAGCCTTGTCCGTGGTCCAAAAAAATTGTATTACCATTAAAGAAATATTGACCTGATAAAATTACTTTGCCATCTGCGGGTGCTTTGATTGGTGTGCCAGTAGCACCAGCATAGTCTATTCCTGTATGTGGGTTTCTTGGTTGCCCATTATAAAGGCGTTTGACACCAAAAGGACTGGTAATAACACCAAGAACAGGGCGTATAAATACACCATTAGATAAGGTTTTGTCGGAAAAGAACAGTCTAGTTTTACCTAAAATAACACGCTCTTTTTTGATTCGGTCCATATGTGCAGCATTAGGATCGACATATTTTTTATTTTTACCTTTGAGTTTAATATTCTGTTTGACAGGCTTATTTTTGATTATTTTAATTTCAACATCCAAGGTTCGGGTAGAAAAATCTTGAATAGTAATGGATTTTTTACCCGCCTTTTCTAATAGCGGAATGCCTAATAACACCTGCCAATGATTGCCCTCAATGTGTTGCGTGTATAAAGGCACGGTGCGATAAAATGCTTTTGGATTGCTGTGAGTAGTCTCAAAATCAAACACCGCAATTCCACCAGGGTAGGGCGTGTGCTGAACAGGGATACTCGCCCATGCAAAATGGGACAATAACAGTAATAAAAGGCTAATTTTTTTCAATTTTTTTGACCTGAGAATGAATTTTTCCATCACTTAATCGGGTGATGATTGAAGTGCCTATTTTAACCTTAGTCGTTGAGTCTAACACCTGATTATCTTCCAGCATTGAGATGCTATAACCTCGAGAAAGTGTGGCTAAGGGCGACAGATGTTCAAGCCCTGCAGTATGTTTGGCAAGGCCGTATTTTTGCTGCTTAAGCAAGCTATCAATGGATTTTTTCAGTTGCTGACTTAGGCTAGATAAATTCAATTGTTGCTGAGTAATATGGCGTTGAATGGCATTATTTAACTGTATTTTTACCAACTGATTGAGTTGCTGTTTGTGCACAATATTCATATTGGGCGAATGTTGTTTGAGCTGCTCTGATAGGGTGTTTAATTTACTTTGATTTAAATTTAATGCTGTTTTAAGTTGAGAACTTAAGCGTTTATTCAACTCATCCAGCCTTTGTGAAAATACATTCAGTTGCCGGTTAAAACCGAATGTATTCAAGTCCAACTGATTGAGTTGCGTTTGACAATCGCCCAAAGTTTGCTGTGTGCGTTGTAATAAATGGCTATGTAACTTGTCAAGTTTCGACAGCAACTCCAACCTATCGGGCGTTGCCATCATCGCCGCTGCACTGGGTGTTGGTGCCCGTATATCTGCAACAAAGTCGGTAATTGTGGTATCAGTTTCGTGTCCAATTGCACTGATAATTGGAGTTTTGGCAGCAAATACGGCTCTAGCCAATACCTCCTCATTGAATGCCCACAAGTCCTCTAATGAACCACCACCACGCGCCAAAATCAACACATCACAGCGTGCAGATTTGTCCGCTGCATAAATTGCCTGAGACAATTTTTCAGCCGAGCCTTCGCCTTGCACCACGCAATCAAACAGTAATATTTCAGAAAATGGGTAGCGTTTATTCAGCACCTTAATGATGTCTCTAATCACGGCACCATTTGACGAAGAAATCACACCAATCGTTTTAACTTCTATTGGCAAGGGCTTTTTATGTTGCGCATCAAACAAACCTTCACCACGCAATTTCGCCTTCAATTGCTCAAACGCAGCCTGCAAATTACCCACACCCACAGGCTCAATATGACGCACAATCAATTGAAAATCGCCTCGTTGCTCATACAGTGTTGGCACCGCTTGAACCAACACCGCCATCCCATTTTCTGGATTAAACTGAATATTGCGTTGACTCAAACGAAACAATGCACAACGCACCTGTCCTCGTTCATCTTTTAAAGAAAAATACCAATGTCCCGACGCAGGGCGGGATAAATTCGAAATCTCACCTTTAAGCCAACAAGTCGGCACATTGTTTTCAATGGTAGATTTACACAGCGACAAAAAATCAGAAATTGAATAAATTTCATCAATATTGAAATCAACCTGGGAAATTGCCAAAGAACTTTTCATAATATCAACCGTCTATTTTTTTAAGTAATGCAAACACCGCACCTGCACCCCCGTCTTTTGGCGGACAAGAATGAAATGCCAAAACTTGCGGATGTTGACTGAGAAAATTAACCACTTGCGTTTTTAAGATACTCATTCCATTCCTAGAACGATACCCCTTACCGTGAACGATGCGTACATAACGCTCAAATTGATGTCGATAAATAAAATCTGGCAACGCCTCACAAGCCTCTTCTACTGTATAACCATGCAAATCTATCTCTGCCACACTGTCAATATGTCCATGCTTCATAATATTCATTTGCTTTTCTGAAATTCCACTTTTTGCATAATGCACAATTTTATTTCCTGCAATTGTGCCATTAATTACATGACTAAATGCAATAAAGGGTGGTTTTCTTTCAGCATTTGTAGGCATGCGGGTACCACCGTCTTTATCCATCGGTGCAACAGCATCAACCGTATCTCTGAATAATTGTTTATCTTCTTCGCCAATCATAAAAAAAGCCCTCAAATGAGGGCTTTATTATATAAGCAATGCTACTTAATTACAGTGCTTTAATTTGTGCGTTAAGACGAGATTTTTTTCTAGCTGCCTGATTCTTATTCATCAAACCCTTGCTAACCGCTTGGTCGATCTCTTTCTGCATCTTGGCATAACCACTCTGTGCGTCTTTTTTGTTACCATCATCTAAAGCATAAGCCACCTTTTTAATGAAAGTACGAACTCTTGCACGGATTTGAGAATTGTGTTTATTGCGTTTAACTGCTTGTCTTGCGCGTTTTTTTGAACCTGCTGAATTAGCCATCGTATAAAATATTGTAAAATAATAGAAAGGCGTAATTATAGAGAGTTATGCTTTAAAAGTCCATAGTATTTACTAATTTAAGTGTCTTTTTCTTATTTAGCAATAATTGCCAAGTACGACCACCCTTGAGATTTCCACAAAGAAACTGCACGAATGCCTGCCAATAGTAGCGCTCTGATGTGATTGGCGGTGCGTTGATTAGACAAATGTATCTCTTCACCATTTACCATAATGGTTGGATTTAGTTCGCCCAAAGTGGTTTTATACAATTCAGCAAGTCGTGCCAATGTATTTGCATGAGAAATTTCAAAGAATTCTTGGTTTTTTATTTGCTCAATTTCACTTGATATTTTGGATAATAATTTTTGGTTTTTCATTAGCTTTTTTTCAAGATTAATGAGAGCCAAAGAATAAAAAATAATATTTTGAATGTCTTTGGTTTTGGCATTTAATGCTTTTTTGAGTGAGGTTAAACCAGTCGCAAGGTCTCTTGGTGAAGTAAATACTTGTTCAATATCGGTACTATTGCTAATAATACTTTTTAGACTTGCATTGCTATTTTTACTATCACATGCACCTGTAGAAGCCAGTTGGTCCACCAAAGTTGCTGTTTGCAGTAGGGAGGCGAGTGCCATCGTGCGCTGTTCATATTTATCCATATTTTATTGCCTATTTTCTATAATCGCACCACCTAAGCATACATCGTCAGTGTAAAAAACAATGGATTGCCCAGGAGTAATGGCGCGTTGTGGTTGTTTAAAAGTAACTTTTATTGCATTATTTTCAATATCAATTGTGCAGTTTTGTGATGCTTGCCGATAGCGTATTTTAGCCTTACATTTTAATGGAAATTTTGGCTTAGTTGCAATCCAATGTGGATTGGATGCGTTCAGTGATGTGTGATAAAGTAGAGGGCTGTCGCCTTGTACCACCAATAACTCATTACTTTCTAAGCGTTTGTCTGCTACGAACCACGGCTCACCCGACTCCCCAAACCCGCCACCAATTTCCAAACCTTTGCGTTGCCCGATGGTATAAAAAGCCAAGCCTTGATGATGCTTGATAAATTGCCCATTTTCACTGACAATATCACCTTGTTGTTTGGGTAGATAAGTTTGTAAAAATTCTGAAAAAGGACGCTCACCAATAAAACAAATACCTGTGGAATCTTTTTTATTGGCAGTAAGAAGTCATTTTCTGTAGCAATTTTTCGCACCGTATCTTTATTAATTTCCCCCAAAGGAAATAGGCTTTTAGAAAGTTGATATTGATTGAGAAGATGCAAAAAATAACTTTGGTCTTTGTTGTTATCCAGCCCAGTTTTAAGTTGAAATAAACCTGCTTCTTCTCTAATTCTAGCATAATGCCCTGTGGCAATTTTATCTGCTCCTAAGTCCAATGCAAAGTCCAAAAATGCTTTAAACTTAATTTTTTGATTGCACAAAACATCAGGATTTGGCGTGCGACCTTTTCTGTGCTCAGTGAGAAAATGCTCAAAAACATCCTCCCAATAATCAGCTGAAAAATTAACCGTATGTAATTTAATACCCAGTTTATCCGCCACTTTTGTGCATCTGATAAATCTTGCTCTGCCGTGCAATGACTATCTGTGTCATCTTCTTCCCAATTTTTCATAAACAAAGCTTCTACTTCAAAGCCTTGTTCTAATAGTAATAAGGCTGCTACAGAAGAATCAACCCGCCTGATAGTCCGATTATTATTTTCATTGGTTGATAAATTTTTGTAAAGCACATTTGAATTCTTCAACTTTCAACTTGTCGCTTTTGGTTATAAATTGAAAAATTTCATTTTGAGGGTATATTCTTTCCATCATGTCAAAGAATTTCTTATTTCTTCTTTTAACTTTATTATCAACCTTATTACCTTTGAAAAAATCATTATTACTATCGTTATCATAAAGTTCTACTAATTTCTTTTCTATGCTCTCAAAAGGTAAAAACAGAATATTAGGTTCATCTTTGTAGCGTTTGTCGTCTTTTTGATCTCCATCGAGAACAGAAATAACATTTTTTCCTATAGAGAAAAACTCTTCACCATTATTTTTTCTCATTAATGCAATAACACTACCAGCGGTACCTATTGGAATTGTTATATGTTTTTTCCTTAATTTGTTGCTTTCTAATTGTAGTTGCCACTCTATAAAATTTAGTAAGACCTTATCCTCTGTTAGAATGTATTTGTCCCAGCCTTCAAATTGATAAAGAATACCCTTAATATAATTATAAGACTGTTCAGTAATTTCGCATTGCCCATGGGTGTTTTCTAAATAGAACAATTCATCATTTTCTAGCATTTTCATAATGGCTAAAGAATGTGTGGTAAAAATTAGAGTAACAGACTGATTTTTACAAAAATCTCTTAATTCTTTCAGTAAATGAACTTGTGCACTGGCATCTAAGGATATATCTAGTTCATCTATAACAATGAGTTTTTTTTGCTGTTGAATAAGACGATAAATACTTAATATAAAATATTCTCCAGAACTAAAATAATCCTCCCTAATATATCGGTTGTCTTCTTGGGGTAAAAAGTAGTATTGTTTCTTGTTAATAGTAACTTCTTTTAACTCATCGAATTTATCTGAAGTGTATATATTCTTATACCAAGTAATTAGTTTCTCTGGTGTTTTATAGTCTTCTGCAATGTATTTTTGTCTAATTTCTTTGTCTAAATCTGAGATTGCTTGGAAAAACTTAAATCTTTCTCCGTGAGGCAGTGGTAATTCTCCAATAATCTTGTTTTTTATAGTGTCTGCAACAACATCTTTACTGTCTATTGTTTTGAATTTTTCATTGTAAGTGTGGGTATAGCAATCACTGTCTATGTGGTATGTAATTTTACTGTTCTTATTAAATATATAAGGGGATGAGGTTTCTTTAAAAATGTCTGCCCTTAGCAGGCTGGCAATTGATTTTATAAATGTGGTCTTACCCACACCATTTTTTCCAACAATACACATTAATTTTCCAGAATTTAAATCTTTTACCTCTAATTCCAGGTGTTTGATGCTTTGTAGGTGGTCAATTTCAATTTTAAAATAGTTCATTTGGCGCTTTTCCTTAGAAAACTATCAACTATATAGTTGCCGTATTTTTTCCTTAATTTATTTAAAAAGTCTTTATTCACCGAATTGATATAGCCAACAATGCCAAATATTTTTTGGATGTTTCCATCAAATCTTTTTCTTAAAAAAGAATCGAATTTATTGGTATCGTTTGCATAAAAGTGCATTGCTATCTGAATGTCAGATTTTATTTTTTTGTCAATAGTAATATCACCATTAGGTGTAATGATTAATCCCAGTATTTTAATTTTAGATTTTTTAGAATAAGTTTTTGTTTTTTTATCATTAATTTTCAATCTTTCGTCAAATATATTGGATAAAGCAGTTTCAACAATTGGCTTTACTTGCACTATATTTTTATTGTTACTTGAAAATATTAAATCATCAGCATACCGACTATAAGTTATATTTTTTGATTGACATTCGGTTAATATGACTTTATCAAATTCAAATAATATGGCATTACTCAACCTGCCTGAAGTTGAAAATCCAATGGGCAAAGCACCTTCAAATGTAATTAATTTTATAATGCTGTCTTTGTATTGATCTATATCTGCTATACCTATATTCCCTTCGTCAATATTATGTTGTATTGTGTTTATTACATCAACGCTTTGAATGCTCGCAAAAAAGTTAGAAATATCGGTAGAAAGAAAATGTTTATTGTTTTTATGTGGCTCAATACAGTGGCGTATGGTTGTATTTTTTGCGTATGAAAAACATATAGAATCATCATATGTCAACTTATTTACAATAAAAACATTGATAAATTTATGAAATTCTGTCAGCTTTTTATTGGCTGATAATACCGTTCTTTGATCAAATTGATGTTGAGTGATATTGTCTTTGATAGGGGTGTTAATAAAATCCTCAAAAGAATATTTACCATGAAAGTAAAGGTTGAATGTTTCTTGAAATGATTTTTTTTGCATTATAAATTAGTTGGCATTTTTTAAAATGCCCAGTTTTGATAGAATCAAAACCAGGCATTTTAAAATTAATAATAACCGCTTAGAGGCTAAATTCTCCTTTGGAGTGAATTAGACTGAAGATACTTCTAGTCATTTAGCGTGGTTATATTATATCAAAAAAAATAATTTAAATGTAACCCATTTATTCAAATTTGTCGTAGGCAGATACAATGCGTTGCACAAGATTATGACGCACCACATCTTTGGTTTCAAAATGGCAGAAAGAAATTTTCTTTTCATCTGCCAACACTTTAGCAGCGTGAATTAAACCAGATTGCTTTGGATTGGCTAAATCAATTTGAGTAATATCACCTGTAATCACCATTTTTGAACCAAAACCCAAACGCGTTAAAAACATTTTCATTTGTGGAATGGTGGTGTTTTGTGCTTCGTCCAAAATGATAAAAGCCTCATTCAGTGTACGACCTCGCATAAAGGCGGGGAGCAACTTCAATGATATTTTTTTCTAACAGTTTTTCGACTTTATCAAAGCCTAACATCTCATATAAAGCATCGTAAATTGGGCGTAAATAAGGGTCAACTTTTTCGGTCATATCACCAGGTAAAAAGCCCAATTTTTCACCCGCTTCAACTGCAGGGCGAACTAAAATAAGACGACGCACCTCAGAACTTTCTAAAGCCTCAACTGCACGAGCTACTGCCAGATAAGTTTTGCCTGTCCCAGCAGGGCCAATACCAAAAATACAATCTTTGTTTTTAATATCTAGGACATATTTTTGTTGGTTTTTACTTCTAATATGAATAAACTTGCGTTTGGTTTTGATATTTACCACTTTTTCTGGTAAATCTTGGCGAGAATACATTTTAATTGCCATTTCCACATCATGAATTTCGATACTTTTGCTATCGCTAAGTGCCAATAAATCCTGCAATACTCGAGCGGCAATATGTTGGTTATCGCCCTGCAAAGTAAAGTCTTCACCTATGTTATTTATCTGCACATCTAAGCTTTTGGCAATCGTTTCTAAATGTCGGTCAAACGAGCCACAAATGCTAGAAAGTTGTTCGCTGTTGTTTATATCAAGTGTGAGATTCATAGTGGCTATTTTATACATAAAGAGACCTTTGCATAAATATGAATAATCATCAAAACGCCATCTTTCATCAAATTACAAACTTTTTAAAAACACCCTTAGCCCTGCTAGGAGTGGATTTAAAAAATTTCCAATTTAATAAAATCTGTCATTTTGCTAATCATCCCTATTTATGCAAAGGTCTCATAAAGGTCTTAAATTAAAGAGTAAAATTAACAGGATGAAGCACACCAATAAAAATAAAGTAAACGCTATTCACATAGTGATATTGGCTATGCTGTTTCAGGTATTTGTGCCGACAGTTTTCGCCTTAACTTTTGAAGAAAAACAAAGTGGTAGATCTTTTACAGTTTGCACAATACAGGGTTATAAGCAGATTTGGGTTGATTTAGATGAGAAGCGAGATACGAATTCTACTACTTTGGAATGTGCTTATTGCTTGCTAAATATCAGTGCATTAGATGCTGTAAATTTTGATACAAGTTATGCGCTTAATTTTTTAAATGAGCATATTTATACTTTTACAACTATCCAAAACAATATTCAGTCAAAAACGCTATTTAGATTTTTGGCAATTCGTGCACCACCCTTTATTTTGAGTTAATATCGTAATTAAACCTTTGTATTTGTACTGATTGGCGTAAATACAAAGGTGCTTAACAGTAACAACTTTAATTCTTAAATAAGGAAACATTATGTTTAATCAAATAAAAAAACTAACATTGGCACTTGCTGTGCTAACAATATTCAATAACACTTTTGCAATGGAACATCATAATGCAAAGCATACTGCCACTAACATTGTAATAAACGATCCATGGATTCGTTCAGCGCCACCTAACGCACCTGCATTAGGTCTTTTTATGCAAATCAATAACAATAGCAATAAAGATATTAAATTATTATCCGTCAATACCAGCGGTTATAAGCGTATTGAATTACATAGGACGATAGCACATAGCGGTATGATGAAAATGGTGAAACAGGATTTTATGCCTATTCCAGCACAGGGAATATTGCATTTAAAGCCAGGTAGTTGGCATGTAATGTTGATTGGTCCAAAGCGTGTGCCACGCATGGGAGAAAAGGTAATAATAAGCCTTAAATTTGATAATGGCACTACTCAGGTTGTTGAGGCTTTGGTTAAAAAGGGCGGGATGATGAAAAATCATCTCATGCACTAAAATGAATTATAAATTACTCAGCGGTATTGGCGTCGTTGCATTGGCTGTTGTATCATTTTATTTGGTTAATGTGGACAAAGATTATCGGGCGATTTTGTCACAACAACTCAAAGTCTCTCATATTATTTATAATCCAGATAAGGAGTTACCCAAATTTTCTTTGTTAGACTACGATAACCAAGCGTTTAATAATGAGCATTTAAAAGGCGATTGGAGTTTAGTATTATTTATTTACACCCATTGTCCTGATATCTGCCCTACTGAATTAATGGATATGGCGTCATTGAAACGCTTGATGGAGGAAGACAAAACAGCAAAAATGCCAAAGGTGGTAGCAATTACTTTTGACCCATTAAGAGATACACCCGAAGTATTGAAAACCTATATTTCCTATTTTGATAAAGACTTTATCGGTGTTTCTGGTGAGCAGGCACAAATTGATAGACTTATCAAGCCTTTTGGTGCCTATTATGAACGCGTTATTGTGGCTGAAAATGGCAAACAAACCATCCTCAAAGCCAGTGAAAAATTACCTGAAAATGCATTAAAAGAGGGTTATATTATTAACCATACTGCTTGGATTTATTTGCTTAATCCTGAGGGGCAAATTTTTGCAGGATTTCCATCACCACACAAACCAAAAGAAATGATGCAAGATATTAAACTGATAATGGAGCATTTTTAATGGAGCACAGACCCATTATTATTATCGGGGCAATCCTGATGATATTTATTGTCTTATTAGGTTATTCAGTTGTTAATTGGAATGCCCAGAATATCGATTATTATATTCAAGCTGATGAGTGTCAAATAGAAAAAACCAGCTGCCAAGTAATACTGGATAAACACAATTCTATTGAAGTTAACATTTTACCAAGAGGCATTCCCAGCACTGAGAAATTAACTGTTTCTGTTGAGGTAAAAGGCGATAAATTTGATGAATTAAGCGTTGCTTTTGAGGCGATTGAAATTGACACCACCACGCCACAATATCGCTTATATAAACAAACTGAAAACAGTTTTTCGGGCAGTGCTTTTTTAGCAATATGTTCGCTATCAAAACAGAGTTGGATTACTCATCTTTTTGTTAAAAAAGGTAATGAAACTTGGGAAATAATCCTCCCATTTAGTAAGCAATTAGCAAACTAATTCCCCCATCAGTGAGTTACCTCGTGCGTTGGTGATTTTGACATCGACAATTTTCCCGACTAAGAGTTCATCGCCTTTGAAATGCGTGTTACGCATATTTTCAGTGCGTCCGAACATATTGTCATCTTTTTTGGCTTTATTTTCTACTAAGACTTTTTGCACGCTACCAATCATTGATTTGGAAATCACTTCGGTAGATTTATCAATAACTTTTTGTAGTGTGGCAAGGCGTTGTTTTTTGACTTCCAGTGTAACATCGTCAGGATAGTTGGCGGCAGGTGTTCCAGGGCGGGCGGAGTAAATAAAACTAAAGGATTTGTCAAAAGTTACTTGCTCAATTAACGCCATTGTATTGGCAAAATCTTGCTCATCTTCACCGGGAAAGCCAATAATAAAGTCGGAAGAAATGGAAATATCGGGGCGAATTTCACGCAGTTTTTTGATTTTAGATTTATATTCGAGTGCTGTGTGTCCGCGTTTCATCAAAGTTAGAATTTTGTCAGATCCACTTTGAATAGGCAGGTGCAAATGCGATACCAATTCAGGTACTTCGGCGTAGGCTTGAATTAAACTGTCGCTAAATTCAACGGGGTGTGAAGTGGTGTAACGAATTCTATCAATGCCGTCAATTTGTGCCACAATGGTAATCAATAATGCCAAATCAGCCATCTCGCCACCATCCATCTCTCCCTGATAGGCATTGACATTTTGCCCTAATAAATTCACTTCTCGCACGCCTTGATGTGCCAATATTTGCACTTCGCTGATGACATCGTTGAATGGGCGAGAAACCTCTTCGCCACGAGTGTAAGGCACGACGCAAAAAGTGCAATATTTGGAGCAACCTTCCATAATGGAAACAAAGGCAGTAACACCCGTTGTTTCTGGCTCAGGCAGATGGTCAAATTTTTCAATTTCTGGGAATGAAACATCGATACTCACCGACTTATCACCTAAGATGTCATTGAGCATCGTGGGCAGTCGGTGTAAGGTTTGTGGACCAAAAATCATATCTACGAAAGGGGCGCGTTTGAGAATTAATTCTCCTTCTTGCGAAGCCACACAGCCACCAACGCCAATCACTAAATTTGGGTTTTTGTCTTTGAGTTTACGCCAGCGACCTAGCTGATGAAACAGTTTTTCCTGTGCCTTCTCACGGATAGAGCAAGTATTAATAAGCAACACATCCGCCTCTTTCTCATTGTCCGTCAACGCTAAACCATGAGAATGCTTTAACACATCCGACATCTTGTTAGAATCGTATTCATTCATTTGACAGCCGAAAGTTTTGATGAAAAGTTTGCTCATTTAAAGGGGTGTAAGTTATTTCTGAATATTCAGCGTTTGAGTAGGGTAGGCGATTTCGGCTTTGTGCTTGGCAATAACGCCTGCAATTTGTAGTAATATTTTTTGTTTTACTCGTTGATATTCATTTTTATCTGTGGTTTTGGTAAAGGCATACACATTAAAATCTAATGAGGAAGCGTTAAAGTAGTTAAAATACACACGCAACGGCTCATTTTGGTCAATCTCCTTGTGTTTTTTAAGTAGCATTTCTACTTCATCAACAATTATAGGTATTTGTGCAATATCATCATAACGAATGCCAATCACTTCTTTGATACGGCGATTGGTCATTCGTGACGGGGTTTCAATGGGGATGGAGGTAAAAATAGAATTGGGAATGTAAATCGGATTTTTGCTAAAAGTGCGAATACGCGTCATTCGCCAGCCGATTTTTTCAACTGTGCCCTCAAACTGACTAGACCGAATCCAATCCCCTGTTGAAAAAGGTCGATCCATTTGCAACATCAAACCACCAAAAATATTGGATAACATATCTTTGGCAGCAAAACCGATAACGATACCACCAACACCACCAAAAGTAAGCAATCCAGATACTGAAAAACCCAGTTCTTGGGCAATACCCAGTGCAATGGAAATAATAATCAAAAGTTTGGTTAAACGCACTATCAAACGCACCGAATCATTATTAATATTTGATTTCTTCTCAATCAAATAATTTTCAACCCCAGACATTATCCGAATTATTGCCCAAGTCAAAATAAAGATAGGCACGATGTCAATATAGGTAATTACCTTTGTCAAAAATCCAATTTCACCTTTGAAAAGATTGATAGAAAAAAATATCAATCCAAACCAAATCAAAGATTTAAGCGGCAAGGATACCGCCTTAATTAAATGGTCATCCAATCGGTTCTTAGTCTTCCCCGCCTGCCGGGCAACTCCTTTTAAAGTTACACCCAAGACAATATGTGCTACCGTGGCCACCACAACTAAAATGCCAGCAGATTGGTAGAGTGTTATATTTTTTAAAAAATCAAACATAAGTGTATTATCCGTTATTTCAAATATTTAAGGGGGTCAATAGGAGTTTCAAATTTCTTCATTTCAAAGTAAAAGTTATCTTTGCCAGTCAAGGCGATGATTTGCCCCTTTTTAATTTTATCGCCATTTTGTACTTTTAACATTTGATTGTGAGTGTAAGAACTGTAAAAACCAAGTGAGTGTTTAATGATAATCATTTTGCCATGGCTTTTCATTTTATTACCACTATAAACCACCACACCTTTGCGAATAGCACGGACAGCTTGCCCTGCACGAGTGCTGATGGTAATGCCTTGGTGTTTTTTAGAAAAGGTTTTGATGATTTTGCCAGTAACAGGGAGCATGTTGGCTTTTTTGGCAATGATTATTTTTTCTTTTAATTGCTTGTTTCTAATTTTTTTGACAGGTGCTTTAACTTTAGTAACAGTTTTTTTGGGCTCGGCATACTCAGAAAAACGCAATAGCGGAATGTTTTCTTTGCCTGTGGATTTATCAATGATAATTACCCGCTTTTTGGGTGTGGTGTCAAAAAAACAACCGATAAGCGTCGTTGAAATGAAAATAACAAGCAATAATTTAATGCGTTTTAACATACCAAATTCCCAATCCAATAACAACAATTAAAGCATAACCCAAACGGTCAATGTATTTTTTCAGCCAAATATCACAGGCATCACCCAATTTCCTAACGAAAAAGGCAATTAAGAAAAATCGCGCCCCCCGTGCCAATAATGACATCAGCACAAAAGGCAAAAATGCCATATTGACAATACCCGCACTGATGGTGAATATTTTATAGGGTATGGGCGAAAATCCAGCGATGGCAATAACCCAAATACCATATTCTTTAAACCACAATTGAGTGGTATCAATTTTGTCTATATAGTGCAGTTTGACGAGTAGCGGGGTGAGGACATCTAACAAAAATGCACCCAAATAATAACCAATCATCCCGCCCAAAACTGAAAAAACCGTGCAAATTAATGCAAATTGATAAGCTTTTTGTGGCTTTTTGAGTGCCATCGGTGCAAGCAAAATATCGGGCGGTGGGTAAGGCAGAATAAAAGACTCAACAAAACTAATTGATGACAGCCAATAAACAGCATATTTACTCTGTGCCCAGTCCAAGGCTTTTTGATAAATTTTGGAAAAAAGTTGCATTACTTTAGCATCGGAAACCCAAGTGCTTCACGAGAATCATAATAAGTTTTGGCAACTTTCTGACTCATTGCCCGCACACGACGGATAAAACGCGCTCTGTCAGTAACGCTGATTGCATGCCGAGCATCCAGCAAATTAAATAAGTGCGATGCTTTCATTACTTGCTCATAGGCGGGGTAGGGCAGTGCTTCTTCAATTAACTTTTCATTCATCGCTTCGGCTTCATCAAATTGCTTAAACAACACAGCAGTATCGGCAATTTCAAAATTATATTTGGATTGCTCAACCTCATTTTGATGGAATACATCGCCATAACTCACCCCTTCAACCCACACCAAATCATATACCGAATCCACACCCTGCAAATACATCGCCAAGCGTTCAAGCCCATAAGTGAGTTCGCCTGACACAGGTGAGCAAGGCAATCCGCCGATTTGTTGAAAGTAGGTAAACTGAGAAACTTCCATTCCATTTAGCCAAATTTCCCAGCCCAAACCCCACGCACCCAGCGTCGGTGATTCCCAGTTATCTTCCACAAAACGCACATCATGCTGGGTCAAATCAATGCCAATTGCCACCAAAGATTCCAAATACAAATCCTGAATATCCTTCGGCGATGGCTTTAAAACCACTTGAAATTGATAATAATGTTGCAAACGATTCGGGTTCTCACCATAACGCCCATCAGTCGGGCGACGAGACGGCTGCACATACGCCGCCTTCCATGGTTCAGGACCAATCGCACGCAAAAAAGTCGCCGGATGAAAAGTCCCCGCCCCCATTTCCATATCAAAAGGTTGTAATAAAGTGCATCCTTTAGACGCCCAAAAAGATTGTAGTTTTAAGATTAAGTTTTGAAACGATGCAGTTGCATCTAAATCATGTAATGACATAATTAAATTCTAAGAAAAAATTCCATAGATTTTACCAAAAATTGCCACAGTCATTGTTTAATCGGTCAATCTTATCGACTTTAATTACACCAACCAAAACTCAATCCCCCACTCATTTCCTGCAAAGGTCTCCAGTTATACTAAAAATAGCGCCTTTGGTGTTATTTTTAACACCTTTGTTGCTATTTTCCCATGGCTGTAGAACTTTTATCCATGCTTGTAGAAATTTTATTCAAACTTAATAATCCCGCTACTAAAGCATTTATAATTTTTAATCTACCAAATTCCCTTTGTTTTTATTTAATGAGACCTCTGCATAAATATGAATAATCATCAAAACGCCATCTTTCATCAAATTACAAACTTTTTAAAAACACCCTTAGCCCTGCTAGGAGTGGATTTAAAAAATTTCCAATTTAATAAAATCTGTCATTTTGCTAATCATCCCTATTTATGCAAAGGTCTCTTAATATTTGTAGTTTTCAGCCTTAAATGGACCTTGATTCGGCACATTGATATAATCAGCCTGTGCGTCAGTCAATTTTGTAATGACACCACCGAAACCTGCGACCATATCGGCAGCGACTTCTTCGTCGAGTTTCTTAGGTAAGACTTCAACATAAATATTACCACCATTGTCAGCGAATTTTTTGTCAAATAAATACATTTGTGCCAATACTTGATTGGCGAATGAGCCATCCATAATGCGGCTT
Source organism: Candidatus Thiodubiliella endoseptemdiera (assembly GCA_013416635.1). Taxonomy (GTDB): domain Bacteria; phylum Pseudomonadota; class Gammaproteobacteria; order PS1; family Pseudothioglobaceae; genus Thiodubiliella; species Thiodubiliella endoseptemdiera. The sequence goes on along the minus strand of JACCHT010000001.1, from coordinate 566,457 downwards.
GGATGCCCAGTAGCATTACCTAAATTCACCAAACGACCCTCTGATAATAGGACAATATAATCGTCTTTATCAGTGCCTCTATTAATGCGGTGAACTTGGGGCTTGACTTCGTCCCATTGCCAATTATCACGCATAAACTGGGTGTCGATTTCGTTGTCAAAATGACCGATGTTGCAGACCACTGCCCCTTGTTTAACGGTTTGTAACATTGCCGCATCACAAACATTAAAATTACCTGTGGTGGTTACGATTAAGTCGGTTGTGGCTAATAATCGCTTGTTAATATCATCGGCTTTTCCGGTGTTATTGCCTTGTTTGTAAGGGGAACAATTTCAAAGCCATCCATACAGGCTTGCATGGCACAGATTGGGTCGATTTCGCTGATTTTAACAATCATTCCTTCTTGTCTGAGGCTTTGTGCCGATCCTTTACCGACATCACCATAGCCGATAACCAGTGCTTTTTTACCTGCCATTAGCATATCGGTGCCGCGTTTAATGGCATCGTTGAGGGAATGGCGACAACCGTATTTGTTGTCATTTTTTGATTTGGTTACTGAATCATTGACATTGATGGCAGGTACTTTCAATTCATTTTTTCCCATCATTTCAATTAAACGATGCACACCTGTCGTGGTTTCTTCGCTGATGCCGTGAATGTCTTGCAGCATTTCAGGGTATTTTTCGTGTAACATTTGTGTCAAATCACCGCCATCATCTAAGACCATATTGGCATTCCACGGTTTGCCATCAACAAGAATGGTTTGCTCAATACACCATAGAAATTCTTCTTCGGTTTCACCTTTCCAGGCAAAAGTTGGAATATCTGCCTGCACCATTGCCGCTGCAGCGTGGTCTTGGGTTGAGAAGATATTGCAAGATGACCAGCGAACTTCTGCCCCTAAATCAACCAAGGTTTCCATTAATACGGCGGTTTGAATGGTCATATGAATGCAACCCAAAATTCTTGCGTCTTGTAAAGGCTTTTCGCTGCTGTATTTGCTTCTTAATGCCATTAACGCAGGCATTTCCTTTTCTGCCAATTCAATTTCTTTGCGACCGAAATCAGCCAAAGCCATATCGGCTACTTTATAGTCATTATTTTCTACTGTGGTGTTACTCATTTTATTCTCCAATTTAAAAGTAAAAATAAGCGTAGTTTTTGTTGCCAAGCCTAATGGAAAATCCACTGCAACGCTTCTTGGCATAGTTATTTTATTTTATTTTAATGAGACCTTTGCATAAATAGGGATGATTAGCAAAATGACAGATTTTATTAAATTGGAAATTTTTTAAATCCACTCCTAGCAGGCCTAAGGGTGTTTTTAAAAAGTTTGTAATTTGATGAAAGATGGCGTTTTGATGATTATTCATATTTATGCAAAGGTCTCTAATAGATGTGCACGATCCGTTTTTTCCCAACTAATCGCCGCTTCGGTGCGACCAAAATGCCCGTAACTGGCGGTTTGTTGATAAATAGGGCGTTTCAAATCAAGCATTGCAATTAACCCTTTGGGGCGTAAGTCAAAATGCTCGCAACCAATGCTTCAATGGCTGCATCTGCAATCTTTACCCGTGCCAAAAGTCTCCACACTGATTGAAGTCGGTTCTGCCACGCCAATCGCATAAGACACTTGGATTTCACAACGGTCTGCCAAACCCGCTGCCACGATATTTTTTGCCACATAACGCGTGGCATAGGCGGCACTTCTATCTACTTTTGAAGGGTCTTTGCCTGAAAATGCACCGCCACCATGTCGTGCCATGCCACCGTAAGTATCAACGATAATTTTACGCCCCGTTAATCCCGCATCACCCACAGGGCCGCCGATAACGAAAGCCCCTGTTGGGTTGATATGATATTTTGTGTTGTCGTTCAACCATTTACTGGGTAAGATTGGTTTGATAATTTCTTCACGAACAGCTTCTATCAACTCTTTTTGAGCAATGTTTTCATCGTGTTGGGTGGATAAAACCACCGCATCAATACCAACGATTTTGCCCTTGTCATAAATACAAGAAACTTGTGATTTTGCATCGGGACGCAACCATGGCAATGTGCCATCAAGCATTAGTTCTGCTTGGCGTGCCACTAAACGGTGTGCATATAAAATAGGTGCAGGCATCAAAACTTCTGTGGCATTACAGGCATAACCAAACATCAAGCCTTGGTCGCCAGCACCTTGTTCGTGATTTGCAAATTCATCCACACCTTGTGCAATTTCTGGTGATTGTTGACCCAATAAGTTGGTGATTTTACAACCATCACCTGTAAAACCGTATTCGTCTTTGGTGTAGCCAATGGCATTGATAGTATCGCGTACGATTTTGTCGTAATCAACATTGGCGTGCGTGGTTATCTCACCTGCTAAAACGACATCATTGTCTTTAACCAGGGTTTCGCAAGCAACGCGTGCGTTTTTATCTTGTGTCAAAATGGCATCGAGTATTGCGTCAGAAATTTGGTCGCAAACTTTATCGGGGTGTCCAGCGGAAACGGACTCAGAGGTAAAAATCATTGTATTCTCCTAAAAAAAAGCCTTTTTACGACTTTGTAAAATGTAAAACCCATAAAGCGTGGGTTTCTTTAGAAGAAATCCTGCTTTAGCTTGTTTTGGTTACTTTATGAATGTAACAACGCTAGCAATCGGGACAAATCAGCGTGTGCCTATTATATACGAATTTTCATTCCAGACTAATTTTTAAAGACAAGGCACTAATAAACGGTGCAACCATTAGACTCATTACTAAAATTGCACTCAAAAAATACAACTGGGCATCAATTTCTAACCCCGCCTGTGCTTGTGAAACGGCAGATGAGGCAAAAATCAAAATCGGGATATATAAAGGCAATATTAATAAAGACAACAACATCCCCGAATTTTTGATACTCACAATCAGCGACGCACCCATCGCACCAATCAAACTCAAACTCGGTGTGGCAATCAACAGCGTTAACATCAACACTTTAACACTTTCACTATCAAGAAATAACAGCGTGCCGAGTAACGGAGAAAGCAAAATAATCGGCACACCTGTCAACAGCCAGTGTGCAACAATTTTTGACAAAATCAGTAATGGTAATGAGTGATGAGAAATCACCATTTGCTCCAAAACGCCATTATCAAAATCATCGTGAAACAAAGTATTGAGTGATAACAACACCGCTAACATACTTGCCACCCAGATAATGCCTGCAGCGATTTGCGACAAGGTAGCAGATTCAGGGCTAATTGCCAACGGAAACAGTGAAATAGAAATGATAAAAAATAGCAATGGATTCATCACGCTTGACAAATTACGCAAGGCAGAACGAATATCACGCATGAGTGTTTGCAGGTAAATGTTCATAATGAAAATACCTTCTGATTTTTCAAAGTAGAATCTTGGTGTGTGGTGAATAAACATATCCCACCTTGCTCACAATGTGCCTCAATACAACTTTCCACCATTTTTACCCCCTGCGGATCAAGTGCGGTAAAGGGCTCGTCCAATAACCAAACTTTTGCCTCAGAAAGCACCAAACTTGCCAAAGCAACACGGCGTTTTTGCCCTGCTGAGAGTTTGGCACAAATTTCATTCTCATAACCTGATAAACCCACTTTTTCAAGCGCATTAATGAGTGCAATTTCCGCCATAATTGACTGATTGAGTGCCGTTAAAAATTTAAGATTTTCAATACAAGTAAGTTCACTACTCAAAGCAGGTAAATGCCCCAAATAAAAAACAGCACGACGATATGCCTCTGATTTAACCTCATCAGCATCCAAATGAATCGTACCTTGTTCCTGCGCATTAAGCCCAGCAAGAATTTTTAAAAGTGAAGTTTTACCACTGCCATTCGTGCCAGTGATACGCAAAATATCACCCGAATTGAGCGTTAAAGAAACATCGCTAAATAAGAGATTGTAACCCCTTTGGCAACTGATATTGTTGAGTGTGAGCGAGGGCACAATTGAGCGAGGGGCTTACTCCCCAGATTTTTCCTTGGCAAGACGCACTTTCTCTTTCATCTTTTCTTGGTTTGTCATTTCTGGCAAAGAACTGATGCCATTAGTATTGATATTGCTCAGCTTACCATCTGCAAAGGTAAGAATTAAACGGTAGTTAATGATCTCGCCCGAGCCTAGTGTGGTGTAATGAATATAATCCCATTGATTATTGTGAAATGGGTCAATCACGCTGGGCTGACCAATAGTGTCCTGCACTTGGCGTTTTGTCATCCCTGTTTTTAGTTGATTGATAGTGAAACGCTTTAAGACAGAGCCTTGATTAACATCAGCTTTATAAGGTTTGAATGATGGTATGCTCGGCAGTGAAAAATCAGGAATGTATTTTGAAGTGGAGCAAGCACTCAAAAATAGAGATAAAAAAGTAATTAATGTTATTTTGTTCATTTTTTGGTTAAAATAATTCAATTAAAAAGATTGATTTTACATTAAGGAAGCCAAAAATGGACGCAGACGATTTAAAAAGTGCAGGACTCAAGGTTACTCTACCAAGATTAAAAATATTAGAGATTTTAGAAACCAGTGAAAACCACCATATGAGTGCCGAGGATATTTATCGTGCTTTAATTATTCAAAATGAAGAAGTAGGTATGGCGACTGTTTACCGTGTTTTGACGCAGTTTGAGGAGGCAGGTATGGTTAATAAACTCAATTTTGATAATGGGCAAAGTGTATTTGAATTGTCCAATGTTGAGCATCACGACCATTTAGTGTGTGTGAAATGTGGCAAAATTGATGAGTTTTCAGACGAAATAATTGAGCAACACCAGCACGATGTTGCCGAAAAATACGGATACCAACTCACCGACCACTGTCTTTATTTATACGGACTTTGTAAAAACTGTCAATAATGGAAGATTTTATTTTTAGGGCTATTCTGGCCGCTGTCGGCATTTCAATCATCACTGGTTCGCTCGGCTGTTTTGTGATTTGGAAACGCATGAGCTATTTTTCAGAATCCATCTCACATTCTGCTTTATTAGGCGTATCTTTGGGTTTGGCAAGCGGCTTAGGACTACATTTTGGCTTAATTATCGTCGGTGTGGTATTTGCTCTGCTGATTGTGGTTTTACAGCAACGACAATTTTTATCTAATGACGCTATTCTCGGTATTTTTTCCCACATTTCTTTATCACTAGGTGTTGTCATTTTGGCACTAGTAGGTGGCGTAAATACCGATTATTTTTCCCTATTATTCGGTGATATTTTATCCATCACCAATCAGGATCTTATTTGGATTTACGCCATTCTCGCCTTAGTTGGCACGCTACTAACCACCTTTTGGCAACGCCTATTATTACTTACATTAAGTGAAGATTTAGGTGTTGCCAGCGGCTTAAATAAAGTAATGTACCAACTCCTATTTATGCTAATGATTGCACTCACCGTCTCAGTTTCCGTGCAAATCGTCGGCGTGCTACTTATCACTTCGCTACTCATCATCCCACCTGCCATCGCCAGAGTTTTCTCTAACACTCCTGTGCAAATGACACTACTCTCAATTGTCATCTCAATCATTGCCGTCATCATCGGACTCAGTGGCTCAACCCACTATGACATTGCTACTGGACCAACGATTGTTATCGCACTTGGTGCATTATTTATCCTTTCACAAATACTTCCCAGTAAAGCCAGCGCTTAAGCCAATGATACGATTGTAGTTTTAATTGTCTCATTGAGACCTTTGCATAAATATGAATAATCATCAAAACGCCATCTTTCATCAAATTACAAACTTTTTAAAAACACCCTTAGCCCTGCTAGGAGTGGATTTAAAAAATTTCCAATTTAATAAAATCTGTCATTTTGCTAATCATCCCTATTTATGCAAAGGTCTCTATTAAACTATGACTCCGTCAAAAAGAATATGTGGTTATCCCAAAGAGTCGTTTAATTCACCTAACTGGTTGGTTTGCTGTTCAACAATTAGTGGTTCAATAATAGATTCTAAATCGCCTTCCATGACCTCAGCGAGTTTGTAGAGGGTGAGGTTGATGCGGTGGTCGGTGATGCGGCCTTGTGGGTAGTTGTAGGTGCGGATGCGTTGGGAGCGGTCGCCGCTGCCGACGAGTTGTTTGCGGGTTGAGGCTTGGGTTTGTTGTTGGACTTGTTGTTGGGCGTCTAGGATGCGGGAGGCTAGGACGGACATTGCTTGGGCTTTGTTTTTGTGTTGGGAGCGACCGTCTTGGCATTCGACGACGGTGCCGGTGGGGAGGTGGGTAACACGGACGGCGGAGTCGGTTTTATTGACATGTTGTCCGCCTGCGCCGCTGGCACGGAAGGTGTCGACGCGGACATCGCTCATGTTGATGTTGACTTCTTCGATATTTTCTACTTCTGGCATAATGGCTACGGTGCAGGCGGAGGTGTGGACACGGCCTTGTGATTCGGTTTCTGGAACGCGTTGGACGCGGTGGGCGCCGGATTCAAATTTGAGTTTTGAATAGACATCGGTGCCGCCGATGCGGGCGATGATTTCTTTGTAGCCGCCGTGTTCGCCGTTGTTGGCACTCATAATTTCTAGTTGCCATTTTTGTTTTTCAGCGTAGCGAGCATACATTTTGAATAAGTCGCCTGAGAAGAGGGAGGCTTCATCGCCACCGGTGCCTGCACGGATTTCAATGATGATATTGCGTGCGTCGTTTGGGTCTTTTGGTAGTAGTGATTTTTTGAGCTCTAGGTCGAGTCGCGCTAGGGTTTCTTTGCCGTCGGCAATTTCTTCTTTTGCCATTGCACGCATTTCGTCGTCGTCTTCGAGTAGCATTGATTCGGCAGTTGCGATATTTTCTTCGGCGTTTAAATATTCGCTAAATTGTTGGTTGACGGGGGTCAGTTGTGCGTGTTCGATGGAGAGTTCACGGAATTTATTTTGGTCTCCACAGATGGCAGGGTCGCTGAGCATTGCGCCGACTTCTTCTAGTCGCATTGAGAGTTGTTCGAGTTTGGCTTTGATAGAGTCGTTCATAATGATTTGTTTTTAGGCAGGCAACCTTGGCAATGTTTGAGTTGCTGTGCATCTGCTTGTTTGATATTATTAAACGGTGTGTGGAGTAGTTTATTAGTAAGTTGGTCAGCTAATTGTTGAATCACTGTGCTTGCATCGTTACCTTTTTTGAGTTGTTTGAGTGCGGATTCAACGGCAGTGGTTTTTATTTTATAGGCATTTTTACGATAAGTTTGTATTGCTTTTTCGTTGGGTAGTTGCATTAACCAATTTTCAAATTTTTGGTTTTGAATGACAACAATTTCTTCTGCTAGTATTTTTTCTTTTTGCCGATTATTTATATTGCTGTCCACTACTTGTTTTAAATCATCAACGGTGTATAAAAATACATCGTCAAGTTGTGCCACTTCAGGCTCAATATCGCGTGGAATGGCAATATCAAGTATAAATATGGGCTTGTGTTTTCGTAGTTTGAGGGCGCTTTCAATCAATCCTTTGCCGATAATTGGCACGGAAGCGGCAGTGGAAGAAATGATAATATCTGCTTGATGAACCACCGATGAAAATTGCTTCAAACTGATGGAATGTGCGTTGTATAAATCAGCAATTTTCTTGGCATTTTTGACCGTTCTATTAGCAACAATCATTTTTTTAATGCCTTTTTGATTTAGGTGCTGGGCACACAATTCAATCATTTCCCCTGCACCGATTAACATCACTGTTTGCTCTGATAAATCGGAAAAAATCTTTTCGCTGAGTTTTATTGCACAGTAGGCGACTGATACAGGGGATGAGCCGATTGCGGTATCGGTTCTGACTTTTTTGGCGGTTGAAAATGCATGTTGAAACAGTTTTTCCAACAGTTTGTTGAGCGTGCCTGCTGATTTTGCTGATCGATAGGCGTCTTTGAGTTGCCCTAAAATTTGTGCTTCGCCTAATACTAAAGAGTCCAAACCCGTTGCCACATGACAAATATGTTGTAATGCATCGTCGCCTTCAAAATAGACTAAATAAGGGCTGAGTTCTGTTCTGCTAATGTTGTGCGTGTCGGCAAGATAATCGCTAAGTAGTGCTTCTGCGTTGTCATTTTCAACAATTGCATAAATCTCAGAGCGATTGCAAGTGGATAAAATTGCACAGGCTTGAATGCCGTTAATTTTGTTAAATTTTACCAAAGAATTGGACAGTTCCTCTGGTGCAAACGCCACTTTTTCACGCACTTCAACGGGTGCGAGCTGGTGATTGATACTTAGAATTGAAATGCGAGGCATGGGCAATAAAAGATAATAGAGCTAAAAAAAGTAAATTCGTAATTATACCCTAAGCATATTATTTACCATTACAATGCACACTCATGAAAACACTCGCTTCTTTATTATTATTTAGTTTTTTATCCGCCTGTACAACCGTGTTAGAACGCACTGAAAATTGGGTTTATTCTCAGTATATTCCAAAATCTTGGATGCTGGAAGGGCGATTGAGTGCCAGCGTTGATGGCAATACTGAAACTGCAGATTTTGTGTTAAATCGTCAAGGAGAATATCATCAATTAATACTCACAGGTTCATTAGGGTTTGGACAAATGCAAGTTAAACAAACTGCACAAGGTTTGTTGGTAGATGGCAAACTAACAGAGCAAACTTTGCAAGAGTGGATGAGGGCTGAATTGAGTTGGACTTTCCCTATAGAAAAATTAGAACAACTTGTCTTTAAGCACAATCTTGAGAATATTGAAAATTGGCAGGTATCTGTGTCTAAATATCAAGTGATTAATGAGGTTACTTACCCAAAAATTGTGCATTTTAAAAATACAACAAAAGCGATTAAAATCAAGTTACTGTTAAGGGAGGTTAATCGGTTAAAATAAACGGCATATGATAGAAGAAGATTCCTTAGTCAGCGGAGAAAGTCAGCAACACGAAGAAATCGTGATGACTTCAGTGCGTCCCGATTCTTTGACTGAGTATATTGGACAAAAAGATGTGAAATCGCAGATGGCGTTGTTTATTGAGGCGGCGAAAAAACGCGATGATGTGCTGGATCATTGTTTGATTTATGGTCCACCAGGGTTGGGGAAAACGACTTTGGCGAATGTGATTGCTAATCATATGGGGGCAGGAATGAAGCAGACTTCGGGGCCTGTGTTGGAGCGGTCGGGTGATTTGGCGGCAATACTCACTAAACTGAATCCTTACGATGTTTTATTTATTGATGAGATTCATCGCCTTAATCCGGTGGTGGAGGAAATTTTATACCCAGCGTTGGAAGATTTTAAATTGGATATTATGGTGGGTGAGGGGGTTGCAGCGCATTCTGTGCAGTTGGATTTACCGCCTTTTACCTTGATTGGGGCGACGACGAGGGCGGGTATGTTGACTTCGCCGTTGCGAGATAGGTTTGGAATTGTGCAACGATTGTTGTTTTATGAAGAGCCGGATTTACAGAAAATTGTGTTGCGTTCGGCGGATATTTTGAACATTCAAATAGAGGCAGAAGGTGCGATGGAGATTGCTAAGCGTTCGCGGGGTACACCGAGGATTGCCAATCGTTTATTGCGTCGAGTGCGTGATTTTGCTGATGTGAAAACTGAGGGTATTGTGCATCAAACTATTGCCGAAGAGGCTTTAACGACATTGAAAGTGGATGAGTTGGGTTTGGAGCAATTAGACAGGATTATTTATCTGCTATTACACAAAAATTCGGTGGTGGACCAGTAGGACTGGATACTCTGGCGACTTCCATTGGCGAAGAACGAGGCACTTTGGAAGATATGGTTGAGCCTTATTTAATTCAGCAAGGCTTTATTATGCGTACGCCACGAGGGCGAAGTGCGACGAATTTAGCCTATGCACATCTAGGGCTGATTAATCCTGATACAGCAAAAGGTTTGTTTAGCGAATAATTTTGGAGAAAAAATGGATAATAGTATTAGTATTTTGGGTTTGATTGTTGGGGCTGATTTAGTTGTGCAATTAGTAATGTTGATTTTGGTGGCAATGAGTGTGTATTCTTGGACGATTATCTTATCTAAAAAGAAAATTTTAATAGATTCTCAAAATGATATTAAAACTTTCTCTCAAATTTTTTCAGCAAGCAAAACCCTTGATGAGTTACACGCTAAAATCTCAATTGAGGGAGCAATGTCACGCATTTTTAAATCGGGTTTTGATGAGTTTTCTCGTTTCGAATTAAGCGACAATCAAGCAAATTCTGAGCGTGCTTATCGTCTAATGAACACTAGTGCCAATGAAGAAATTGAGAGCCTGGATAAGGATTTGAGTATCTTGGCAATGATTGCGTCTTCCAGCCCGTATATCGGTTTATTTGGCACGGTATGGGGCATTATGCATTCATTTATTGGCTTGGCGTCGGTCAAACAGGCAAGTATTGCCGTGGTTGCACCCGGTATTGCTGAGGCGTTGATTGCCACCGCTTTCGGTTTATTTGCAGCCATTCCAGCAACGATGGCTTATAATCGCTTGTCATCTAAAATTGGAGACATTCACAACAAATACGACGCTTTTGTTGAAAAAATATTTGTTGGGTTTCAAAGACAGCAATGATTACCTTGCCAAAACGCACCAGAGCGGATATAGACGCACATATTAATATTGTTCCCTATATTGATGTGATGTTGGTATTGTTGGTGATTTTTATGATGACGACGCCGATTATCGAGCAAGGTATTGAGGTGGATTTGCCGAGTGGCAACGCAAAAGCAATCAATCTTGTTGATCAAGAGCCGACTATTATTAGCATTAATCGTGAGGGTGAATATTTTATCAATTCTATGGACGGTGGCGGTGCGGAGCGTTTATCAGCAGGGACAGTTGCCGCAAGAGTACAAGCCAGAATGCAAGTTTTTCCAACAATGCAGGTGTTTGTCAGGGGGCACCGTGAAGTGGCATATGGTGCGGTGATTGCGTTGATGTCGTTCTTACAAAAAAACGGTGTTGGTAAAATTGGTATTATTACTGAGTCAGAAGAATAGTATGAATTTTATCAAAAACATCAGACTGCCTAAAATTGCTCAACGCCACCCTGTAGCATTTTCTATGTCTGTAATTTTGCATATTGCGGTATTTATTGGTTTGTTGTTTTCTAATGTCGTGCGTTGGGACGAGGCAGAAAAACAAGTTAAAAAATCTGCCCCTAAGTTTATTCCAAAAGCAGTAACGATTGATTTGAGTGAAATTAAACGAGAAAAGCAGCGTTTGACTGATATACAGAAAAAGAAAGTGGCGAAAATTAAGCGAGAAGAAAGGCGTTTAAGGGTATTGGAAGATGAGCGTTATAAAAAACAGAAAAAAATTAACCAGTTAAAGGCTAAGGCAAGGAAAGAAAAAAAGGCGAAAAAATTAGCAGAGAATAAAAGAAAAATTGCCGAGAGAAAAGCCAAAGTAGCAGAAAATAAACGCATAAAAGCAGAAAAAGCCAAGGCTGCTGAGAAAAAGAATAAAGCAGAAATCAAAAAATTTAAAGAAGAACAAAAGCAACGCACACTCGCCAAACAGGCTCAACTCGAAGATGATGCCAAAAGAAAATACGCTCAAGAGGGTATTATAAATGAGCTCAAAGCGAATTATATCAATCAAATTGCTTCAAGAGTGCGCAACCAATGGCGTTATCAAGGGGGCAAAGATAACTGGGGTTGCGAGGTGCATATTCTGCAAGATACTGGTGGCAATGTGAAAAGCGTTGATTTGAAATCTTGCAATATAGACAATAAGAGCAAGGTAAAATCTTTTAAAAATGCAATTAAACGAGCAGTGAATAAAGCATCACCATTACCTGCTGCACCTGATAAGCGCGTATTTGACCGTAAAATAATATTCAATTTCAGAGTAAATTAATGATAGATTTAGCCCAAATTACCGACCAACAGAAGAACCAATTAACCTTTCGCTTAATGCAAGTGATGGAAAATTGGAAGTTGGAAGACCGAGACCAAATCGCTTTGTTGGGATTGACGGATTCTTTAAAACCCCGTCATTTATATCTATATAGAAGAGGCGATAAGTCTTTTGATTTTGACCAAACTTCGATTAATCGCAGTGAAATGATTATAGGGATTCACGAATCTTTGGGCACGACTTATCCGACCAATCGTGAATATGCCAGTATTTGGCTTAAACGCTCGGTGAAAAATTTAAGCAAAAAGCACCTTTGGAATTGATGCTGAGTGGTGAAACAGGGATGAAACGCGTTTGGCACTTTTTGGATTGTACGCAAGGATGGAGGGAATAATGGCTTTAATTGAAATCCAAACTCAAAATGAGATGATTTGGACATTAAAAATATTGGATAAAATAACCGATGCATTGTTTGATGAAATTGTTAATTTGGTTGAGAGTGACGAAGGTAAGTTTAAAAATGTGCCAGTGATTTTAGAAATTGAATATAGGCATATCCAGGCTAATGAATTGGCGATGTTGATAGAAGTTATCACCCAAAATCAAATGGCGGTAATTGGCATTCGTTCACGCACTCAAGAGTTGATTGATTTTGCGAGATTAGCGGGGTTGGCAATATTTGATAAAACCAAGCCAAGTGAAATTTTGCAGTTAAAACATCGATTGCCTAAAATTGTTTCTGAAGAAGTTATTCATTCAGAGCAAGTTATTTCTAAAGACAGCGATTTGGTGTTACTAAGTTCGGTTCAAGCCGATGCCGATGTTATAGCACACGGCTCTGTTTCTGCTTATAGAGTTGTACAGGGTAATGTATTTGCAGGTGTTGACGGTGATGAAAAAGCTACGATTTTTATCCATTCTTTTAATGCGCAATTAGTTTCCATTGCTGGAGTTTATAAGCAATTTGAAACTGTGCCGGAGAAATTACACTCGCGTTCGGTGGTGATTGATTTACAAGAAGGGCAATTAAGATTTCAAATAATTTAAGAAGATAGGTGATGAATACAAACGATTTTTTACTAGAATTAGGCACAGAAGAGTTGCCACCGAAGTTATTAAAGCAATTATCAACTGCACTTAGTCGTAATTTAATTGAGCAACTTGATGATTTTAAATTATCGTATGGCAAGGTGGAAAATTTTGCCACGCCACGACGCTTAGCAGTGCTAATTTCTGCATTACAATTGCAACAAGACGACCAAATGATTGAACGCAAAGGTCCATCTGTGAGTGCACCTGACCAAGCGGTAGATGGCTTTGCAAAATCGTGTGGAGTGAGTCGAGATGACTTGACACAAAAAGAATTTAGTGGTTCAAATTACTACTTTTTCAGCAAAGAACAAAAGGGCTTAAACACGCAGGATTTATTAGAAAATATTGTCGATACAGCGATTAAAAAAATCCCAATTACCCGTGCAATGCGTTGGAGTAATTTGGATTTTACTTTTGTGCGTCCGACACACTGGTTAATTATGATGTTGGGTGCAGATGTCGTTCCTGCAATAGTGATGGGCTTGACTTCTGGCAATATTACTCGTGGTATGCGTTTCACAGGTGAGCAAGAATTTAGCATAGCTAATGCGTCAGAGTATCAAAAAACTTTGATGGAAAAAGCACAAATTGAAGTCGATTTTGATACCCGTAAAGCGACTATTCGTGAACAAGTAATTCAAGTCGCTGACGATAATCAGGCTACCGCAGTAATTGATGAATTTTTACTGGACGAAGTTTGTGCTTTGGTTGAATATCCAAAAGCGTTCTCAGGTGGATTTGATGAACGGTTTTTAGCTGTACCCGAAGAAGCACTGATTTCTGCAATGAAATCACACCAAAAATATTTTCATATGCTTGATAAAAATGACAAATTATTACCCGTATTTATTTCAGTTGCCAATATCGAATCAAGTGATTTATCTGTTATTATTGACGGCAATGAACGCGTCATTCGCCCCCGCCTAACCGATTCAGAGTTTTTCTGGGAGCAAGATAAGTCAGTCACTTTGATGTCTCGCCTGTCAAAATTAGACAGCATTTTATTTATGAAATCACTCGGCTCTATGGGCGATAAAGCCAAACGCATTGAAAAATTATCGGGTTATATTGCCAATGTAATTGGTGCAAATGAAAAACATAGTGCTCGTGCGGGGTTATTGGCAAAAACTGATTTGGTCACTGATATGGTAGGTGAATTTGCCGACTTGCAAGGGGTGATGGGGGGTTATTATGCTAAAAATGATGGCGAAGATAATACAGTCGTAACGGCGATTAGTGAACATTATCACCCAAGATTTGCAGGGATACATTACCTTCAACACAAGAGGGGTTGTGCGTCGCCATTGCCGATAAATTAGACACAATCACAGGTATTTACGGTATCGGACAAGGTCCGACAGGTTCAAAGGATCCATACGCATTACGCAGAATGGCGTTAGGTTTGTTGAGAATGATGGTGGAAGGTGAGTTGAAACTTGATTTGAAAGTCTTAATTACACATTCTCTTGAATTACACGCGTCCGAAGTAGATAGGGGTAGCGCGGATGACATCTATAAATTTATGATGGATAGATTGCGTGCTTACTACAAAGAGAAAAAAGTCAGTGGCAAAGCCTTTGAAGCGGTATTGGCAGTCAGCCCTGAATCGCCTTATGATTTCCATTTGCGTGTTGAAGCATTGAATAATTTCTCGCAGGATAAAGCATCAGAAAGTTTGATTGAAGCTAATAAACGCATTGCCAACATCTTAAAAACAGTGCTGTTTCACTTAAAATTGACGAGTCTATATTAGTTGAAAATGCAGAAAAAAACTTATATCAAGCCACCAAAAAAGTTGCAAAACACAACGCCACTTCCACCGACTATACTGCTAATATGTATGAATTGATTACACTCAAAGATACTATTGATACCTTCTTTGATGAAGTGATGGTAAATACTGATAATGCTGATTTAAAACAAGTACGCTTAAATCTTATTAATTGGGTGCGTTCATTATTTTTATCAGTTGCCGATATTTCTTATTTGAGCTAACATGATAGATTTTGTTAAAAATTTATTGGTTGAATACGAAGATATAATGGTGATGATAGGCGTTATTTCAGCCATTATTTTTATTATCAGTCTTGCAATAATGCCGTGGATATTAGGCAAAGTGCCTGCTAATTATTTTACAAATTGTGAAAAATACAAATCTAATATTATCATCACAACACTTAAAAATATTGCTGGTTTCGTGCTATTATTAGCAGGTATTGTTATGCTAGTTACCCCTGGACAAGGTATTGTTTCTATCATACTAGGTTTGTTTTTGATGGAATTTCCTGGTAAACGGACTTTAGAATTGAAACTAATTAGTAACGAAAGCACTTTTAAAATTCTTAACTGGTTACGGAGCAAGGCAGGGAAACCACCTTTTGAGCGTTAATATGATAAAAATGTATGGCATAAAAAACTGTGATACCATCAAAAAAGCACAGAAATTTCTAATTACACAAGGTGTAGAGTTTGAATTTATTGATTTCCGTCAAGCCCCAATCAGTAAAAAAACTCTACAAAGTTTTATTGATGTAGTCGGCTGGGATAAAATCATTAATAAGCGTTCAACCACTTATCGCAATTTCAGTGATGAAGAAAAACAAAACATCTCGTTATCGTTAACATTAAAAAACCCAACCCTTATCAAACGCCCCGTTTTAGTCACGGCAGATGATATCGAAGTCGGGTTTAGTGAAAAACTATACCAGCGATTTGTTTAGTTTTTAGCTCTGTTCTTTCGCCACTTCTTCACGCACTTTATCCATATCTAACTCTTGTGCTTTTTTCACAACTGCCTCTAAATCACTACCTGACATCGCCCCTGGCTGAGAAAAGATAGCAATTTGATCTCTAAAAATCATCAAAGTTGGAATTGAGCGAATCTGATATTGCCCCGCTAGTTCCTGTTCATCTTCAGTATTAATCTTAGCGAAAACCACATCAGAAAACTTCTCAGAAACTTCATCATAAGTTGGTGCAAACTGCTTACAAGGTCCACACCAGGGTGCCCAAAAATCTAAAATAACAATGTTATTTTTTTGGATTGTATTGTCAAAATTGTCTTTGTTGAGTTCTAATACTGCCATGTTGTTTGCTCTATGAATAATAAAGATGCTATTATATCTGATAAAATAATTTTATGAAAATTTTAGGCGTTGACCTGGTTCAAGAATTACAGGTTTTGGTATTATCAAAGCCGATAAACTTAAATTTACTTATGTCGGTAGTGGCTGCATCCGCACCAAAGGCGAATTGACCGAGCGTATCACTATGATTTTTGAAGGCATCAGTGAAGTTGTCGAAAAATACCAGCCCGATATTGTCGTTATTGAACGAGCCTTTATGCGTCCCGACCGTCCAAATCCAGATGCTGCTATCAAACTCGGACACGCACGCGGTGCCATTATTTCAGCAATAGGATCTCGTGGTATAAAAATGGCGGAGTACAGCCCCAATCAAATCAAAAAAGCCGTCGTTGGAAAAGGGCATGCTGGCAAAGATCAAGTTGGTTATATGGTTTGTGAAACTTTAAAACTCAATAAATCACCCCAAGAAGATGCGGCAGATGCGTTAGCAGGGGCAATTTGTCATGCTTATCATTGCCTTTAGGGATGTCCTTTAACTAAAATAAACCTTAATATTGCCAAAGGCTGGTAATACACTTCACCATTTTTGTGAGTTTTTTTAAGATTTCATTGCGACTTGTGTCGGGCGATATGCAACTGAGTGGCAAGAAGAAATCCACATGAATTTTGCCGTCAAGGTAATGTAGTTGAATACGCTCAATTTCACCATCACATTCGTTATTAAATAAGGCCTTATTTAAAATTCCTAATGCTACAGCACGCTCGGGTAGGTGTTTGCAAGGTGCCGCCGTTTCATCATCTTCGGGGTCAATATGCACGGTTACATCGTGTAAATCCTCCAAGCATTCTTTGGCAACTCGTTCAACACTGATGGTAATAATATGCCCCTCGCTAACGCTCAAAAATGGATCTACTTGTACATGCACATCGGCTGAAATCGCATGCCCAATTTTGCGGGTGCGGAGTGAATGCACGTTATTTACGCCGCTAATCATACCAATGACTTTTCTGAGTTTTTCCACTTCTTAATGTCAATAGAAGTGTCCACCAATTCCTTTGTCGCATTTAAGCCTAATTCCCAAGCAATCGCCATCACCATCAAACCAACAATAATTGCCGCAACCCCATCAAGATAAGGGTAGCCATTGAGACTGCCAAAAATACCAACCAACACCACAACAGACGACAATGCATCCGAGCGATGATGCCAAGCATTCGCCTTCAACATATTCGATTTATAAGTTTTAGCCACTTTAATAGTCACCCAAAATAACAACTCTTTGGACAATATGGACAACACAGTAACCCCAAAAAGTAGCATGCTATGCGACAAAACATTCGGGTTGTCTAACCGCTCAATCGCATCATAAATAATCCCAATGCCTACAATTGCCAAAATAATTGCCAAACCCAAAGTAGCAACTGTCTCAAAACGCTTATGTCCATAAGGGTGGTCTTCGTCAGCCTCTTCGTTAGCGTGTTTCGCCGCATACAAAACCACACCATCTGAAAGCAAATCTGAAAACGAATGAATACCATCTGCAATCAATGCACCTGAGTTACCAAGCATACCAGCAATGACTTTAAAAATAGCGAGCAGAAAATCTACTACTGCACCGATGAGAGTAATTTTTTGACTGGCTTTTGTGCGTTCGTTGTTCTGCATAACTTTCTATTTTAGGCGATTTTAAAAAAAATAGGATAAATTGTTGCAAATGTTAATGATAACGAGTATCATTCAGGATTTATTTTTATACAATTGAAAAATCCTTATGAATATACTTTCAAATCAAAAAAAAGGCAGTACTTGCGAGATAAGCAGTATTAATTTGCCATATTCAAAAAAAATTAGACTATTGGGGCTTGGTGTTAATACTGGGTTGATGGTGTCTGTGTTGAGAAATAGGGGTGGGGATATGGTATTGGCGTTGGGGAATGCACGAGTAAGTGTGGGGCGGACGATTGCTAATTCAGTTAAAGTGAGGGCGTTATGAAATTTGATAAAGTTGCATTAATTGGCAATCCGAATTGCGGGAAAACAACACTTTTTAATCTGCTAACGGGAACGAAACAACGCACGGGGAATTGGCCAGGGGTAACGGTTGACCGTAAAGAAGGCAAGTTTTATGTGAATGGCAAGACTTACGGGGTTATGGATTTACCGGGGGTATATTCGATTAATGAAGATGCGTCGATTGATGAGCAAATTGCACGGGATTTTGCGTTGAATAATGCGGATTATTTGTATTTTAATATTGTTGATGCATCAACGCTGGAACGCGGGTTGTATTTGACGACACAACTCAGAGAGGCGGGGATTAATACCGTTGTTTTGCTGAATATGATGGACATTGTACGAAAGCGTGGGATGGAAATTGATGTTGAGGCGTTAAAAGTAGCAATAGGGTGTGAGGTGATTCCGATTTCGTTGAAAGAGACGGTGGATTTTGTGCAGTTATCTGAGGCGATTGATGGATTTGAGGCGACTTCGGCGTTGGCAATTGATTATCCGAATGAGATTGAAACAGTGGATGATGAAGAGCAGGCTGCTTTATTGAAGGCAGAGAGTCGATTTAAGCACGCACATGAGATTGTTAATCGTGTGATTTGCCATGATATAAATTTGAAAAAAACTGTTTCTGATAGGGTGGACAAGCTTGTTTTAGGCTCTTTAACGGGTGTGCCAATATTCTTACTAGTGATGTATTTTTTATTTTTGATGAGTATTAATTTTGGCGGTGCATTGATTGATTTCTTTGATATAGCGACAGGTGTGATTTTTGTTGATGGCGTTAGGTATTTGATGGAAAGTGTTGGTATTCCTGAGTTCTTGATGGTGTTGATTGCTGATGGCGTAGGTGGCGGCATTCAGGTGGTGGCAACTTTTGTGCCAATTATTTTTGCCTTGTATTTATTTTTGACTTTGCTAGAAGAGACTGGTTATATGGCAAGGGCAGCGTTTGTAATGGACCAATTTATGCGTAAAATCGGCTTGTCTGGTAAGGCATTTATCCCATTGATTGTTGGGTTTGGTTGCAATGTGCCGGGAATTATGGCAGCAAGAACGCTGGATACTCATCGTGAGCGAGTAACCACTGTGCTGATGTCACCGTTTATGTCGTGTGGGGCGAGATTGGCTGTATATGCGTTGTTTGCGGCAGCATTTTTCCCAGTGGGCGGACAAAATATTGTGTTTGCTTTGTATTTAATTGGGATTATATTTGCGATTTTTACAGGTTGATTTTAAAGCGCGCATTTAAGAGTGATGACACCAGTGATTTTTTAATGGAAATGCCTAATTATCAATTACCTTCTTTGAGAAATTTATTAACCAACACTTGGAACAAATTAAAAGGCTTTGTTTTGGGTGCGGGCAAGGTAATTATCATCGTGGTGGCAATTATCAATGTGGTTAATAGTATCGGCATAGATGGCAGTTTTGGCAATCAAGATTCAAAAAAATCATTGTTAAGTAAAGTCGCGCAGGTGGTTACACCCGTTTTTAAGCCAATGGGAATTGAAGAAAATAATTGGCCAGCAACGGTGGGTATCGTTACGGGTATTCTTGCTAAAGAAGTTGTGGTCGGTACACTGGATTCTCTGTATTCAAACATTGATGCAGAAACAGGTGCCAACAAAGAAAAAGCACTTGAATACAATCTTGCCGATGGATTAATGGAGGCAGCAGCAACCATTCCTGTTAATTTAAAGGATGCCTTGCAAAATCTATCTGACCCATTAGGGCTTGGCGTTCTAGATGATACTAATTCGCAAACATCAGCCGCACAAACACAAGAAGTATCAACCGATACATTCGGTGCAATGGTGTCGCGTTTTGATGGAAAAATCGGTGCTTTCGCCTATTTATTATTTATCTTACTTTACTTTCCTTGCGTTGCTGCATTCGGTGCAATGATTCGAGAAATTGGTAAAAATTGGGCAATCGTTGGTGCACTATGGGCAACTGGATTGGCGTATTTTTCAGCCACAACCTTCTATCAAGTTGCCACTTTCACACAACATCCAATGTACTCATTATTTTGGATAGGCATATCTATTGCTATTTTAGTAGCCTCTATTTTGATGCTAGTGAATACAGGTAGAAAAGCCAGTGACAAGATTATTCCGGTTATCACCGAGTCGAGTTGTAGACATTGTAAATAATCAATTAAGGAGAGACCTTTGCATAAATATGAATAATCATCAAAACGCCATCTTTCATCAAATTACAAACTTTTTAAAAACACCCTTAGCCCTGCTAGGAGTGGATTTAAAAAATTTCCAATTTAATAAAATCTGTCATTTTGCTAATCATCCCTATTTATGCAAAGGTCTCTCTTTAATCAAAGTCAATTTATCGGTTTTATTTAAAGTCACTTTGGCGTATTTGATTTTGCAAGCGGGTTTCTTATTGGGTTACTCGCTACATGAGGGTTTTTCAGCATTAAAAGGCTACGGCATGATTGACCCAAATCATTTTGTATTTAATAAGGCTTACAACCTCGCAGGTACTATTTTGAGCCACAAAGATGGTATCTTTGGTATTCCATTACATGTTTTATTTGGTTGGTATTCTAAACCAGAATGGGTGCAATTTATGATGCAATATGTCTTTACTGTTGGGATGTTTACTTACTGGCGTTCGTATAATACCAATAAGTAATGGTTGAAAAAGTTGTTATTAGTTTTTTATGTATTTATAATAGTGTTCAATGACTAATTTACCCATCAAAAATACGAGTATCAAGCAAAAAGTATCTATTAGAGACCTTTGCATAAATATGAATAATCATCAAAACGCCATCTTTCATCAAATTACAAACTTTTTAAAAACACCCTTAGCCCTGCTAGGAGTGGATTTAAAAAATTTCCAATTTAATAAAATTTGTCATTTTGCTAATCATCCCTATTTATGCAAAGGTCTCTATTATAAAAATGCCTTGGCATGGCTTGTATCTCAATAATAAAATTCAATGAAAAGCCCATTATTAATTATACAAGGTATATCAGCGGCAGCTATAAGTGCTGGTATTAAGCAAGCGCAAAATTCACAAGCCAATAGCAATCCAAGCGACAGCAAAAAATTGGATTTGTCAGTGATTCAATTAGCAAAAGGCTCGTGCACAGCGGCGGTGTTTACCCAAAATGTATTTTGTGCTGCCCCCGTATTGGTAGCAAAAAATCACCTTAATTCTGCCGTGCGTGCCTTGGTGATTAATAGTGGCAATGCCAATGCAGGCACTGGAGTTGCAAGCGGCACACCGGGATTAGAAAACGCCCATTTCGTTTGTGAATTGGTGGCAAAAGCGTTGCATATTAACACCGAGCAAGTGCTGCCATTCTCAACTGGCGTGATTGGACAGCCTTTGCCAATGGCGTGTTTTGAAGACAATATTGCCCGCTTTCGACCCAGTTGGCAAATACAAATTTACCCCAAGTAGCACAAGCAATTTTAACCACAGATTTGGTAGAAAAAACGGCTTCAGCACAATTCAAAGTGGCGGGTAAAACTGTGAGTATTACAGGTATTGCCAAAGGTTCAGGAATGATTCGCCCCGATATGGCGACAATGTTAAGTTTTATTTTTACTGATATAAAAGCCACCCAATCTGAATTACAATCCTGCTTAACCACGGCAACCAATCAATCGTTTAATCGAATTACGGTGGACGGCGACACCTCAACCAATGATGCCTGCACACTCAGCGCAACTGGTATTTCTGGCGTTAATATGAGTGATTGTGTAGCAGAATTTCAGCAAGCATTAAACAAAGTAACTCTGTCACTGGCACATCAAATTATCAAAGACGGAGAAGGGGCAACTAAGTTTGTGGAAATCTGCGTTAAAGGCGGCGTACATAATGCAGATTGTTTAGAAGTGGCTTACACAGTAGCCCATTCGCCTTTGGTCAAAACTGCACTATTCGCCTCTGATGCAAATTGGGGGCGGATTTTGGCAGCAGTAGGGCGGGCGAATATTGCCCATTTACAAGCCGACGAAGTCAGTATTTATTTGGGCGATGTCTGCCTAATTAAAAAAGGCGAATTAGCAACGGATTATAGTGAATCTGCTGGCACGCAAGCCATGCAAAAAAGCAAGATTGTGATTACAATTGAGATTGGCAATCACGATACTTTAGAGCGTGTGTGGACGACTGATTTATCACACGATTATATTAAAATTAACGCAGAATACCGCACATGAATACTTACCGCTTATTAATCTCTTGTCCTGATGCCCATGGTTTGGTGGCAAAGGTGAGTCAATTTATTTTTGAACAAAAAGGCAATATCAAAGAAGCACACCATCATCTTGACACACAAAACCAACGCTTTTTTATGCGTATTGAAATTAAAAACACAGCAACGAGCTCCCTAACCGAATTTAAACAAGCATTCAATACGTTAGCCAAACAATATCGAATGAATTGGCAAATAAACGATGCCAAAACACTAAAACGCATCTTAATTATGGGCTCCAATGCCTCACATTGCGTGGCAGATCTATTACACCGCAATCACGAAAATGAATTGGCGGGCGAAATTATTGGCGTGCTATCTAATCATAACAAGTTACAAAAAATTGCCAGTTGGTATGAAGTGGATTTTAAAAAAGTTGCTATCAATGCCGATACAAAAGCAGCCGATATGGCAAAAATGATGAGCACCGTCGATACATTCAAACCCGATGTTATTGTATTGGCTCGTTATATGCAAATTATTCCCAAAGCAATGTGTGATAAATATCAGGGCAGAATTATTAACATTCATCACTCTTTCCTACCCTCATTTGCAGGGGCAAGTCCTTACAAGCGTGCCTGTGAACGCGGGGTGAAATTGATTGGGGCAACTTGTCATTATGTAACCAGTGAACTGGACGAAGGCCCTATTATTGAGCAAGATGTGTTGCGTGTAGATCACAGTGATAACGCCAAAGAAATGCAAAAAATGGGGCAAGATATTGAAAAAATCACCCTAGCAAAAGGTTTACAGTATCATCTTGAAGACCGTGTACTGACTTGCAACAATAAAACCGTTGTTTTTGCTTAATATTTTTTTAGACAATAAAAAAATAGTCATAATGACCGCCTTTTTAAAGCTTAGGCTGCTATCAAAGGAGCAACAAAAACCCAATCACAACACAACCCTTTGACCTAAAACTAAAAAATCCAACACACAGCCTCTTTTCCACCTTGACAAGGTTCGACCTTGTCAAGGGTAATTGGTGGAGTGGGTATGTTGGTAGTTGATGTTGGTGAGAGTATCGGCGGCTTTCATTTTGTCGGTTGATGTCGTTGTATAGGGAGAAAGGTCGAATTTTCCTTGTGGTTTAGTTCTAGGTTTGGTGGGAATATAGAATATACATTTCTACTTACAGCGTGGGAATGAGAAGGTGAATGGTTGGCGTAGAGACAAAGTGGGCAAGGCTTGGTTCTTTGGCGGAGGGCAGCCATTAACCATTGTTAATTTGATATTGAGACCTTTGCATAAATATGAATAATCATCAAAACGCCATCTTTCATCAAATTACAAACTTTTTAAAAACACCCTTAGCCCTGCTAGGAGTGGATTTAAAAAATTTCCAATTTAATAAAATCTGTCATTTTGCTAATCATCCCTATTTATGCAAAGGTCTCATATTAACTTTTATTTATTGCTTGAAATAATGGGCTAAATATTTATCAAAACTCATATTATCTGTTTGCTCTATCTCTCGTTGTTGTTGGCAAGATTTTTTGGCTTGCTGGTCTAAATACGCAAAATGCGCTTGATCAATTTCCTGTGCAAGAAAATCCTTCTGATGTTGTTTTGCCAGAGTATTGCTATAATCGAAAAATCCCTGATTTTTGGCTTTCATTTGCTGCAAAATAATTGCTGATGGTGTTAAATTAGTGTTTTTAATGCGTTTGCTAATTTCTTTGACTGCTTTTTGATATTTTGTGCCTAATAACTCAGCACACAGTAAGATTTTATGTAATGTTGTTTTGCCCAAATCTTGCAACAAAATACTCTGCTTTTGGTGCATTAATAACAAGTTTGGTTGCCGTCCTTTATGTGCAACTAATTGATCGTTGCTGTCAATTTCAAACTGCTCGCAACTGGCAATAATTGGTGAGTCTTCTAGTAGGCAAAATAACAGAAATGCCTCTAAAAACAGCACCTGCACTGTATCAATACCTAACGCTAAGTTTGGATTAATATCTAATGAACGCAATTCAATATAATGAATGCCATTCTCATCTAACGCATCTAATGGTTTTTTACCTGATACCATTTCTGGCTTGGGACGCACGGATGCATAATATTCATTTTCAATTTGTAGAATATTGGCGTTTAATTGTTGATATTTTCCTTGGTGTTGCACTCCAAGCTGCTCATATTTATGACACGCTGTTTGCATGCCTGCTTTTAGGCTGTGAATATAATGCCCTAAAGAATTATAATTTGCCTTTACTCCCGCTTCATCCTCACGCAAATTTTGATAGCCGATATCACCCATCCGTAGCGAAGTCGCGTGTGGTTCATATAAAGTAGAGTCGTTAAATTCAACTAAAGAATGCTGATGATAGCCCTTCAGAAAAGACTTACAAACTGCACTTGAGGCACCAAATAAATAGGGTATTAGCCAGCCGTAACGCACCACATTGCGTGTGAGAGCCATGTAACTTTGATCGGTAAAACCCCTTAGTGTTTCATTTGGTGTTTTGAGTAAATAATACTGTTTGAAAAAATCCGCTGAAAAAGAATAATTAAAATGAATTCCTGCAATAGTTTGCATCACGCTACCATAGCGATTAGCAAGTCCACGCCGATAAATGGTTTTCATCATTCCTTGATTGCTACTACCGTATTGAGCGATAGGGATATGTGTTTCTCCCCGAATCACGCATGGCATACTGGTTGTCCAGAAACTTTGGTCTTTAGGTAGATGATGATACAAATACTGTTGTGTTTTTGACAAAAATTCTAGCATTTCCTCAGCATTATGCACAGGTGGAGTAACCAATTCAACCAATGATTCAGAGAAGTCGGTGGTGATGTTTGGGTGTGTAAGTGGACAGCCTAGGGCTTTTGGGTGGGAGGCTTGGGAGATTCCGCCTTTTCTTGAAACTCGTAATCCTTCTTTTTCCAAACCCATTAGATTGCCTTTTAATAGGGTACTGTGGGGTTTTAGTTGTTGAATTTTTTCCGTTAAGTTCAAAATAAAATAAAATGTTAAAATGGTGCTATTTTACAGGAGGCGAACCTATGAAAACAATCAGGGCAGTTGTCGGCGTTTTACGCAAAAAAAACAATGAAATACTGATTGCACAACGCAGGAAATCACAGTTTATGGGTGGTTTTTGGGAGTTACCAGGAGGCAAAATTGAAGCGGGAGAAACACCAGAGCAAGCATTGAACAGGGAACTTAATGAAGAACTTGGCGTTCGAGTTGAGCGTTTAAATTTACATCAAACGATGGTGTATAGTTATGCAGATAGGGTAGTTGAATTGAGCATTTATAATGTCAATCAATATCAAAATACACCATTGGGGATTGAGGGGCAAGCGATTGCTTGGGTTAAAGTCGCTGATTTGAATAACTATCAACTATTACCAACTATGAGGGCGTTTATTAACTCAATTACGCTGCCTAATAAATATTGGATAACACCGTCAAATAATCATCAAAGTGATGAATGGATGGGAAATTTAAGCAAAAACTCAAACAAGATATTCACCTCATCCAACTTAGAAGCAAAAATAGACTAGACAGCAACTTCATCACTGAACTTTACAACCAATGCCAACAAAATAACATCAAATTACTACTAAATACCACCAACAAATCATTTAACGAAACCTGTGATGGCTGGCATCTCACCAGTGCCGAAATATCCAAATTAAACAAACGACCTTGTGCAAAAAACAAACTACTGGGTGCATCCACACACAATCTAACCGAAGCCCTCAAAGCCCAAAAAGTAGGTGCAGATTTTGTCGTCATCTCCCCTATTCAAGCCACTCAAACTCACCCCAACACTATTCCTATTGGCTGGAACGCCGCCAAAGAAGTCGTCGATAAACTCAACATCCCCGTGTATTTATTGGGTGGTATGGCTGAAAAAGATTTAGCCAAAACCTTGCAACTCGGCGCTCAAGGTATTGCAGGGGTTAGTGCCTTTTAATAAATCAACTCTTTTTTACTCTGCTCTAGAAAGTGTCATGACATCGCAACACTCAACCTCTGTATTTTTTAAAATAACACTTGCAAGTTCGTTAAGAGTTGAGCCAGTAGTAATAATATCGTCAACCAATAGGACTTTTTTATAGGGCATTGGTTTAACGGCAAAAGCACCTTTAATTTCCGCACGGCGTTGTTCGGGGTTAAGTTCAAATAGAGGCTGGGTTGCCTTGATGCGTTGGGTGCTGTGAATGTCAATGGTTACAGATGTTTTTTGTTTGATTTTGCGTAGCAGTTCTAGGGCTTGGTTAAAACCCCGTTCTTTGATGCGTTGTTTGCTGAGGGGCATGGGGATAATAGCGTCGTAGTGGGGAAGGGTTTGATATAAATCGTAGAATTGGTGGGCGAAGTAGTCGCCGATGCAAAATTGTTGGTTGTATTTAAAATCTTTAATAAGTTGGGCGATTGAACCTTGGTAATCGTACAGGGTGTAAGTGCGGTTAAAAGCAGGGGAATGACTTAGACATTGTCCGCAAAAATCAAGGTGTCTAGTGATGGGATACCCACAGGATTGGCAGCGTTGAGGGCTGTTAGTAAAATCTTGTGCACAAGTATCACAAACGCAGAATTTTGCTTGTTCTAAGCAAAGAACGCAAGTTTGTTTTGGGATTAATCTCTGGTAAATACCCATATTGTATCATCAGAGAGTTCAGGTTTAAATTGATAGCCTTCGCTATCGAATGCCTTTAAGGACTCGGGATTAGTTAAACGGTTTTTAATCATATAATTAACCATCAAACCACGGGCGCGTTTAGCATAGATGCCAATGATTTTGTACTGGTCATTTTTGCGTTCTTTGAAGGCAATATTGATGATTTTGGCGTTGAGCGATTTTTTATCAATGCCTTTAAAGTATTCATTTGAGGCTAGGTTAATAATAACTTCGGATTCATCTTCATTTAGGATTTTTGAGATTTTATCACCCCAAAATTCGTATAAGTTTTTGCCCTTTGGATTGACTAATCGGGTGCCCATTTCTAGGCGGTATGGGGCAATTAAATCTAAGGGGCGAACTACGCCGTATAAGCCTGATAACATCCGCAATGCGTCTTGCGCGAAAGTCAAATCTTCGGTGTCTAAATTGGGGGCGTCGATGCCAGTATAAACATCGCCTTTAAAGGCTAAAAGCGCTTGTTTTGCGTTGGCAAGGGTAAGGGGCGTTTTAAAAATTTGAAAGCGTTCAAAATTTAAAATGGCTAATTTCTCACTAATGGACATTAATTCGCCAATGTCATCTTGGGTTTTGGATTTTAGAATTCTTATTAAGGCTTTAGATTCTTTGATTTGGCGAGTTTGTGTATAGGTAGTGAGATCGACGGGGTTAAAGTCTTGAGTTTTTGACGGGGAAATGACAGCTAGCATTGACAGCGTGAATTAAGTAACAAAATAGTATATAAAATATTCTACCTGAATTTAATATTAAATACGAATAGATACTTGCTTAACAAAACATCTTTTGACAAGGTCGAACCTTGTCAGTTAAAACACATTAAAAAAGGACAATCCTAAGATTATCCTTTTTAAGGTCAGCAACCACTAACCTGCACAACAAAAAAACTAAAACATCTTTTGACAAGGTCGAACCTTGTCATAATTGCATTTCGGGCAACCACAAGGGTTGCCCCTACGGATTTATTGTTGTGAGGGGTGTGCATGGGTTAGAGGGTGTTAGCAAAAGTTAGGCTGACACCAAAGGTGGTGTGGGTGTGGGGGTTTATTGTTTGTAGTTTGTTGTTGAAATTGGTGTGTTTTTGGCTGTCCATAATGGTTCTCCTGTGAGTTGTTAAAAGTTAGAATGCTTTAGTAGCAAGGTTGCTAAGTACCGCAAAAGTTTTGCGGTGGATGTTAAAAGTTTTGGGATGGTTGGCAAAAGTATTGCAAAGGGTGGCAAAATTTTTGCGGTGGTTGTTAAGGGTATTGCGATGGGTGGTGGTTTTGTTGTTGTGTGGGGTGTTAATTCTATTTCTTAAAGAGATAGGGTTAATTCTTTTGGATGTATCGTAGGGGCGACCCTTATGATCGCCCGAACCCAAGGCGATTTGGGTGGGGTGGGGTGAATTTTTGTTGATTATTCCTATTTATGCAAGGGTCTGACATTATAATTAGGGCATTTTTTTGATTAACCTTTAACTATGAAAACACCTTTATTACATTTACCGAAAGCGCACGGGCTTTATAATCCAAATAATGAGAAAGAGAATTGTGGCGTTGGTTTTATTGCGCATATTAAGGGGGATTCGTCGCATAGTATTACGGCGGATGCGTTGGAGATGTTGGCGAGGATGGATCATCGTGGGGGGTGTGGTTGTGAGGTGAATACGGGGGATGGTGCGGGATTTTGACGGATATTCCGCAGGGGTTTTTTATTCGTGAGATTGAATCTCTTTTTAAAGTGACGGTTGTGAAGGGGGCGTATGCGGTGGGGAATGTGTTTTTACCGCAGGATGAAGGGGAGCGGGTTCATTGTATGGATTTAGTTGAGAAGGCGGTGGCTGAGCAGGGGCAGACGCTGATTGGATGGCGGGATACGCCGATTGATGCGGATAAGGCGAATGTGGGTCGGATTGCTCGGGAGTCGCAGCCTGTGATTAAGCAACTTATTGTTGCTAAGGCTGAGGGGATTGATACGGTGGCTTTTGAGCGGGCATTGTTTGTGATTAGGAAGCATACTTCGAATGTGATTAGGACGGATGAAAGTTTGTCTCAGGGGGTGTTGTTTTATGTTTGTAGTTTGTCGGCTAGTGTGATTGTTTATAAGGGGATGTTGATGGGGTCGCAGGTGTTGGATTTTTATACTGACTTGTCGCATCCTGAGTATTCGACTTACTTGGCGATGGTGCATTCGCGTTTTTCTACTAATACTTTTCCGTCTTGGGATAGGGCGCAGCCGTGTCGTTATATGTCGCATAATGGGGAGATTAATACGAGGCAGGGGAATTTTAATTGGATGCATGCTAGGGAAGGGGGCTGGAGAGTGATTTGTTTAAAGGTGATGATTTAGCCAAAACTTTGCCTGTGATTGAGACGGAGGTTTCTGATTCGGGGAGTTTTGATAATGTGTTGGAATTTTTGATGATGAACGGTCGCACGCTGCAAGAGGCGGTGTTGATGATGGTACCAGAGGCTTGGCAGAATGATGCGAATATGAGTGATGAGAAAAAGGCGTTTTACGAGTATTTTTCTAATGTGATGGAGCCGTGGGATGGGCCGGCTTCTATTGCTTTTACTGATGGGCGTTATATTGGTGCTGTGCTGGATCGGAATGGGTTGCGTCCTTCTCGTTATTATATTACCCATGATGAACGGGTGATTATGGCGAGTGAAGTGGGTGTGGTTGATGTGGCGACTGATAATGTTAAAACTAAGGGTAGGTTGCGTCCTGGTAAGATGTTTTTGGTGGATTTTGATAAGGGTGAGTTGTTAGAGGATGAGAGTATTAAAGCGGCTTTTGCTAAGAAGAATCCTTATCAGCAGTGGTTGGATGAGCAGCAGATTCATTTGTCAGAATTGCATTGTGATGAAGAGGCGCATGGTTTTTATCCTGAGACCTTAATTCATCGGCTGAAGGTGTTTGGGTATAGTACGGAAACTTTGCAATTTATGTTGTTGCCATTGGTGACAGAATTGCGTGATCCGGTTGGTTCGATGGGTAATGACTCGGCTTTGGCGTGTTTGTCGAATCAATCACGCATTATTTATGATTATTTTAAGCAATTGTTTGCACAGGTTACCAATCCTGCGATTGATTCTATTCGTGAAGAGATTGTGATGTCGTTGCGTTGTTCTATCGGCCCTGAGGGCAATCTTTTGAATGATGTGGCTGAAAATGCACATCGTCTTGTGATTGAGCATCCGATTTTAACCAATGAGGAGACGGCTGCACTTCGGCATTGTAATCATCTGGGGTGGACGGCAAAAACGATTGATATTACTTATGCTAAAGATTCGGGTCAAAAAATCAGTGCTTTGCTGGATGATATTTGTCGGCAAGGTTCGCAGGCTATTGAAGCGGGGCATAGTTTAATTGTCTTGTCAGACCGTAATGCGGGTGAAAATCAAATTGCTATTTCCAGTTTGTTGGCATCCAGTGCTTTGCATCGGTATCTTGTGGATAGGTCTGAACGCACGCAGGTGGGTATTATTGTTGAAACGGGGGAGGCTAGAGAAGTGCATCATTTTTGTTTGATGACGGGTTTTGGTGCGGATGCGATTAACCCTTATTTGGCCTTTGAGGCGTTATGGCAAGCGCGTAGGGATGATATTATTGAGATAGAAAGTGATGCGGAAATCGTTGCTGCTTACCGTAAAGGGGTTGGTAAAGGGATGCTTAAAGTGATGGCTAAAATGGGTATTTCTACTTTGGAATCTTATAAAGGTGCACAAATTTTTGAGGCTGTGGGTTTGGCGCAAGAAGTGATGGAAAAATGCTTTTTTGGCACTGCATCTCGTATTGATGGTGTGGGCTTTGACATCTTGCAAGATGAAACTGAAAGCCGCCATCAAAATGCTTACAACAGCGAAACACTGGATAATTTAGGGCAATATCATTGGCGTAGCGGTGGGGAAAAACATATGTGGGATCCCATTGCAATTTCTAATTTACAATTGGCATCTCGTAATAACGACGAATCGGCGTATTGGAAATTTGCCAACCATGCCAATGAAGAAGGCACACGAAACTCAACTTTGCGTGGCTTAATGTCATTCAAAAAAGGCAATCCGATTGACATTGACAAGGTCGAACCTTGTCAAGAAATTGTTAAACGCTTTGCCACGGGGGCAATGAGTTTTGGTTCTATTTCGGCTGAATCGCATGAATCGTTAGCTATTGCTATGAATCGCTTAGGTGGTAAATCTAATACGGGTGAAGGGGGTGAAGATAGTAAGCGTTGGACGCCTGATGCGAATGGCGATTCTCGTAGGAGTGCGATTAAGCAAGTGGCTTCTGGTCGTTTTGGGGTGACTATTGATTATCTCAACAATGCTGATGAAATTCAAATTAAAGTTTCACAAGGTGCAAAACCTGGGGAAGGCGGTGAATTACCGGGTGCAAAAGTTGACGAAGGTATTGCTAAAATCAGACACTCAACGCCGGGTGTGGGCTTAATCTCGCCACCACCGCACCACGATATTTACTCTATTGAAGATTTATCGCAACTTATCTTTGATCTCAAACGCTCAAATCCAGCCGCACGAATTAGTGTGAAACTCGTTGCTGAAATTGGCGTTGGCACGATTGCTGCTGGTGTAACTAAGGCAAAATCTGACCATATTGTTATCGCTGGTCATGATGGTGGAACGGGTGCATCGCCGCTTACTTCTATTAAGCACGCTGGGCTGCCGTGGGAACTTGGTTTGGCTGAAACTCATCAAACACTGGTGATGAATGATTTGCGTTCTCGTGTCGTTATTCAAACGGATGGACAACTAAAAACTGGAAGAGATGTCGCTATTGGCGTGCTACTCGGTGCTGAAGAATTTGGCTTTTCCACTGCACCTCTCATTACTATGGGCTGTATTATGATGCGTAAATGTCATCTTAACACCTGCCCAGTCGGTATTGCTACGCAAGACAAAGCATTGCGTAAGAAATTTACGGGTAAACCCGAATATGTAGTGAATTATCTATTTATGGTTGCTCAAGAATTGCGTCTTATTATGGCTGAATTGGGCTTTAAAACCGTCAATGAAATGATTGGCAGGGTGGATATGCTGGAAATGAACCGAGCCATCGACCACTGGAAGCAAAGTTCTATCAACCTTGATGCTCTACTCACCCCCGCACAAAAACCCCACGATAATACTGGCACATACCAAACCAAAACCCAAGACCATCAACTAGCGTGTCAACTGGACAACACGCTTATTGAACAGGCAAAATCTGCAATCACAGGCAATGATAAAGTTAAATTGAGTGCCAAAATTACCAATATTGACCGTGCTGTCGGTGCAATGCTGTCTTCCCATGTGGTTAAAACCCGTGGTAGCAATAATCTAAATGATGGTTCAATTCACATCAACTTCACTGGCTCCGCTGGACAATCTCTTGGTGCATTCCTCGCTCAAGGTATTACTCTTGAAGTAGAAGGTGATGCCAATGACTATGTCGGCAAAGGCTTATCAGGTGGTCGAGTAATCGTTTACCCGCCAAAAAATGCCTCATTCAACGCCGAAGACGAAATCATTGCTGGCAATGTTTGTGGCTACGGTGCAACAGGCGGTGAAATGTATCTATCAGGTATCGTGTCAGAACGCTTCTGTGTGCGTAATTCTGGTGCAATCGCTGTTGTAGAAGGTATCGGCGACCACGGTTGTGAATATATGACTGGCGGAAAAGCCATTATTTTAGGCGAAGTCGGTCGTAACTTTGCCGCTGGTATGTCAGGTGGCATCGCCTTTGTTTACAACCCAAATAACACTTTTAACAGTATGCTCTCTGCAGGTGCTATGGTCGATTTAGACCCGTTTGATGAGAGCAGTGAAAAAGAGTTGAAACACTATATTCAAACTCATTATGACTTGACGGGCTCACAGATTGCTAAGCGTATTTTGGATGACTGGATAAACGCACTAAATGATTTTGTCCTTGTGATTCCTACTGAATACAAACATGCACTTGAAGATATGTAATTTGTAAAGTAGAGGCATTTATTAGTAACCTATTGATAAAACTTTATCTCCATATATATCTACAAATTCTTTCACTGGTGACCATATATCAATATAGCCAGTCTTTTGTTCAAAAATCTTACCATGATTTTTTTCTGCAATATTCATCATTTGTTGTAAATTATTATAAATATTAATACTAGGATCGGATAGTTTTTTTTCTATATCACCTTCTGTAATATAATAATTTCCACTTTCTCTTAGTTCTAAAAAAGCATTTAATATTTTAGAATTAATGTTTTCTTGTTTTTCTGGTTTAGCCCAAAGCTTTAATCTTCTGCTTATTTTTTTTATTTCATTCAATTCATTTTGCCTTAGTTCATCTTTTTTTACATTTTCTGTCGTTGAAATTTTTTCAATATTTGCTAGAATAGCAAACCCATCAAGTGCCATTGAGTAAATTTCTTCTGTTGATTCTTTTTGAGCAGCCTGAAAAGCAATTTTTTTTAAAATTTCTTGTGCTCTTGTTACTTCAGATTTTATGTTATTCATTATTACCCCTCTTAATAAAAATTATTATTATATAGTATTTATTTACTAAAAAATACTAAAATTATCTAAATAATATATTTTATAGTAATTATCTATTGCAATAATCAATAAAAATGTACAAAATATGTTATATTATGTACATATTAGTTATAATGAGATTTGCAATGAAAACTATGACATCAACACAAGCAAGACAAGATTTTAGCGCTGTTATCACCAATGCTGAACAAGTACCTGTAACCATATCCAAAAAAAATAAAAATATCGCTGTTATCTTATCCTCCAAAAGATACCAAGAGTTGACAAAACTTGAAGATATTTTGTATGGAAAAGCGGCACAACTTGCTATTAACGAAGGTTTAGCGTCCAAATATGAGGTTGATAATCTACTCAATGATATTGGCTAATGGAAAATCTTAGGCTGACTAAGCAGGCTTTAGGGCAACTTAAGAAACTCAATAAATCCGATAAAAATACCGCAAAAAATATCAAATCGGTTTTACTTTCATTAAACAGTGGCAATATCACTGGGGAAGTATTACAAGGATATTCTAGTTTTTTCAAAATTCGCATTGGGAAATTTCGCCTTATACATACTACAATTGACGGTATATTAATTGTTGCTATCATTGAAAAAAGAGAGACGGTTTACAAAACTTTTAAACATTTAGTGAAAAACTCTGACTTTTTAAACTTATAAAGCTTGGTAATGCCACCCAATAAAAAAGGCACTTAAAGCGCCTTTTTGTGAGAAGACAGAGGTTTGTTTACCCTCCCTTTACCTGTGCCATTACTTCATCTGCAAAGTTCTCCTCTTTCTTTTCGATGCCTTCACCGACTTCGAAACGAATGAATGACTTGATGGTTGCATTATTTGATTTAAGTAATGCAGCTACGGTTGTGTCTGGGTCCTTAACGAATGCTTGACCTTCAAGGGTAACTTCGTTGATGAATTTCTTCATACGACCACCAATCATTTTTTCAATGATGTTGTCTGGCTTGCCAGATTCTCTGGCTTGTTCTACGAAAATCGCTTTTTCTCTTTCAAGAATATCTGCAGATAATTCATCTTCAGAAACACACTCTGGCTTAGAAGCCGCAATGTGCATGGCGATATCTTTTGCCAAATCTTCATCACCGCCTTCTAATACTGTCAATACTGCAATGCGTTCGCCGTGCTTATATACTCCGATAACGCCATTATCGCCTACAGTGACTGTCTTCACACGGCGGATTGTTACATTTTCGCCTGTGCTTGAAACGATGTCTTCACGCGCTTTCTCTAATGAGTCGCCATTTTCCATCGTTTCTGCTAAGAATGCGTCAATATCAGCAGGGGTAGTTTTAAGTGCTAATGCGCCTAAAGCATCAACGAAACCGATGAAAGTATCACCTTTGGTTACGAAGTCTGTCTCAGAGTTTACTTCTAAGATAGTAGCTGTTTTGCCGTCGTCCGTTGTGTTAACTTTTACCAAGCCTTCCGCTGCAATACGACCCGATTTTTTCGCGGCTTTCGCTGCCCCCGAGGTACGCATTAAGTCAATTGCTGCTTCCATATCGCCATTGGTTTCAGCCAACGCCTTTTTGCAGTCCATCATTCCGGCTGCTGTTCTTTCTCTTAATTCTTTAACCATTGATGCTGTAATAGCCATAATAATCTCCTAATTTATCATTGTTCTTTATGCAAGAATTTTTTCAATCATTGCACTTTTAGTGTCGCTCGCATTCACCTTGACGCCTGCTTTGTCAGCATAGTTAGCTAATTCTGCTTTTTTCATTGCAGTCAATGCTGTTTTGCTTAATTTGTCAGTTTTGGCTTCTGCTTTTTCAACAACAGGCTCTTTGGCAGGTGCTTTTTCAGCGGCTGGCTTTTTAGCAGGTGCTGCTTTAGTTTCTTTTGTAGGTGCTACTTTGGAATCAGCAACTTTAACGACTTTCTTGGTTACTTTCTTTTCTGTCTTTTGCGTTGGTGCCGCTGCTTTTGCTTCTAAAACTGCGTTTGCAATTTCTCTTGCATAAAAACCGATTGCTCTAATTGAGTCGTCGTTGCCTGGAATCACATAGTCAATACCTTCTGGATTGTGGTTTGTATCCACGATACCGATAACCGGCAGGCTTAATTTTTGCGCTTCTTTAATGGCGTTTTTTTCGTGACCGATATCGATAACAAAAACGACATCAGGAATGCCTCCTAAGTCTTTAATGCCACCTAGGCTTCGTTCTAATTTTTCCATTTCGCGTGTCATCATTAGCGCTTCTTTTTTACCGAATTGAGTAAAGTTTTCTTCCGCTAAAAATTCCAAGTCTTTTAAACGCTTGATTGAGGCTTTAATAGTTTTGTAGTTTGTCATCATACCGCCTAACCAACGGTGATTAACATATGGCATACCACAACGAATTGCTTCTTCTTTCATGGTGTCGCTTGCTGCACGCTTGGTGCCGACAAACAAGATTGAACCACCTTGTGCTGTTGTTTTTGATGCAAAATTAAGCACATCGTTGAACATTGGCAGTGATTTTTCTAAATTGATGATATGAACACCGTTACGAGTGCCGTAAATATAGCGCTCCATTTTTGGGTGCCAAAATCTACTACGGTGACCAAAATGAACACCGGCTTCTAACATTTTTTTCATGGTTGCTTTTGCCATACTATTTCTCCAGGGGTTACGAAGGGAAACATTTCCCTTCCTTCCACAACTTCTACTAGCCAACTCTTCTTTTCAAAGAGCACCCTGACTAATATGCCAAGTTGTGTGATACATTAAAAATAAATTGGGTGTCCACTGGACACCCAATTCAACTTGTAATTTTTTCTGTTCTAAAACACTAAAAATTATAAAGGCATAATTATACCTGCTTGCTGCCTGAACGGCAAGCAGGAAATAACAACTACTTCGCTAAAGCTAATTCTGCGCGCATTGCGTCGATAGTCGTCTTATAATCATCAGTGCTAAAAATAGCAGAACCTGCTACAAATGTATCGGCACCCGCTGCTGCGACTGCACGAATATTGTCAATTTTGACACCACCATCAATCTCTAAACGAATGTCTTTACCACTCGCATCAATCAATTGTCGCACTTGACGACATTTTTCCAAGGTATGTGGAATGAAAGACTGACCACCGAAACCAGGGTTAACAGACATCAATAAAATCATATCTAACTTGTCCATCACATTTTCTAACACATTGAGTGGTGTCGCTGGATTAAACACCAAGCCTGCTTTACAGCCACTTTCTTTAATCATGCTAAGTGTTCTGTCAATATGCTCAGACGCTTCTGGGTGAAAAGTGATGTAAGAAGCCCCTGCAGACACAAAATCAGGAATAATTCTATCGACTGGCTTAACCATTAAATGCACATCAATCGGTGCGGTAACGCCGTGGTTTCTGAGTGCTTCACACACCAATGGACCAATGGTTAAATTGGGTACATAGTGGTTATCCATTACATCAAAATGCACAATATCTGCACCATCACGCAAAACATTGTCCACTTCTTCGCCCAGTTTGGCAAAGTCTGCAGCCAAAATTGATGGTGCAATAAAATTAGATTGTTTCATTTCTTTCTCCTATTTTGTAAAAGTTATTAAAGGCGTTCCTGTCATTTCTTCGGGTTTTTCAACATCCATCATCAGCAATAGCGTTGGGGCAATATCAGATAATGCCCCTGTGTTAGGTTCGACAATTTCTGCCTTTCGCTGACTCACAAATATAAGTGGCACGGGATTGTTGGTATGTGCAGTATGCACTTCGCCTGTTTTAGGGTTGACCATTTTCTCAGCATTGCCGTGGTCAGCAGTAATCAACATTTCACCATCAATAGAACGCAACGATTGATAAACAATACCCAAACATTTATCCACCGCTTCAACTGCTTTAATCGCTGCATCTAATTTTCCAGAATGCCCGACCATATCGGTATTAGCAAAGTTGCAGATGATTAAATCATATTTTTGGCTCTCAATATTTTCAGCCAACTCATCGGTGAGTTCAAAGGCGCTCATTTCTGGCTTTAAATCGTAAGTTGCTACATCCGGCGATGGGATAAGCACACGGTCTTCGCCATAAAAT
This sequence comes from Candidatus Thiodubiliella endoseptemdiera, assembly GCA_013416635.1. GTDB lineage: Bacteria > Pseudomonadota > Gammaproteobacteria > PS1 > Pseudothioglobaceae > Thiodubiliella > Thiodubiliella endoseptemdiera. The sequence goes on along the minus strand of JACCHT010000001.1, from coordinate 529,009 downwards.
GGGCGTTCAATACCCCCATTTAAGAAAAAAGTAACATGGGCATATTTTTCCGTTTCGGCAATTCTAAGTTGCGTCATACCTAAATTAGATAGGTATTTACCCAAAACATTATTGAGTTTTGCACTGGGGTAAGCCACGGGCAAATTAAAGTCTTTTTTGTATTCTGTCAAACAAATAAATTGCGTTGGGGTAAAAGTGCCACGGGAAAATCCTTGAAAATTTTCATCGGTAAAGGCTTGAGTAATCTGCCTAGCACGGTCGGCACGGTAATTCATAAAAATCAATACATCACCTTTTTTGATTTTTACTGGTGCTTTGATCACGGTGGACTGGATAAATTCATCTGTTTCACCTCGCTCATAAGCCATTTCAATCGCTTCGATAGCATTTTGTGCCAAAAATTCACCCTTGCCTCTAGCAATGAGTTCGTAAGCACAACGCACGCGTGACCAACGATTGTCCCTGTCCAAAGAGAAATAACGCCCGATAACACTGACAATCTCACCCACACCTATTTCAGTAATTTTGTCTTCTAATTTTTGAATATATTGTTTGGCACTTTTTTGCGCACAATCCCTGCCATCAGCAAAGATATGTAAATAAACCTCTTGACAGTCATATTCTTTTGCCATTACCAACATTGCGTGCATTTGGTCTTCGTGAGAATGCACACCACCATCGGACAACAAACCCATAATATGAACGGCTTTGCTGTTATCATTGGCATATTCTAGCGAATTTTTTAAAATTGGGTTTCTAAAAAAATCACCATTTTTAATGTCGTTACTAATACGCGTAAAATCCTGTTTCACAATCCGCCCAGCACCGAGATTGAGATGCCCCACCTCTGAGTTACCCATTTGCTTACCTGGTAAACCCACTTCCTCACCACTGGTATTAATTAAAGTATGTGCATATTGCTCATTAAACCTATCCCATACAGGCGTTTTCGCTTGGGCAATGGCGTTATTTTCTATCACTTCTGAGTGTCCCCAGCCATCTAAGATAATTAATACTTTGGTTTGTTTTTTGCTGTTCATTATGTGTGAATTATATCAAATTTAGACATTAAATAAAAAGTGAATAACATCACCGTCTTGCATAATGTATTCCTTGCCTTCTGAGCGTAATTTACCCGCTTCTTTTGCACCTTTTTCCCCTTTGCATTCAATAAAATCATCAAATGCAATGGTTTCAGCGCGGATAAAGCCTTTTTCGAAATCACCGTGAATTTTACCTGCCGCTTGTGGCGCACTATCGCCGATACTGATAGTCCAAGCACGCACTTCTTGTACACCTGCGGTAAAGTAAGTTTGTAAACCCAGTAGTTTATAACCTGCTTTAATCAAGCGGTCTAAACCCGATTCTTGTTGCCCCATTTCAGCCAAAAACTCTTGTTTTTCTTCGGCATCTAATTCTGCAATTTCTGCTTCGACATCGGCACAAATGGCAACCACTTGTGCACCTTCAGTATCAGCAAATTTTTGAATATCAGTTAAGTACGGGTTATCACTCATTCCATCTTCGCTAACATTGGCAACATACAATACTGGCTTAATCGTCAATAACTGAAAACCTTTCAATAATTTGATTTCTCCTCATCAAAATCCAAAGTTCGGACACTGTCGCCATTTTCAAGCACAGGTAAGATTTTTTCCAATAATGCTCTCAATGGGATACCGTCTTTTTGCCCAGATTTGGTGTTTTTAATGGCTTTTTCAAGCAACTTTTCAACTGCGGTTAAATCTGCTAATACCAATTCTGTATTGATAATTTCAATGTCATCAAGTGGGGAAATTTTACCAGCTACATGGATAATATCGTCATTATCAAAGGCACGAACAACATGTACAATCGCATCAGTTTCACGAATATTGGTGAGGAATTGATTGCCCAAGCCTTCCCCTTTTGATGCCCCCTCAACCAAACCAGCAATATCCACAAACTCCATCGTGGTCGGCAATATTTTTTGTGGATTAACGATTACAGCCAGTTGCTCTAGGCGTTTATCATTCATCGGTACAATGCCAACATTCGGTTCAATGGTGCAAAATGGATAATTCGCCGCTTCAATTTCTGCCTGAGTCAACGCATTAAATAAAGTTGATTTGCCGACATTCGGTAAGCCGACGATTCCGCATTTAAATCCCATCTTTTACTCCTGTGTATGTAGTGTTTGCATCGCAGATTCAGTTTCGCCTTGTACAATTTTTTCAATCACTTGTAACGCATCAGTCATCGCATTTTGAATAGATGCTATCTCTACTTTACTTGGCGAATGCAACACAAAATCTGCTACTTGAGATTTATCACCCGGATGACCGATGCCAATTCTCAATCGATAAAAATCTTTACTGCCTAATGCTTTAATTGTATCACGAAGTCCATTATGCCCGCCATGCCCGCCGCCAAATTTAAGTCTAGCAATGCCAGGGTCTAAATCTAATTCATCATGCACGAGCAAAATTTCATCCGCCGTTATTTGATAGAATTTAGCTAGACTTTGAATGGACTGCCCAGAGGCGTTCATATAAGTACTCGGCTTTAATAATCGAATCGTTGCTCCAGCGATATTGACTTGTGCTACCTTGCCAAAGAACTTAGATTCTTTCTTAAAAGATCCTGTATATAAATGTGCAAGCACATCACAGAACCAAAAACCCGCATTGTGGCGATATGTCTGATAGTCCTTGCCCAAGTTTCCCAAGCCAACAATCAGTTTAATCGTCACCGTGATTTACCAAATTAAGAACCTGAATCGCCTTCACCTTTGTCATCACTGCTTTCAGTTGTATCGTCTTCAGTACCTTCTTCGCCTTCAACAACAACTTCTTCAGTCATCAGCTTCGGCTCTTGAACAGCAACCACATTTTGGTCATGTGCTTCAATATCGCCGTGTGTTAGTGCGGTAATGATAACACCTTCTGGCATAGTAATGCCTGTCAAGCTGATGTGTTCGCCCATTTCAAGTTTACTGATATCAACTTCAACAGAGTTCGGTAAGTTTGCCGGTAAGCAAGATACTTCAATCGCAGTAACGAATTGATTAAGAATTGCACCAAGACGCATTGCATCATTGTCATCTTCGCCAATAAAGTGCAATGGAATGTTTGTCACGATTTCCTTGTTCATATCAACACGCAAGAAGTCTACATGGGTAACCAAATTTTTCGCTGGATGGCGTTGCAAGTCTTTAATAATAACGGATTCTATTTTTTTATCAACTGACAAATCCAATACCGATGTATAAACTTCTTCATTCTCTAAAAGATGTGTTATTTCGTGAATGTTTAATGTAACCATTGCTGGCTCTTTCCCCGCACCATAAATAATGGCAGGAACTTCTTCGTTGTGACGCAGGCGGCGGCTCGCACCTTTCCCCTGGTCTTTGCGTGTTGTAGCGTTAATTGTAATACTCATTTTGTTTTCTCCAAAAAATAAAAAACACCCTATTGATGGGTGTGTGTAGTTGCATATAATTGCGCTTAATGTGTTTTGCGACCAAACACATTAAGCGGGCAATTTTACCCGAAAATATAGGTCAAAAGAACGCTATCTGGCTTTAACCCAAAACACTAAGGCAACCACAGCAGAGATACCACTACCAACCCACGAAGTATTGACCGCTAAAACACCCGCAAGAATCACCAAAGCCCCCGCAAAAATAGCCGAAGTTTGCCGATTGGCATTGTCTTTTAATTGCCCAACAATCGTTTTCGTTTGCTTATCATAAAGCCCGTTAATATCCTTCATTCTCTCTATTTTTTTCAACGCATTAAATAACAATCCTGGCAATTCAGGGATTTCTTTCAATAATTTGGGTGCTTTTTCTTGTAATTTTTCAAAGGTTTTTTTCATGCTATATTTCTCTTTTACTAAGTCTTCTAAAAAGGGTTTTGCGGTTGCCCATAAATCAAGTTTTGGGTAGAGTTGTCTGCCCAATCCTTCAATGTTTAACAAAGTTTTGTCTAATAATAATAATTGCGGTTGCACGGTAATATCAAAGTTTTTTGCCTCAGCCATCAAATCCATCAACACTTGCCCAAATGAAATTTCATCCAAAGATTTTTCAAACATCGGTGCACAAATCCGCCCAATCGCTCGTTCAAAAGCCTGCACATCTATCTCACCTGTCCAACCTGCATCTACATAAGCCTGTGCCACACCACGATAATCTTGATTAAAAAATGCCAATAACATCGCCACCAAAAAATCCTTATCAGATTCGTCCAGCACACCCATAATGCCAAAATCAACCCCAATATAATTGTCATTTTTACCCACAAAAATATTACCCGGATGCATATCAGCGTGGAAAAAATTGTGTTTAAAAGCTTGGGTAAAGAAAATAATCACACCGTCTTCTGCCAATTTTTTGAGATTAACGCCATCGGCTTTAAGTTTTTCAATATCGCCCACAGGCGTGCCGTAAATGCGTTCGGTGGTCAGTACTTCTTGCGTACATAACGCCCAATGCACTTTGGGCACATAAAGTAAATCTGAACCCGAAAAATTAGCACGCAATTTTTTTGCATTATCGGCTTCAATCAGCATATCCAACTCAAGCAAAATAATACTTTCAATTCTGTCACAATCTCTACTGGACGAATTTTTTCACTGATTGCATAACGACTCACAAATTTTGCCACAATATACATTAATGCAATATCGCGTTTAATAATCGCCTCAATACCCGGTCGCACCACCTTAACCACCACTTCATCGCCATCGTGAGTAACGGCAGTATGCACCTGTGCAATCGACGCACTCGCCAAGGGTTTTGTATCAAATATTTTAAACAATTCATCAATACGCCCACCGAGCGATTGCTCAATCATAGCCTTCGCTTGCTCACTATCAAACGCAGGACAAGCATCTTGTAATTTAGCGAGTTCGTTACCAATATCCTCTGGCAATAAATCACGACGGGTGGACAGGGTTTGCCCAAATTTAATAAAAATCGGACCCAATTCTTCAAGTGCCAAACGAATGCGTTCGCCTCTACTGCGTTTTTTTCTTGGCATATAATGCCACGGGGTTAAATACAACAAGGGTTTAAAGCGTTTTAAAAAAGGCATTGATAGCATCAACGCATCAATTTTATAACGCGTTAACACACGGAAAATTTCAAATGCTCTCAGAAAATTACGCATTATCAATGTCTCGATGGGGCAATCAGAAAATTGGTAATTCCGTCTTTAATAGACCCTATTGGATTGTCTGATGATTTGATTTTTTTTGCCAATTTACCCACTTGATGTGCCACCACATCGCCCGTGTATTTAGACAGCAATTCTTCTAAATCAATATTCACCTGTTGCAACAAATCCACCAATAACTGTGCCGTTTTCACATCACCATGGATAACGATTTTGTCTTGTCTGAGCAATTCGGTCAAGTCCTCACCCTGAAACAAGGCTAAAAACACGCTGGACTGCAATGTAATGTTAACATCGGTATTTATAGCCGCATCGGTAGTCACAAAAATGCGATTATTGGTGCAAATAAAATTCATTTCCAAGGGAAAATCTTGCAAAGAAAAATGCACTTTTTTACCCTCTAATGGCTGAATGTCGATTGGGTGCGTTGCCAATAAAAAATTCAACGCACGCTCTAAAATAATAGCTTGCATTAAGTTTTAATGCCTTTGTGCAAGGCAACGATGCCACCCGACAAGTTATGATATTCACACAAACCAAAACCTGCATCCAGTACCATTTTTTTCAATGTTTCTTGGTCGGGGTGCTTGCGGATGGACTCTGCCAGATATTGATAAGAAGCTTCATCGTCGGCAATAATTTTGCCCAATTGTGGCATTACGCTAAACGAATAAAAATGGTAAAACTTTTCCAATAAGGCAATATCAGTTTTAGAAAATTCCAAAATTAACAAACAACCTCCCGGCTTCAAAACACGATACATCTCACGGATACACTGGTCTTTATCAGTAACATTACGCAAACCAAATGCAATTGAAACGCAATCAAAAGTGTCATTGGCAAACGGAATTTGCTCACCACTCAATTGCACAAAATCCACACCCGAAACACCCTTATTAATTAAATTTTTACGCCCTTCACTCAGCATAGCAGCGTTAATATCAGAAAGCACCACTCGCCCTGTATCGCCCACTTTCATCGCAAAGGCACGCGCTAAATCTCCCGTACCGCCAGCAATATCTAAGACTTTGTCACCCGCTTTGACATTTGAAGTGGCAATGGTGTAATGTTTCCAAAGTCGATGTGCACCAAATGACAGCACATCATTCATCAAATCATACTTATTAGCAACCGAGTCAAAAACACCACGAACCATACCTTGTTTGTCTTCGGTGGCAACATCTGTAAAACCAAAATGTGTTGTTTTATGCATCATTATTTTTGCGGGTAGGGTCTAAAATCTGCACCTGTGTAAATCTGTGTCGGTCTGAAAATTCGGTTATGTGCCACTTGCTCATGCCAATGTGCCACCCAACCACTCGAGCGAGCCATCGCAAAAATTGGAGTGAAATGTTTTCTTGGAATTTTAAAAATCTCGGTATACAAAATGCCTGAATAAAAATCTACATTTGGATAAACACCTTTTGTACCCAGCAGTTCTTCACAAACCCTTTCCACTTCCATTGCCACTTCAAAACGCTTGGTGAGTGTCATATTAGTCTTTTTAACATAGTCCTCAATCATACTTTGCAAAATAGTTGCACGCGGGTCCTTCACGCTATATTCACGATGCCCCATACCCCAAATGACCTGCTTATTTTTTAAACGATTTTCAATATAAGGACGCACATTAGTCACTTCACCAATCTCATCCAACATATTCAACACATCTTCATTCGCACCCCCGTGCAACGAACCTGCCAAAGTACCCACCGCTGCCGATACTGATGCAAATGGATTGGCAAGTGTGGAAGCCGTTACCATTGCCGAAAAAGTACTGGCATTAATCGTGTGCTCAGCGTGCAAAATCAAGCAAGCATCAAACAATTTAACGATGTCATCATCTGGCTCTTCGCCAAATGACATATATAAAAAGTTCTTTGCGTACGACATTTTATTGTTCGGCTGAATCGGATCATAACCTGTAGAAATACGCGCCCACATTGCTACTAAAGTGCTCATATTGGCAATAATTTTGGTCAATGCACTTTGTGTATAGGCCGAATTCGGATCTTGTGCACCCGCATCAGGATAAAAAGTTGCCATCGACGCAATTGCCGTTTGTAACACATCCATCGGGTGTCCATTCGCTGGTAGCGCCCACATCATATGGCGAATATCGCGTTTGACTTCGTAACGCTGGTGCAATACTTTGTTAAAATCCTCTAAGGCGCTAATACTCGGTAATTCACCATCTCGAAGCAACATTGCTACTTCTTCAAACGATGCGTGTTTAACCAAATCTTCAATTGAATAACCACGATATGCCAAGATGCCATTCTTGCCATCAATCGAAGAAATAGAAGATTCTGTCGCTGGAACGCCTGCTAGACCTGGGATATATTCAATCATAATTTAAAAATATTGTTAAAGTGGTAAATTTTATGCGTTTTTAACTCTTAAAAAGTGCTTAATATAAAATCAATAAGTGGTTTAAATTTTTTATTATCCAAATCCCAAAGTTTTGTGTCAATATCCTTATGTATAAAGGAGTCTTGTGGTTTATACAAATTTTCCCCTTGCTGGGAATACATTGTATAAGCGTAAACCTGCCCTTTATTTAAAGCCTTTGTATGTATAGTTTGTTGTTCTTGTAAGCAAGTTTTATAATCATCAAAGCAACTCATAATTTTATTACCCTTCGCTATGGTAGATAACAATAAAGTTTCTAAATCGCCTATGTCTTTATTATTTGGGGTTAAAAAACATTGGATTTTCTCCCTAGGTATTTCTGAATCTGTAATCGCTTTTTCTATTGACACCTTGGAAGCATTAAAATCATTATCTGCATCTTGAATAATACCAATCCTTTCTGTTCCCCTTAAAAATGGGGCGATTATTGTTTTTAATGCGTGTAATAAATTATCTTGACCTTTTATATCGATGATATAAAAATCTTCACATTGGTGTATATCAACAAGATTTACCTTTGCTATTGGCGATTTTTTTACAGAATTAGGAAATTTAATACGCAATCTTTTTTGACAAATGTATTTAACCAAAGACACATCCGTAATGCCCTCTACCAATAAATACTTTCTCATCTGACCTCCATACCTGCATTAACAGTTGCCACAAACTGCTCAGCAGTTCTACTTACTGCATTTAAGTTGTTATCCTCGTCTTTGTATAACTCTATTGAACATAAATCTTTAAATTCAAGATCTTCACAAGCAAAAGCAAACGCCTCAATAACATCTTTATCGTGAGTTGTTATAAACACCTGAATATTTTTTGATTCTGCTATTTCAATAATCACTTTAGCAATATCCACAAGTTTTGAATAGTGCAAGCCATTTTCAATTTCATCAATAAAAACATATTCATTATCAGATAACATTGTAGCCAATATCTCGATATATCTATTTACTCCCTCACCTAGTTCAGAAGTGGTTAGCGATATTTTTGGATTATTAAGATTGACCCTTAACACCATTTCATTATTTAATGCTTGAGGCTCAATCCATTTTATATTATCGTCTAATTTTTGTAAATACTCCAAAAATTTATGCTGAATACCTTTTGTTTGAATTTGTGAATAAAGTTCAACCAACTTTTTGTTATTTGGTTTTGATGAATTAATGTACGAACTTACATCACCTACATCATCTGCATCGTACATTCTTTCCTTTTCTAATGGTCTAACCTCTATTTTTTCTCCCTTGCTGTAACATAATATTCACAAATAAACTCATTATAATCATTGTTTAATTTTGCTACTTCCTCCAACTCCACCTTGTTTAAGTCTTTTTTATTCTTTACATTAAAAGCAAAGTATTCTCCATCAGTGAATATAGAATATTTAAAATTTCTTAGGTAATTCGCATATTGGCTGTTATCAATGTTTCTATTTTTAGCAATAGTTGCTCAGCATATCTTGCGTCAAAAGAAATGCCTCTAATAATGCCGTTTTACCAACATTATTTTTACCACTAATAATATTGATCCTGTCCAATCCTTCAATCTTAAATTCTTCAAAGCACTTATAATGCTCTATGTTTATATTTTCAATCATTAGCCCGCCTCTCATCAATATTAATTAACGCAAATTTATCTTCGCTGAATGGAGAAAAATCTTTGTGCCAATTGCAAGTAATTTCACATAATAACCTGAGTTGTTCTGGTGCACTCTTATTGACTTGTTTCACTTTAATGCTAAAAGATTCTTTTGATAAATCAAATAACTTTTTAAAATCTTTAACAAAATATTTAGGGCAATACCCTACAATTCCTACAGGGTCATTAGTTCTAAGAATATGTGCATTTTTATCTTGTGCATTCTCCAAATCAGTGCAAAAAAACAATTTTTCACCTTTTTCTAAGCTTTCAATTCTTGTTTGACTACTTTTAGTCAAATGACTAACACCTTGGGAAAAAAACTCTAAGATGTATTGGTTGTTTTTTTAACAGGCATAGGAAATAGAAATAAATTATCTGTCGCTTTAAGCCCTCCAGTTTTGGCTAACTCTTTAAAGCCTGAATTGTCAGGGTTGATGTTTAACCAACTTAAAAATTCTTCTCTATCAGGTCTAGATTTATTTAAAATTCTATTTTTAAATAATGGAAAAATATCATCATAATAGTATTTTTGATTAAAATCTGGCATAGAGGCTAAAGAGGTAAAGCCTTTTTCTTTTGCTTGATTTACACCATTAACATAAGAGAAAGAGTAAACATCTTGCTCTTTTAAGAGTCGACCAATGGGAAACCATTGTTTAGTTTTAACATCTTCCCACGATAAAATTAATTCTTGGCACATAATTTATTGAGTTGTTTTTGATTTGCTTGTAAAAGTTTTATTGTAAATTTTTTATCTATATTGCTCATCCAGTTTTCTGGCAGCTCATCAAAGCATTTAACCATATCTTGCTCTGACACTTGGTTAATTTTTTCAACCCAAAAATGATATTCTTCAGGGTAATGTTTGTAACAAAGTTCTGATAATTCGTAAGTTTTTAGTATTTTACCGTTATTATACATCGCTGTTTTTGCTTTACTTGAAAACGCCTCAACACTATAACCAGTATCTCTTGTATTTAAGCGTTCTTGCTTTTCAGTGCTTCCAACTCTGCAACCCATGCTTGATGCATGATCAAAACTAGGTGCCAAATAGGGTTTAGTATTAGTTGCTACAAACCCCCAGTTTTCAGAATGTCTATCTTGATTTCCAATCCAAACATCAAAAATAAGGTATCCAATAAATTGTTTAATTGGATTTTCCTTTAAACTAGGCGTTAATAATTTGATTAATGCTATTGACTGAGAAAATGTGTAATTTCTTTGCTTGTATGTTTTATCTGGATCGTAGTCTTTAATCAATTTTACCAATAATTCATTGGCGTTTATCAGTCTCTCCCCATCTTCTTTATTGATGAAACTTTGACTAATAACGCCGTATTTTATCTGGGAATCTTTTCGTAAGGAGCCTGGCATATATTCAGCACAAGGAATATCTAATAAAGTTGCCAAGTGAAAGGCTACTATTTCCGCCCAATTTTCTCCTTCATGCTTGCCTATCTTGAATAATTTATCCTGTTTTTCACCAAACCAAAACTTTTCTTTAGTGCCCTGATGCTCAATGCCTTGATTATCTTTAGAAACTATTTTATTCATTTGTAACTCTGTCCTTCAAACTGATTTCATTAAATTTATTCGAATTACCCTTTAATACTATTTTCAAAAAGTGCCGATAATTGTTCGTTTTAGCGTGCTTAAAAAATCAAGGATACTTAAAAAGTTTAACGGTATTCTTAGTTTCTTTTTTACTCATTTTGAAGTCTCAATAATATCAATCTCATCAGCGGTTAAATCGTAGAGTTGATAGACCATTTCGTCAATTTTGGTTTCTAGGGTGGTGGTGTCTTTGCCGTCTTGTTTGGCTTGGATTATTTGTTCGACTAAGTTTATAAAAGGCTGTTGTCTAAGTTTTGATATTTGTGGAATAGGATATTTTTTTTCGTAAAATAATGCCTTATTGTAAACTTGATAGATTTTTATCTATTTATATAAATAACCAATTTACTATTCAAAAATAAATTTTACTGCCAATGTTTATCATGCAAATAAGGTAATTTAGCAAAATTCATTTTTCATCCTAATAACTACATCAATCTAATAGTGAGTCCTTTTTATAATCTTTTTGCTGATAATTTTTGGATAGGTTGCCGAAACTGTTCTAATAAATTTCTTACATGGTTTAATTTGCAAATAAGTCATCTTTAGTCATTGAACATACTTCTTATAGTTCCATTTTCAATATATTGTTTAACATTTTACCCCAACATACCTATTCCATTATTCTTATAAAACCTTAATTTGTATTCTAATAGCCTAAATTTTTCCATAAATTGCTCATTTATGAATTCATTTTTTTAAAAATATCAATTGTGATTAGGATATACAAATCCAAAAAGTATTAATTTGCATTTAATTTTACTCTATTTGATAAGTACTTTATATACTTGTCTTTCATATTTATACTACAAAATAATTACCATGTTTTTATGTTAAAATACTGTTAAATTGGCAGTATTCGAACAATTGTGCCAAAAAATAATTTATCATCTATAAATTTTCTTTATTATGCCAAAGTCAAGCCATTTTGAATGTGGATGATAAAAGTCAGTTCCTTTGTCTAATTAGTAACAAATCCTTTTCAAAAATAAGAATAATATAACCCATTTCTTTGGTATTAAATAATTTACTTTGATATTCTCTCTTTCTTATTTTCTATACCCATTTAGTAACATAAGGCGGATTACCAATCACAATATCAAAGCTCTTTAACCCCAAACATCCATTCGGGGATCAAACCAATCAGATTGTGAATTTTGATTGTATAAATCCCAATCAACCACTTTTTTCATGCTCGTTTCTCCTGCTGGGCTAATACCTGATTGTTTCAAAGTTTCTAGCATTTGTTGGCGTAATTGTCGGTCTTGTTCTCTATATTTTCGTTTAGTTTTCAGGGTTTTAGCACTAAAATATTGATGCCTAACCTCAGCTAGGTTAAGTTTTAAATTGTCAATATCGGTGTCAAACAAGCCTGCCTGTTGTGGTTTTTCACCTAAGGGCAACAAAGTATTGGCAACAATAAACTTGGTTTCTAAATTGGTAGGGCTTTAATGCCATAATTATTGTCTTTATTGCTATTTGGTTTTTGTTCAATCGTAAGGCTGATAAAAAAGCGTAGTTTGCAGATTTGAATGGCAATCGGTTGAATATCCACGCCATAAATACAGTTTTCAATTAGCATTAGTTTTTTGCCGTAAGTATTGTGTTGGTTTTGATTGAAAAAATTTGTTCAATGGCTTCAATAGATGCTTTTTACTCGCTTCGGTTTTATCTAGTTGCTGTTTTTTAAATTCTGTGTTTTCAGGGTCTATTTTTTCTAAAATAAAAACCAATCTTTGCAAAACCCCCATAGGATAAGCACCACTACCAACTGCTGGGTCTAAAATTTTAATACTATCAATCGCTGTGATAACTTCTTTTATTTGCTCTTTGTTTAGGTCATTATCACCCTCAATAAATAAATCATCTATTTTATTTTTTAAGTTGGTATGCGTTTTAAAATGCTGTTTCAGGCTTTCGTCCACCATGTAGGAGACAATTTCCCTTGGTGTATAAAAACTACCTGTGGCTTGCGGGCTTGTTGCCTGTTTCGGGGTTATAAGTAGCCAGTAAATTTTCGAATACTTTACCTAATAATTCAGGGTCAAGGGCAACTTCTACATCTGCTGGCGTGCTTTCCTCAACGGTAAATTGGTATTGCTCGAACAAACTAATCAGCCCTAAGTCTTGCTCGTCATCGTTAAATAGTAGTTGATTATCAAATTTTAATTCATTATCAGTTCTATCAGAAAAACCATCAACACGAATAGCACTGCCAACTTTTCGACTGTTTTTATTTTGTTCGTATTGTTGCTTTTCCTCGTCTGTGGCTTCACGGTCTAAGCACTCAAATAATCCACCGTTTAGAAATGGCGTTTGGCTAAATAACGCCATAATTTGCTGTTCATCATTGTCTTTAAAGAAATCTTGATAGCGATAAATATTAGTTGCAAGATAATTGGTTTATTGGCTTTTCCATTGGTGGTGGTGCGAAAACTTCGGTCTGTTATTTGGCGATTAAGTGTTGCAAAAAATAGATTTTGTAAAATCGCTTTATAAAAACTGCTATTTTTTTCATAGTCAAATTAGGTTTTGTAATTTATCTAAATCAAACAAATCTAGATTAATAAGTTTTTTCTCTTTTAAAAACCAAACAAATAATATTCGTGTTAAAAAACGAATTAAGTTGGTTTGAGTGTGATTTTCAGCGTTTTTCATCGTTGGGGAATTTAACTTGTTGTTGGGCATTTAAATACCAATTATAAAGTTTGTCGTAAAATTCTTTATTCAATGCTTCAACTGCAAAGGCGACTTTTAAATCTTTTAAAGTGGATTGTTTGCCAAGCTTTGAAAAACGATTTTCTGCAGTTCTGGTTTTTGCCCCCTCACCAAAAAGATAAGTAAAGCGTTTGCTGGCAGTTTGTTCTTTTTCAACGCCGCGTTCAGTCAAACTATATTCTATGGCAATAAAGCTAAACCGCCATTGACTGTTGTTATCATCCACAAAAACAGCCAAAGCACCCTCATTACTGCCCACTTGTTGAGCAACCAAATGTCGCAAACCAACACGATTTCGCTCAAGTTTGGTATTGGGTTTGATGTCAATTTCAAAAACAGGTAGTTTATTGTCATCAATGGTTGTTATGAATCCTAATTGCTCAAAACTTTCAACATCGTCATTGCCAATGGATTTGGTCTGAATAAGTTGAGAAAAATTAAATTTATCCTTTAAGAAATTTAAATAATCTTCTCTGTTGTAGGCTTTTTTTAAAAATTTCATTAGGCTTCATCACTCTAGCGGTTAATTTTTTATACATAGGATTGTGAGATAACAATGGTTGGTTTGATTTGTTTATCGGTGTTTTCTGGTATTAATTCATCCTTAATATGGCTATCCTCATCGTAATCTTTGATAATATTTAACGTATTTTCCAAAATAACCAGTGGCTTAATGCCTTTGCTATTTTTGTTTAATTTATTAATTTTTTTCACCAGTGGAGGGAAACGCTTATTTTCAATTTGCTGGATGGCTTGTTTTAATTTTTTTTGTTCTTCTCTATTAGTATCGGGTAATTTACTCAGTGTTTTTAAAAAATTAATGGCTTTTTTGTCAGTGGTTGATAAAGATTTATTTTGTGTTTTGTCAATAATGTTCTGTGTTGTTTCTGTTTCAAATTGCGTTAAGGCGGATAATACTTGTGGATAATGTTGCTGATGTAATTCCTCTGCTTGAGTATCTGCAGGGCATTTTAATAATTTTGCAGTTTTAATGAATCCATAATTTTCAATTTGGTCTTCAGCGTTAACCTTGTAAAAACGACTGCTTCCCTTGTCTTCTGTGCGTGCAAAAACCAGTGTTTGATTTTGAAACTGCTTATTTTTAACGCCACATCTCACTTTACTGGGCAAGTTTTTAATACGCTTGTAATCTGCTGGATTTTCAGCCCTAAAGTCTCTAATTTCTTCTAAAAATGGGATTTTTTCATTCTGCTGTTCTTGAATATTCTCATCAAAAATGCCATAAGTATCCACTTCTTCCTCTGTGGAGTAAATCTGAGAATCTTCGCCTAAGGCACTGTGAAAGGCTTGGAGTTTAATTAGGGCTTTTTTCTCCAAACCAATATCATCATTGATTTGAGCGGTGGGATAAAAATTATAAACAAAAATATGGCTTGCCATTTGCCCAATACGGTTCACCCTGCCCATCCGTTGCATCAGTTTGGTCGCATTCCAAGGGGTGTCATAATTGATAACGGTATTCGCACGATGTAAATTAACGCCTTCTGCTAAAACATCAGTGGTTAAGATAATTTGGTAATCGTTTTTTTTGTTATTCGATGTCATGTTGGCATCAAAATTTTGGCTTATTTGTTGTTTTTTTTGATTGCGATTACTGGCATTAACCACTAAAGTTTTATCTTGATAATCGGTATTCACTATTTTTTCTGATAGGTATTTCATTGTATCAGTGCTTTCAGTAAAAATAACGATTTTCTGTTCAGGATTTTTTTCTTTGTCTAAGAAGTCAGGCAACTCTCGTAACAATTCGTCTATTTTTGGGTCAATGGTTATTTTATCCCACGCTGATTTTAATCTTGTCAGTATTTTATAGTCATGTTGAACGCCTTCAATAAAACCGACCTCCATATCATCTTTGGTGGCAATAATAATACTGGGATCAGTTAAAGATGCACTCGCAAGCAACTCCATTAATTCCTCTTCTTTGTCTTCTAGAATATATGGGCTGATATTGATATTTGGGGCAATAATAATTTGATTATTTTCAATCATTTTGAGCATACTTTTAGAAGATTGGATAAAGCGGTTTAGGGTCTCTTTAAAGGCATAAAAACTGCTGTCCATTCTTTTTAATAACAAAGTTTTCATAATGGCTACTAGGCGTTCAGCAATAAAATCGGCTCGGATATATTTTTGTTTTAATTCTGGTTTTAGATAATGTAATGCACGATAACGCATATGCAATAGCCCTGTTGTATCTTGCTTTTTATTGTCTATTTTTTTAATCGTGTCATCGTATAAACGCTCTAAATTTTTCTCTAATTGATAATAAATCGGCTTGGGTGGCGTGGTTTTTGGAAAAACAACACCGTGTTCATCTAAATCTTTTTTATAGCGTTCGCTGCTTATCAAATCAGTACGCGTCCTCCTCACCATTAACGGGGTTATTACCCTTTCTCTAATTGCTTCATACAGTTTAGCGGTTTGTTCTCTGGCGGTTTTATTATTGGGGAGTTGTAATATTTCTTTATATTCTTTCTTTGCCTTGGTGAAAAAACTGGCTAAGGGGAAATCAAGGGTTGAATTGTTGCCATCTTGAAATAATAAAATCTGATTGTATAAATCATCAGGGCGGTTATTAAGCGGTGTGGCAGAAATGAGCATTACTTTTTTGGCTTTATTGGCTGAGGTTTTTGTTTTACAAATTTGTTGTAGTTGATCGTATGCTTGAGCTGTGTCATTACGAAATTTATGTGCTTCATCCACAATCACCATATCGTAATCTTTGGGGCTGGTTATTTTATGCAGACTGCCATTGGTGAAAATTTTAACTTTGCCTCTAATTTCAAATTCATTAGCGTATCTTCCCAATTTTGTTTAAGGGCGGGTGGCACAATTAATAAAATAGTAGGATTGTAGTCTCGCCCACCTAAGAATAGAAACTGTTTGGCAACTAAGGTGGCAATCATTGTCTTGCCCAATCCGACTACATCGGAAAGAAAGAAGCCGTTGTGTTTTTTAAGCATTTCCCAGCCTTCATTAACTGCGTCCATTTGATAAGACAGGCGTTTAAAACCATTGGGTAAATCTTTAATAGAATTTGGGTCAAATTCAATTTCACTACCAAAATACTCAATCAAACATTTTAAATATAGTTCATAAGGCGTTATGTCGTCTGCTAAATGCGTTTTTGAGACTGTTTTTGGCAACTTCTGGCAGTATATCCACCCCTTCAAGCCAAAGCTTTTCAAACTCATCGGCGGCAAATTTGACCTCATCATAGTCATTGAGTAAAACATTAAACTCGTAATTGGCAGTTTGCTGAGTACCTAAACCTGCATCGGTTAAATTGGATGACCCTGTAATCACGCTACTGGCAGTATGTTCGTTAAAATTATCGGGGCGAAAAATATAGATTTTGGCGTGGATTTTTTGGCTGGGATGTGCTTTTAAACTCACTTTGCCACTCAGCATATCTTGGATAAATTGTTTAACCCCTTGTTCGGTCTGTGCATCATAATCTGCTTGTTTAATGTCGGTGATGAATGTTTTTTGCCACGATTGCTCAACTTTTTCTTTATTTTCTTGATAAATCAAGCCTAGAGAATGACTTTCTTGTGTTAATTTATCAACATCTATCCCAGCTAAGATACGAATATTAGCAACATCCTCCAACAGGGGGCGAAGTTTAAAATACCCCGATGAGCGAAAATAACCCACTAAAACATCAAAATGATTAATGTTTTGATTGTGTTCAAAAATACCCGTTAGTTTATTAAATAAGGTATTTTTTTCTTGGTTGGTAAAAAACTTGTTAGACATTTTTATCTATTTTCTTCAAACTGAAAAAGACGACCCACAACCACAAGTGGTTTTCGCATTAGGATTATGAATAATAAAACGCGAACCTTGCAAATCTTCTAAATAATCAACGGTTGCACCGATAAGATATTGGTAACTCATTGGGTCAACGACTAATTGCACGCCGTTTTTTTCTACGCCTGAGTCGCCTTCTTTTTGTTTATCGTCAAAAGTGAAGCCGTAAGAAAAACCCGAACAGCCGCCACCTGTGATATAGACACGCAATTTCAAATCATCATTTTTTTCTTCCTGAATAAGGTCGGATACTTTTTTAGCGGCATTGTCGCTGAAAATAATATCTGCCTCTTCTAATACTTGTACTGCTTGCATAATTTTCTCCTTTTATGGCAATAAGCCAATTTGTTTTAAGCCTAAATCTTCATCTAATCCAAATAGTATATTCATATTTTGGATGGCTTGTCCTGATGCACCTTTAACTAAATTATCAATCACTGACATCACAATCAATTTATTGCCGTCAGGTGCTTTTTGCACGGCAATTTGGCAAAAGTTAGAGGCTTTGACGCTGCGGGTTTCGGGCGTGTTTCCAGCACCTAATACGGTAACAAAATGTTCATCTTTGTAAGCGTATTCAAATACTGATTGCACATCAACCTCCGTGTCTAATAAATCCACATATAGTGTTACTTCCATGCCACGAATCATTGGTACTAAATGGGGTACAAAAGTCAATCCGATAGGCTCACCTGATAATAACGCCAATTCTTGCTTAATTTCGGGGTAATGACGGTGTCCGCCCACGCCATAAGCCTTAAACGACTCGCTCACTTCGCCTAATAACATCGCTTGATTTGCCCCACGACCTGCACCGCTCACACCTGATTTACAATCGGCAATAATATGAGACAAATCAATCAGTTTGTTGTCAATGAGCGGTTTGAGTGCCAGTTGCACTGCGGTTGGGTAGCAGCCTGGATTGGCAACAAATTGGCGGTTTTAATTTGCACGATTGACCTCGCACAAGCCATAAACTGCCTTCTGCTAACAAATCGTCCTGCGTATGCTTTAAGCCATACCATTTTTGGTATTCTTGCTTATCTTTTAAGCGAAAATCTGCCCCTAAATCAATGATTTTAATGCCTTTTTCAATAAACGCACCCGCATTTTTCATTGCCACACCATGTGGTGTGGCAAAAAATATGACATCACAGGTGTCTAAGATTACATCATTAGGCTTTGAAAAAAGCAAATCAGATTGCCCTGCCAAAGAGGGAAACATCGTGTCCACTCGTTGCCCGACTTCCGAACGCGAGCTAATGGCAATCACTTCTACTTGTGGATGGTTGTGTAAAAGGCGTAATAATTCAACGCCTGTATAGCCTGTTCCGCCGATGATGCCTACTTTTATTTTATTCATAATGTAAGTCGTTAAATTTAAATTCTTTTTTACTCATTTCTATATATTTGTGTGCTTGATCCTGTTTAGTTCGTATTTTCTGTTTATTCATTTTTCTCGTGGTAAGTGCCAATAAAGAAAATAAATACCCATTTCTTAAAATATTCAAAAATAAATTAATAATATGCTTTGAATGTCTTAATTGCCTTTTGCTCTTAATACATTAGCTTTATAGGAGTTTTTCAATTCACAGAGTAATATTT
Source organism: Candidatus Thiodubiliella endoseptemdiera (assembly GCA_013416635.1). GTDB lineage: Bacteria > Pseudomonadota > Gammaproteobacteria > PS1 > Pseudothioglobaceae > Thiodubiliella > Thiodubiliella endoseptemdiera. The sequence continues at coordinate 510,017 of JACCHT010000001.1, read as the reverse complement.
TTTTATTTTGGTGATCAACTAAAACATAATCACACGCCTTTAAATTGTTAATTTTTGCGTGACAAGGTAACACAATTTTCTCTAATTTAAAATACTCTATCGTTTGATTGCTACTAAGAAGAGCGGTGTGTTGTTGCTGTTTTTCACCAAGCAACTTTATTTTTTGCCCTGAATTTGTCTCAGTTTCAAAAAAATGATTGAACATTTAAATTCTTGCCTCTAACCCGTCCCTAACTGTATTTAAAGCGTCAATTGCTTTATCCATACTATCAACTTCCATACCGTATTTATCAATATTACATTCAGTAACACCGCCTTTCTCGGTAATATAAGCACTCACTTTAGTGGGGTCAATAATATGATTTTGTTGATATTTGTGTTTACCCATAAAGTCCTCTTTATCATCAAAATCACTATTGAGCATTATTAAGTTATTCAATTCTAAAACCAGCGTATCACTATGCGTGGTAAGCATTACCTTTAAACCATTATTAACACAATCTGCAATGAGTTTAGCCAAAAGTCGCTGTTTGGCTAAACTTAAATGGCTTTCTGGCTCATCAATAATAATTAAATCGCCTTTTTTAGCCTCGTGTTTCAAAAAGAAATACAGATTAGACAAGGCACGAACTGAAGCAGATGCTAAATGTAATGGAATGTCTATTTTGTTATCACCTCTTCTGTCATTTAAAAACCTGATTTCTGTGCCATTATGCTTTAATTTTCCACCATATCCACTACTTCCAAACATATTTTCTATATGGTTGATAAATCTACTTTAATTCAGATTTGTTTTTGGCATTTTCAATTGCCGCATAAAAGTCAATATTATCTTTAATGGGTAGGGCATACCTTGAACTTTTTTCAAAAAGTATTTGCATTGGATCAAAGTTTTCATTTTTCTTTAAAATGTCCACTATATTCGCCATATTTTCATCTAAATCTTTTTGAAATAAACTAATGCCCAGTCTTTCAGACACAGAAATAAATACGGCTGGTATATCAAATATCTCTCTCAGTATTAAATGATTAATAACCTCAATTGGATAGCTCTCGCCATTTATTTTGATTTCAATATTGTCTGAACTAATATTGACATGCAACCAACTATCCACACCCATTTGCCTTTCTATTGTTTTATCTTTAATAAAATCAATACCCAGTAAACTAGCCACTGTACCATCTTGCTTTGCTTGACTAGAAAATACATCAATAGCCATTTCACGGGCATATCTTGATGCAATCTCTTGTAATATCTGATTTTTATCCAAAGTATCTTTAGCAATAGACAATTCACCATTTTGTCGTAATTCTTCTTTTTGTTGTGGAGTAAAAAATTCAATGCCAAATACAATATCATTCCATTTTGACAGCAATCCATACAAAGCATAAGCAATATAAGTTTTTCCTGTATTGTTATCGCCAAAAATCAAAGTCAAATCATTCACCTTGATTTCTGCTGATTTAATCGGTTTAAAATTTTCTAACTTAAACTGCATTTAATGTTCCCCTAGCATTTTTTCCAGATAATGAATATTCATCCCACCTTGACGGAAAGTTTCATCCGCCATAATGCGTGCTTGCAACGGGATATTGGTTTTAATACCGTCAATCACCATTTCATCAAGGGCATTTTGCATTTTGATGATTGCCCCCAATCGGGTGTCGGCAAAAGTAATGAGTTTGCCAATCATTGAATCGTAATGTGGTGGCACGGTATAGCCGTTATAAATATGACTATCGACACGCACACCTAAACCGCCAGCGACATGATATTGGGTGATTTTTCCAGGGGAGGGCATAAAATTATTGGGGTCTTCGGCGTTGATGCGACATTCAACTGCAAAACCTTTAATTTGCACCTCATCTTGGGTGAATGATAGGGGCTGACCATCGGCAATTAAAATTTGCTCACGCACAATGTCAATGCCTGTAATCATCTCGGTAACGGGGTGTTCAACTTGCACACGGGTGTTCATTTCAATAAAATAAAATTCGTCATTTTCAAACAAAAATTCAAAAGTGCCTGCGCCACGATAGTTAATTGCCTTGCAAGCATCGGCACAAACTGCACCGATTTTATCCCGTAATGCTGGGGTAACGCCTGGGGCTGGGGCCTCTTCTACGACTTTTTGATGACGGCGTTGCATTGAGCAATCTCGTTCACCCAAATGCACGGCGTTACCGTGTTCGTCTGCCAATATTTGAATTTCAACATGACGAGGCGTGGTCAGGAATTTTTCCATATAAACTTCTGCATTGCCAAAAAAACTCAGCCCTTCAGTCTTGGCAAGTTCAATTGCGGCCAGTAAATCCGCTTCTTTTTCCACCACTTGCATACCCCGTCCACCACCACCACCTGATGCTTTGATGATAATTGGAAAACCAATTTTATTGGCGATGGCAATGTTGGTTTTATCATCAGTGCCTAATCCGCCATCTGAGCCGGGTACACAAGGCACATCCGATTTTTGCATCGCCTCAATGGCTGCGACTTTATCACCCATCACCCGAATATTGCTTGCACGAGGGCCGATAAAGATAAAGCCACTTTCTTCAACACGCTGTGCAAAATCTGCATTTTCAGACAAAAAGCCGTATCCTGGGTGGATGGCATCTGAATGCGTTACTTCTGCCGCTGCAATTAAAGCGGGGATATTCAAATAACTGTCTGTTGAAGGCGGTGGACCAATACAAACGGCTTCATCTGCCAAACGCACATGTTTCAAATCCTTATCTGCTGTTGAATATACAGCCACAGTTTTGATACCGAGTTCTTTACAAGCACGCAAAATACGCAAGGCAATTTCGCCACGATTAGCGATTAAAACTTTATTAATTTTATTCATTATTTTATTACAACCAAGGTTTGTCCAAACTCAATCGCATCACCATCATTACACAATATTTCCGTTACTGTGCCTGATTGGTCTGCTTCAATTTGGTTCATAATTTTCATTGCCTCAACGATACAAATAGTATCGCCTTGATTGACATGCTGCCCCACCGTTACAAACGCATCAGAAGTCGGCGACGCTGCACCGTAATAAGTGCCAACCATCGGTGAAGTAATGGGATGTCCATCCACTGCCACAGGGGCGGCTGCTTCGGCAGGAGCGGTAACCGCAACAGGGGCGGCAACAACAGCAGGAGCTGGCATTTGCACAGGAGCAGCCACCTGCGGTGAATGACTATAACGAGCAATGCGAACCGATTCTTTCCCTTCTACAATTTCGATTTCTGCCATACCAGACTCTTCCAGCAATTCCATCAGTTTTTTTACTTTACGAATGTCCATTTTTACCCCTCTGTTTTTAGTTCATAATTAAATGCTCGTAATTTTACCACCAATATAACCGAAGTTAAGCATATTTACACGCATTTTACCTACTGAAAGAATTTATTTTCTAGCGGTATAAGCCGGATAGAAATCCTCAAGATACGCCACAGTCGCATCAATATGCAACTGTCCTGGTGCGGTAATGGTATCGCCCACATACGCAAAAGTGAATAACGAGCCATAAGTCGCAAAAGACAATCGGGTGATTAAACCCCATCCCCCATCCCAATCACCACTAAATTTTTATCCCCACTGTGCAACAGCATTTCCGTCAAAACCACCTGTCCGCATTAGAATCCACCTGACAAGCAACCTTGACAATATCAGCTTTTGCCGATAATAATACCTCAGCCGATTCAATTTCGTGATTAATAGCCACCAAAGAGGGGGTTTTTTCAAAATTATGATACGACAATAATAATTGCGTTTCAGATTTCAGAATTGCATTGGCAAGTTGACAAAACTTTTCCGAACAATCCAATGAATGTATCGAAGAAGTCTCAATATCAACAATATCTGCATATTGGTAACATTCAGCAATAATAACCACTCTTTCCGCATCGCTACCTCCCCAATTTCCGCCTTCTCTCTTAGGTCTAAAAGTTAATATAGTCGGCACATCAAGGTCACCAAATTTTTGCAATTCTTCGATGATATTTTTAGCAAATATTTTACCTGTGAATAAATCTACTCTAATTTCAGCAATATCCAACCCTTGCTTCTTTAACGCCTTTATTTCTTCCACACTGCAATTATTACTAAATGAAACAGCGATTGCTGGCATCCCATTGCCTAAAGTATTGTTTTTTAGTTTAATCATTTTTTTAGTTTAATCCATTTGCCGAAAGGGTTTCTCTATATAGTAATGTATGAGAATTGAGTGCTATAAAACTTGGTCTTTCATTTTCGTTCACTGAAAAAAATATCACGCTTCGTGATATTGTTCATATTCTATATCTCTGAGTGATGTCTCCTCTTGACTAAAATAACCCTCTACCGTTTGTACCGATACAGAAGCGTTAAAGACTTCGTTACTTTCAGAAACAACATCCATATTAAATGCTACTTAGAACTTTCCAGATGCCGAAGAAAATCTTGTGCATCAATCTCACCCACAATCCGTTGTGGGCGATTTTCAACACCGTTTTTAAAGAACAAAATTCCAGGTGGACCGACAATCTCAAAACGCTTCATCAGTGCTTGATCGTCTGTATTGCCCGCTGTTACATCGGCTTTTAGGGCGATGATATTTTGCATTTTATTGACCACTTCGGCGTTGGAGAATACGAAACGATCTAACTCTTTGCAAGAAATACACCAGTCTGCATAAAAATCTAACATTACAATTTGATTGTCTTGCTGGGCTTGTGCAAGGATGCGGTCTAAATCGGCACTAGATTTGACTTTTTCAAAAGCAATATGGGTTTTTTCCACTTGCACACCCGCACCATAACCCGATAGTGGTACAAACATATCACCACCACCACGAGCCACTAAACCCCATAGCAACATACCATAAATCAGCACCAATAAACCAATGCCTTTAAAAATACGATGCCACGCAGATGGGGTATTGGTTAACCCGTTAAGCACACCCATTGCGATTGGTGATAAACTCAAGAGTGACGCCCACAATATCAGGGAAACGAATGGGGAAATAATACGGTCTAATAAATAAATAGCGACGGCTAACATCATAATACCGAAGACATATTTCACATTATCCATCCAGCCACCTGCTTTAGGCAGTTTACTCACGCCAGCACCGATTGCAAGTAGTGGCACGCCCATACCTAAACTTAAAACGAATAAAGACAAGCCACCAAGCAAAGCATCACCCGTTTGCCCAATATAAATCAATGCGCCTGCAAGTGGCGGGGCAACACAAGGTCCAACAATCAATGCTGATAAAAGACCCATAATTGCCACACCAATTAAACTACCGCCTTTTTGTTTGTTGCTGATACTAGTAATTTTATTCTGCAAAGCAGCTGGCAATTGGATATCGTAAAAGCCAAACATGGAGAATGCCAACGCCACAAAAATTGCACTAAATGCCACCAAAACTACTGGCGTTTGCAATAAAACTTGTAAATTTTCGCCAAAATACCCTGCTAATACACCTGCCATCGAATAAGTTACACTCATCGCTAGGACAAATACAATCGACATAGTCAACGCTTTTCTGGTGGTCATTTCACCTTTTTGCCCAATAATAATACCTGATAAAATCGGAATCATCGGGAATACACAAGGGGTTAACGACAATAATAAACCAAAACCAAAGAAACTGACTAAGACTAATAAAATATTATCTTGCTGTAATAATGCGGTAATTTGGTCGGTTTCGTTTAAAGGGGCGTCAGTCGTTAGATTTGGAACTGTGACTAATTTTGACGCTGCTTGTGGTTGTGGTTTAACTGGCTCAACTGCCATAGTCGTTTCAGGCATTGTAATATCTGTGATTTTTTCTATTGGTGGGTAGCAAATACCACCCAACCAGCAACCTTGAAACTTAGCCGAAAAAGTTACTTTTCCTGTTTGAATATTTTTTAGTGGTATATCAATAACGAGATTACCCTTGTAAATCTCCACTTTGCCAAACAATGGGTCGTCTTTTTCTACCCAACTTGGAAAGATAATCTCGCCAAATTCTGCACCCTTGGCATCGATGAAAAACTTATCACGATAAAGATAGTACTCTGGATGTACTTTCCAAGTTGCACGCAAAGTATTCGCATCAATTGCCTGTACTGAATATGCAAATGCTTCATCCGCAGGTAATGGCTCATCAGAAATAGGTACTACCTTTTTAATGATAGACTGCATAGTAGACTTCGCCTTGGACAGTATATTAAACGCACCATCAACTAATGATGTTTTACGATTATCCCTAACTTTAAGTGTTACTGATTTGGTAATTGGCGGATAACACACACCCAAATCTGCACAACCTTGGAACACCATATTAAGTACGATAAATTGGGTATCGCCTTCCAACACAGGCACTACAACCTGAACATTATTACGATAAACCCCAATCTTGCCAAAAAATTCATCATTTTTAATTTTCGCTATAGGGAATTTTGCCTCGCCTAATCGCGTTGAATGATTTGAAGAAATCTTGATTTTTTCTTTATAAAGATAATACCCTTCGGCAACATCCCAATTCAATAAGATTTTGTCATCAACAACCTTAGCCTTAAAGGCAAACGCCTTATCCGCAGGCAACAACTCACTCTCTGCCTGTGCAGATATCGAAAATAATAAAAATAATGATAATAACAAACGCTGCATGACTTTTCTCCTCAAATATATCCTGCTATATTATACGCTTAGGGGTAGATAGGTAAAATTATTTACTAATATCAATATCAATCCCTTGTTCAAGCAGTTCTTTTTGTCTATACGCAAGATAGGCACCATAAGTTGCCAATTTTTGATAAAAATTACCACTGACGAATCGCAATGCTTCTTTAAAATGAAAAGTATATAAAAATCCATCAATACGCGTTATTTCATCGCCTTTGTTAAACAAAATAATACCTGGTCGATAGTTGAGTTTAAGTTTTTTTACCCACGCTTTCGGCGTTGTTTTATTACCTTTATTGTCAATAATAGCCTGTGTAGAATTTGCATCAAGGCGCGCCACACTAAAAGCATTAAATTCATTCATAACCGCCTTATTTTTAAGTGTAGTGTTGTGAAAATATGCACAAGCATCACAGTTTTTATCTTCAAAAATCACTGCCAATGGGGTTTTAATTGTAGAAAAATCTGTTACTTTTTGGAACATTACATGGTCTTGTAGTTGGTAATTACCTGTTTTTTTATTGACTTCAATATACTCTGCTAAAGTTGAGTTTTTATAAGATTTACTCTGCACATATCCCAACACTTCTATAAATTTTTCAGGCGATCGATAACCGTTTGTTCTTGCTACTATCTTGTTTTTTTGATTTAAAAAAACAATCGTCGGTGTATATCGCACTCCAACTTTTATTGAAAATTCTTTCTCAGTAATAGCTTTATCTTCACCCAAAGCCACTTCTTTATCACCCCGCATATTAATAGCAATTACATCAAAATGCTCTTGAACAAAGTCTCTGAGAAAAGGTTTGTCAAAATTTTTCGCCATATGATCACAATAAGGACACTCGTCTAAATGAAAAAACAACAATACATGTTTATCCTTTTGTTTTGCCTCATCAACATCATCAACAAGTTCTAAAAAACTTTCTTTAAACCAAGACGGCATCGAATAAATTACGCCACCTACAATTTTCCCCTCTTTTGCTAATGTTGGTACACTAACCATACCAATCAACATTAAAAAAACAATAACAAACTTTAGATTGAAATTCCTCATAACACCGCCCCAATATAATTTATCAATTTTATTATAACTTGAGACCTTTGCATAAATAGGGATGATTAGCAAAATGACAGATTTTATTAAATTGGAAATTTTTTAAATCCACTCCTAGCAGGGCTAAGGGTGTTTTTAAAAAGTTTGTAATTTGATGAAAGATGGCGTTTTGATGATTATTCATATTTATGCAAAGGTCTCAACTTATTCAAGAATATAATGCCCCAACAAATTCAGACAACAATCTGAATTTTATTATTTTGAACAAGTTAAGTTTAAACAGCAAAAGATGGCGTTTATTTTAACCAAAGTTGTTAAGTTGACGATTAAACAAAAAAGGTTTGCCTTACACACCAAAAAAGGACAACCTTAAAGTTGTCCTTTTTTGATATACTATCGCACCATGGATAATTTCCTTAATTTCTTTGTTAAACAAAAAAAATTAGCTTTGGTTTTTACACTGAGTGTGATTGCTGTGGGTATTTTGGCGCTTAATGGCATTCAACGAGATGAGTTTCCAAATGTGGATTTTGAGACGATGGTTGTGGTTACCAACTATCCTGGTGCATCGCCTGAAGATGTTGAGCAAAATGTTACTAATTTGATTGAGGATGAACTCAGGGATGTTACAGGCATTGATAAGTTTAGCTCTAAATCAAGGGCAGGGGTTTCTACTATTACGGTTAAGTTGTCTCATGATGTGAGTGATGTTGCTGAAATTAAGCAAGATATTAGGAATGCAGTTAATCGCGTTAGGGCTTTGCCTGTTGAGGTGGTGGATTTGCCAAAAGTGATGGACTTTAAACCGTCGAGGCAAAGTATTCTCAAGGTGAGTATTGCTGGCGTGTCTTTTTCTTACGCCAAATTACGCCAAATTATTGATGACATTGCTACTTCTATTGAGGCTGTGGATGGTGTGTCTGAGGTGAGTAAGCAGGGGTATCTTGATAAGGAAATTCAGGTCAAAATCGACCCGCAGAAACTTTATTTGCATAAACTTTCGTTGCCACAAGTGATGAGTGCTATTGGGCAACGGAATAAGCGTTGGACGGTGGGTAATAATAATAGTGATAAAGATGAAAAAACTATTGTGGTGTTGTCTAAGTTTGCTAAGGCGGATGAGGTGGGCGAGGTAATTATCAGGTCTAGTTTTAGTGGGCCAATTATTCGTTTGAAAGATGTGGCTTTGATTACTATTGGTAATGTGGAGGAAAAATCTATTGTTCGTGTGAATGGCAGGAAAGGATTTATTTTAAATATCAAAAAACAAGCACAGGCTGATGTGATTACTACGGTGGATTTAATTAAGGAAAAAATGACAGTGATGAATCGGCAGTATGGGGATAAATTGCAGATTTTCTATACTTCAGATAGATCTAAATATGTGCGTAATCGACTAAATATTGTTACTAATAATGGGGTGATAGGTTTGTTATTGGTGTTGGTAATATTGGGGTTATTTTTGTCGTTTAAAACTGCATTTTGGGTGGCGGTGAGTTTGCCAGTGAGTTTGTTGGGGTCGGTGGCGTTGTTGGGATTGGCGGGGGAGACGATTAATTTGGTGTCGTTGTCGGCGATAATTTTGGTGTTGGGGATTGTGGTGGATGATTCGATTATTGTGGCAGAGAGTGTGCATTATTATCGACAGTTAGGCGAAGAGCGGTATGCTGCGTCTGCACGAGGGTTTAAGCGGGTGATTATGCCGGTGATTACTACTATTTTGACAACAATATTGGCGTTTTCATCAATGTTTTTAATGGGTGGGACGATGGGTAAATTTATTTATGTGATTCCTTTGATTGTGATGTTTGCTTTGGGTTTATCTTTCTTGGAGGTTTCATTTGCTTTACCTGCACATTTGGCAGGTGTTAAAAATAAAGAAAAAGAGAGTGTTTGGTTTGAAGTTGTTGAGCAAAAATTTGAAGTATTGTTAGCCAGGGTGTTAAAGATTAGATATCAAGTTGTTACTTTATTTGCTGTTTTATTAGTGGCTTCTTTGGTCTTTGCATCAATGCAAATGAAGTTTACTTTGTTCCCTGCGGTTGGTGTTGACAATATTAAAGCAAGGTTGGTTATGAAAGTAGGTTCATCGCTGAGTAATACTGAACATAAAGCAGAAGAAGTAGAAGATTTGGTGGCAAAAATTGTTGGACTAGATTTGGTTTCTATTACCACGGATGTTGGTAAATATTATACTCACAAGGCTTATTTTAATATTGAATTGGTACCATCTAATGACCGTGAAACAGATTCTAAGGTAATTTTAAAAAAACTTAAAGACAGTGCTGAACAAATTACTGGTGTTGAAAAATTACACTTTTCTGTGCATCGACCAGGACCTCCACAGGGTGAAGATATTGAGATTAATTTGATTGCTCAAAATGATGTTCAGAGAGAAAAAGCGGCGTCAAAACTTGAGAAAATTTTAGAAGCAATAGAGGGTGTGGACAATATTGACCGTGATGATGACCCAGGTAAAAATCGTATTGAAGTAGTGCTTGATTATGAAAAAATGGCACGTTTAGAAATCGAGCAATCAACATTAAATCAATATTTGCGTGCGGCATTTACGGGTATCGATGTTACCAATATGCGTGAGGGTAAAAATGATGTGAATTTTAGAGTGTATCTTGGTGAGAATAATTATTCTGAAGATTTTATTCGGGATATTAAAGTGCTTAATAGAAAAGGACTTGTGGTTCCGATTGCCAATTTTTCCAGTATTCAAACTATTATCGGTGAGCCAAATTTTAACCACTATAATGGATTGCGTTTAACCACGGTAAGTGCGAGTATTGATGATGCTAAAACTAATGTCAAAGCGGTGATGCGTGATGCGCTTGAACAGTTAAATTTGAGTGATAATTTTGCAGGTGTTCGTGCGATTAGTGAAGGCGGGGCTAAAGAAACTAACGACTCCATGGATAGTTTTAAGCAAGCTTTTGTGATGGCAATTTTTGGTATTTTCTTATTGTTAGTGTTGTTGTTTAATTCTTATACTCAGCCACTGTTAATTCTTAGCACTATTCCTTTTTCGGTAATTGGGGTTATTTGGGCATTTTCCCTACACGGAGAAACATTGAGTTTTTTTGCTGTTTTAGGGGTGTTGGCATTGATAGGGGTGATTGTAAATGACTCTTTGGTGTTGGTTTCACATCTAAATTACCTGAAAAAGAAAGGCATATCAGATGTCCATCAATGGATTGTCCAAGGCTCAAAAGACCGTCTGCGTGCCGTAGTACTTACTAGTCTCACCACCTTAGCAGGCATCATCCCGTTAGCTTACGGCATCGGTGGCACTGATTTCATTTTGCAACCCATGGCACTTGCACTCGGCTATGGATTGTTATTCGGCACAGTGATGACGCTCATTTTGTTACCCTGCTTATATTTGATGAACTACGAGTTTGTGAATTGGGTTACTCATAAATTCCGCAAGTAACATTTTCAACCCATGGTGATGGGGTAAGAAAAAACAAATCCGACCTGTCCCATAAAAAAATACGGAATAACAATCACTTACATTGCCTAATGACACACAGGTCAAACCTATTTTTTATTTATTTTGCAATGCGTGGCGAATAAGTTCTTCGGTGCTAAAGGTATTATTGCCAACGCCAGCAATCATTTTTTCTGCTTCTTTAACTTTAAAGCCAAGCGATTGCAAGGCAGCAAGCGCTTGATTACTGTTTGGATTATTACCACTAATCGTCGTCGCTTGATTACTGGCTTTAATAAGATTGAGTTTTTCCAAGCGGTCTTTGAGTTCTACAATCAATTTTTGTGCTGTTTTCTTGCCGATACCTGGGGTTTTTGCAAGCAAAACATCGTCATCATTCGCAACAGCGCTCATTAATGAGCCAATGTCCAAATGTGACAAAATCGCCAAAGCTACTTTAGGCCCAACACCATTTACGCGGATAAGTTCTCTAAAAATAGTTTTTTCATCTTTGCTGATAAAACCATACAAAGTATGCGAGTCCTCTTTAACCGTTAGGTGCGTATAAAGAGAAATATTCGGCTCACTGCCCATCGCATAAAAACTCGACATTGGGCATAAAATTTCATAGCCAATGCCCCCAACCTCCAACAAAAGTTCAGGTTGATTTTTCTCTAAAATCGTACCAGTGAGTTTTCCAATCATATATGCTATCCTTGTAAGAGGTTGAACCTCTTACAACCAAGAGTATTGTTTAAAATAAGTTTTTTCAAAAGTTTTAATATCATCTTGATATTGCAAGGTTAAGCCAATATCATCTAAGCCATTCATTAGTCGGCGTTTGCGTTCGGCATCTACTTTAAAAGTATAAGTCTCATTATTCGCTGTTACAGTTTGTGCGTCTAAATCAATGCCAATTTCTCCATTAAAGGCAAATAATGCGTCCATTATGCTATTGTCTTGCACGATGGGTAAAATGCCGTTTTTAAAACAATTATTATAAAAAATATCTGCAAAACTCGGTGCAATAATCGCACGAAAACCATAATCTTCTAACGCCCAAGGTGCATGCTCCCGTGATGAGCCACAGCCAAAATTCTCACGAGCCAACAAGATTTTTGCCCCTTTATATTTTGGGTTATTGAGGATAAATTCCTTATTCAGTGGGCGTTTTGAATTGTCCATTCCCACTTCCCCATGGTCTAAATAGCGCCATTCATCGAAAAGATTGACGCCAAAACCCGAGCGTTTAATTGATTTTAAGAATTGCTTGGGGATAATTGCATCGGTATCTACATTGGCACGGTCAAGTGGCGTGGCAATGGAAGTTAGTGTAGTAAATTTATTCATATTATTCAGTATTTTCTAACAATGGATGTTTGTTATTTTCAGGTAATTCTTCAGATTGTGATTGAGTTTTCCAAACTAGTCCCGATATTTTTTTAATTATATTTACAAATGGTTCGGCGTCCTTTCCAAATTTTCCAATTACAACACCTGCATCGCCAATTAACCCCCAAAATCTATCAACATCAGACATCTTTTTATGTATTTCGGATTGTAATTTTTCTAGTCTTTTTAATAATCTTTGCTTGTGTTCGGCTTCAAATAAATCTGACGAGTTAACTAGTTCCCTTAATTCATTAATTAAAGTTTGTATTTTAGAGATACTTTCTTCTGAAAATTCATATAAAAAATCATTTGAAAATAGCGAATCAAATCTTTCTAAGTGAGAATCTTTTAAAATTTGAGGTTGTATCTGGTCTTTTATATTTTGAAGTAAATTGATAAGATTATCAGGATTATTATAATAATGATCAAAATCAAAATCTAATAGAACACCAAGTTTGAAATTTTCTCTTACATATGTAAGAAAATTAATTGCCTCTATATAATGCCCTTTTTGATTGCTTTCAATAGCCATGTCAAGTATATCTATGAGGCAAGCATAAGATTTATTTTCAAGATTGCTTTTTACATCTAATACAAAATCATCATTAAATAAGTTATTCATTAGCAAAACCTCCCAGCAATCGCACTTTTAGCCGCAGTATAAGGGCTGACTAAATGGGTAAATGAGCCTTGTCCTTGGCGACCTTCAAAGTTACGGTTTGAGGTGCTGGCACAGCGTTCACCGACTTCTAATTTGTCGGCGTTCATGGCTAGGCACATTGAGCAGCCTGCTTCACGCCATTCAAAACCTGCTTGGGTAAATATTTTGTCTAAACCTTCGACTTCGGCTTGTTTTTTAATCAATCCTGAGCCGGGGACGATTAAGGCGAGTTTGATGTTGTCGGCGATGTGTTGGTCTTTTAAAACAGTGGCAGCAATGCGTAAATCTTCGATGCGAGCGTTGGTGCAGGAGCCGATAAAGACTTTGTCGATTTGGATGTCGCTGATTTTGGTGTCTGCTGTGAGTTGGGTGTAATTTAAAGCGTTTTCCCAGCTGGTTTTTTCAACTGCATTTTTTGCATTGTTTGGATTGGGTATGTATTCATCAATGGCAACTACCATTTCTGGTGAAGTGCCCCAGGTAACTTGTGGTTTAATGTCTTCGGCGTTAAAACAGAGGGTTTTGTCAAAAAATGCCCCCTCATCTGAGTGCAGTGTCTGCCAATAGTTAACTGCCTTGTCCCATTCAGTGCCTGTTGGTGCCAGTGGACGACCTTGGACATAGTCAATGGTTTTGGCATCCACAGCCACTATGCCTACGCGTGCACCAGCTTCAATTGCCATATTGCACAGCGTCATTCTGCCTTCGATGGATAAATTTTGAATGGTGTCGCCTGTAAATTCAATGGCAAAACCTGTGCCACCTGCGGTGCCGATTTGACCGATGATATATAAGGCAATGTCTTTAGCACTGACATTTTCATTGAGAATACCTGTTACTTCAATATTGAGATTTTTTGATTTAGATTGCCATAGACAGCCCGTAGCTAAAACATGCTCAACTTCAGAAGTGCCGATACCAAATGCTAACGCACCCAACGCACCATGCGTGGAAGTATGCGAGTCGCCACAAACGATGCTCATCCCTGGCAAAGTTGCCCCTTGTTCAGGGCCAACCACATGGACAATGCCTTGACGAATATCGTTCATTTCAATTTCGGTAATGCCAAAATCAGCACAGTTTTTATCCAGCGTTTCAATTTGCAATTTAGAAATCGGGTCTTCAATACCACTCACCCCTGATGAGCGTTCTGTGGTTGGAACATTGTGGTCGGGGACGGCAAAACTTGCTTCAATACGCCACGGCTTTCTACCAGCCAATTGCAAGCCCTCAAAGGCTTGGGGCGAAGTTACTTCGTGGATAAGTTGGCGGTCAATATAGATGAGCGAAGTGGTTTCTTCTTCACGCACGATGTGTGCACTTATTAATTTGTCGTAAAGTGTTTGAGCCATTGTTGTAATTAACGATAAAATAACTCATTTTACATTTTCATTAAACCTATGTGCGGAATTTGTGGGCAATTAAGATTTGACAATCAGGCGGTTGAGTCAAAGAATTTAGAAGTAATGATGCAAAAAATTGCACGACGAGGCCCTGACAACGAGGGGATTTGGTCGGATAGGATGGTTGGTTTTGGGCATCGGCGTTTGAGTATTATTGATTTGTCTAATCACGCCCATCAGCCGATGGTGGATGAAACGCTTAATTTGACTTTAGTGTTTAATGGCACGATTTATAATTATCAATCCTTGCGTGCGGATTTAATTCAGCGTGGTTATCGTTTTTTTTCTACCTCAGATACCGAAGTTATACTCAAAGCTTATCATCATTGGGGTGAAGACTGTGTTAAACATTTGGATGGTATGTTTGCGTTTTGTATTTGGAACGGTACACATTTATTTGTGGCACGCGACAGAATGGGGATTAAGCCGTTGTATTTTAATTTGACTGATGGAGCGTTTAGTTTTGCTTCTAATACGCAAGCACTGATAGCGATTGGGGTGGATAGTGGTATCAATTCAGTGGCGTTGCAACAGCAATTATCCTTGCATGGCGTGGTGCCAGCACCAAATACCATTCTTAACGGAGTGCATAAAATTAAACCTGCGACGACGCTGATGATTGATGCACAAGGCAAGATTACTGAGAAAATATATTGGCAACCGAAGGCACAAAGAACGGGATTGAACAATGAAGAATATTTGGAAAAAACCCATGATCTGTTGATTAAGGCGGTAGATAAAAGAATGTTAGCAGCTGATGTACCAATTGGGGTGTTACTTTCGGGTGGGTTGGATTCTTCTTTGTTAGTAGGGCTTTTGAGTGAGGCGGGGCATCAAGATATTCGCACATTTTCTATTGGTTTTGAGGATATAGGGGGCGAAGCAGGGTCAGAATTTGAATATTCTGACCAAATTGTCAGGCGTTTTAATACTAAACACGAAAAATATGTGGTGAGCAATCGTCAAGTTTTGCCACGACTGGGTGAGGCAGTGTCGAATATGGCAGAACCGATGGTGGGGCAGGATGCTGTGGCGTTTTATTTGCTTTCTGAACAAGTTTCTAAACACATTAAGGTGGTTTTATCAGGGCAGGGTGCTGATGAGGCATTTGCAGGGTATTTTTGGTATGCACGCATGCAAAAAGAGTCGGGTAGCGAGTTTGAACGCTTTGCTAAACATTATATTGACAGGTCTTATGAAGAATATTTGCAAACTGTCAATGCACAATATCACACGGGCAACCATACCCAAGAATGGCTCAATAAAGAGTTTGATAAAGCTAATGCTGATGAATTTATGGATAAAGTATTTCGCACGGACATTACTCGTTTGGTGGTAGATGACCCTGTTAAGCGGGTGGATAATATGACCATGGCGTGGGGGTTGGAAGCGCGAGTACCATTTATGGACACGGCGTTAGTTGAGCATGCATTGTGCATACCACCGAGTCTAAAAATGAGCGAAGAGGGTAAATATCCATTGAAACAAATCTCTCGTGGATTGTTGCCCGACAGCGTGATTGATAGGAAAAAAGGTTATTTTCCAATGCCAGCACTTAAATATGTGCGGGGTGAATTTTTAGAATTTATGTCTGATATTTTAAATTCCAGTCGCTGTATTAATCGAGGGGTTTACAATCAGAATTTTGTGCAAAAAGTGATTAATCAACCCGAGCAATATATGACTGCACTCAATGGTTCACGCCTGTGGCATTTGGCGTTGCTAGAATATTGGTTGCAGGAGAATGTTGATGGATAATATTATCATTTATACAGACGGTGGCTGTCGAGGCAACCCTGGTGTTGGTGGTTGGGGTGTGTGGTTACGATATAAAGGCACAGAAAAAAAATTGAAAGGTGCTGAAAAAGACACCACCAACAATCGCATGGAACTCACTGCTGCAATTAAGGCATTAGAAGCTTTAAAATCCGACGAAATTAAGGTGGATTTATATACCGATTCTAAGTATGTAATGAATGGAATTAACGAGTGGATTATTAATTGGAAGAAAAAGAATTGGAAAACCAGTGCTAAAAGACCTGTAAAAAATGTGGATTTATGGCAAAAATTAGACAGACTTAATCAAAAGTATCCCGTAAATTGGCATTGGGTAAAAGGCCATAGTGGCGACGAAGGTAATGATATGGCGGACTTATTGGCGAATCAAGCTATGGATAGTATAGGTTAATTATAATATTACTTTATTGTAATATTACCAAATATAAATAGACTTGCAAAGTCTTTCTTTTTGTGAATAAATAGACATCTTTAATTCAACAAAAGCCCTAGGAGCAATAAATGAAAAAATTGGTATTATTATTTGGATTGGTAGCTGCATTAAATTTTAATGTATTGGCTGATGAACAGGATGGTGTTGCTGTATTGGGCGATGATGCAACTGAAGAACAAATGCAAGCAGTGAGAGATGGGGGCAAGTCGCGTTGTGAAGATATTGATGATGAAGACCAGCGCGAGGTTTGTGTGGTTGATTATTTTGCACAGCATAATTTAGAAGAAGAGCCTAGTTGCGATTAACAACAAAGAATTTGTAACTCTGCATTATGGGGGAGTTATTAAATAAAGACTCAAAAAGAGTCATTTTTTATAAAATAAAAGGAAAAATAAAATGAAAAAACTTAAAGTATTAGTAGTAAGTGCTGCATCAGTAGCATTGTTAGCATCAATGGCGGTAACCGCTAAGCCAGTAGGTATTGTTAAAGGTGTTATGGAGGTGGCGGGTATTTCTCGTAATCAAGATAACAAAGCCACTATTCACCCAGCGTTTGCAAAGACTTCGCGTCCTTGTCCGCCATTCTGTATTCAACCAACAATCCGTTTGCACCTGCAGCAGTTGAGACAGTATCTGAGTTAGATATTATTCACGCACTTCGCGATATTGCGAATGGCGATAACTCTAAAATGGTGATTGATGCACGCACACCAGTTTGGACCACAGCTAAGAAAGGTGGAACAATTAAAGGTTCGGTGAATATTTCTTTCAAAAAGTTAAACTCTAAAGCTATTGCTAAAGATCCAGATGCAGTTATTGAAATCTTAACTAGCAAGTTTGGTGTTACTGAGCAAGATGGCATCTTTAACTTTACTAAAGCTAAGACTTTGTATTTGTTCTGTAATGGTTTGTGGTGTGGTCAATCACCTGCAGCGATTAGAGCATTACTTTCTTTAGGTTATCCAGAAAATAAACTTAAGTACTACCGTTCAGGTATGAATGCATGGCATTCACTTGGTCTTAGTACTGTTGGCAAATAACCCCACAATTATTAAATTAGGAGAGACCTTTGCATAAATAGGGATGATTAGCAAAATGACAGATTTTATTAAATTGGAAATTTTTTAAATCCACTCCTAGCAGGGCTAAGGGTGTTTTTAAAAAGTTTGTAATTTGATGAAAGATGGCGTTTTGATGATTATTCATATTTATGCAAAGGTCTCTAGGAGATTATTATGAAAATTAAATTATTATTTATTGCACTGACTGCTTTATTTTTAACTGCTTGTAATACCACAGGCAACGCCAAAGGTGGCAAGCCAGTTGGTATCGTTAAAGGTGTTATGGAAGTTGCGGGTATTACTCGTAATCAAGATGGCAAGAATACTATTCACCCAGCGTTTGCAAAGACTTCGCGTCCTTGTCCACCATTCTGTATTCAGCCGCAGCATCCGTTTGCCCCTGCAGCTGTTGATACTGTAACTGAATTGGATATTATTCACGCACTTCGCGATATTGCGAATGGCGCTAATGCGATGGTTATTGATGCTAGAACTCCTATTTGGACCACAGCTAAGAAAGGTGGAACAATTAAAGGTTCGGTGAATATTTCTTTCAAAAAGTTAAATTCTAAAGCTGTTGCTAAAGACCCAGATGCAGTTATTGAAATCTTAACTAGCAAGTTTGGTGTTACTGAGCAAGATGGTGTCTTTAACTTTACTAAAGCTAAGACTTTGTATTTGTTCTGTAATGGTTTGTGGTGTGGTCAATCACCTGCAGCAATCAGAGCGTTGCTTTCTTTAGGTTATCCTGATAGCAAGCTTAAGTACTACCGTGGAGGTATGAATGCATGGCACTCATTAGGTCTTAGCACTGTTGGGAAGTAACTTTTGATTGTCTTATTTAAGGAGAAAAGGGTGCTGTTGGCACCCTTTTTTTTCATTTTGTTATTTCTGCATACAGTACCAGTGGTTGCTGGTGCGCGTGCAGATTCGTGGTATCGAATTGGCTATGATTATTCTCAAAGAAAACGCAATGACGAGGCGTTTAGATGGATGATGCGTGCTGCTGAGGCAGGGCATATTGCCGCTCAAAATAACATTGGATTGAGTTATTTACATGGACTGGGTGCAGAGAAAAATGAAAAAAAAGCATTTGTGTGGTTTGAGAAAGCCGCTAAACAAGGGTTGTCGTATGCTCAAAGTGAATTGGCAATGTTGTATTATCGACAAGGCAAAGTAAAACAAGCAGAGCAATGGTGGTTAACAGCAGCAAAACAGAATGATGAATATGCACAGTTTAATTTAGCCTCGTTATTTTTAGAACAAAATAAACGCAAACAAGCGCATTATTGGTTTCAACAAGCGAGTCAAAATAATCATCCTCAAGCGCAAACCGCGTTGGATGAATTAAAGGAGAAATAAAATGAAAAAAATAACAATAATATTGGGTTTTCTATTGGCACAAAATACTATCGCATTTTTTCCAATGCCAAATATGCCAAAATTACCAGAACTACCAATGTTTGGCGATTTTAATCCAAACCAATTACGCACTAACTTCAACAAATTTAGTAATAGTGAGCCTGATTTTGCCAGAGAAAGACGCGTAATTAGTCAGATAGAAGAAGCGGTAATGGATGGCGATGTGGAATATTTACCGTTAAAAGAGGTAGAAAAGTTTTTACAATTTATATGGAAAGTGAAACAGACAAGCCAAAAGGCGGTGTTATTATTTTGCACAATCGCGGACAACATGCAAATTGGGACGATACCATCAAACCATTACGCACAGGGTTAACGGAAAAAGGCTGGCACACACTGTCAGTGCAAATGCCTGTGTTAGGTAAAGAAGCCAAATACTATGATTATGTACCTATTTTTCCTTACTCGTATGAACGCATTGATGCAGCATTGGACTTTTACAAGGAAAAAGGCATTACCAATATCGTGCTGATTGCTCATGGTTGTGGTGCACATATGGCAATGGGTTATATTGAAAAATATAGTGATAATAAATTTAAAGGCTTTGTTGGCATTGGTATGGGTGCAACAGATTATAAGCAAAAATTGGTGAATGGTTTTCCATTGTATAAAATGACAGTACCGATTTTAGATATTTTTGCCGAGCAAGATTTTGCAGGAGTGAGAAAAATGGCTAAGTATAGAGATGGGCTAATCAAGCAAGCAGGTAATAAAAAATCAGCACAAGTTATTATTGAAAACGCAGATCATTATTACAAGAGCGAAGGAGCTGTTAAACGCCTAACGGATAAAGTGGCAATTTGGTTAAATGCGTTGTAAATAGTCAAGCTCTTGTTGGGAAAAATCAGCAAGTTTTCTGGCTTCAATATTGAATGGACCACGCAGTTCAGAACCGATGTGTTTTTTTACTAATTTATCGAAAGTTCGCAATGGCTCAATTTTTCTTTGTTGGCATAGGTAATGAAACCATTTGTTGCCGATTTTGACATGACCGATTTCATCTTTAAAAATAATATCTAAGATGTTAACCATGTGGGCGAAGTTTGATTGTTTAAAGCGCGCTTGAATTTTTGGCGTTGCATCCAAGCCTCGGGCTTCTAGCACTCTCGGCACTAACGCCATTCGTGCCAATACATCATAATCGGTATCCGCCGTCATTTTCCATAAGCCATTATGTCCGTCAAAATCACCGTATTGATAGCCCAACTCAATTAGGTAATTATTCAGCAAAGTGAAGTGTTGAGACTCTTCAAAGGCCACCTGAATCCAATCTTGGTAAAATTGTTCAGGCATCATCTGAAAGCGATAAACAGCATCCAAAGCCAAATTAATCGCATTAAATTCTATATGGCAAATTGCGTGAATGGTATTGATAAAGCCTAAATCTGATTTATTGCGTTGCGGCACAGCACCAAATCTGACTAATTTAGGTTTGTCAGGCCTACCTGGATTTTCAGTTTTTTGAATTGGAGTAGCCGCATAATCTAATTGATGATTATTGCAAAGTGTTTGTAGTTGCTGTGTGAGTTTGATTTTTTCATCAATACGCTCACTCATCAAAGCACAATGCGCTAATTCAAAGGCGTTCATATTTGCCCAATTGAATATTACCCAATTGCCAATCACCGATTTGTGTGCGAATCAGCCTCAGTGTTGGAAAACCGACAGCAGCAGTCATACGACGCACTTGACGATTTTTTCCTTCAGTAATTTTAAGCTCAATCCATGCAGTGGGGATATTTTTCCGCATACGAATTGGTGGTACTCTATTCCATAGCCAATCAGGCTGTTTAACGATTTTTGCCTTGGCAGGTTTGGTGAGTCCATCCTTGAGTATTATTCCTTGGCATAATTGCTCAATAGCATCATCGGTGACTTTGCCATCAACCTGTACAAGGTAGGTTTTTTCTTTGTCAAATTTCGGGTGTGAGATTTGGTGCTGTAATTTTCCATCATCTGTAAGTAGTAACAGACCTTCTGAATCTTTGTCTAAGCGGCCTGCCGGGTAAAATCCTTTTTCATTGATGTAGGTAGATAGATTTTTAGAATCACCACTGAATTGACACAAAACCCCAAATGGCTTATTAAAAAGGACGATACTACCCATAAATATTTTTTGCTCTTTCAACAAAAGCATCAAGTTGTGCATTGGAAATGGCAGTGAAAATCGGGGCAATAGCAATATCCACCAACCGAGAAGCGAAACTAAATTCTAATTCAAGACTAATTTTACAAGCGCTATCACTCAACGCAGTAAAAATCCAAGCCCCTTGTAATTGCTTAAAAGGTCCATCTTTGAGTTGCATATCAATGCGTGCGTCAGAGGTTAAAGTATTTATAGTGGTAAAAGTTTGATTAAAAGCACTTTTATTAATGCTTACCGAAGCGGTAATTTCACGCTCAGTTTGATTTAAAATACTCGCAGACGAACACCAATTAAGGAATTCGGGATAGTCATTGATTTGATTCACCAGTTGATACATTTGATTGCACGAATAGGGGACAATGGCACTTTTATAGATTTGATGCATAACGATTAAGAAAAATGGCTAAGAAAAACAAAAAAACAAACTCAAATACAATTGCCGTGAATAAAAAAGCACGACACGACTATTTTATAGAACAAAGCCTTGAAGCCGGACTTTCTTTGGAAGGTTGGGAGGTAAAAAGCCTGCGTGATAACAAAGTACAAATCAAAGAAAGTTATGTTATTTTAAAAAATAACGAAATGTTCTTATTCGGTAGTCATATTTCACCACTCAATACAGCCTCCACTCATGTCAATGCAGACCCGATTAGGACGCGTAAGTTGCTGTTAAATCGTTTAGAAATCAACAGGATTAAGGAAAAAATAAATCAGAAAGGTGCAACTGTCGTGCCACTCAAACTTTATTGGGTGCGAGGCAAGGTAAAGCTTGAAATCGGTGTTGCTAAGGGAAAAAAAGAGCATGATAAGCGCCAAGACATCAAAGAAAAAGACTGGAAAAGAGACAAGCAAAGGACTTTAAAAGAGAGTTTGAAGTGATGATTGCATTTTTTATTAAAAAAAAGCGTTGACACAGGTGTATTTCTGTTTATAATTGACCCCACTAAATGCAGAGATGCTGAACGACAATATAGTGTTTTCATCTCCAAACAAGTAAAACTTTTAGTACTTTTAAATAAAATTAAAACTTTCAAGGAGAATGAAAAAATGAATAAATCAGAATTAATTGATGCAATTGCATCAGCAGCAAATCTTTCTAAAGCAGATGCAGGCCGTGCATTGAATGCTACAACTGACGCTATCACTAGTGCAATGTCTAAAGGCGACGGCGTTCAACTAACTGGCTTTGGTTCTTTTGTTGTTAGAGACCGCGCTGCGCGCACTGGTCGCAACCCACAAACAGGTGCTACGATTCAAATCAAGGCATCTAAAGTTGCTGCATTTAAGGCTGGTAAGGCACTTAAAGAATCTGTAAACGGTTAATCTTAACTGTTTTGTGAAGAAAAGCACTCTCTAGAGTGCTTTTTTTTCGTTATGACAAAAGACAAGCAAAACCTATTCGGGTTAAATCAACAAGCACTCACCGAGTTGTTTGCAACATTAGGCGAAAAACCCTATCGTGTCAAACAATTGATGCAGTGGATTTATAAATATCATGAGTTTGATTTTGATAAGATGCTCAACCTTAGTAAAAAGCTCAGACAACAGCTGAAAGATACCACTTGCGTTGAATTGCCCAAAGTGGCAAAGCAAGACCACGCCCTCGATGGTGTGATTAAGTGGGTAATTGATACGGGTGCAGATAATTTTATTGAAACTGTGTATATTCCTTCTGATGACAGAGGTACACTGTGTATTTCTTCACAAGTGGGTTGTTCTTTGGCATGTACTTTTTGCTCAACAGGAATGCAGGGTTTTAATCGCAATCTCAGCACTGCAGAAATTATCGGACAAGTGATGTTGGCCAATCATTATTTGAAAGACAAAGACAAGCGTATTTCCAATGTGGTATTTATGGGAATGGGTGAGCCGTTGTTGAATGAAAAAGCGGTTTATCCTGCCTGTGATTTGTTGTTGGATGATTTAGCATTTGGTTTGTCTAGACGCAAAGTGACGATATCAACTTCGGGCGTAGTTCCTGCATTGTTGCGAATGGCAGAGCGAGTACCTGTAAGTTTGGCAGTATCTTTGCATGCACCAGATGATACTTTGCGTAATGAATTGGTGCCGATTAATCAAAAATACCCAATTCAAGAATTACTATCAGCCTGTAAAGTATATCTAAACGCAGGCACGCAAGAACGCCATATTTTATTTGAATATGTGATGTTGAATGGGGTGAATGATAGCGTTGCACAGGCCAAAAAATTAGTGACTCTACTTAAAGGGATGTCAGCAAAAGTGAATTTAATCCCTTTTAACCCCTTCCCAAAAACTCAATATATCACCTCAAAAAAGGTTACAATTGCCTCATTTCAAGATGTTTTATTTGATAATGGTATTCGTACCACTACACGAAGAACGCGTGGCGAAGAGGTGGATGCAGCTTGTGGGCAATTGGCAGGAAAAATTATTGATAAAACTAAACGCATAAAGGTAACAATATGATAAATATGGAAGGGATTGAACACCATTCTAAACAAAGAACAAAAAACAATAAAAGTAAAATTAAGTTGGGAATTACAATATTAATACTTATTATCATTATTTTTTATTTTTTTTCTAGTAATAGTCAAACGCCAGAAAGGTCACAGCCCAATCTGATTGTGATTAAAGAAGCGGAAAACAAAAAGACTAAAGTGGTTATTACCCCCGTTAAAGTTAAAACTAACGACACTCAGATTCAGCCTAAAAAATCTGATATTTTAGAAAATTTAGATGAAGTAATTTAATAATGAAGCCAGTACATACAATCACCAGAAGAAAATCCAAGAAAATTTTTGTTGGTGATGTGGCTATTGGTGGCGATGCACCGATTGCCGTGCAAAGCATGACAAACACCAATACCAATGATATTTCAGCAACAGTTGCACAAATCAAAGAACTGCAAAATTCAGGTGCAGATTTAGTGCGTGTTTCTGTACCGACGATGGCAGCGGCAGAAGCTTTTAAAATCATCAAGCAAAAAACCAGCGTCCCTTTGATTGCCGACATTCATTTTGATTATAAAATTGCTCTTAAAGTGGCAGAATATGGAGCAGATTGTCTGCGTATTAATCCAGGCAATATCGGACGCGAAGACAGAGTTCGAGAAGTAGTGGCATCCGCTCTGGATCATAACATTCCCATTCGTATCGGTGTCAATGCAGGCTCATTAGAAAAAGACCTGCAAAAGAAATACACTGAACCCACGCCCGAAGCTATGGTGGAATCTGCGTTCAGACATATTGATATTTTGGATAGATTGAGTTTTGATAATTATAAAATTTCACTCAAAGCCTCTGAAGTGTTTATGACAGTATTTGCCTACAAACAACTGGCAACACAAATTGACAATCCTTTACACCTTGGTATTACCGAAGCAGGTTCATTCCGATCAGGCTCGGTGAAGTCGTCGGTGGGCTTGGGCTTGTTACTTGCAGAAGGCATTGGCGATACCATTCGCGTTTCCTTGGCCTCCGACCCTGTGGATGAAATCAAAGTTGGCTTTGACATTCTAAAATCATTGGGATTGCGACAAAAAGGTGTTAATTTAATCGCCTGCCCATCGTGTTCTCGTCAAAAATTTGACGTGATTAAAGTCGTTAATGAATTAGAAGCCCGTTTAGAAGACATCAACGAACCAATCGACGCAGCCGTCATCGGTTGCGTGGTAAACGGACCAGGAGAAGCGAAAGCGGTATCGGTTGGACTCACAGGTGGCGAGCCTAATCTGATGTATATCAACGGACTCACGCATTCCAAAGTAAGCAATGAAAGTTTAGTAGATACGCTTGAAGCACAAATCCGCAGTCAATTAAAAGGCTGATTATCTATTTGCTCTTTTGTAGGCTTTGTAACGATAAATAAATTGAATAACAAAATAACCTGACACCGAACTAGTAACGGAAACAATCAAGCAGCCCAATAAAAATGGTTGCCAAATTGTGTCAAATACCTGCCATGCATACTCAAGCGACATTACAAAATCTTGCTCAATGCCAACGCCTAAAACCCACGCACCGAGTTTATAACAGGCATAAAAAATCGGTGGCATGGTGAGTGGGTTGGTAATCCAAACTAGGGCAATAGATAATGGTAAATTAGCATTGAATATGACAGCAGCAGGTGCGGCTAATAGCATTTGGAAGGGCACGGGCACAAAGGCACAAAATAAGCCAACAGCAAAGGCTTTGGCAGCGGATTTTCTATTGAAATTCCACAGGCTTGAAGCGTGTAGATGTTTGCCTAACCAGCCAAGATATTTGTGGTTTTTGAGTTCGTTAGGGCTGGGAGTGTAGTGTTTGAATAGTTTTTTCATAACGCAACATTAATGATGTTTTTAGCGGTTAACCCATATTGTTGATAAAGTTCTTCTTGTGAGCCTTGTTCAGTGAAATCATCTGTCAAGCCTAAAATTTGTAACGGGGTGTTGATTTTTTGTTGGTGTAAATATTCACTAATTGCACTACCTCCTCCACCCGAGATGGCATTGTCTTCAATAGAAATCAATTGTTGATGTGTGTGTGCTATTTTGCTAATCAGTGCTTCATCTAAAGGTTTAATAAAACGCATATCAATCACAGTTGCACCAAGTTCTTTACCTGCTTCTAAGGCAATTTTAACAAAATTACCATACGCAAAAATAGCAGTTTTACTGCCTTCTAATAAAATATTTGCCTTGCCAACCTCAACGGTATCTTGTGTTTCATAATGTTCAATATTTGCCGAGCCTCGTGGATAGCGAATACACACAGGTGAATCCATTTTTAGAGCAGTATTGAACATTCGGAACATCTCAAAACCATTGCTAGGTATCATAACGGTAAGATTAGGAATGCAGCGTAAAAAACTCAAATCAAAACACCCTGCATGAGTAGCCCCATCAGCACCTACCAAACCTGCACGGTCAATGGCAAAAATAACATTCAAATTTTGCAAAGCAATGTCATGAATAAGTTGGTCGTAACCTCGTTGTAAAAAAGTGGAATAAATGGCCACCACAGGTTTTAGTCCTTGCGTTGCCAACCCCCCTGCAAAAGTAATAGCGTGTTGCTCGGCAATGCCCACATCAAAATATTGCTTGGGAAATTTTTGCTCGAACTCACTCATTCCAGAGCCAGTACACATCGCTGGCGTAATGGCGATCAATTTCTTATTTTCAGCCGCCACATTAACCAACCAACGACCAAACACAGCACTATAACTGTCCAATGTAACAGTATTATTAACACCATCAGTAGCAGGGGCAATGCCGTGGAATTTACACGGGTCATTTTCTGCACTATTTAAACCGTAGCCTTTTTTAGTAATGATGTGTAATAATCTTGGCTTATTTTGAGCCTTTAAATTTTGTAGCGTCTTAATTAGTGTGGGTAAATCGTGCCCATCAATCGGACCATAATAATCCAATCCCAATTCTTCAAATAAAGTACTCGGTAATACCATGCCTTTTAAATGTTCTTCTGAGCGTTTGGCAAATTCACGCATTCTCGGCATTTTGTCTAAAATATTCAGCGATTTATTGCGCATCGTTGAATACACCTTGCCAGAGATGAGTTTGGTGAGATATTTACTCATTGCACCGACATTTTTAGAGATACTCATATCGTTGTCATTCAAAATAATCAACAAATCTGCATCACTATCCCCTGCGTGATTCAACGCTTCAAACGACATCCCACCCGTTAGTGCGCCATCGCCAATTATAGCAATGGATTTGTGTCCATTATTATTAATACCATTGCCAATCGCAATGCCGAGTGCCGCACTGATAGAAGTAGAAGAATGCCCAGCACCAAAACTGTCATGTACACTTTCTGAGCGTTTAGTAAAGCCAGAGATACCCTCTTTTTGACGCAGTGTATCCATTTTATCTTTACGCCCAGTGAGTATTTTATGGGTATAAGCCTGATGCCCTACATCAAATACAAAGCTGTCTTTTGGTGTATCAAATACATAATGAAGAGCAATTGACATTTCAACCGTACCAAGATTAGGCGCAAGATGCCCACCTGTTTTTTGCACCGTATTAATTAAAAATGCACGAATTTCATCCGCCAAAGATTGCAACTGAGTTAAATCAAGTTGTTTAATATCTTTTGGATAATTAACTGAATCAAGCACGCATTAATAAAGTGTTTTAAAGGTATGTATTATACGCTGACACCTTATTGTAAAATAAACGCTTTTATTGTAAATAATCTTTATGTTCACCGTCTGTGCTTTATATCAATTTGTTCGTCTTGATGATTTTGAAGAGTTTCAACCTCTTTTGCGTGCGTTATTGCTGAATTTAGACATTAAAGGCACCATTCTTTTGGCATTAGAAGGGCTGAATGGTACGGTGGCAGGTACACAACAATCGATTGATAAATTGGTGCAATTTTTAGCAGATGATGGGCGTTTTAATCACCTAGAAATCAAGTTTTCTCAAAGTGAAAAACTACCATTTAAACGCCTAAAAGTTAAACTCAAAAAGGAGATTGTCACTCTAGGCGTGGCAAACATTGACCCACTGTCCTCGGTAGGTACTTATGTTAAACCACAAGATTGGAATGCACTGATTAGTGACCCAGATGTTGTTCTGATTGATACCCGCAATGATTACGAATATGGTATTGGCAGTTTTCAAGGGGCAATCAATCCTAATACGGAAACTTTTAGAGAATTTCCGACCTACACCAAAAAAAATCTTGAACAATATCGTGACAAAAAAGTAGCGATGTTTTGTACAGGCGGTATTCGTTGTGAAAAATCTACTGCTTATTTGAAATTACAGGGTTTTAAATCTGTCTATCACTTACAAGGCGGTATTTTAAAATATTTAGAAACAGTCGATGAAGCAGACAGTCTTTGGGATGGCGAGTGCTTTGTGTTCGACGAACGCGTTGCCGTTAAGCACAATTTGGCACAAGGGCAATACGACCAATGCCACGCTTGCCGTTATCCGATTACCGATGTCGACAAACAGCATCTACATTATGAAAAAGGAGTTTCTTGTCCTCGTTGTCACGGCACTCGTTCTGAGTCGCAAATCAACCGTTATAAAGAAAGGCAACACCAAATTGAACTGGCAAAAATCCGTGGCGAAGAACATATCGGCGACAATGCTGCACAAGTTATTAACGCCAAAGTTAAGAAAAAAGCCAAAAAAGCAGAGCAAAAATAATGTTTTTTAGAAATGACATTCCCAAACTCAAACAAGATTTAACCATTCAAGCCAACTTATTAGGGCATGATTTAACACTCAAAACCCGCTGGGGTGTATTCTCCCCTCGTGCGATTGATGACGGTACGGCATTGTTAATGAAATATCTCAAAATCAACGAAACAGACAAATGTTTAGATTTAGGCTGTGGTTATGGTCCAATCGGCTTAGCTGTTGCCAAATCCTGTCCAAAAGGGGAGGTGCAGATGGTAGATAAAGATTTTGTTGCCGTTGAACTGTCAAATATCAACGCCAAACGCAATCATCTTAGTAATGCCGAAGCTTATTTATCGGACGCATTTTCAAGTGTCAATAAAGATAATTATTTCGACCAAGTCATTTCCAATGTCCCTGCCAAAGTCGGTAGAGAACAGCTCAGTATTATTCTTTATGATGCCTACGATGCACTCAAACCAGGCGGCAAGATTACCTTTGTTACTATCAATGGCTTGCGACATTTTG
Source organism: Candidatus Thiodubiliella endoseptemdiera (assembly GCA_013416635.1). Classification (GTDB taxonomy): domain Bacteria; phylum Pseudomonadota; class Gammaproteobacteria; order PS1; family Pseudothioglobaceae; genus Thiodubiliella; species Thiodubiliella endoseptemdiera. The sequence goes on along the minus strand of JACCHT010000001.1, from coordinate 480,903 downwards.
TTAAAGACAACTTTAATTCTGTTTTCGGCAACTACAAAAAAATAAAGCAAGGACAAAAGTATACAATTTCCCAAGCAACCAAGTAAAATACTCGGTTATTATAATTACATACTTAAAGGAATAATACCATGGACATAATGCAAAAAATTCAAAAACAAGTTGATAGCGCACCAATCGTTTTATACATGAAAGGCACGCCACAGTTCCCACAATGTGGCTTTTCCTCCACCGCTTCACAAACACTCGCCTCAACCGGCATTGAGTTTTCATATGTTAATATTTTTGACGACCAAGAAGTTATGCAAAACCTACCTGCTTTTGCCGACTGGCCAACTTTCCCACAAATTTATATGAACAGCGAACTTGTTGGTGGTGGTGATATTATCGTTGAAATGGCTGAAATGGGTACACTTAAAGGCGAAATGGAAAATGCAACCGAGAAATTTAACAACAAATAATAAACACCCTTGATTTTTTAAGCAGGCTAAAACAAACAATTACCAGCACTTTTTAGTGTTATTTTTTTTTGAAACTACTACAAATTGTGCAGCAGTCGACTGTGCTGTTTAAGCCAAACATCCGCTTGTTTATGTTCAGGCATCATTGTTGTTAGTAATTCATAAAAAACCTTGGAGTGATTTTTATGCACTGTATGTGCCAATTCATGGGCAATTACCATCTCAATCACCGATATCGGTGCCATTATTAAAAGGTAATTAAGGTTAATATTATTGCTGGCACTACAAGAGCCCCAACGACTTTTTTGCGCTTTAAAACGCACTTCTTTATAGTTCAAACCGTGTTTTTCGGCAAATTGCTCAAGTAAGGGTATAGCAGTCTTGATAAATTCTTTCTTGTAAAACCAATGAAAAGCTTTATTGCCTTTATGTTGAATGTTGAGTTGAAAAGATTGCCCATCAAAATTAAGAGGATTACCTGATTCAATGTGCAACAAAGGATACCGCTCACCCAAAAACAAATATTGATTACCACTTGCATAATCCTGTTTGGGCGGAATTTTACTTTTTATCTCCGCCTGTTTCTTCTGAATCCAGTTCTGTTTCTCGTTGATAAAATGCTCAATTCTCCTCACACTCAAACGCATCGGAGCACGAACGAGCAAACATGCCTGTTTATCAATTTGTAGAAAGCGTCTTGCGTTTAGAGCGAATTAGTTGATAATTTATCATTTAGACCTTGGTTTTTTGCTATTTCGTATATTTTCGCATGATATTATAGGCACTTTTTAATAAATAGAGACCTTTGCATAAATAGGGATGATTAGCAAAATGACAGATTTTATTAAATTGGAAATTTTTTAAATCCACTCCTAGCAGGGCTAAGGGTGTTTTTAAAAAGTTTGTAATTTGATGAAAGATGGCGTTTTGATGATTATTCATATTTATGCAAAGGTCTCTAATAGAATAGGAATGCTATCATTCTCCTTAAAGACAATAATTTTTAGTTATAAAACACCTGGCTAATTATTTCAGTTACCCATTATTGATTCAAATGTTAGTATTTAACCAACCCAACCCCTAGCATTTTCAAACATTTTCATCCACGGACTGCGTTCATTCCAATCTCTTGGGTGGTGGGAGTTTTGTACGGTTCGAATGACGCGTTCTGGGTGAGGCATCATTATGGTTATTCTGCCAGAGTCGTTAGTTATGCCTGCTACTGCGTTATCAGAACCGTTTGGGTTGTGGGGGTAGGTTTGGGTTGGGTAGGCATTGTGATCGACATACTGTAAGGCGATATTATTGGTTTGATTGTTTGTAAAAAGGGCGCGACCTTCACCATGAGCAATGGCAATCGGCATTACCGAGCCTGCCATATCTTGTAGGAATAGGGAGTTAGATTTTCCGATTTTAACTGAAGAAAAACGCGCTTCAAATTGTTCGGAAATATTGCGATTGAAACTTGGCCAATTTTGTGAACCTGGGATAATGTCGGTTAGATTTGACATCATTTGGCAGCCGTTGCAAACGCCCAAAGAAAAACTGTCATTGCGATTAAAAAAGGTTTCAAATTCGTTTTTGGCACGAGGATTGTGAAGAATGGAACTTGCCCAGCCACGACCTGCGCCGAGAACATCGCCATAGGAAAAGCCGCCACAAGCGACTAAGCCTTTAAATTCGTTCAATGATAAGCGACCCGATAGAATATCACTCATATGAACATCAACCGCTTCAAAACCCGCTTTATCAAATGCCACTGCCATTTCAATTTGCCCGTTGACGCCTTGCTCTCGCAAAATAGCTACTTTAGGGCGATGGGTGAGAATATTTGGTGCTTGGTTAATATCAAAAGTGAGTTTGGTTTGTAGGCCTGCTGTATCTTCGGAAACTAAATCAAATTCTTGCTTAGCACATTCAGGGTTATCTCTGAGTTTGGCAATTTCGTAGGAAGTTTTACTCCATAGTTGTTGTAAAGTTGTGCGTTTTTCGCTGTAATCACCAATGTTGATAGTATCTGCGGTATTCAGTGTGGCAATCGTGCGTGTGTAGTCTGACAAACCCGCTTTAGATAAGGCGTTTGTTACTGCGTCTTTGTTGGTGTTGCTTACTTGAATAATGCAACCTAATTCTTCGTTAAAGAGTGTGTCGATATCCTCTTCAATAATGTCTAAACCACAATGAGAAGTAAATGCCATTTCTAATAAACTGGTGATTGCACCGCCATCACTGCGATCGTGATAGGCGGCGATTAAACCATCTTTATTGAGTTGATTTATGACAGTAAAAAAGGCTTTAAATATGGCTGAGTCATCCATATTGGGTGTGATAGCACCAATTTGGTTATAAACTTGTGCCAAGCACGATCCACCCATGCGATTTTGATTTTTTCCTAAGTCAATTAACAGCAATTCACTCTCAAAAGAGGTGTCTAATAATGGAGTGATTTGTGCCCTGACATCGGGAGTTTTAGAAAATGCGGTAATAATGAGAGAGAGAGGTGAGGTAACAGATTTATCTTTACCATTTTCCACCCAAGTACTCTTCATACTCATCGAATCTTTGCCGACTGGCACGGTTAAACCGAGTTCTGGACACAAATCCATTCCAACTGCTCGGACTGCTGCAAATAATTTGCTATCTTCACCTTTGTGCCCACTAGCACTCATCCAATTTGCACTCAAACTGATGTGGTGAATATCTTCCACATAACCGCCCAACATATTCGTCAAAGCCTCACCAATCGTCATTCTTGCTGCGGCATTTGCATCACATAACGCCAATGGTGCCCGTTCACCCAATGACATAATTTCGCCCTTATAACCTGTGTAATCTGAAATAGAAATCGCACAATCTGCCACTGGCACTTGCCATGGGCCTACGAATTGATCACGGGCGACCATACCCGTCACACTTCTATCACCGATGGTGATTAAAAAGTTTTTGCTAGCAACGCTTGGCAGCTGCAAAATCCTTGCAATCGCATCGTTAAGTTTAATCGACTTTGTGTCCAGGGGGTTGAGTTTGACAGGTTGGGTGATGGCATTAATTGATGTTTTTGGTGGGTTGCCAAGTAGCACAGCCATTGGCATTTCAATTGGGTTATTTTCAAATAATGAATCGCTAAGAATGAGCTCCTGTTCTTTGGTAGATTCACCTAACACGGCAAATGGTGTGCGTTCTCGCTGACAAATATCACTAAATAATTTAAGGCTTTCATCGGCAATTGCCAAAACATAACGCTCTTGTGATTCGTTGCACCATACTTCTAATGGCGACATTTTTTTGTCATCATTTGGGATATTTCGCAGTTTAAATTTACCTCCCTTACCCGAATCATTGACCAATTCAGGTAAGCCATTTGACAAACCACCCGCACCAATATCATGAATAGAAATAATCGGATTATCCTTTCCCATATTGGCACAACGGTCGATGACTTCTTGTGCACGGCGTTCCATTTCTGGATTAGCTCGTTGCACTGAGGCAAAATCCAAATCCTCACTCTGCTCGCCACTTTTAATGCTAGATGCCGCGCCACCACCCAAGCCAATAAGCATCGCAGGGCCACCAAGCACGATGATTTTGCTACCGACTGGAATGATGCCCTTTTCAATATGCTGCTCTTGAATATGCCCCAAGCCACCTGCCAACATAATTGGCTTATGATAGCCACGCACATCGCCATCAGGCATTGCTTGTTCGTAAGTTCGGAAATAACCCAAGATATTCGGACGACCAAATTCGTTATTAAAACTTGCCGCACCAATCGGACCTTCAATCATAATATCCAAAGCTGATTGAATTTGACTCGGTTTGCCATTGTCAATTTCCCAAGGCTGTGTTGCATCATTAATTTTCAAATTAGAAACACTAAACCCACACAAGCCCACTTTAGGTTTAGAGCCTTTGCCCGTTGCCCCTTCATCACGAATTTCACCACCAGAACCCGTCGCCGCTCCAGGATGTGGGGCAATTGCAGTCGGGTGATTATGGGTTTCAACTTTCATCAAAATTGCCCGATGTTCGATTGAATTCACATATTTGCCATTTTCATCTGCATAAAAACGACCACCTTTATAACCCGCCATTACCGCAGAATTATCCGAATAAACACTCAATAAACCCTCAGGATGCTGGTGGTAAGTATTACGAATCATCGCAAACAAACTTTTCGCTTGTGCTTCGCCATCAATCGTCCAATCAGCATTAAAAATCTTATGCCGGCAATGCTCAGAATTTGCCTGTGCAAACATCATCAGTTCCACATCGGTTGGATTGCGCTGTAATTTTGTAAAGTTATCAACCAAGTAATCCATCTCCCCACTAGAAAGTGCCAAGCCCAAGGCAGTATTAGCACCCTCTAATGCAGACTTGCCATTGGCTAAAATATCAACACACTCAAAAGGCTGCGGCTCAAAATCGTCAAACATACTATGCGCTTCGTCAATAGACAACAACTCAGATTCCGTCATCTTATCCATAATCACCGACAGAACTGCTTTTTTATCCGTGATTTTTGATCAAAATGATAAATCACACCTCGCTCAATACGCTTCACTTTTTTCAAACCACAAAGATGCAAAATATCACTGGCTTTTGATGACCACGGTGAAATTGTGCCAAGGCGTGGAATGATAACAATCTGCTCACCACTTAATTCAACCGACGCCTCATAACTCAAAAGATTTTTTAGCGTTGTTGTTTCATCCTCTTTTAATTCACTTTCACAATCTGAAAAATGGATAAATTCTGTGCCTGTAATTTGCACGCCTAGGTGCGATAATTTTTTATTAAGTGCATCTTGTTTAAAGGCGCTTAATGCTTGGATATTTTTAAATAGTGTTATCATAATGAGTTAATAGTAATTCTGTTATTTTTTTAGTTGTTTGCAATTCTGCTAAATTTTTTAATCTCGGCAATAATTGCTTGAGTTTCTTCATTGTCTTCTAATACACCAGTTATGCAACCTTCTGGCACACCATACTTGATGTCTTTCCCTTTGTTTTCGTCAATAATTGCTTGCATATTTTTCATACCAATCGTCATCCATATAAGGCTTATTATCTTCAATTGTTTTGATTGTATTTTGGGCTATCTCACCTTCTAACAACATAGTTTTTAACTCTGTTTGTTTACCAACTCTCTGCTCGAATGGGATACTTTATGTTTACATCAGTATGGGCGCCTTGAAAAGCTGCATCCGAAAAATCTGCCCCTTGGCATTGTGCTTCTAAAATTTGCCCCTTGGCATTGTGTTTCCAAAAAATCTGCCCTTGACATTGTGCTACCAAAAATCTGCCCCTTGGCATTGTGCTTTCCAAAAATGCCTTTTGGCATTGTGCTCCCGAAAATTTGCCCTTGGCATTGTGCTTCTGTGAAATTTGCCCCTTGGCATTGTGCTTGCCAAAATTGCCCCTTGGCATTGTGCTTCTGTGAAATTTGCCCCTTGGCATTGTGCTTAAAAATTTGCCCCTTGGCATTGTGCTTGCCAAAATTGCCCCTTGGCATTGTGCTTCTGTGAAATTTGCCCCAACCAAATAAGCAAAAGATAAATTAACCTTAGGAAAACCTTCTTCCTTTGCAAAATCTTGTGCATACAAGCCATCTTCTCTAAACAAAAGATCGATAGTGGTTTGTATTTCATTTGATGGGCGTTTCTTATGTTCGTTTTGATATTTATCTTCATTGGTTTTCGAGCGAATGTGTGAGCATAGAATTTGTGCAATTTGTTTGCAGTATTTTCCCTCCTCTTTTGCCAATTCATACAGGGCATAGATCGCCCCTGTGCGTGCTGAGGTTTCGCTTGAACCGAGTAAACTCACGCCTGAATTAAAGCGTTCATCTATTCGCTGGTCAATTTGTAGTTTGATTTGTTGTTTTTGATTTTCAGTTTGTTTTGCTTGTTCTCTTAGTCTTCGAAAAAATAAAATCAAACCAATAATTGCAATGAAGCCTGCACCAATATCACTTGGTTTTATTTTTTTGTCTAAATCAAGTATCTTAAGCATCCAACAGTAGAAATCAGGAATGAAAAGATAAATACTATAGACAAGTAACAGCGCAATTATATAAAAAGGAATGTGGTAACTACGATAGTAGCGCTTGATGTGATTTTTGATTGCCTGTTTAAGGTTTTTTAGTTTGATTTCTAGGGCAATATCTTGTAGCCAACTTTCAAGTTTAGAAAATAATTTTTTCATTTGAACATTAACTTTGAGACCTTTGCATAAATAGGGATGATTAGCAAAATGACAGATTTTATTAAATTGGAAATTTTTTAAATCCACTCCTAGCAGGGCTAAGGGTGTTTTTAAAAAGTTTGTAATTTGATGAAAGATGGCGTTTTGATGATTATTCATATTTATGCAAAGGTCTCACTTTATATTTATGCAAAGGTCTCATATTACACAAACTGCTTTAGAGTTGTGCCATTACCTCGTCAGAAATATCAGCATTATGATAGACTTCTTGCGTATCGTCCAAATCCTCTAAACGGTCAATGAGTCGCATAAACTTTTCGGCATCACCGAGATTGAGTTCAATGCGGTTGGCAGGTTCCATCGTTACTTCAGAATGTGTTGCTTCGAGTCCTGCAGCACTGAGTGCATCTTTGACGGTGAAGAAATTTTCGGGCGTGGTAATGACATCAATTGAGCCGTCATCATTGCTAACCACATCTTCAGCACCAGCATCCAGTGCGGCTTCCATAATAGTGTCTTCGTCGCCAGATTCAAAACTGATAAAACCTTGTTTAGTAAATAGGTAAGAGACTGAGCCATCTGTACCGAGATTGCCCCCGTGCTTGGTAAAGGCGTGTCGCACATCAGCAACGGTGCGATTGCGATTGTCGGTTAGGGTATCCACCATCACCGCAGTGCCACCCAAGCCATAACCTTCATAACGCACTTCATCATAATTTTCGCCATCAAGGTCTCCAGAGCCTCGTTTGACCGCATTTTCAATGGTATCGCGTTTCATATTCGCTGCCAAAGCCTTGTCAATAACCATTCTAAGTGATGGATTATTTTCAATCACACCACCACCATGTTTGGCGGCAATTACGATTTCTTTAATCAATTTGGTGAAAATTTTTCCCCGTTTTGCGTCTTGTGCACCTTTGCGATGTTGAATATTGTGCCATTTGCTATGTCCTGCCATTTTATTTCTCCGTGAAATCTAGTAATTTTTGTATTGAATATTGCGCTTGTTGGGTGATATTTTCGTCAATTTTAATCTCGTTTTCACCTGTTTGCAAAACACTTAACAATTTTTCTAAACTGTTCATTGCCATCCACTCGCAATGCGCACAAGATTCACAGTCTGCTCCTTCCCCCATGGTAGGTGCTTCAATCAGTGTTTTATTTGGTGCTACTTCGTGCATTTTATGAAAAATACCATTGTCCGTTGCCACAATAAAAGTTTGTTCGTCTCTGTTTTTAACGGCATTAATTAACGCAGTGGTTGAGCCAACTACATCAGCCAAATCCACCACCGCTTGCGGGGATTCTGGATGCACTAAGACGCAAGCCTCAGGGTGTTTGACTTTAAGTGCCGCCAAGCCGTCCGCCTTAAATGCTTCATGCACTACGCAAGCACCTTGCCAAAGTAGCATATCCGCATCGGTTTCATTTTGTACATAATGCCCCAAGTGTTTATCAGGTGCCCAAAGGATTTTTTCACCTTGTTCGTGTAAGTGTTTGACGACTTTGAGTGCACTGCCCGAAGTAACTACCCAATCAGCACGCGCTTTGACAGCAGCCGAAGTATTGGCGTAAACCACGATTTTTCTATCAGGATGCTGGTCGCAAAATTTGGAAAATTCCTCAATGGGACACTCTTCATCGAGTGAGCAAGTAGCATTATTATCAAGCACTAAAACAGTTTTTTCAGGGGAGAGGATTTTAGCAGTTTCGCCCATAAATTTAACCCCTGCAACGATAATTGTATCCGCATCGCAGTTTTGCCCAAATCGTGCCATCTCTAAACTGTCAGAAACCAATCCACCCGTTTCTTCTGCTAAGGTTTGCAACTCACCACTCACATAGTAGTGTGCTACTAGAACAGCATTTTTTTGTTTTAAGAGTTGTTTGATTTGTTTAATCATTTTGGTTAACAAGGTAGATTTTTATCTATTTTGTCTATAAATTGTTGTCTGAAAAAAGTAACAGGTTGAGTGTAAATATGCTGATAAAAATCATATTTATCGGCATCTTTTAAACCAAAATGAGAAACTTTGTTTTCTATATTGCTTGCGTAAGTATATTTATTTTTATTTTCTTTGTAAACGACGCAAAATATAAATTTAAGATTTTTAGGTTTTATTGACAAATCATCTAAAATTTTTAACAAGACTTCCGTGCCTTGCTGAAGTTTTTCTTGAAGGTTTTTTTTATATTTGTTGACTTTTATCTTGGTTAAATTTTTGAATTCAACGCAATACACTTTGTTGTTTTTTATAATCAGCGTATCAGGCGATGCCGGATGCTTGTCAGGGTATTCTTCTTTAACAATCTTATCAAAGTTATAAGATTTATAGTGAGTATCAGAACATAAAGGAGGTTTGTTTGGTTGGCTTGTGTCAATACTCATGGTTTTAAAATTTGATAAACAGCGTGAATATTTTGCATTGAATTTGGATTCTAATTCGTTCACAACTTATCGGCATCCATTTCACGAAAAACATCAAAAGGTTGCGAGAGTTTTGTAAAAATTTCTGACAAGGTTTTGTTGTTATTTTCTGATTTAATAACCCCCTCCTTGGCTAAATAAAAGTTTGCTTCTGTTTTATATTTTTCGCTATATCTTTCTAATGCTTCCACCATATACGGGCTATGTGTTGTAACGAGAATATTAGCACCATTTTTAACCAGTAAGGTAACCAGTTCTGAGAATTTTAATTGCCAGTTTGGATGTAAATGCACTTCAGGTTCGTCTAGGATAATTAACGACCTTTCATTGATAAACTCTCCTACTAACAACATTTGTAACATACCAAATGTTTTGATACCGCTCGCCACATTTATCATTCTGTGCTCTTGTCCATTGTCCTTAAAGTAAAAAAAGTCGTTGCTTTGAGGTCTGTATTTAATTGTTCCTTTAATGGTATTTTTGGCTTTTTGATATACATCGTTTGGCTTGTAAAAATAATCATTATTAGCCGAATCTCTGAGTTTCATCTCTAAATCTTTTATATGAAAGGCGATTTTCGCTCTACCAAGGCGTCGATTGTGTGTAGTTCTTGGCTCAAAGGCGGTTTTAGATTCTCTAATTGACTCATGAAAATTTAAAAGCATCGGCGTTTCAATGAGGGTGCTGTCGTTAAAATATAATTCATCTTGTTGATCAAAATGATACAGCGCATCTTCCTCAGATTCTTCGTATTTAACTTTGATAGCCAATATGGTTTCTTCGGATTCTGCAATATTTACATAAGCATCTTTTTTTATATTTTGGTTGGTAATTACTCCTGAAAATTCAGAATTGATTACTTTGGTAAACGCCTTCATTTTGGCTATATTTTCATTTTCATTTTCTGTGATTGTTTTTTCTAGAATTTGAAAAAGAGAATGAGTTCTATCGTTAGATATTTTGTGTTCCTCCAAAAACTCTACTCTACTAGTAATTGCCTTAGCACCATGTTGATTAATTTCATTTGCAAAATGCCTAGGGTGAAAAAGTTCTTTAAATTCTGATACATCAAAAAAATGTTGTCTATTGTAAAAATAGATACGCTCAACAGTTTTTAAAATTTTATATTCTTTGCCTTCTTCTAGCTCGTCTTTGTATTTGCTAATTGCCTTAATAATAGAAAACATCAATTTACCAACAGTGCTTTTCCCACTGTCATTTTCACCTGCGATTACTGTTAAACCCGATAACTTAATATCCGCTTCTTTAATAGTGCCGATGTTTTTTATTGTTAATTCCATTTTTTCTATTTTAAGCGTTTCACTCTTATATTGAAAATTATTTACCCTTCTTTTTCAGGCAAACTGACCTTGACACTCAACTCTCTTAATACTTTATTCGGCACGCTGGCAGGGGCGCCGGTTAATAAACACGCAGCAGTTTGGGTTTTGGGGAAGGCGATGACATCACGGATGGAATCGCTGCCTGTCATAATCATGACTAAGCGGTCTAAGCCGAATGCCATGCCACCGTGGGGTGGACAGCCGTATTCTAAGGCATCGAGCAGGAAGCCAAATTTATCTTGGGCTTCTTCGTCAGAAATTCCTAAGAGTTTTAACACGGTTTGCTGCATTTTTACTTGATGGATACGGATGGAGCCACCACCAACTTCACTGCCATTAATGACCAAATCGTAAGCACGAGATAGGGCAGTAGCTGCGGTGTTTTCTAAGGTTTCTGCATCAACGCTTGGTGCGGTGAAAGGGTGGTGGATGGCGCTTAAGGAACCATCATCGTTTTCGTCAAACATTGGAAAATCAACCACCCAAATTGGTGCCCATTTGCAGGTATATAAATCTAAATCTTTAGCGATTTTCTCACGCAAGTTACCTAATGCCTCGTTAACGATTTTGATTTTATCGGCACCAAAGAAAATGATATCACCTGTTTTTGCATCGACTTTATTAATGATGTTTTGCGTAACTTCTTCACCAAGAAATTTTAGGATAGGTGAGGTAGGACCTTCTTCATTCATCTTAATATATGCCAAGCCTTTAGCACCATAAATGCTTACGAATTTGGTGTAGTTGTCGATTTGTTTGCGTGAGATATTGCTGCCGCCAGTAATTTTCATTGCTGCAACACGCGAGTTTGGGTTTTTGGCGGGTTCAGCAAAAACTTTAAATTCAATGTTTTCAAGCAATTCATCAATGCCGATAATCTCAAGTGGAATACGCATATCAGGGCGGTCAACGCCATATTTATCCATCGCATCGGCGTAAGTGATACTTGGAAATTTACCCCCCAAATCTACATCAATTACTGATTTGAATAATCCACGGGTCATTTCTTCCATCATTGCCATAATTTCGTCTTCATTCATAAATGAAGTTTCAACATCCAATTGAGTGAATTCTGGTTGACGGTCGGCACGCAAATCTTCATCTCTAAAACACCGAACAATTTGGTAATAGCGCTCAAAACCAGACATCATTAACAATTGTTTGAATAATTGTGGGGATTGTGGCAGGGCAAAAAACTCACCTGGATAAGTGCGTGACGGCACGAGATAATCTCTTGCACCTTCAGGCGTGGCTTTGGTTAAAAACGGGGTTTCAATGTCTAAAAAATCATGGCTATCCATAAATTCACGCATATAATGGGTTACTTTTGAACGCAAACGCATCCGTTGCTGCATAACATTAGTGCGTAAATCTAGGAAACGATACTTAAGACGCACTTCTTCTGAAGTATCTACTGCATCAATTTGAAAGGGCACTGGCTTGGAGGTGTTAAGAACCTCAATTTGTTTGGCAACAATCTCAATATCACCAGTGGCAAGTTTTGAATTGATTAAGTCATCGGCTCTGGCAATCACTTCACCAGTAATTTTTAAAACAAACTCATTGCGAATAGTCTCAGCCAAGGCAAAACTCTTGTTATCTGGATTAATAACCACTTGCACAATGCCTCGTTTATCGCGTACATCCAAAAAAATTACACCACCATGGTCACGGCGACGATTTGTCCAGCCACAAATTTCAACGGTTTGACCAATATTTTTTTTGTTTAACTCTCCACAATAATGCGTTCTCATCATTTTCTTTTTCCTTTTTTTTGTTTAGTTCGGCGTTACTACGCCAGTAGAAATAATTAGTTTAAATGCGTCATCGACACTCATATTTAGTTCAACTGTGTCTTTTTTTGGTAGCATAATAAAAAAGCCAGAAGTTGGATTAGGCGTGGTGGGTACATAAATATTAACAATTTCTTGTCCAATTTTCTCTTCAACTTCACCATGATAATCACCTGTTTGAAAAGCGATAGTCCACATATCTTTGCGGGGATATTCAACCAATAATGCTTTTTTGAAACTCTTACCAGAAGGGCTAAATACCGTATCTGAAAGTTGCTTTAAGGCATTATAAACCCCTCTAAATCCTGGGATTTTGTTCAGTAATTTATCCCATACTTCCAATAACTTACGCCCAATAAAATTACTTACCAATACGCCAGTCACCATAATAATCAGCAACACCCAAACTACGCCAGAGCCTGGTATGCTTTGGCTAAACTCAAGTAGAATTTGTGGTAAATACTGCTCAGGAATGAGATTATTGACCAATTCTAAAAAGAATTTAATGACGACAATGCTTAGACCTAAAGGTATCCAAAATAGTAACCCAGAGATGAAATAATTTCGTAAGCGTTTCATGGAGTTAAGATGGTAATAATAAAGGTGTTATTTTAGCACTTATTTGACTTCTTCTTCATTGCGAATTGTCAGGATTTCGTAACCACTTTTCGTAACTAAAATTGTATGCTCCCATTGCGCAGAAAGTGAACGGTCTTTAGTGGTTACTGTCCAGCCATCAAGTTGCGAAGTTGTTACCTCCCATTTTCCCAAATTCACCATTGGCTCAATTGTAAACGACATTCCTGCCTCTAAAATAGGGCTGACATCCACATTCCCATCATCATAATGCACCACCTGTGGTTCAGTGTGAAACAAACGCCCAATACCATGCCCGCAATAATCACGCACAATAGAACAGTTGTTCTTAATTGCATGTGCACCAATCGCTTTACCAATCTCACCAAGATGAATACCTGGTTTGACTTTTTCAATGCCGATGTATAAGCATTCTTGGGCAATACGGCAAATGCGTTGTGCCTTGACGCTAGATTTACCAATGATAAACATTTTGGAAGTATCACCGTGATAACCATCTTTAATGACGGTGATATCAATATTCACGATATCACCTTTTTTTAGTTTTTTCTCACTCGGAATACCGTGACAAACGACATTATTAATGCTGGTGCAAATGGATTTTGGAAAGCCGTGATAATTCAGCGGAGCAGGGACAGCGCCTTGCTCATTAACAATAAAATCGTGGCAAATTTTATTTAATTCTTCCGTGCTAACGCCAGATTTAACCAATGGCGCAATCATATCTAATACATTGGCTGCCAAACGCCCTGCAACACGCATTTTTTCTATCTCATCGGAGGATTTAATATCAATTGCCATATAATATATTTTTTTAAAAAAGTAACATATTATCGCTTAATTTAAGCGTATTTTTCAGATTTATTTCCACTTTTGTTTTCGTTAGCGGGTACTCAAAAGTCAAACTAATTGCCTGCAACTGCAAATTTTTCGGATGATTTTTTGGTGTATCGCCATACACTTTATTGATTTGGCAGTCGACGAATAATTTAGATAGAGACCTTTGCATAAATAGGGATGATTAGCAAAATGACAGATTTTATTAAATTGGAAATTTTTTAAATCCACTCCTAGCAGGCTAAGGGTGTTTTTAAAAAGTTTGTAATTTGATGAAAGATGGCGTTTTGATGATTATTCATATTTATGCAAAGGTCTCTTAGTGATAAAGTTTTTTAGCCCATAGTAGCAATTTTACCGATGAATTAGTTTAAAAAATACAAAATTAGGGTATCATTACTTTTTCAACTTTGTTACTTTTCAATGGCGACAAAATATATCTTTATTACTGGCGGTGTGGTTTCTTCTTTAGGGAAGGGCATCGCTTCAGCTTCTCTGGCAACCTTGCTCGAATCTCGTGGACTTAAGATTACAATGCTTAAGTTAGACCCTTATATTAATGTCGATCCAGGCACAATGAGTCCTTTTCAGCATGGGGAGGTTTTTGTGACTAATGATGGTGCGGAAACGGATTTAGATTTAGGGCATTATGAGCGATTTGTGCGTTTGCAGTTGGGTAAGAAAAATAACTTTACTGCAGGACGAGTGTATCAACGCGTAATTGAGCGGGAGCGTCGGGGTGATTATTTGGGTGCAACGGTGCAGATTGTGCCGCATATTACTAATGAAATTAAAGACTTGACACAGGCGGGTGCGGCGGGTGCTGATGTGGCGTTGGTTGAGATTGGTGGTACGGCAGGTGATATTGAATCGTTGCCATTTTTGGAGGCAATTAGACAGATGAGCCTTGAATTGGGGCGTGAGAATACTTTATTTATTCATTTGACTTTGTTGCCTTATCTTAAAGTGGCGGGCGAGTTAAAAACTAAACCTACGCAACATTCTGTGAAGGAATTGCGTGGGATTGGTATTCAGCCTGATATTTTGATTTGTCGTTCTGAGTATCCATTGCCTGATGAAGAACGAGCCAAAATTGCGTTATTTACTAATGTGGCATCGGATTCGGTGTTTACTTCATTGGATGTGGATACTATTTATAAAGTGCCTAGAGCTTTGCACGAGCAGGGATTGGACGAGGTGGTGGTGAATAAATTAGCACTTGATTGTAGGCCGACTGATTTGAGTGAATGGGATAGCGTGGTGGATAAATTAAATGCACCGACTGCGGATATTAATATTGCAATGGTGGGTAAATATATGGATTTAACTGAGGCGTATAAATCGTTGTCAGAAGCCTTATTACACGCAGGTATCAATACGAAAATCAAGGTTAATATTCATTATTTTGACTCGGAAGAAATCGAAAAACAGGCACAGGTTGCCTAAGTGAAATGAGTGCGATTTTAGTTCCTGGTGGTTTTGGTAATCGGGGGGTTGAAGGCAAAATTGCCACTGTGGCTTACGCACGAGAAAATAATATTCCTTATTTGGGCATTTGCTTAGGTATGCAAGTCGCAGTGATTGAATATGCGCGTAATGTGGCGAATATGGGCGGTGCGAATAGCACCGAATTTGATGCGACTACGCCGCATCCCGTGGTGGGTTTAATCACTGAATGGCAAGATGAATACGGCAGTACACAAACGCGTGATGCTGATTCTGATTTGGGCGGTACGATGCGTTTGGGTGGTCAAGAGTGTGTATTAACTAACAATTCTAAAGCCAAAGAAATTTACGGCAAAGAAGTAATTACCGAACGCCATCGCCATCGTTATGAAGTTAATAACACTTTGATTGAAAAATTAGAAGAATCAGGGTTAAAAATCTCTGGGCGTTCAATCGATGGCACTTTGGTGGAAATGGTTGAAATTACAGACCATCCTTGGTTTGTAGCGTGCCAGTTCCACCCAGAGTTTACCTCTTCACCGCGTGATGGGCATCCATTGTTTGAGAGTTTTGTTAAGGCAGCTACTAAGGCACACAACCTTATTCTGTCTGCGTGAGACCTTTGCATAAATATGAATAATCATCAAAACGCCATCTTTCATCAAATTACAAACTTTTTAAAAACACCCTTAGCCCTGCTAGGAGTGGATTTAAAAAATTTCCAATTTAATAAAATCTGTCATTTTGCTAATCATCCCTATTTATGCAAAGGTCTCTGCGTAAGTGATAACTTAGTGTGATTTATGAAACACATAAAACAGAAAATTTCCCACCCAAAAATTCGTCAAATAAGCCGCACTGGGTTAATGCGGCGTTCTCAGTGAGTAGTGCTGAGTCATTTAAACAGGCGTTCAAATTATTACCGATAAGCGATTTACCGTTAAATGACTGCTGTCAGCATAGTGGTAATATTGATGAAAATTCTATTGAGATGATGGTGCTTTCAAATGTGGAAACTGAGCAAAAAATCCAATTCAAAATTGGGGTATTTTTTCGTGAAGTATTGGCGGGATGTGCCTGTAGTGATGATTCGTCGCAAGCAATGATTTATGAAGATGGGTATTGTGAGTTGGTAGCTGAGTTTGATAAAGTTACAGCGTTCATTTCTTTTTCTTAATAAATTTCATTAAACGACGCTTTTTGGCAATCTGCCTTGCATTCAACTCATTCTTTTTGCCTTTAAATGGATTGTCGCCACTTTTATACTCAATTCTCATCGGCGTATTGGTCAAACCTAACGCATTGATAAAAAAGTTTTTCAAATAACGGTCATAAGCATTTGGTACACTTTGTAAGTGGTTACCATGGAAAGTCAGAGTTGGTGGAAAAGTATCGGTTTGATTGACATACTTAATTTTCAAGCGTCTGCCTTTAACAGGCGGTGGCTGATGTCCAGTATTGGCTTTTTCTAAAATAATATTTAATTCTGGCGTGCTAAGTCGTATGCCTGCATTATTGTATGCTTTGATAATCGGTGCGAATAATTTACCCACACCTGAGCCGTGTAATGCAGAAATGTAATGCACAGAAGCGTAATTCACAAACGATAATTTCACTTCTAATTTGCGTTTAACTTCTTGTTTTTGATATTCATCCAAGCCATCCCATTTGTTGATCACAATTAATAAGGCTCTGCCTTTTTCACTAATCATACCGAGTAAAGTGGCGTCTTGCTCAGTTACGCCTTCACTCGCATCAAGCACTAAAACAACAACATGTGAACGGTCTAAGGCTTCTTTGGCTTTTATGATTGAGAAGATTTCAATTTTTTCGTGAGTGGAGCGTTTGCGACGAATACCAGCAGTGTCAATCAAGGTATATTCTTGCCCTTCGCGTTCAAAAGGGATGTAAATACTGTCCCGAGTTGTGCCGGGTAAATCGATTGCAAGGACGCGTTCTTCACCTAAAATACGGTTAATTAAAGTTGATTTACCTACATTTGGTCTGCCTAAAACTGCCACGGCAATACCATCAATTTCAACTTCGTCTTCTTCTTTGACTTCCATTTCTTTTGGAAATTTCGGCAAGGTGTAATCAATTAAATCACCGATACCCTGACTGTGCTCTGCCGAGATGAGTTGTGGCTCACCCATACCTAATTCGTAAAATTCTACTGCCAAAGAAGGGTCTAAGCCTTCGGCTTTATTGCAAACTAAGACAACTTCTTTTTTGAGTTTTCGCAGTTGAGTGGCGATTTCTCTGTCTAAACCAATAACACCATCACGCGCACTGACGATAAAATAGATAACATCGGATTCTTCTAAGGCATTTAATACTTGTGTTTGAATGCCATTATCAATCACATTATCTTGCTGAGTTAAGCCACCCGTATCAATAATAGTTGCCTGTGTTTGCGTGTCTTCGTCAAATATTATTTCGGCGTATTGACGGTCGCGTGTCAACCCCTCAAAATCAGACACTAACGCCTGACGCGAACTACTTAAGCGATTGAAAATAGTAGATTTACCCACATTTGGGCGTCCAACGAGTGAAATGACAGGCATCAGAAAGTAATTAGTTTAAATCGTTGAGTTTCATTTGAATTAAGTTAAATAATTTTGACTCTCTTGGCAATTGTGCTAAAACTGTTTGGTAGTGTTTTCTAGCAGTGTCAAAATCGCCTTTAACAAAGTAGGCATCACCTTTGGCATTGTCATACAAAGCACCAAAGGCTGTATTGTTGTTATCGTCTAATATGGCAAGTGCTTCATCGGGTTTTTTTATCTCTAAATAGACGGCAGCCATTCTGAGTTTTGCGTTGTGCATTAGGAATTCATTTTCACTTTTAGTGAGTGGCAATAAAAGGGCTAATGCCTTCTGATAATCACCTTTTATCACAGCTTGTTGTGCTAATACCAACTCGGCTTGTTGTGCGTAAGCACCACCATCTTGCTTTAGTGTAGTTAATACTTTGGCATTATTTGGGTTGGCAACTACTGATAGATAATTGATACGAGCTTGAATTGCTTTTTCATTCTGTGCTACTTGATAATAATCAAACCCCCAAATACCACCCAAACCTAAGGTGATGCCAATAATAATATGGGGTAAATTTTCTTTTAGCCACTTTTTGATTTGCTCTGCTTGCTCTTCCTCGGTTTTACCTACTTCAATAAAATTTTTCATTTTTTCATCCTTTAAAATAATGTATTGCTTCTTCAAGGTTCATATTTTTCTGTTCACCCTGACCTTTGAGTGGCTTAATTGCCACCTGATTGTTGTTAATTTCTTCCTCGCCTAAAATAATTGCAAAATCCGCATCGACTTTATTGGCTTTTTTAAACTGCGATTTAAAACTGCCCATGCCGATGTCATTATAAAGGATTACCTGCGGCAATGCTTGATGCAGTTGCTTGGCAATCTGCATCGATTTACGCTGTGCCTCGTCACCTAGTGCAACCATATATATAGATTTTTTCCTTTCACCAATAGACAAGCCTTGCGCTTGTATCAGCAAAATCAATCTTTCCAAACCCAAAGCAAAACCAACTGCAGGGCAATTCTTACCTCCCATTTGCTCTACCAATCCATCATATCGACCACCTGCACAAATTGTGCCTTGCGAACCTAAATCCTGTTGTCGTCCATTCAAAAACAGTGCGGTTGTAATAATCTAAGCCACGCACTAAACGGGTATTGATGATATATGGAATATCAAGGCAGTCTAAATAGGCTTTAAATTCGTCAAAATGCTGTGCAGATTCTGCATCAAGATGACTCATTAATTTAGGTGCGGATTCAATTAATGCCTGTAAATCTTCATTTTTAGAATCCAAAATCCTTAAGGGGTTGGTGCTCAAACGACGAATAGAATCCCCATCTAATTGATTTTTATGCTCAGTGAAATATTTTACCAGCACCTTACGATAATTAGCTCGTGCCTCGGCAGAGCCAAGCGTATTGATTTCTAACTGCACATTTTTCAGCCCAATTTTTTGCCAAAGCGAATGTGTAATAGCAATTAATTCTGCGTCTATTTTGGCATTATCTGCACCAAAAACTTCTGCACCAATTTGATGAAATTGACGATAACGACCTTTTTGCGGTCGTTCGTGGCGAAACATTGCCCCTTGATAAAAGACTTTTTGAATTCCTTCTCTAGGCAAATTGTGTTCAATCATACAACGCACCACACCTGCTGTATTCTCAGGACGAAGACTTAATAAATCGCCATTTGAGTCTGCCCAAGTGTACATTTCCTTTTCAACAATATCTGTTGCCTTGCCAATCGCACGATGAAAAGTATCAGTTTTTTCCACCACAGGGGTGCGGATATTTTTAAAACCATAAGAAGTAAACAAATCAAAGATTGTTCTTTCCAACGATAGCCATACAGCAGAATCGTTAGGAAGCAGGTCATTCATTCCGCGAATGGCGTTGATTTTGTTAATCATTGGAACAGGCTAATATAAAATTGTGTTTATTTTACCACTCATCGTTAAAAATAACCTTTCTATCTATTCGAGACCTTTGCATAAATATGAATAATCATCAAAACGCCATCTTTCATCAAATTACAAACTTTTTAAAAACACCCTTAGCCCTGCTAGGAGTGGATTTAAAAAATTTCCAATTTAATAAAATCTGTCATTTTGCTAATCATCCCTATTTATGCAAAGGTCTCAATTAGATGCAGATTATTTTTGGACAATTCACCGCAGCACGATTGTTAATCTGCAATTTATCAGTAAGGTATCTAAAAATGAAGAAGATAAACTGATGGTGTATTTGGATGACGACACCGCTTTATCGGTGAGTCGTAATCACGCTAGTTTATTTAAAAAGATGTGAGTTTATTCGTTAGTAATGCCATTCGGCACATGCCCGTTGATACATATTGGGCGGCAGATTCGCAATGTTTGTGTTGGTCGTCAAAGAAAATATCAGCACCAAATTCTTTAAGAAATTTTCCTTTATCAAGCCCACCTAAAAAGAAAGACTCGTCAATACGAATATCCCAGGCACGCATGGTGTGAATGACGCGTTTGTGTGATGGAGCACCTCTAGCGGTAACGAGAGCGGTTCTGATTGGATTGTTTTTTTCGGGAAAAGAAGATTGAATATCGTGTAATGATTTTAAGAAAGGTTTGAATGGACCTGATTTGAGTTCAATATTGGCAAATTTTTCTTCATTTTCTGAGAAAGCTTCAATGCCACTTTCTTGATAAACTTTTTCAGCTTCATCAGAAAATAAAACTGCATCGCCATCAAAGGCAATTCTTAATTGAGTTTTGTGTGCATTTTTAGAACTAGTACCAATAATAGAAGCAGCAGCAAAGCCAGATTTTATGGCTTTTTGCACATCTTCATAATGGCTGGACAAAAATAAATCTGCCTCAAAAGCATCTAGCAAAGAATGTGTTGGTTCGCCACGAGTAAAAGCGGCACGCTCGATAGTTAAGCCGTAATGTTCAATGGAATTAAAAATACGCAAGCCCGTATCCGCACTATTACGAGAAAGTAAAATCACATCAATCGGTGTTTTTGAACTATTGAGTGCAAGTAGTTTTTTTACCAAAGTAAATCCAACACCAGGGTTTAATATTACTGACTCATTTTCTTGCTGGTGTTTGGCATATGCTTGAACGCCTTTTTCTTTAAATATTTTATGCGATTTATCCAAATCAAACAATGCTCTTGATGAAATAGCAACAACTAATTTTTTCTTCGCATTCACATCTTCACTGTCTGCCATAGCATTCCCTTATATTTTCCCAAACAATAATTTAACCACTTTTCAATAAAAGTATTCAACTCCCATTGTATATTCATATCGTCGCATTGTGCAAGATATGGGTGCGAATTATTCAGCGTAGTTTCGTTACATACTGATAAAACTTCCAACAACTTTGCATCAAAAAATACCTTAAATTTAATGTTAGGACGATTCACTGTGCCCAAAATATGTGTCAGCGTGAAAGTACCTGTGTATGGCGTTCTTTCTTCAATTATTAGATACAAATCCTGCTCATTTTTATGGCGAATCACACTATTATGTATGGTTTCTTTGAGTGCAGGAATTAATTTTAAAATCGTCTGATAATTCAATTCAAACAACGCCGATACTTCTGAGTAAGTTTTAGTATCGCGTTGTGTGTATAGTGATTTTAAAAATTCATCCTCTATCATTGTGCCACCCATCGCGTTTCATATTCCAAACGACCATTGTCATTTAGAGTGTAATAATTAAAGCCAATGCGTTTTTCATCGGTAAATTGCACCGCCGTTGATGGACAGGCAATAATTTTTAAACCCCGCTTGTTAAATTCCGCAGATTCGTGTGCATGACCAAATAATACAGCCCGTATTTTAGTGTATTTGTCTAATACTGCAAATAAATCTTGCGGATTTTCTAACGACAGTGAATCGTCCCAAGTGCTATTCATTGGCACAATAGGGTGGTGTAATATCACGATAATAAAGTTGGCAGTTGATTGGTTTAGTTGGGTATTTAATTCAGATAGTGCATTTTTACTGAGATAACCACTAGTTTTGTTAGCCTGTACAGAATTTATGCTAACAATATCCCACACCCCAAGCGATATTTTTTTAAACAAACATTTTGCAAATATAGTTGTAAGATTATCTGAATCATGATTACCTTCAATGACAAAACATCACTTTGCACAGGAATCAAAAGTTCTTTTAATTTTGTATAAGAGTTAGTGTGCCATTATGCGTCAAGTCGCCACTAATCAATAAAGCATCGCTTTTTACAGTGGTAATTTCATTGATAATGCATGCTAGGTTTTGGTGAGTATCAACCCCCATTGATTGTGGATTATCATCAATATGACAATCGCTGATTTGGATAAAATTATGCACCACGAATAAATTTAACCCGATGACTGACATTGGTTAATAATTCATAACTGAGGGTATCGCTATATTCTGCCACGGTTTCTACTCGCAATTTGTCATCACCCCATAAAATTGCAGTATCACCAACTGCCACTTTGGTAGTGTCAGAATCCGTGATATTCACAACAATCATATCCATAGAAACACGACCCGCCAGTGGATACAGTGTGCCATTAATCAAAACAGGCGTGCCATTTTTTGCATGACGGGGGTAACCATCGCCATAGCCAATGCCAATGATGGCAATGAGACTGGTTTTATCGGCAGTCCAAGTTGAGCCGTAGCCGACTGATTCACCTGCTTGAATGGTTTTTATCGACATTATGGGTGCACGGAGTTGCATCACTGGTTGCAAGCCAAAATCATTGTTGGCGATAGGCGACGCACCATAGAGCATAATACCCGGACGCACAAAGTCAAAATGCGATTGTGGATTGGATAAAATGCCCGCAGAATTAGCCATAGAGCGGTTATTTTGCTTGTCAGTTAGTTGCTCAAATGCGTTAAGTTGCATTTGATTTATCGGGTTTTCAAGTTCATCGGCACAAGCAAAATGGCTCATTACGCATTCAATGCCAATCAATGAATTGGCTGTAAAATCAGTCAAACAGTGCTGATATTCATCGGCAGACAAACCCAATCGGTGCATACCTGTATCCACTTTTAGCCAGACACTCAGTGCCTTGCTGCTATGATTGATAATGGAGATTTGTGATGGGTGATGCACGACAATTTGACACTCTAACGCAATCGCCTGTTGCAAGGTTTCCTTAGAATAAACGCCTGAGAGTAAAAGAATAGGGCGTTTGGTCAATTGTCGCAATTTTTGTGCTTCCGACAATTCACTGACTGCCAAAATATCGGCATTGTCAATCAACGGCATCAGCAAATCCAGATGATGCCCATAGCCATTTGCTTTCACCATTGCCACGATTTTTGCTAACGATTGATTTTTAACAATCAGTAGATTATGTGCCAATGCAGATTGAGAAATAACTGCAACTGCATTCATCATTTAAAACGCTTCTGTTTCAAAATGTGGCGCACCATCGTCCTCAAAACTGGGGGCATTGTGCATATCAGTGGCTTCTACCTGCCAATCTTCAGGTGCGTATGCCGCCTGAGAATCATTTGCCAAATTTTCAAAGCGGGTATATTGCCCAATCCACGCCAATTTAATATTCCCTGTTTCCCGTTACGATGCTTGGAAATCATCAAATCTGCCTTGCCCACTTCCTCTGGATTAGAATAACTTTCATCATGATATTGCTCATCACGATAGACGAATGCAATGATGTCCGCATCCTGCTCAATTGAACCCGATTCACGCAAATCAGACATTTGGGGCATACGCCCTTTGCCCGCCTTAGGGCGAGATTCAACACCACGATTTAATTGCGATAGGGCAATCACTGGCACATTAATTTCTTTGGCAAGCGCTTTGAGTGAGCGAGAGATTTCCGAAATTTCTTGCACACGGTTTTCACTTTTTCCATGCACTGTCATCAGCTGCAGATAATCCACCATAATCAGTGACAAATCAGGATATTGCCGTTTAATACGACGCGCCTTTGCACGAATTTCTGTCGGGGTAATGGAAGGGGTTTCATCAATCAAAATATTGTTTTTATCAATGGCAGTAATTGCATGACTAAAACTATTCCAATCAGTTTCCGTCATCTCACCTTTGCGAATTTTTTTGCTGTCAATGTGTCCAAAGGAAGAAATCATTCTTAATGTCAATGCCTCAGTCGGCATTTCTAGCGAAAATACCAATACTGGCTTACCTTGTTCAATTGCCACATTGCCCACAATATTCATCGCAAACGCTGTTTTTCCCATTGAAGGTCGACCTGCAACAATGATTAAATCCCCATTTTGCAAGCCCGAAGTTTTTTCATCCAAATCAACAAACCCAGTTTCTAAACCAGTTACCGAACCTTTGGTCTCTGCCCATTCTTGCACCCGATTAGCAACATCTTTGGTAATAGTTTTAAGGTTAACCACATCTTGTTTGCCACGGGTAATTTGCTCTGCAATTTCAAATATTTTTCGTTCAGACAAATCAATCAATTCTTGCATTTCAATGTCTTTCGGACGATAAGCGGCATCTGCAATTTCTTGACTGACCATAATTAACTGACGATAGACAGACAACTCACGCACATATTGAGCATAGGTTTTTACATTACTAATACTCGGTGTACTTTCAGCGATTTGTGCCAAATATTCAAAGCCACCCACTGTTTCTTCATCGCCTGTTTTTTTTAGTCGTTCTTTAACTGTTAAAATATCCGCCGGATCGCCATGCTCTAAAAGTATGTGTATTGCATCAAAAATAATACGATGTGCAGGCATATAAAAATCTTCTGCCGTCAATACATCAGCCACATCATCCCATGCTTCATTATGCATCAGCAAACCACCAAGTACAGATTGCTCTGACTCTATAGAATTTGGTGGTACTTTAATGTTATCGATATTCATAATGCCTTAATAAATAATATGTTTGGAGACCTTTGCATAAATATGAATAATCATCAAAACGCCATCTTTCATCAAATTACAAACTTTTTAAAAACACCCTTAGCCCTGCTAGGAGTGGATTTAAAAAATTTCCAATTTAATAAAATCTGTCATTTTGCTAATCATCCCTATTTATGCAAAGGTCTCGTTTGAAATAAAAAAACCCTCGTTTAGAGGGTTTTTATTTTAACTGAATTTGTTATCAGTTTTACTGCTCTTCTTCCGAAGCTTCAACGATGACTTTCACATCAACGCTAATGTTGGTGTGCAGCACAACGCTAACAGTATATTCACCAATATGATGAATTGCTTCAGACATATTGATATTGCGTTTTTCAACTTCGTGACCTGCTGCTGCTAAACTTATAACAATGTCTGCTGTACTAACAGAGCCGAACAATTTACCTTCTTCACTTGCATTTACTTTCAGTGTGCAAACCACGCCATTCATTGCCGCTGCTTGCGTTTCTGCTACTTTAATAGTTTCTGCTTCTTTCGCTTGTAAGTCAGCTTTGATTGCTTCAAATTCAGCCATATTAGCCGCAGTTGCCGGCTTGGCTTTACCTTGTGGAATTAGAAAGTTACGCGCATAGCCAGATTTAACATTTGCTGTGTCGCCTAAGCCACCTAATTTACCAATTGTTTCTAATAAAATTACTTGCATAATCAACTCCTATTTTTTGTGTTTGTCAGTGTAAGGAATCAATGCTAAAAATCTAGCGCGTTTGATTGCAGTGGTTAATTGACGCTGAAATTTAGCGCTTGTTCCTGTCATTCTTGACGGGGTAATTTTGCCACCTTCGTCAATATTCTTTAACAAGACATCTACTTCTTTATAGTCAATCTCTTTAACACCTGCTGCTGTAAAACGGCAAAAAGTGTTGATTTTAATCTGAGGTCTGCGTTTTCTTTTTTGTTGCTTAGCCATAATAATCTCCTATTTTCTCTCTTTTCTTTCTTTATCAGCGTCTTTAGCCGTCATCATAATTGAAGGTTCAGTGATGGCAATCTTTTTAGAAATGATTAAATTTCTAAGAATAGCGTCATTGAAACGGAAATTATAATTCAACTTGTCAAGTGTATCTTGATTACATTCGATATTTAACATCAAGTAATGTGCTTTATAGATTTTGTTGATTGGATAAGCGAGGTGTTTACGACCCCAGTCTTCTTCGCGATGAATATTACCGCCATCAGCAGTAATCATTTCTTTGTATTTGTCCATCATTGTTCCAACCTGTGCAGATTGGTCAGGATGCACAATTAGTGTAATCTCATAGTGTCTCATGAGTGTTTTCTCCTTATGGTTATTAAAAAAAATAGCTTGCCGAGTAGTATTTAAGTAGCACCCAGTCAAGCAAGGGAATGCATATTATACACTGAGACCTTTGCATAAATATGAATAATCATCAAAACGCCATCTTTCATCAAATTACAAACTTTTTAAAAACACCCTTAGCCCTGCTAGGAGTGGATTTAAAAAATTTCCAATTTAATAAAATCTGTCATTTTGCTAATCATCCCTATTTATGCAAAGGTCTCACACTGTATTATCATTTTTAGATTAGAGTGTTCTGTTTTTATGTTTATTGATATAATGCATATTTATTTTTCAACACTACCACAGCAATATTATGTTTGAACAGACCTTTAAAAACATAGACGATATACTACACAAAGACGCAGGTTGCGGCAGTGAACTAGACTATGTAGAACAAACTTCATGGGTGTTGTTTTTAAAATATTTAGACGATTTAGAGCAAGACAAACAAACCGCCGCCGAACTCACTGGGGAGGTTTATCAAGCCATTATTTCTGCACCATTTTGATGGGCAACTTGGGCAGTGCCAAAACTTGATAACGGCAATATTGACCATCATGCTTTAACAGGTGACGACCTGCTGGATTTTGTCAATAATCAACTATTTCCTTATCTAAAAGAATTCAAAACCAAAGCCGCAAGTGTCGATACCATTGAATACAAAATCGGTGAAATTTTCAGCGAACTAAAAAATCGCATTCAAAGCGGCTATAACTTGCGAGAAGTGATAACCCTTGTTGACGAGTTGCATTTTAGAACGCACCAAGAAAAGCATGAAATGAGCCACCTGTATGAAAGCAAAATTAAAAACATGGGTAACGCAGGACGAAATGGTGGCGAATATTACACCCCTCGTCCGCTTATTAAAACCATTGTTAAAGTGGTTTCGCCAAAAATAGGCGATACTATTTATGACGGTGCGGTGGGCAGTGCAGGATTTTTGGTCGAAGCTTTTGAATATTTGAATAAAAAAGACTTATCTACTAGCGACACAGAAACTTTGCAAAAAAATACTTTTTATGGCAAGGAGAAAAAATCTCTCGCTTATATTATTGGCATTATGAATATGGTTTTGCACGGGATAGAAGCCCCAAACATTATTCACGCCAATACGCTGGCTGAAAATTTAAGCGATATTCAAGAAAAAGACCGTTTTGATGTCATTTTAGCTAACCCACCTTTTGGCGGTAAAGAGCGAGCCGAAGTGCAACAAAATTTCCCGATTAAAACCGGTGAGACTGCCAGTTTATTTTTACAACACTTTATCAAAATCTTAAAAGCAGGTGGCAAGGCAGGTGTGGTGATTAAAAATACTTTTTTAAGCAACACCGACAACGCCTCAATCGCCTTACGCAAAGAATTGTTAAGCAGTTGCAATTTACACACCGTGCTAGATTTACCGGGCGGAACCTTCACAGGGGCAGGGGTAAAAACCGTGGTTTTGTTTTTTAGCAAAGGCGAATCCACGCAAAAAACTTGGTTCTATCAACTTAATTTAGACAGAAACCTCGGCAAAACCAACCCACTCAATGAGCAAGATTTGGCAGAATTTATTGAATTTCAAAAAACCCAAAAATCCAGCGAAAACGCTTGGACGGTAGATATTACCAAGCTTGAGCAAAATACATTTGATTTATCCGCCAAAAATCCAAATACGCCAGCAGCACCGACATTAAGGCATTCTCAAGAAATTCTATCCGAGATGAAGATTTTGGACAAACAAAGTAGTAAACTAATGGAAAATTTACAATGGATTATAGAGGATAGTGGAGAATTAAAAAATGGAAAATAATAATATCCGCTGGATACAGCGTTTAAGCAACTTCAAAAAAGCATTTAAACAATTGGAATTGGGTGTAGAGCAAGCAACAGACAGGGCGTTATCAAATTTAGAAAAAGAGGGATTAATTCAACGCTTTGAATACAATCAAGAACTTTCTTGGCAGGTTATTAAAGATTTTTATGAATACCTTGGTAACACTGACATTCAAGGCAGTCGAGACGCTTTTCAGTTGGCTGTAAGGCGAGGATTGGTGAGTTCAGATTGTGGAGCAATGCTCACAGAAAGTATAAAAAGCAGAAACCAAACAGCCTATACTTACAACGAAGAAACGGCAGAAGAGATATTTCACGATATTATTGATTCATATTATCAAGCATTTAATAGCTTGAAAGCAGCACTTGAAAACGAACAAAAACAAAGAAAGTTATAAATTATGTTTGGACTGTCTCCCGATGTTATTAGAAATATAAAAAGGAATTTTCTAAATTCCCACAAATTGAAAAAGTAATATTATACGGCTCTCGTGCGAAAGGTAATTATAAAGATGGCTCTGATATTGATGTAACACTGATTGGAAAAAACTTAAACCTAAAAACAGTCTATGCACTTGAAGAATTTTTAGAGGCACTTTATTTACCTTATTCGTTTGATATTTCCATATTTACACAAATTGACAACGATGATTTAATAGAGCATATTTTGAATGTTGGTAAAGATTTTTACATAAAGGGGGTTGATAAAAAATTGCATGAAACTGATGTTCTGAGTTTGCTGGAAGGGTGGAGTGTTAAGAAATTGGGGGAGGTTTGTGAGGTTGAATACGGAACAAGGGTTGTAAGAAAAAGGACGGAGGAACAATTTATCCAGTTTATGGTGGCGGAGGTGCTACTTTTAATATAGATGTCTTTAATAGAGAGGATTGTTTAATCGTTGCTCGATTCGCAATGTCAGAAAAGTGCACAAGATTTGTAAAAGGAAAGTTCTTTTAAATGATAGCGGATTAAGTGTCAAGCCTAAAAACATTAAAGAAATATCCCAAGATTTTTTAAATTTACAATTCCTTTGTTTAAATGATTATATATACTCGTTAGCAAGAGGTACGGCACAAAAGAATTTAAATGTACCTATTTTTAGAAAACTTGAAATCCATTATCCAAAATCTTTAAAAGAGCAAAAACGCATAGTTTCCATACTTGACCGTGCTTTTAAAGTCATTGACCAAGCAAAAACCAACGCCGAACAAAACCTTATAAATGCCAAAGAACTTTTTGAAAGTTATCTGCAAAATATCTTTGAAAATAAAGGTAATGACTGGGAGGAGAAAACATTGGAAGAAGTCTCAGAAGTTTTTGGGAGAGGAAAGTCAAAACATAGACCAAGGAATGACAAAAATTATATGGAGGTGATTATCCGTTTATTCAAACTGGCAATATTAGAAATTGTGAACATTATATAACCGAATATTCACAAACATATAATGATGTTGGATTGGCTCAAAGTAAATTATGGCAAAAAGGAACTATTTGTATAACAATTGCTGCTAATATTGCGGAAACAGGAATTCTTTCGTTTGATGCTTGTTTTCCTGACAGTGTAATAGGGGTTGTAGTAAATAAAAAAATCGCAGATTTAGATTTTGTAGAATATCTATTGCAGTCTTTTAAAGTAAACTTACAGGCACTAGGAAAAGGCAGTGCGCAAGATAATATTAATATAGGAACTTTCAAAGGTAAATTATTTCCCTTTCCAGTAATTAAAGAACAAAAAAAATCGTCAAAAAACTAGACTCATTACAAACCCAAACCAAAAAACTAGAAAGCCTTTATCAGCAGAAAATAGCGGACTTGGAGGAATTAAAAAAATCCATTCTACAAAAAGCCTTTAATGGGGAATTATCAAAATGAAAAATGAAAATAAATTACAACTATTTCAAAACCAAAAAATAAGAAGTCATTGGGATGAAAAATTAGAAATATGGTTTTTTTCTATTGTTGATATTGTAGAAATATTAACCGAACAAAAAGATTATCAAGGGGCGAGGAATTATTGGAAAGTATTAAAACATCGGCTTTTAAAAGAGGGCAATGAAACGGTTACAAATTGTAACCGTTTGAAAATGCTTTCTGCCGATGGGAAAATGAGGTTAACAGATGTCGCTAATACCAAAGATATTTTTCGTTTAATTCAGTCTATCCCCTCTAAAAAAGCAGAACCCTTTAAACAATGGTTAGCTCAAGTCGGCAAAGAACGATTGGATGAGATAGAAAATCCTGAATTAGCACAAGAGCGAATGAAAGCCATTTATGAACAAAAAGGCTATCCTAAAGACTGGATTGATAAACGATTACGAGGTATTGCTATTCGTCAAAATCTAACGGACGAATGGCAAGAAAGGGGCATCAAAAAACATAGCGATTATGCGATTTTAACCGCTGAAATTTCCAAAGCCACTTTTGGAATGACACCTACTGAATACAAAGATTTTAAGAATTTACCTGCAAAATCAAAAGCCAATCTTCGTGATAATATGGACGATTTAGAATTGATTTTCACGATGTTGGGTGAGCGAGTAACCACTGAAATTTCCAAAGAAGAAAAACCCGAAACCTTTAACGAAAACAAAAAAGTCGCCAACCGAGGTGACAAAGTGGCAGGCAATGCTAGAAAAGAAACCGAAAAAGAACTGGGTAGAAGTGTTGTGAGTGAGGATATTTTTTGGGTTTAGATAAAATACTAGAACAAAAATGATGAATGAGTTTAAAATTTATGATAATTTAGTTGAATTAAAAAGTCAATCTTGCAAAAATATACTTATATAGGCTTATACTCTGCAAAGGTCTTTAATAGGAAATAAATTTATGGAAAAAATAAGCATTAATCCTAACCGTTTAAATTGGTGTCTTGAAGAGGCTAACACTTCTATGGATAGTTTTTTAAGTGAGATTAATTTTGCAAAAAGCACGATTGAAAAAGCAATGCAAAAACAAGCAGTCTTAACCATTGGACAATTAGAAAAAATCGCTAAGTATTTTGATAAAAGCTTGTTATTTTTTATTGAACACAACGATGTTGTTGAAGAAAAAATACACTCTCTACAATTTCGCACAATAAGCAACCAATACCCCATACACTCTAAAAAATTAAGAAAATTTATCAAAAATGTTGAAAATCAACGAAAAGTTTATTTAAATTTATTGAATGATTTAACAACGCCTGCCTCTCAGCAGTGGCAAGAATTAGAATTAGATGTTAACAACATTAAGCGTTCTTGTAGTGAAACTAGAGAATGGCTGGGCTTGAAAGAAAATTATAAGTTTGATGATTTGCGCAATGCGGTTGAAGACAAAGGGGTTATGGTAATTGTCTCTAATGGCTACAACGGGTCAGCAAATTGTAAAAGAAAATTATTGACGATTTGACGTCATTTTGTGAAAACAGAAATTTACCAATCATTCGCTATAAAAACAAATGTAAGTGCTCAAAATTAGAATATAATTTGACGATATACCTACTTGACAAGAAAAGATATTGTATTGATATGAAGAAAGTTATTTATTCTTGACTCAAGCAAAGAAAAACAAACTTAAAGCCTTCAAATAAGTTTGATTGGTTGACTGCCACGAATAGAAGTTATTGCAACAATTAAACTGACCAAAAGTGTAAGGATTCTTTTATAGGAAATAATACAATAGAATAGTGAGCAATTAGTAAATAAATTTAAAAAAGAATGGTTTAACGAAATGTGTTTGCTTTTTGTAAGTGGAAGAAAATAATCTATTAAAATTTGTAACGAAAAGAAATCAAAATACAGAAATTAGAAACAAAGCAAAATGAAGAAAAAAAAAACATTAGGATTGCATAAAGAGTTTATCGACATAAAGCCTATTAAATGTAGGTAAAAAATTGAATTGCACAGTTTGATATCTATATAGAAAATAAGTGGATTATTAATACAAAAGCAGATCTTAATTAGCATAAATAAAAATTCAACACTACATAAAATTGAAGAGTAAATTGATAGTTTGAGTTCGGCGATGAGTTTATGGATAACTACCTATAAAAACAAACACTTTACTCCTCTTTGGGAGTGGTTTTATGAAAAAGTTAATGCAGAAATATTTGTTATATCAGATGAAGAAATATGATGAATTAGCAACATATTTTTTAGACATAGACTTATTGAGATATTCCGGAAAGCAAATTATTTTTAAAGCTAGGTATTGGAAAATATTATCATTCATAAGAAAACCATAAGCGATGTAAGAAGTGTTCAAAAATTTAAAACTTTTTTGGGTATAACAGAAGATAATTACCATGCAAAAGGTGTTGGTGAAAATGATTTGTTTATTGTTGCTAGTGCTAAAAACAATGATATGATTTTACAACTAATGAAGTCATTGAAAAAGAGGAAATCAAACAGAAGATTTATTTAAGCAAAATTTAAAATCCACCTCAGTTTGGAATCTAAAGTGAGGGCGTTAATCAGAGAAATAAATTTATTAAATTGCTAAATATTGATAATTTATTGTAAGATTAAAAGTTTTGAAGTATAGCCCATGAACGAAGCCGAAACCAGAGCCGAATTAATTGACCCGAAACTCACAGCCAATGGCTGGGGTGTGATTGAGGGGTCTAAAATTTTGCGTGAGCGAGATGTTTGTAAAATTACCGATGGCAGAATACAGGTGGGCGGTGGCAGGGCAAAGCCGTTGATTGCGGATTATATTTTGGTTTATAAGGGGGTTAAATTAGCGGTTGTTGAGGCAAAGAGTGAGGAATTAGAGGTTGGGGAGGGCGTGGCACAAGCCAAACTTTATGCGCAAAAATTGGGGCTGGATTACACTTATTCTACTAATGGTAAAACCATTTATCAGATTTGTTTGAAAACTGGGGAAGAGGAAACAGTTGTTGATTTTTTAACGCCAAATCAGCTTTGGGATGCGGTTTATAGCGACCAAAATCAGTGGCGTGAGAAGTTCGCATCGATACCGTTTGAGGACAAATCAGGCACTTGGCAATTAAGATATTATCAAGAAATTGCCATAAAAAACACGCTAGAGGCGATTGCAAAAAACAAACAGCGTATCTTGCTAACCCTTGCCACAGGCACAGGAAAAACGGCAATTGCTTTTCAAATTGCTTGGAAATTGTTTTACAGTCGTTGGACGCTAAGCCGTGATGGGGTGAGGCGACCTCGCATTTTATTTTTGGCAGATAGAAATATACTGGCTAATCAGGCATTTAACAATTTTTCTGCTTTTGCTGAAGATGCGATGGTGCGAATTACGCCAAAAGAAATTAAAAAAACAGGCAAGGTGCCGACTAATGGCAGTTTGTTTTTTACCATTTTTCAATCCCTAACTGCCAATAACAACACGGCAGAAGAAGCGGAAATTGAAAAAAATGATAATAATGACCATGATAAAACAACCGCTTATTATAATAAATACCCAAAAGATTTTTTTGATTTAATTATTATTGATGAGTGTCATAGAGGCGGGGCAAATGATGAAAGCAGTTGGCGAGGTATTTTGGCATATTTTTCTCCTGCGGTACAATTGGGGTTAACCGCAACCCCAAAGCGGAATAAGAATATTGATACTTATCAATATTTTGGCGAACCTGTTTATGTTTATTCTCTAAAAGAAGGCATTAACGATGGTTTTTTAACACCTTTTAAAGTCAAACGCATTAATACAACGATGGACGATTATACTTATACGGCTGACGATGAAGTCATTGAGGGGGTTGCTGAGGCTGGGAGGCTGTATGGGGAGTCAGAATTTAATAGAACTATTGAAATTGAAGCGCGAGAGTTGAAACGGGTTAGGTTTTGATGGGGAAATCAATCAAAATGAAAAAACCATTATTTTTTGTGCCACACAAAATCATGCGGGGTTGGTAAGAGATTTAATTAGCCAAGTGAGCGACTCTAAAAATGTTGATTACTGTGTGCGAGTAACAGCAGATGATGGGGCAATTGGCGATAATTTTTTAAGCCAATTTCAAGACAATGAAAAAACCATTCCGAGCGTTCTCACCACTTCGCAAAAACTCTCAACGGGGGTTGATGCCAGAAATATTCGCAATATTGTGTTAATGCGACCCGTTAATCAAATGATTGAATTTAAACAAATTATTGGACGCGGTACCCGACTTTTTGAAGGTAAAGAATTTTTTACTATTTATGATTTTGTTGATGCTTATCAACAGTTTTTTGACCTAGAGTGGGACGGAGAACCCATAGAGTCTATAGAATTTGAACCACAAAACCCAAGAGACATAGAAAATTGCCGTAAATGTGGGGGTAATCCTTGTGTTTGCACTAAAGAGCCAAAAGACCAAAGACCCCAAAAAATTAAAATTAAATTGAGTGACGGCAAAGAGAGGGAAATACAACATATGGTTGCCACTTCTTTTTGGGATGTTAGTGGTAAGCCAATTTCAGCAGCAGAATTTTTAAATAACTTGTTTGAAGAATTGCCTAATTTTTTTAAAGATGAAGAGGAATTGAGGAGTTTATGGAGCAAGCCTCAAACTAGAAAAGTGCTACTAGAAAAATTAAGCGAGGTAGGGTTTGGTGGCAATGAATTAAACACCTTGAAAAAAATAATAAATGCTGAAAAAAGTGATTTATTTGATGTTTTAAATTATGTTTTCAATAGTAACATTAAACCCATTAGCAGAAAGGAAAGGGTGCTACGAGCAAGGGATGACATATTGACACCTTTGGATAAAAGCAACAAGATTTTATAGAGTTTGTGTTGAATAAATACATTGAAATAGGCGTTGGGGAACTTGGTCAAGAAAAGTTACCTCTTTTACTAATAAACAAGTACCAGTCATTGGAAGATGCTAAAACGATATTAGGTGATGTGGAAAATATCATTCCTTTGTTTGTTGATTTTCAAAAATACTTATACCGATCAAAAGTTGCATAAATCGTGCTTTCTATTTCCAATAACTCCAAGAGACCTTTGCATAAATATGAATAATCATCAAAACGCCATCTTTCATCAAATTACAAACTTTTTAAAAACACCCTTAGCCCTGCTAGG
Source organism: Candidatus Thiodubiliella endoseptemdiera (assembly GCA_013416635.1). GTDB lineage: Bacteria > Pseudomonadota > Gammaproteobacteria > PS1 > Pseudothioglobaceae > Thiodubiliella > Thiodubiliella endoseptemdiera. The sequence goes on along the minus strand of JACCHT010000001.1, from coordinate 446,189 downwards.
AGTGGATTTAAAAAATTTCCAATTTAATAAAATCTGTCATTTTGCTAATCATCCCTATTTATGCAAAGGTCTCTCCAAAATACAATAATGGCGAATAAATTATGGCAATAACTGACTGGCACGAAAACGATAGACCCAGAGAAAAACTACTTAAATTTGGTGAGGAAAGTTTAACTGATGCCGAGTTGTTGGCGATATTCTTACGCACGGGTATAAAGGGTAAGAGTGCAGTGGCGTTGGCACAAGATTTACTTGATCAATTTGGCTCTCTTTATAATTTGTTAAATGCAAGTGAAGATGAGTTTTGCCAAGGTAAGGGGCTAGGTCAAGCAAAATATACCAATCTTAAGGCTGTGCTGGAGATGGCAAAGCGACATTTTGAATCAGGTTTGAGCAAAGTCGATGTATTTACTAGCCCTAAAGCTTGTGCGAATTATTTACATTTACATATTGGCAACACCAGCCGAGAGATTTTTGCTGTGTTACTGTTAAATCAAAAACATCAGTTAATTGAGTTGGTAAATTTATTTACTGGCACGCTAAATCAAGCCAGTGTACATTCACGAGAGGTGGTGAAAGTTGTGTTGAATAAGGATGCGGCTGCTGTAATTTTGGCACACAATCATCCATCTGGCGACCCGACACCATCACAGGCAGATATTAATATTACGCACAAAATTAAGGGTGCGTTGGCGTTGATTGATGTGCGGGTATTGGATCATATTGTGATTGGCGATAAGGGGCGATTTGAGAGTTTAGCACAACGAGGGGACATATGATGAAGTGGTTTAAATGGGTGATTTTGCTTGGGGCTGTGGTTTTTGCCGTGTATTTAAATCAGTTGCATACGGTGGTGAAAGAAGAATTTTCAAAGCCTTTGGCTTCTATTGATTCTCATTTGGATTTAAAGGAGTATCCTGTTGAGTTAATTAACATGTTATTAATTGTGGAAGATCAATCATTTTTTAAACATTCGGGCGTAGACTTTGTGGAAATTGGCAGGGTAGCGCGTGATTATTGGCTTTATGATAAGCCGATACGCGGTGCGAGTACTATTACACAGCAGTTGATTAAAAGTTCGTTACTGACGCGTGAGAAAACTTTTAAGCGTAAGTTTAAGGAAGGTTTGATGGCATTTTTGTTGGAAGTTTCGTTTGATAAGCAGACGATTTTGGCGCGTTATATGAACAGCGTGTATTTGGGGCAAAAAGGCAATTATGAAATACGCGGATTTGAACGCGCGGCACAATTTTATTTTAATCAAGATGTTAGGGCGTTGCCTTTAGAAAGGTTGTCAGCCTTGGTGGCATTGCTTAAAGGACCGAGTTATTACAATCCGATTAAACGACCACAACGGTTATTGCAACGGCAAAAGTTGGTGTTACACTTGTATCATACGAATCAAAAGATTGTAAAATAGTCGAATGCAAACTATTCTCGCCATTGATACCTGTACTGAAGTGTGTTCTGTTAGTCTTTATTCGCGAGGTGAAATCATCTCGCGTTTTGTCCAAGATGTGGCAAAAAGTTCCAGTTTGGTATTGCCATTATGTGATGAGGTCTTTGCACAAGCAGGTTTGTCAGTGGCAGATTTGGATGTGATTGTTTATACCCAAGGCCCAGGTGCATTTACGGGGGTGCGGATGTGCGTCAGTGTGGTGCAGGGGATGTCGTTGGCGTATGATATTCCAACGCTAGGGTTCTCAACACTTGAAGTGATGGGTTTTGGTGCAGCACAAAAGTATAAAACCGATAAGGTAGCTGTAGCACTTGATGCACGGATGAGAGAGGTATATTGGGGGGTATATGAGAAGGTATTTTGAGTGCTGAACGCATTGCAAAACCTGACGAAATAGATATTTTGAGTAGTGATTTTATTGGCGTTGGCACTGGCTGGGGTGCGTATGGGGAGGCACTTTCTCGACAGTCGGGAGTAGATAACTTTGTAAGCGATTTTTATCCCAAATCTGAGAATTTGATTGCCCTATATATTGGTAAGGAGTCAAAAGAAAGTGATGAATTGCCATTGCCGACTTATTTACGCAACAATGTGGCAAAAAAGTCGTTAAAATAATCTAGATTTAATCAATAAATTAATGAATAATTATGTGGAAATGGATACAAGCATTTGCCTCACCGCAAAATTTTTATCAAAGTAGTGCGAAAATCATTCCTTGGATGATGATTCCATTTGTTACTTTGTCATTGGCAGGGTTATATTGGGCTTTGGTGGTTTCCCCAGCCGATTATCAGCAAGGCGAGAGTGTGCGTATTATGTATGTGCATGTGCCTGCTGCCTGGATGAGTTTATTTATTTATGTAGTAATGGCAACGGCAGGAGCAATTGGTTTAATTTGGCAAATAAAACTCGCCTTTGTGGTGGCAAAAGTATCTGCACCGATTGGCGCGGCTTTTACGCTGTTGGCGTTAATCACAGGCAGTATTTGGGGGAAACCGATGTGGGGCACTTGGTGGGTCTGGGATGCACGACTCACTTCGGAACTTATCTTGTTGTTTTTATATTTGGCCTATATGTCGCTGAATAATGCCTTTGACAATCCTAAAACTGCCAATAAAGCCTCTGCCATTTTGGCGATTGTGGATTGGTGAATATTCCCATTATTTATTATTCAGTTGAATGGTGGAACAGTCTGCATCAGGGCTCATCAGTGAGCGTGACCAAGGTGTCTATGCAAATTGATATGTTTATTGCATTAATGTTGATTAGTTTTGCTTTTAAGTTTTTATACGGTGCATTGGTGCTAATGCGTGCCCGTAATGAGGTGTTAGTGAGAGAGCAAAATTCTGGCTGGGTAAAAACCCTTATTAAGGATAAATTATAATGGGATTTTTATTATTTGATAAGTACATGATATATATATGGGTATCTTATTTGCTCACTTTTGCCATAGTGGGGTTTTTATTTATCAGCACTAAGGTAAATCACAAACGGGTGGTTACGCAATTACGCATTAAATACGCAAGAGGTGAAAAAAAATGACAAAAAGACAAAATAGAATGGTGTTAGTAGCAGTGTTGGTTGCCGGTGCAATATTGGCAGTAACGCTTTTATTACAAGCCTTGGGCAGCAATACCAATTATTTTTATTCACCAACAGAAGTGGCAGAAGGTAAAGCACCAGTTGGCAAAAGTTTCCGTTTGGGTGGTTTGGTGGCTGTGGGCAGTTTCAAACGAGAAGATTTAAAATCTACTTTCAAAGTAACGGACAACAAAAAATCTTTCACCATTCAATATACAGGTATCTTGCCTGACTTATTCAGAGAGGGGCAAGGTATTATTACTACAGGCTCTTTAAAAGGGGATATTTTTGTAGCAACGGAAGTTCTAGCAAAACACGATGAAAACTATATGCCACCCGAAGTGGCTGACGCGTTAAAAAAGGCAAAAAATAATGGGTAAGTTTTTACCTTTGGTTATTTTTGTGGTTTTGGCGTGGTTTTTGTATAATGGTTTGGGGCGTGATACTAAAAAATTACCCTCACCTTTAATCGGCAAAGCTTTCCCAAATCTTGAAGTAGAAGATTTTCAAACAAGGGAAAAATATCAACTACAAAGTCGATTAAAAAATAAGGTTTCATTAGTTAATGTGTGGGCGTCTTGGTGTGTGACTTGCAGAGCAGAGCACCAAATGTTGAAAAAAATCGCCAAAGTCAGTAGTGTGCAAATGGTAGGTGTTAACTATAAAGACACCAAAAAAGAAGGTAAGCGTTTTTTAAAAATATTAGGCAATCCATTTGATTTTATTGTCTTTGATGACAAGGGAAAACTTGGTTTAGAGCTTGGTGTGTATGCTACGCCTGAGACTTTTATTGTTGACAAAGATGGGGTAATTCAATTCAAGCGTATTGGTGAGATTACTCCACAGATTTGGCAAAAGCAAATGTTGCCATTGATTGATAAACTACAAAAATAATTTCTTTCTAAAATTGGTTGATAGTTTATTTTTTTATTAAGTATAATATGCCGGTGCTTGATTAAGCACTGATGTACATTTTTTGGGCGCTTAGCTCAGTTGGTAGAGCATCGCCCTTACAAGGCGAGGGTCACAAGTTCAAGTCTTGTAGCGCCCACCAAAAAATGGAGCGGTAGCTCAGCTGGTTAGAGTGCCTGCCTGTCACGCAGGACGTCGCGGGTTCGAATCCCGTCCGCTCCGCCATTTTTGAACCCACCTCACGGTGGGTTTTTTTTTGCCTAATAAAAAATCTGACTATAATGCAGGTAAGGTTTTCGTTTATAATTTAGCACTTTAAAATTTCATGAAATGTAAACTATGCTAAGTTCTATCAAAGAAAAAATCAAAGGTTGGGTTGCTTATGTCATCATTGCACTTATTGTTGTTCCGTTCGCTTTGTTTGGTGTTAGTGAATACTTTACAGGCACATCAAATGTTGTGGTTGCTACAATTGGCAGTGATGATATTTCCAAAGAAACCTTTTTGTCAGAATTTGAACTGCAAAAAAGACGCTTACAACAGGAATTAGGAAAGAGTTATACTGCCGAAGTTAATCAAGCAGTAAAAATGCAAACCATCAATTCGATGATTAATAGGCATTTGTTAGAGCAATTGGCAGAGCAATTAGGTTATGCAACGACACAACACGAGTTGCAGGTGTTCATTCAAAGCAACGATGTGTTTAAAGTTGATGGTAAATTTTCTGTTGATAGATATAGGCAATTGCTGAGGTTGAGTGGTTTTTCCGATGTGGAGTATGAAGCGTTGCAAACTAATGAATTGACGCAAAATCAAATTAAATATAACTTTTTGGATTCTGCATTTATTACTCCATCAGCTTTGAAGCGTGTGCAATTGTTGAACGACCAAAAGCGTCAGTTTAGCTATATTTTGTTGAGTGTTAAAGAGCATTCTAAGAATGTCAAGGTAAATTCTAAAAGTGTTAAAGAATTTTATGAATCACAAAAAAAAGCATTTTTTGAGCCGCAAAAAGTAAAAGTAGATTTCGTGGAATTGTCATTTAAGCAAGTGGCTAAAAATATTGAAGTAAGTGAAGACGAATTGTTTAATTTTTATGAAGACGAATCTGTGCGTTTTACCACGGAGGAAGAACGCAAAGCACAGCATATTTTGGTTGAGAGCAAAATATTAGCAGATAGCATTGTTGCAGAAATTAAAGCAGGAGGTGATTTTACTGAATTAGCAATAAAGCATTCAATAGATACAGGTTCAAAAGACAATGGAGGTGATTTGGGTTTCTTTGGTCTGGGTGTGATGGTGCCTGAATTTGAGAGCAAGGTGTTCAGTATGAAAGTAGGTGAAGTGAGTGTGCCAGTGAAGACAGATTTTGGTTATCATATTATTAAATTGACCGAGATTAAAGCAAGTGCAGTTAAGCCATTTGAGGAAGTGCGTGATGAATTAACCAAGCTTTATACGGAGCGTGCTGCACAAAAATTGGTATATAAATTAACCGACAATTTTAGCAATTTGGCTTATGAAGCGAGTTTAGAAGAAGTGGCAGCACAAATGGATTTAAAACTTAAAACTTCTGTATTTTTCCCACAAAACAGCAAAAATTATGATGCCAAGTTTATAGCAGCAGCTTATAGCGATGCTGTGCTAAATAAAGGTGAAAATTCTGAGCCAATTGAATTAGGTAAAGACAAGTTAGTGGTATTGAGAATTAACAACAAAATTGCCCAAAGACAAAAAGACTTTAAGGAGGTAAAAGCTGAAATTACTCAACATTTAACAGGTTTATTGGCGAAAAAATTTATTAATGATATTGCCAATAAAATTGCAATTGCATTAGATGAAGGTGATACCAAAGCGGCAGAAAAGTTAATTGAAAAATACAATCTTAAATGGAAAAAAATGGGTTGGGTTGGTAGAGATGTTAAGAAAGTCAAAGTCAATATCAATATTGTCAACAGCGTGTTTACTTTGCCAAAGCCAAGTGCGAGCAAAAGTGTAACCTACGCTGCAAGAAGCATAGCCCCGCAAGAAGTTGTTGTATTGAAGTTATCAGCAGTCAAAGCACCTGATAACCCCCCTAATGCTACCTTGATGAATGTGTTACTCAGTTTTGAAGTTGATGAAGTATTCAGAAGTATTTTGGCTACATTGCGTAAAGGCACAGATATAGAAATCTTTGCAAATAATTTATAGGCAATAAAAAACCCTGCAAATGCAGGGTTTTTTAGTTTTGGCATTCTGTGTTTATTACTCAGGACCTTTGTCATAAAAATTGTAGCCTGAGTCAATGTAAGTAATTTCCCCTGTAATACCAGAGGCTAAATCAGAGCATAAGAATGCAGCAGCGTTACCCACTTCTTCGGTGGTAACATTGCGTTTAAGGGCGGATGAATCTGCTGCATAGTCCAATAACTTGCCGAAGTCTTTAATGCCTGATGCTGCCAATGTCTTGATTGGCCCTGCGGATACGGCATTAACACGAATGCCCTTTAAAGGTCCCATTGCTGCTGCCATATAACGCACATTAGCTTCAAGTGACGCTTTTGCGACACCCATCACATTGTAGTTAGGAATAGCACGAATTGCCCCTAAATAACTAACGGTTAATAATGCACTATTTTCATTTAACATAGGACTTGCAGCCTTGGCTAATGCAGTGAAACTGTAAGAGCTAATATCGTGAGCAGTGGCAAAGTTTTCACGCGTAGTGGCTTCAATATAATTCCGTCTAACGCTTCTCGTGGGGCAAAGGCAACAGAATGAACAACAATATCAAAATTATCCCAGTGTTTTTTAAGTTCTCTGAACGATTCTTCAATGCCAGCGTCAGTGCCTACATCACAAGGAATAACAATATCAGAATTACAAACTACGGCACACTTGTCCACGCGTTTTTTGAGTTTTTCATTTTGATAAGTGAGTGCAATTTCACACCCTTGTTTTGCCATTGCCTCGGCAATTCCCCACGCAATTGAGCGGTTAGAGGCAACGCCTACGATTAATGCCTTTTTTCCTGTTAAAAATCCCATAATATTATTACCTTAGTAAAATAAACAAATTATAATAGAGAATTTTATCAACAAATACCTTATGTTGGATATTTTACTCACACCGATTAAAGCCATGCGTTTACGCTATGTGCCATTGTTATTGGTATATTTTGCTTACGGAAGTAGTGTTTTTACTGCTATTGCTGCAAACTTTTGGGTGAAAGATTCGCTGGATATGAGTGCGGCGGATTTGGCGGAGTTGGGAATATGGCTGATGGTGCCGTGGACGGTGAAAATGATTTTTGGTTCACTGGTTGACAGTGTGCTGATTTTTGGCTCTAATCGAAAATCTTATGTTTATATTGGTGCGTTGCTGATTACCATCAGTTCGCTAATGATGATTGCCGTGGTGGGGGATTATCCAATTGTGGCAGAATTTTCTAAAAAAAGTGTGTATATTTTTGCCAGTGTGATTGCCGTGGTTGGTTTTGTTATGCAAGATGTGGTAGCCGATACGATGAGCACTGAGGTGGTGGATAAGAGTCAATCTAAAGAGGAAATTCATCAAGAATTAGCCAGTATTCAAGTATTGGCTCGTTTATCATTAGGGTTGGCGATTTTTGTTACGGGTTGGATTGGCGGCGAGTTGGCGGATGTTTTTAAAGATGAACGAGAAACGGTATTTATTATTGCCTTATTTATACCGTTATTGTCAATTCTTGGGGTCGGTTTGGTGCGTCTTAACCCTGTGCCAGTGTCTGAAATTAATAAACAAGTTTTATTCGGTGGTTTAATTTTTGCGGTATTTGTGGTGATTATGGGGTATGCGCAAGTGCCTTATTCACAAGAAATTGTGTTTGTGGTTTCGCTCGGTATTGTGTTGTATTTACTCAATGATTTGATTAGTGATTTGAATGAGGATGTCATTCGTCATATTAAAATGGCAATGATTGTTATTTTTATTTATCGGGCAATGCCTTCAGTTGGCGCAGGTTTACAATGGTGGCAGATTGATGTGCTGGGCTTTGATGAGTCATTTTTTGCCAAATTGTCAGCGATTGGTGGCGGTATTGCCTTGGCAGGAATGTGGTTGAGTACTAAATTTATTGTCAAACGCAATATTGGAGAGGTATTGATATTCTTAACTATTATTGGCACTTTATTGTCTTTGCCGATTGTAGCGATGTATTATGATGTGCATACGCTGCTTGGCGTTGAAGCCAGAACAGTGGCATTGGTAGATACAGCACTGGCTTCGCCGTTTGATTATATTGCCCAAGTGTTAATGCTAACTTTGGTGGCAATTTATGCGCCTGAAGGCAAAAAAGGCACTTGGTTTGCGTTAATGGCAAGTTTGATGAATATTGCCTTATCAGCAGGCGGTTTATTGACCAAATATTTGAACAAAATCTTTGTTGTTAGTCGTGAGGTTGTTACTGATGGCGTGGTTACTGTTACACAAGATTACTCACAGTTGGGTGATTTGTTGTGGGTGGTAGTGGTTTCAAGTTTTGTCATTCCAATTATTGTTATTGTTAAATACAATCCAAATAAAGTATGACTTTGAATAAATATTATAGCCTTACAATTGCTTTGATTTTTCTTGATCAATTGAGCAAAATTTTGGTTGTAAACACAATGGAATTTCAAAGCACTATTGTGGTTACTGAGTATTTTAGTTGGCACTATGTGCGAAACTACGGTGCTGCTTTCAGTTTTTTAGCAGACCAAGGTGGTTGGCAGAAGTATTTCTTTATTTCCCTGTCTTTTGTGGCGAGTATTGCCCTGATTATTTGGATGAAAAAACGGCATTGACTCAAAAATTTGAACTGCTTGGATTAAGTTTTGTTTTGTCAGGGGCTGTAGGTAATTTGATTGACAGAACGGCTTATGGTTTCGTCATTGATTTTATTGATTTACATTACCAAGATTTTTATTGGCCGGTGTTTAATGTAGCAGATATTGCGATTAGTCTCGGTGTGGCAGTGCTATTGTTCTCAGAGTTTAAAAAATCGTGAGTGATTGTTTAATCATTGGTGGTGGCGTTATCGGCATGATGAGTGCCCGTGCATTGGCAATATCAGGTGCAACGTAACTTTGATTGAGCAACGCGCCTTTGTGGCAAAGAATCATCATGGGCAGGGGGCGGTATTATCAGCCCATTGTATCCGTGGATGTATAGCGATGTGGTGAATGAGTTGAGTATGGCATCTCAGGCGGTCTATGAAGAATTATGTGCTACTTTATTTGCAGATACGGGGATTGATACTGAATATATCCGTTCGGGGTTATTGATGATGGACGAATATGACAGGTATGAAGCCATTGATTGGATGGCAGTACATAAAGTCAATGCTGAGAAACATCCGCAAGGGGCATTGTTTACAGCGGTGGCACAAGTGCGGAATCCGAGATTATTGAAAGCACTTAAAAGCGATATTTTAAAACGCGGGGTTGAAATCGTTGAATTTAGCAAAGTTGAGGAATTAATTGTCGAAAAGGACAAGGTGCTTGGGGTTAAAACTGAGCATAAAAATTATTATGGCGACAATAGCATTATTTGCGGCGGTGCTTGGAGTTCTGCTTTGCTGGATATTAAAATGAAGTGTATCCAGTCAAGGGGCAGATGATTGTGATTAAATCCAAGCCTGGGGTACTTGAGCATATTGTTTTGGATAAGGGCAGATACCTTATTCCTAGGAAAGATGGGCGTATTTTGATTGGCTCTACTACAGAAAATGTGGGCTTTGATAGAAGTCTAAATAAGCAAGTAGGCGTTGAATTGCTCGAATTTGCCAGTAGTCGATTTACAGCATTACGAGGTGCAAGTATTGAACATCACTGGTCAGGTTTTAGACCAGCGAGCAAATCGGGGGTGATGATTAAAAAATATGAGAAACTAGAAGGTTTATATCTTAATACTGGGCATCTTCGCAATGGATTAAATATGGCACCTGAGAGTGCTGAAAGATTATTGGCGTTAATTAACCATGCTAACTAGAGCGATAGACACAACATTATTGGCATCTTATTCAGATGACATCCCTCTGTTTTTAAAGAAAATTTATGCTGCGCGTGGCGTAACAGAAACCCAACTATCGCTGGGGTTGACTGAGCTTTTAAAACCTAAATTTGCACAACTAGATGCTGCTATCAAGCTGCTTGAACAAGCATTGCTTGAACAAAAACGCATTTTAGTCGTTGGCGATTTTGACTGCGATGGAGCGACAGCATCAGTTGTTGCAGTTAAATCACTGCGATTAATGGGAGCTAAATATGTGGATTTCTTAGTGCCAAATCGCTTTGAACACGGCTATGGATTAAGCCCTGAAATCGTTAAATTATCCATTCAAGCAAAACAACCCGACTTAATTATCACAGTCGATAACGGCATTTCAAGTTTTGACGGCGCGAAATTGGCACAACAATCAGGCATCGAAGTCATTATTACCGATCATCATCTACCCAGCGATTCACTGCCTGAGGCAAATGCCATTATCAATCCCAATCTTAAAAACTGTGAATTTTTAAGTAAAAATCTTGCCGGTGTAGGCGTGATTTTTTACCTCTGTTCTGCGTTAAAAACACACTTACAAACCAATGGTTATTTTGCCAACCACCACATCCCCATCCCCGATTTACGCACCGTGCTAGACTTGGTCGCACTCGGCACAGTAGCCGATGTGGTAAAACTTGACCAAAATAATCGCATCCTCATCGCCGAAGGCATCAAACGCATTCGCAACAAACAATGTGCCCCAGGTATCCTAGCACTACTAGAAGTTGCTAATCGTAAAGCAGAAACCCTGCAAGCATCAGATCTCGGCTTTGCCGTCGGCCCGCGTTTAAATGCAGCAGGGCGTTTAAGCGACATTTCCCGTGGCATCAAATGCCTATTAACAGACGATATGAACGATGCCAGACGCTATGCCAATGAATTAGAAGCCTTCAACCAAAAACGCAGGGCAACGCAAGAACAAATGCAAGAAGAAGCACAAGCGGTGATTGATGCACAAGACAATCAAGCAGGAAAATTTGCCATTTGCCTATTCGATAAATCTTGGCACGAAGGCATTGTCGGAATCGTCGCAGGCAAACTCAAAGAAGATTATCACTGCCCAGTCGTCGTATTTGCACAATCAGGCGACAACTTAAAAGGCTCCATTCGCTCCATTCCCAGCGTCCACATTAAAGATTTATTAGACTTAGTCGATAGAAAATACCCCGATTTAATCCTGAAATTCGGCGGCCACGCCATGGCGGCAGGACTCAGCATCAAACCAGAAAATTTCGCCCAATTCCAACAAGAATTTGCAAACGCCATCCAAGCACATCTTAATAATCAAATCCCTAAAATGGAATTATCCACCGATGGCATTCTTGAATCCGCCGACATCTCCCTCAACAATGCTCAACTAATTGCCCACTCTGGTCCCTGGGGTCAAGGTTTCGAAGAACCCATTTTCCACGGCGATTTTGACATCGTTGAGCAAAGAGTAGTCGGCGAAAAACACCTAAAATGTCGCCTAAAACTCACAAATACCAGCACGCTTTATGATGCCATCGCTTTTTTTCAAGCCCCCATCAGCACTAAACAAGTAACAATCGCCTACAAACTTTCTATCAATGAATGGCGTGGCAGTGTTTCTTTGCAATTGATGGTTGAGCAGGTTAGTCCTATTTAGCAGTATAATCAATATGTAGTAAAAGATAAAAGGAGACCCTGCACAATATTTTAAGGGCTGACTTACATTCAAATGCAAAAACCCAAACAGAATACACAAACACTATTAGAGACCTTTACATAAATATGAATAATCATCAAAACGCCATCTTTCATCAAATTACAAACTTTTTAAAAACACCCTTAGCCCTGCTAGGAGTGGATTTAAAAAATTTCCAATTTAATAAAATCTGTCATTTTGCTAATCATCCCTATTTATGCAAAGGTCTCTATTAGAGACCTTTACATAAATATGAATAATCATCAAAACGCCATCTTTCATCAAATTACAAACTTTTTAAAAACACCCTTAGCCCTGCTAGGAGTGGATTTAAAAAATTTCCAATTTAATAAAATCTGTCATTTTGCTAATCATCCCTATTTATGCAAAGGTCTCTATTAGCATATTTTTTTTAGAAAAATTTCCAACTTAAAAGTCTATTCACTTATTAGTTTGAAAATAAATTTTTGGATAGAAAACCCAATTTAGTGTTGTGGTGAGCTGATAAACTTAGACGCAAAAATAAGGTAAAATACACCCTTTTATTTTTTCAAAATTACTCCATGCCGATTATTACCTTACCAGACGGAACTGAAAAATCCTTTGACCAAGCGGTTAGCATTTTTGAAGTTGCCAAATCAATTGGCTCTGGTTTAGCCAAAGCAACGCTTGCGGGCAAGGTGAATGACGAGTTAGTGGACGCGTCGTATATCATTGAGGCGGACAGCACTTTGTCGATTGTCACCGATAAAGATGAAGAAGGATTGGAAATCATTCGTCATTCAACGGCACACCTTTTGGCACAAGCCACACAAATGTTGTATCCAAGTGCTCAAGTGACTATTGGACCGGTGATTGATAATGGTTTCTTTTATGATTTTGCGTATAAAAATGGTTTTTCAGAAGGTGATTTAGCCAAGATTGAAAAAAATATGAATAAACTGGTTAAACAGAACCTTAAAATTGAACGCAGTGAGATGTCGCGTGATGAAGCAGTGGCATTTTTCAAAGATAAAGGTGAGCATTATAAAGCAGAGATTATTGAGTCTATTCCCGCTGATCAAACTTTATCACTTTATACGCAGGGCGATTTTACCGATTTATGTCGGGGTCCACATGTGCCATCAACGGCAAAACTTAAGGCTTTTAAATTAATGAAATTGGCAGGTGCTTATTGGCGTGGTGATTCTAACAATGAGATGTTACAACGCGTATATGGTACGGCTTGGGCGAATAAAGAAGATTTAGCAACGCACTTACATAGATTAGAAGAAGCTTTAAGGCGTGATCATCGTAAAATCGGCAAAACGCAAAATTTATTTCATATGCAAGAAGAAGCGCCAGGCATGGTTTTTTGGCATGAAAAAGGCTGGACTTTGTATCAAATTGTTGAGCAATATATGCGTAGTGTTTTTAGAGATAATGACTACAAAGAAGTGCACACACCTCAGTTAATTGATAGGTCGTTGTGGGAAAAATCAGGACATTGGGATAAATTTGGTGATGCAATGTTCACTACCAGTAGCGAAAATCGTGATTATGCGGTAAAGCCAATGAATTGCCCAGCACATATTCAGATTTTTAACCAGGGTTTGAAGTCATATCGTGATTTGCCATTGCGTTTGGCAGAGTTTGGCTCTTGTCATCGTAATGAGCCTTCAGGGACTTTACATGGTATTATGCGAGTGCGTAATTTTGTGCAGGATGACGGACATATTTTTTGTAGTAGTGAGCAAATTCAAGCAGAAGTATCAGAATTTATTGATTTAACTTTTAAGGTTTACGAGCATTTTGGCTTTGATAATGTTGAACTTAAATTATCTACCCGTCCTGAAAAGCGAGTGGGGTCTGATGAAGTTTGGGACAAGGCAGAAGCAGCACTCGCTGAAGCGTTAGATGTTAAAGGGATTAAATGGGAGTTGCAAGAGGGCGAAGGTGCATTTTATGGGCCTAAAATTGAATTTATATTGAAAGATTGCTTAGATAGAGAATGGCAGTGTGGCACTTTGCAGGTTGATTTTTCTATGCCAGAACGATTGGATGCATCGTTTATTGCAGAAGACGGTTCAAAGCAAACACCCGTAATGTTACACCGTGCTATTGTTGGTTCATTAGAGCGATTTGTTGGTGTTTTGATTGAGCATTATGAAGGTGCGTTCCCTTCTTGGCTTGCACCGATTCAGGCAGTTATTCTGAATATTTCTGAAAAACAAGCTAATTTTGTTGCTGAAATAGAGAAAAAATTAAAAAAACAAGGACTTAGAGTGATTTCGGACTTGCGGAATGAGAAGATAGGCTTTAAAATACGCGAGCATTCTATGCAAAGATTTCCATATTTATTGGTTGTCGGCGATAAAGAAGTAGAGAATAACGAGATTTCTGTTCGCAAACGCGGCGGTGATGACCTTGGGTCAATGTCAATTGAAGATTTTGTTAAATTAGTAAACGAGGAATAATTATTAAAAAACCAAATAGAATACGCATTAATAACTACATTAAAGTTTCAGAAGTGAGGGTTATTGATAGTAAGGGCGGGCAAGCTGGTGTGTTAAAAACATCAGAAGCAATAGAAATGGCAGTAAGTGCTGGACTTGATTTAGTAGAAGTGTCACCAAATGCTGAACCCCCTGTTTGTAAGGTAATGGATTTTGGAAAATATCGCTATGAGCAAAAGAAGCAGCTGAGCGACCAAAAGAAAAAACAAAAGAAAAATACTGTTAAAACCATTAAATATCGCCCTGGAACAGAAGAGGGTGATTACCAAATTAAATTTAGGAATTTGGTTAAGTTTTTAGATAATGGCGACAAGGTCAAAGTTAGTATTTGGTTCCGTGGACGCGAAATGCAACACAAAGAATTGGGCATGCAAATGTTAGATAGAATTGAAGAAGATACAAAAGAATTTGCTAATGTAGAACAAAAGGCAAAGATGGAGGGTCGCCAGCTAGGCATGATGCTGGCCCCCAAATCAAAGAAAAAATAAGCAAAGCTTATTTTAGTTGTTTAACCGTTACTCATTAAGAAGTAACTTATATGTCCAAGAGGACAAGGAGAAAATTATGCCGAAGTTAAAAACCAATAGAGGCGCTGCAAAGCGTTTCAAAAAGACTGCCAGTGGCGGTTATAAATGTAAACATTCTCACCTGCGTCATATTTTGACCAAAAAGAGTACTTCTAGAAAACGCAGTTTACGCGCACCAGACACAGTCGAAAAGGCAGATGTCCCAATGGTTCGTAAAATGTTACCATATAGTTAAATCTACTTTAATATAAGGTAATTTAATTCAAAGTTAATTAATAGGAGTATAAGAAAATGGCAAGAGTATCAAGAGGTGTGCAAGCACACGCAAAACACAAGAAAATTTTAAAGAAAGCCAAAGGCTATTACGGTGCGAGATCAAAAGTCTATCGTGTTGCTAAGCAAGCGGTTATTAAAGCAGGTCAATATGCGTATCGTGACCGTCGCCAAAAGCGTCGTTTGTTCCGCAGACTTTGGATTGTTCGTATCAACGCTGAAGCGCGTAATAATGGTTTGAGTTATTCAAGAATGATTGATGGAATGAATAAAGCAGGTATTGAAATCGATCGTAAGGTATTATCTGATATAGCGATTTTTGATAAAGCCGCATTTGCACAGATTGCAGAGCAGGCAAAAGTTGCATTAAGCAAGTAGTTTTTTAATAAAATAGAGGGTTGAGCATGAAAAGTAAAATCATTTTATTAGTATTATCAGTGATGTTTTTAGCATCTTGTCAGTCATCAATGAACCGTTTCACCGAAGATACACGAGGTGCAAACACTTATGCTGCAGTTGAAATCGGTAAACTTTCCAGTGTTCTAGAAGGGGTGATTATTTCGATTAAACCAGTAAGATTATCAGGCTCTAAAGGGCTTGGGTCAGGTACTGGCGCATTGTTAGGCGCTGCAATTGCGTCAAATACAGTAGGAGGTGAAAGAGACAAAGCACCCGCTGCACTTATAGGTGGTTTATTGGGTGCGATGGCAGGCAGAGCTGCTGAAGAAAGTATGACAGAGGCAACTGGGTTTGAGTTTTTAGTTAAGTTGAGCACTGGGAAAATTAAAGCCTTTGTACAAACAGATAAGCAAGGACTTAGAAAAGGTGATCAAGTTTTTGTTATTTATGGCAGTGGCACAGTTCGTTTGACACGCAAGTAATTGGTTGCCGGTGGTTGATAAAATTCTCGATGGGGCAAAAAGTGCTATTGAAAAAGCACAAAGCTTAGCGGAACTTGAAAATTTAAGGGTTTCAATCTTAGGTAAGAGCGGTGAGTTAACTGTCTTACTTAAAGGACTTGGAAAGTTGAGCGCAGAAGAACGGCCTAAGATGGGTGGTATTATCAATCAGGCTAAGGTTAGTGTGCAAGATTTGCTGACTGAGCGTAAAAATATCTTAGAAACAATTGCGTTAGAAAAACGCTTATTGGAGGAGAAAATTGATGTTTCTCTTCCAGGTCGAAATGTTGAAATGGGTGGATTACACCCTGTTACTATTACACTGAAACGCATTCAATCTCTATTTGCAAAGAACGGTTTTAAGGTAGAAACAGGTCCTGAAATTGAGGATGATTTCCACAATTTTACGGCACTTAATATTCCTAAGCATCATCCAGCGCGGGCGATGCACGATACCTTCTATTTTGACGAAGGCTCTGTGCTAAGAACGCATACTTCGCCAGTGCAAATCCGCACCATGGAAAATCAAAAACCACCCTTGCGCATTATTGCACCTGGTCGGGTTTATCGTTGTGATTCAGATATCACCCATACGCCAATGTTTCATCAGGTGGAGGGATTGATTGTTGATAAAGATGCGAACTTTGCACAGCTTAAAGGTTTGTTAATTGATTTTCTGCGTGCTTATTTTGAAAAAGAAGACTTGAAAGTGCGTTTTCGCCCCTCATATTTTCCATTCACTGAACCCTCTGCGGAAGCAGATATTGAATGTGTGATTTGTGGTGGCGAGGGTTGCCGTGTTTGCAAAAAAACAGGCTGGTTGGAGTATTAGGCTGTGGTGTTGTGCATCCAAATGTTTTAAACTCGGTCAAAATTGACAGTGAAGAATACACGGGATTGGCATTTGGTATGGGTGTTGAACGCTTGGCAATGTTGCGTTATGGTGTGAATGATTTGCGTCTTTTCTTTGAAAATGACATTCGTTTTCTAAAAGCAATTTAAGTGATATGAATATTTCAACAACATGGTTGCGTGAATGGATTAGCCCAAAGGTGAGCGATGAAGTGCTAGCTGAGCAATTAACAATGGCAGGTTTGGAAGTGGAAGGTATCACCTCTGTTGCCCCGTATTTTGAAAAAGTGGTAGTTGGGCATGTGCTGTCTTGCGAAAAACATCCTGACGCAGATAAATTAAATCTTTGTCAAGTTGATGTTGGCGAGAGTGAGACACTGCAAATCATTTGCGGTGCTAAGAATATTCGTACTGATTTAAAAGTGATTGTTGCCACTGTTGGTGCTATATTGCCAAATGGTTTGAAAATCAAAAAAGCCAAATTGAGAGGTATTGAGTCATTCGGTATGATTTGTTCTGAGTCTGAACTTGGGATAGCAGGAAATTCAGAAGGCATCAGTGAGCTAGATGCCGATGCACCAATTGGTCAAAATATCAGGAAACATTTAAATTTAGACGATAATATTATTGAATTAGACATCACCCCAAATCGTGGTGATTGTTTCTCAGTTTTAGGCGTGGCACGCGAAGTAAGTGCCAACTACTTAATTGATTTTGAGTTGCCGAATTTTGCAGTAATATCGCAAGGCATCTCCAGTATTGCCACCAGCGTTAGCAACACAATAGCCTGCCCAAAGTATCTTACTAGAAGTATTTTAGGTATTGATAATAGCGTTCAAACCCCACAATGGATGGCAGATAAATTGATGCGTTCAGGGCAATCTTTGCATTCGCCTGTTGTGGATATTACTAACTTTGTATTGATGGAATTAGGTCAGCCGATGCACGCTTTTGATGCGGACAAAGTTCAAGGCGCTATCGAAGTTAGAAACGCCAAATCAGGGGAAAAAGTTGAGTTACTCAATGAATCCACAGTTGAGTTAAAAGATGATACTTTGGTGATTGCTGATGACAATTCAGTGTTGGCAATTGCAGGAGTGATGGGCGGGTTGGCTTCCGCTACACTAAATAATACAAACAATATCCTGTTAGAAAGTGCATTTTTTGAGCCAGTATCAATTGCAGGAAAGGCGAGGAATTATGGCTTGCACACTGAATCATCATTGCGTTTTGAACGCGGTGTGGATTTTGGCATTACTGAGATAGCAATGGACCGAGCCACGCAGTTAATTATTGAGATTTGTGGTGGGAAAGCAAGCGATGTTAAGGCGTGTATTGATAAATCTGCTTTACCAAAATTGCCTGCTATTAATATTACCCAAGAGAAAATTCAGAAAGTATTGGGTTTTGAATTAGACAGTGATTGGATTACAGAAAAATTTCAAAGTTTGGGTTTTGAGATTAATCAACAAAGCAACAACTCGTGGCGTATTACTCCACCCAGTTTTAGATTTGATATTCGCATTCCAGCAGACTTGATTGAGGAATTGGCGAGATTGTATGGCTATGATAAATTGCCCGTGCAAAAGTTATCGCTTGATGCCAATATCAATGTGATTGCCGAGGCACAAATTGATAAATATGAGGTGATGCAATCCTTGGTAGCACGGGGCTATCAAGAGGTGATTACTTACAGTTTTATCTCAGAAAAATACCATGATTTAATCAGTCCAGAGGCTAAAAAAATTGTATTAAGCAACCCAATTTCAGCAGAACTTTCTACCATGCGTTCATCGCTGTGGGCAGGGTTATTGCAAACGCTTGAATCCAACCAAAGGCGTGGACATAGCGATGCCAGATTTTTTGAAATTGGTCTGTGTTTTGCAGGTGTTGAAGCCAGTAAACAATCCAATAAATTAGCGGGTAGTATTACTGGAAACCGTTTTGATGCACAATGGTCAGGTGAGCCAACCCCAGTAGATTTCTTTGATGTTAAGGCAGATTTAGAATCAATTTTGGCGTTAACAGGTGCTAAATTTATCTTTGTAGCAGGCGAACATTCAGCCTTACAAAAAGGGCAAACGGCTAAAATTGTATTAGACGGTAAGCAGGTCGGTTGGATGGGTGCATTATCGCCAGTTGTGGCAAAAGAATTGTCATTACCTAAGTGTTATTTGTTTGAAATCAATTTGAAGCTGCCTTAACAGGCAAGATTGCCCAATATACTGCATTTTCTCAATATCAACAAGCGCAACGCGATATTGCCCTGATATTGGATGAATCAATCCCTGTTTCTGAGTTAATGAACAGCATTGAAGCACTGCAACAATCCAATTTTGTCGGCGTTAGTTTATTTGACCTTTACGCAGGTGAAAACATCGAATTGGGCAAGAAAAGTGTTGCTTTTAGTCTGAGCTACCAATCACTTGAAGGTACTTTGAGTGACGATGAAGTAAATGGCAAAGTTGACGAAGTATTGGCTTTGATGAATGATAAATTTTCAGCAGTGCAAAGATAATGTCAATTACAAAAAAAGACATCGCCAATTTATTGGTGAAAAAAGTCAACATCAGCCACGCTCAAGCGCTATTGGTTACCAATAGTTTTTTTGACACTATCAAAGATACACTTGCCAAAGGCGAAGATGTTAAGTTATCTGGTTTTGGTAATTTTGTGATTAGAAGTAAAGTCGCACGCCCTGGCAGAAATCCAAAAACAGGCGAAGCAGCAATAATTTCAGCCAGAACGGTAGTTACTTTTAAAGCAGGCGTTAAACTGAAAAAAGCAACTGTCTAAATTTACTCAGAAATGGCTGACATAAAGCCTTTTAAAACAGGCATTACTTTATCAATCATTTCCTGATCTTGCTCAATATTCCTAACTTGGTCTTCCAGTCTTTTGTCTGTATCTTTTAGCGTGACTTGATACACATCATCAAATTCAAAGGCGATAAAATAAAAACCCTTCCCTTTGCTTCTGGTTGAATGAATTGCCATGAAATCTGTTTCCCATGAGAGTTCTGCCTGATAAATAACTGATGAATCGGTAATATCTTTTTGCACTAGAATAGCAGTTTCACCAAAACTAAAAATAAATCGTTCTGCGCTACAACTTGATGCAGATTTGGTTTTTAACTCACCGCTATTCAATGCATCCGCAATTTGTTTGAGTTGTGTACCTGTTAATTGAATGTACTTAGCATCTAAATAATCATCGATATTACTGTCGGGATAGTTATTTTTTAAGAATTTAACAAGTTTTGCAATCATGATTGTAATTTTTGTATCGTTTTTGTAAAAAGAGTTATTATCCCATCTATGCTATGATTTATCTAATGAATTTGTGTATTTAATCTTATATATATTCCAATTTAATCATAGTATGTACACCGAGTTGATGGGAATGGGGCTGAGTCCATGACCTTTATGTAGTACTCAGTTTGCCACTTTCATATAGTGTCTCAACTTTATGTTTCGCAATAGTTTCCACTTCTATTTATTGAGACCTTTGCATAAATAGGGATGATTAGCAAAATGACAGATTTTATTAAATTGGAAATTTTTTAAATCCACTCCTAGCAGGGCTAAGGGTGTTTTTAAAAAGTTTGTAATTTGATGAAAGATGGCGTTTTGATGATTATTCATATTTATGCAAAGGTCTCTTATTGACACATAAAAACTAATTTGATACATAAGACCGCCTCTTTAGATAATAGATTATAATTTTAATCTATGAATGACAAAGACTTACTCAGGTATTCCCGACAAATTATCCTGCCAGAAGTAGGCATAGAAGGGCAGCAATCGCTATTAGACTCAACTCTACTTTTAATCGGTGTGGGTGGTTTAGGTTCACCTAGTGCGATGTATCTTGCTTCCGCTGGTGTTGGACATTTGATTTTGGCAGATTTTGATCAAGTAGAATTATCCAATCTACAACGACAAGTTATTCACAGCACAGACGATATCGGTAAGGATAAAGTGATTTCCGCTAAAGAAACATTATCGTCGATTAATCCCAATATTAAAATCACTACACTCACTAACTTAAGTGCAGATAATATTGATGAATGGGTACAAAAAGCCGACATTGTTCTCGATGGCACTGATAATTTTGATACCCGATTTAAAATCAACCAATCTTGCGTCAGCAATAAAACCCCTTTAGTTTCCGCAGCTACCATCCGTTTTGAAGGGCAACTATCGGTATTCAAAGGCTATGAAAAAAATCAACCTTGCTACCAATGTTTGTATCCTGTTATTGGTGATAATAATGAAAACTGTGTTGACAATGGTATTCTTGCACCTGTTGCCGGCATACTTGGCACCTTACAAGCATTACAAGCTATTAAAGTGATTTTAAATCTTGGCGAACAACTTGTTGGTCAGCTAATGATAGTTGATGCATTAGATTTAAAATTTAGAAAAATTAAACTTAAAAAAGACAAGCATTGCTCAATTTGCCATTAAAAAAAATAGTAAAATAAAAACTTTATATCTGATTAAGCACTCTGTATAATACTAAACTATGAAAGTTAATTTTTTACAAAATTTATCCAAAATATTATCGCCTATTATTAGTATGGCAATTAAATTAGGAGTGAATTACAAAGAGTTTAATGCACTATCAAAGAAAGTGTTTGTCAATGAAGCGGGCGCTATTATTAGTGCTAATGGAGACAAGTTAACAGATGCGGCTATCAGTGCCTCAACCAATATTGCTAGAAGTTATATTGCTCAAAATAAAAAACAAAGCATACACAAAAAACAAACGAAACAATGGATTAGTTTGCCCGCACAAATTATAGCTGCATGGATAACACAAGATTTAAAGAAAGTCATTCCTTACGCAAAACAGGACGACGCCAATTTTGTTGATTTGGTAAAAAACATTACCACAGAAAAATCACCTAAAACTATTTTAAATGAATTGGTGCGTTTAGGACATGCTAGGAAAGTCGGTAATGAAATTCACTTAACTGTATTTGAAGCGGATAATAACCCTACTGATAAAGCAGTTTTGTTTCAAGATTTTTCTGACAATCTTGCCACTCATGCATGGACAGGAAATAGTATTTTAACGCAAGGGGATAAAACTTTATTTGAACAGGCTGTTAAAATTGATGGTGTGTTTGACGATAGTGCAAAAATGCTATGCGAATCAGCAAAAGAGCAATGGCAAGTAGCATCAAAGAAAGTGATTAAAAAAGCGACACCAATTTCAGAAAAAGAAGAAAAACAGGGCGGTAAACACAGAGTGGTTTTTGGTGTTTATTGTTATTATAGATAATAAAAGAGGGCGAAGATTATGGCATCATATAATATTACACAAGGAAAGCAATTAGCGGTTAAAGATGTGCAGCAATTGCAAGTTAATGCAACTTATCGAGCGGGGCAGTTATCCTCTAAAAATATTGTTGTTGATAATTTAGCTCAAAATAAAAATTACCAAGTAATTGAGCAAGACGATATACTTGGCATTGTTAAGGATAAACAGCCTCAACATGTTAAGGTTGAAGCGGGTTATCACTATACATTAAGCGTCCAAAAAAATGCCATATTAACGGATGATTTTGATTTAATTGCTAAAAAGGTTGGCGATGATTTAGAAGTGCTTTTGGCAGATGGCGATGTTGTTATTTTTGACAATTATTTTGAGTTATGCGCAGTTGATTTATCTTGTTTGGTTTCTTTACCTGCCGAGAATGGTAATTATTATGTAACCGAAGGTGCATTTTTTGCCTTAGATGATGGCTCAGTAATTGTGCATTTTTATGGCGAAGAGTCTGTGCTTCAGGCAATCGCAAACTCGCAATCTAATGTTTTTGCATCTAGTTTTGCGACAGATTTTGGCGTAGCAGCGAAAGAATCTGAATCTGGCGGATTCTCCATTTTGAGTAGCTTGGCAGCAATTGGATTGGCGGGTGCAGGTAGCGGTGGTATTGTCAATACTGTTATTAACGGGTTTATTGCATTAGGACCAGTAATAGAAAACAATGGACTATATGTTCAGGCCTACGAAGTAGATGGTAGCAAAATTGGCAATGAAGTCAAAGTTGCTAATGACGGCACCTTTGAACTGAATTTAGGCACTTATACAGGTGTTGCAATTTTTAAAGTTATTGACAAAACTACAGGAGTGGATTATCACGATGAAGCCGTTAATGCACAAAAAGATTTAGCAGATGATTTATCTGCTATCGCTAATATTCAAATGGGTAAGCAAGATGTAACTATCACTGCATTAACAGAACTAGCGGCTCGTAAAGCGGGTGTAGCACCAGATGCTGACGCCGTAGATAAAGCCAATAACGATGTTGCTAAAGCGTTTGATGTTGATAATATTGTTAATGCCAAACCAAATCTTGTTATAGATAGCAAGGGTGAAAATACTTATGCTACTAGTGATGACTATGGTAAGGTGCTTGCTGCAATGTCTGGTATTGATAAAACCTCGGGCAGTGTTGATCAAACGATTGCAGATTTAGCGGCGCAATTTAAAGCATCAGGTGACGAACTAACGGATGCTGGTAAGGCGATGCTAGACATGGGCGCTGCACAAGCTGATGTTAGTAATGATGAAATTAACAACTTAGTAAATGACATAGCAATTATTGATATTACAGGAAAGAAAAATGATGACCTTACCCTTGGCTTTGAAGATACGGGTGATTCATATACCGATGGTATCGTTGCAGAAACCACTTTATCTAACGGCAATAAAGGTATTCAAATCAATGTTGCTAACCAAGGCACTAATTGGGTTTATTCCATTGATGATGGCGTAAATTGGCAAACAGGATCGGGCGATTATTTTGAATTACTAACAGGTACTTATAACCAAACTCACATTATGGTGCGTAGTGGCACTAACACCACGGCGGGTAAAACAGGTGCGGAGATTAAATTAGACAGCACAGCAACTACATTAGTAATTGAAGCTAAGGTAACGACTAACAATAGTGCACTGGATTTAGACCCAACAACAATCGGCATACAAACAAGTGGCATCGGTATTGTTAATATTACCAATTTGGCAACCACATTGACAACAGGCATTGCCTTTGATGCCGATATTGTTGCACTTAATATAATCGATATTAAAACCATTAAGATGGCGTTTACAGGATTAGACACAACAAATGATTTACTGAGCTTAAGTGCTAGTATTGATGTTGCCACAGGTGGCGATTCAGGTGCCACAGGCACCATCGGTGGAGTAGCAGGCATGAGTTATAGTTATGTCCTTGGTACCAACACTTTGACCCTTGTTAAAACCGATGGTAGTACTCTAAGCGCTGCTGAAGTTAAAGCCATTACTGAGGCAGTTGCACTTAAAAATACAGCAATTTCTCCAGCACAAGGCAATAGAACTGCAACTATTAGCTATGTAGACGGTAATAATAATGAAGGTGCTTCAGCCGCCGCTACGATTATGGTTGATACTATTGCCCCAGATGCTGTAGATTTAGATTCTGCTGCTAATGTTCAAACACCAGTGCAACCACCACCAACCGTGAACAATTAGCACAAGGCATCGCCTTTGATGCTAGTATTGTTGCTCCAACTGCAACTGATATTAAACAAATTAAAGTTGTTTTAGGCGGTGCTAATTTAGACACGACCAATGACAAATTAGCCTTAAATGTTGATATCACTCTCACTCTCACTGCTGATACAACGGGTAGTAATATTACAATAAATGGCGTTACAGGTATTAACTACACTTATACAGCAGTTAGCAAAACACTAGTACTTCTAAATGGCGGGGGTAATCCTAGCATTTCTGAAGTTAAAGCCATTACTGGGCAGTTGCACTTAAAAATCAGCAGTTTCCAGCACAAGGCAATAGAACTGCAACTATTAGCTATGTAGACGGTAATAATAATGAAGGTGCTCAGGCACGCTACGATTATGGTGATACTATTGCCCCAGATGCTGAGATTTGATTCTGCGCTAATGTTCAAACACCAGTGCAACCACCACCACCGTGAACATTAGCACAAGGCATCGCCTTTGATGCTGTATTTTTTCTAACTCCGCAACTGATATTAAACAAATTAAAGTGTTTAGGCGTGCTAATTTAGACACGACCAATGACAAATTAGCCTTAAATGTTGATATCACTCTCACTCTCACTGCTGATACAACGGGTAGTAATATTACAATAAATGGCGTTACAGGTATTAACTACACTTATACAGCAGTCAGCAAAACACTAGTACTCTCTCAAAATGGCGGGGTAATCAGCAGTGCTGAAGTTAAAGCCATTACTGAGGCAGTTCCTTAAAATACGCAATTCTCCAGCACAAGGCAATAGAACTGCAACTATTACTATGTAGACGGTAATAATAATGAAGGTGTCAGCCGCGATTATGGTTGATACTATTGCCCCGATGCTGTAGATTTAGATTCTGCTGCTAATGTTCAAAACAGTGCAAAGTCACCAACCGTGAACAATTAGCACAAGGCATCGCCTTGATGCTAGTATTGTTGTCTAATGCAACTGATATTAAAGCAAATTAAAGTTGTTTTAGGCGGTGCTAATTTAGACACGACCAATGACAAATTAGCCTTAAATGTTGATATCACTCTCACTCTCACTGCTGATACAACGGGTAGTAATATTACAATAAATGGCGTTACAGGTATTAACTACACTTATACAGCAGTCAGCAAAACACTAGTACTCTCTCAAAATGGCGGGGGTAATCTAGCAGTTGCTGAAGTTAAAGCCATTACTGAGGCAGTTGCACTTAAAAATACAGCAATTTCTCCAGCACAAGGCAATAGAACTGCAACTATTAGCTATGTAGACGGTAATAATAATGAAGGTGCTTCAGCCGTCGCTACGATTATGGTTGATACTATTGCCCCAGATGCTGTAGATTTAGATTCTGCTGCTAATGTTCAAAACACCAGTGCAACCACCATCAACCGTGAACAATTAGCACAAGGCATCGCCTTTGATGCTAGTATTGTTGCTCCAATTGCAACTGATATTAAACAAATTAAGGTACTCATAGGCGGTACTGATTTAGACACAGCTAACGATATGTTGCTGTTAGGGCTTAATCAAGACATTGCCCTAAACAAAGACGCAGCAGGCAACAATATCAATGTAGTTGGCTTAACAGGGCTTAACTACACTTACGACTTGACCTCAAAAGTTCTAACCCTATCTAAGAGCGATGACACTAACTTTAGTGCTACTGAAGCACAACAACTGATGCATGCGGTTAAACTTAAAAACACCAGTGCCAGTGCCACAGAAGGTGAACGCTCTGCAACCTTTAGTTATGTTGATGAGGCTGGTAACGAGAGTGGGTCTGCAGTGGCAACCACAACTGTATCCTTTTCTCCAACCCTCGTTATCACCGACAGTTCACTTGATACAATCTCTAATGATGCAATCACTACCTTTACCTTTGCTTTTAGTGACGATGTTTCGAACTTCACCAAAGATGATATCATCATCACAGACATAGGCGCCAATTCTGCTATCCCTCTAAACACCACCGGCAGCAGTGACGGCACCATCAACATCCTAGGTGCCACAGTTACTGGCAACTCAATAAAAGCAGGTACAGGCATAACTTGGGGCACTTCTGGTGTCTATTCCAAAGATGGCTTTACGGGTAACGGTTCTATGAGTTTTACTGTTGTTGCGAATAACAAAGCGCTTATGGCTGGACTTTCTACTGATAATAGTAATAATAATCGCGATACTCTTGACTATGCAATTTATGCTCGAGATTATGGTCAAGTTCGCATTTATGAAAATAATGCTGATATTGGGGATTATGGCGCTTACGATGCAGGCGATGTCTTTACCGTTAAGCGTATCGGCACAGAAATCACCTATTATAAAAATGGTGTTTTAATCTACAAATCACTAACTGCCTCTACCGCAACCAATGAACTGCATTTTGATTCTGCGTTTGCTAACGACAACACCGAGATTAAAGATATCACCATTAAAACTGAAGCTACCCTTGGTGATTTCACTCGAGTGAGTGATAGCGAGTACACTTTAGAAGTTACCCAGTTGCAAACTCTGAAGGTGAATTGAGTGTCGATGTTGCTGCCGATGTTGCTAAAAATGGAGTAGATCAAGGCAATATAAAAGCCGATACCCACGAACAAAAATATGACCTTAAAGCCCCAACAGTAGAAAGCGTAAGCGTCAAAGGCACTGAAGGTGATGGCACTACCGATAAAACAGTCGGGTTAGGCATTGGTGATAAAATTGTAGTTACCCTTGATATGAGCGAAGTCATAGTATTAACAGAGGCAACCTCAGGAACAACAGCCTACACCATTAATTTTGATGGCACAAACAAACAAGCCACCTACGATACCGCTCTAAACACTGCAAATAGCAATAAGATGGTATTTTCTTATACTATTGTTGCAGGTGATACGAATGTTGCAGGAGGTGTGCAATTGAATGCAGGCACAATAGCCTTAACTGGCGGGGATACACTTACGGATATAGCTGGCAATGCTGCTGTACTAAATACACCTACTGTCAAGGGCAGTAGTCGCTATGTTTTAATTAAACAAGATGGCACTAGTCAACAAATGTTTATCGGTGAAGTTGAAGTCATGGTTGACGGTGTTAATGTCGCACTAGGTAAAACCGTTACTTCTGATGCAGCACTGATACATTACGATAACTGGACACCCGCTAAAATTGTTGATGGTAAAAATGGCACTTCAGAAGGGATGGCAACTTCATCAGCCCAAACCGATGGCTGGGTGCAAATTGATTTGGGTCAAGACTACAAGATTGATAATATTGTGGTTAAAGCCGTTGGAGGTGGCACATCTGCATACGACCGAAGTAGAGTTGGTAATTTCTCAATATTTACCTCCTCTCTTGATTACAGTGGGTCAACACTTTCTGAACTAACGGCTAATAGAGCCGTTTATAAAGTTGGCACAACGGCAGCTAGTGCAGTGCAAACTTTGGGCGTTAATGTCCCAAATAATGATATAGTAATTGACACCACTCCACTGACCATTGACCTCAATCATGACGGCGTTGTTGAATACACATCATTAAGTGAGAGTGTTGCATACTACGATGTGGATGGCGATGGCAAAAAAGAACACACCGCTTGGGTTGCTTCGCAAGACGGCTTAATCGGTTTTGATGCCAACAGCGATGGCAAAATCTCAGGCAGAGAAGAGTTGGTATTAAGCGATTATGTCAAAGGCGCTAAAACCGACCTAGAAGGAATGGCATATTTTGACAGTAATCAAGATGGTAACTTCACCCAAGACGACAAACACTGGGCGGACTTTAAAGTTTGGCAAGATAAAGATGGAGACGGTATCAGTGATGCAGGTGAATTACGCACGCTAGACGAAGTAGGCATTAGCAAAATCGAACTCACCAGTGACAACAACAAACAAACCCTTGCTAATGGTGATGTTACCGAATACGGACAATTCAAAATCCACTACACCGATGACACACAAGGTATCGGCGGCGATAGTGCTTTTGCTTACCAAAATGCTGATAAAGATACCGTTTTAGTTACCACCAGTGAGAACAGCGTATTGCAGGGTAATGACAATGCAGATACTTTTGTATTTAACTATGAAGGTGTAGCTAAAGTGCTTGATTTTAATGTTTTACAAGGCGATAAACTTGATTTTAGTAATTTGTTTGATGTTGGGGATGAATACAATCTAGCCGACTTCTTTAGTATTAATGATGACGGTAAAGATGTGTATCTTGTTGTTGATATTCACGGCACGGGTAATTTTGACCGTCCTGAACTTGATGTTATTCTGAGCGGTATCGGCACAGGAAGTGTTGAGCTTGAAGCGCTGCAGGATAGTTTGATTGTGTTGTAAAACGATTACCTTGGTTGTGATTTAATATATAGAAATCTTTGCATAAATAAGGATGATTGGCAGAATTCCTATTTGTGTAAAGTTTTATACTTATTTAAAGAAATAATTTAAAATTCAGAAGAAATTTATAGAATATAAGGCAATCTCCGTGAAAAAACTACTGATACTTCTACTCTCTTTATCTTTATCTTTTGCTACTCAAGCTGATTTTTTAGCGGGTATGAAATATTATAAGCAGGGAGATTTTGATTCCGCATTTCAAGAGTGGATGCCTTTAGCTAGAGAGGGAAATCACGCTATTTCCCAATATAATATTGCACAAATGTATAGGTTAGGCAAGGGTGTTGAGCAGGATAATCAAGAGGCATTAAAATGGTTTAGAAAGGCTGCCAACCAAGGTGTGTCTATTGCTCAAGAAAGAATCAATACTTTGCAGGCAGAGGTGGCAGTGTCTATTGCTCAAAAAGAAAGCAACTTGCTACAAGTAGGTGTTAATTCAACAAAATTAAAAATTGCTCCATATGATTGGTTAGAGGAAGAAAGATTGGCTCAAATAAAGGCAAACAAAGTAAAACAAGAAAGGTTGGCTCAAATTGAAGCAGAAAGAGTGGAGCAAGAAAAATTAGCTCAAGAGGAAAAGGATAAGCAGATTGAGACCTTTGCATAAATAGGGATGATTAGCAAAATGACAGATTTTATTAAATTGGAAATTTTTTAAATCCACTCCTAGCAGGGCTAAGGGTGTTTTTAAAAAGTTTGTAATTTGATGAAAGATGGCGTTTTGATGGAGAGCGTAAATTAAACTGTGTAAATCCTTAAAAAGCTTTTGATCCTATAAAATCAAAAGCATTAAAAATACAAGGAGAAACACAAATGAGTTTAATCAACCACAACGAACTAAAAAAACAAATCCAAACAGGGAATTTACCTCCTTGATAACATCGCAGATGAATTTAAAAACATAATGCGAGAGGTTATTCAAACTGCTAGCGAAGAAGAACTATCAAGCCATCTTGGCTATCAAAAAAATCAGTTATCACTAAAAGAGACCTTTGCATAAATAGGGATGATTAGCAAAATGACAGATTTTATTAAATTGGAAATTTTTTAAATCCACTCCTAGCAGGGCTAAGGGTGTTTTTAAAAAGTTTGTAATTTGATGAAAGATGGCGTTTTGATGATTATTCATATTTATGCAAAGGTCTCTAAAAGATAACGACGGTCGTAATTATCGCAATGGGCATAACAAAAAGACTTTAAAATCCAAGTATGGCAATATAGATGTCGCCATCCCCAGAGATAGGCAAGCCAGTTTTGAGCCACAACTAGTCAAAAAGCGTGAAGTCATTTTAGACGGCAGTGAGGATTTAATCTTGTCTCTTTATACCAAAGGCATGAGCGTTAGAGACATTCAAAATCATCTTGATGATTTGTATGGTTATGAGCTATCTACCACCACCATATCCAACATTACCGAGAAGATTATGGTTAAGGTAGATGAGTGGCAGCATCGTCCTTTAGAGGCGATTTATCCCATCATATTTATGGATGCTACCGTACTTAAAATCAAGATTGATTCTGTGGTTAAAAACATTGCTGTGTATATTATGCTGGGTGTAAGTCTTGAAGGTAAAAAAGAGATTATTGGATTTTGGATAGGTGAAAACGAAACATCTAAGTACTGGCTCACAGTGTTAAACGATATTAAAAAGCGTGGTATTAACGATGTTTTAATCTTTGCTATTGATGGATTAAATGGCTTTAATAAAGCAATAGAGGCTGTTTACCCAAAAGCTGAGGTTCAGCGCTGCATTGTTCACCAAATCCGCTCATCGCTAAGATTTGTGTCTTGGAAAGACACAAAGGCAGTTGCTAAAGATTTAAAAGCTGTTTACACGGCTTTAAACGAAGAGCAGGCATTATTATCACTAGATGAATTTAAACATATTTGGGATAAAAAATACCCTAATATTGCCAAATCATGGCATAACCATTGGAGTGAGCTATCAACATTCTTTAAGTATCCGCAAAGCGTTAGAACATTGATATACACAACTAACCCAATAGAATCATTAAATGCTATTATCAAGAAGAAAACTAAATCTAAGGGCTCATTCCCAACACAAGGATCAGCGCTTAAAATGGTATACTTGGCAACACAACAAATACAGGAAAAATGGCAAAGAACTAGAGTTAGAAACTGGGGTGAGATTTACCCTCAATTATGTATATTTTTTGATGAGATTATGGAAAAATACGAGAAATAGTTAAGAGTGAAAAGGCGGATTTACACAGTTTAATTTACGCTCTCTCCTATTCTAAGATAAAAGAAAATAGATTTATTGATGATAATTTGGCGCTTCTTTGGTGATACTAACATCGTGTACATGCGACTCAACCATACCTGCTGAAGTTACCTGAACAAAAGTCGCATTGACGCGCATCTTATCCAAAGTTTCACATCCTGTATAACCCATTGATGACCTGACACCACCTATCATTTGGTGAATAATAGGGCGGATAGAGCCTTTAAATGGCACACGACCTTCGATACCTTCTGGGACTAATTTATCAGCTTTAGAGTCTGATTGGAAGTATCTATCAGATGAGCCGTGTGATTGGTTCATTGCACCGATTGAGCCCATACCGCGGTAAGACTTATAGGATCGACCTTGGTAAAGTTCTACTTCACCTGGGGATTCTTCAGTGCCAGCTAACATT
Organism: Candidatus Thiodubiliella endoseptemdiera; assembly: GCA_013416635.1. Lineage (GTDB taxonomy): Bacteria > Pseudomonadota > Gammaproteobacteria > PS1 > Pseudothioglobaceae > Thiodubiliella > Thiodubiliella endoseptemdiera. The sequence goes on along the minus strand of JACCHT010000001.1, from coordinate 414,889 downwards.
GAGCCAAGCATGACGCAGTATGCACCCGCAGCAAAGGCTTTGGCAATGTCACCTGAGTAGCGAATACCACCATCAGCAATCAATGGAACACCTGTACCTTTAAGAGCGTCAGCGACATCAGAAATTGCGGTAATTTGTGGCACACCAACACCTGCAACAATGCGCGTGGTGCAAATACTGCCTGGGCCGATTCCGACTTTTACACAGTCTGCACCCGCTTTGACTAAATCCAATGCTGCAGCACCTGTGGCAATATTGCCAGCGATAATATTCAAATTTGGATATTTGGCTTTGGTTTTTTTAACACGGTCAAGTACACCTTGTGAGTGCCCATGTGCGGTGTCAACAACAACAACATCCACACCTGATTCAACCAAAGCATCAATTCGTTTACCTGTGCCAGCAGCTACACCAACGGCAGCACCGACACGCAGTTGCTCCTTTTTGTCTTTACAGGCATTTGGAAAATCGGTTGATTTTTGAATATCACGAACGGTAATCATACCTTGTAATTTAAAAGTATCGTCAGCAATAATCACGCGTTCAATACGGTGCTTGTGTAACAAGGCGCGCACTTTATCCATTTTTGTGCCTTCCTTAACGGTAATTAGATTTTCTTGTTGAGTCATAATGTTTTTAACCGAATCTTGAAGATTGGTTTCAAAACGCACATCACGACTCGTTACCATGCCAATAATTATGTTACCGTCTGTTACTGGCAAGGCAGAAATCTTGTATTGCTGTTGTTTATTAAGCACATCTTGAATGGTTGCCGTGGCATCAATCGTGATTGGCTCTCTAATGATGCCAGACTCAAATCGCTTTACTTTACGCACTTCTGCTGCTTGCTCTGCTACTGACATATTTTTATGAATGATGCCGATGCCACCTTCTTGTGCCATTGTGATAGCAAGTTTCGCTTCTGTTACTGTGTCCATTGCTGCCGATAAAATTGGGGTATTTAGGGTAATGGTTTTAGTTAATTGGGTTTGTAAATTGACTTCTTTAGGCATTGTAGTTGAATGTGCAGGCACCAATAATACATCATCAAAAGTAAGTGCAGTTTTTAGTAAGTTCATTTTAAAATCTCCTGTTATTGTTGGTACGCTTAGGGAAAACAAAACCCATTATAAAGCCAAAAAACAGCACTAAGGCACCGACGATAAACCAGTTTCTGGAACTAGAATCTTGGTCAATCGTGCTGTTATTTTGTAATAGTTGTAATTCTGCGGTTAATTGTAAAGTTTGGGTTCTCAGATTTTTATTTTCATGTTCAAGTTTGAGAGAGTCTTGGTAGGTACTTCGAATATGCTTCTTTTCTGACTCTAATTTACCCACTTGAATAGATAAAGCTGTATTTTCTTTCTTTAACTCAAGGATGTAATCTTCAAGTGCAATATTCCTTTCATTTTGTTTGGAAAGTGATAATTGATTATTGTTACTACTGCGTCTAAGTCTTTCTAATTGCACTCTTGCAGGTGTATTAGAAGTTAAATAACGAGAAATCATCCAGCCTACGGTGTTTTCAAATTTAACTTTAGTCCAGCCATTTTCAGTGGCAAGAATTTTTAATTGTGTGCCAGAATCTAACATTTTAATGAGATTGCTTGGGTTATTTTGAATGCTATTATCAGAACGCATTGGAATAGGTACCATATCGGTAACATACACATAAGAATCAGCATCCACGACTGAACTGAGTAATAAAAAAGTGATAAGGAGGGTATTTTTTAATTTCATAAGTTACCTATTTTCTTTAATTGTTCGGATAAATCAGTAATAGCACTTTCGGTCGAAGCCAATCGCTCTTTTTCAGTGTTTACAATCGCCTCAGGCGCACTACTGACAAATTTTTTGTTATTTAATTTTCCTTCAGACACCATTTTTTGTTTTTCTAATTTTTCAATTTCTTTGTTTAAGCGCGCTGCTTCTTGTTCTTTGTCAATCAACCCCGCTAACGGAATTAGTATTTTCATCTCACCAACCAATGCAGTTGCTGACTCAGGGGCTTCATCATTTGTTGCAAGTTTATCAATGGTTGCCATCTTTGACAAGGTGTTTAAGATATTTATATACTTATTTAGATACACTTCATCAGTTTTATTGAAGTTTTGTACAAAGCAATTAAGCGGTTTATTTGGCGGAATATTCATTTCCCCACGGATTTGGCGAATACCGAGGATAAAGGTTTGTAGCCATTTAATTTCCATCTCAGATTGCTCAGAAATGAGTTGTGATTCTACTTGTGGATAAGCTTGAGTTATTAAAGATTGATTATCTTTGTCGAGAATTGTATTGCATTGCTCAAAAATTTCTTCGGTGATAAACGGAATAATAGGGTGTAATAAAGTAACCATCTCATTCAAAACTTTAATCAATGTCGCCTGCGTCCCTGCCTTGGTTTTTTCATCTGCCAACAATGGCTTAGATAATTCCAAATACCAATCGCAATAATCACCCCACACAAATTCATACAGCTCTTGACTCATTAAATCTAAGCGATAATCCTTTAAATGTTTTTCAACCTTGGTTTTAGTACCTTGTAAACGCGACAAAATCCACTCGTCAGCAGTTGACAGTTTTGCATTGGTATCAATGGTTTCGCCTTCTAATTTCATCAATACAAAACGAGAGGCATTCCACAATTTATTACAGAAATTACGATAACCCTCAACCCGTTTTAAATCAAACTTGATATCACGACCAAATGAAGCGAGTGCCGCGAAAGTGAAGCGTAATGCATCGGTACCAAAAGCAGGGATACCGTCCGAAAATTCTTTTTTAGTTTGTTTTTTGATTTTTTCAGCCATTTTTGGCTGCATCATGCCTTGTGTTCTTTTCTTTAATAAATCTTCCAGTGAAATACCATCAATCAAATCAATGGGGTCTAAAACATTACCTTTGGATTTAGACATTTTTTGCCCTTGCCCGTCTTTGATTAAGCCAGTGATATAAATGTCTTTAAATGGTACTTCGCCCGTAAATTTAAGCCCGAACATAATCATTCTTGCTACCCAAAAGAAGATAATATCAAAACCTGTAACCAAAACATCGGTTGGATAAAAGCGTGCTAAGTCAGGTGTTTTTTCAGGCCACCCTAATGTTGAAAATGGCCATAAAGCAGAAGAAAACCAAGTATCAAGTACATCTTCATCTTGTCTAAGCATTACTCCTTCACCCGCTTGTTTTTGTGCTTCTTCAAGCGAATCTGCCACGAAAATATTGCCATTTTCATCATACCAAGCAGGAATGCGATGCCCCCACCAAATTTGACGAGAAATGCACCAATCTTCAATGTTTTCCATCCAGTTATAATAAGTTTTGTCCCAATTTTCAGGAATAAAACGAATTTCACCCTTTTTCACTGCATCAATCGCTGGCTGTGCTAATGGTGCAACTTTTACAAACCATTGGTCAGTTAAATAAGGCTCAATCACCGCATTACTTCTATCGCCTCGTGGCACCATCAATTTATGTGGGTCAATCTTTTCTAGCAAACCTTGTTCATCCAAATCTTTCACTATTTGCTTGCGAGCCACAAATCTATCCATACCTGTATAAGTACTTTTAACTGTATCGTTGATTTTGGCGTCATCTGTGAGAATATTAATTACTTCAAGATTATGTCGTTGCCCCATTTCATAGTCGTTGAAATCATGTGCAGGTGTGATTTTCACACAGCCCGTTCCAAAATCCATATCCACATAATCATCAGCAATAATAGGTATTTTTCTATCTGTTAATGGCAAATTAATGGTCTTGCCAACAAGGTGTGCATAACGCTCATCATCTGGATGCACTGCCACAGCACTATCGCCGAGCATCGTCTCAGGGCGTGTTGTTGCCACTACCATTACTTCATCTGTATCTGTAATGGGATAACGCATATGCCAAAGCGAGCCTTGTTCTTCGGTGCTAATCACTTCAAGATCAGATACCGCCGTGTGTAATACAGGGTCCCAATTTACCAAGCGTTTACCTCGATAAATCAAACCCTCTTTATGCAGTTGAATAAAAACTTTTTTAACTGCATTCGATAGTCCATCATCCATCGTAAAGCGTTCTTTTTCCCAATCTACCGACGCACCCATACGACGCATTTGTGAAGTAATCGTGCCACCAGATTGCTCTTTCCAGTCCCAAATTTTTTCAATGAATTTTTCACGCCCAACATCATGACGGGTAATATCTTTTGCAGCCAGTTGGCGTTCCACTACCATTTGTGTCGCAATTCCCGCATGGTCAGTGCCTGGTTGCCACAGCGTTTGTTCTCCTTTGCCCCGATGATAACGAGTTAGAATATCCATAATCGTATGCTGAAAAGCATGCCCCATATGCAGAGAACCCGTCACATTTGGTGGCGGCAACATAATACAATAGGCGTTCGGACTGGTAGAATTTAAATCGGAAGAGAATAGATTTTCGCCCTCCCAAAGTGAGCGATATTTGCTTTCGATTTGTTCAGGGTTGTAGGTTTTTTCCATTGACTTGTAAAGATGGATTAAACTGTGTAATTATACCAACAAAATACCTATGAGTAACAATAAAATTTGGTTAGTGTATTTATTAGAATGCACAAATAACACCCTATATTGTGGTGTTACCAACGACATCAAAAAACGCCTTCGTCAACACAACGGAGAAATCATCGGAGGTGCTAAATATACCCGTGCCAATGGCCCTTGTGAATTAGTTTACCAAGAAAATGCCAAAGACCGCTCCACTGCTCAAAAACGCGAATGTGAAATTAAGGCACTGTCTCGCAGTGAAAAATTAACACTTATTAGACAGAGACCTTTGCATAAATATGAATAATCATCAAAACGCCATCTTTCATCAAATTACAAACTTTTTAAAAACACCCTTAGCCCTGCTAGGAGTGGATTTAAAAAATTTCCAATTTAATAAAATCTGTCATTTTGCTAATCATCCCTATTTATGCAAAGGTCTCTAGACAGGCTTTGAAACAATAATTCAACACAAAATCCTTGATATGATTTTGCGTGTTAAAATAGTTGAAATTTAAAGACAATATAACGGAAAAAATATAATGACAGTAAAAAAAGACAAAGTAGTTGAGATTCATTACACGCTAAAAAATGATGATGGTGAAGTGTTGGATACATCAAAAGGGCAAGAGCCAATGCCGATTTTGCAGGGGCATGGGAATATTGTACCAGGGTTGGAAAAGGCGATTGAAGGGATGAAAAAAGGCGAGTTTTGTGATGTTAGTGTTGAGGCAAAAGAAGCGTATGGCGAGTATCATGTCGAAGGTGTGCAGAATATTCCGATGGAAGCATTGCAAGGTATTTCTGATTTGCAAGTAGGGATGGAATTACAATCGCAAGATGAGCAAGGCAATCCGTTTATTGTTGTGGTGAAAGACATTGCTGATGATGTGGTAACGGTAGATGCTAACCACCCTTTGGCAGGGCAGGCACTGCATTTTAGTGTCAGCATTGAAGATGTGCGTGAGGCAACTAAGGAAGAATTATCACACGGACATGTGCATTCGCATGATAGTTCTTGTTCGCATTGATTGTTGGTGGTTACATTTATTGACAATTAGTTTATGGATTTGAAATGGCGTTCGGCTTGTTTTTTGATGCAGAAAAGTGACGAATAGTTATTAAATTCACGATATTTGTATAAAAACTGTGAAAAATGAATAAAAGTCAGCAAATCGTGACACATACTTGCCCTTTATGCTATTCCCACAGTTTATCATCTTATTACCAAAATAAGTATGCTGAATATTTACAGTGTTCACAATGTGATCTGGTGTCCGTTCCTGTGCAGTTTCATCTGAGTGCTGTAGATGAAAAATTGCGTTACGATACCCACGAAAATAACCCTGAAAACGCAGGCTATCGGGCATTTTTGTCGCAGGTATTTGAGCCTGTTATTGCACAGATTGGTAAGGGTGATAAAGGCTTGGATTTTGGTTGCGGGCCAGGACCAACTTTGTCGTTGATGTTTGAAGAAGTTGGATATTCGGTGGATTTGTTTGATAAATTTTATGCGAATAATTTAGAGGTATTTGAACGACAGTATGATTTTATTACGGCGACTGAGGTGGTTGAGCATTTGCGTGAGCCAAGGGTTGAGATGGATAGATTGTTGGGAATGCTGAAACAGGGTGGGGTGTTGGCGGTGATGACGCAAATGATTAGTGAAAAAGTGGATTTTGCGTCTTGGTATTACAAAAATGACCCAACGCATATTTGCTTTTTTTCTAAAAAAACCATGTATTATTTAGCAAAACAATGGGGTATAAAAGTTACATTTTTCGGTGATAATGTTGCTTTATTTATGGCATAATTAATTTTTTTTACTAAGGTGTTGGTGATGCGTTATCTTTTGATGGTTAGTGTGGTTTTTACTTTGTCAAGTGTGCAGGCGGGGTTTGGTGATTGGTTTGCCAGTAATAAGACTAAAGTTACTAAGCCTATTGTTAAAGTGATTGAGCCTATTAAGCCAGAATTAGTCAATATCAATACAGAAGCATTGCTAAAAATATTAGATACAGACCCTAATGTGTTGTTGATTGATGTGCGTGTGCCATTTGAAATCAAGAGTACTGGCACAATTAATCGTGGGCAGAATATTAATATTATGCGGGGTTGGATTGAGACACAAATTGCAGATTATGCTGAAGATAAAAACACGCCAATTGTAGTGTATTGTGGACTAAACATCCGTTCACCACTTGCTGCTCAAACTTTGATGGAGATGGGCTATACCAATGTTAAAAACTATGCTGATGGGTTTATGACCTGGAAAGAGCAAGGCAACCCAGTGTGGATCAGTGATTATGAACCTGATAATATTTTATATAGAAAACCCATTGAAGTTATCCCGAATGTTTATTCAGCAATTGGAGCAGCACAGCCAGGTAATTATGAAAATTCCAATCATAATAATAATTTATCATTTATCGTTACCACTAATGGCGTTCTAGTATTCAATGCTGGTGGTAGCTATTTATTGGCAAAGGCAATGCATGAGGAAATTAAAAAGATAACCAATCAGCGTATTCTGTATGTGGTGCTTGAAAATGCACAAGGGCATGCAATTTTAGGTGCTAATTATTGGAAGCAGCAGGGTGCAACTATTATTGCACACACAGAGGCAGATAAACAAATCAAAGAAAATGGCGAAGAGATTTATGCACGCACTTTAACTCGACAAAAAGACAAACTGATTGGCACCAAAGTCATTCGCCCAGATATAGTCTTTGATGAGCACTTTAATTTGAATATGGGCGGCACTAAAATTGAACTTATGCATCTTGGTGCTTCTCATTCACCTGATGATATTCAACTGTGGATGCCAAAACAAAAGCTATTAATGAGCGGCGACACCACATTTAATGAACGCTTGTTGCCTATATTTTTGCACACTGATATTGTAGCATGGGTTAAAACTTGGGATAAAGTGGTGGACTTAAATCCTAAAATTATCATTCCTGGGCATGGACATCCAACCGACTTAGCAACCGTTACCAAATTCACCAAAGAGTATTTAGTTTATATGCATACACAAGTAACTAAGATATTGGATGAAGACGGTGATTTGGCAGATGCTTATGATATTGACCAATCTGCCTATAGGGATTGGGGGACTTATCGCGAGTTACATCGTCAAAATGCGGGAAGAATTTTCCACAAATGGAATTTTAGCAAATTGAGACCTTTGCATAAATATGAATAATCATCAAAACGCCATCTTTCATCAAATTACAAACTTTTTAAAAACACCCTTAGCCCTGCTAGGAGTGGATTTAAAAAATTTCCAATTTAATAAAATCTGTCATTTTGCTAATCATCCCTATTTATGCAAAGGTCTCAAATTAAATTTAGGTAACTTTCATAGCGTTTAGGGTGAATACTGCCATTACCTAGAGCATTTTTAATTGCACAGTCGGGTTCGTTGATGTGGACGCAGTTTCTAAATTTACATTGTCCAACAAATGGTTTAAATTCTCTAAAACCACTGAGAATTTCTTGGCTAGTGAGGGTGTTGAGGTGGAATTCACGAACACCGGGGGAATCGATTAAATCACCACCTGAGGGGATGTGGTAGAGGGTGGTATTTGTGGTGGTGTGTTTTCCGAGTTTACTTTTTTTGGATATTTCATTGACTCGAAGGTTTAAATTAGGGGTTAATTCGTTAATGAGAGGATTTTCCAACGCCTGATTGCCCCAAGAAAATGTGGGTTTTATCATTGAGTTGTTGCTTAAATTCTGCGGTGCCGATTTGCTCTTTAACACTTAAATAACTGACTTTATAGCCGATAGATTGATACATGGCAAAGTCGGTTTTGACTTGCTCAATATTTTTGGACAGTTCAATTTTATTAACAACAATTCTAATTGGTAAATTGCCATTTTCTGCCACCACCAAATAGCGGTCAATTAAATCAAACTGATAATGCGGTTCAATGGCAACGACTAACCAAAGTTCGTCAATATTGGCAGCGATAATTTTGTGCGAGCGTTCTAAGGTGTTATCTCGTTCTAATAGGGCGGTAACGACACCTGTATTGTCATCACTCATTTGGAAAATCACTTGGTCACCAGCGACGGATAAATCAATGTTGCGTCTGGCGGTACATTGGACTAAATCGCCTGCTTCACTCTCTACTAATAAGCGTTGCCCGTAGCGGGTGATGACTAGGCCTATTTGCACTTCGGCACTATTACCTAAATTTTGATTACTGTCTGCTGCTTTGTTGGCTCTAACAACACGCTCGGCTTGAATTTTTTCAATACGCCATTTTTGTCGTCGGGTTAAACTCAAAGTGAATTACTTGAATTTATAATAGTGTTTATTTAGGTAATCTACTACAGATTTTTCTTCCTCAGGAAACCAGCCAGTGCGGAAGTTTTGTGAGCAAAAGCTCACTTGTTGGCGTAATGCCGCATAACTGTCTTTTTTGTTATCACGCGTGTACATACTTGATGTATGGCAACGAATACAAGATTCATCGTGCAACTCTTTGCCTTCGCTCTCCTTGTCAGAATCGGCAAATGAAGTGCTGGAAAATAATAGGAGGATTGTTAATAATAGTGTTTTCATTGTGTTATCTCTCTTAAATGATTTATTCTAATAGATGCACTGGGGTGTGAATCATGAAATGCTGAGTATAACCTATCTGGCGTTAGCGTTGATGCATTATCCCTATACAATTTAACCAAACTTGACACCAAATCATCAGCATTTGTGTGTTTAGCGGCAAAGGCATCGGCTTCAAATTCGTATTTACGAGAAAATAAACTGCTAATCGGAGTAATGAAAAAACTGAATGAAGGCATTGCTAAACTGAATAAAACTAAGGCGGTATAATTGCTCATTTGACTGATACCTAGTCCATGAAAAAACCAAGTTTGCGTGATTAAATAACCGAGCAACGCTAAGCCGAGTAAGGTGATTAAAAATGAAATTACCATTTGTTTGCGAATGTGTTTATGATGAAAATGCCCCAATTCGTGCGCCAAAATTGCCTCTACTTCTTGCTCTTCCATACCTTTAAGCAGTGTGTCAAAAAACACGATGCGTTTGTTTTTGCCAATGCCAGTGAAATAGGCGTTACCATGGGATGAGCGTTTAGAGCCATCCATGACAAATACGCCATCGCTTTTAAAGCCTGTGCGTTTTAATAAATCGTCAATTTTTGTTTTTAGTGTTTGATTTTCCAGTGGATTAAATTTGTTAAACAGTGGTGCAATAAATGTAGGATAAAGCCACAATATTAACAAAGAAAACCCCGTCAGTACCAGCCAAACAGTTAGCCACCAATATTGTCCCATTTCACTCATTAGATACAAAATCGCATACAGCAACGGCAAACCAACCACCATCATCAGCACAAAACCCTTAGCCATATCGCCAATCACCGTGCGTATTGTGGTTTTATTAAAGCCAAATTTAGCCTCTAACACAAAAGTGCGATACAAACTGAATGGTAAATCAATCACCGTGCCAATCAGTAATAAACTAATAATAAAGCCAACCCCAATATACAGCGTATCAGGCGTTACAGAACGCCAAAACCCATCCAGCCATTCTAACCCGCCACCCAATGTCCAACCTAATAATACCAAAGTTGAAAAGACAATTTCCAAATTGCTAATCTTTAATTTTGCACGGGTGTAATTCGCTGCTTTTTGGTGTTGCTTCAAAGTGATTTTTTCTGTAAATTCATCAGGCACTTTGGCAAATGAATTTTGCACTGCTTTTGCCTGTCGAATATTGAGCCATATCATTATGATTACATAGGCGAATGTAGCGACTAAAAAAATAGCGGTAAATAGGTTGAATTGCATAATAATAATGGAGACCTTTGCATAAATATGAATAATCATCAAAACGCCATCTTTCATCAAATTACAAACTTTTTAAAAACACCCTTAGCCCTGCTAGGAGTGGATTTAAAAAATTTCCAATTTAATAAAATCTGTCATTTTGCTAATCATCCCTATTTATGCAAAGGTCTCAATGATAAATAATAAAGTTGCCTATTTTACTGTTTTTTTATTTGTCTAATGCTTTTTTAAATGCACAGAGGTCGGTATAATTCAGGCATTAATTTTTATTTTTATATTCGTGGCGTTAATTGTTCAAAAATATGGTGGCACTTCAGTTGGCTCAGTAGAGCGAATTCAAGCGGTTGCTGCAAAAATCAAAGACTTTTGCTGATAGCGGTAACCAGTTGGTTGTTAGCGTTTCGGCAATGAGTGGCGAAACCAACCGTATGACTGAACTTGCGAAAACGGTTCAAATACGCCGTCTTTAAGGGAAATGGATGTTTTGCTGACGACAGGTGAGCAGGTGACGATTTCTTTGTTGACAATGGCGTTGCAGCAACTTGGTTGCATGCGATTTCTTATACAGGCTCGCAAGTGCGTATTATCACCGACTCTGAACATGGAAAAGCACGCATTAAATCCATTGACGACCATCGTATTCGCGCTAGTTTAAATGCGGGTAAAGTTGTCGTAGTTGCAGGGTTTCAAGGGGTGGATGAAGAGGGGCACATTACCACGCTCGGTCGTGGTGGTTCTGATACGACTGCAGTTGCACTGGCAGCGGCATTGAAAGCTGACGAATGCCAGATTTATACCGATGTTGATGGGGTTTATACTACTGACCCTCGCATTGAGCCGAATGCCAGAAAAATGAAGTCCGTGAGTTATGAGGAGATGTTAGAGATGGCATCACTAGGCTCAAAAGTCTTGCAAATTCGTTCGGTTGAGTTTGCGTCAAAATACAAAGTGCCGTTAAGAGTATTGTCATCGTTGATTGATAATCCAGTAGGCACATTAATTACCAGTGAGGAAAATATTATGGAACAAGCCGTTATTTCGGGAATTGCACACAATAAAGATGAGGCAAAACTGAGTTTGATTGGGGTGCCAGACGAGCCAGGGATTGCGTATAAAATTCTCAAGCCGATTAGTGAAGCCAATATTGAAGTAGATATGATTGTACAAAGTGTTTCCGCTCGTGAAGGGCTGACGAATTTTGCCTTTACCGTGCATCGTAATGATTTTGACAAGGCACAGAAAATTCTGCAAGGTATTTGCATAGATTTAAACGCCAAAGCAGTGCAAAGCGACGACAAGGTGGTTAAAGTATCATTAGTTGGTATTGGAATGCGTTCACACGCAGGGATTGCCGCACAGATGTTTGAAGTATTGCATCAAGAAAATGTGAATATTCAAATGATTTCCACTTCCGAGATTAAGATTTCGGTAGTGATTGATGCAAAATATTTAGAATTGGCAGTGCGTTCATTACATGCTGCATTTGAATTAGATAAGGAATAAAAATGACAGGATTTGAAGACAGAGATGGTTTGATTTGGTTTGATGGTGAATGGGTTGATTGGCGTGAGGCCAAAGTCCATGTGCTAACCCACACGCTACACTACGGTATGGGTGTGTTTGAAGGGGTTCGTGCTTATCAAACTGACAAGGGTCCAGCGATTTTCCGCTTGGAAGAGCATACTAGGCGTTTGTTCAATTCTGCTAAAATTATGGCAATGGACATCGGCTATTCTCAAGAGGAAATTAATCAAGCACAACGCGATGCCGTGGCTAAAATAACTTAGACAGTGCTTATATCCGACCAATGTGTTTTTATGGATCAGAAGGGATGGGCTTGCGTGCTGATAATTTAAAAGTGCATACCATTATTGCAGCATGGGAATGGGGCTCGTATCTCGGCGAAGATAATATGAAGAATGGTTTGCGTATTCGCACCTCAAGTTACACCCGTCATCACGCCAATATCGCAATGACCAAGGCAAAGGCAAATGGCAACTATATTAACTCAATGCTGGCATTGCAAGAAGCATTGACCGATGGTTACGATGAAGCTTTATTGCTAGATGTTGATGGTTTTGTTGCTGAAGGCAGTGGTGAGAATATCTTTATTGTGCGTGATGGCGTGATTTATACCCCTGATTTGACTTCGGCATTGGCAGGTATTACTCGTGATACGATTTTTGAACTTGCTACAGACTTAGGTTATAAAGTAATTGAGAAGCGTATTACTCGCGATGAGGTGTATTGTGCTGACGAAGCCTTCTTTACAGGCACAGCAGCAGAAGTTACCCCAATTCGTGAGTTAGATAATCGAACCATTGGTAATGGTTCTCGTGGGCCAATCACTGAAGAATTACAAGTATTATATTTTGATTGCGTTTATGGTCGCAACGACCAATATCAATGCTGGGTTGCTAAAGGAGGTTGCTAATGATAATAGGCATAGATGATTTTCAACAAAAGAATGTGAGTTTTAGTATAGTAAAAAAAGCAGATTTACCTACACACTGCCCACCAATTGAAGTACAAAAATGGAGTATGCATCCTAAAGTATTTATGCAGTTTGATGAGCAAGGTGAGGCAACTTGCCCTTACTGTGGCTCTAAATACCAATTGGTAGATTAATCGCACACATATCTGATGGCTAAGCCAGTACAAAATGTTGTTTTAGTTGGGCCAATGGGTTCTGGTAAAACATCGGTAGGACGCCGACTTGCCTGCGTCCTTAAACGCGATTTTTTTGATACCGATTTTGAAATCGTAGCACGCACAGGTGTTGCTATTGATTATATTTTTGATGTAGAAGGGAAGAGGGCTTTCGTCAGCGTGAAACGAAAATGCTCAAAGACTTATATGAAATCTCTAATATTGTAATTGCCACAGGTGGTGGCATTGTTATCAAAGAAGAAAATCGTGACCTGTTAAAACACAATGGTTTTATTGTGTATTTGTCTTCTAGTATTGAGCAATTGGTCAAACGCACTGCTAAATCTAAAACCCGTCCCTTGTTAGAGCAATCCAATGACCGTGAGAAAACACTGCGTGATTTATTAGCAGCTAGAGAAGACTTTTATCAAGAAGTGGCAGATTTAGTGGTGGATACCACGGGCAAAAAACTTTATTCTATTATCAACGAAATAAAAAAAGGCATTCCCAAATGAAAAAGAGTGTGGTAATTGCGATGTTATTTAGTACTATTGGCGTTCAGGCGATGACTGAACAAGCCTTTGTTGAACGCTTGAAAGAAGTGCATCCTTTTTTTAAGCAACAGGCATTATCCACTGACATCAAAAAGATTGAAAAACAAGCGACAACAGCAAACGAAGACTGGATTATTTCCATTAACAGCACTTACCAAAGTGAAAAAAATGCCAAAGATGCGGCAGCAATTTACGACAGTTTAGACACTGCTTTAATTGGTATCTCTACCACTAAAAAACATGCTGCCACAGGTAGTGAAATCACCATTGAGCATACTTGGGTGAAAAGAATAAAGACCTTGATAGTAATCGCAATCAGTTTTCTGTGGATTATAGCTACCCATTGTTACGCAATAAAGATGGTATTAATGACCGTCTCAGCGGTGATGTGGCGCAAATTGCTATTACTCAAAATAAATTAGAGCGACTTGAGGCGGAAGAAGGTTTTATTTTGGAGCAATTAACACGATTTCTTGATTTAGCGTATGCACAGCAACAGCTATTGATTAATGAGCATCGATTGACACTTGCAAAAAAAGAATTGGCATTAGTAAAAGAAAAATACACCGCTTCGGTGGTGGAGAAAGTCGATGTATTACTACAAAAAGATGCGTATCAAAGAGCAAAGCAACAGTTGTTGCAAGCACAACAGGAGTTGACCCTATTGCGTTATGAAATTGCCATCACTCTTGGAACGGACTTTGAGAAGATTGTGGCAGAAACTGATTTATATAAAATTGACAATTTTAAAATAATCGCCTTAAAAGATTATTTGGCTAAAAATTCTAGAATTTTGAAGATTAACGATTTGGCAAAAAATACAGTCAAGCGTCAATTACTCAGTTTTAAAAATCAGTCTAAAGCGAAATTAAATTTAAATTTAGGGCTTAGTAGCACAGGTGAAAAAACCAGTTATTCAGACTCACTTGACAACCAAAGCACCACTTGGAAAGTAGGGTTGAGTTTGGTTTATCCATTGGGAGGTACCGCAAGTAATAGTAATATTCAAAAAGCCAGTAAGCAACTTTTAAGTTTACAACAATCTAAGCAGCAACAATTACTTAAGGTCTATACACGGGCAAAAATTTTACAAGAAAAAATCAAATTACTAAAAGAAATACTGCTTTCTAACGAAGTGCAAATCAATATTGCCAAAGCCCGTACCAAAGAAGAAAAACAGCGTTATAGCAATGGCAATGGGCAGGCAAGTTTTGTTATTAACGCACAAAACAATGAACAAGTTGTGGAGCTTAATTACGCCAAAACTGCCAAGGATTACCAAAAGGCAGTGCTTGAATTTAAAGCCAGTATCGACCATCTTATTAGATAATCAACGATGATTTACTATCAAATTACCCCTAAAAATGTCAATGCACACATCTTTGAAGTGCAATTAACACTAGATAATCCAAACCCATTGGGACAAGTATTTTCATTACCAAACTGGATTCCAGGCAGTTATTTAGTGCGTGATTTCTCCAAGCATATTGTCAGTATTCAGGCGAGTAGTAATAGTAAATCAATGGCAATTAAGAAACTCAATAAAAACCATTGGATTGTGCAGTCTTGCAAACAGAAAATCACGCTTATTTACGAAGTCTATGCTTATGATTTATCGGTGCGTTGTGCGTATTTAACCAATCAGCGTGCGTTTTTTAATGGCAGTAGTGTATTTTTAAAAGCCGTAGATTTTGATGATACACCTTGTGAAGTTACGATTAATTACCCAACTGACAGCGTTTTAGGGCAATGGAGTTGTGCGACGACCTTAATGCCAAAAGAAAAACGCCAAAATAGTGAGATTTACAGCGCCAAAAACTACCAAGATTTAATTGACCACCCTGTGGAAATGGCAGACTTCACTCGCTTTGAATTTAACATCGAAGACACCCCACACGCAATGACGATTACAGGCGAACATAATACCGACATTGCCCGATTACAAGCCGATTTACAGCGTATTTGCCAGCATCATATTGATTTTTTTGGCGGCAACATTCCATTTGATAATTACTTATTTTTAACCTTGGCAACCACCAAAGATTACGGTGGTTTAGAACACAAAAAATCCACCAGTTTGATTTGTGCCAGAAAAGAACTGCCGACCACAGACAAACCCAATATAACCCCTGAATACACCCGATTTTTAGCACTCTGCTCACACGAATATTTCCACGCATGGTGGATTAAAACCATCAAACCCGCCAGTTTTCATCAACTTAACATGAGCCGTGAAAACTACACCGAACAACTGTGGATATTCGAAGGTTTCACCTCTTATTATGACGAACTTGCATTATTACGAGCCGAGTTATTATCGGTTGAGCAATATCTAACCCTATTCGCACAAACCATCAGCAAAGTGCAAATGGGCACAGGGCGCTACAAACAATCTTTGGCAGAATCCAGTTTTGACGCGTGGACAAAATTCTATCAACAAGACGAAAATGCCCCAATGCTATTGTTAGTTACTACACCAAAGGTGCAATATTGGCTTTCGTATTAGACATTGAAATCCGCAAACGCACCCATGACAAACACACCTTAGACAGTGTCATGCGAGCCATTTGGAAAGACTATCAAGACATAGGTTTAGAAGACAACACCGTGCAAAAAGTGGTTGAACACCTAACACAAAGCGATTTTAGCGATTTTTTTGAACAATATTTATACGGCGTAACCGATTTACCTCTAAAAGACGCTTTTAATTATATTGGCATCCACTGCGATTTTATCCACAAAGAAAACGATTTATCTAATATCGGTATCGGCATCAACAAAACCCAGAAATACGCTATTATCAGCCACATTCTCGATAATTCCTGCGTCCAAAACGCCGGCTTATATGTCAAAGACAAAATCCTAAGTATAGACAACATCAAGGTAGAGGCTAAAGATTTGTCAAAAGCAATCGGCGTTTGTAATGAGGGTGATGTCGTTAAAATCAAAGTTTTAAGAGATGAATTGCCATTAGAAATTGAACTCACCATCAAGCTCAGCGAAAAATCTCATTGCGTTTTAACGCTTGACACCAACCTCAATCAAGAGACTTTTAAGAGACGAAGAGAATGGATATCAGCAGAATAAAAATTCCTAAATTATTGGTGAAACCAGTCGGGCGAGCGATTGCTGATTTTAATATGATTAGGGCAGGGGATAAGATTTTATTGGCTGTATCTGGTGGTAAGGATTCACTTAGTTTGTTTTATATTCTGCGTCATTTTCAAGCACATTCACCCGTAAAATTTAAACTCGGTGTGGTTACGATTGACCCGCAAGTTGAGGGCTTTGAACCGCAAGCGTTAGATGTTTTTTTTAAGAAGTTTGATACGCCTTATTTTTTTGAAGAATTTCCGATTTTAGAGCAAGCCAAAAAAAGTATGAAAGGGGATTCTTATTGTTCATTTTGTGCCCGCATTAAACGCGGTTTGATGTATAAAGTTGCACGAGAACAGGACTATAATGTTTTGGCATTGGGACAACATTTGGACGATTTGGCTGAAAGTTTAATGATGTCAATGTGCCATAATGGTAAGATTCAAACTATGAAAGCACATTACATCAACGATGATAAAGACCTGCGAGTGATTCGCCCGATGGTGTATGTGCGTGAGCGACAATTGGCAGATTTTGCGATTACTGCAGATTTGCCTGTAATTGCTGATTCTTGTCCCGCCTGTTTTAGTATGCCGACTGAGCGCGATTACTTTAAACAGTGGCTGCTAACCGAGGAAAAACGCTTGCCTAATTTATACAGAAATTTACTTAGTTCAATGAAACCGATGTTGGATGAAACCAATGATTAAGTTTATACTTAAATTTTTTTCTATAATGCCACTTTGGCTTAATCATTTTATTGGTGGGCTGATTGGTAAGATTTTATATTGGACAAATGGTCGCTCTAAAAGGATTAGTAAGCAGAATATTGAACTTTGTTTTGCTGAGTTAACGCAAGTACAACAAGATAAATTAGTGAAAAAATCATTGATTGAAATGGGCAAGGGGCTAAGTGAATCGGGGTTTATTTGGTTTAATAATTTTGAACATAATGCCAGTTATATTAAAAAAATTAAGGGGCTGGAACATCTTTTTAGCGAGCCTAACACTATTTTATTGGTGCCACATTTTGGTTGTTGGGAGATTGCTGCTCGTGTGGTGTCATTACACAAGCCAACGACTTTTATGTATAAAGCATTGCCTAATAAAAAGCAAAATGCGTTGTTATTGTCTGTGCGACAGCAACGGGATTTAGCAATGGCAGCAGCGGATAAAAAAGGTGTTTTAAAATTGCATCGTGCTTTAAAAGAAGAGCAATTGATTGCCATTTTGCCTGACCAATATCCTGGTGATGAAGGTAGTATTTTGTCAACTTTCTTTGGCCAAAAAGCGGTAACGATGACACTATTGGCGAAGATGGCAAGAAAAAATAATGCCAAGGTGTTAATGACTTGGGCACAGAGGTTGGACAAAGGGCAGGGCTATGAATTAAATTTTAAACCAATTGATATTTTGTCAGAGTCGGGTGTGTTAAAAGAGGATGTGGCAAAAATGAATCAGGCGATTGAGGCGTTGATACGCACCAAACCTGAACAATATTTGTGGAACTATAAACGCTTTAAAGGCGTTATTCAATATTAGAGACCTCTATTTAACTCAGAGAGACCTTTGCATAAATATGAATAATCATCAAAACGCCATCTTTCATCAAATTACAAACTTTTTAAAAACACCCTTAGCCCTGCTAGGAGTGGATTTAAAAAATTTCCAATTTAATAAAATCTGTCATTTTGCTAATCATCCCTATTTATGCAAAGGTCTCTCAGAATAACTTATAGCCCTCATAGGGTGCTGAATGTCTGATAAAAATATAAGCCCTATGTTGACATCGTTATTTAATGTCAATGGTATAATACTTTGATGAAATTTACTGAAGACATCAAAGCGTTTTTGACCGCGACCCTTCGGCACGCAATACCTTTGAAATAATTACTTGCTACTCAGGCGTTCAAGCAATGTTATTTTATCGCTTGGCACATAATCTATGGATGCTTAAATTTAAATGGTTAGCGCGCTTTATTTCGATGATTGGCAGGTGGTTTACTGGGATTGAAATCCATCCTGCGGCAACGATTGGCAGACGCTTTTTTATTGATCATGGGATGGGTGTGGTGATTGGCGAGACGGCTGAAATTGGCGATGACTGCACTTTGTATCATGGGGTTACTTTGGGCGGCACGACCTGGAATAAGGGCAAACGCCATCCGACACTGGGTAATAATGTTGTCGTCGGTGCAGGGGCTAAAATTCTCGGTCCTGTTACTTTGGCTGACGGGGTTCGTGTTGGTTCTAATTCAGTGGTGGTTAAATCCGTTGATGCAGGTCAAACTGTTGTCGGTGTGCCTGCACGCGTACTCAAAAATTCTAAAAAACAATCAGCAAGTTTTGACTCTTATGCGGTGGGTACTGAGGCGGATGATCCAACAGTTAAAGCCATTAATTCAATTTTGTCACATTTGCACGATATGGATGCACAACTGCATAAAGTTTCAAAAGAATTAAATATCGAAGAAGGTAGAAATACTTCCGTCAATGATTTAGAGATTGAAAGTAAGTAGTTGACTAAAATAGTAGGTTAAGCGTATAATTGGTTTTTTTAAAATGCAAAACTGATATATGCAACTCACTACAAAAGGGCGTTATGCGGTAACAGCGATGCTGGATTTAGCATCAAACAACACAGGTAACCCGATTACCTTGGATGTTATTTCGCAAAGACAAAACATTTCTTTATCTTATTTAGAGCAATTGTTTGCTAAGTTGCGTCGTGCAGAGTTGGTTAAAAGTGTGCGTGGACCGGGAGGCGGTTATTTGCTAGATACACAGGCAAAAGATATTAGTTTGTCTCAAATTATTGAAGCAGTTGATGAAAATATTGACCTGCGTCGTTGCAAAGGTATGAGCAGTTGCAACAATGGTCGTCAGTGTATTTCACATCAATTGTGGTGCGAGGTTAGCGCTCAAATCAGAACATTTTTAAATGGTAAGACCTTGCAAATGGTCATTGACAATCATAACATTAATAAAGGAATATAATTATGACAACACCAACTTATATGGATTATTCTGCCACTACGCCTGTTGATGAGCGAGTTGCGGCGGTAATGATAAAATACTTAACGATGGATGGCGATTTTGGCAATCCTGCTTCTAATTCTCATTATTATGGCTGGCAAGCGGATGAGGCAGTTAAAAAAGCCAGAAAACAAGTGGCAGATTTAATCGGTGCTGACCCTAGGGAGATTGTTTTTACCTCGGGTGCGACTGAATCAGACAATTTAGCCATTAAAGGGGTGGCACATTTTTATAAAAAGAAAGGCAATCATATTATTACCCTAAAAACTGAACATAAAGCGGTATTAGACACTTGTCGCCAGTTAGAACGAGAGGGTTTTGAGGTGAGTTATTTAGACCCAATGCCGAATGGTTTGCTAGATTTAGAGGTATTAAAAGATGCCATTCGTGAAGAGACAATTTTAGTGTCTATTATGCATGTGAACAATGAAATTGGCGTTATTCAAGATATTGCGGCTATTGGCGATATTTGCCGTCAACACAAGGTATTTTTCCATGTAGATGCCGCACAATCTGCGGGCAAAGTGGCTATTGATGTGACTAAATTACCAGTTGATTTAATGAGTTTTTCAGCCCATAAAATTTACGGACCTAAAGGTATTGGTGCGTTATTTGTGCGTCGTAAGCCACGCATTCGTTTAGAAGCACAAATGCACGGTGGTGGACATGAACGCGGTATGCGTTCAGGCACATTGGCAACCCATCAAATCGCAGGTATGGGCGAGGCATTTGCTATTGCTCAGGCTGAAATGGAGGTAGAAAACAAAAACATTAAGCAATTGCGAGACGTTTATTAGCAGGTTTTTCTGATATGGAAGAAGTGCAAGTTAATGGCGATTTAGAGCATCGTATTGCGGGCAATCTTAACATCAGTTTTAACTATGTTGAAGGTGAATCTTGATGATGGCAATTAACGAGATTGCCGTCTCCTCAGGGTCGGCTTGCTACCAGTGCCAGTCTTGAACCTTCTTATGTATTGCGAGCATTGGGCTTAAATGATGAATTGGCACACAGTTCCATTCGTTTTAGCATCGGTCGCTATACTACAGAAGCAGACATTGATAAGGCGATTATTCTGGTGCGTGAAAAGGTACAAAATTACGCGACTTATCGCCATTATGGGATATGTTTAAAGAGGCATTGACCTGAGTAAGGTAGAATGGTCAGCACACTAAACGAAATATTTAAAAATAGGTAAGAGGTTCAACCTCTTACAAAATAAAGGAGAAATAAAATGGCATATGGTGAAAAGGTATTAGATCATTACGAAAACCCACGCAATGTAGGGGTTTTAGACAAGGACGCAAAAAATGTAGGCACAGGAATGGTCGGTGCACCCGCTTGTGGCGATGTGATGCGTTTGCAAATCCAGGTAAATGATGATGGTGTGATTGAAGAAGCAAAATTTAAAACTTACGGTTGCGGTTCTGCGATTGCATCCAGTTCATTATTGACAGAATGGGTTAAAGGCAAAACTTTAGATGAAGCAGCACAAATTAAAAATACTGACCTTGCAGAAGAATTGGCGTTACCACCGGTTAAAGTGCATTGCTCCGTATTGGCGGAAGATGCGATTAAGGCGGCAATTGCAGATATCCAAAGCAAGGTATAAAATTTAATGTCAATCACTCTTACAGACACTGCTGCAGAACGCGTAACTGGCTTTTTAGTCAATCGTGGATCAGGCATCGGTATTCGTTTGTCCGTGCAGACAACAGGCTGTTCGGGTTTGGGTTACAACATAGAGTTTGTTGATAATACCAATGATGATGATACTGTATTTGATAATAATGGCGTTAAAGTCATTATTGATGCTAAAAGTTTGATTTATTTGGATGGCACTGAAGTGGATTTTGTTAAAGAAGGTTTGAATGAGGGGTTTGAATTTAACAACCCAAACGCCAAAGCTGAATGTGGTTGCGGTGAATCGTTCACGGTTTAGTGCTTTTTTGCTATGCAAAACTATTTTGAGTTATTTTCTTTATCACCTGATTTTGCAATAGATTTAAGTGCTTTAGAGCAAACTTATCAGACACAAATCGCACAATATCATCCTGATAAATTTGCCACTCATGGTGACAAAGAAAAAACCATAGCAGTGCAAAATACCTCGCTGATTAACAGTGCTTTTGACACACTAAAATCACCGCTTAATCGTGCCACTTATTTGTTAGAGTTGCAAGGCATTAACGCTTTTGATGAAAAAGACACGCAAATGGATGTGGGTTTTTTAATGGCTCAAATTGAGTTAAGAGAGTCATTAGAAGCAATAAAAGCAGAAAAAGACGAGATAGCTTTGGATGATTTTATTGAGGATATTAGCGAAAAAATAAAGAAAAATATCACCCAAATTCAAGAATTTTTCAAAGAGAATAATACTAATAAAATTAAAAATAATGTGCGTGAACTAAAATTCCACACCCAACTCAGTGCACAAGCAAGCCGATTAATGGATGAATGGTTATGAAGCAAAAATTCGATAAAAAAGAAAAATCAATACGCGAGTTAGATGCTTTATTAAAAGACTGTTATACAGATTATGGCAAGCCTTTTGATGAAAATTCCAATGTGGTAAAAGCCACGAGAAAAACCCTTGCTTATTCCAATCGGCTAAATAAATAATGGCTTTACTACAAATTTCAGAACCCGGACAAGCAACCGCACCTCATCAGCATAAATTAGCAATAGGGATAGACCTTGGCACCACTAATTCCTTGGTAGCAACCGTGCAAAGTGGCGAGAGTAGGGTGCTAACAGATGAGAATAATCAAGCGATTTTACCCTCGGTGGTGCATTGCGGCAAAGACAACAAACTCACTGTAGGTTGCGATGCCTGTCCCTATGCAAAAACCGACCCAACCAACACAATCGTATCGGTCAAACGCTTTATGGGATTGGGTTATCAAGAAATTAAAGCCTTTAAAAATTGCCCTTATCAATTAGTAGAAAATGGCAACAATGTGCAATTTCACACCGCAATGGGCGACTTGTCCGCTGTAGAAATTTCCTCCAGTATTTTATCCTCACTCAAACAACGCGCCGAAAAATCATTGGGCGGCGATTTAACGGGCGCTGTGATTACCGTGCCTGCTTATTTTAACGATGCACAACGACAAGCCACCAAAGATGCGGCAACACTGGCGGGATTAAACACTTTAAGGTTATTAAACGAGCCAACAGCAGCAGCGGTTGCCTATGGCTTAGAATCAGGTGAAGAGGGGATACACGCTGTGTACGACCTAGGTGGCGGAACCTTTGATATTTCAATTTTAAGTTTTCAAAAAGGTGTGTTTAAAGTGCTGGCAACAGGCGGTGACTCAACACTGGGTGGCGATGATTTTGATCAATTGATTATTGATGATTGCATCGAAACCTTAAAACTGGGCGAATTAACCCCCATACAAATGCAAAAAATCAAACAGTTTGCACGCACCGCTAAAGAAACCCTAAGCGAAAATGCGTTTGCTGAATTTAATTGTGTAGAAGCACCCTATCGTATTACCAAAGCAACATTTGAATCCTTGTCCAAAACACTCATTAAACGCACGCTACTCCTTACCAAACGCGCTATAAGAGATGCCCAGATTACCCTAAATGAGGTTAAAGATATTATTATGGTTGGCGGATCAACGCGTATGCCACTCGTGAGAAAGATGGTTGGCGACTTATTTGACAAGCCCGTTTTATCAAGCATCAACCCTGATGAAGTGGTCGCCAAAGGTGCTGCCATTCAAGCCAATTTATTAGTAGGTAACAAATCACAAGACGATATGCTGTTGTTAGATGTTCTGCCCTTGTCGTTAGGTTTAGAGACAATGGGTGGCTTGGTAGAAAAAGTGGTGCATCGCAATACCACTATCCCTATTGTCCGTGCTCAGGAATTTACCACCTTTAAAGATGGGCAAACGGCGATGAGTGTGCATGTCCTGCAAGGTGAGCGAGAGTTGGTTAAAGATTGCCGTTCACTTGGGAAATTTGAATTGAGGGGTATTCCAGCGATGGTGGCAGGTAGCGCACGCATTCGAGTCGAGTTTCAAGTAGATGCAGATGGCTTGCTTTCAGTCAGCGCCATGGAGGAAACTTCAGGCGTTAAAACACAGGTAACGATTAAGCCATCTTATGGATTAAGTGATGTCGAGATGGAGAAGATGCTTAAAGACTCTATTTTGTTTGCTAAGGATGATATTGAAGCCAGACAACTGCACGAAACACAGGTGGAGGCGAACAGAACGCTAGAGGCCATTGATTCAGCACTGGCGAAAGATAAGAAAATACTTGATAAGGCAATGCTTGATGATATTAGACAAGCTAGGGTGGAATTAGCAACCGTTGCAAAAGACAATAATGAGAAAGTCATTCAAGATAAAATTGACAACTTGGAGGCTGTCAGTGCCAAGTTTGTAGAAATGCGTATGAACAGTAGCATTGCACAAGCCATGCAAGGTCATAATGTTGATGAATTTTCCAATTGATTATCAGTCAATTTAATAAAGGAGTAAAAAAATGCCACAAATGATTATATTACCACATGAAGATTTATGCCCAGAAGGCAGCGTTATTGAAGTCGAAAACGGTACCAGTATTTGCCAAGCAATGCTTGCCAACCACATTGAAATTGAACATGCCTGTGAAATGTCAAATGCCTGCACCACTTGCCATATCTATGTGCGTGAAGGTTTTGATAGCATAGAAGAATCTGATGAAATTGAAGATGATTTACTAGATAAAGCCTGGGGTTTAGACCCCGATTCTCGTCTCTCTTGTCAGGCAATGATGGGAGATAGCGATTTAGTGATTGAAATTCCTAAATACACCATCAATCAAGTGTCAGAAAATCATTAAAATTTAAAAAAACTTAGAGATAAAGCCTTTTGCTTTCTATGACTGGAGCAAATTTTTCTATTACATCTTCTGGCTTAGTTTTAGATAAGAGCCATTGCGGAATAGGTGGATTTTCACTGCTGCCACAGGCTTTTCCTAAGTTATTTGGATTGAATATTTTGATGAAAGTTGGGTTCTCTAAATCATCAACATACACAATCCCACAATAGCGTTCTTGATGTTCAGCTTTAAGAATATCGTGGATTTTGATTAATTTTTTTACTAGGTCGTCAGTATTAATTGTCCTTTGTGGCAGAGGTAATAAAGTATCATAAAAATACCAATCGTTAGCAGGGTTGGCAATCAACTTTTCCAATAACGCATCGCAGTCATCCCATTGCATAATACCAATGAAACGCCCTCGAAACTCTGTTAAATAATCCACGCCAACCCCACAACAATAAAACTTTACTCAATGGTAATACTTGGGAATGCACCGAGTGCTTTTTCTTGTAGCGTTAGTTTTGCAGAAACCTTTTTGGCAATTTCTTTGTAGATTTGTGACACTCTGCCTTCTGGATCTTTAGCAACAGTCGGTGTACCTTCGTCCACATCAGTTCTGATATCCATTTCTAATGGTAGGGCACCTAAGAAATTAACATCGGCGTCTTTTGCCATTGATTCACCGCCACCAACACCAAAGATGGCTTCTTCGTGACCACATTTAGAACAGATATGCAGGGACATATTTTCAACAATGCCAAGAATTGGAATATTAACTTTTTCAAACATTTTCAAGCCTTTTTTAGCGTCTAGTAAAGCGATATCTTGCGGAGTCGTAACGATAACTGAGCCACTGACTGGGATTTTTTGCGACAAAGTTAATTGTGTATCGCCTGTTCCTGGTGGTAAGTCGATAATCATATAATCAACGCCACGCCATAGTGTATCACGCAACATTTGCTCTAATGCCTGCGTTACCATAGGACCACGCCAAATCATCGGATTGTCTTCATCAACCAAATAACCAATTGACATAGATTGCATGCCGTGCCCTAAAATTGGCAATAATTTACCTTCGCCTGTGGTTTCAGGTTTAAGTTTAGAAACGCCTAACATTCTCGGCTGGGAAGGTCCATAAATATCTGCATCTAAAATTGCAACTTTTGCACCTTCTGACTGTAAGGCAAGGGCAAGGTTAACTGCTGTGGTTGATTTACCAACGCCACCTTTGCCTGAAGCAACAGCGATAATATTTTTGACTTCTGATAATATATCCACCCCTTTTTGAGTGGCGTATTTGGCAATTTTTGTGTCAATATTAACGCTAACATTGTTGATGTTAGCATCTGCCAATGCGCTTGTAATTGAATCTGTTAATTCCTGATGGTAGCTTTGTGCTGGGTAGTTAAGTAAAATGCTAATGGTAACTTTATCATCATTAATCTCAATACTATCTGCAATAATACCTTGCTCCGTGTAAATATCAGTAACACCTTCGAGAATTTTTTCGATGTTGTCTTGGGTTAAATTTGCCATCAGTCTGTCCAATTAAGTAAAATACGCTATTTTATCGTATAACGATATAAGATAACCCTAATATTAATAATGACACATAGAAAAATTCTCGTTACCTCTGCACTACCTTATGCCAACGGTGAAATCCACCTTGGGCATTTGTTAGAATATATCCAAACTGATATTTGGGTGCGTTTTCAAAAAATGATGGGTAATGAATGTCATTTCGTTTGTGCAGACGACGCACATGGCACTCCGATTATGCTTAAAGCTAACGAATTGGGCATTACCCCTGAAGAATTGATTAAGGGTGTAAGTGAACGACACCAAGCAGATTTTAAAGAATTTTCTATTGGTTTTAGTCAATATCATTCAACGCATTCGGAAGAAAACAAAGAAATTTCAGCAAGTATTTACAACAAATTAAACGATTCAGGCTTTATCAAAACTCGCACCATTTCTCAGGCATTTGACCCTGAGAAAAAAATGTTTTTACCCGACAGATTTATTAAAGGCGACTGCCCAAAATGCGGTGCAGTAGAACAATATGGCGACAATTGTGAAGTTTGTGGTGCAACTTATTCACCCACTGAATTAAAAAATGCTAAGTCTGCCGTATCAGGTGCAACGCCGATTACCAAAGATTCAGAACATTATTTCTTTGATTTGCCACAGTTTGAGGCACAACTCAAAAAATGGACGAATGCAGGGCATTTACAAGACGAAGTCAGCAATAAATTAGCCGAATGGTTTGAGCAGGGTTTACAACAATGGGACATTTCTCGTGACGCACCATATTTTGGCTTTCAAATCCCGAATGTTGAAGGCAAATACTTTTATGTGTGGCTTGATGCACCAATTGGCTATATGGCAAGTTTCAAAAAATTATGCACCGAGCAGGGCGTTAATTTTGACGAATACTTTAACAAAGACTCGGAAACTGAGTTGTATCATTTCATCGGCAAGGATATTGTCTATTTCCATTCGTTATTTTGGCCTGCAATGTTGATGGGTGCTGATTATCGCACCCCAACGGCTATTTTTGCACATGGATTTTTGACTGTGAATGGGCAAAAAATGAGTAAATCGCGTGGCACATTCATTCAAGCACGCACTTATTTAGAAAGTTTAAATCCTGAGTGTTTGCGTTATTATTATGCGTATAAGCTCAATAATAAAATTGATGATATTGATTTAAATTTAGAAGATTTTAAACAGCGTGTTAATTCCGATTTAGTCGGCAAAGTTGTTAATATTGCTTCTCGCAGTGCAGGCTTTATTGTTAAAAAATTTAATAAAACCTTATCTGCATATGCAATTGAAGGTGATTTATACAATGAATTCGTTGCTAAAGGTGATTGTATTGCCAAGCTTTATGAAGCGCGACAATACAATCAGGCAATGCGTGAGATTATGAAACTTGCTGACAAAGCCAATCAATACATTGACGAGCACAAACCATGGCAAATGGTGAAAGAAGAGGGCAAAGAAGCACAAGTCCACGATGTTACTTCGCTTGCCATCAATTTATTTAGAGTGTTAATGACCTACTTAAAACCTGTGCTACCATTGATGGCAGAGCAAGTAGAGGCGTTTTTAAATATCGATGTACTGACTTGGAACGACCTACAACACCCACTCACCAAACACAAAATTAACAAATTTAAGCCATTAATGTCACGCATTGAAGATGAACAAATTGCCACTGTGATTGAATCATCAAAACAAACCATTGTTGCCGAAGTAGAAACAAAAGAGGAGGACGATAACATGATACAGATTGACGATTTCACAAAAATTGACCTACGCATTGCTAAAATTGTTAAAGCCAACACCGTCGAAGGTGCAGACAAGTTATTACAACTCACCCTTGACATTGGTGAAGAAAAAACCCGCAATGTCTTTGCTGGCATCAAAGCCCACTACACCCCAGAAGATTTAGAAGGGCGTTTAACGGTAATGGTTGTCAACCTTGCCCCAAGAAAAATGAAGTTCGGCATCTCTGAAGGCATGGTGCTCGCCGCTGGCAATGGAAAATCCCTGCATATCTTATCCCCCGATTCTGGTGCACAAGCAGGGATGAAAATTAGCTAAGTCTTGGTTAAAAATCAGTAAAATATAGTCCTTACGGAAGAATGTCAGAGCGGTTTAATTTGCTCGCTTGGAAAGCGGGTGTACCTCACGGTACCGAGGGTTCGAATCCCTCTTCTTCCACCAAATTACCTCGTCTTTTTTCTTTGACATGTGTTAAATTTTAAAAATTTACCTAGTTCAAAGAAAAAATACTTGCAATTATTTTTAAATTATAGAGACCTTTGCATAAATATGAATAATCATCAAAACGCCATCTTTCATCAAATTACAAACTTTTTAAAAACACCCTTAGCCCTGCTAGGAGTGGATTTAAAAAATTTCCAATTTAATAAAATCTGTCATTTTGCTAATCATCCCTATTTATGCAAAGGTCTCTATAAAATATGAAAAATACACCTAATTTTCAACCAAAAAATATTGTTAAAACCATTCAAACTTTAACTGAAAAAGGTTTAAAAGTGGTGGATAGGGCGACCCAAGGTAAAACTTGGGCGGAAGTGGTTGAACCAATCGATGCGTTTGAATTTGAATTGGGGCAGCATACCAGTGTGAATTCACATCTTAATGCAGTGATGTTTAGCGAGGGATTTAATGCTGAATATGAGCAGACTTTGTCGTTGATTACCAATTTTTATAGCGAAGTGAGCAGTAATAAGGCTTTGTATCAAGCGTATAAAGACCTTTTGAAGACGGATTTGAATACACAACAAACCTATATTCTCAACGAAACTATTAAGGATTTTGAGCTGTCTGGTGTCGGTTTAGAAAGGGCGATGTCAAAACGCTTTAAGGCGATTAAAGGGCGCTTGAGTATATTGAGTAATCAGTTTTCTAAGAACAGTTTACTGTCCACTAATGAGTGGAAAAAGACGGTGACTAAAACTGATTTAGCAGGGTATGACGAAGATAGTTTAGCAAAAGTAAAAACTGATAGTGGCTATGAGATTAGTTTACAAATGCCGATTTATATGGATGTTATGGCGTATGCGGATAGTCGTGATTTGCGTGAAGAAGTCTATAAAGCCTATATTTCTCGTGCATCTGAAGTGGGGATTACTGACAAAAAATTTGACAATAAATCGACAATGAATGAAATTTTGACATTGCGAAAAGAGATGGCAGAAATTTTAGGTTTTGAAAATTATGCGGCGTATTCTATTGCTGCCAAAATGGTGGACTCTGATAGGCAAGTAACTGATTTTTTAGATGATTTGGTAATGCAGTCAAAACCACAAGCAGAACAAGAATTGGCAGAGCTAAAAGTCTTTGCAGGAGTAGATTTAATGCCTTGGGATTTGGGCTATTATGCCGAGAAACTTAAAGAGCAGAAGTTTGATTTTAAAAAGTCAGATTTAACTCCATATTTCCCAGAAAAGCGAGTATTAAAGGGTTTATTTATCACCATTGAAAACCTGTATAAAGTCAGCATCAGTATCGTTGATGAAGCCTGCTACCATCCTGATGTGCGTATTTTAGATATTAGCAACTCGGTAGAAACAGTAGGGCGTATTTATTTAGATATTTATGCCAGAAAAGACAAGCGTGGCGGGGCGTGGATGGCAGATTATCAGCCATTGATGGGTGACGAAAATCCTGTGGCGTTTGTTGTATGTAATCTCAATTCGTCAACCGAGGATAAACCCGCTTTATTTGAATTTGATGAAATTGTTACCCTGTTCCATGAGTTTGGGCACGCACTGCATCATATTCTCACTCAAGTTAAATATCCATCTGCTGCAGGTATTTCAGGGGTTCCTTGGGATGGAGTAGAATTACCGAGTCAATATATGGAATTTTTTTGCTACGAAAAAGCCGTGGTTAAATTGCTGTCTAAGCATTGGCAAACGGGTGAATCTTTACCTGATGATTTGTATGATAAATTGATTGCTGCTAAAGATTTTCAATCGGCACTCGGTATGTTGCGACAATGTGAATTTTCTTTATGGGACATTAAAACCCATTCAGAAAATAAAGACACTTACGCCGTCTTAAATGAAGTGAGAAAAGCGACCGCTTTGATAAAAATAGTAGATGAAAATCGCTTTTTGAATACTTTTGGACATATTTTTAGCGGTGGTTATGCTGCAGGTTATTTTAGTTACAAATGGGCAGAAGTGCTGGCAGCGGATGCTTACTATTATGTTAAATCACAGGGTGGCATTGGCTCACAAGCATCTGTTGATTTTATGCATTGTATTTTAGAGGTTGGTGGTAGTCTTGATTTTATGCAACAATACCTTAAATTTAGAGGTGAAAAACCGTCGGTTACAGCCCTGCTAAAAGCTAATGGCATTAACAATATTAGAAAACAATGATATTTGTAAATAAAACAGGTAAAATTACCATTTTTTAAATAATTAACAATAGGATTTTGATATGATTAAGTTTTTATTAGGTGTTGTCGTAGTATTGGCATTGGTTGGCGGTGCAGTTCAATTTAAAGCAACTGACAAAGATTGGTCTTTAATTATAAATAAAGAAATAGCGTTGAATAGTGTAAAAACAGGCTCTATTAAGATTTATAACTTGATTACAGATGCGCTTGCTGATGCTAAAAAATCCACTGAAGAAACTTCTGCGCCAACAGCAGAGACAAAATAGTTTTAAGGTCTTAGTTAGTCAAGACCTTAAAATATGACACTAATTATGAGACCTTTGCATAAATAGGGATGATTAGCAAAATGACAGATTTTATTAAATTGGAAATTTTTTAAATCCACTCCTAGCAGGGCTAAGGGTGTTTTTAAAAAGTTTGTAATTTGATGAAAGATGGCGTTTTGATGATTATTCATATTTATGCAAAGGTCTCTATGTATAATAACCCAAATTATAATAAAAATGAGCGCGCCATGCCAGGGCAAACAAAATACTTCATCAGCAACACCAACGGCTTCTTTGTCAACTGGTATTCCGATATCACCGGAGTTGAATCTCACGGACAAGCATTAAAAGCATCTGGCAATAGTGGAGACGATGCCGTCTATGTAGGACAAGGCACCAAAGTCGATGCAACAGGGCTTACTTCAACAGGTGGCAATGATTCAATTTATTTAACCGGCACTTTTAACAACTACGAACAAACACTAGATGGCAATACCTACACCTTCAAAAGAACGGTTACTATTGGCGGTACCGATTACCAAGAAGAAGTCTCCTTCACAGCCTCTAATGGCGACAGGGTTTATTTTGCAAATGGTTTTTTTAAGATTGATATAACAGGCAATGATGGGCTATTAAATGCAGGCGTTTTTCAGAAAATTAAATTCGCTGATATTGACTCCAGTTCAATAACACCCACCGACCCTTTAACCACTCAACCCGCCATTGACAAAGGCACTGCCAGTGAAGTTGGTGCTACTAAAGTATTTATTTCTGATAACAACGGTGAGCACATTACCCCTGGTGTCAAAGGCTCAGTATTTAAGATATCTGGCAATAGTGGCAATGACACAGTTTATGTTGCCAAAGGCACAAAAGTTGATGCAACAGGACTCACCTCAACAGGTGGTAATGATGTTGTTTATTTAACTGGCACTTTTAGTGAATACACCAAACAAACAGTAGTTGACAGCACTTACACTTTTGAAAGAACTGTTAATATTAACGGTACTGAATACCAAGAAGAAGTCTCTTTCACAGCCTCTAATGGCGATAGGGTTTATTTTGCAGATGGTTTTGTTAAGATTGATATAACAGGCGATGATGGGCTATTAGAAGCAGGCGCTTTTAAGAGAATTGAATCCACTGATATTGACGGTAGTGAGTCAACTCCAGGTTTGGGGATTGGTTTAAGATTACGCGATGACAAGTCCACACCGCTAAAGTTGGTGAAGTTATTACCTATACCTTTACTTTTGATGAAGCAGTTACAGATTTTGATATAAATGATATTACAGTTACAGGCGGTACAAAAGGTACTTTTACCTCTGTTAATGGTAGTGAAAGTGTCTATACTTTAGAACTAACCCCTCCTGCAAACAGTAAAGGCATAATAAGCCTTACAGTAGCCGTTGATGCTGCTACTTCTAAAGTTAACACAGCACTAAAATCAGCTGCTGCCAGCAATAATCAAAGTTTTGATACTCAAGCCCCAACTTTGATTATCAGCGATGACAAGGCTGATACTTTAACCCTTAAAACTGGCGATACAATCACCTATACCTTTACCTTTAGTGAAGCAGTAACAGGTTTTGATAAAAGTGTTATCAACATCAGCAATGGTGCTATTAAGACAGGTACTGATTTAATTGCCAGCACAACACCTGCTGATGCAGGTAAAGTCTATACCTTAACTGTTGTACCTAGCAGTGACCTAGATGTAGGCTCTAAGTTAACCGTGTCAGTGTCTGCTAATACTGCAATTACAGACAGTGTGGGCAATGCTTACAGCACAGCAGCAGCAAATAACGAGCAAGCAATTGACACCAAAGCCCCAGTAGCAGAACTCAGTGGCAATATGGCACCTAATGAAAACTTAACGATGACCTTTTTAGAGGCGGTTACAATAAACACAGCAGGCAGTATTGTCATTTATGATAAAGTCAACCCTAGCACTCTTATTACGATTGATATAGCTAACCAAGTTAGTCTTGATAGCACCAAAAAAATTATCACTATTAATCCAGGTAGTGATTTAATAGTCAATAAGAATTACTATGTCAAAATTGATGCAGGCACTTTTGAAGATACTGCAGGTAATGATTACGAGGGTATTGACAGCGATAGTGGTTGGGGCTTTCTGGTCTATTCATTCACCACCACAGCACAATGGGTAGATGCAAGTGGTAACTCTGTTAGCGACAATGGCATCAATGCCAGTGAATTTAGCACACTTGCCATTCAAGGCACATTAACAAATTCTGGCGGTGCAACAGGTGTTACTATCAGTGCTATTACATTTAAAGCAGCCAGTGGAACAGCCAATGACAAGATTGTAGATACCAGTAACCTACCCACTTTTGCATCTGCCAATGGTACCGAATGGACATTAGCCAATAGTAAAATACCGACTTTAGTCAGTGGCGAGACCTACACAATTGAAATAAATTTATCTTCAGCAGGTGGTGACACAAGCACAGGTGGCAACACCACCCCTGTTTTAATTGACACTGCTGCCCCAATCATAACAGGCTGGGCAGTCAACTCACCAACAGATGGACAATCAGGCTTTAAAGTAGGTGATGTTATTGAGTTAACCATGACAACCAATGAAGCACTCTCGTTAAGCAATGCTACCAGTAGCAAAGTGACCATTGGTAATAAGGAATTTACACTAGATACCGGCAAAGGTGCCGCCAAAGCAGGGGCATCAGTAGATGAGTTAAAACAATTATTCTTTACCTACACTGTCAAAGTCGATGATAGCGTTAGTAAAGCAGATTTTGAGATTACCAATGCAAGTGCAATTACCTTGACAGGGGTAACCGATGTAGCAGGTAATAATATAGTTGCCACCACAGGCACTTATCCTATTGAATTAGACCGTAATGTTGATGGTGTAGTGCCAACTATTGGAGACATTACACTAAACTGGGGAGATATTTTAAACGCTATTGAAGACAACAGCAATGGCACTGTAACAGTTGCCACAACTGGTGTAGAAAACAATCAAGAAGTCTCACTAGTTATTAACCAAAAAACTTATACAGGTACTGTTACCAGCAATAGTGCAACCATTACTGTTGCAGCCACAGATTTACAAGCATTAACCCATGGACAAACTTACAGCTATAAAGTCAATATAAAAGATACTGCTGGTAACCCAGCGATAGAGAAAATAGGTGATTTTAAAGTTGATACGGTTGTGCCAACCTTGACCATTACCGATAATGAAGACGCTACAACCAAAGCAGGTGAAGAAATCATCTTTACCTTTACCTTTAACGAGGTAGTAACAGAGTTTACCAAAGAGGACATTGTTATTACTAATGGCGCTATTAAAAATGGTGCTGATTTAGTATTGGTTACCACAGGTGTTAATGCCAATAAAGCCTATACCTTAGTTGTTGTGCCTAATACAGATACCGAAGGCAATCTAGAAGTTAGCGTTGCTGCTGATAAATTTGTAGATATTGCTGGCAATAGAAATACGGTTGCAGCGAGTGATACTCAGGTTATTGATACGATTGCTCCAGTTGCACTTACTGTAACAGCAACACTTATTTCAAATACAGATTCTGATATCACAGTAACAAGCACAGATTCTAGTGTGGGTTATTTGGTTCACAACTCATTGTCTGGCGATGCGATTAATACAGTTGCTAAACTTGAGGCTTTAGTAGCTGGCAATAAAGTCAACAAAGTAACGGGATTAGGGGGTGATGCTCGTAGTTTTAACCCGCATGATTTAATAGAGGGTACTTATAATTGGTATTTAGCTGACCAAGCAGGAAATATTTCAGCTGAATCTAATGATGTGGTAATGGACAACACTGCCCCAATCCTAACAACACAAGCTTCGGCCGAATTGGGTGAAACCTCAGACCTGATACTTGATTTTAATGAAGACATTCAAGCAGGTAGTACAGGTAGTATTGTTATTAAAGGTAGTGATGATGGAGTAATAGCAACCATTAATATTACTGAGACAACTAAATTCAGCATTGCTGGCGATAAACTCACCATTGATGTGTCAGCATTAGGTTTAACTGATAATAAATTAACCCAAGGCAGTTACTATATCACCATGGATGCAGGCACAGTAACTGACATAGCGGGTAACGATGCTGCTGCCATTACTAAAGATACTAACCAATGGGTATTTGCAACCAAAGCATTTTCTACCACAATCGCTTGGATAGGTGCCGATGATAACTACATTAATGATAGTGAAAAAGACGCAACCACACTCTCAGGCAAAGTAACTGGAATAGGTACTTTAACGATTACCAAAATTGAGTTTTTTGAAGGTAGTAATACAGTAGGCACAGCAATAACTTCAGGATTACCAGCTGTTGCAGCTGACGGCACTTGGGCACTCGCACATTCTGCTATGCCATCTGAATTAGCCGATGGAAAAACCTACACGGCTGTAGTAACGCTTAGTGATGGCACCAATTCAGCAATTAGCACTAGCACAGCAGTAACTTATGACACCATTAACCCAACTCCAATCACGACCAATCCATGGACTCTAAGCAATATTCCAGCAGGACAATCTGCTTTTAAGACAGGCGATGTTATCAGCCTAACACTGACAATGAGCGAGACCTTGAAACTTAATAACACCACAGGCTCTAAAGTGGTCATTGCAGGCAAAGACTTTGTTTTGGATAAAACTGCCTCTACAACTGCAGGTGATAAGAAACTGGTGTTTAAATATAGTGTTCAAGCTGGAGATAGCATTGCCGCTACAGACTTTGATATTGACAACCCAACAAGCGATATTACGCTAAATAATATAACAGATGTCGCAGGTAATGCACCAGTATTTACCGCTGATAGAGTAGTGTTGACCAAGACTAAGCTTGAGTATATTGAAAAAATAGGTTCGGGCAATAATCCTTTTGAGGGTATTGATGTGGGAAGTTATTCCACGCCAAACTTGGCTGATATTGACGGCGATGGCGACCTAGATTTGGTGGTGGGTGAGAATGATGGCACCCTTAAATACTATCAAAATACAGGCACTACTTCTAACCCTGCTTATGAAGCAAAAACTGGAGATAGCAATCCTTTTAATGGCATTGATGTGGGATATTCTTCCAAACCAACCCTAGCCGATATTGATGGCGATGGTGACCTAGATTTGGTGGTGGGTGAGAATGATGGCACCCTTAAATACTATCAAAATACAGGCACTACTTCTAACCCTGCTTATGAAGCAAAAACTGGAGGTAGCAATCCTTTTAATGGCATTGATGTGGGGCTTTACTCCAAACCAACCCTAGCCGATATTGACGGCGATGGTGACCTAGATTTGGTGGTGGGTGAGAGTAATGGCACCCTTAAATACTATCAAAATACAGGCACTACTTCTAACCCTGCTTATGAAGCAAAAACTGGAGATGACAATCCTTTTAATGGCATTGATGCGGGATATTCTTCCTCACCAATCCTAGTCGATATTGACGGCGATGGTGACCTAGATTTGGTGGTGGGTGAGTTTCATGGCACCCTTAAATACTATCAAAACACAGGCACTACTTCTAACCCTGCTTATGAAGTAAAAACTGGAGATAGTAATCCTTTTAATGGCATTGATGTGGTGTATTATTCCACACCAGTCCTAGCTGATATTGATGGTGATGGCGACCTAGATTTGGTGGTGGGTGGGCAGAGTGGTAAACTTAAATATTACTACAATCAACAACCTTCTTCTGTAGATGGACAAGTTCCAACTCTAACAACACAAGCCAGCGTTATCTTAGAGGAAACCTCAGATTTAGTGCTTGACTTTAGTGAAAATATTAAAGCAGGTACGGGCAGTATTCTCATCAAGAATAGTAGCGATGTAACAGTAGCAACTATTAATATCGCTAGTGATACAAATAAATTCAGCATTGCTGGCGATAAACTCACCATTGATGTGTCAGCATTAGGTTTAACTGATAATAAATTAACCCAAGGCAGTTACTATATCACCATGGATGCAGGCACAGTAACTGACATAGTGGGTAACGATGCTGCTGCCATTACTAAAGATACTAACCAATGGGTATTTGCAACCAAAGCACTTTTTACCACAATCGCTTGGATAGGTGCCGATGATAACTACATTAATGATAGTGAAAAAGACGCAACCGCACTCTCAGGCACAGTAGCGGGAGCAGGTACCTTATCTATTACTAAGATTGAGTTTTTTGAAGGTAGTAATACAGTAGGCACAGCAATAACTTCAGGATTACCAGCTGTTGCAGCTGACGGCACCTGGACACTCGCACATTCTGCTATGCCATCTGAATTAGCCGATGGAAAAACCTATACGGCTGTAGTAACGCTTAGTGATGGCACCAATTCAGCAATTAGCACTAGCACAGCAGTAACTTATGACATCATTAACCCAACCCCAATCACGACCAATCCATGGACTTTAAGCGATATTCCAGCAGGACAATCTGCTTTTAAGGCAGGCGATGTTATCAGCCTAACACTGACAATGAGCGAGACCTTGAAACTTAATAACACCACAGGCTCTAAAGTGGTCATTGCAGGCAAAGACTTTGTTTTGGATAAAACTGCCTCTACAACTGCAGGTGATAAGAAACTGGTGTTTAAATATAGCGTTCAAGCTGGGGATAACATTGCCGCTACAGACTTTGATATTGACAATCCAACAAGCGATATTACGCTAAATAATATAACAGATGTCGCAGGTAATGCACCAGTATTTACCGCTGATAGAGTGGTGTTGACTAAGATTAAGTATATTGAAAAAACGGGTTTGGGCAATAATCCTTTTGAGGGTATTGATGTGGGGTATGTTTCTGTGCCAATCTTGGCTGATATTGACGGCGATGGCGACCTAGATTTGGTGGTGGGTGAGAATGATGGCACCCTTAAATACTATCAAAATACAGGCACTACTTCTAACCCTGCTTATGAAGCAAAAACTGGAGATGACAATCCTTTTAATAGCATTAATGTGGGGATTTATTCCGGACCAACCCTAGCCGATATTGACGGCGATGGCGACCTAGATTTGGTGATGGGTGAGGCTTATGGCACCCTTAAATACTATCAAAATACAGGCACTACTTCTAACCCTGCTTATGAAGTAAAAACTGGAGGTAGCAATCCTTTTAATAGCATTGATGTGGGGGATTTTTCCAAACCAACCCTAGCCGATATTGACGGCGATGGCGACCTAGATTTGGTGGTGGGTGAGAAGTATGGCACCCTTAAATACTATCAAAATACAGGCACTACTTCTAACCCTGCTTATGAAGCAAAAACTGGAGGTAGCAATCCTTTTAATAGCATTGATGTGGGGGATTTTGCTACACCAACCCTAGCCGATATTGACGGCGATGGCGACCTAGATTTGGTGGTGGGTGAGTATTATGGCACCCTTAAATACTATCAAAATACAGGCACTACTTCTAACCCTGCTTATGAAGTAAAAACTGGAGGTAGCAATCCTTTTAATGGCATTGATGTGGGGGATTTTTCCAAACCAACCCTAGCCGATATTGACGGCGATGGCGACCTAGATTTGGTGGTGGGTGAGAATGATGGCACCCTTAAATATTATTACAATCAACAATCTTTTTCTGTAGATGGACAAGCGCCAACTCTAACAACACAAGCCAGCGTTATCTTAGAGGAAACCTCAGATTTAGTGCTTGACTTTAGTGAAAATATTAAAGCAGGTACGGGCAGTATTCTCATCAAGAATAGTAGCGATGTAACAGTAGCAACTATTAATATCGCTAGTGATACAAATAAATTTAGCATTACTGGCGATAAACTCACCATTGATGTGTCAGCATTAGGTTTAACTGATAATAAATTAACCCAAGGCAGTTACTATATCACCATGGATGCAGGCACAGTAACTGACATAGCGGGTAACGATGCTGCTGCCATTACTAAAGATACTAACCAATGGGTATTTGCAACCAAAGCACTTTTTACCACAATCGCTTGGATAGGTGCCGATGATAACTACATTAATGATAGTGAAAAAGACGCAACCGCACTCTCAGGCACAGTAGCGGGAGCAGGTACCTTATCTATTACTAAGATTGAGTTTTTTGAAGGTAGTAATACAGTAGGCACAGCAATAACTTCAGGATTACCAGCTGTTGCAGCTGACGGCACCTGGACACTCGCACATTCTGCTATGCCATCTGAATTAGCCGATGGAAAAACCTACACGGCTGTAGTAACGCTTAGTGATGGCACCAATTCAGCAATTAGCACTAGCACAGCAGTAACTTATGACACCATTAACCCAACCCCAATCACGACCAATCCATGGACTCTAAGCGATATTCCAGCAGGACAATCTGCTTTTAAGGCAGGCGATGTTATCAGCCTAACACTGACAATGAGTGAGACCTTGAAACTTAATAACACCACAGGCTCTAAAGTGGTCATTGCAGGCAAAGACTTTGTTTTGGATAAAACTGCCTCTATAACTGCAGGTGATAAGAAACTGGTGTTTAAATATAGCGTTCAAGCTGGAGATAGCATTGCCGTTACAGACTTTGATATTGACAATCCAACAAGCGATATTACGCTAAATAATATAACAGATGTCGCAGGTAATGCACCAGTATTTACCGCTGATAGAGTGGTGTTGGCTAAGACTAAGCTTGAGTATATTGAAAAAATAGGTTTGGGCAATAATCCTTTTAATGGCATTGATGTGGGAGGTTATTCCACGCCAATCTTGGCTGATATTGACGGCGATGGTGACCTAGATTTGGTGGTGGGTGAGAGGAATGGCACCCTTAAATACTATCAAAATACAGGCACTACTTCTAGCCCTGCTTATGAAGCAAAAACTGGAGGCAATAATCCTTTTAATGGCATTGATGTGGGAGGTTATTCCTCACCAACCCTAGCCGATATTGACGGCGATGGCGACCTAGATTTGGTAGTGGGTGAGAACAATGGCACCCTTAAATACTATCAAAATACAAGCTCTACTTCTAACCCTGCTTATGAA
This sequence comes from Candidatus Thiodubiliella endoseptemdiera, assembly GCA_013416635.1. Taxonomy (GTDB): domain Bacteria; phylum Pseudomonadota; class Gammaproteobacteria; order PS1; family Pseudothioglobaceae; genus Thiodubiliella; species Thiodubiliella endoseptemdiera. Next base: position 375,179 of record JACCHT010000001.1, on the reverse strand, counting down.
GCAAAAACTGGAGATAGTAATCCTTTTAATGGCATTGATGTGGGATATTCTTCCTCACCAACCCTAGCCGATATTGACGGCGATGGCGACCTGGATTTGGTGGTGGGTGAGAATTATGGCACCCTTAAATACTATCAAAATACAGGCACTACTTCTAACCCTGCTTATGAAGCAAAAACTGGAGATGATAATCCTTTTAATGGCATTGATGTGGGATATTCTTCCAAACCAACCCTAGCCGATATTGACGGCGATGGCGACCTGGATTTGGTGGTGGGTGAGTTTTCTGGCACCCTTAAATACTATCAAAATACAGGTACTACTTCTAACCCTGCTTATGAAGCAAAAACTGGAGATGACAATCCTTTTAATGGCATTGATGTGGGGGATTCTTCCAGACCAACCCTAGCCGATATTGACGGCGATGGTGATTTAGATTTGGTAGTGGGTGAGGCTGATGGCACCCTTAAATATTACTACAATCAACAACCTTTTTCTGTAGATGGACAAGCCCCAACCTTTACAGAAAAAACCAGCGATACCAATGTCTTAGGCAAGCCTTCAAATCTAGTAATTGAGTTTTCTGAAAACATCAAAACAAATGGTGGCACTGTTGAAATCTGGAATAGCGCAGAAAAAGTTGCAACTATTAGCATTACTAATGCTAATATTAGCGACACAACACTCACTCTTAACCCAAGTAGTTTAACTTCAGGTGTTTATTACATCAAAATGGCATCAGGCGTTATAACTGACACCTCGGTAATGATTTTTGCAGGTATTGATAATACCTCAGGTAAAACTTGGGCATTTGCATATAATTTTTATATCGGCACCGATAACGCCGATACTATAACGGGTAGTGCAGGTGACGATACTATAAATGGCGGTGCAGGCAACGACACTATAAATGGCGGTGCAGGCAGTGATATTTTTGTTTATGCAAGTACAGATAATGGCGAAGACACCATAACTGGCTTCATATTTGGTGCTGGTGGTGATAAATTAGATTTAAAAGATTTTATTACCGCTAGTGGTAACCAAGCGACACTTTTTGCTAATATTGATAAATATATTACAGTGTCAGATACTGGCACTGCAGGTAGTGCCAAACTAACGATTGATGCTGATGGCACGGTTACAGATGATGTTGCTGATTTGGTTATCAATCTACAAGGGGTTTCTGGTATTGGTGGCTCCTCTACTCCTGACACAGTTGCATTAGGGCACTTTATAACTGATAATCTTATTCTTGTATAAGGTAAAATTCTTGTATAAGGTAAACTAATAAAAAACTTGAACTTAGAGGAGTAAGTAAATTATGTATAATAATAATCAGTTATAACACCCAAAGGACAATCTCATGCCAGGACAAACAAAATACTTCATCAGCAACACCAACGGCTTCTTCGTCAACTGGTATTCCGATATCACCGGACTTGAATCTCACGGACAAGCATTAAAAGTATCTGGCAATAGTGGAGACGATGCCGTCTATGTAGGACAAGGCACCAAAGTCGATGCAACAGGGCTTACTTCAACAGGTGGCAATGATTCAATTTATTTAACCGGCACTTTTAACAACTACGAACAAACACTAGATGGCAATACCTACACCTTCAAAAGAACGGTTACTATTGGCGGTACCGATTACCAAGAAGAAGTCTCCTTCACAGCCTCTAATGGCGATAGGGTTTATTTTGCAAATGGTTTTTAAGATTGATATAACAGGCAATGAGGGGCTATTAAATGCAGGCTTTTTTCAGAAAATTAAATCCTGATATGACTCCAGTTCAATAACACCCACCGACCCTTTAACCACTCAACCCGCCATTGACAAAGGCACTGCCAGTGAAGTTGGTGCTACTAAAGTATTTATTTCTGATAACAACGGTGAGCACATTACCCCTGGTGTCAAAGGCTCAGTATTTAAGATATCTGGCAATAGTGGCAATGACACAGTTTATGTTGCCAAAGGCACAAAAGTTGATGCAACAGGACTCACCTCAACAGGTGGCAATGATGTTGTTTATTTAACTGGCACTTTTAGTGAATACACCAAACAAACAGTAGTTGACAGCACCTACACTTTTGAAAGAATGGTTAATATTGGCGGTACCGATTATCAAGAAGAAGTTTCCTTCACAGCCTCTAATGGCGATAGGGTTTATTTTGCAGATGGTTTTGTTAAGATTGATATAACAGGCGATGATGGGCTATTAGAAGCAGGCGCTTTTAAGAGAATTGAATCCACTGATATTGACAACAGCGAGTCAACTCCAGGTTTGGGGATTGGTTTAAGTATTACTGATGACAAGTCCAACACCGCTAAAGTTGGTGAAGTTATTACCTATACCTTTACTTTTGATGAAGCAGTTACAGATTTTGATATAAATGATATTACAGTTACAGGCGGTACAAAAGGTACTTTTACCTCTGTTAATGGTAGTGAAAGTGTCTATACTTTAGAACTAACCCCTCCTGCAAACAGCAAAGGCATAATAAGCCTTACAGTAGCCGTTGATGCTGCTACTTCTAAAGTTAACACAGCACTAAAATCAGTTGCTGCCAGCAATAATCAAAGTTTTGATACTCAAGCCCCAACTTTGATTATCAGCGATGACAAGGCTGATGCTTTAACCCTTAAAACTGGCGATACAATCACCTATACCTTTACCTTTAGTGAAGCAGTAACAGGTTTTGATAAAAGTGTTATCAACATCAGCAATGGTGCTATTAAGACAGGTACTGACTTAATTGCCAGCACAACACCTGCTGATGCAGGTAAAGTCTATACCTTAACCGTTGTACCTAGCAGTGACCTAGATGTAGGTTCTAACTTAACAGTGTCAGTGTCTGCTAATCCTGCAATTACAGACAGTGCGGGCAATGCTTACAGCACAGCAGCAGCAAATAACGAGCAAGCAATTGACACCAAAGCCCCAGTAGCAGCACTCAGTGGCAATATGGCACCTAATGAAAACTTAACGATGACCTTTTTAGAGGCAGTTACAATAAACACAGCAGGCAGTATTGTCATTTATGATAAAGCCAACTCTGACACTCTTATTACGATTGATATAGCTAACCAAGTTAGTCTTGATAGCACCAACAAAATTATCACTATTAATCCAGGTAGTGATTTAATAGTCAATAAGAATTACTATGTCAAAATTGATGCAGGCACTTTTAAAGATACTGCAGGTAATAATTATGAGGGTATTGACAGCAATAGTGGTTGGGGCTTTCTGGTCTATTCATTCACCACCACAGCACAATGGGTAGATGCAAGTGGCAACTCTGTTAGCGACAATGGTATCAATGCCAGTGAATTTAGCACACTTGCCATTCAAGGCACATTAACAAATTCTAGCGGTGCAACAGGCGTTGTTATCAGTGCTATTACATTTAAAGCAACCAGTGGAACAACAGCCAATGACAGAGTTGTAGAGACCAGTAATCTACCCACTTTTGCCTCTGCCAATGGTACCGAATGGACATTAGCCAATAGTAAAATACCGGCTTTAGTCAGTGGCGAGACCTACACAATTGAAATAAATTTATCTTCAACAGGTGGTGGTACAAGTACAGGTGGCAATACCACCCCTGTTTTAATTGACACTGCTGCCCCAATCATAACAAGCTGGGCAGTCAACTCACCAACAGATGGGCAATCGGGCTTTAAAGTAGGTGATGTTATTGAGTTAACCATGACAACCAATGAAGCACTCTCGTTAAGCAATGCTACCAGTAGCAAAGTGACCATTGGTAATAAGGAATTTACACTAGATACCAGAAAAGGTGCCGCCAAAGCAGGGGCATCAGTAGATGAGTTAAAACAATTATTCTTTACCTACACTGTCAAAGTCGATGATAGCGTTAGTAAAGCAGATTTTGAGATTACCAATGCAAGTGCAATTGCCTTAACAGGAGTAACCGATGCAGTAGGTAATATGGTTGCCACCACAGGTACTTATCCTATTGAATTAGACCGTAATGTTGATGGTGTTGTGCCAACTATTGGAGACATTACACTAAACTGGGGAGATATTTTAAACGCTATTGAAGACAACAGCAATGGCACTGTAACAGTTGCTACAACTGGTGTAGAAAACAATCAAGAAGTCTCACTAGTTATTAACCAAAAAACTTATACAGGTACTGTTACCAACAATAGTGCAACCATTACTGTTGCAGCCACAGATTTACAAGCATTAACCCATGGACAAACTTACAGCTATAAAGTCAATATAAAAAATACTGCTGGTAACCCAGCGATAAAAAAATAGGTGATTTTAAAGTTGATACGGTTGCACCAATCTTAACCATTACCGATAATGAAGACGCTACAACCAAAGCAGGTGAAGAAATCATCTTTACCTTTACCTTTAACGAGGTAGTAACAGAGTTTACCAAAGAGGACATTGTTATTACCAATGGCACTATTAAAGGTGGTGCTGATTTAGTATTGGTTACCACAGGTGTTAATGCCAATAAAGCCTATACCTTAATTGTTGTGCCTAATACAGATACCGAAGGCAATTTAGAAGTTAGCGTTGCTGCTGATAAATTTGTAGATATTGCTGGCAATAGAAATACGGTTGCAGCGAGTGATACTCAGGTTATTGATACCCTTGCGCCAAATGCACTCACTGCAACAGCAACACTTATTTCAAATACAGATTCTGATATCACAGTAACAAGCACAGATTCTAGTGTGGGTTATTTGGTTCACAACTCATTGTCTGGCGATGCGATTAATACAGTTGCTAAACTTGAGGCTTTAGTAGCTGGCAATAAAGTCAACAAAGTAACGGATTAGGGGTGATGCTCTAGTTTTAACCCCCATGATTTAATAGAGGGTACTTATAATTGGTATTTAGCTGACCAAGCAGGAAATATTTCAGCTGAATCTAATGATGTGGTAATGGACAACACTGCCCCAATCCTAACAACACAAGCTTCGGCCGAATTGGGTGAAACCTCAGACCTGATGCTTGATTTTAATGAAGACATTCAAGCAGGTAGTACAGGTAGTATTGTTATTAAAGGTAGTGATGATGGAGTAATAGCAACCATTAATATTACTGAGACAACTAAATTCAGCATTGCTGGCGATAAACTCACCATTGATGTGTCAGCATTAGGTTTAACTGATAATAAATTAACCCAAGGCAGTTACTATATCACCATGGATGCAGGCACAGTAACTGACATAGCGGGTAACGATGCTGCTGCCATTACTAAAGATACTAACCAATGGGCATTTGAAACCAAAGCACTTTTACCACAATCGCTTGGATAGGTGCCGATGATAACTACATTAATGATAGTGAAAAAGACGCAACCGCACCCCTCAGGCACAGTAGCGAGCAGGTACCTTATCTATTACTAAAAATTGAGTTTTTGAAGGTAATAACACAGTAGGCACAGCAATACTTCAGGATTGCCAGCTGTTGCAGCTGACGGCACGGGCACTCGCACATTCTGCTATGCCATCTGAATTAGCCGATGGAAAACCTACACGGCTGCAGTAACGCTTAGTGATGGCACCATTCAACAACTATCACTAGCACAGCAGTAACTTATGACACCATTAACCCAACCCCAATCACGACCAATCCATGGACTTTAAGCGATATTCCAGCAGGACAATCTGCTTTTAAGGCAGGGGATGTTATCAGCCTAACACTGACAATGAGCGAGACCTTGAAACTTAATAACACCACAGGCTCTAAAGTGGTCATTGCAGGCAAAGACTTTGTTTTGGATAAAACTGCCTCTACAACTGCAGGTGATAAGAAACTGGTGTTTAAATATAGCGTTCAAGCTGGAGATAGCATTGCCGCTACAGACTTTGATATTGACAACCCAACAAGCGATATTACGCTAAATAATATAACAGATGTCGCAGGTAATGCACCAGTATTTACCGCTGATAGAGTGGTGTTGACCAAGACTAAGCTTGAGTATATTGAAAAAACAGGTTCGGGCAATAATCCTTTTGAGGGTATTGATGTGGGGTATGTTTCTGTGCCAATCTTGGCTGATATTGACGGCGATGGCGACCTAGATTTGGTGGTGGGTGAGAGTAATGGCACCCTTAAATACTATCAAAATACAGGTACTACTTCTAGCCCTGCTTATGAAGCAAAAACTGGAGGCAATAATCCTTTTAATGGCATTGATGTGGGAGGTTATTCCACGCCAAACTTGGCTGATATTGATGGCGATGGTGATCTAGATTTGGTGGTGGGTGAGAGTAATGGCACCCTTAAATACTATCAAAATACAGGCACTACTTCTAACCCTGCTTATGAAGCAAAAACTGGAGGCAATAATCCTTTTAATGGCATTGATGTGGGAGGTTATTCCACGCCAAACTTGGCTGATATTGATGGCGATGGTGATCTAGATTTGGTAGTGGGTGAGAATGATGGCACCCTTAAATACTATCAAAATACAGGCACTACTTCTAACCCTGCTTATGAAGCAAAAACTGGAGATAGCAATCCTTTTGATGGCATTGATGTGGGGGATCGCTCCAAACCAACCCTAGCCGATATTGACGGCGATGGCGACCTAGATTTGGTGGTGGGTGAGAGTGATGGCACCTTTAAATACTATCAAAATACAGGCACTACTTCTAACCCTGCTTATGAAGCAAAAATTGGAGATGACAATCCTTTTAATGGCATTGATGTGGGGGATTATTCTCACCAGTCCTAGCCGATATTGACGGCGATGGCGACCTAGATTTGGTGGTGGGTGAGAATGATGGCACTCTTAAATACTACTACAATCAACAGCCTTCTTCTGTAGATGGACAAGCGCCAACTCTAACAACACAAGCCAGTGTTACCTTAGGTGAAACCTCAGATCTAGTGCTTGACTTTAGTGAAAATATTAAAGCAGGTACGGGCAGTATTCTCATCAAGAATAGTAGCGATGTAACAGTAGCAACGATTAATATCGCTAGTGATACAAATAAATTTAGCATTACCAATGATAAACTTACTATTGATGTATCAGCATTAGGTTTAACCAATAATAAACTTACCGCAGGCAGTTACTATTTAGAAATGAACTCTGGTGCTATAACGGATATGGTAGGCAACGATGCACCGGGTATTGCTAAAAACAGCAACCAATGGGCATTTAAAACCATCGTCCTTACTACCGACATTGTTTGGGCAGGTGCCGATGATAATTACATTAATAATAACGAGAAAGATGCAACCACACTCTCAGGTACAGTAACGGGAACAGGTACTTTGTCTATTACTAAGATTGAATTTTTTGAAGGCAGTAATTCAGTAGCCACAGTTTCAAGTTTGCCAACCATTGCGGATGATAAAACTTGGACACTGGCACATGCCAATATGCCAACTACACTAGTCGGTGGAAAAACCTACACGGCTGTAGTAACGCTTAGTGATGGCACCAATTCAACAATTAGCACTAGCACAGCAGTAACTTATGACACCATTAACCCAACCCCAATCACGACCAATCCATGGACTCTAAGCAATATTCCAGCAGGACAATCTGCTTTTAAGACAGGCGATGTTATCAGCCTAACACTGACAATGAGCGAGACCTTGAAGCTTAACAACACCACAGGCTCTAAAGTGGTCATTGCAGGCAAAGACTTTGTTTTGGATAAAACTGCCTCTACAACTGCAGGTGATAAGAAACTGGTGTTTAAATATAGCGTTCAAGCTGGGGATAACATTGCCGCTACAGACTTTGATATTGACAACCCAACAAGCGATATTACGCTAAATAATATAACAGATGTCGCAGGTAATGCACCAGTATTTACCGCTGATAGAGTAGTGTTGGCTAAGACTAAGCTTGAGTATATTGAAAAAACAGGTTCGGGCAATAATCCTTTTGAGGGTATTGATGTGGGGAATGCTTCTGCGCCAACCCTGGCTGATATTGACAGCGATGGCGACCTAGATTTAGTGGTGGGTGAGGAGAATCGCACCCTTAAATACTATCAAAATACAGGCACTACTTCTAACCCTGCTTATGAAGCAAAAACTGGAGATAGCAATCTTTTTAATGGCATTGATGTGGGGGGTTTTGCTACGCCAACCCTAGCCGATATTGACGGCGATGGCGACCTAGATTTGGTGGTGGGTGAGAATAATGGCACCCTTAAATACTATCAAAACACAGGCACTACTTCTAACCCTGCTTATGAAGCAAAAACTGGAGATGACAATCCTTTTAATGGCATTAATGCAGGATATTCTTACTCACCAATCCTAGTCGATATTGACGGCGATGGCGACCTAGATTTGGTGATGGGTGAGGCTTATGGCACCCTTAAATACTATCAAAATACAGGCACTACTTCTAACCCTGCTTATGAAGCAAAAACTGGAGATGACAATCCTTTTAATAGCATTGATGTGGGGGATTCTTCCAAACCAACCCTAGCCGATATTGACGGCGATGGCGACCTAGATTTGGTGGTGGGTGAGAGTGATGGCACCCTTAAATACTATCAAAATACAGGCACTACTTCTAACCCTGCTTATGAAGCAAAAACTGGAGATGACAATCCTTTTAATGGCATTGATGTGGGGCGTTATTCCGCACCAGTCCTAGCCGATATTGATGGCGATGGCGACCTAGATTTGGTGGTGGGTGAGCAGAATGGCACCCTTAAATATTATTACAATCAACAACCTTCTTCTGTAGATACTCAAGCTCCAACCCCAATCACTACCAATCCATGGGTTTTAAGCGATATTCCAGCAGGGCAATCTGCTTTTAAGACAGGCGATGTTATCAGCCTAACACTGACAATGAGTAAGACCTTGAAACTTAATAACACCACAGGCTCTAAAGTGGTCATTGCAGGCAAAGACTTTGTTTTGGATAAAACTGCCTCTATAACTGCAGGTGATAAGAAACTGGTGTTTAAATATAGCGTTCAAGTTGGAGATAGCATTGCCGCTACAGACTTTGATATTGACAATCCAACAAGCGATATTACGCTAAATAATATAACAAATGTTGCAGGTAATGCACCAGTATTTACCGCTGATAGAGTAGTGTTGGCTAAGACTAAGCTTGAGTATATTGAAAAAACAGGTTTGGGCAATAATCCTTTTAATGGCATTGATGTGGGAGGTTATTCCACGCCAATCTTGGCTGATATTGACGGCGATGGCGACCTAGATTTAGTGGTGGGTGAGAAGAATCGCACCCTTAAATACTATCAAAATACAGGCACTACTTTAACCCCGCTTGGAAGCAAAACTGGAGATAAGCAATCCTTTAATGGCATTGATGTGGGGTATTATTCCACACCAACCTTGGCTGATATTGATGGCGATGGCGACCTAGATTTGGTGGTGGGTGAGCAGAATGGCACCCTTAAATACTATCAAAATACAAGCTCTACTTCTAACCCTGCTTATGAAGCAAAAACTGGAGATAGTAATCCTTTTAATGGCATTGATGTGGGACATTATTCCACGCCAAACTTGGCTGATATTGACGGCGATGGCGACCTAGATTTGGTGGTGGGTAAGGATTATGGCACCCTTAAATACTATCAAAATACAGGCACTACTTCTAACCCTGCTTATGAAGCAAAAACTGGAGGTAGCAATCCTTTTAATAGCATTGATGTGGGGGATTTTTCCGCACCAACCCTGGCCGATATTGACGGCGATGGCGACCTAGATTTGGTGGTGGGTGAGTTTAATGGCACCCTTAAATACTATCAAAATACAGGCACTACTTCTAACCCTGCTTATGAAGCAAAAACTGGAGATGACAATCCTTTTAATGGCATTGATGTGGGGCGTTATTCCTCACCAGTCCTAGCCGATATTGATGGTGATGGCGACCTAGATTTGGTGGTGGGTGAGCAGAGTGGTAAACTTAAATATTACTACAATCAACAACCTTCTTCTGTAGATGGACAAGCCCCAACTCCAACGGCTACTAACTCATGGACTCTAAGCAATATTCCAGCAGGACAATCTGCTTTTAAGGTAGGCGATGTTATCAGCCTAACTTTGACAATGAGTGAGACCTTGAAACTTAATAACACCACAGGCTCTAAAGTGGTCATTGCAGGCAAAGACTTTGTTTTGGATAAAACCGCCTCTACAACTGCAGGTGATAAGAAACTGGTGTTTAAATATAGCGTTCAAGCTGGAGATAGCATTGCCGCTACAGACTTTTATATTGACAATCCAACAAGAGATATTACGCTAAATAATATAACAGATGTCGTAGGTAATGCACCAGTATTTACCGCTGATAGAGTGGTGTTGACCATGACTAAGCTTGAGTATATTGAAAAAACAGGTTCGGGCAATAATCCTTTTGAGGGTATTGATGTGGGGGATTTATCTGCACCAACCCTGGCCGATATTGACGGCGATGGCGACCTAGATTTGGTGGTGGGTGAGAGTGATGGCACCCTTAAATACTATCAAAACACAGGCACTTTTAAACCCCCTTTTTGAAGCAAAAACTGAGATGACAACCCTTTTTAAGGCATTGATGGGGTATTATTCCCACCAACCCCTTTGGGATATTGAGGCGATGGGACCTGATTTGGATGGGTGAGTTTAGGATTTTAAATCATCAAAAAAAGGCACTTAACCCCCGTTTTGAAGAAAAAAACGGAATGACAATTTTTTTAATGGCATTGATGGGGGTTTTTCCGCATCAACCTTGGCCGATATTGAGGGATGGCGACTAATTGGTGGGGGTGGGGAAAAAGCCCCCCAAATACTCATCCACGGGCACTATTTTAACCCGTTTATGAAGCAAAACTGAGATGACAATTTTTTAATGGCATTGATGGGGGATATTCTTCTCACCAACCCTAGCCGATATTGAGGCGATGGGACCAGAGTGGTGGGTGAGGAGCAGAAGGGCACCCCAAAATCCCATCGAAATACAGGCACTATTTTAACCCTACTTATGAAGCAAAACGAAAAAAACCTTTAATGGCATTGAGGGGGAAATTATTCCACGCCAAACTTGGCTATATTGATGGGGGGATTGATTGGATTTGAGTGGGTGAGGTTTATCACCCAAATACTACAATCAACAACCGCTTCTGTAGATGGACAAGCTCAACGACCCTGTCTGTGGATGAAAAGCCCCTTTAAGAAAACCAGGATCCCAATGTCTTAGGCGGTTCAAATTGAATTGATTTTTTGAAAACATAAAAACAAATGGTGGATTGTTGAAATCTGAATAGCGCAGAAAAGTTAAACTATTAGCAACAATGCTAATATTAGCGACACAACACTCACTTAACCCAAGAATTTAACTTCAGGTTTTTAACATCAAAATGGCATCGGGGTTATAACAAACCCCCGGGTAATGACTTTAGGTATTGATAAATTTGGTAAAACTTGGGTTTTTAATAATTTTTATATCGGCACCGATAACGCCGATACAAAGGGTGCAGGGACGATACTATAAATGGGGGGGGAACGAACTATAAATGGCGGTGCAGGCAGTGATATTTTTTTTATGCAAATACAGATAATGGCGAAGAAAATTAACGGCTTCATATTTGGCTGGTGGGATAAATTAGTTTTAAAAAATTTTATTCCCGCTAGTGGAACCAAGCGACACTTTTCAATATTGATAAATATATTCATTTCGATACGGGCACTGCAGGTAGTCCCAAACTAACGATTGATGCTGATGGCACGGTTACAGATGATGTTTTTTGGTTATCAATCTCAAGGGTTTTTTTACCCCCGAACAGTTGCTTAGGCACTTTAACGATAATCTTTTTTTTAAAAAAAAGTAAAGGGAAACCCTTTTTTGCAAAAAAATTATCAAAACGATTTTTCATCAAATTACAAATTTTTAAAAAACTTAGCCCTGTAGAGTGGTTTTAAAAAAATTTCCAATTTAAAAAAATCTGTCTTTTTGCTAATCATCCCTATTTATGCCCCCTTTTAGAGGAATAAGTAAATTATGTATAATAATCGTTATTACAACCAAAGGACCCCCCCTTTGCGACAAACAAAATACTTCATCAGCAAACCAACGGTTTTTAACTGGTTTCCGATATCACCGGATTAAAAGGGGACGCATTAAAAGATTGGAATAGTGGAGACGAGGGTTATGTGGGACAAGGCACCAAAGTCGGAACGGGGCTTCCCAAAAGGGGGCAATGATTCAATTTATTTAACCGGCATTTAACAACTAGAACAAACAGATGGCAATACCTACACCTTCAAAAAAAAACGGTTACTACTCCCGTTTCCCCGGGGCCCTTTCACACCCTCTAAGGGGATAGGGATTTTGCAAAGGTTTTTTAAGATTGATAAAACAGGCAATGAGGGGGCATTAAATGGGGGGTTTTTCAAAAAATTTAAAATTTCCTGTTTTGACCCAGTTCAAAACACCCCCCGCCCCTTTTTAACCACTCAACCCCCCAAACAAAGGCACCCCCGGGAAGTTGGTGCTACTAAAGATTTTTTTCTGATAACAACGGTGGAATTCCCCCCTGGTTAAAGGGCCAGTTTTTAAGATATTGGCAATAGTGGCAATGACACAGTTATGTTCCCAAAGGCCCCAAAGGATGCAACAGGACTACCCCAACAGGTGGCAATGATGTTTATTTAACTGGCATTTTTGGAATACCCAAACAAAAGAGTTGACAGACCTAACTTTTGAAAGAATGGTTAATTGGCGGTCCCGATTATCAAGAAGAAGTTTCCCGTTTTTAATGGCGATAGGTTTATTTTAGATGGTTTTTAAGATTGATATAACAGGCGAGATGGGCTTTAGAAGCAGGCGTTTTTAAGAGAATTGAATCCACGATTTTGGGGAAAGGAGTCAACCCAGGTTTGGGATTGGTTTAAATTATGATGACAAGTCCACACCGCTAAAGTTGGTGAAGTATTACCATCCCTTTTTCTTTGATGAAGCAGTTACAGATTTTGATATAAATGATATTACAGTTACAGGCGGTAAAAAAGGGTACTTTACCCTTTTTGGTAGTAAAGGGCCCAACTTTAGAACAAACCCCCTCCTGAAAAACAGAAAAGGCATAATAAGCCTTACGGGCCGTGATGCTGCTACTTTAAAGTTAACAAGCAAAAAAAAGTTGGCCAGCAATAATAAAAAGTTTTGATACTAAGCCCAACTTTGATTATCAGCGATGACAACATCTTTCCCTTTAAAACTGGGATACAATCACCATACCTTTCCCTTTTGGAAGCAGTAACGGGTTTTTGAAAAAAAGGTTTTATCAACATCAGCAATGGTGCTATTAAAAAGGTACTTTAATTAGACAACACCTGCTGATGGGTAAAGTCTAAAAATTAACGTTGTACCTAAATCCCAGATGTAGGTTCTAATTAAACCCGTGCCGCCGCTAATCCGCAATTACAGAAGTGGGGCAATGTTTTACAGCACAAAGCAGCAAATAAGAAAGCAATTGAACCAAAGCCCCAGTACACCAGTGGCAATATGGAAAACCCAATGAAACTTAACGATGCCCTTTTTTAAGGCGTTACAATAAACACAGCAGGCAGTATTGCTTTTATGATAAAGCCAACCTACACCTTATTACGATTAATAGCTAACCAAGGTTTTGATAGCCCCAAAAAATTACCATTAATCCAGGTAGTGATTTAAAGCCAAAAGAATTACTATGTCAAAATTGATGCAGGATTTTAAGATACTGCAAAAGATTGAGGGTATTGACAGCGATAGTGGGTTGGGGCTTTGGTTTTTTCATTCACCACCACAGCACAATGGGGAGATGCGTGGCAACTTGTTAGCGAAAAAGGTAAACCAGTGAATTTAGCAAATTTGCCATTCAAGGGAATTTAAAAATTTTTGGGGAAAAAGGGGTTGTTATCATGCTTTTCATTTAAAGCACCAGTGGAAAAAAGCCAAGACAAAGTTGTAGAACCAGTAACTACCCACTTTTGCCTCTGCCTGGTACCGAATGGACAACCCAAAATAAAATACCGGGTTTTTGTCAGTGGGAGACTAACATTTAAAAAAATTTCTTCCGGTGGGCAGAAGGGGGGAAAACCCCCCCGTTTTAATTGACACGCCGCCCCCAAACATAACAAGCTGGGGAGTCAACTACCCAAAAGATGGGAATCGGCTTTAAAGTGGTGATGTTTTTGAGTTAACCATGACAACCAATGAAGACTCCAACAATGCTACCAGTAAAAGTGACCAAATAAGGAATTTACACTAGATAAGGCAAAGGTGCCGCCAAAGCAGGGGCATCAGTAAAATTAAACAATTATTCTTTTTCTTTCACGTCAAAGTCGATGATAGTTAATAAAGCAGATTTTGAGATTCCAACAAGTGCAATTCCTTACAGGGGTAAACCGGCAGGTAATATGTTCCAACAGGATTTTCCTTTTAAATTAGCCGGGTTGATGGTGTTGTCCAACTATTGGGGGACATTACACAAACTGGGAGATATTTTAAACGCTATTGAAGACAAAAAAGGGACAAAAAGGCCACAACTGGTGTAGAAAAAAACAAGAAGTCTCAAGTTATTAACCAAAAAAATTAATAAGGGACTGCCCAAAAAATATGCAACCATTACTGTTTAGCCACAGATTTTTTCCATTAACCCATGGACAAATTACAGCATAAAGTCAATATAAAGATACCGCGGTAACCCAGCGATAGAGAAAATAGGTGATTTTAAAGTTGATATTTCCCAAAACCACCATTAGATAAAAGACGCTACAACCAAAGCAGGTGAAGAAATCATCTTACCTTTTTCCTTTTAAAGAGGTAGTAAAGATTTTACCCAAAAAGGACATTGTTAACCCCCTGGCCTATTAAATGGTTTAGTATTGGTTCATTGGGGTTTGCCATAAAGCCATACCTTTAAAATTTTTGGCCAATACAGATACCAAGGCAATTGAGTTAGCGTTGCGTGATAAATTTGTGATATTGCCGGCAATAGAAATAGGGTTTCAGCGAGTGATACCGGTTTTTGATACTTGCCCATGCACTTTACTGTAACAGCAAACTTATTTCAAATACAGATTCTGATATCACAGTAAAAGCACAGATTCTAGTGTGGGTTATTTGGTTCAAACCTTTTTCTGGCGATGCGATTAAACAGGCAAACTTGAGGGTTTAGTGGGACAAAGTCAAAAAGTAACGGATTAGGGGGATGCTGTGTTTTAACCCGATGATTTAATAAGGGGACTTATAATTATTTTCCGACCGCAGGAAAATTTCAGCTGAATCTAAATGGGGAAGGACAACACCCCCCAAACCTAACAAAACAAGTTCGGCCGAATTGGTGAAACCTCGACCTGATCTTGATTTTAATGGAAAATTCCGCAGGTAGTACAGGTAGTATTGTTAAAAAGGGAGTGATGATGGAGTAATAGCAAAACCCTTAATATTACTGAGACAATAACCCCTTGCTGGCGATAAACTCACCCTAGGGCAGCATTAGGTTTAACTGATAATAAATTAACCCAAGGCAGTTATTTAAAAATGGGTGCAGGCACAGTAACTACATAGGGGAAGATGCTGCGCCATTACTAAAGATAAACCAAGGGATTTGGAACCAAAGCATTTTCTACCACAATCGCGGGGTAGGTGCCGAGATAACTACATTAATGATAGTGAAAAAACGCAACCCACTCCAGGAAAGTAACTGAAAGGTACTTTAACGATTACCAAAAGAGTTTTTTGGGTAGTAATACAGAGGGCACAGCAAAACTTCAGGATTACCAAAACTGTTTCAGGACGGCACGGGGCACTCGCACATTCTCTACCCTCTGAATTACCGATGGAAAACCACACGGCTGTAGGGCGCGGATGCACCAATTCACAATTAGCACCAGCACGCAGTAACTTTGACACCATTAACCCAACCCCAATCACGACCAACCCTGGACTTTAAGCATATTCCAGCAGGACAATCTGCTTTTAAAAACAGGGATGTTATACCAACACCCAAAAAGAGCGGGCCTTGAAAAATTAATAACACCACAGGCTCTAAAAATGGTCATTGCAGGAAAAAATTTGTTTTGATAAAACGCCTCTAAACTGCAGGTGATAAGAAACTGGTGTTTTAAAAATAGGGTTCCGGAGATAGCATTCCCCCAGACTTTGAAAGACAACCAAAAGGATATTACGCCAAATAATATAAAAAGGGGGAATGCACCAGTATTTACCCGATAGAGTAGTGTTGCTGTTGAGTATATTGAAAAAGGTTTGGGCAATAATCCTTTGAGGTATTGAGGGGAAAATTTTTTGGGCCCAACCCTGGCTGAAATTTACGGCGATGGGACCTAGATTTGGGGTGGTGAGTTTTATGGGACCCTTAAATACTACAAAATACAGGGACTACTTAACCCCGCTTTTGGCAAAAAAATGGGGATGACAATCCTTTTTTAATGGCATTGATTAAGGGTTTTTCCACCCAAACGGCTGATATTGAGGCGATGGCGACCTGTTTTTTGGGGGGGAGAATTATCACCCTAAATTATAAAATACAGGCTCTACTTTAACCCGCTTATGAAGCAAAAAAATGGGGAAACAACCTTTTTAAAGGCATTATGGGGTTTTTCCCCCAAACCAACCCCTTTTTGATATTGACGGCGATGGGACCTAGATTTGGGGGGTGGAATGATGGCACCCCTTTTAAAAACTATCAAAAAAAAAGGGCCCACTTTAACCCCGCTTAGAAGCAAAACTGGGGATGAAACTTTTAATGGCATTATGGGGAATTTTCCAAAACCCAAACCCCCGCCGATATTGATGGCGATGGCGACCCAGTTTTGGTGGGGAAGGATTATGGCAACCTTAAAACATCAAAATACAGGCACTACTTTTAACCCTGCTTATGAAGCAAAAACTGGGGGTGATAACGATGGGATTATGTGGGCTTAAATTCCCTCCAGTCCTAGCTGATATTGATGGTTATGGCGACCTGGGGTTTTTGGGGGGTAAAATGGTGGAATCTTTAAAAATTATCAACAACCTTTTTTTGATGGACAAGCCAACAACCTCTGTCTGTAGATGAACAAGTTCCAACCTTTTCAGAAAACCAGCGATACCAATGTCTTAGGCGAGCCTTTAAATCTAGTAATTGAGTTTCTGAAAAATCAAAAAAAATGGTGGGCAGTTGAAATCTGAATAGGGAGAAAAGTTAACTATTAGCATTACTAATGTTTTTAGGGCACAACCTCACTCTTTAAACCCGAATTTAACTTCAGGTGTTTATTACATCAAAATGGCATCAGGCGTTATAACTGACACCTCGGGTAATGACTTTGCAGGTATTGATAATCCCCAGGTAAAACTTGGGCATTTGCATATAATTTTATATCGGCACCGATAACGCCGATACTATAACGGGTAGTGCGGGTGACGATACTATAAAATGGTGGTGCAGGCAACGACACTATAAATGGCGGTGCAGGCAGTGATATTTTGTTTATGCAAATACAGATAATGGCGAAGACACCATAAATGGCTTCATATTTGGTGCTGGTGGTGATAAATTAGATTTAAAAAAATTTTATTACCGCTAGTGGTAACAAGCGACACTTTTTGCTAATATTGATAAATATATTACAGTGTCAGATACTGGCACTGCAGGTAGCGCCAAACTAACGATTGATGCTGATGGCACGGTTACAGATGATTTGCTGATTTGGTTATCAATCTACAAGGGGTTTCTGGTATTGGTGGTCTCTACTCCTGACACAGTTGCATTAGGGCACTTTATAACTGATAATCTTATTCTGTAAAGAGACTTTGCATAAATATGAATAATCATCAAAACGTCATCTTTCATCAAATTACAAACTTTTAAAACACCCTTAGCCCTGCTAGGAGTGGATTTAAAAATTTCCAATTTAATAAAATCTGTCATTTTGCTAATCATCCCTATTTATGCAAAGGTCTCATAAATAAGTAATTATAGAAAAAAAAACCCGCCTTATTAAAGCGGTTTTTTATGGAAAAATATCAACCAAAATTTAAAAACTTAATTAGAGACTTTCATAATATGAAATCATCAAACGCTATCTTTCATCAAATTACAAACTTTTTAAAACACTTAGCCTGCTAGGAGTGGATTTAAAAATTTCCAATTAATAAAATCTGTCATTTTGCTAATCGTCCCTATTTATGCAAAGGTCTCTTAGGGGAATAAGTAAATTATGTATAATAACTCAGTTATTACAACCAAAGGACAACTATGCCAGGACAAACAATACTTCATCAGCAACACCAACGGCTTTCGTAACTGGTTCCGATATCACCGGACTGAATCTCACGGCAAGCATTAAAGTTCTGCAATTGGAGACGATGCCGTCTATGTAGGGCAAGGCACCAAAGTGATGCAACAGGATTACCTTCAACATGGTAGTGATTCAAATTATTTTAACCGGCACTTTAACAACTACGAACAAACACTAGATGGCAATACCTACACCTTCAAAAGAACTGTTAATATTAACGGTACTGAATACCAAGAAGAAGTCTCCTCACAGCCTCTAATGGCGACAAGGTTTATTTTGCAAATGGTTTTGTTAAGATTGATAACCGGCAAATGACGGGCTATTAAATTTAAATAGTTGCGGCTTTTAAGAGAAATTTGAATCCACTGATATTGACAACAGTGAGTCAACCTAGTTTGGGATTGGCTTAAGTATTACAATGATGACAAGTCCGACACCGCTAAAGTTGGTGAAGTTATTACCTATACCTTTACCTTGATGAAGCAGTTACAGATTTTGATATAAGTAAAACGGATATTACAGTTACAGGCGGTACAAAAAGGTACTTACCTCTTGTTAATGGTGGTAGTGAAAGAAAGTGTCTACACTTTAGCACTAACCCTCCTGCAAAACAAAGCAAAGGCATAATAAGCCTTACAGTAGCCGTTGATATGCTACTCTAAAGTTAACACAGCACTAAAATCAGTTGCTGCCAGCAATAACCAAAAAGTTTTGATACCTCAAGCCCCAACCTTTGATTATCAGCGATGACAAGGCTGATACTTTAACCCTTAAAACTGGCGATACAATTACCTACACCTTTACCTTCCTTAGTAAAGCAGTAATACAGGTTTTGATAAAGTGTTATCACTGATCAGCAATGGTGCTATTAAGACAGGTACTGGATTTTAATTGTTAGCACAACACCCGTTGATGCAGGTAAAGCTCCATACCTTTAACTGTTGTACCTAGCAGTGACCTAGATGTAGGTTCTAACTTAACAGTGTCAGTGTCTGCTAATACTGTACAGACAGTGCGGGCAATGCTTACAGCACAACAGCAGCAAAATAACGAGCAAGCAATTGACACCAAAGCCCCAGTAGCAGCACTCAGTGGCAATATGGCACCTAATGAAACTTAACGATGACCTTTTAGAGGCAGTTACAATAAACACAGCAGGTGCATTGTTATTTATGATAAAGCCAACCCTAGTACTCTTTATTACGATTGATATAGCTAACTGCTAGTCTTGATAGCACTAACAAAATTATCACTATTAATCCAGGTAGTGATTTAACAGTCAATAAGAATTACTATGTCAAAATTGATGCAGGCACTTTTAAAGATACTGCAGGTAATGATTACGAGGGTATTGACAGCGATAGTGGCTGGGCTTTCTGGTTTCTTCCATTCACCACCACAGCACAATGGGTAGATGCAAGCGGTAACTCTGTTAGCGACAATGGCATCAATGCCAGTGAATTTAGCACACCTGCCATTCAAGGCACATTAACAAATTTAGCGGTGCAACAGAGGCGCTGTTATCAGTGCTATTACATTTAAAGCAAATCCAGTGGAACAACAGCCAATGACAGAGTTGTAGATACCAGTAACCTACCCACTTTGCATCCGCCAATGGTACCGAACGGACATTAGCCAATAGTAAAAAATACCGACTTTAGTCAGTGGCGAGACCTGGCACAATTGAAATAAATTTATTCTCAACAGGTGGTGGTACAAGTATTGCGTAGTAACACTAACTCTGTTTTGTATCTTCGACACGCCGCCCCAATCATAACAAGCCAGCAGTCAACTCCAGCAACAGATGGGCAAATCGGGCTTTAAAGTAGGTGATGTTATTGAGCTTCAACCATGACAACCAATGAAGCACTCGTTAAGCAATGCTACCAGTAGCAAAGTGACCATTGGTACAAGGAATTTACACTAGATACCGGGCAAAGGTGCCGCCAAAAAAGAGCAGGGGCATCAGTAGATGAGTTAAAACAATTATTCTTTACTTACACTGTCAAAGTCGATGATAGTATCAATAAAGCAGATTTTGAGATTACCAATGCAAGTGCAATTACCTTGGACAGGGTAACCGATGGCAGGTAATATAGTTGCCAAATTACAGGCACTTTTATCCTGTTGAATTAGACCGTAATGTTGATGGTGTTGTGCCAACTACTGGGACATTACACTAAACTGGGGGAGATATTCTTTAAACGCTGTTGGAAGATGAATACCAGCAATGGCAATTCGTAACAGTTGCCACAACTGGTGAAAAAACAATCAAGAAGTCTCACTTTTCAGTTATTAACCAAAAAAACTTATACAGGTACTGTTATTTCAGCAATAGTGCAACCATTACCGTTGCAGCCACAGATTTACAAGCATTAACCCATGGACAAACTTACAGCTATAAGTAAAGTCAATATAAAGATACTCAAGGGTAACCCAAAGGACAGAGAAAAATAGGTGATTTTAAAGCTGGATACTTGCTGCAACTAACCTGACCATTACCGATAATGAAGACGCCATAACCAAAGCAGGTGAAGAAATCATCTTTACCTTTACCTTTAACGAGGTAGTAATAGAGTTTACCAAAGAGGACATTGTTATTACCAATGGCTATTAAAAATGGTGCTGATTTAGTATTGGTTATCACAGGTGTTAATGCCAATAAAGCCTATACCTTTAATTGTTGTTGTGCCCAATACAGATACTCAAGGCAATCTAGGCGAAGCGTTGCTGCTGATAACTTGTAGATATTGCTGGCAATAGAAATACGGTTGCAGCGAGTGATACCAGGTTATTGATACCCTTTGCTACTAAATGCACCTACACTGCAAATGTTAATCTTATTTCAGCTGAATCTAATGATGTGGTAGTGGATAACACTGCCCCAATCCTAACAACACGTTTTTCTACACTGTGAAACTCCTCGTAATCTGATACTTGATTTTTAATGAAGACATTCAAGCAGGTAGTACAGGTAGTATTGTTATTAAAGGTAGTGATGATGGAGTAATAGCAACCATTAATATTACTGAGACAACTAAATTCAGCATTGCTGGCGATAAACTCACCATTGATGTGTCAGCATTAGGTTTAACTGATAATAAATTAACCCAAGGCAGTTACTATATCACCATGATGCAGGCACAGTAACTGACACATAGGTAACGATGCTGCTGCCATTACTAAAGATACTAACCAATGGGTATTTGCAACCGTAAAGCACTTTTACCACAATCGCTTGATAGGTGCCGATGATAACTACATTAATGATAGTGAAAAGACGCAACCGCACTCTCAGGCAAAGTAACTGAATAGGTACTTTAACGATTACCAAAATTGAGTTTTTGAAGGTAGTAATACAGTAGGCACAGCAATAACTTCAGGATTATACTAGCTGTTGCAGCTGACGGCACTCTGGGCACTTCTCGCATTCTGCTATGCCATCTGAATTAGCCGATGGAAAAACCTTACACGGCTGTAGTAACGCTTTAGTGATGGCAAGTAACTAATTCAGCACTAGCACTAGCACAGTAGTAACTTATGACATCATTAACCCAACCCCTACGACCAATCCATGGACTTTAAGCGATATTCCAGCAGGACAATCTGCTTTAAGGCAGGATGTTATCAGCCTAACTTTGACAAATGAGTGAGACCTTGAAACTTAATAACACCACAGGCTCTAAAGTGGTCATTGCAGGCAAAGACTTTGTTTTGGATAAACTGCCTCTACAACTGCAGGTGATAAGAAACTGGTGTTTAAATATAGCGTTCAAGCTGGGACAACATTGCCACTACAGACTTTGATGGACAATCCAACAGCGATATTACGCTAAATAATATAACAGATGTTGGTAATGCACACCAGTATTTACCGCTGATAGAGTAGTGCTGGCCAAGACTAAGCTTGAGTATATTGAAAACAGGTTCGGGCAATAATCCTTTGAGGGTATTGATGGGTATGTTTCAGCCAATCTTGGCTGATATTGACGGCGATGGCGACCTAGATTTGGTGGTGGGTGAGAGTAATGGCACCTTAAATACTATCAAAATACAGGCACTACTTCCAACCCCGCTTATGAAGCAAAAACTGAGATGACAATCCTTTAATGGCATCGATGTGGAAATGCTCCCTCACCAACCCTAGCCGATATTGACGGGCGATGGTGACCTAGGATTTGGTGGTGGGTGCGAATGATGGCACCCTAAATACCATCAAAATACAGGCTCTTACTTCTAACCCTGCTTATGAAGCAAAAACTGGAGATGACAATCCTTTTACGGCATTGATGTGGGGTATTATTCCACACCAACCTTGGCTGATATTGATGGCGATGGTGATTCAGGATTTGCAGTGGGTGAGATTTATGGCACCCCTTAAATACTAACAAAATACAGGCACTACTTAACCCCGCTTATGAAGCAAAAAACTGAGATAGCAATCCTTTAATAGCATTGATGTGGGGAAATTTTCCGCACCAACCCTAGCCGATATTGACGGCGATGGCGACCTAGATTTGGTGGTGGGTGAGAAGTATGAACCCTTAAATACTATCAAAATACAGGCACTACTTCTAACCCTGCTTATGAAGCAAGCAAAACTGAGATGACAATCCTTTAATGGCATTGATGTGGGGTATTATTCCACACCAACCCTAGCCGATATTGACGCGATGGCGACCTAAATTTGGTGGTGGGTAAGTATGATGGCACCCTGAATACTACTACAATCAACAACCTTCTTCTCTGTAGATGGACAAGCCCTAACTCCAACGGCTACTAACTCATGGACTTTAAGCGATATTCCAGCAGGACAATCTGTTTTTAAGACACAGGCGATGTTATCAGCCTAACTTTACAAATGAGTGAGACCTTGAAACTTAATAACACCACAGGCTCTAAAGTGGTCATTGCAGGTAAAGACTTTGTTTGGATAAAACTGCCTCTACAACTGCAGGTGATAAGAAATTGGTGTTTCAACATAGTGTTCGCTGGAGATAGCATTGCCGCTACAGACTTTGATATTGACAACCCAACAAGCGATATTACGCTAAATAATATAACAGATGTCGCAGGTAATGCACCAGTATTTACCGCTGATAGAGTGGTGCTGACCAAGACTAGTTTGAGATATTGAAAAATAGGTTTCAGCAATAATCCTTTTAATGGCATTGATGTGGAGATTATTCCAAACCAACCCTAGCCGATATTGACGGCGATGGCGACCTGATTTGCGATGGGTGAGGAGGAATGGCACCCCAAATACCATCAAAATACAGGTACTACTTCTAACCCCGCTTATGAAGCAAAAAACTGAGATGACAATCCTTTAATGGCATTGATGTGGGGTATTATTCCACCAATCCTAGCCGATATTGATGGCGATGGCGACCTGATTTGGTGGTGGGTGAGGCTTATGGCACCCTTTAAATACCATCAAAATACAGGTACTACTCTAACCCCGCTTATGAAGCAAAAACTGGAGATGACAACTTTTAATGGCATTGATGTGGGAAATATTGCCTCACCAACCCTAGCCGATATTGATGGCGATGGCGACCTTGGATTTGGTGGGTGAGTTTCATGGCACCCTTAAATACTACACAAAATACAGGCACTACTTAACCCGCTTATGAAGCAAAAACTGGAGGTAGCAATCCTTTAATGGCATTGATGTGGGGCGTTATTCCGCACCAACCCTAGCCGATATTGATGGCGATGGCGACCAGATTTGGTGGTGGGTGAGAGGAAAAGCACCCTAAATACTATCAAAATACAGGCACTACTCTAACCCCGCTTTATGAAGTAAAACTGAGGTAGCAACTTTAATGGCATTGATGTGGGAATGCTGCCTCACCAATCCTAGTCGATATTGACGGCGATGGCGACCAGATTTGCGGTGTGGTGAGAATGATGGCACCCCTCTTTTAAATATTATCATAATCAACAATCTTTTTTGTAGATGGACAAGCTACCAATCCTAACAACACAAGCCAGCGTTATCTTTAGAGGAAACCTCAGATTTAAAGGCTTGACTTTTAGTGAAAATATTATTAAAGCAGGTACGGGCAGCTCTCATCAGAATAGTAGCGATGTGTAACAGTAGCAACTATTAATATCGCTAGTGATACAAATACAATTTAGCATTGCTGGCGATAAACTCACCATTGATGTGTGTCAGCATTAGGTTTAACTGATAATAAATTAACCCAAGGCAGTTACTATATCACCATGGATGCAGGCACAGTAACTGACATAGCGGTAAACGATGCTGCTGCCATTACCAAAGATGCTAACCACAATGGGTATTTGCGAACTGAAAGCACTTTTACCACAAATCGCTTGATAGTGCCGATGATAACTACATTAATTATAGTGAAAAAGACGCAACCGCACCCCTCAGGCACAGTAGCGGAGCAGGTACCCTATCTATTACTAAGATTGAGTTTTTTGAAGGTAGTAATACAGTAGGCACAGCAATAACTTCAGGATTACCAGCTGTTGCAGCTGATTTGGCACCTGGGCACTCGCACATTCTGCTATGCCATCTTGAATTAGCCGATGGAAACCCACGGCTGTAGTAACGCTTAGTGATGGCACCAATTCAACAATGAAGCACTCAGCACAGCAGTAACTTATGACACCATTAACCCAACCCCAATCACGACCAATCCATGGACTTTTAAGCGATATTCCCAGCAGGACAATCTGCTTTAAGGTAGGCGATGTTAATGCAGCCCAACACTGACAATGAGCGAGACCTTGAAACTTACTAGCACCACAGGCTCTTAAAGTGGTCATTGCAGGCAAAGACTTTGTTTTGATAAAACTGCCTCTACAACTGCAGGTGATAAGAAACTGGTGTTTAAATATAGCGTCTGCCGGGATAACACTGCCGCTACAGACTTTGATATTGACAACCCAACAAGCGATATTACGCTAAATGGTCATAACAGATGTCGCAGGTAATGCACCAGTATTTACCGCTGATAGAGTAAAGTTGACCAAGACTAAGCTTGAGTATATTGAAACAGGTTCGGGCAATAATCCTTGAGGGTATTGATGTGGAAGTTATTCCACGCCAATCTTGGCTGATATTGACGGCGATGGCGACCTAGATTTGGTGGTGGTGAGAGTGATGGCACCCTTAAATACTATCAAAATACAGGCACTACTTCTAACCCTGCTTATGAAGCAAAAAACTGCGATGACAATCCTTTTCTTTAATGGCATTGATGTGGGCGTTCTTTTCCTCACCAACCCTAGCCGATATTGACGGCGATGGCGACCTTAGATTTGGTGGTGGGTGAGAATGATGGGCACCCTTAAATACCATCAAAACACAGGCACTACTTAACCCTCCTGCCATGAAGCAAAACTGAGATGACAATCCTTTAATGGCATTGATGTGGGCGTTCTTCCTCACCAACCCTAGCCGATATTGACAGCGATGGCGATTCAGATTTGGTGGTGGGTGAGGCTTATGGCACCCTTAATACTATCAAAATACAGGCACTACTTCTTAACCCGCTTATGAAGCAAAAATCCGAGATAGTAATCCTTTAATGGCATTGATGTGGGGCTTTATTCCACACCAACCTTGGCTGATATTGACGGCTATGATGGCGACCTGATTTGGTGATGGGTGAGGAAAGTGGCACCCTAAATACCATCAAAATACAGGCACTACTTAACCCCTGCTTTATGAAGCAAAAACTGGAGATGATAACTCTTTAATGGCATTGATGTGGGATATTCTGCCAAACCAACTCTAGCCGATATTGATGGCGAGATGGCGACCTAAATTTGGTGGTGGGTAAGTATGGTTATGATGGCACCTTTTAAATACTACTACAATCAACAACCTTCTTCTGTAGATGGACAAGTCTCCTAACCCAACGGCTACTAACTCATGGACTCCCAAAGCAATATTCCAGCAGGACAATCTGCTTTTAAGGCAGCAGGGGATGCTATCAGCCTAACTTTGACAAATAACAATGAGTGAGACCTTGAAACTTAATAACACCCGCCAGGCTCTAAAGTGGTCATTGCAGGCAAAAACTTTGTTTTGGATAAAACCGCCTCTACAACTGCAGGTGATAAGAAACTGGTGTTTAAATATAGCGTCAGCTGAGATAAAGCATTGCCGCTACAGACTTTGATATTGACAATCCAACAAGCGATTACGCCAAATAATAATATAACAGATGTCGCAGGTAATGCACCAGTATTTACCGCTGATAGAGTAGTGCGTTGGCTAAGACTAAGTTTGAGCATATTGAAAAACAGGTTCGGGCAATAATCCTTTGAGGGTATTGATGTGGGTATGTTTCTGTGCCAATATTGGCTGATATTGACGGCGATAAGGACCCAGGATTTGGTAGTGGGTGAGAAATGATGGCAACTCTTAAAATACTATCAAAATACAGGCACTACTTCTAACCCTGCTTATGAAGTAAAAACTGAGATAGCAACTTTTAATGGCATTGATGTGGGAAATGCTGCCTCACCACCTAGCCGATATTGATGGCGATGGCGACCTAGATTTGGTGGGGGGTGAGCGTGATGGCCCCCTTAAATACTACAAAATACAGGCACACTTAACCCCCGCTTATGAAGAAAAACGGGAGATAGCAACTTTTAATGGCATTTTGTGGGTTTTCCCCACCAACCCTAGCCATATTGACGGCGTGGGATAGATTTGGTGGGGGGGGTGAGTATACCCAAATCATCAAAATAGGGGACTATTTTAACCCGCTTATGAAGAAAACTGGATGCAACCTTTAATGGCATTGATGGGGAGATTTTTCCCAAAACCCAAACCCCTAGGATATTGACGGCGATGGCGACCTAGATTTGGTGGTGGGTGAGAGTGATGGCACCCTTAAATACTATCAAAATACAGGCACTACTTAACCCCGCTTATGAAGCAAAAATTGAGATGACAATCCTTTTAATGGCATTGATGTGGGGCGTATTCGCACCAGTCTAGCCGATATTGATGGCGATGGCGACCTAGATTTGTGGTGGTGGGTAAGGTATGATGGCACCCTTAAATACTACTACAATCAACAACCTTCTTCTGTAGATGGACAAGCCCCAACCCAACGGCTACTAACTCATGGACTCTAAGCAATATTCCAGCAGGACAATCTGCTTTTAAGGCAGGCGAGTTATCAGCCTAACTTTGACAATGAGTGAGACCTTGAAACTTAATAACACCACAGGCTCTAAAGTGGTCATTGCAGGCAAAAGACTTTGTTTTGGATAAAACCGCCTCTACAACTGCAGGTGATAAGAAACTGGTGTTTAAATATAAGCGTTCGCTGGAGATAGCATTGCCGCTACAGACTTTGATATTGACAATCCAAATAAGCGATATTACGCTAAATAATATAACAGATGTCGTAGGTAATGCACCAGTATTTACCGCTGATAGAGTAGTGTTGGCTAAGGTTGAGTATATTGAAAAAACAGGTTCGAAATAATCCTTTGAGGGTATTGATGGGGTATATTTCTGTCCAACCTTGCTGATATTGACGGCGATGGCGACCTAGTTTTGGGTGGTGGGTGAGTTTTATGGCACCTTAAATACTATCAAAATACAGGCATTACTTCTACCCCCGCTTATGAAGAAAAAACTGAGGCAATAACCCTTTTTAATGGCATTGATGTGGAGGTTATTCCGTGCCAAACTTATTGATATTGATGGCGATGGTGATCTGGGTTTTGGGTAGTGGGTGAGGCTAATGGCACCCTTAAATACATCAAAATACAGGCACTATTTTAACCCTGCTTATGAAGAAAAAACTGGAGGTAGCAATCCTTTAATAGCATTGATGTGGGGATTTTTCCAAACCAACCCTAGCCGATATTGACGGCGATGGCGACCGGATTTGGTGGTGGGTGAAGGTAATAGCATCAAATACTATCAAAATACAGGCACTACTTTTAACCCGCTTATGAAGTAAAAACGGGAGATAGCAACCCTTTTTAATGGCATTGATGTGGAAATGCTGCCTCACCAACCCTAGCCGATATTGACGGCGATGGCGACCTAGATTTGGTGGTGGGGGGAGCTTTATGGCACCCAAATACCTATCAAAATACAGGCACTACTTAACCCCGCTTATGAAGCAAAAACTGAGATAGCAATCCTTTGATGGCATTGATGTGGGGCCTTATTCCGCACCAAATTTGGGCCCGATATTGACGGCGATGGCGACCTGGGACTTGGTGGTGGGTGGGCAGAATGCACCCTTAAATATTATTACAATCAACAACCTTCTTCTGTAGATGGACAAGCGCCAACCTAACAACACAAGCCAGTTATCTTAGAGGAAACCCTCAGATTTAGTGCTTGACTTTAGTGAAAATATTAAAGCAGGTACGGGCAGTATTCTCATCAAGAATAGTAGCGATGTAACAGTAACAACTATTAATATCGCTAGTGATACAAATAAATTTAGCATTGCTGGCGATAAACTCACCATTGATGTGTCAGCATTAGGTTTAACTGATAATAAATTAACCCAAGGCAGTTACTATATCACCATGGATGCAGGCACAGTAACTGACATAGCGGGTAACGATGCTGCTGCCATTACTAAAGATACTAACCAATGGGTATTTGCAAACTCAAAGCATTTTCTACCACAATCGCTTGATAGGTGCCGATGATAACTACATTAATGATAGTGAAAAAGACGCAACCGCACTCTCAGGCAAAGTAACTGAATAGGTACTTTTAACGATTACCAAAATTGAGTTTTTGAAGGTAGTAATACAGTAGGCACAGCAATAACTTCCAGGATTACCAGCTGTGCAGCGACGCACCTTAGGCACTCGCACATTCTGCTATGCCATCTGAATTAGCCGATGGAAAACCTACACGGCTGTAGTAACGCTTAGTGATGGCACCAATTCAACAATTAGCACTAGCACAGCAGTAACTTATGACACCATTAACCCAACCCCAATCACGACCAATCCATGGACTTTAAGCGATATTCCAGCAGGACAATCTGCTTTTAAGACAGGGATGTTATCAGCCTAACCCTGACAATGAGCGAGACCTTGAAACTTAATAACACCACAGGCTCTAAAGTGGTCATTGCAGGCAAAGACTTTGTTTTGGAAAAAACTGCCTCTACAACTGCAGGTGATAAGAAACTGGGGGTTTAAATAGGTCTGCCGGAGATAGCATTGCCGCCAGACTTTGATATTGAAATCCAAAAGCGATATTACGCTAAATAATATAACAGATGTCGCGGTAATGCACCAGTATTTACCGTGATGAGTAGTGTGGCTGACTGCCTTGAGTATATTGAAAAAAGGTTTGGGCAATAACCCTTTTAAGGATTGATGTGGAAGTTATTCCACGCCAACTTTGATATTGACGGCGATGGCGACCAGATTTGGGGTGGGTGAGAAATGGCACCCTTTTAAATACTATCAAAATACGGGCACTATTTCTAACCCTCTTATGAAGCAAAAACGGGAGAAAACCTTTAATGGCATTGATGCGGATATTCTTCCAAACCAACCCTACGATAGACGGCGATGGGACCAGTTTTGGGTGGTGGGGGGGACACCCTTAAATACTATCAAAAAAAAACTCATTTAAACCCCCTGCTTATGAAGTAAAAACTGGGGGTAGCAACCTTTAATGGCATTGATGGGGGAATTACTTCACCAACCCTAGCCGATATTGACGGCGATGGCGACCTAGAGGGGGTTAAAACCCCAAAACCCCCCATTTTAACCCTGTTTATGAAGCAAAACGGAGATGACAACCCTTTTTAATGGCATTGATGTGGGTATTATTCCACCCCAAAATTTTGGGCTGATATTGACGGCGATGGCGCCCTAGATTTGAGTGGTGAGGTTTATGGCCCCCTTTAAATACTATCAAAATACGGGACTATTTTAACCCTACTTATGAAGAAAAAACGGGAGATGACAATTTTTTTAATGGCATTGATGGGGGGATTTTTCCATACAACCCTAGCCGATATTGACGGCGATGGTGATTTAGATTTGGTAGTGGGTGAGGCTGAGGCCCCCTTTTAAATATTTTACAAATCAACAACCTTTTCTGTAGATGGAAAAGCCCCCAACCCAACGGCTACAACTATGGACTCTAAGCAATATTCCAGCGGGGCAATCTGCTTTGGCAGGCGATGTTATCAGCCAAACACTGACAATGAGGAGACCTGAAACTTAAAACACCCAGGCTCTAAAGGGTTTGCAGGCAAAGACTTTGTTTTGAAAAAACCCCCTTTACAACGAGGTGATAAGAAATGGTGTTTAAATATAGTTCCCCCGAGATACATTCCCCTACAGACTTTGATATTGAAAACCCCAACAAGCGATATTACAAATAATAAACAGATGTCGCAGGTAATGCACCAGATTTACCGCTGATAGAGTAGTGTTGGCTAAGTTGGGAGTATATTAAAAAAAAGGGTTTTGGGAAAACCTTTGAGGGTATTGATGTGGGTTTTCCCCAAAACCCAAACCCCTCCCGATATTGACGGCGAGGGGACCTTTTTGGTGGTGGGTAGAATAATGGCACCCTTTAAATACATCAAAAACAGGCACTACTTAACCCGCTTATGAAGAAAACTGAGTGAACCTTTTTAATGGCATTGATGGGGAAATTTTCCCCTCACCAACCCACCCGATATTGACGGTGATGGCGACCTAGAGGTGGGGGGTGGGATAATGGCACCCTTAAATACTATCAAAATACAGGCACTACTTCTAACCCTGCTTATGAAGTAAAAACTGGAGATAGCAATCCTTTTAATGGCATTGATGTGGGAATTACTTCCTCACCAACCCTAGCCGATATTGACGGCGATGGCGACCTAGATTTGGTGGTGGGTGAGTATTATGGCACCCTTAAATACTATCAAAATACAGGCACTACTTCTAACCCTGCTTATGAAGCAAAAATGAGATGACAATCCTTTAATGGCATTGATGTGGGCGATTTTCCGCACCAGTCCTAGCCGATATTGATGGCGATGGCGACCTAGGATTTGGTGGTGGGTAAGGTTATGGCACCCTTAAATACTATCAAAATACAGGCACTACTTAACCCTGCTTATGAAGCAAAACTGAGGTGATAATCCTTTGATGGTATTGATGTGGGGCTTAATTTCGTACCAGTCCTAGCTGATATTGATGGTTATGGCGACCTAGATTTGGTGGTGGGTAATAATGGTGGAACTCTTAAATATTATCAACAACCTTTTTTTGTAGATGGACAAGCCCCAACTCCAACGGCTACTAACTCATGGACTCTAAGCAATATTCCAGCAGGACAATCTGCTTTTAAGACAGGTGCGATGTTATCAGCCTAACTTTGACAATGAATGAGACCTTGAAACTTAAACACCACAGGCTCTAAAGTGGTCATTGCAGGCAAAGACTTTGTTTTGATAAAACCGCCTCTACAATCGCAGGTGATAAGAAATTGGTGTTTAAATATAGCGTTCAAGCTGGAGATAGCATTGCCTCTACAGACTTTGATATTGACAATCCAACAAGCGATATTACGCTAAATAATATAACAGATGTCGCGGTAATGCACCAGTATTTACCGCTGATAGAGTGGTGTTGACCAAGACTAAGCCTTGAGTATATTGAAAAAACGGGTTTGGGCAATAACCCTTTTGAGGGTGTTAAGGGGTATATTTCTGTGCCAACCTTGGCTGATATTGATGGCGATGGCGACCTAGATTTGGTGGTGGGTGAGCAGAATGGCACCCTTAAATACTATCAAAATACAGGCACTACTTCTAGCCCTGCTTAGGGAAGAAAAAACTGGAGGCAATAATCCTTTTAATGGCATTGATGTGGGAGGTTATTCCTCACCAACCCAGCCGATATTGACGCGATGGCGACCTGGGATTTGGTGGTGGGTGAGAGGAATGGCACCCTTAAATACTATCAAAATACAGGCACTACTTCTAACCCTGCTTATGAAGTAAAAACTGGAGGTAGCAATCCTTTTAATGGCATTGATGTGGGAAATGCTGCCTCACCAATCCTAGTCGATATTGACGGCGATGGCGACCTAGATTTGGTGGTGGGTAAGGGTAGTGGCACCCTTAAATACTATCAAAATACAGGCACTACTTCTAACCCTGCTTATGAAGTAAAAACTGGAGGTAGCAATCCTTTTAATAGCATTGATGTGGGGGATTTTGCTACGCCAACCCTAGCCGATATTGACGGCGATGGCGACCTGGATTTGGTGGTGGGTGAGTTTTATGGCACCCTTAAATACTATCAAAATACAGGCACTACTTCTAACCCTGCTTATGAAGCAAAAACTGGAGATAGCAATCCTTTTAATGGCATTGATGTGGAGTTTTATTCCGTACCAACCCTAGCCGATATTGACGGCGATGGCGACCTAGATTTGGTGATAGGTGAGATTGACGGCACCCTTAAATATTATTACAATCAACAACCTTCTTCTGTAGATGGACAAGCCCCAACTCCAACGGCTACTAACTCATGGACTCTAAGCAATATTCCAGCAGGACAATCTGCTTTTAAGGCAGGGGATGTTATCAGCCTAACTCTGACAATGAGTGAGACCTTGAAACTTAATAACACCACAGGCTCTAAAGTGGTCATTGCAGGCAAAGACTTTGTTTTGGATAAAACCGCCTCTATAACTGCAGGTGATAAGAAACTGGTGTTTAAATATAGCGTTCAAGCTGGAGATAACATTGCCGCTACAGACTTTGATATTGACAACCCAACAAGCGATATTACGCTAAATAATATAACAGATGTCGCAGGTAATGCACCAGTATTTACCGCTGATAGAGTGGTGTTGGCTAAGACTAAGCTTGAGTATATTGAAAAAACAGGTTCGGGCAATAATCCTTTTAATGGCATTGATGTGGGAGGTTATTCCACGCCAATCTTGGCTGATATTGACGGCGATGGCGACCTAGATTTGGTGATGGGTGAGGATTATGGCACCCTTAAATACTATCAAAATACAGGCACTACTTCTAACCCTGCTTATGAAGCAAAAACTGGAGATGACAATCCTTTAATGGCATTGATGTGGGTATTATTCCACACCAACCTTGGCTGATATTGACGGCGATGGTGACCTAGATTTGGTGATGGGTGAGGCTTATGGCACCCTTAAATACTATCAAAATACAGGCACTACTTCTAGCCCTGCTTATGAAGCAAAAACTGGAGGCAATAATCCTTTTAATGGCATTGATGTGGGAGGTTATTCCACACCAACCTTGGCTGATATTGATGGCGATGGCGACCTGGATTTGGTGGTGGGTGAGCAGAATGGCACCCTTAAATACTATCAAAATACAGGCACTACTTCTAACCCTGCTTATGAAGCAGAAACTGGAGATAGCAATCCTTTTAATGGCATTGATGTGGGGCGTTATTCCAAACCAACCCTAGCCGATATTGACGGCGATGGCGACCTAGATTTGGTGGTGGGTGAGCGTAATGGCACCCTTAAATACTATCAAAATACAGGCACTACTTCTAACCCTGCTTATGAAGCAAAAACTGGAGATGACAATCCTTTTAATGGCATTGATGTGGGATATTCTTCCTCACCAATCCTAGTCGATATTGACGGCGATGGCGACCTAGATTTGGTGGTGGGTAAGAATGATGGCACCCTTAAATACTACTACAATCAACAACCTGCTTCTGTAGATGGACAAGCTCAACGACCTCTGTCTGTAGATGAACAAGTTCCAACCTTTACAGAAAAAACCAGCGATACCAATGTCTTAGGCGAGCCTTCAAATCTAGTAATTGAGTTTTCTGAAAACATCAAAACAAATGGTGGCATTGTTGAAATCTGGAATAGCGCAGAAAAAGTTGCAACTATTAGCATTACTAATGCTAATATTAGCGACACAACACTCACTCTTAACCCAAGTAGTTTAACTTCGGGCGTTTATTACATCAAAATGGCATCAGGCGTTATAACTGACACCTCGGGTAATGACTTTGCAGGTATTGATAATACCTCAGGTAAAACTTGGGCATTTGCATATAATTTTTATATCGGCACCGATAACGCCGATACTATAACGGGTAGTGCAGGTGACGATACTATAAATGGCGGTGCAGGCAGTGATATTTTTGTTTATGCAAGTACAGATAATGGCGAAGACACCATAACTGGCTTCATATTTGGTGCTGGTGGCGATAAATTAGATTTAAAAGATTTTATTACCGCTAGTGGTAACCAAGCGACACTTTTTGCCAATATTGATAAATATATTACAGTAGTCAGATACTGGCACTGCAGGTAGTCCAAACTAACGATTGATGCTGATGGCACGGTTACAGATGATGCTGCTGATCGGTTATCAATCTACAAGGGGCTTTCTGGTATTGGTGGCTCCCCTACTCCCCGACACAGTGCATTAGGGCACTTTATAACTGATAATCTTATTCTTATAAGACTTTGCATAAATATGAATAATCATCAAAACGCCATCTTTCATCAAATTACAAACTTTTTAAAAACCCCTTAGCCCTGCTAGAGTGATTTAAAAATTTCCAATTTAATAAAATCTGTCATTTTGCTAATCATCCCTATTTATGCAAAGGTCTCATAAAGTAAGACACCCATAAAAACAAAAACCCGCCTTATTAAAGCGGGTTTTTTTATGGAAAAATATCAACCAAAAAATCAAAAATTTAAAAACTTGAACTTAGAGAGACCTTTGCATAAATATGAATAATCATCAAAACGCCATCTTTCATCAAATTACAAACTTTTTAAAAACACCCTTAGCCCTGCTAGGAGTGGATTTAAAAAATTTCCAATTTAATAAAATCTGTCATTTTGCTAATCATCCCTATTTATGCAAAGGCCTCTTAGAGGAATAAGTAAATTATGTATAATATAACAAATGAGAATTTTGCATATAATGTTACGCGTCGGGGATTTGGGCAAATCCATTGCTTTTTATACCAAAGTTTTGGGGATGCGTGTGCTACGCCAAAAGGAATATCCAGAGGGTAAATTTACCAATACATTTTTAGGTTATGGAGTAGAATCGGAAGAATGTGCGTTAGAATTAACTTACAATTGGAACAAGAGTGATTACGATATTGGTGCGGGTTTTGGACATATTGCCATTAATGTAGAAGATGTTTATCAGGCAACAGTAAAAGCAAAAGCACAAAGCGTTGAAATTATACGAGAGGCTGGACCAATGAATGCAGGTGATACGATTGTTGCTTTTTTAAAAGACCCTGACGGGTATGAAATTGAACTGTTGTCTAAGTGAGACCTTTGCATAAATATGAATAATCATCAAAACGCCATCTTTCATCAAATTACAAACTTTTTAAAAACACCCTTAGCCCTGCTAGGAGTGGATTTAAAAATTTACAATTTAATAAAATCTGTCATTTTGCTAATCATCCCTATTTATGCAAAGGTCTCTAAGTAATTTTAAGTGTAATTTGTTCAGTTGGGTGTATTTTAACTGTCAAAATATTCAAAGTTAATTGTATTCTTTTCTGCCTGATAAGGCATGAGCGATGGTATTGATGTCGGCGTATTCTAATTCGCCCCCGATGGGGATTCCGTGGGCAATGCGGGTGATGCGGACATTGAATTGTTTTGCCATATTGCTGATGTAATGGGCAGTAACTTCACCTTCAATGGTGGCGTTGGTGGCGAGAATGATTTCTTCGATGTTTTGGCAGTGTAATTTTTGTTCTAATTCGTTTAAGCCTAGTTCAGCAGCACCAATGCCGTCAATAGGAGATAGGTAGCCGCTGAGGACGAAATATTTGCCTTTATAGACACCACTTTGTTCGATAGCATGGATATCGGTTGGGGTTTCAACGATGCAGAGCTGGGCGTTAGTGCGGTTGTCGTTGGCACAGATTTTGCAGAGGGTTTTTTCGCTGAGTGTGCGACATGATGTGCAGTGTTTTACATGTTTCATTGCACCAACTAATGCTTTGGCGAGTTCAAAACCACCGTTGCGGTCGCGTTCTAATAGATGATAGACGAAGCGTTGTGCGGTTTTTTTACCAACACCGGGTAGGGCACAAAATGCTTGATTTAGAGTTTCAATCATTAGAAAGGTAGGCTCATTCCGCCAGGAATTTTTATGCCACCTGTTGCTGCTTTCATTTTGGCAGTAGAGGCATCGGCAATTTGTTGGTTAGCGTCGTTGATAGCGGTTAAGATTAAATCTTCTAGCATAGTCTTGTCGTTCATTACGCTATCGTCAATTTGAATATTACTTACTTGATGTTCGCCGTTGATATTGATTTGTACAGCGCCATTTGCAGCCACACCTGTGGCAGTTAGTAATTTTATTTCTTCTTGTGCTTGTTGCATATTGTCTTGCATTTGTTGGGCTTTTTTCATCATCCCTGTCATTCCACCTTTAAACATTGTTGTTCTCCTTGATTGAGTTTTTATCTATTTTTGTATTAAATACTTGTTGTAATTTTTGCACGCCTTTGTCGGCTAAAAATTCTTTTTGCAAGGCATTTATTTTTTCATTTTTTTTCTGTGTTTCTTTTTGTGCTAAGGTTTGTTCTGTGAGTTTATTCAAGTTAATGCTCAGCGTAATGTTTTTAAAATTTGCTTGTAATGTGGATTGAATTGAGTTTTGAATTGTATCTGTTAGTAAACTGGAAAATTGCGTGTCTAAACTCAGTGTTAATATTTGCTTATCAATGCTTTTAAATAAAGTATTTTTGAGTAATATCTTGGCAGGTATGTTAAAACCAAGATTTTCAACCAAGTCCTCCCATTTTGTTTGAGAATTAATGTTAAATACTGGTTTTTCGCTATTTTTTACCGATTTTTGTACTGTTTTTTGCGCTTTTGCTAATTTAGGTGTTTTTTTTTCTGAGAATGAGATTCCGAGTGGAATGTTAGCATACGCAAAAGTGTCATTTCAAGTCCAATTTGCTCACTCGGTGCAATAGGTAGTTCCTTATACGCTTGATGGCAATGTGATAAAACAATTGTAAGTCTTGGTTAGAAATCTGTGTAGAAAGTACTTTTACATCGTCAGAAACACCTGAATTATCAATAATTTGGAGTGATAGAGATTTGATGGAATAGGGCGCTTAAATCTTTGAGTGCCTGCGTTAAGTTTTCACCTTTGTGCGACAATTCTTTCACAAAACTAATACAGGCTTTAGCATCTTGATTAATCAGGTGTTTTGCCAAAGTGATAATATCGTCGTGAGCGACTAAGCCAAGCATGGCTTTAATGTCTGCTACCATTACACTGCCATTGCCATACGAGATAGATTGGTCAAGTAAACTCAGGGCGTCACGCATAGATCCGTTGCCAAAATCAGCGATTTGACCAAGGGCTAATTCTTCATATTTGAAACCCTCGGTGTCCATAATGAATTTTAATTGCCCGAGAATTTCTTCGTGGGTTAATTTTTGCAAGGTAAACTGCAAGCAGCGAGAAAGTACGGTTACTGGGACTTTTTGTGGGTCAGTAGTTGCGAGTAAAAACTTAATGTGTTCTGGTGGCTCTTCAAGGGTTTTAAGCAGTGCATTAAAACTGCTTTTTGAGAGCATATGCACCTCATCAATCAAGTAAATTTTATAGCGATTTTTGGTCGGCATATACTGAGCATTTTCCAAAATATCACGCATATTGTCAACGCCTGTATGCGAGGCAGCGTCGAGTTCAATAAGGTCAATGGATTGCCCACTGTCGATTTCAATACAAGTTGGGCAAGTGCCACAAGGGGTAGAACTAACACCGCTTTCACAGTTGATGGATTTGGCAAAAATTCTAGCAATAGTGGTTTTGCCGACACCACGCGTGCCTGTAAATAGGAATCCGTGGTGTAAATTATCCGCATCAAGTGCATTGATCAAAGTTTTAGTTGTGTGCGATTGACCAACCATTTCACCAAAGGTGCGGGGACGGTATTTGCGTGCTAAAACTTGATAAGGTTCGCTCATGTTAGATTCATTAAATTTAAAAGTGGCAGTGCCGAGAATAACAGCCAACACCTGAAAAAATTATTACCGTTGCTTCCTTCCGGACCTGGCGGAGTTTATAATCATTCATTGTCAGTGCACCCTCAACACTACCAAGAATGATTTTACTCAAAAATGAAAGTGTTTTAGCACTTATTAATTAATTCAAGGCGTT
Organism: Candidatus Thiodubiliella endoseptemdiera; assembly: GCA_013416635.1. Taxonomy (GTDB): domain Bacteria; phylum Pseudomonadota; class Gammaproteobacteria; order PS1; family Pseudothioglobaceae; genus Thiodubiliella; species Thiodubiliella endoseptemdiera. The sequence goes on along the minus strand of JACCHT010000001.1, from coordinate 336,721 downwards.
TAGGTGTGCCGATATCTTGCCAGTTGCATTGACAATGTTCACCAGTGATTTTTTGGTTATTTATAGCTTCTTTAAATAGAGTGATGAGAGGTAATTTTTGCTCGCTTTGTCGGTATGATGTGAAAAAATTAGGGTGATAAATGCCGATACCTGAAAAAGTGTAAGTTTGTTGTTGTGCGGGGATAATTTGATTACCGTTTAAGGAAAAATCGCCATTGGGGTTGTGTTTTGGGTTGTTGATTAATGCTAAATGTGCCAATGAGTTATCAGGGAGAATGAGAGTGGATAGGTCCAGGTCGCAGAATACATCGGCATTAATTGCCATAAAAGAGGTGTTGCCTAATAAGGGTAATGCTTGAATGATGCCGCCAGCAGTTTCTAAGGCGGTTTCTTCGAAACTGTATTGAATATTGACATTGAATTGATTGCCATTGCCTAGGTGTGTTTGAATTTGTTCACCGAGATAAGCGGTATTAATGACAATGTCTATAATACCTGCTTTTTTTAGGCGGTTTATGGTGTACTCAATTAAGGGTCTTCCGTGTACTTTAAGTAGGGGTTTTGGCGTATTTTTGGTGAGTGGCATCATACGCTTTCCTCTGCCAGCAGCGAGAATGATTGCTTTCATAAAATCTCCTTGAGTAAGGCAAACTCTGAGTATTTATTGGCAATTTGTAGCACATATTTTTTAACCAAAGGTATGTCGTCTAAATATTGATTTTTACCGTCACGAAGGGACAAGCGTTTAAAAATACCTAAGATTTTTAAGTGTCGTTGTAAGCCCATTAATTCAAATTGCTTTTTAAATTTGGAAAATTTAATTTCACTATTTGTTTGCTGGTGATAATATTGCAAGAGAATTTTAATTTCAATAGGCTCTAATTGAAGGTAAGCATCTTTTAATAATGAACACAAGTCATAGGTATTTGAGCCGATGACTGCATCTTGAAAGTCAATTACAGTAACTTCGCCGTCAAGCATCATCATATTGCGCGCATGATAATCACGATGGACAAAAACTTGTGGTGAATTGAGTGCGTTGTTGCTCAGTATTTGGAAAATATCGGTTAATTGCTGTTGCTGTTTATCGCTGATGTCCTTTGGTAAATACCAATCAATTAATAATTGCATTTCCTTTTTTAATAAGGTATCGTCATATAAAGGCAAGTCATTATAACAATCAATTGCTTGCATTTTGATGAGCTCATCAATGGCTTTTTTATACAAAGTAATCAATTTTTCTTTGCTTAGTGCTTTTAGAAAAGTCAGATTTCCCAAGTCTTCAATCAGTAAAAATCCTTGCATTAAATTGGCTTCAATAATTTTCGGTGCGTGAACATTATTAACTCGCAACATTGCCGAAATTTTAATGAAGGCTTTGCTGTCTTCTTTTTCAGGTGGCGCATCCATTGCAATAAAGGTATTATTTTCGCGTTCCACTCTAAAATAACGGCGGAAACTTGCGTCATCACTGGTGCTATTAATTACAAAATTTTCATCACCAAAGAAAGTTTCTAGCCAATCAGTGAGTGCATCAAGTCGTTTATCAGTCATTTTTCAACCTCTGATAATGGGTATAAACGCACGCCCAATATTGCCCAACTTTGCCATCATTCACAGTTTGCCCGTTTATCTGAGTGATGGGCATAATTTCACGAGTGGAACTGGAAATCCACACTTCATCGGCATTGATTAATGCATCAATATTAAAACTTGATTCTTCAATAGTTAAATCACAGGCTTGCGCACTTTCTAATGCCAAATCACGAGTGATACCTGAAAGGATATTTACCCCTGTTGGGTGCGTGTGTAAAGTGCCATTTTTAAGCATAAAAACATTGGAAGTTGCACCTTCGGTAATAATGGTCTCACGGTGTAAAATCACTTCTTCGACTTGATGCTCTTTGGCAGTTTGTGCGTATAATGTATTTGCCAGCAGAGAAGTGGCTTTGATGTCGCATCGAGACCAGCGAATATCTGACTGAGTAATAGCGCTGAAACCCTGTTCTAACATCTGCTTAGTTTTTGGTATTAATGGATTTGCTTCAATATAAACAGTTGGTGTCAGCACATCAAAACTGTGTTTTCTACATATATCAACCCCCCGAGTAATTTGAAGATAGAGCGACTGGTTGCCTGTTTCAGCATAGGTGAGTAATTGATTGAAAATTGCTAACCACTCATTTTCAATATGTGGGTTGGGGATTTTGACAGAATCTAAACTTTTTTGCAGGCGTTTTAGGTGTGCACTTAAACGGAATATTTTGCCTTGATAAACGGGAATGACTTCATACACACCATCACCAAATAAAAAGCCTCTATCCATAACGGGAATAGAGGCCTTATTTTTTGCAATAAAATTGCCGTTAAGATAGACCATTGAGTGCGTTATTACAATCCAATGCTGTCTAATAGTCGAGAAAAGAAACCTGATTCAGGTGCATCTTCTAATGCAACGATAGGTAATCTTACTAACTCATTGCCTTCAAATCTAAGCACAAGATGACCGATATTATCACCTTTGTTGATTGGTGCGGATAGATTGCCATTTAGTTCAATGGCTTGTTGTGACAATCTGTATTGTCCACGAGGTAAAGTGATGGCTTGTGGGCTATTAAAACCGACTTTGATTTCTTCTTTAGTTGATCCGGGAATAGGAATTACATTGTTGATTTTGCTAATTTTTTTGGTTTCAAAGAAACGGAAAGCATAATCTAAAATAGTTTGCGTTTGTTCAGTTCTGGCTTGTGTACCTGTTGAACCAAGCACCACAGAAATCAAGCGCATATCATCAACGCGTTTGGCACTGGCAACAAGATTATATCCTGCTCTTTCGGTGTGGCCAGTTTTCAATCCATCTACCGTATGGTCAGACCAAAGTAATTTGTTACGATTACGCTGTTTGATGCCGTGGTAAGTAAATTCTTTTTGCGAATACCAAGAATAAAACTGTGGAAAGTCTCGAATAGTTGCCGAAGCTAATTTTGCCATATCGGCAGCGGTGGTGTGCTGTGCTGCGTTTGGTAGGCCTGAGGCGTTTTCAAAATTGGTGTTATTCATCCCTAATTCTTTGGCATATTCATTCATATAGGTAGCAAATGTGCCTTCAGTCCCAGCGATATGCTCGGCCAATGCTACAGCTGAATCATTGCCTGATTGGATAATCATGCCTTGAAGTAAGGTCTTTAATTTGATAGTTTTACCAACTTCAACGAAACTTTTTGAACCTCCTGTTTTCCATGCCTTTTTACTGATTCTTACATCGTCTTTTAGATTAGCTCTGCCATCATTAATCAGTTGAAAAACCACATAAGCCGTCATTAATTTAGTCAAACTTGCAGGCGAGCGTTCCACATTGGCTTTATTTGAGGCAATAACCACACCTGAGTCATGGTCTAAGACGATATAGGCTGCTGCATTAATTGAAGGGGCTTTAGGGGTGATAAAAATCGCTGCTTGTACATTGAGTGATAAAACACCAAAGGTGAAAATTAATTTTTTAGTAAGTGATTGATATTGCATAATTTTTTATTTTGTTTATTGGTTAAATTGTTGTTTTATTTTTTCTGAGAGATGGTAGGCCGCCATTGCATATCTATTGTCGTGATTATAACGGGTTAGCACATAAAAATTCCAAAAAGTGAGCCAATTTTCGTCAATTTTTTTTTGTGGTAGACGAACAAAGGCTAATTTTGTTTTATTATTAATATCAGTATCAATATCAAAACCTTGCTTACGCCAATACTTTGCAGTCATTTTTGGCTTGGAATTGGCACGCTTGGCGTGTTGAAGTTGCTCGGTATGTAGTGAGATAGGGCGAGCGATTTCACCAAAATCGTGCCAATGATGCTTGTCAAAATAATTGGCAATTGAACCAATAGCATCGGCTGGGGAAGAAAATAAATCTACCACGCCATCGTGGTCAAAATCCACCGCATAGTGACGATAAGAACTGGCAATAAATTGTGTATAGCCCATTGCTCCTGCATATGAGCCTTTGATAGACAAAGGAGCAATAGCATTTTCGCGTGACATCAATAAAAAGTTTTCCAACTCATTACGATAAAAACGCTGTCGTCGATAATTGGTAAAGGCGCGTATGGTGAGTGTTTTGAAAGTGGGGTGCGTGCCTTTTTTGGCGCCATAACTGGTTTCTATGCCTAAAATAGCCACGATAATCTCAGCAGGGACATTGTAAGTCTTCTCAGCACGCTTGAGTGTTGCTAAGTTGTCTTGCCAAAATTTCACCCCATTGTTGATGCGTGCTTCGGTGAGAAATAAGCCTCTATACTTGTCCCATGCCATTGGTGGTTTTTTCACATATTTCTTTTTGTCTTTCTTTTTCTTTTTAATAGATTTATCGGTAATTTTAAATTTAACGGTAGCAAAAATAGTGAGTAATTCATCACGATTAAAATCGTGCTTTTTTACCATTTTATCAATAAAATTTTGCGTGGTTTTAAAATAGGTTGCTGGGACTATTTTGGCAGAAACCAATGACGATATCAGCAATAGGGTAAGTGTAAAAAATCTCATGATAAATAGCCTGGGATTTTGTGTTTTCGGATTGACATAATAATGCCAAAACTAGCAAATAGTGTAATTAACGATGAGCCACCATAGCTAATTAGTGGCAATGGGACACCAACAACAGGTAATAGGCCTGAAACCATACCGATATTAACGAACACATAAGTAAAGAAAATCAGCGTCAAACTGGCACCTAGTAATTTGGAAAAAGTGTCTTCTGATTCAATAGAAATGACAAAACAACGCCAAATAATTAAACCATAAAAGCACAGTAATAATAACACACCAATAAAGCCTAATTCTTCTGCAATTACAGCAAAAATAAAGTCAGTTGTGTGCTCAGGTAAAAAATTGAGTTGCGCCTGAGAGCCTTGTTCAATACCTTTACCAAATAAACCACCAGAACCGATGGCAATCTTAGATTGTAGGATGTGATACCCCGCACCGAGCGGGTCAAGTGTAGGGTCAATCATTGTCATAATGCGTTTCTTTTGATACGCCATTAGCAAATAATTCCAAGCGATATATCCACCACCAAGACTACCTGCGCTGATGACACCGAAATTGAGCCAACTATTGCGTAGAATTTGAATGCGAACACCTGAGAAAAGCAACACATACCCCCCGCTTGCACCGATGAGTAATGAAGTGCCTAAATCAGGCTGTTTGGCAATCAATAAAACAATCACAATAATTGCAGCCAATGAAGTAAAAATCGATATAGGCTGTGGTGGCAGAGTTTTTTCACTCAGAATGGAGGCAATCGCAATCGGCACAATGACTTTCATTAATTCTGATGGCTGAAAGCGTATCAGACCTAAATCTAGCCAGCGTTGAGCGCCACCACTACTGGAACCAAAGAGCAAGACTAACAACAATAAAAAGATACCAAGTAACATTAAATACGGGGAATAACGCCTAAAGACACGGGGAGGTATCTGTGCAATAATCAACATCACGCCGATAGCAAAGATAAAATGTAACATTTGCTTATAAACTAAAAAGATTGATTCAGCAGAGGCACTATAAAGTATCGTTAATCCAAAAATACTAATTCCCATCAACATTAAAAACAACGGTGTATCCATTTTGAAATAATGCCAATAATGGCGTAATTTATCAATCTGTGTCATAATAATAATAATCCAACACGCCTAACATCGGACAATAATAAGTTAAAACTGCGGCAAGCAGAATCAGTGCTCATGGTTTCAACACCAATCCCCATTTGTTGAATAGCCACTTGCTGTTGTGGGTTTAAAAATTGACCTGCTGCTCCTGTGCCAACAATCAATATATCAATATCATCTTTTGAAACAAGAGGAAATAGCGTCATTTTATCTAGCTGTTTTAATGTCATTTCAACCATTTCTGTGTGATAATTAGTTGAGACAAAACAAGGTGTAGAAAGACTTGTATGTGACAATGAGATTGTTTCATCGCTCACGGAAATAATGCTATTTTGTTGATTGTCTTGTTGATTAAATTCCACGGAACTATTCTTTGATAACGATGTAATAGGGTTGATTATACCTATAACAATAACCGTGTAAAATTACACTCTTTTAAAAATACAAAATATTTATGTCAAATACCAACGAAACAGATGCATTTAGTGCAGATTTAGTTAGCGGTTTAGCTGCCTTTGATTCTAAAAATTTTACAATGGCTTACCAGTTATTAGCTCCACTTGCTGCTCAAGGTAGTGCGGAAAGCCTGTGGCGTTTAGGAATGATGCAAATGAATGGCTTGGGCATGGTGGAAAATCAACCGCTGGGTTTTGAGAATTTTGTTCACGCTGCCAAACAAGGACACGCTTTTGCACACCATATGATTGCTGTGGCATATATGACAGGTGAAGGTGTTGAAAAAGACATTACCAAGGCAATTGAATGGTTTGAAAAAGCCGCTAAATTTGGCTTACCAGGGGCAATGTATGCGTTGGGTATGCTATATGAAGACGGCAAAGAAGTAACAAAAGATTTAGAAAAAACCCAATATTGGTACGACCAAGCAGCTGCGGTGGAGGTATAAATGAAATCACGATTTGCTCCCTCCCCGACCGGTTATTTACACATTGGTGGTGCACGCACCGCTCTATTTGCTTGGGCATATGCCAAACAACAACAAGGACACTTTGTCTTACGGATTGAAGACACAGACAGAGCGCGCTCAACACAAACCTCCGTTGATGCGATTTTAGACGGAATGAACTGGCTCGGGCTTGATTATGACGAAGGCCCATTCTACCAAACCGAACGATTTGCGCGCTATGGTGAAGTGATTCAGCAACTACTAGCGACAGACAAAGCCTATTATTGCGCCTGCTCAAAAGAACGCCTAGACACCCTAAGAGCAGACCTGATGGCAAAAGGCGAAAAAGCAATGTATGACGGCTGCTGTCGGGATAAAAACTTGTCCTCAGGCGTAGTGCGTTTTAAAAACCCCATCGCAGGCGTCGTTACTTTTGCAGATGCAGTCAAAGGTAAAATCTCAATCGCCAACCAAGAAATCGACGATTTAATTATTGCCCGCACCGACGGCACACCGACCTATAATTTAACCGTTGTGGTCGATGATCACGACATGGCAATCACCCATGTCATTCGTGGCGACGACCATATTAACAACACACCAAGACAAATTAACCTATATACAGCACTCAATTGGACACTCCCCGAATTTGCACACTTACCAATGATTCTCGGCAGTGACGGCGCGCGTTTATCAAAACGCCACGGTGCTGTGAGCGTGATGGCATACAGAGATGCAGGATTTTTACCCGAAGCATTGCTGAATTATTTGGTGCGTTTAGGCTGGTCACATGGCGATCAAGAAATATTTTCACTTGAAGAAATTGTCTCACTATTCGACCTCAAAGACATCAACAAAGCCCCCGCAAGTTTTAATGAAGAAAAACTACTGTGGCTCAATCAAGAATACATTAAAAACGCCACCCCCGAATATCTAATACAACAATTAGACTGGCACCTCAACCATCAAAAAATAACCACCGAACAAGGCGCTGATTTGGCATCAGTCGTTGCACTATTGCAACAACGCTCAAAAACCTTGGTAGAAATGGTAGCAGGACTGAAAATGTTCTATCAAGACTTTGACACTTTTGACAAAAAACTTGCTGACAAACAATTTAAAGATACCAAGCCACTTGCGGTATTGCTTGAAAAACTCAGCGTATTAGACACTTGGCAAGCTGATGAAATCAAAGGTTGCATCAAGCAGGTTTGTAATGACTTAGAAATTGGTTTTGGCAAAGTAGGGCAGCCCTTTCGCCTAGCATTGAGCGGCAATGGTAACGCAGGTAATATTGATGCCGTAGCCGAACTGATTGGCAAGCCAACCACACTTAAACGCCTAGAAAAAGCCATTCAGTATTAAGAAGCTCTTGTGAACAATTTATGAAACATATAAAACAGCATCTCTCCCACCCAAAAACTCGTCAAATAGTTAGTTATCCTCCTTATTTTTGGGTGAAAAATGCACTACTTTCTATATTTTCTAAGCCACACTAAGTTAGCAGGAATTTTTATGGATATTGACTTAAATCAGTTACGACGAGAATTTACCAGCACAGGTATCTCTCGTGCTGAATTAAATACTGATCCTTTTGCCCAATTTAAACTGTGGATAGAGCAGGCAGTCCAAGCAAAACTGACCCTGCCAAATGCTATGAGTCTAGCCACCAGCGATGACCAAGGTATCGGCGTAAGAACCGTCCTATTAAAAACCTTTGACCAACAAGGCTTCGTGTTTTTCACCAATTACCACTCCAAAAAATCCAAACAAATAGACAACAACCCAAAAGTAGCCGCCTTATTCCCATGGTTAGACCTAGAACGACAAGTAAAAATTACAGGCACAGTAGAAAAAATCTCAACCCTCGACTCCATCAAATATTTCGCCTCCCGTCCAAAAGCATCCCAACTCGGCGCCTGGGCATCCCCCCAATCTTCAATTCTAAGCTCAAGACAAATTTTATTATCCGAATTTGATGCCATGCAACGCAAATTCAAAAAAGGCGAAGTCCCTCTACCTGATTTTTGGGGTGGCTATCGCATTGTACCCACAACGATTGAGTTTTGGCAAGGCAGAGAAAACCGCCTACACGACCGTTTTCTTTATACCTATGAAAATAGTGAATGGGTCATTAATCGTTTAGCGCCTTAATCACAGCTTGAGCGTTGGGTTGTTTGCCTGTCCAAAATTCAAAAGCTACTGCTGCTTGCTCTACTAACATTCCCAAACCATTAACCACCTTTGAGGCATTATTTTTCTTTGCCCATTGCATAAATGGCGTGGCTTTGCCATACATTAAGTCATAGCAAATTGCACCATTTGCCACACTGTTAGGAATGTCTAACATTTTTCCACTGAGTGAAGCACTAGTGGCATTGATAATCACATCAACCCGTTCGGACTTGACTTTTTCCAATCCAAAGCCACAAGTTTTGCCATATTTGGCAAAGTCATTGGCTAACGCTATTGCTTTGGAAGCGGTACGATTGGCAACCATTGTTCGTGCAGGGTTTTGTTGCAATAAAGGTAGTAAAATTCCGCGTGTCGCACCACCAGAGCCTAAAATAAGCACAGTTTTATCGCTTAAATCAATGCCAAGATTTTTGGTTAAGTCATTAACTAATCCAATACCATCAGTATTTTCACCGATGATCATATTACCATCGACTTTAATAGTATTTACGGCACCTGCGGTTTGAGCGTTGAGCGTGTGTTGCGTGGCAAAATTAAAGGCGTCAATTTTAAATGGTATAGTAATATTAAAGCCTATACCACCTTTTTGAATAAAGTTAGCTGCCGATTCTGTAAAAGCGTCAATCGGTGCTAATTCCTTTGTATATTGGACTTTTACACCTACTTGCTGTGCAAATAGGGTATGAATGGTAGGCGATAAACTGTGCTCAATCGGATTACCAAAAACAGCTAGCTTATACATTATTCCTATTTGTTGCCGTCAGCGTCAGGGGTTGCATCTACCTTGTTGCCTGCGCTTGTTTTTGTTTCTTTTTTAACTTCTCTCTTAGCTTCAGGCTTAGATTTAGCGGGGCTTTCTATTTTTACAACTGCTTTTTTTATTGTTTTTGTTTTACTCTTTACTTCTTTTTTAACCTCTGGCGACTTTGCTTCCTTTTTTACTTCAGGTTTAGTGACCTGCTTTACTTCTGACTTCGCCTGTGATTTTTCTTGTGGTTTAGATGTTGCGTTATTTTGCTTTAGCTGATTGTTATTTTTCGGTTTCAGTTTTTGATTTTGTTGTTGTTTTTGGTTATTGTTTTGTTGTTTATTTTGACCGCGATTACGATTTTGATTTTTGTTACGATTTCTATTACGATTTTTATTATTATTATTATTATTTCTATTATTACGCTTTTTATTAGGCTGCTTTTTATTCTTGTCAATACCAGGCAATGATTTTAACCACTCAAAGAAAGAAAATGAAGACTTGTTTTTAGTTACTTCTTTATGCTCAGACACGCGTGTTGTTGGATGGTTGCTGTTAATCGCAGGGATGTCTCTTTTATCATTTAAACCATTGTCAGCAAGGGTATTTTGCGGTTTAGAAATACCTTGGTAACTTTTATGATGTGATTTTTTATCACCTTTTTGTTTATTAATATTAAAATTCGGAAATTGCATATACGGATTAGGCAATAAAGTGATTTTTATTCCGTGTTTGTTTTCTAAGCGGGTGATGTCACTGCGTTTTTCATTCAATAAATAAGTAATAACATCAATACTGGATTGAATTGTTAGCCGTTGCATATGATTGGAAGCATTACAGCCATCTTCAAGTTGTCTAAGAATGTTGAGCGCCAAACTTGGAACGGTTGGCGTTGTGCCACGCCCATCACAAGAGGGGCAAGTCTTTTCTACTGATTCAGTTACTGAACTCATTAGGCGTTGTCTTGACATTTCTAACAAGCCGAAGCGAGAAATAGTGCCAATTTGGATACGCGCACGGTCTGAATCTGTGGCTTTTTCCATCGCTTTTTCAATAGATTTACGATGCTCTTCGGAAGTCATATCAATAAAGTCAATCACCACTAAACCACCAATATCTCTCAGTTGTAATTGCGTGGCAATCTCTTTTGCCGCTTCTAAATTGGCATTATAGGCCGTTTCTTCAATGTCAGCGCCTTTGGTGGCACGGGCAGAGTTAATGTCAATTGCAGTCAATGCTTCCGTTGGGTCAAATACGATGGTTGCACCTGAACGCAACGACACTTCGCGATCAAACACACTTTTTACTTGCGTCTCAATACCCATATGATTAAACAAAGAATGCTCGGAAACATCAAACTGTTTAATGCGGTCCAAGTAATGTGGTAGTACAAAACTAACGAATTCTTTAGCGCTTTGGAAAGTGGCTAAATCGTCAATAATAACACTATCGGTATCTTCTCTTAAATAGTCACGCAAAGTACGAATAACGATGTCACTTTCTTGATAAATTAAGAAAGGGGCTTTGCGATTTTCCGCCGCAATATTGATTGAGGACCATAATTCAGATAAGTAATCAACTTCCCATTGTAATTCTTCTAAAGTCTTGCCTGAGCCTGCAGTACGAATAATCAAACCTGAGTTATCAGGCATATTGATTTTGTTGATAATATCTTTAAGATCCGATCTATCAGATGAAGTGATTTGTCTTGAAATACCGTGACTTTTCGCATTATTTGGTGTCAAAATCATATAAGCACCCGCCAAGTTGATGTAAGTACTTAACGCTGCACCTTTATTGCCCCGTTCTTCTTTTTCAACTTGAATGATAATCTCTTGACCTTCTTTTAATACATCTGAGATGGCTATTTTTTCGCCTTTGATTTCTGCATTTGCACGCAATGCTTCGGTAACTTCCTTAAAGGGTAAAAAACCTTGTCTTTCTTTGCCGTAATCGACAAATGCAGCCTCTAAAGATTGCTCGACACGGGAGATTTTTCCCTTGTAAATGTTGCCTTTATTTTTTTGATTAAGGCTGGTTTCTATATTTAAATCGGTTAGTTTTTTATTCTTAACGATCGCAACTCTGATCTCTTCCGAGTGAGTTGCATTGATTAAAATTTGATTCATGGTTTAGTCCTTTAGTAGGAGACCTTTGCATAAATATGAATAATCATCAAAACGCCATCTTTCATCAAATTACAAACTTTTTAAAAACACCCTTAGCCCTGCTAGGAGTGGATTTAAAAAATTTCCAATTTAATAAAATCTGTCATTTTGCTAATCATCCCTATTTATGCAAAGGTCTCAGTAGGGCTTTTTTCCACGCATAGAAAATCAACACCAAGGTGTTGATATTGAGTTTTAGAGTATTTTATTTGATGTGTCAATGTTCCAAAATCCTGTTTTTATTGGGTTGTTACTCCCTTGTTATTTGTTGCTTTATAAAACGAATAAACTTATATTTTCTATGTGTGGCAAAGAAAGCCAATTAATTTAATATGAGACCTTTGCATAAATATGAATAATCATCAAAACGCCATCTTTCATCAAATTACAAACTTTTTAAAAACACCCTTAGCCCTGCTAGGAGTGGATTTAAAAAATTTCCAATTTAATAAAATCTGTCATTTTGCTAATCATCCCTATTTTATGCAAAGGTCTCAATATGTTGCTTTTACGATGTTTCGTCTTGCACCCAAAACATCAAATTCTTTACTAATTCAACGAGTTTAGTTTTCACACTCGCTGCAAGTTTTTGTATTATAGCATAATTATTGATTTAATGTGCGTCCGCCGTCAACAGAGATAATTTGTCCTGTAATATAAGAGGAATTAGCTAGAAATAAAACTGCATTAGCAATGTCTTTTGGCGAACCTTGCTTGTTGAGTGGAATTTTATTCAGTATTTTATTTTTTTGCTCATCATTTAATTTTACTTTATTTTCTGGCCACAAAATCGAACCAGGGGCAACACCACAAACGCGAATATCAGGAGCTAATTCTTTAGCTAAGGTTTGTGTCATCATCATCATTCCTGCTTTGGAAATGTTGTAAATTGCGTGATTTTTTAAAGGGCGTTGTGCGTGAATGTCAACGATATTAATAATACACCCTTGATTTTTTGACAGAGTGGCAGACAAAGATTGCGATAAGAAAAATGGCGCCATTACATTGGTATCCATAATTTTTTGCCAATCTTCTTCACTGGCATTTTGCATTGGTGTTGGGTAAAAAACTGACGCATTATTGACTAATACATCCAAATTATCAATAGAATTTGCTAATATTTTGACTGCTTGAATATCGGACAATTCTGCTTGTAGAAGGCTTACAGAGTCAGCACGCACTTGATTGAGCGTATCCGCCAATGCCCGTGCTTCCTTATCTGAATTGCGATAATGGATAATAATATTGTAGTCGTGTGCATGTAGTGTTTTGGTAATTTGTGCACCAATACGCAATGCACCGCCTGTAATAAGTGCTGTTTTCATATAAAATGATTTTTCGATGACATTAGAAAAAATAATTAAAGATACTATTATACAAAAATCTGAGCCTATCGGGTTTGATGTATTTATGAATTTAGCACTCTATTATCCTGCCAAAGGATATTATATGGGCGGCTCGCAGAAATTCGGCGAGCAGGGGGATTTTATCACTGCTCCCGAAACTTCAGATTTATTCGGGTTTTGCTTAGCACGGCAATGTGCTCAAATATTAGAAGGCGATGATGATTTGTTAGAATTCGGTGCAGGCAGTGGAATTTTAGCGTCACAAATTTTATTTGAATTGGGACGATTGAATAAACTACCTCGTAAATATTACATATTGGAACTCAGTGCCGAGTTGCAACAAAGACAAAAAGACACGATTAATAAAACCTTGCCAGAATTGTTAGACAGGGTGGTATGGCTCAGTAGTTTACCCAATAATTTTTCAGGCACGGTAATTGCTAATGAAGTTTTAGATGCAATGCCCGCCAAACGCTTAATTAAAAAAGACAACGATTTTGTAGAATTAGGCGTTAATTGTCAAAATAATAAATTAATGTGGCAACTCCTAGCCCCTTATAGAAACGACAAAATGCAGTTACCCATCGGTGTTGAGCAAGGCTACACCACTGAAGTTAATGAAAGAGCGATGGCGTGGATTAGCAGTTTAGATAATTTTATAGATAAAGGCGTGGTGTTGCTGATTGACTACGGAATGGGACGAGATGAATATTTTCATCCACAACGGGGTGCAGGCACTTTACAATGTTATTATCAGCACAAAGCAAATGATAATCCGTTTGAACATATCGGCGAACAGGATATCACTACTTCGGTAAATTTTTCAGATATCGCTGACCAAGCAAAAAACAGCGGTTTCTCCGTCGAAGGTTACGCTACACAAGCAATGTTTTTAATTTCTCTTGGCATTGACGAATATTTATTAGCTGAAAAAGATGAGAAAAAACGCGCCTTATTAGCACAACAAGTCAAATTATTGGTATTGCCCAGTGCAATGGGTGAGAGTTTTAAAGTATTGACACTTAGTAAAAATAAACAAGTAGAATTACAAGGTTTTAAAGAACAAAATTTAGTGTATAAATTATAAGAGACCTTTGCATAAATATGAATAATCATCAAAACGCCATCTTTCATCAAATTACAAACTTTTTAAAAACACCCTTAGCCCTGCTAGGAGTGGATTTAAAAAATTTCCAATTTAATAAAATCTGTCATTTTGCTAATCATCCCTATTTATGCAAAGGTCTCTATAAGACGGATTAAAAAAAGAATTATGACACAAGTAAAGCCCCAGCCCATCTATCGTAAAGACTATCAGCCCAGTCCTTATTTAACTCACACCACAGAACTTAAATTTCAGTTAAGTGAAAATGAAACCCTTGTTTCTTCCAAGATAGATTTTTATCAAAACCCGTTGAGCGTTGACACCAAGGGTGGTTTGTTCTTAAATGGCATAGATTTAGAGTTGGTTTCCATTTTAGTTAATGGCACAAAACCTAATTATCAAGTAAGCAAAGAGGGTTTGACACTAAGTGATTTACCAGAAAAATTTTTGTTAGAGATTCAAACTAAAATTCATCCAGAAGCCAATACTAGTCTAAATGGTTTGTATCAATCCAGTGGCAATTTTTGCACACAATGTGAAGCACACGGTTTTCGTCAAATCACTTATTATCTCGACCGTCCCGATGTGCTCAGCGTCTTTACCACGCACATTATTGCCGATCACGATAAATATCCGATATTATTAAGTAACGGTAATTTAGTCAGTCAATCTAATGGTAAAGCCACTTGGCATGACCCAAGCCCCAAACCGTGTTATTTATTTGCTTTGGTGGCAGGGGATTTTTCTGTTTTGGAAGACATTTATACAACGCTTTCAGGTAGAGAAGTTGCCTTAAAAATTTATGTCCAAGCGCACAATATTAACAAAACAGAATTTGCAATGCAGGCACTAAAACGCGCTTTTAAGTGGGATGAGGAACGCTTTGGCTTGGAATACGATTTGGATATTTATATGATTGTTGCCGTTGATGATTTCAATATGGGGGCAATGGAAAACAAAGGGCTAAATATCTTCAATTCTTCCTGCGTCTTAGCCAATACAAAAACAGCGACAGATGCTGATTTCATTAACATTGAGGCTATCATCGGGCATGAATATTTCCACAACTGGACGGGTAATCGTGTTACTTGTCGAGACTGGTTTCAACTCAGTTTAAAAGAGGGTTTAACAGTATTCAGAGAGCAGGAATTTACCGCCGACCTACACGCTCGTTCCATCAAACGCATTGCAGATGTCGATATAGTTCGCACCTATCAATTTGCCGAAGATGCAGGGCCAATGTCGCATCCAGTCCGCCCTGAAAGTTATATTGAAATGAATAATTTTTACACCGTAACCGTCTATGAAAAGGGGGCTGAGATTATTCGTATGATGCACACTTTTCTTGGTGAGTCAGGCTTTCAGGCGGGAATGAAATTATATTTTCAACGCCATGACGGACAAGCAGTCAGCATCGACGATTTTGTTGCCTCAATGCGTGATGCCAACGACTTTGATTTTACCCAGTTTGCCCATTGGTATTCACAATCAGGCACACCAGAACTCAATATTGCAACAGAATATAACGACGGCACTTACACTGCAACCATTACCCAAAAGGGCAACTATTTCTTACCACTCGCCTTTGCCTTATTAGACCAATCGGGCAATGAATTAGAAAGTGGGGTGTTGACAATCAAAGACAAAAAACAATCGTTCACTTTTAAAAACTTACACTCAGAGCCGACGCCATCATGGTTGCGTGGTTTTTCTGCACCAATTAAACTCACTGATACACTGACTTTTGAGCAAAAAATATTTTTAGTCCAACACGACACCGACAGTTTTAGTCGATGGGACAACGCACAGCAACTTTGGCAATCGTTAATATTAAATCCTGAGCAAGTTGATGAAACACTATTTTTCAACGCAATAGAATCTGTCATAAACACAACAGACGACCAATCTCTAGTTTGTGAATTGCTCACTTTGCCAACAGAGCGCGCATTACACAACAGCCAAAGCATCATTGATGTTTTTGATATTCACAACAAACGCAAACAAGTTATCCAAAAAATCCGCACCCGATTTTTGCCACGCCTACTTGATTTATACCAATCACTAAACACCAACGAAGCCTACAAACTGACCTCAATAGCCGTCGGACAACGAGCCTTAAAAAACATCTGCCTATTTTATTTATCCGAAGATACGAAAATCGCACACAGTCAATTTCAATTAGCCAACTGTATGGACGACAAAATTTCAGCATTCAGGGTTTTATTAAACAGCGACAATCCATACCGTCAACAAGCATTAGCCGATTTCTACCAAGAATTCAAAGACGATACGCAAGTAATGGACAAATATTTCTCAGTCCAAGCAGGCAGTAAACTATGCAATATCAAAGTCATTAAAGAATTGATGCAACACGAACTATTCTCATTCAACACCCCAAACCGCCTGAATGCAGTTGTCGGCACATTCGCCCAAAACTACACCCGTTTTCACAATCAGGCAGGCTATGAATTTTTCACCGATATTATCATCCAACTCAATGCCAGTAACCCTCAAGTGGGTGCCAGATTAGTCGCCGTTTACAACCACTGGAAACGCCACACACCCGAATTGAAGGCCTTACAAAAGCAACAATTAGAAAAAATTCTAAACACCAAAGACTTATCAAAAGACATTTTTGAAATTGTCCAAGCCGCCCTAAAGTGAAGAAACTAATCCAACTACTCACCGAAAAAAAACTCACCATCGCCGTAGCAGAATCCTGCACAGGTGGCAATCTATCCGCCTTACTCACCAGTGAAAATGGTTCGTCCGTCTATTTTGACAGGGGTTTTATTACTTATAGCAATCAAGCCAAAATGGATATGCTCGGTGTCAATGCAAACACCCTTAAAAATTTCGGTGCCGTTAGCGAACAAACCGCCTTAGAAATGGTGCAAGGTGTTATCAAAAACTCATCGGCTAATATTGGTGTCTCCATCACCGGCATTGCAGGACCGACAGGCGGGACAAAAGACAAACCTGTGGGCACTGTGTGTTTTGGGTTTTGTATTTTGGGTGAGTGTAGCATTACTACTCAATATTTTAGTGGTGATAGATACAGCGTGGTTGAACAGAGTGTTGCATTTGTTGTTGATGTTTTACAAAAACAGTTGTAATGCATTATAATGTAAATATGTTAATACATCACTTATAGGAGAAAACCATGCATCGATTGAATTTAACTATTGACGAATCGCTTTACGAACAAGCTAGATCACATAGTTTTGTGAGCAAGAAATCTATTTCTCAAATTGTCCGCGAGGGGTTAAGTCTTTATTTAGCAAAAGAAACGAATGACAGTGTAAAGGCACAATTAGTGCTAGAAGCTAAAGACGAGCAAGAGATTTTAGAGATTTTGGCTGAGGATGACTATATTACAGAAGATGAATTTGTGAAAAAATTCAACTTATGAGACCTTTGCATAAATATGAATAATCATCAAAACGCCATCTTTCATCAAATTACAAACTTTTTAAAAACACCCTTAGCCCTGCTAGGAGTGGATTTAAAAAATTTCCAATTTAATAAAATCTGTCATTTTGCTAATCATCCCTATTTATGCAAAGGTCTCTTATGAATCTTATTTATGCAAAAAAGTTTGTCAAGAAATTTGCTAAATACACACCAGCAATACAAAAGCAGATACATAGAGCAATTTGTAATATCCCAATGGGCGATATAAGAACTATCGTTGGTCAAAATTCACCACAAATGTATCGCCTGAGAGTATCTAAATATCGTGTTGTTTTTTATTATCCTGATAAAGAAAGTGTTTATATTTTAAAAGTGGACAGTCGTGGTGATGTGTATAAATAAAATCAATGACTACAAAGGCTTTTGAAACCAATAAATAGCTCTTGGAAATTACCTAAATGTATGACAGACAAAAATATCGTAATGTTGAAAAAGTGTAATTTAGAAAATACGATGTCGTATGGTGATTGTGTGAAAAAGCACAATCAAGACATTACACAGGCTTTTGATAACAGAAAGATGAAATTTTATAATGCAACAAAGCATATATTGAGGTGGAAGAAACTGACATTCTCGTTTGGTTAAAAGGCATACACATTTACCTAGGAGCTTTAGATAAAGAAGAGATTATACTCATTAAAACCCATATATTATTGAAGATTGCATTTGTTTGGTAAAGTCTAAATTAAAAGAAGAAGTATTTTTTGATGCTGAATTTATAACGAATGTCATTTTTATTAAAGTTACTAGAAAATACAGACAATGTAATTTATGCTCATTGCACTTTATTTGATTACAAGTTACTAGAAAATACAGACAATGTAATTTATGCTCATTGCACTTTTAAAAAAAATGTAGTATTTGATTCAGCAGAAGACGATTTATCACAATCTCAATTTAATTATTATTGTAAATTTGAAGGGCAATTAATAATCAATAATGCCATTATCAAAAAAATATTTTTAATGACAATCAAAATAATTTTCTTGATAATAATTTTGGTAGCGAAATAATTTTTAATGGCTGCACTTTTGAAGATAATCAAGAACTTTATCTTTCTCATAATGATAAAACTGATTTTTTGTTTGATAACTGTTATTTTGGAAAAAAATTAAAGATTCGTAGTGTGGAAAAGGGCGATTATGAAGAGCAACAAAACAACAAAACAAAGTTAAAATCTCTCAAATTAATTAATTGTAATGCTGATAAAGGTGATTATTTAAGAATTGGTTTTTTGGATGTTGAAAACTTTGAATTATCTAATTTACGCTTACCACAAAACTCAGAGTTAAATATTGGCGATTGCCATTTTAAAAATTTTAAGTTGAGCTAACTTTAGAAATATTGGCAAGTTTAAATTTTATAAAATCAATATTTTAAAAATAAAAAACAATAAAAATTTCAAATTGACAACACTTCTATAGGTAAAACTGATTTTCAGAGTATTAAGTTAGACTCATTTGCTAGAGTGAAAATGTTTGATAATATTTTTACTGAAGTGGATTATACAAATGTGCAATGGAAGCGAGAGATAGAAGTTGGGCAATTTGGCACGAGTGAAAAAACAGAAATAGCTAAAAAACGAGATACTTACCGAACCTTAAAAAATGTAATGATAAGAAATAATGACCAGCAAGAAGCTTTAGTTTTTTACACTCAAGAAATGAAAGAACACAGAAAAATTACACTTAAGAATAACGGGTTATTGAGTATAAATAGAATAATTTTAGCCTTTAATTATTGGACAAATGAATTTGGCTTGAATTGGTGGAAACCTGTCCGAGGATTGATAATTTTATCTATTGTGTTTTATGGTTTACTGCTTTGCAGTTTTGCTAGTGACTACAATTCTGAATATTTGAAGAATTTTTTTGAATTTTTAAACCCAACCCATAAAACAGAATTTATAGCAGGGGAGTGCTGGGGATTTTGGAGTTATGCGATTGATTTTTTTTCAGAATTATTGAGGGTTTATTCATTCACCAAACTATTCAAGCCTTTAGAAAATACAGCAGAAAATTATGAGGGGGTTTATGTTCAACAACAAGTGCATCTGCGAATGAGTTTTATTGGTTGGCGGTATTTGAGAAAAAGTTAAGCGTTAATGATGTATAATTCTGATGTATAAAATACAAGAGGGGTGTTATGCATAGAACACAGATTTATTTTGAACAAGATTTATTCAATCAAGTGAAACAAATGGCGGTGCGGAAAAGTCAAAGTACTTCTGCTTATATTCGTGATGTATTGCGAACAGAAATTGAGCGGGAGGCGACGACTAACAATATTGATGTTTCGGATGTTTTGGGAATGTGGAGTGATTATAATATTAGCCAAAAATCGCTACGAAGTAAGGCTTGGGGCAAGGGTAAATGATTTGCTTAGATACCAATGTTTTAATCGAAATTACCAAGAATAACACAGAAACCATTAAACGACTTTCTACTTTAAATGCTACTTTTTGCGTGTCATCTATTAGTGTAATGGAGTTGATTGTAGGCGCAAGAAACAATAAGGAAAAAACAAAATTATTGGCTTTTGTTAATCAGTTTACAATTCTTTATACGGATAAAAATTCATCTTATTTGGCAAATGAATTGATTATTAAATACGCCAAAAGTCATCATTTAGACATACCGGATTCACTCATTGCGGCGAGTTGTATCAAGGCAAAAGCGACGCTTTGGACTTATAATATTAAGGACTTTCAATATTTACCTGAGTTAATGTTATTGTAATGACGCATAAATTCTCAGTAGCACCGATGATGGACTGGACGGATCGCCATTGTCGATATTTTCATAGATTGCTATCGAAAGAGACGCAGTTGTGGAGTGAGATGGTAACGACTAAGGCAATTATTTATGGGGATAAGAATCGCTTGCTTGATTTTGATGCGGCGGAGCATCCATTGGTGTTACAGCTCGGCGGGAGTGAGCCTGATGAGATGGCGCAGTGTGCTAAAATTGCCCAAGATTGGGGTTATGATGAGGTTAATATCAATGTTGGTTGTCCATCGGATAGGGTGCAATCGGGCAGTTTTGGGGCGTGTTTAATGCAAACGCCAGAGGTGGTGGCACAGTGTGTGGATGCGATGCGTCAGGTGAGTGATATTCCTGTGAGTGTGAAGTCGCGTATTGGTGTGGATGATATGGAGCATTATGATGAGTTGGTTAATTTTATTACTCAGGTGGAGAATGCGGGTTGCAATAATTTTGTGATTCATGCGAGGAAGGCGTGGTTAAAGGGGCTGAGTCCCAAACAAAATCGTACTGTGCCACCGCTTAATTATGAATGGGTGTATCAAATTAAGAAAGATTTCCCGCATTTAATGATTGGGATTAACGGTGGTATTAATAGTATGGATAGTGCGTTAGTGCATTTGGAAAAAGTTGATAGTGTAATGTTGGGTAGGGTGGCATATCATCAGCCGTATTTGTTGAGTGAGGTGGATGGGCGGATTTATGGCAAAAAAACCGACATTTTGCTGCGTGAACAAGTATTATTACAGTTCATTGACTATATGAAAAAGCAGAGCGAACAAGGGGTGCCAATTCGCTCAATGACTCGGCATATTTTGGGTTTGTATCACGGGCAGCCGAATGCTAGGAGGTTTAAGCAGTTGTTAAGTGGCAAAACGGTTGAGTTAGGGCATTTGTATGAGTGGTTGGCTTTTGTGGAGGAATCTTTATAATGCCAAAAAATAATGATGGACATTACATCGTCAGTATTGATATTGGCAGTAGTAAAATTGTGGTTTTGCTTGCGAATGAAAAGGACGGACGATTAGAAGTTTTTGGTCAAGCACGAGGCAAGTCTGCAGGTGTCCACAAGGGTGAAATTGTTGATATAGAGGCAGTGGCTAATGCCATTAAAGCCGTGGGAGAAAAGGCTTGTTTAAGTTGTAATACGAAGTTTGATGGCGCGGTGACGAATATTTCAGACTCAGACATTAGAGTGTTTAATGTCAACCCACACAAACATGTGGAAAGTGGCAAAGTAAAAGAAGGAGATGTCAAAAGCATTATCAAAACTGCTGAAGCAGGAAAAGCAGGAAAAGCAGGCCGACTAATTAGTAGCGTAACACATCATTATGTTTTGAACAAAGATGAGCACAGTTCAGGGGTTGTTGTTCAATATCCGATTGGTGAAAGAGCAGAAACGCTTGGAGTGAATATGCATATTGTGGTTGCTTCTGAACAAAAGGCCAAAAATATTGAAAGAGGGCTTGAACGCAATGACAAAAAAGCACTCAATTTGGTGCCCAGTTCAATGGCAAGTAGTGAGCCGTATTTAACCCAAGAACAAAAAGACGATGGAGTTTGCTTAGTAGATATTGGCTCTGGAGTGATGGATTTGTCTGTCTTTAAAGGTGGCGGTATTTGTTATAGTGCAGTGATCCCAGAAGGTTCTGACAGGGTAACGAATGACATTGCTAATGCGTTTAAGACTTCTTTTGAAGAGGCAGAGCGTCTAAAAATATACAAAGGACGGGCGCAAGCCAAAACTCTAATAGGTGACAAATTGATTCCATTTAAACAAGAAAATGACGATAGACAATATTACTTATCGCATCGTTCACTCGTTGAAGTGATTGAAGAATCTTATTTAGAATTATTTGCGTTAATTAAAAGTAAATTAGAAGATGAAAAAATTTATCGTTCACTTAATTCAGGTTTTGTTTTGGTAGGTGGTGGTGTAAAAATTAAAGGCTGTGCGGATTTAATGTTGAGTTGTTTTACTAGAAGAACTAAAATTGGGTGTGTGAATACTGATTTGATTGTCTTACCTCCTGCACATGAAAATTTATCATCACTAGAATACGCTTGTGCACTCGGTTTATTATTGTTTAATGACGATGAACGCGGGCTTGAAGAACAACAATCTATCAATAAAACATCAATTATGAGTAAAATCAAGGAAATGGGAAGGAAATTTTAAAATGATAAAGCAAAGAACAATCAGAAAATCTGTCAAAGCACGCGGTATCGGTATCCATAGCGGCAATATGGTAAATATGACGCTAATTCCCGCAGAAAGTAATCATGGTATTGTGTTTAAGCGTATGGATGCAGGCGGGAAAATTGTCAAGGCACACAATGCGTTTGTGAATGAAGTGGTGTTGTCAACCAGTATTGAAAATGGAGGTGTCAAGGTTTCCACAGTTGAACATTTGATGAGTGCATTTTCTGCGTTGGGTATTGACAATATTTTAGTGGAATTGGACTCATTTGAAGTGCCAATTATGGACGGTTCATCAGCACCATTTATTTTCTTGGTTCAATCAGCAGGGATTGAAGAACAAAATGAGTCTAAAAAATTCTTTGTGATTAAAGATACAGTGCGAGTGGAAAATAACGATTCATGGGCACAAGTATCTCCTTATGAAGGTTTTAAAGTTAGTCTTGAAATTGATTTTAATCACAAGAAAGTCAGAGAAAGTGGGCAAAAACTCAGTATTGATTTTGCACAAAAATCGTATCTTAAGGAGATTTCAAGAGCCAGAACTTTTGGCTATGTGAAAGATATGGAAATGCTACAAGCCAAAAAATTGGCAATGGGCGCGAGTATGGATAATGCGATTGCCCTGACTGATGATGATATTCTGAATGAAGATGGAATGCGTTATGAAGATGAGTTTGTGAAGCATAAGATTTTGGATATTGTTGGTGATTTGTATTTGCTTGGCGGCAGTTTGATTGGGCATTATGAGGGCTATAAAACAGGGCATTTACTCAATGACAGGTTGTTGTCTACTATTCTTAAAAAGCCAGAAGCTTGGGCAATTGAAACTTTTGAAATTGAAAACTCGCCAATTCAATTCTATTCAGAAGATTGGCAAAATTCTTTATAGAGAGCGAGAATCTGCTAATCATCCCTATCTATACAAATGGCATCCTTAGGGTATAATCTAGATTTTTTTTCGACTTAAAAGAAGCAAATGAAATTAAATGGTGCTCAAATATTGGTTAAATGCCTTCAAAGCGAAGGTGTGGAGTACATTTTTGGCTATCCAGGTGGTGCAGTGTTGCATATTTACGATGCACTGGATGCTTGCAAGGAAATCAATCATGTTCTAGTGCGTCATGAACAAGGTGCTGTACATGCGGCAGACGGCTATGCACGCGTTAGTGGCAAATGTGGCGTTGCACTGGTTACTTCAGGGCCTGGTTTGACGAATGCTGTTACGGGTATTGCCACCGCACATATGGATTCTATTCCGATGGTGGTGATTTCTGGACAGGTATCTTCTGCCGTGATTGGTAATGATGCTTTTCAGGAAGTAGATTCAGTGGGTATTACCCGTTCATGCGTTAAGCACAATTTTTTAGTTACTGATATTGGTGATTTAGCGACTGTTATTAAAAAAGCTTTTCACATTGCTACCACAGGCCGTCCTGGACCTGTACTGATTGACATTAGCAAAGATACTACTATTGATGATATTGAGTTTGGTGGTTATCCAAAAACCATTAATATGCGTTCGTATCAACCTGAAATCAAGATTGAGAGTAGTCAAATTGATAAAGCCATTGCGTTAATTATACAGGCAAAAAAGCCGATTATTTATTCGGGTGGCGGTAGTGTGATTGGCAATGCCGATGTAGAGCTTATCGCCCTGACACGCGATACTGGATTTCCAATCACACAGACTTTGATGGGGTTGGGTGCGTATCCTGCCACGGATAAACAATCTCTGGGTATGTTGGGTATGCATGGCACTTATGAAGCCAATATGGCAATGCATGATGCGGATTGTATTATTGCAGTGGGTGCACGATTTGATGATCGTATTACTGGTAACTTAGACTTATTTTGTCCGTATGCGAAAATTATCCATATTGACATTGACCCTTCTTCGGTGGGCAAAACGGTAGGTGTGGATGTGGCAATTATTGGGCAAGTAACAGATGCATTAAATGCACTTTCAACAGGTTTAAAAGGTAAAAAATTAGCGGATATCAGTGCGTGGTGGCGGCAAATTAATGAGTGGAGAGCAGTTGATTCGATGGCTTACCAAACCAAAGCTGGAGTAATTAAGCCACAAAGTGTGATTGAAGCTTTGTATGAAGTAACTAAGGGCGAGGCGATTGTAACTTCTGATGTTGGTCAGCATCAAATGTGGGCAGCACAATATTACCCATTTGATAAGCCGCGTCGCTGGATTAATTCGGGTGGTTTAGGCACGATGGGTTTTGGTCTGCCAGCAGCGATGGGGGCGAAACTCGCAGAACCGAATTCAGATGTAGCTTGTGTTACAGGTGAGGGCAGTATTCAAATGATGTTGCAAGAATTATCAACAATGTTACAATATGACACCCCCGTTAAAATTATTAATTTGAATAATGGTTACTTAGGAATGGTAAGACAATGGCAAGAATTTTTCTATGATAAGCGTTATTCAATGTCATATATGGATGCGTTGCCTGATTTTGTCAAATTGGCTGAAAGTTATGGACACATAGGGATTAAAGTTGAGAAAGAAGCAGATTTAATGCCTGCTTTAAAAGAGGCTTTTGCACAAAAAGACAGAACTGTATTCTTAGATATTTTGACCGACCCAACTGAAAATGTATTTCCAATGATTCCATCGGGTGCAGGACATCATGAGATGTTGCTAGCGGGGCGTGATGAAATGGCATCAACAAATGATAAAGGATTGAATTTAGTATGAAGCACATTATTTCAATACAATTAGAAAATGAATCAGGCGCATTGTCAAGAGTATCAGGTTTGTTTTCAGCGCGCGGCTTTAATATTGAATCATTGACGGTAGCACCTACTAACGATGCAACGCTGTCACGAATGACGATTGTGAGTATTGGCGATGAAGATATTATTGAGCAAATCGTTAAGCAATTGAATAAATTAATTGATGTGGTGACGGTGACTAATTTGACGGCAACTGAACATATTGAACGCGAGTTGATGTTAGTTAAAATTAATGTAGAACCAAGTACACAAGCGGATATTGACCAGCATATTGATGAGTATGCGGGCAAGATAGTTGATGTCAGCGAAAATACTTATACTGTTGAAATAGCAGGTAAAAGTCAAAGAATAGATGATTTTTTAGCATCGCTTGATGTGAGTAAAATTTTAGAAGTTTCAAGAACAGGCGTTACCGGCGTTTGTCAGAAAAGAGAATATTAAATATTAATTAAACAAAGAGGAAAATAAAATGAATAGATATTACGATAAAGATGCAGATTTAAACATTATTAAAGGTATGAAAGTAGCGGTTTTGGGTTATGGCTCACAAGGTTATGCCCATGCAAATAATTTGAAAGATTCGGGTGTTGATGTGGCTGTGGGTTTAAGAGCAGGTTCAACATCAGCAGCGAAAGCAGCGGAATCTGGTTTGACTGTTAAGTCCGTCGAAGAAGCCACTGCGTGGGCAGATTTAGTAATGGTGTTAGCGCCAGACGAGTTTCAGGCACAAATTTATACTGATGCGATTGAGCCTAACCTTAAACAAGGTGCTACTTTGGCATTTGCACATGGGTTGAATATTCATTTTGAAATGATTAAACCAAGAGCGGATTTGAATGTAATTATGATTGCACCAAAAGCACCAGGACATACCGTGCGTTCTGAGTTTGTTAAGGGCGGCGGTATTCCTGACTTAATCGCCGTATTCCAAGATATTTCTGGCAACGCAAAAGAAATTGCATTGTCTTATGCTTCTGCTATTGGTGGCGGTCGCACTGGTATCTTAGAAACCTCATTTAGAGAAGAAACTGAAACTGATTTATTCGGTGAGCAAGCCGTTTTATGTGGTGGCACAACGGCATTGGTTCAAGCGGGTTTTGAAACTTTGGTTGAAGCCGGTTACGAGCCAGAAATGGCTTACTTTGAATGTCTGCATGAATTGAAATTAATCGTTGATTTAATGTATGAAGGTGGTATTGCCAATATGCGTTATTCAATCTCAAACACTGCTGAATACGGTGATGTAACCCGTGGCCCACGCATTATCACCAGTGAAACCAAAGCAGAAATGAAGAAAATCTTAGCAGAAATTCAAGACGGTTCATTTGCCAAAGAATTTGTTGCTAATGTGGGTGAATTGCCTGCTCGTCGTGAAGTTCAACGCGAACATCAAATTGAGCAAGTGGGCGAATCACTGCGTGCTATGATGCCTTGGATTTCAAAGAATAAAGTGGTTGATCAAGCCAAAAACTAACAACCTTTAAAAATGCCCAAATAGTTTGGGCATTTTTAATGGGGAGAAGGTAAAAATGACAGAAAAAAAACCAAGAAGAGGTGTGTATTTATTACCCAATGTGTTGACGACATTTGGCTTGTTTTCAGGATTTTTTGCGATTATTCTTGCGACCCAAGGGCAGTATGCAGAATCGGCTATCGCTATTTTTGTGGCAATGTTATGGGATGGTTTGGATGGGCGTGTTGCTCGACTGACGAACACCCAAAGTGCGTTTGGTGAGCAGTATGATTCAATGGCAGATATGGTGTCATTTGGTGTAGCGCCTGCGTTGTTGATGTATTTTTGGCTGTTTGAAGGTGTAGGAAAGATTGGCTGGATAGGGGCTTTTGTCTATGTGGCTGCGGGCGCATTGCGTTTGGCGCGTTTTAATACGCAAATTGGTATTGAAGATAAGCGTTATTTTCAAGGTTTGCCCTCTCCTGCTGCCGCTGCCTTGGTGGCGGGTATGGTGTGGACCAAGGAAATGATCGGGGTTACCGTTTATGATCCCTATTTGCTGATTGCCAGTTGGGTTATTTTGGTGGGTGCTGGTGTGTTAATGGTGAGTAATATTCGTTATTACAGTTTTAAGAAGGTTAATCTCAAAGGTAGGGCGTCCTTTAAATTATTATTGATTGCTATTTTAGCGATTGTCATTATTACTCTATATCCGAGCACTATTTTATTTGCATTTTTCTTTATTTATGCCTTGTCTGGTTTGATTGTTACGACGATTGATGTGCGTAAAAAACGCGCCTTGAAAAAAAAGGCAAGAAGTTGATGCGGCTTTAGTTTATAATCACCGCCATAATGAATAAGA
Source organism: Candidatus Thiodubiliella endoseptemdiera (assembly GCA_013416635.1). Classification (GTDB taxonomy): domain Bacteria; phylum Pseudomonadota; class Gammaproteobacteria; order PS1; family Pseudothioglobaceae; genus Thiodubiliella; species Thiodubiliella endoseptemdiera. The sequence goes on along the minus strand of JACCHT010000001.1, from coordinate 309,092 downwards.
TGAAAAAAATTTACAACACGCAAAACACTCTCCTAGTGTTACGATTATTACCGTAAGGTAATCAAATCATATTGCATTGCTGAAAGGCAGGCAACCAAAACCACGCAAGTAATACAATAACATAGTAATACAGTAACAAACACAAACAGGAGAGACAAAAATGTCCAATAAGCTTATTATTTTTGATACGACGCTAAGAGACGGTGAGCAATCACCAGGTGCGTCAATGACTAAAGAAGAAAAAATCCGCATTGCCAAAGTGCTAGAAAAAATGCGGGTCGATGTCATCGAAGCAGGATTTGCCATCGCTTCACTGGGCGATTTTGACGCCGTTCAAGCCGTCGCCAATACCATTAAAGATGCCACTATTTGCTCGCTCGCTCGCGCACTGGATAAAGACATCGACCGTGCAGGGGAAGCCTTAAAAGGCGCCAACTCATCACGCATTCACACCTTTATTGCCACCAGTGATATTCATATGCAGATGAAGTTGAATATGACACCCGACCAAGTGCTGGAGCAAGCCGTTCGCTCGGTAACCCGTGCTAGAAATTGGACAGACGATGTGGAATTTTCGCCCGAAGATGCAGGACGCAGTGATGAAGATTTTCTTTGTCGTGTGATTGAAGCAGCCATTAAGGCAGGTGCAACCACGATTAATATCCCCGATACCGTGGGCTACAATATGCCACATCAATTTGGTGCAATCATTAAAAATCTAATGCAACGCATTCCCAATTCTGACCAAGCCATTTTTTCTGCACATTGCCATAATGATTTAGGGCTGGCAGTTGCCAATTCCCTGTCAGCAGTGTTGAATGGAGCCCGTCAAGTTGAATGCACCATTAACGGTTTGGGCGAACGAGCAGGCAACAGCTCACTGGAAGAAGTAGTGATGGCAGTGCGAACCCGTCAAGATATTTTTGACTGTGACACCGATATTGACAGCACGCAAATCCTGTCTGCCTCTCGTCTAGTATCGAGCGTAACCGGCTTTATCGTGCAACCTAACAAGGCGATTGTGGGTGCTAACGCCTTTGCTCACGAAGCGGGTATTCACCAAGATGGCGTTCTCAAACACCGTGAAACTTACGAAATTATGCGGGCAGAGGATGTCGGCTGGAATGCCAATCAATTGGTAATGGGTAAGCATTCGGGTCGTAACGCATTCAAAGTCAGACTGAATGAACTGGGTGTTGAATTTGATTCTGATGACAGTTTGAATGAAGCGTTTGTGCGTTTTAAAGAATTGGCAGACAAAAAACACGAAATCTTTGATGAAGACTTGCAAGCACTGGTGTCGGAAGGGCAAATTGAAGAACACGAAAGCATCTGTTTGGTGTCGCTAAAAGTATCCAGTGAAACAGGCAAACAAAATGCAGCCGAAGTCAAACTGACTATTGATGGACAAGAAAAAACCGCTACTGCCAACACTTCAGGCGCAGTTGATGCGACATTTAGTGCCATCAATTCACTGGTTGATATTAAGGTGAATTTGCAATTGTATTCCGTCTCAAATGTTACCCATGGCACCGATGCACTCGGCGAAGTCAATGTGCGTCTTGAATCTGACGGGCGTATCGTCAACGGACAAGGGGCAGATACCGACATCATCATTGCCAGTGCTAAAGCGTATATTAACGGGCTCAACAAAATTCTAGTTGCGACCGATAAAGCGCATCCACAAATATGAATCAGGCACAACGCAATGATTATTTAGAAGCACTGGGTGTGCCTGATTTTCTCTATCTTGAGAAATCCAGCACTGCTAATACCGCCGACACTGCTAATGTAGCAACAACGACGCCAAAAATAAACACCCAATGCTTGGTGATTGAAACCCAGAACGCCCATTCTTTCTGCCAAGCAGGCAATACCCAAGTATTTTTATTTAAAATGCTGGGTGCGATTGGGTTGAAAACAGCCGATATTCAATGCGTTAGCATTCAAGCAAATGCGTTAACAGCAACACTGGAAAAATACAATGCCAAAACCGTATTATTAATGAGTGCAACATTAAAACCCTCATTACCACAGCACTTTAGCACACACCATCCCAGTGAAATTTTAGTCAACGAGTCATTCAAACGAGCGGCTTGGGAAGTATTAAAAAAGGTGCAACAATGCCTAAAGTAGATTACAGTTTGCAGGGCTATGAGCGTCCAAAATTACAAACCCCCAATGGCGAGAAAAAGTTATTAATGCACTCTTGTTGCGCCCCTTGTGCAGGGGAAATTATGGAAGCTTTGGCAGTATCAAAGATTGAAACCACCATTTTCTTCTACAACCCCAATATCCACCCAAGAGAAGAATACGAATTACGCAAAGAAGAAAACATCCGCTTTGCCGAAAAACTGGGCATGCCTTTTATTGACGCAGATTACGACAAAGACAACTGGTTCGAACGCACCCAAGGACAAGAAGATGCACCCGAACGCGGCGAACGGTGCACCACTTGTTTCGATATGCGTTTCGAAGTAACCGCCGAATATGCCAAAACCCACGGCTTTGATTTAATCTCATCCACTTTAGGCATTTCCCGCTGGAAAGATATGAATCAAATCAACGGCTGCGGCGTGAGAGCAACCAACCCATTTGCAGGCGTTACTTATTGGGATTTTAATTGGCGTAAGCAGGGCGGTTCGTCCAGAATGCTGGAACTCAGTAAGCGCGAATCGTTTTATCAACAAGAATATTGCGGCTGTGTATATTCCCTACGAGATACTAACCGCTGGCGTACCTCTCGTGGGCGAGAGAAAATTGAACGAGGGATTAAATTTTACCAAGAAGCGATGAACAAACTCAAACCTGAAAATATTTAACCCTTAGAGACCTTTGCATAAATAGGGATGATTAGCAAAATGACAGATTTTATTAAATTGGAAATTTTTTAAATCCACTCCTAGCAGGGCTAAGGGTGTTTTTAAAAAGTTTGTAATTTGATGAAAGATGGCGTTTTGATGATTATTCATATTTATGCAAAGGTCTCTAATTCAATAAATAAAGTAATAATGCTTTTTGTGCGTGTAGGCGATTTTCAGCTTCATTCCATACCAAGCTTTGTTTACCATCAATGACATCAGCACTCACTTCTTCGCCCCGGTGGGCAGGCAGGCAGTGCATAAAACTGGCGTCAGCATTGGCATTAGCCATCAACGCCTTATCAACTTGGAAATTGGAAAAGGCAAGTTCGCGTTTGACTTGCTCTTCTTCTTGTCCCATACTCGCCCAAACATCGGTTACTACTAAATCTGCACTTTCACAGGCTAAGGTTGCATCAGTATACAAATTGATACAGTCTTGATATTTGTCAATAAAGGATTTTCAGGCTCATAACCTACGGGTGTGGCAATGTTTAAAGTAAAGCCAAACACACTAGCGGCTTGCATATATGTATGGCACATATTGTTGCCGTCACCAATCCACGCTACTGTTTTATCTTGAATATTGCCTTTGCGTTCTTTGTAAGTCATCATATCTGCCAATAATTGACACGGATGAGACTCATCAGATAGGGCGTTAATAATGGGGACATCAGCATTTTTAGAGAATGTAACAATGTCATCATGTGAAGACACACGCATCATAATAGCATCAACCATTGAGCCAATGACAATCGCAGTATCAACTGTCGGCTCGCCACGGCCAATTTGAATATCACGATCTGACAGAAATAATGCATGTCCACCGAGTTGTGCCATCCCTGCCTCAAACGAGACACGGGTGCGAGTGGAGGCTTTATCAAAAATCATTGCCAAAGTTTTGTTCTCTAATGTGTTGTTGATTTGTCCTAATTTATGTTCTTTTTTCAACACAATTGCATTATCAATGATTTGATTTAAATCCTTATTTGACAAGTCATCTAAGTTAATAAAATGTTTCATACAATTCTCCTATGCTATAATTCGCCTATCAACTCACCAAGAGTATTGATGATGATATCCGCCTCATTTTGGTTCAGAATCAGTGGCGGTAACAGACGGATGGAATTTCCAGTAATATTGATAAGTAAATGCTTTTGTAATGCTGCATTTAACAAGCCAGCACAATTTTGATTAAGTTGAATCGCAATCATTAGTCCTTTAATGCGTATCTCTATAATTTTATCTGAGGATAATGCTTGTAGTCCAGCCAGTAAATAATCACTCATTACCGAAACATTTTTAAGAATTTTGTCCCTTTCAATCACCTCAAGCACAGTCAGTGCAGTTTTGCACACCAAAGGATTACCACCAAAAGTAGAGCCGTGTGTGCCTACGGTCAATAATTTTGCCGCTTTACCCTTTGCCAAGCAAGCACCAATCGGAACGCCATTACCTAGCCCTTTGGCAAGCGTAAGTATATCGGGCGTAATATCGTTATATTGATGAGCAAACATTTTTCCTGTGCGTCCAATACCTGTTTGCACTTCGTCTAAAATCAACAGCCAATTATTTGTTTGGCAGATAGAATGCACTTGATTGATATAATCATCCTTAGGCACGATCACACCACTTTCCCCTTGAATCGGCTCAAGCATCACCGCCACAACATCAGCATTATCACTGTATGCTTTGACAGCATCAATATCATTAAAATCAATGTGAATAAACTCACTTACTAGTGGCGAAAACCCTGACCGTACCTTCGGATTTCCCGTAGCAGAAAGTGTTGCCATCGTCCGTCCGTGGAAACTTTGGTTAGCTGTGAGAATAATTGGGTTATCAATATTATTAGCACGAGCATATAAACGCGTAATTTTGATTGCTGCTTCATTTGCCTCTGCACCTGAATTACCAAAGAAAGCTCCATCCATATTTGCCAAGGTGCATAATTTTTCAGCCAAGGTTTCTTGATGCTGAATATGATACCAATTACTAGTATGCAATAACTCTGCTGCCTGTGACTGAATAACAGTAGTAATGTCAGGATGACAATGCCCTAAACCAACTACACCAACACCGGATAGAGCGTCTAAGTATTGCTGACCTTTTGTGTTTGTTAGATAGCAGCCTTGTCCTTTAATGAAGGCAACTTCAAGCGGCGCATAGTTTGACATTAAATAAGACATTATGTTTTCTCAAGAAAGCAAAAAGCCCCAAAATGGGGCTTTTATGACCAATCAAAAATTGATTATGATTGGTATTGTAAAGGGGGAGCCATTTGGTTGTTGATATCGTCCAATTCTCTCTTGTAATTTTCGTAGAAATGACCTGCTGGTGGGTTTACCCACTCTTCGTAGCTAAAGCCATTTTCTTCGTTAAATATTTTAAAAGTGTTTTGCAAGGCAATTCTCTTTGCACTTAATTCATTACTTTCTTTGCTTACTGCGTCCATATCAATCTCCTGAATCTTTAAATATGTAAAAAAGGTAATTATAGTCTAAAAATAACTTTTGTAAAGGTTTTTATTTGTTAAAAAAACCAATAAATACTTTATTATGCAGTTGAGTTTATGGCACAATTCGTTCGTAACATAAATGTATAACAACAATGAGGAGAATCTATGCAATTAAGTATTTCAGGTCATCATCTTGACATTACCGATGCAATTAAACAACACGCAGAAGAAAAATTATCTAAAATTAAACACCACTTTGATCATTTAATTAATATTAATATGATTTTAGAAGTAGAAAAAGATGTGCAAAAAGCCGAAGCAACTATTCATATTAGCGGTACAGATTTATTTGCTAAAGCAGAAAGCAAGGATATGTATGTTTCAATTGACCAAATGGTGAATAAATTAGACGCACAAGTCAGAAAGCACAAAGAAAAGCTTAACAATCATAGAAAGTAACGCTCTATATTTTAAGGGAAACCTATGTCGGAAGTTGAAAATACTACTTTCGAAGATTGCCTACAGAGATTAATGATATCTTTGGAGGCGTCTTTGTATGAAGAAGCCACTACCCAGCTCGCCAATCTACACTCGGCTGAAATTGCTCGTCTATTAGAAGGCGTCCCACCAAAAGACCGTACGCAACTTTGGCTCAATATTGATACTGGCACACAAGGCGATATTCTTAAAGATTTAAGCGAAGAAGTTCGCACCCAGCTACTAAGTGAGATGGAAGTCGATGCCATCGTTCAAGCCACTGAAGGTTTGGACACAGATGACTTGGCAGATATCGTGCCTAATTTACCCGAATCAGCATTACACAACCTCCTGTTAACACTTGATCATAAACACCGTGAACATTTAAAGCGTGTATTGTCCTATCCTGAGGATTCTGCAGGTGGTTTGATGAATATTGATATTATCACTGTTCGTAATGATGTTAGTGTTCGCACTGTCATTCGCTATCTGCGTTTGTTAAAAGAAATGCCGATTGACACCAATCAAATATTTGTGGTTGACCCTAATTATAAATACATTGGCTCAGTTTACATTTCTACCCTATTAACAAATGAAGCCGAACAAAGTATCGCCCCTCTAATCAACAAAGACCTGCAACCAATTGCTGTTAATACCTCAGAAAAACAAGTAGCAAATTTATTTGCACAGCGTGATTTGATTTCTGCCCCTGTGGTTGATGAAGACAATGAATTAATTGGACGAATTACCATTGATGATGTAGTCGATGTCATCCGTGATGAAGCCGAACAATCAGTAATGTCAATGGCAGGATTAGACGGCGAAGAAGATGTCTTTGCCCCTGTAATGCAAAGCACCAAACGCCGCAGTATTTGGCTCGGTGTAAACTTAGTCACAGTGTTTATCGCAGTATTTTTTATCGGATTATTCGAAGCCACTTTGCAAGAAAAAATCGCCCTCGCCATCCTTATGCCAGTCGTTGCATCAATGGGCGGTATCGCCGGTACGCAGACCTTAATTTTAGTTACCCGTGGCATTGCCACTGGCAGAGTAACCGCTTCCAATCTTAAAGTACTGATGAGCAAAGAAGTCGCTATCGGCGTTCTCAATGGCACGATTTGGGCAGTGGTAATCGGCGTTGCCACTTATCTATGGTTTACAGATTTACTACTGAGTGCCGTCATTGCGTTAGCGATTATTGTCAACCTCATTTTCGCCGCCTTTTCAGGCGCATTTTTACCGCTTTTATTAGTCAAGTTTAAAATCGATCCCGCACTTGCCGGTGGTGTCATTCTCACCACCATCACTGATGTCATTGGTTTTGTCGCATTCCTAGGACTTGCCTCATTGATGATTTAAAATACCTGAAGTTGAAACACCATTCCCCTCTAACCAAACCCTAAATTCCTCTTGAATTTTAACCAAAGTTTGCTCATCATCCGCCTCAAATCTAAGCACTAAGCAGGGTGTGGTATTGGAAGGGCGCACCAAGCCCCAGCCATTATCATAATCCACCCGCACGCCATCAATGGTGGTGATTTTTGCCTTAGGAAAGTTGATATTTTTAACCAATTTATCCATCGCCTCAAACTGCTGACCTTGTTTGTCAAAGTGAATATTGATTTCTGGTGTATTGAAACTGTCAGGCAATTGTGCAAAAACTTGTGCACAAGTTTTGTTGGTTTTGGATAGGATTTCTAATAATCTCGCCCCCGTATAAAGCGCATCATCAAAGCCATACCAGCGTTCTTTAAAGAAAATATGGCCACTCATTTCACCGCCGAGCAATGACCCTGTTTGTTTGAGTTTGGCTTTGATAAAACTGTGCCCTGTGCGTGACATAATCGCCTCACCACCGTGTTCAATAATATCTTTTGGTAGATTTGAGCTGCATTTAACATCAAAGACGATTTTTGCCCCCTCATTGCGACTTAAAACATCTCTAGCATATAAAATCATTTGCCTATCCGCCCAAATGACATTGCCTTTATTGTCAATCAAACCCAGCCTATCGCCATCACCGTCAAATGCAAACCCCATATCAGCATTGGTACTTTTAACTTGTTTGATAATATCTTCAAGATTGGTAAGTTTTGACGGGTCAGGGTGGTGGTTGGGAAAACTGCCATCTACCAAGCAGAATAATTTACTTACTTTTGCACCTAAGGCTGTAAATAATTTTGGTGCAATATTGCCTGCAACGCCATTACCAGCATCTACCACGATATGCAATGGCTTGTTTAATTTAACATCACTGATAATACGCTCTATATAGTCTTGCTCAATATCCACCTTGGTCGAAGTGCCATGACCCGTAGAAAAGTCTTTATTTTTAATGCGTTGATAAAGCGCCTGTATTCTCTCCCCTGACAATGTTTCACCTGCAATCATAATCTTAAAACCATTATATTCAGGTGGATTATGCGAACCAGTAATCATCACCCCCGAAGTTGCCGCTTTAGTATAAGTAGCGTAATACACCAGCGGCGTAGGCACCATACCAATATCCACCACATGACAACCACTTGATTTAAGCCCATCCTTTAAAGCATCCATTAACTCAAGGCCACTCAAGCGACCATCACGACCCACCACCACACCTCGCTCGCCTTTAGCAATAGACTCACTACCAATCGCCAAACCAATGAGTTTAACAACCTCAGGCGTGAGTCCACTCCCAACCACTCCACGAATATCATAAGCCTTAAAAATCCCAGATGAAATCAACATAACAAAACCTCAACAACAAAAAAACCGCATTTTACCAACTAACCATTCAACACTCAACACTCAACCAAAAAATTCAAACAGCATCCCTGAAAGCACGGCAAAAAACAGTTATTTTATAAAAATTTATGGCATAACAACCTCTCATTATTAAACAAACAACACCCATGGATAAAGAGGAAAACCCACTCGCTTCGCCAATCTTGAATATAAATTTGACATTCGCAGAAACAGCACCAACTACATCAGCAAAAATGCCGAACAAGAAGTAAACATAAAACTAGGCATCAACCACCAACGCACCTAATCCACCAATGACAATTAACAGTATTGAAAGCACTATACACTGGAGTTTATAAATCTTGACAAGGTCGAACCTTGTCAAGGTGGAAAAAAGGTGTATTGGATTTTTTAGTTTTTAATGCTAAAATAAGACAAAAAAATAAAGAGTTTCTAAATGAAAGAGCAATTTAAAGTGATTGAAATCCAGCCTCAAACGATGAAACTTAAAGTCAATCGTGCGTCAGGCTGTCATTCTTGCTCGGCGAGTAGTGGGTGTGGCACGGGGATTTTGGCAAAATACTTTGAGCATTATTCGGTTTTTAATAAACCTTTGCAAGAGGGGGTTATGGCTGGTGATTTTGTTACTTTGGAAATTTCGTCAAGTGAATTGTTTTATCGCGCCTTTCAATTATATATATTGCCCCTATTAGCACTATTCGCAGGGGGGGTTCTCGGCGATGGCTTATACCCTGAACAAGAAACTATGCAAATTGCTTTTGCATTTAGTGGGTTTTTTACCTCATTATTACTGACAAAATATTTTGTAAAGTAAGGTGATAAGCTTGTGTAAATTTGGGATAATTACGCCATTATTATTTAACAATAAAATGCCATTATGTCAACACAAGATTTAGACCCCCTAGAAACCCAAGAATGGCTAGAAGCCTTTAAATCCGTCGCTCGTATTGAGGGTGATGACCGTGCAAAATTCCTACTCAATCAGTTGATGGATATGGCGCATAAAGAAGGTATGGATTTGCCGACGGGTGTGAATACGGCGTATTTGAATTCGATTGCTAAAGACAAAGAAATTGCCACTAATATTAATGCTGATATTGAAGAAAGAATTTCTGCTATTGTGCGTTGGAATGCGATGGTAATGGTGGTTAAAGCTAATCAGTTGCCTTATGATTTGGGTGGACATATTGCTTCTTTTGCCTCCTCTGCGACTTTGTATGAAGTTGGTTTTAATCATTTTTACCGAGGTCCTGATGCCGAGCAGGGGGCAGATTTAATCTTTTTTCAAGGGCATATTTCCCCTGGTATTTATTCTCGTGCTTTCTTAGAAGGGCGTATTACCGAAGCACAAATGCTGTTATTCCGTCAGGAAGCGGGCAAAGATGGGCTGAGTTCTTATCCGCATCCTTGGTTAATGCCTGATTTTTGGCAATTTCCGACTGTGTCAATGGGGTTGGGACCGATTATGGCAATTTATCAAGCCCGTTTTATGAAATATTTGCATCATCGTGAGATTAAACAGACGGATAAACGCACGGTTTGGGCTTATATTGGTGATGGGGAAACGGATGAGCCTGAATCTTTGGGGGCAATTTCTATGGCGGGGCGTGAGAAATTAGATAACTTGATTTTTGTTATTAATTGCAACCTCCAGCGTCTTGATGGCCCCGTGCGTGGTAACGGTAAAATCATTCAAGAATTGGAAGGTATGTTTCGTGGTGCAGGTTGGAATGTGTTGAAAGTTATTTGGGGTGGCGAGTGGGACAAGTTACTTGAAAAAGACACACAGGGCTTACTTAGAAAGCGTATGGAAGAAGTGGTTGATGGTGAATATCAAGCCTATAAAGCCAAAGATGGTGCTTATGTGCGTAAGCATTTTTTCGGAAAATATCCAGAATTATTAACCATGGTTGAGCATTTGAGCGATGATGAGATTTATGCTTTAAATCGTGGCGGACATGACCCATTCAAGGTTTATCAAGCCTACAACGCCGCCAAAGAATGTAGTGATAAGCCAACGGTTATCCTTGCGAAAACTGTTAAAGGTTACGGTATGGGCGAGGCAGGTGAAGGTCAAAATACCACGCATTCGCAGAAAAAACTCGGACTTGAGCAAGTAGCAAAATTTGCCGAACGCTTTAATCTGCCAGTTACCGAAGAGGGTGTAAATGAATTGCACTTTTACAAACCAGCGGCAGACAGTGAAGAAATGATTTATATGAATGCTCAGCGCCAAAAATTAGGCGGTTCATTACCTGTGCGTTCCTTTGAATTAGAAGGTTTAAAAGCCCCAGAATTAGACATTTTTAAAGCTTTATTAGTGTCTAGTGGTGAGCGTGAAATGTCAACCACCATGGCACTTAATCGTATTATGGCTTTACTCGTGCGTGACAAACAACTTGGCCCTAAAATTGTGCCAATTATCCCTGATGAAGCCCGTACTTTTGGCATGGAAGGCTTGTTTAGGCAGTTGGGTATTTACTCGGCTTCTGGACAACTTTATCAGCCAGAAGATTCTGATAAAGTAATGTGGTATAAGGAAGATAAAAAAGGGCAAGTTTTGCAAGAAGGCATTAACGAAGCGGGTGCTATTTCTGATTGGATTGCGGCGGCAACTTCGTATGCAACGCACAATACGACAATGATTCCGTTTTATATTTATTATTCTAAATTCGGTTTCCAGCGTGTCGGTGATTTAGCATGGGCAGCGGGCGATATGCAAGCCAAAGGTTTCTTAATCGGTGGCACTGCAGGACGCACCACACTAAATGGCGAAGGTTTACAGCACCAAGATGGTGACTCACATTTGGTCGCAAACACCATTCCAAATTGCGTGTCTTATGACCCTACTTATGCCTATGAAATGGCAGTTATTATTCGCAGTGGCTTGGAAAGAATGTATGAAAAGCACGAAAATATTTTCTACTATATTACCACTATGAACGAACTTTATGCACATCCAGAAATGCCAATAGGTACGGAAGAGGGTATTATTAAAGGTATTTACCCACTTAAAGAAGTTGGTGTTGGTAATAAAGAAGTGCAATTAATGGGTTGTGGCACAATTTTGAGAGAAGTTGAAAAAGCCGCAAAAATGCTGGCAGATGATTGGGGAGTGAAATCTAACATTTGGTCGGTTACCAGTTTTAACGAGTTAACCCGTGAAGCACAAGCCATTGATAGAGAAAATAGATTTAGCACAGATGCACCAAAAATTCCTTATATTAACCAGTGTTTAGCCGATGCTAAAGGTCCGGTAATTGCCACCACCGATTATATGCGTAACTATGCTGAGCAAGTACGCAAGTATATTCCAGGTCGTTATGAAGTTTTAGGTACCGATGGTTTTGGTCGTTCTGATTCGCGTGCGGCGTTGCGAGATTTCTTTGAAGTGGATGCAAATTATGTAACAATTGCTGCACTTAAAGCCTTAGTTGATGAAGGCGAGATGGAAGCATCTGTTGTTGCAGAAGCGATTGAGAAATATGGCGTTGATGCCAGCAAGCCAAATCCAATGACAATATAGGAGAAAATTATGACACAAGAAGCGTATTTAGAAGCGTTAAGATCAGGTGCACAAATGGACTTTAACGACCTAATGACGCTGATTGATGATAATTTCAACTACACATCTGCATCTTTTACCAATGGTGATTTGCAAAACGCTGCTGATGAAAACCAAGGCAGTGCCAAGTTATTTTGTTTTGGTGCTATCAATCAACTTACTCAGCTTGAAACTCTACATTGCTTTGGGCAATATTACCAAGAAGTGCTTGCCGACTCAAATGGCACTGCGCACCAAAATATTCGTAATTTTATTATTTATGGGTGGGAAGGGTTGAAATTTGATTCGCCAGTGCTTACGAAAAAATAGCAGTTAGATCTTAGACCAAGCGTTACATATTTATTTACTTCCATATTCGTAATAGGCTAAGCCAATCAAAACGAGTGCAATGCCACTAATTTGTGTTAGTGTCAATGTTTCGTTATTGAAGAAAGCCCCTAATAGCAGGGAAAATACAGGCGTTATTAAAGGTATGATGCTAACAACCCTAACGCTGGTGTGGCGAATTAAATAATAGTAAGACATAAAACCGATAACTGATCCAAATAGAGCTAAATAACCAATGGATAAAGTGGCTTTTAGTTTTAACAGAGGACAAACCTTCGCTAAAATACCTCAATTGATGAATAAGGCCATGAAATAAAAGCGCATAGTAGTTCCAAAGCAGATATATGTGCATTGATTTGTTTGAGTTTGACAGAAATGAAGGCTTGAAAAACCATACTATTGTAACAATGGATAGTCCATTGGTTAAATCTCTGGATTGATGATTAAGTGTGTGACGAAATTACCTGAAAACCATACCTATGTAACAATGACTATCCTATTAATGCTAAAAAGTGTTTCTTTGAGTAATACCAATGCGAACACGCCAGTGATGATAGGGGTAAGTCCAAAGACGATAGAAATAATACCAGAAGGTAAATTGCGTGCAGAATAATAGACTAAACTTAGGGTGATGAATATGCCAAGTCCTGCATAAATATAGTTCCAAATTGCAATCGGTGTTAAGGTGAGTTTTTGTCTTTTAACGAGCAATAATAGCAAGCAAATCGCCAGCCCAACTACCATTCTAGAGGCAGCACTAAAACTGTTGCTCGCACCAAGTGTTGACCAAACAATGGCCAAGGGTGTGGTTGACCAAATGACAATAATGGATAAAAAAACTAAATAAATTGACATACTATTTAGAGACCTTTGCATAAATAGGGATGATTAGCAAAATGACAGATTTTATTAAATTGGAAATTTTTTAAATCCACTCCTAGCAGGGCTAAGGGGTTTTTAAAAAGTTTGTAATTTGATGAAAGATGGCGTTTTGATGATTATTCATATTTATGCAAAGGTCTCTATTTAATCGTTTATCCATTTTTCAACAGGTCGGACCTGTTGAAAAGTTCACCATTGAGAAAAGTTTGGTGTTTGCCATTTGTTTTTATGTAGGCAGCCTTACTGGCAGGGTGTGAAGTGATAGATTTGCTTGGATTGTCGTATTCAAATTCTTGTAGGATTTTCACATCGTTTGTATCGAGTTTAGTAACAAATTCGGCGAATTGTTCAGCACTAATCTTCAGTAATTTTTGCGCTTGTTTGATGGCAGGTTTTGGAATTAAATTTGGGTTTTGGTTGGCTTGCCATTCTGGGTCTTGGTAGTAGGCATTTTCTAGTTCTTTGGGGCAAGGTTTTTCAAGGAAATCGTGCATTTCTTCAGCGCTATAAGAACGATATCCAAAAGATAAGGTGGTGCAATTATCATCCAAACTGACACCGTGATGCGCAACCTTTGGCGGCACATATAAAACATCACCAGGCTCAACATCAAAGATTTGCTCAGCATTGAATTTGTCCATAATTCTAAGTGGCACATTGTCCAAATAATTATCCATTTCACAATTTTTGCTACTCAAATGCCAGCGTCTTTTGCCGCTGCCTTGTAGTAAAAATACATCGTAATAATCAAAGTGTGGACCAACACTACCGCCTTTTGCTGCATAAGAAATCATCACATCGTCAAAACGCCAACGAGGAATAAAATCGAAATGTTGAATGAGGTCGTGGATTTCCTCAATGTATCTGTCCACACCTTGCACCAACAGCGTCCAATCTTGTTCTGCCAGTTCGGCAAAGTCTTGTTCACTAAACGGACCATTGCGTAACGACCAGTTTTGTAATTTTATTGAGCCAGTGATTAGGCGGGATTCAAAAACTTCTTCGAAGGACAAACCTGCCAATTCATCAGCAGGCATTGGTGAGATAAAATTAGGTAAGGCTTGTTTTATCAGCAGGGGTTTTTTTTGCCAATATTCTTTTAAGAACTGCTGTTGAGATATTTTTCCAAAATGTAGCATGCGTTTGTGATTTTTTTATGTCTATTGATTATTTTAATTTAGTTTTGTGCGTTAAAATAATTCCATTCAAATAAAAAGGAAAAATTATGTTCAAAAAATCTGATACTCTAGCCAAAGTAGATAGCGATATCGCCAACGAAATTGCCAAAGAAGAAGCCCGTCAAGAAGCCCATATTGAGCTGATTGCCAGTGAAAACTATACTCGTTGCGGTAATGGAAGCACAAGGCTCTCAACTTACAAATAAATATGCAGAAGGTTATCCAGGTAAGCGTTATTACGGTGGTTGTGAGTATGTAGATGTGATTGAGCAGTTGGCAATTGACCGTGCAAAAGCCTTGTTTAATGCGGATTATGCCAATGTGCAGCCTCATTCCGGTTCACAGGCGAATGCTGCTGTTTTTCAGGCGTTATTGATACCGGGGGATACGATTTTAGGGATGAGTTTGGCACATGGTGGACACCTAACACACGGTGCAGCGCCGAGTTTTTCAGGTAGAAACTTTAACGCCATTCAATACGGTTTAGAAGAAAGCACCGGCGAGATTGATTATGCTCAAGTAGAGGCACTTGCCAAAGAACATCAGCCAAAAATGATTATCGCTGGTTTTTCCGCCTATTCACGCATTGTAGATTGGCAGCGTTTTAGAGACATTGCCGATTCAATCGGTGCGTATTTAATGGTGGATATGGCACATGTTGCTGGCTTGATTGCCGCTGGAGAATACCCGTCACCCGTCGGCATTGCCGATGTAACCACCACCACCACGCATAAAACTTTGCGTGGGCCACGAGGTGGTTTGATTTTGGCTAAAGCTAATGCAGAAATTGAGAAAAAACTCAATTCTGCCATTTTCCCTGGTATTCAGGGAGGGCCATTAATGCACATTATTGCTGCCAAAGCAGTGAGTTTTAAAGAGGCAATGAGCGATGACTACAAACTCTATCAAAAACAAGTGGTTAAAAATGCACAAGCAATGGCGACTGTGTTTATTGAACGAGGCTTTGATGTGGTGTCAGGCGGCACAGATGACCATTTGTTTTTAGTCAGTTTCATCAAGCAAGGTTTAACTGGTAAAGCTGTTGACGCAGCCTTGGTAATGCACATATCACTGTGAATATGAATGCTGTACCAAATGACCCACAATCCCCATTCATCACCAGTGGCATCCGCATCGGCACACCCGCGGTAACAACCCGTGGTTTTGGCGAATCAGAATGCAGTGAATTGGCATCAATGATTTGTGATATTTGTGATAATTTAGACAATCAATCCGTCATTAATGCGGTTAAAACTAAGGTGGCAGCGCTTTGTGCTAATCACCCAGTTTACGGTTAAAGAAAATAATGCATTGCCCCTTTTGCCAATCCGATGAAACCAAAGTATTAGACACGCGTTTATCTGACAATGGGGCACAGGTTCGCAGACGCAGAGAATGTGCTGCCTGTGGGGAACGCTATCCAACCCGTGAAATGATGGACTTAAACCCACCTAGATTGATTAAAAAAGATGGTAAACGCGAAGCATTTGATGAATACAAACTTCGTTCTGGCTTGCTAAAAGCCTTGGAAAAACGCAATGTTGAATCTGAAGCGATAGAAACTTCGGTATGTGATATTGTGCATAAATTGACAACCCAATCTGAAAGCGAAGTTCCTGTTGAAAAACTTGGTGAGTGGGTAATGGAAGAACTCAAGCTGTTAGATGAAGTGGCTTATATTCGTTTTGCTTCTGTCTATCGTCAATTTCAAGATGTTGAGGCTTTTCGTCAAGAAATCGATAAATTAATGGACAAAAATGGCAAAAACTAAGTCAGAATTCCTCTGTCGAGAATGCGGTGCATCTTGTCATCAGTGGGCAGGGCAGTGTTTAGAGTGCAAAGAGTGGAATACTTTAGAAGAAGTGGCTTTGTTCAAGATTACCTCTTCAAAACCAGAAAGCCTACAAGATTTACCTCCTTCAAAAGTGCAAAAACTCTCTGAAATTAAATCTGAAAGAAAATCTAGACTGACCACAGGGCTGACGGAACTTGACCGCACTTTGGGCGGTGGTTTGGTAGATGGCTCAGTAGTATTAATCGGTGGCGACCCAGGTATCGGCAAATCTACCCTGATTTTGCAAGCCATGGCTGTCATCAACAAAGAGAATACCGTCTTATATGTGAGCGGCGAAGAATCCGCACAGCAAGTAAGCGATAGGGCAGTGCGTTTGGGTATTAAAGAAGATGTGTTGTTTTTAAACGAAACCCATTTAGAGAAAATTATCCGACTTGCCAAAGAATTACATCCTAAAGTTATCGTTATTGACTCCATTCAAACCATGGCAACCGATGGTTCAACTTCCGCCCCTGGATCCGTTACCCAAGTACGAGATTGTGCCGCACAACTGACGCAATATGCTAAACAAACCAGCACCATTTTATTTTTAATTGGGCATGTGACTAAAGGCGGTGCATTAGCGGGGCCAAGGATTTTAGAGCATATGGTGGATTGTGTTTTGTATTTTGAAGGCGATGCAGGTGGTCGTTATCGTATTATCCGTGCCGTTAAAAACCGCTTTGGTGCTGTGAATGAAATCAGTGTTTTTGCCATGAGCGAAACTGGATTGCAGCAGGTGGAAAACCCTTCTGCCATATTCTTATCCAATCAAACCAAGCCACTTCCAGGTGCAATGGTTATGGTTACCCGCGAAGCTACTCGCCCTCTAATGATAGAACTACAAGCACTGGTTGATCAAGCTAATGGCAACCCAAAGCGTATCTGCGTAGGCTTGGATCAAAACCGTTTAGCACTGCAACTCGCCATTTTGCATAAACACGGAGGCATTGCCACTTTTGACCAAGATGTTTTCGTTAATGTGGTTGGTGGTATCAAAGTCAATGAAACTGCATCAGACCTAGTAGTAATGCTCACAATTTCATCCAGCCTTAGGAACAAAGTCATCCCCAAAGACTGGATTGCCTTCGGTGAAGTCGGACTCACAGGCGAAGTTCGTCCTGTTTACAACGCTATCGAACGCCTATCTGAAGCTCAAAAACACGGATTCAAAACTGCCATCATCCCCAAAGCCAATACCCCAAAAAAACTCATTAAAGGTATCAAAGTCATTCCTGTGGAATACCTTTACCAAGCTTTGCAATATATGGCTGAAAATAGTTAATTTTTTAACAAAAACAAAAAAGGGATTGCTTGCGCAATCCCTTTTTTAGAATATGGGGCGAGAAACGGGGCTCGAACCCGCGACAGCCGGAATCACAATCCGGGGCTCTACCAACTGAGCTATTCCCGCCATAAACTAAGTGCGTATTTTAACCATAACGGACAAGGGTTTGTAAAAGATTTTAATTAAAATTTACACTATTAAGCTTATAGGTGAAGTCCTTGTTGCGGATTAGGACGGGGATGTAGTATTTGTTTCTGGCGAAGTAAACCTCTGTATTTCCGTCTGAGCTAATGACATGGATGAGGTTGCTGCTATTATTCTGGACTTGTTGATAGTATTTTTTGGCGATGCTTTCGCCGTTATTTAACAACAAGTAAAAATTCTTTTCATTTGAATTTTTTGCTAGTGCATTGCTAATGGATAAGGTTTGGTTGAGTGGATCAACTTGCATTTTTTAAGTAAATATCAATGTCTTTTTTGACTTGGTTACCATCGCGTTCAAAATTTTGATAGCGTTGCGATTGTAGCCCAAACTGGTTAAGGGTAAAAGTAGATTTTGAGCGAATTTGATAGTCTTTAATTAGGAAGGCTAACCCTTCGGTTTGTGCATCTAGCGTATAAGTATAGACATCCCCCTTCTTGCGTAAGGCTATTTTCACCTGTGCAATTTCAAAGTCCGACACTGACAAAGTGTAAGTTGCTGTGTGGGGTTTAAGTGCCAGTACTGAGGTGGAAAGTAAGAGTAATATTAAAAATTTCATTGTGTTATTATAATGTAATAAGGGGCAGGTAACTATATAATATGCACAATATTGGAGAGTGAATTGAATCAAGAACTATTTTTATATATTAATGCATTTGCAGGAAAAAATCAATATCTTGATGCAATTGGTATTGGTTTGGGCGAGTATTTTCCATATCTACTAATCACACTTGTGGTTTATTTATATTTTGTAATGCAACATAAAAACGAAACCATTTTTGCTTTTTTGAGTACGATTTTGGCATTATCCATCAGTCGTATCATTGGCTTGTTGTATTTTCATAATCGCCCCTTTATGGATAATATCGGCGTTACTTTAAAGGAACATATTGCTGATTCTTCATTTCCATCAGATCACACGACTTTTGTATTTGCCGTTATTGGTACTTTGTTGCTATTCAAATCTACACGGAAAATAGGCATCATACTATTGCCTTTCGGGATTATTAGCTCGTTTGTACGAGTTTTTGAGGGGGTGCATTATCCATTGGATATTGTAGCAGGTATCGTTGTTGGTGTTATGAGTGCACTTATTGTCTATCAATTAAGATATAGGTTGTTCGTTATTAATGGTGTTATTCTGAAGATAGAAAAAATGCTATTTAAATAAGTCGAGAGAGGGGTTATAAACCTCAGTTTTAACTTTAAACAACCTAACAAAGAGTGGGAAATATTGTCGTGAGATGATGGTTTATCAACGGTAGCCGATTTTTCATCGCTAAACCACGCTAACATCGGTACATGAGTTTGTTCTTTAGGTGCAATAATGTAAGGTAGTCCGTGTAAATATACACCTCTTTCCCCCAGTGATTCGCCATGGTCAGAGGCGTAGAAGACAAAGCTATCAGTGTAGTTGTCTTTGAGTAGTTGTATACTACTATCAATCAGATAGTCGATATAAAATACTGTTATCATAGGCGTTATCCACTTCTTCATGGCTGCACTTTTCTGGGGTGTTTTTACACGCAGGGGTGAATTTACCAAAGGCTTTGGGATAACGACGATAGTATCTTGGACCATGAGAGCCAAGCGAGTGTAACACAATCAATACATTAGAATTTTGTTTGTCAATGGTATTTTTTAAATCATCCAACATTGCAATATCCAACTTATTTTCAGAGAGCATATTTCTATTTTCAATCCGAGCACAAACCCCTTTACAACTGGAATTATTGTCTAGCCAAAAAACTTTCACCCCTGCTTTCTTCAATATATCCAGCACATTAGATTGATTATCTGCCTTTTGTGGCGAGTAGTCGTCTTTACCTAATAATGAAAACATACAAGGTACTGAATATGCCGTCGAAGTACCACAGGAAGCGGTATTACTAAAATTTATCAGATTGCGCTTGGACAATCTCGGATTTGTGTCTTTGTCATAGCCATTCAAAGCAAAACGATCAGCTCTTGCGGTTTCCCCAACAATAAAGATACCCACAGTTTTTTTCTGCTTACCTTCAATAACTGCATCACCACCAATCACTTTAAAATATTCTTTACGACTTGGAAAATAAACATCATCCACATAAGAATACCCGGCATTAATCACAAATAACGGATTGATAAAATAACGCAAATCCCGATTTTCTCTCCCAAAATAGGTGACAGATTTCATATTAGCCCAAATCATCATAATGCAAACTGTTACCACTACAAGCGTTGCTAAAACCCTATTTCTGCTTTCAATCAAAAAAGACTGTCGTTTAATTTTAACCATCCATAGCAATACAATCGGCACAAGCCCAAAAATACTAATATGTATTACCAGCGGAACAGACAGTAATTCCAACGCTTCTTTGGTATTCTGCTCTTTAATATTGTCAATGATATTAGCGAGCATAAATTGGTCAAATACCACGCCGAGCTTAGAAAAATAACCAATAATGGCAGAGACTAATAATATAATGGATAAAAATACTTTGAGTGTAATCTTGTTACTGAATAACACCAATACGATATATAAAATCGCAAAAAATAAACCCATAAAACCCACTGTAAATCCAAATCCAGATGCTTCAAAAAAATTAATCCTTTGGAATAATTTATCCCAAAATACCAAGTTATCGAATACAACAATAAAGCTACAAACCATGAATAATAAGCGATTGACAGTCATTACCCTATACCTCATCTGATTTTCTTTTCAATAGTAAAAATGCAATCGTTAAAGCCACGATAGTAGGCACTGAGGCACTGAAGAGTGGGTCATAGTCAAAACGCAACGAGATTACCCCGCCAATGCGTGATGACAATTCAAAAAACAAACTAATAACCACCCCTAAAAATATTTTCTTACCGAGTGTCGCATCGCGCAATGAGCCGAAGATAAACAGCATTGCCATCATTAGCATTGCCACCAAAGTAATCGGCTTAACCAATCGTTTGTATAATTCCACCTTAAAAGCCCCTGAAGCCAGATAATTGTCATCCAAAAACACCATGTGTCGATATAATTCCCAGCTGGACAATTCTTCCGGATCTTTCTTTAAGGAATCAATTAGCCCTTGGTCAAAAGACACACTAGTATCATAACGCTGATAATCATTAGACTGAATATTTGTCAACTTTCCATCTAATTTTAATTGATAATGTTTGGCTTTTTCAAGGTTAAGATTGCCTTTATTAAATACTGCTTTTTTAGAATAAAAAACCGAGTCTAATTGATATTTGTCGTTAACTTTAATTAGTGTTACATCGCCAAAAATATTACCACCAAAGTTCTTTTTAACATTGATAATTGTATCGTCATTTTTAAGCCAAAAACCCTGTCGACTGACATTAGAAACGGCATACCCTAATGACTTAGTTTTATAAGATTCTGCATATTTTTCGGTAACAGGTGCGATAAACTCACCTAGCAACATTACCGTAAAAATAAATAACAGAGCAATTATCACCACTTTTTGTACAATCTGCATAATAGAAAGCCCGCCACTACGCACAACAATTAACTGAGAAGTGGAAGCTAAATGCCCTAAGCCCAGTAAACATCCCAACAAAATGATTACCGAGGAATGAGAGTAAATCACCGCAGGTAAATCCGCAACCACATAAATAATTGCCGATACAATCGTATAATTCTGCTGCCCAATCAAATCCACCTCATTGATAAAATTAAACAACGCATAAACCCCACCCAAATCCCCATTACGCTCAAAGTGTAAATGAGTAATGTCATGGCAATATAACGGTCAAGAATTTTCATAGTGAATATTTTAGTTTATTTTGATTAAACCCAGTACCTTTAATTTAATAATATAGAGACCTTTGCATAAATATGAATAATCATCAAAACGCCATCTTTCATCAAATTACAAACTTTTTAAAAACACCCTTAGCCCTGCTAGGAGTGGATTTAAAAAATTTCCAATTTAATAAAATCTGTCATTTTGCTAATCATCCCTATTTATGCAAAGGTCTCATATAGTATTACTACATTTTTAAATAAAATACCATATGAAAAAAATACTAGTAACAGGCGGTGCGGGCTATATCGGTACACATACTTGCATTGAGTTGATTGAGGCGGGGTATAAGATTGTTGTGGTGGATAATTTGTGCAATGCGTCGTTGGAGGGATTGAAGCGCGTTAGGCGGATTGTGGGTGTAGATATTCCTTTTTATCAGGTGGATGTGCGGGATAAAGTAGGGCTAACGAAAGTTTTTGAAGTGCATAATTTTGATGGGGTGATTCATTTTGCGGGGCTCAAAGCGGTGGGAGAGTCGGTGGAGATGCCGATTAAATACTACGATACCAATGTCGGCGGGACTTTTATTTTGGCTGAGGTAATGCGTGATTTTGATTGTAAAACTTTTGTGTTCAGTTCTTCAGCAACAGTTTATGGTAATCCAAAAATGGTGCCAATTCGCGAGGATTTTCCCTTGTCAGCCACCAATCCTTATGGGCGTTCAAAGTTGATGATTGAGGAATTTTTGCAAGATGTTTTTGTGGCAGACGATGCCTGGAATATTGCCTTGCTTCGTTATTTCAACCCTATTGGTGCACACAAAAGTGGGTTGATTGGCGAAAATCCGAACGGTGTGCCTAACAATCTTATTCCATATATCTCACAAGTGGCAGTTGGGAAACTTGATAAATTAAATGTATTTGGCGGCGATTATGATACAGCTGATGGCACTGGCGTTCGGGATTATATCCATGTGGTGGATTTGGCAAAAGGGCATGTGAAAGCCTTGCAAGCATTGGACGAACCACAGGTGCTCATCGTTAATCTTGGCACAGGCAACGGTTACTCAGTGTTGGATATGGTTAAGGCTTTTGAAAAATCATCGGGCAAAATGGTGGCTTACAAAATTGTTGATAGGCGTGCTGGCGACATTGCTACTTGCTACGCCGATGTAAGTTTTGCCAAAACGAAATTAGGCTGGCAGGCTGAACGCGAGTTAGATGAAATGTGTGAAGACACTTGGCGTTGGCAAAGTCAAAATCCTGATGGGTTTTTAAATGAGACCTTTGCATAAATATGAATAATCATCAAAACGCCATCTTTCATCAAATTACAAACTTTTTAAAAACACCCTTAGCCCTGCTAGGAGTGGATTTAAAAAATTTCCAATTTAATAAAATCTGTCATTTTGCTAATCATCCCTATTTATGCAAAGGTCTCTAAATATTACTTAGTTTCTCAACAGCAATTTTAATATTGTCCATACTCGTAGCAAACGAAAAACGTACATAACCTGCAGCACCAAAGGCAGATCCAGGCACAAGAGCAATATTAAGTTTTTCAAGGCAGTAGGTAGAAAGTTCCACATCATCTTTTAATTCCAATCGCTTGATTAAGCCTTCCACGCGTGGGAATGAATAGAATGCACCTTGTGATTTTGGGCATTCAATGCCGTCAATTGCATTGAGTGTATCAACGATGAAATCATGTCTTTCACTGAACGCTGCTACCATGGTATCAATAATATCTTGGTCACCATTTAAAGCTTCTAATGCTGCTGCTTGAGCGATAGAACATGGATTTGAGGTGGATTGACCTTGAATTTTTTTCATTGTTTTGATAATGGCTTCTGGACCTGCACCATAGCCGATACGCCAACCGGTCATGGCATAGCCCTTAGACACGCCATTAAGAATAATAGTGCGTTCTTTCAGACTTGCATCCGCCATAACGATATTGATAAAATCATCTTTGCCATTGTTGACGCCCCAACGAATATGCTCGTAGATATCATCAGTGATAATAAGCACTTGTGGATATTTCCTCAACACTCTTGCCAACGCTTGTAATTCTGTTTTGCTATACACAGCACCCGTCGGATTAGATGGGCTGTTAATGACAAAAAGTTTAGTTTTATTGGTAATATTGGCTTCTAATTGTTCAGGTGTAATTTTAAAATCTTGTTCTAATCCTGTTTCTACAATGATTGGTGTGGCGTTTGCCAAAATCACCATATCGGGGTAACTGACCCAGTAAGGCGATGGAATGATTACTTCGTCGCCTGTATTGAGCACAGCCTGACACAGATTGTAGAATACTTGTTTACCGCCTGAGGATACCATGACTTCGTTATTATTGTAGCTCAAGTCGTTATCGCGTTTGAATTTGCTGATAATCGCATTTTTCAATTCAGGTGTGCCATCAACTGCTGTATAGCGGGTTTGCCCATTTTTAATCGCAGCAATTGCCGCATCTTGGATATTTTTTGGTGTGTCAAAATCTGGTTCTCCTGAGCCCATTGGAATGATTTGAATGCCTTGTGCTTTTAATTCATTGGCTTTAGCGGTAACGGCTAATGTGGCAGAAGGTTTAACTTTGCCAACTCTGTCTGAAAGAATATAGTTCATAGTTTCTTTGTGTTTAAAATGTTAAAATTCAGCGTTTATGATAATCAAAAAATTGCTTAATGGGTAAGAAATTTCAATTAAGGTCACAATTTTCTCCGATGGGAGATCAGCCAAGTGCGATTAAGACACTGGTGGATGGTATCAATGCGGGTGAAAAATTTCAGACATTGCTTGGTGTAACAGGCTCTGGAAAGACTTTTACTTTGGCAAATGTGATCGAACAAACCAAACGAGCAAGTTTGATTATGGCACCAAATAAGACACTTGCGGCACAATTATATAGTGAAATGAAGGCATTTTTTCCGAATAATGCGGTGGAATATTTTGTTTCTTACTACGATTATTACCAGCCCGAGGCGTATATGCCAGCGAGTGATACTTATATTGAAAAAGATTCGTCTATTAATGAACAAATTGAACAAATGCGTTTGAGTGCAACTAAGGCGTTGTTGGAACGGGATGATGTGATTATCATTGCTAGTGTCTCGGCGATTTATGGCTTAGGCGACCCTGAGAGTTATCTGCAAATGTTGTTGCATTTGAGCGTGGGTGAGATTATTAATCAACGAGAGATTTTGTCGCGCTTATCGCAAATGCAATACACCGAATGATGTTAGTCTGACGCGTGGGCATTTTCGAGTTAAAGGAGAGGTGATTGATATTTTTCCTGCGGATTCGGAGGAGCAGGCGGTGCGATTGGAATTATTTGATGAAGAAATCGAATCAATTTACTGGTTTGACCCGTTGACAGGTGAGAAATATAAACGCTTACAACGCATTACCATTTATCCGCAAACGCATTATGTAACGCCGAAATCTAAAATTTTGAATATGATTGATGACATCAAAGCGGAACTTAAAATTAGACAAAAAGAACTTTTAACGCAAAATAAATTGGTAGAAGAGCAACGCCTCACACAGCGAGTGCGTATGGACATTGAAATGATGACTGAACTGGGTTATTGTAATGGTATTGAAAATTATTCACGCTATTTATCGGGTAGAGAGGCAGGACAACCGCCACCAACGCTGTTTGATTATTTACCCGAAAATGCATTAGTAATTTTGGACGAGTCGCATGTAACAGCCAGTCAAATTGGCGGTATGTATAACGGCGATAGGGCGCGTAAAACCACACTGGTGGAGTTTGGATTTAGGCTGCATCAGCGCTTGATAATCGTCCGTTAAAGTTTGCCGAATTTGAAGATAAAGTGCATCAATGTCTGCTGGTTTCAGCCACGCCTGCACAGTATGAGTTGGATATTTCCACCACGGTTGCCGAGCAAGTGGTACGACCAACGGGGTTACTTGACCCAGAGATTGAAATACGCGGTGCAGAAACACAAGTGGACGATTTGCTCAGTGAAATACGCAAACGCGTTGCAGTAGGAGATCGTGTTTTGGTAACCACTTTAACCAAACGAATGTCTGAACAATTAAGTGATTATTTGAATGAACATCAAGTTAAAGTGCGTTATTTACACTCTGATATTGATACTGTTGAACGAGTGGAAATTATTCGTGATTTGCGTTTGGGTGTTTTTGATGTATTGGTTGGCATTAACTTACTCAGAGAAGGTTTAGATATTCCAGAAGTGTCTTTGGTGGCAATTTTAGATGCTGATAAAGAGGGTTTTTTACGCTCTGAACGCTCACTCATTCAAACCATGGGCAGGGCTGCACGAAATATCAACGGCCATGTGATTTTATATGCCGACAAAATTACCAAATCAATGCAAAAAGCGATGGATGTCACCGACAGTCGCCGTAAAAAACAAGAGCTCTATAACAAAGCCAACGGCATTACCCCTAAAAGCGTAGTGCGCCCAATTGTTGATATTTTAGACGCTGATTCGATAGTCTCCGATCCAAAAGGTGAGTATAACACCCCAATTATGACAAAATTAACCCCTGTGCAACTCGCCAAAGAACTAAAAATATTAGAAAAAGAGATGATGAACTTTGCAGAAAACTTGAAATTTGAACAAGCTGCAGGTGTGCGTAACCAAATTAAAACACTTAAACAGGGGCAGTTTTTGTCATGAGTCCTATACTAACTAGTGTTGAAAAAATTATTAAGGGTAAAGAAGAATATTTGCGTTTTTATGTTAAAGATCCTAATTTTTATACAGACTATCTTATCAATACCAAAAAAAATGGATGCCGTTTCATTATTAAGCCTTGTTACAGAAATCCTCTAGATGAAGGTAATAAAACTTACTACCTAATTGAAGAGGTATCACAAGTTGATATGCGCTTAAAAACAGAAGATTTTAAGTACTGTATTTTTTTAATAGACGCTGACTTTAGATCTTTCTCATTCGTTAAAAAATCTAATTTTTATAGGCTATATTTACCCAACATGCTAATTTTTCTCTTGCTGTATTCAATCAAATAGTTGTTTTTCTAGAGCTAAATTTATGCAAGATGTTGATTTTTCTAATGCTGAATTTACGCAATCTACTTATTTTCTTGGTGCTAAATTTATTAAAAATGTTAATTTTTTTAATGCACGCATACACCATATCGTGAATTTTGCATATGCTACCATTGGTAGCCTTGATTTAAGCCATGCAATCATTGAGCGCATTATGTATGAGGATATAGTACTTACCTCTGCCAATCGCCAGACATTTTTAATATTTAGAGACCTTTGCATAAATATGAATAATCATCAAAACGCCATCTTTCATCAAATTACAAACTTTTTAAAAACACCCTTAGCCCTGCTAGGAGTGGATTTAAAAAATTTCCAATTTAATAAAATCTGTCATTTTGCTAATCATCCCTATTTATGCAAAGGTCTCTATAAAATATTACAAGTTGTATTAATTTATGAAATCATCAAATCCTTTAGAAAATTTTCTCGTGCATTATGAATATTGAGCTTAATATTAATGAAATTTTTTATTCTTTGCAAGGTGAAGCTCGTGAAGTTGGCCTACCGACTGTATTTGTACGCTTGACAGGCTGCCCATTGCGATGCACTTATTGTGATACTGAATACGCGTTTAAAGGCAATAACCTATTAAATATTGATGATATTTTAAACAAGGTCAAAAAATACAACACCCAATATGTTTGCGTTACAGGTGGTGAACCGTTGGCGCAGACTAATTGTCATATTTTGTTAGATAGATTGGTTAAAGAAAATTATCGGGTGTCATTAGAAACCAGTGGCAGTATTGATATTGGTGATATTAATCCAGGTGTGTCAATTGTGATGGATGTTAAAACCCCATCGTCGAATGAGTCGGATAAAAATCGATACAACAACATAGAAAAGTTAAAAACTAAAGACCAGTTAAAATTTGTGATTGGCTCAAAGGCTGATTTTGATTGGAGCGTGGAGATTTTAAACAAATATCAAGCAACAGCGGAAGTGTTGTTTTCCCCTGTGTTTAACACCGTCATGCCAAGCGAATTGGCACAATGGATTTTAGATGCCCAACTTAATGTACGCCTGCAAGTGCAACTGCACAAACTGCTTTGGGGCGACGAAAAAGGAAAATGAGGAAATCCTTATTTCTCATTTTTTATTGAATGGTTATTTTTCTAATCTGAGACCTGGGTTTGTTAAGTTTTGGGATGGATATTTTTAACACTTTTTCTTTAAACTCAGCAGTGATATTATCTGTATCGCCATCTTTGGGAATAGAGACAACTTGTGAGAAACTGCTTGATGAACTTTTGTTGTTGCTACTTGAATTTTGTTTGGCTTTGATAATAAGTCTGTTGTTAGCACTAGAGATATTGAAGTTGCCTTTATCAATGTTTGGGGTTTTAATCTCCATTACATAGCTGTTAGTGCCCTTGTCAAAATACTGTTTTGAATGGGCGTTTAGGGCGTAGGTGTCATTTTTTAGTTTGTTTATTTGATGGTCAAATTGTTGAAATTGACGGTTAAAATCATGCCAGAAGTCATCATTAAACATAGAATGATTAAATAAATTTGACTGAGAATAACCGTGTGCACTGAGTGTTGTTGATATTAATAGCGTCATAATGACTAATGTTTTTTTCATGTTTTATCTCCAATATTTGTTAAATACAAGTTTGTCATTTTTATTATATGGATTTTAAAACAAAATTTCAAGTGCTAAGCCTAACTTATCATCTGCTACATGATAAGTTGGGTCTTCTAAAACATTAACTTCTACCAAGTTTTTAGCGGTTTTTAATAGTAAATGACACTCAGCACTTAGGTGCTGCAGGTGCAAGGTTTTTCCGACGCGTGTGTAACGGGTAGCAAGTTTGTCAATGGCTTGAATGGCCGAATGGTCTAACACTTTGGAGTTGCCAAAGTCAATATAAACATCATTTGTATCTTCCTTGGGGTTGAATAATTCTTGAAAATGCTCTTTTGAAGCAAAGAACAAAGTACCGTTGACTTCGTAAACATTATTGCCTTTATCATTTTGACTTTGTTTGATGTAAATTTTGCTGGCTGATTCCCAGGCGAATGAAAGAGCAGATAAAATCACACCAACAATCACTGCAAGTGCCAAATTATCAGTCAAAACGGTAATCACTGCCACTGAAATACCTGTAATGATATCTAATACAGGTATTTTTCCAAACAAACTGAGTGTACACCACTCAAATGTACCAATAACCACCATCATCATCACCCCAATCAGCACGGCAATTGGAATCATTTCGATATATTCAGATAAATAAAGGATAAATAATAGCAGTGCAACGGAAGCCACGATACCCGAAAGGCGACCACGACCGCCTGACTTGACATTGATAATACTTTGCCCCACCATCGCACAACCACCCATACCTCCGAATAAACCCGTAACAAGGTTGGCAGCGCCTTGCCCCACGCTTTCACGGTTAGGCTGACCTGTGGTTTCTGTGAGGTCATCTACAAGATTTAGGGTTAATAGGCTTTCAATCAAGCCCACCAACGCCATGGTTAGTGCATAAGGGAAAATAATCATTAGGGTTTCTAAATTGAATGCCACATCAGGAATATGAAAAGCAGGCAACCCTCCTTTAATAGAAGCGACATCACCAACTGTGCGCGTATCCAACCCAAGCCAAATAACCGCCAAACTGCCGACAATCACGGCAACTAAAATTTCAGGTACAGCTTTGGTGAATTTGGGCAGGAATTGAATAATTGCCATTGTTGCAATGATAATAGCCAGCATAATCATTAGTGGTTCACCTGTAATCCAGGCATCACCTACTTTAAATTGTTTGATTTGTCCGATGAAAATCACCATTGCGATACCGTTTACAAAGCCCAAAAAAACTGGGTGTGGTACAAGGCGAATGAATTTACCCAATTTAAGTGCACCGAATGCGATTTGTAACAAACCTGTTAGCACTACAGCGGCAAACAAATATTCCACTCCATGTACAGCCACTAAAGTGCCAATTACCACAGCAATTGCACCTGTGGCACCAGAAATCATCCCTGGACGACCGCCGACAATAGAAGTTACCAAGCCAATAGTGAAAGCAGCGTATAAACCCACTAATGGAGAAACGCCAGCGAGTAGAGCAAAGGCAACGGCCTCAGGCACTAAGGCGAGGGCAACGGTTAAGCCCGATAAAAGGTCGTTTTTTGGATGGGTAGAGAGATACTTATGGATAAGCGAGAACAGCATAATTTCCTTGGGTTGAGTGGTTAATGGTTTATTTTTTGGCTGGCACAATGGGCGTTGATGATTTGACCCTTGCATTTTGTCCACGATGACGCAATACATGGTCCATCAATGTGATTGCCAACATTGCTTCAGCAATTGGTGTGGCACGAATACCCACACAAGGATCATGACGACCGGTAGTGATTACTTCTGCCAGTTTACCCTCTACATTAATACTATCAATTGGCAAACGCAAACTTGAAGTGGGTTTGAGGGCGATCGACACCAATAAATCCTGTCCAGAACTAATGCCACCGAGCGTACCACCTGCATTATTTGACTCAAAACCTTTGGTGCTGATTTTGTCACGGTGCTCAGTACCTTTTTGAGTGATAGAATCAAAACCAGCCCCAATTTCCACACCCTTAACCGCATTAATGCTCATCATTGAATGTGCCACATCGGCTTCTAGCCTGTCAAAAATTGGCTCACCCAATCCTACTGGCATATTTGTAGCAACAATATTAATGCGTGCACCGATAGAATCACCTGCTTTTCTCAGTGCATCCATATAATTTTCAAGTTCGGTAATTTTACTAACATCAGGGCAAAAAAATGGATTGTTATGAATCTCGTTCCAATCCAATGTTTCCATTTTAATTGGGCCAAGTTGTGCGAGATAGCCTTTAATCTCAATCCCAAATTCTTGTTTTAAATATTTTTTAGCAATACCGCCACACGCCACTCGCATTGCAGTCTCGCGAGCAGAAGAGCGACCACCACCACGATAATCACGCACACCATACTTTTGCTGATAAGTGTAATCTGCGTGACCAGGACGAAAAGTATTGGCAATATTACTATAATCCTTAGAACGCTGATCAGTGTTTTGAATAATGAGTGCAATCGGCGTCCCCATGGTTTCACCCTCAAAAGTACCCGATAAAATTTTCACCAAATCAGCTTCACGGCGTTGCGTTGTATGACGAGAGGTGCCAGGTTTCCTTAAATCCAAATCTCCTTGTAAATCCGCTTCACAAAGCATCAACCCTGGCGGGCAGCCGTCAACAATACCTACCAACGCCTCACCATGCGACTCGCCAGCAGTTGTTACTGTGAATAATTTACCGACACTATTACCACTCATTTACCACTCCTTGTGTTGCGGAATATCATCACAGATAGTATCCCAGTTTGCCTTTGATTTGACAAAAATATGTTTTTCAATAGATTCACTTACTTCAGTGGTCATTGTGCCTAGCCTTACTCTTATATAGTCAGGGTTGCTTTTAAGTTTTGCCATAATTGGTGCACCGCAAGATTGACAAAAGAACCGACTTTTATTGTCATTTTCTTTAAACTCAGTCAAATTACTCTCACCCTTTAAAAATTTAAAATTTTTATTCTCTACATTACCATTAGTGGCAAATGCACTACCTTGCACACGCCTACATTCACTGCAATGACACATAATAATATCCGTAATTTTCTGTGCAATTTGAAATTTCACCTTACCACACAAACATTGACCTTGATGCATAAGAAAATCCAGTTAAATAATTAATTATACCTTAAAGGTTATTTATTAATAGATTGAGACCTTTGCATAAATATGAATAATCATCAAAACGCCATCTTTCATCAAATTACAAACTTTTTAAAAACACCCTTAGCCCTGCTAGGAGTGGATTTAAAAAATTTCCAATTTAATAAAATCTGTCATTTTGCTAATCATCCCTATTTATGCAAAGGTCTCAGATTATGAAAAATGGTGCCCTCGAGAAGATTCGAACCTCTGACCTGCCACTTAGGAGGCGGCTGCTCTATCCAGCTGAGCTACGAAGGCATTTATACATTATCGTATCATT
The DNA here is from genome assembly GCA_013416635.1 of Candidatus Thiodubiliella endoseptemdiera. Taxonomy (GTDB): domain Bacteria; phylum Pseudomonadota; class Gammaproteobacteria; order PS1; family Pseudothioglobaceae; genus Thiodubiliella; species Thiodubiliella endoseptemdiera. The sequence continues at coordinate 277,425 of JACCHT010000001.1, read as the reverse complement.
GCGGGATAAAATCAAGATAAAATTACCTATTATTTGTGAAAGATTGTCAACAAACACTAACATTGGCTCAGAAGGGTGATGCTGAAGGTCGACACACATCAGGCTTAGCGTATGAAGATTTTGGGCAGGAATTTGAGTAATATGAAAAATCTGCCAATCAAGAGTAAGCAAAAGCACAGTATAATTTAGGTGAGACCTTTGCATAAATAGGGATGATTAGCAAAATGACAGATTTTATTAAATTGGAAATTTTTTAAATCCACTCCTAGCAGGGCTAAGGGTGTTTTTAAAAAGTTTGTAATTTGATGAAAGATGGCGTTTTGATGATTATTCATATTTATGCAAAGGTCTCAGGTGTCTTTTTGGCATTTGGGAAAGGCGTGAAAAAAACATAATGCAATCAAAACATTGGATGCGAATGAGAATAGATATCCGGGTGTGAGTATTTTTTAAAAGGAAAAAAACATGAAAACAAAAGACATTAAGCCGAAAGATAGGCTAATTTTTGCATTAGATGTGCCAGAAATAGGGAAGGCTAAGGAGCTGGTAAAGCAACTTGATGATAATGTGACTTTTTACAAAATCGGTATGGAATTGCTGATGACAGGGCAATATTTTCAGTTGATGGATTGGTTAATTGCACAAGATAAAAAAGTTTTTGTAGATTTAAAGTTTTTTGATGTGCCAGAGACAGTAGGTAGAACAATTAGTCGTTTGAGTGATTATGGTGCAACTTTTGCTACCATTCACGGCAACCAAGCGTTAATGGAAAAGGCAGCTGAGAATAAAGGCGACCTTAAAATCCTTGCTGTAACTGCATTAACCAGTCTTGATAGGGGTGATTTAGATGATTTAGGCTTTAAGTGTGATGTGCAAGATTTGGTAATTTCTCGTGCCAAACGCGCCTTTGAAGCGGGCTGTGATGGCGTAGTGTCTTCGGGTTTAGAAGTGCCATTTTTGCGTGAATTTGTAGATAACAAACTGATTGCGGTAACACCAGGTATTCGCCCCGTGGCAAATGATGATGACCAAAAACGCGTGGTTGATGTGGCAACTGCATTTAAATCAGGATCAGATTATATTGTTGTTGGTCGCCCGATTAAAAATGCTATCAATCCTTATCAAGCAGCCAGTGAAATTCAAGAAATTATTAAAACTTGTTTTTAAAACCCTTTATAATTACCTATTTTTAGTCGCGTAGCTCAGTTGGTTAGAGCACTACCTTGACATGGTAGGGGTCGGTGATTCGAATTCACTCGCGACTACCAAATTTTAAAGAGTCCATCTGAATTAGATGACTTTTTTATTTTGTTTAAATTTTTTTTATCTTTTAGAGACCTTTGCATAAATAGGGATGATTAGCAAAATGACAGATTTTATTAAATTGGAAATTTTTTAAATCCACTCCTAGCAGGGCTAAGGGTGTTTTTAAAAAGTTTGTAATTTGATGAAAGATGGCGTTTTGATGATTATTCATATTTATGCAAAGGTCTCTTTTAAACCCTTTTATAGTAAGGGCTTATATATTATAATATTATTATATTCTAATATAGAGTTGACTTTCGATATGGTTACCGTATAATATGCACTTGTCAGGCAAATACTTGACGCAAATCAAAGCATATCAATAACGATGTGTTAAATTTCATTTTGGGAGAATACTATGAAAAAAATTATCGCAATTACTGCTCTAGTAGCAGCAACATCAGCTTCGGCTTTCTTTAACAACGGTTCTAATGGCTATAATGGCAATAACTGGGGTGGCGCTAACAACTGGGGTCCTTTTGATTCAGGTTCAAACTTCGGCCCTATGAATGGCGGCTCTAACTGGGGTCCTATGACTGGTGGTAATAACTGGGGTCCTTTCAATGGCGGTTCTAACGCAGGACCTTTCAATGGTGCTCAAAACTGGGGTCCATTTAAGGGCGGCAACAACTGGTTGAATGACACTGATTTTGGCATGAACTTTGACACTAAGAACAAGAATAACGCAACTGGTTCAGGTTCTGCAGACGGTAGTGCAACTGGTGTTGCTGATGCAACCGCCAAAGGTCAAGCTGATGCTTTCGCTAAAGGTCAAGCAGATGGTTTCGCTAAGGCTCAAGCTGATGCATATGCTAAAGGTTATGCTGATGCACAAGCAAGAGGCGCCTCTAACAATAACACTGCTAAGTAATTTTCAGTTTTGTTAGTTGCTGATTAAATTCAGCAATCGCTAAAAAAACCACCCTTTGGGGTGGTTTTTTATTGCCTGCAATACCATTCTCATATACAATTCACACTATGAAAAAAATATTATTATTATTGCTGTTGTTTAGTTATTTAATATTAGCTAAAGAAGATATTTACGAGCAAGGTAAAGATTATTTTTATGGTATGACAGTTGAACAAAATTATAATAAGGCATTTAAACTATTCTCCCATGCAGCTAAATTAGATAATATCAATGCACAAACTGCATTAGGTTTAATGTATATACAGGGCAAGGGGGTTAAGCAAAATGATAAAAAAGGAATCGAACTACTGAGAAAATCTGCTCACAGTAATAGTGCCAAAGCACAATATTATCTTGGCACTATGTATTATTTAGGGATTGGAGGTAAGCGTGATTTTAATATTGCCTTTAGGTGGATTAAAAAATCTGCAGACCAAAATTATGCAGATGCACAACAAAATTTAGCTGAATTTTATGAACAAGGTAAGGGCACTAAAAAAGATTTAAAAAAGGCGAATAAATGGTTTTTGATGGCTGCAAAATCGGGTAATGCAGATGCACAATATCGCATTGCCAGCGATTATTTAAAAGAAGATAATATTGAAAAAGCAAAACCTTGGCTGTTAAAAAGTGCCGAACAAGACAATGCAGACGCACAATATCAGTTAGGTTGGTTGGTTTTGCAAGATATCGTACCTAATTACGAGATCTCTTTTGATTGGTATAAAAAATCCTATGACAATGGAAATGATAAAGTGGCTTATATCTTGGCAAGTTTGTATGATCAAGGTTTGGGGGTTGAGAAAGATTACCGCCAATCGCATATTTTTTACCAAAAGTCGGTTAAACAAGGTAATTTAGACGCTTATTTGGACATTGCACGACATTATCAAAAAGGGCAAGGGGTTGGTAAAAATCTAATCAAGGCTTATAATTTTACTCTTGCTGCTGCAAGAGCAGGGCATCGTATTGCACAACGCGAAGTTGCGCAGATGTATCGAGTAGGTAAAGGGGTTAAAAAGTCAAATAAAAAAGCAAAATACTGGTCTAAAAATTCAGAAAGTAAAAGGTTGGGCAAGTGCATAAATTGCAATTAACAGACGCTTGGTCGTTATAATACCTACCATTATCTCTAAAAATAACTAATAAAATGCAAACTAACTACGATATTGTGATTATTGGCGGTGGACCGGCAGGACTGAGCTTTGCTTGTTCGATGATAGGAGCGAATATCAAGGTTTTGGTGGTGGAAAGGTCTAATTTAGAAGCAATTTCTAAGCCGACTTATGACGGCAGGGAGATTGCGTTAACACATCAATCGTTGAATACTTTGACCAAGTTGGGGGTTTGGGCGTTGGTGGATCAGGATGAAGTGTCTTTACTTAAAGAGGCTAAAGTATTTGACGGTGATTCATCGTCGTTATTAAATTTCAAAAGTGAGACATCAGGTATTGAAGCCTTGGGTTATTTAGTGCCGAATTATCAGATACGACAGGCGTTGTATCAGCGTGTATCACAAGCAGATAATATAACAATAATGACTGATGCAATGGTAAAGGATGTGAATTATTGTGAATCGCATTCCAAGGTAATTTTTGCAGACAAATCAACGATTGAGACAAAATTAGTGATTGCAGCAGACAGTCGTTTTTCGGGTATTCGCCGTAAAGTTGGCATTCCATCGACAATGAAAGATTTTTCCAAGGTGATGGTTGTGACTAAGATGAAGCATGAAAAAAGTCATCAAAATATTGCTTTAGAGCGTTTTGATTATGGGCAAACTTTGGCGTTGTTGCCAATGATAGGTAACGAATCTTCAGTGGTGTTGACAGTAAAAACAGAGCAATCTCAGGCAATAATTGATATGAGTGAAGCAGATTTTAATGCCAAAATGACGCAAGATTTTAGAGGAGAGTTGGGGCAATTAACCCAAGCTGGTGAGCGACATTTTTATCCTTTGGTAGGTGTGCATGCAGCCACTTTTATTGCTAATCGTTTTGCTTTGATTGGGGATGCGGCAGTTGGGATGCACCCGGTAACTGCGCATGGATTTAATTTGGGCTTAAGAGGACAGGATATTTTAGCAACTTTGGTAAAAGAGGCATTAGAATGTGGGCAAGATATTGGTTCAAATGCTTTATTGCGTTTGTTTGAGAAAAAGCAAATACACCTGACTCGTGTGATGTTTTACGGCACCAATGGCATTGTGGCGTTATTCACCAATGACACGCCTATTGCCAAACAAGTCAGAAGATTTGTATTAAATTTTGCAGAACGCTTTCCACCGATTAAGTATTTAATTACACAACATTTAACTGAGTCTAGCAAGGGTTTTCCAGGCTTGAAAAAATTATTACAGAAATAAAATAAGACCATAGAATTAACCTAGTACAATTTATGAAACACACAAAACAGCATTTTTTCACCAAAAAAACTCGTCAAATAACTGGCTATTCTTCTTATTTTTTGGTGAAAAATACACTATTTTCTACATTCCCAACGACACATTGGATTAATATAGTGAGACCTTTGCATAAATATGAATAATCATCAAAACGCCATCTTTCATCAAATTACAAACTTTTTAAAAACACCCTTAGCCCTGCTAGGAGTGGATTTAAAAAATTTCCAATTTAATAAAATCTGTCATTTTGCTAATCATCCCTATTTATGCAAAGGTCTCATAGTGATATCAAAATGGAATTAGCCACTTTTAAAGACAGATATCAGGCGCTACAAGCGTTATTACAGAGGGATTTTTTGGCAAATCCCGATAGTGTGGATAGTTTAGTGCAAAAGCGTAGCGATGGGGTAGATGCGTTATTGCGTGATATTTGGAAGGCTTTTGAGATTGGTGGACAGTTGTGCTTGTCAGCGGTGGGTGGCTATGGTCGCCGTGAGTTACATTTGCATTCGGATATTGATTTGTTAATTTTAATACCTAATGGTACGCACGATGTGCACCAACAAAATCTCTCTCAATTTTTAACTTTCTTATGGGATATCGGGCTTGAAGTTGGACATGCCACTCGTGATATAGCAGACTGCGTAGCGAATATTCACGATTTGAGTATTGCCACGAATTTATCTGAATCTCGTATTTTAATTGGCAAAGAATCTTTATTTTTAAGAATGAAATTGATGATTAAGTCAAGCGACTGGTCGTCTCGTTCCTTTTTTGTCGGTAAACAAAAAGAACAGAAGAGCCGTCATCTAAACTATTCTAATACAGCATATAACTTAGAGCCCAACCTGAAAGAAAGCCCTGGAGGGCTGCGTGATATTCAAACAGTGGCATGGGTGGCAAAATGGTATTTTAATGTGGATTTGCTCTCTGATTTGGTGGAAAAAAAGTATTTAACCCAAGGTGAATATGATTTATTGATAGCAGCACAGTCATTTTTGTGGAAGGTGCGTTTTGCCTACACATTATTGCTAAACGCCGTGAAGACCGAGTGGCTTTCCAATATCAACGCGAGGTGGCAACGGTATTAGGTTATATTGACGATAACAATGGCGGCCCAATGGCAGTAGAACAATTGATGCGTGATTATTATCAAACAGCCACCAAAGTGACACGACTGAATGATATTTTATTGCAATTATTTGAAGAAAATGTATTGCATACACAATATTTGAACGAACGCTTTGCCATTAGTCACGGTTATATTTATATGACTGATAGCAAGGTATTTAGTCAATATCCTTCTGCTTTTATTGAGATTTTCTTGCTGATAGCAAAGCACAATTATATCAGCGGTATCAGTGCGGATACACTCAGACAGATGCAAACAGATATCGATTTAATTGATAATAATTATTACAAAAAACGTCAAAATAATCGCTTATTTATTGAGTTGTTACAGCAGAAAAAAGGGGTGAATAAAGCACTCAAATTAATGAACCGCTATGGCGTGTTAGAGCGTTATATCCCTGCTTTTGGAAAAATAACGGGCTTGATGCAATACGATTTATTCCACGCTTACACGGTGGATCAACACACCTTATTTGTGATTCGTAACCTTAGGCGTTTTTTTGTTAATGAGTTTGTCAAAGAATTTGATTTATGTAGTGAAATTGCACAAAATATTGCCAAGCCTGAGTTGTTATTTTTAGCGGGACTGTTTCATGATATTGCTAAAGGGCGGGGTGGTAACCACGCAGTTTTAGGAGCAAAAGATGCACAAGATTTCTTAGGGCATCATCGTTTTAAAGCTAAGGATATTACTTTAGTATCAAGGCTTGTAGAGCAACATTTGTTGATGACAACAGTGGCACAAAAACAAGACCTTGAAGATTTCGAAGTGATTCAGAAATTTACTAATAGTGTAAAAACAGTTGAATTTTTAGAGTTTTTATATTTGCTTACAGTGGCGGATATCCGTGCCACTAAAGCTGATTTATGGAATGACTGGAAAGATTCTTTGCTCAAAAAGTTGTTTTATAAAGCCAAAGAACAGTTATTAGAGTATGCAAAAGCACCGAGTGTCAATAGGGAAATTAAAGAAGTTAAACAAGTGCTGATAGAAGCGGTGATACAGCAGGGATACGATATAGAGCAGGTAGATGTGATATTAGATAGTCTGCCAAAAGATTATTTCTTGCGTTATCAGGTGGACGATATACTGTGGCATTTGCAGTTATTGACAAGACAAAGTGATAAAACCATTAGAGTTCTAAGCCACCTATCAGAGCACAATGTGGTGGATATTTTTGTTTATAGCGAAGATCATAAAGGTTTATTTTTTAATTTAGTCAGTGTAATCGAAAAATTAGGCTTGGATATTGTCGATGCAAAAATCCTGACGAGTAAGAATAACATGGCTTACAACACGATTAGTGTCTTACAAGATGAGATTTTGAAAAATACTGACATTAACCAAGTGATAGAAGAAGAATTGGCAGGTTTGGTGCAAAGTAATACCAGTGTTAAACAAATGAGCGAAAAATATACCCATCGCCATTTTGACCATAAAATGGCGATTAGTTTTGCTCATAATGACAAGTGGAATTTGACCAAAGTTGAAATCAGTGTGATTGATAAACAAGGTTTATTGTCTAATATTGCCCATATTTTTTATGAATTGGATATTTATTTGGTTAATGCACGAATTTCTACGATGGGTGAACGCGTGGAAGATGTATTTTTCATTGCTAATGCAGACCATAAGCCACTCAGTAAAGCAGAAAAAATGCAGTTAAAGCAGTATTTACAAGAAAAATTGTAAAATAATGGATTGGTTGCCAAAAATGATACTATAATCTCCCTAAATTCAATTGCTTTTCCTAGCAATAACAATCAAAAATAAAATATGAACGATAAAATCAAAGTAGTAACAGATGATTCTTTTGAAGCTGATGTAGTTAATTCATCATCCACAATTTTAGTTGACTTTTGGGCACCATGGTGTGGTCCTTGTAAAGCGTTAGCGCCAACATTAGATGAAATCGCTGATGAGTATGAGGATAAGATTGTGATTGCTAAATTTAATGTTGATGAAAACGACCAAACTCCGCCAAAATATGGTATTCGCGGTATTCCAACTATATTGTTATTTAAGAATGGTGAGGTTGTAGCAACAAAGATGGGGGCGCTCTCGAAAGCTGAATTAAGCACCTTTATTGATTCAAATATTTAAACTTACAAACTAACTCATTTTTTTAACAACCCCCAGTTAAAACTGGGTGATATTCTATGTTGGTCATTCTGACTAACGCTAACCTTCCCACACTTGGAAACATAATGAAACTATCTGAACTAAAACGCTCTACAGCTGCTGAATTATTAGAATTGGCACAATCTCTTGGCATTGAAAATATTGCCAGAGCCAAAAAACAAACTCTTATTTTTGCCATCTTAAAACACAAGGCATCGAATGACGAAGAAGTGGTGGGTGATGGTGTTTTGGATATATTACAAGAGGGTTATGGCTTTTTGAGGTCAGCAGATGACTCTTATGTGTCTGGACCTGATGATATTTATGTATCGCCAAATCAAATTCGTCGTTTTAATTTATCCACGGGTGATGTGGTTGCAGGAAAAATTCGTGCACCAAAGAAGGGCGAAAAGTATTTTGCATTGGTCAAGGTTTATGAAGTCAATGGTGAAGAGCCTGATAAGGTAAGAAATCGTATTCCTTTTGCATCACTTACACCTTTACACCCCGATGAGCGTATTGAATTAGAGATTGGTAATGGTGGTACGGAAGACTTAACCGCACGCGTGATTGACCTGGTTGCGCCTTTTGGCAAGGGACAAAGGGGTTTATTAGTCGCACCACCTAAGGCAGGTAAAACCATGATTATGCAACATATTGCGTCTTCTATTTCTCGTAATCATCCAGAGTGTGAATTGATTGTTTTATTGATTGATGAGCGCCCTGAGGAAGTAACGGAAATGGCGCGCACTGTGCGTGGTGAAGTGATAGCTTCGACTTTTGATGAGTCGGCAAAACGCCATGTGCAAGTTGCTGAAATCGTCATTGAAAAAGCCAAACGCCGTGCAGAACAGGGTAAAGATGTAATTATTTTATTAGATTCTATCACTCGTTTAGCCCGCGCTTATAATACCATTGCACCATCTTCGGGTAAAGTATTGACAGGTGGTGTGGATGCGAGTGCTTTACAGCGTCCAAAGCGTTTTTTTGGTGCGGCAAGAAATATTGAAAATGGCGGCAGTATCACTATTATCGCCACTGCCTTAGTTGATACAGGTTCTAAAATGGATGAAGTGATTTATCAAGAATTCAAGGGTACTGGTAATATGGAATTGCATTTGGAGCGTCGTTTAAGTGAAAAACGCATATTCCCTGCGATTAACATTAATGCATCTGGCACACGCCGTGAAGAGTTAATTACCGATGAAAAAGAACTACAAAAAATTCGGATTTTGCGTAAGATTTTGCATCCTATGGATACTGTAGAAGCGGCAGAGTTTTTGATTGACCGTCTAAAACTAACCAAAACCAATGATGAATTTTTTGCATCAATGGCACAAAAGAAATAAAAATTGTTATACTTTAAGGCATGAAAATTTCTGTCTTTACACAAGTCTATCGCACAACTGACACCATTATTGCGAAATACTTAATGCGTAATATCTGGATAGTGTTAGGTGCAATTTTTTTAATTATCGGCTTGGTAATTTTTGGTAATCAAGTGGTGTTAATGGTGAAAGAAAGCCTAAAATATGGTATTCCCACTACTGATTTATTGCCGTTAATTGCCTTAAATATGATTAGGGATATCCCTTTAATTTTATCTCTATCCTTGTTTTTGGCTATTATTTTAGCAGTCAATAAGTTTTATAAAGATTCAGAAGCGATTGTGATGAACTCATTGGGCGTGGGAGATAAGCACTTTATGGTGTTTATCCAGCCAGTGGTATTGCCAATTTTTATCTTTATTTTATTGCTGACGACGCTGGTGGTACCTTGGACTAAACAACAAAAAAGTTTGATTATGAGCCACAGTGACGCCACTTCAGAATTTGCCTTTATCAGGCAAAAAGAATTTCAAAAATTCAAAGGAGGGGATATTGTTTTCTACGCCAACAAAGTGAAAGATGGAACCGAAGGAATACAGCAAACGATGGAAGAAGTATTTATTTACGCTTTGGCGAATGGCGAGCCGATTATCATTTTAGCAAAAGAGGCGCAAAAATATACTAATTTAGATACCAATAGTGCCTACCTTCGTCTTAAAGATGGGGTGCGTTATCACGGCTTTCCAGGCGATACTAACAAGCGTATTTTAAACTTTGATTTATATGATTTACAGATTGTGGATGGAGAACAACGCCAGGACAATATTGTCTTCGCACAAACAGAATCAAAAAGTATGATTGATTTACTTTATTCCAATGATTCTAAAGATACGGCAGAATTTCAATGGCGAATATCACAGCCGCTCAGTATTTTTATTCTGTCATTTTTAGGGGTATTGTTAGGTAAGGCATCTCCAAGAGGCGGAAAAAACTTAGGTTTGTTATTTGGTGTTGCTATCTTTATTTTGTATAACAATGCCTTAATGGTGGCTAAATCAACTTTAGAACACGGTGAAATTTCCGCATGGATAGGACTGTGGTGGGTGCATTTACTGGTGTTTTTCATCATTGTTCTTTTGTATGGATATCGACATGAAAAGTTAAGTACTGCGTGGCGATTCTTGCTAAGGAAAGTGTAAAATAGCCTTTTTTTAAAGGAAAAATCATTCAAATGTCATCACAGCCTAGCAAAACCTTAGAAGTTTTTGATAACCCAAATCCTGAACGCGATTATGTTATTCAAATTGATATGCCAGAATTTACTTGCCTATGTCCAAAGACAGGGCAACCCGATTTTGCCACACTGCATTTAGAATATATCGCTGATAAGGCGTGTGTTGAACTAAAATCTTTGAAAATGTATATCTGGTCATTTCGTGATGAGGGTGCTTTTCATGAGGCAGTGACTAATCAAATTTTAGAACATTTGGTGACAGCAACTGATCCGCGTTTTATGCGTTTGAAAGCCATCTTTAATGTGCGTGGTGGTGTTTACACTACTGTCGTCGCCGAACATCAGAAACAAGGTTGGACGCCAAAGCCTGCCGTCAACTTATAATTTGAAAAATTTCTTTAAAAAAATATTTAAAAAAAGCAATGGTTTTGCCAATGGTAAACCTACCCGTCAACACATTGAGTTTGATGATAATCTGCTAGATAAAAATGCAATCAAAGTGATTAAAACCATTTACAAAGCAGGCTATGAGGTTTATTTAGTCGGTGGCTGTGTCAGAGATTTGTTACTCGGCTTAAAGCCAAAAGACTTCGATATTGCCACCAGCGCCAAACCTGAGCAAGTACATAAGCTCTTTAAACGCTCGCGTTTGATTGGCAAGCGTTTTCGCTTGGTGCATGTGTTGTTTGGTGTGCGTGATTTTCTTGAAGTCGCTACTTTCCGTTCTGGCAAAGTCAAAACGGCTAAAAATGGTGTGATTGTACGCGACAATCACTACGGTAGAATAGAAGACGATGTAGTAAGACGCGATTTTAATATCAACGCTCTGTATTATGACATTCACACAAAAGAAGTGATTGATTATGTTGGTGGCTTGGAAGATATTAGAGCGGGTGAAATCCATGTAATTGGCAATGCTGCAAAACGCTTTGCAGAAGACCCTGTGCGTATGATTCGTGCAATTCGTTTTGCTGAAAAACTCGGCTCAGAAATGAGTGAAGAAATTAAAGTTGCCATTCTTAAACAAGCCCCTTTACTGGGCAATGTTTCTTCGGCTCGACTGTATGAAGAGTGCATCAAATTATTTCAAAATGAATATTCATTTGCGGTATATGAGCAATTAGAAAAATACGGTTTACTTAGGTATTTATTTAAACAAACTCATAAAAATGATTTTATTAAAAAGGCGTGTAATAACACTTCCGAGCGTATTAAACAAGGCAAACCCGTTACCCCTGTATTTTTATTTGCGGTGTTTTTATGGCAAGCACAAAATGAACGCTTTGCTTTAATCAAAAAGAAACAACGCTCTTTCCATTTGGCACAATTACAAGCCTGTGATGAAGCGATTATCAATCAAATTAAGCAAGTATCTATGCCGCGTTATATAACGGCAAAAATGCGAGATGTATGGATGATGCAACACAAGTTAGAAAAAATGCAGCCTAAAAAAATACAGTTTTTACTAGAACATCGAGGCTTTAGAATTGCGTATGATTTTTTAGTATTACGCTCACAAAGCATTAACCCAGAACTTAAAAAAACAGCAGATTTTTGGACTAAAGCACAGCAATGATAGATAGTGTTATTATTCAATGAGACCTTTGCATAAATAGGGATGATTAGCAAAATGACAGATTTTATTAAATTGGAAATTTTTTAAATCCACTCCTAGCAGGGCTAAGGGTGTTTTTAAAAAGTTTGTAATTTGATGAAAGATGGCGTTTTGATGATTATTCATATTTATGCAAAGGTCTCTCAATGTTAAAATGTGCTATCTATCTACATTCAGAGAAATAATATGGCGAAAAAATTTGATTTTAACGAGGGCTTAAAAGAACTGGAAGCTATTGTACAAACAATGGAAGACGGTGACTTAAATTTAGAAGATTCACTAAAATACTTTGAGCAGGGCGTTGCACTCACGCGTCAATGCCAAGTAGCACTCAGCGAAGCCGAGCAAAAAATTGCATTACTCAGTGCCGATGATAACTATCAATCTGAGAAACCCTTAGACGCATAATGAACTACACGGAACGCGTCAATCAGCACTTAGACAAATATCTGTCTAATCAAGGCAGTTTAACCAAAGCAATGCGTTATAGCGTTTTGTCAGGTGGTAAGCGTTTTCGACCAATTTTAACTTACACAGTTGCCGATACTTTCGGTACACCTCTTAATTTGGCAGATTCTAGTGCCTGTGCTGTTGAATTAATCCACGCTTATTCTTTAATCCACGATGATTTACCCGCAATGGATAATGATGATATTCGTCACAATCAACCCGCCTGCCATAAGAAATTTGGTGAAGCACAAGCTATTTTAACGGGTGATGGCTTGCAAGCCTTAGCGTTTGAGGTGTTGGTGAATAGTAAGCAACTATCGGTAGAAGTGAGAATTAACACGCTTCAAGCACTCACTCACGCTGCCTTTGAGATGGCAGAAGGTCAGTCAATTGATTTAAATGCAGTTACACAAGTCATTGATATTGGTACTTTGAAAAATATGCACAAAAGAAAACGGGTGCTTTACTTAATTGTGCAGTGCAATTAGGTGTTCTAGTCTCTGATTGCAACGAAAACGATACGCAAATACTCAATCAATTTTCCCAGCACATTGGTTTGGCATATCAAATTCAAGATGATGTTTTAGATGTGCTAACACCTGAAGAGATATTGGGCAAAAGGCAAAACTCTGATGCAGATAAAGGCAAGCCAACTTATCCCACTTTGCTAGGTTTGGAAGCATCACAAGCAGAATATGAAAGATTGTATCAGTGTGCATCAAATGATTTAAATGGGCTTAGTGTGGACGCAGGGCGTTTACAAACTTTAATTCAGCAACTTAAAAATAGGATATTTTAAGATGATTAATATTATCCTATGTGGAGGCAGTGGCACTCGACTTTGGCCGATTAGTCGTACTTTAATGCCTAAACAGTTTGTTAAATTATTTGCGGATAAATCACTTTTTCAACTCACGGTTGAACGCAATTCAAAAATATGTGACAGTCAAATGATTGTATCAAATATAGAACAATATTTTTTAGCATTGGATCAATTAGCGGAATTACAACAAACAAATAATCAATATTTATTAGAGCCAGTAGCAAGAAATACCGCTCCTGCAATCGCATTGGCTTGTATGGCATTGGCAGATGAGGGTAATGGTGATGAAATGGTGTTGGTAACGCCATCGGATCATTTAATCAAGAACGAGGCAAAATATCAAAAAGTATTGCAACAAGCGCAAACATTAGCACAGTCAGATAATTTGGTAACTTTTGGCATCGCCCCGACTTTTGCAGAAACTGGCTTTGGCTATATTGAAGCCGATGATTTTGATGTACTTGCTTTCCACGAAAAACCCGACTTGAAAACAGCAGAGCAATACTTAGAAGCAGGTAATTATTATTGGAATAGCGGTATGTTTATGTTTAAGGCGAGTGTATTTTTAGCCGAACTTAGAACCCATTCTTTAGCGACTTATAAAGCCACGCAAACTGCATTTAAAAATGCTAACAAGGGTGAGATGATAAGGGTTAATTATCACGATATGTCTAACATCCCAGAAAATAGTATCGACTATGCAGTGATGGAAAAAAGCGATAAAGTCAAAGTCATTCCAGCGAATATTGGCTGGAGTGATGTCGGTAGTTTTGATGCTTTATTTAATGAATTGCCAAAAGATGAAAACAACAATACCCTTAATGAAAATCACATTGCCATAGATTCTAAAAATAATCTGATTTATGGCGAAGAAAGGAAAATTGCCACCATTGACATAAAAGACATTATTGTAGTGGATACTGGGGATGCGTTATTGATTAGTAAAAAAGGCAGTTCGCAAAAAGTTAAGCAAGTAGTAGCACAAGTCAAAAAAACCACAGAACTGCACAATATCCACCTAACAGGGCATAGACCCTGGGGCACTTATACGGTGCTGGAAGAGGCAAAAGGCTATAAGATAAAACGCATTGAAGTATTGCCTAATAAGCGATTAAGCCTACAAAGTCATCAACACAGAAACGAGCATTGGGTAGTGATCAAAGGCAGAGCAGAAGTTGTTAATGCTGATAAAATATTAACTCTATATGAAAACGAAAGTACCTACATCAAGGCAGGCGATAAACACAGGTTATCAAACGCTACCAATGAAGTTTTAATCATTATTGAAGTGCAGGTGGGGGGTTATATGGGTGAAGACGATATAGAAAGATTTAAAGATGATTTTCAAAGGAGTTAAGCAGTGAAAAAAGCGTTTATAACAGGAGTTACCGGGCAAGATGGTTCATATCTAGCAGAGTTGTTATTAGAAAAAGACTACGAAGTCCATGCAATTTTGCGCAGGGCTTCGGTTTTTACCACACAACGCATTGAGCATATTTTTAAGCATCCAAATTTACACACTTATCATGGCGATTTAACCGATTCGAGTAATCTGCATAGATTGCTGATGAAAATAAAACCCGATGAAATCTATAATCTGGGTGCGCAATCTCATGTTGCAGTGAGTTTTGAAGTGCCAGAATATACTGCTGATGTAGTTGGATTGGGTGCGATTAGACTGTTAGACGCTGTTCGTGATTTAGGTCCAAACTGTAAATATTATCAAGCCTCAACTTCCGAGTTATTTGGCGGCATCCCTGGCACAGAGCCACAAAGTGAAACCACGCCTTTTTACCCAAAATCCCCTTATGGCGCCGCCAAACTTTATGCTTATTGGGTAACGGTTAATTATCGAGAGTCTTATGATTTATTTGCCTGTAATGGCATTTTGTTTAACCACGAAAGTCCAAGACGAGGTGAAACTTTTGTTACCAAAAAAATCACCCAAGCCGTTGCCCGCATTCATCAAGGCAGACAGCAGGTGCTAAAACTGGGCAATATGGACGCCAAACGCGACTGGGGTCATGCCAAGGATTTTGTTTATGCACAATGGCTAATGCTACAACAAGATGAACCACAAGACTTCGTTATTGCCACTGGAGAAACCCATACTGTTAGAGAGTTTGTCGAAGTCGCCTTTAAGGAAGTTGATATAAATATTGAATGGCAGGGTGCAGGTATTGCTGAAAAGGGTATTGACAGCAATACTGGCAAGATACTGGTAGAAGTGAATGAAAAATACTTCCGTCCAGCCGAAGTTGAATTGTTACTGGGCGACCCATCCAAGGCAGAAAAAGAACTTGGTTGGGAGCGTCAAGTATCCTTTCAAGAGTTGGTTTCAGGTATGGTGCAATACGACCTTGAAAATGATGATTTCGGCGGGAAAGAATAATAAAAAGTAATGCCAAATTTAAAAGAATCTCAAACAGTAGAACTAAAGCAACTTTGGAAAGATGAGTATTTAAAAACCATTTGTGCCTTTGCAAATAGTAATGGCGGTTGCCTTTATATCGGTATTGACGACAATAGTAAAATTGTCGAAATTGACAGTATTGATAAACTTGTTGAAATATTACCTAATAAGATTAATAATAGGTTGGGTTTATTGGCGGATGTTTTTCTTAAAAAAAATCAAGAAAAAAAATATATAGAAATAAAGGTAGGCAGCACTTATGCACCTATTTCTTTTAATG
This sequence comes from Candidatus Thiodubiliella endoseptemdiera, assembly GCA_013416635.1. GTDB lineage: Bacteria > Pseudomonadota > Gammaproteobacteria > PS1 > Pseudothioglobaceae > Thiodubiliella > Thiodubiliella endoseptemdiera. The sequence goes on along the minus strand of JACCHT010000001.1, from coordinate 261,410 downwards.
GTAAATTTTATAAAAGAAGTGGCAGCAATACCTTGGAATTAAATGGCAACAATCTTACAAATTTTTTGCTTAAAAAATATGGAAAAACTTGGGATGATGTAGCGGTAGAAGAATTTACACTGGATGAGATTGACTTAAACACGATAGCAAAGTTTAAAAAATTAGCCAAAGACAGGATGCCTGATATTGATAAAGAAAATAACTTAAAGGCGTTGTTGCAAAAGTTAAATCTTTATGATGGTAAATTTTTAAAGAGAGCGGCAATTTTATTATTTGCTAAAAATCCCCAACAATACTTCATACAATCTCATTCTAAAATAGGTAGGTTTTTAACCGAAACAGAGATACAAAGTAGCGACATTATAGAAGGTAATCTTATTAATCAGGTTGATAAAATAATGGATATTTTAAGGCTTAAATACCTTAAGGCTTACATATCTTATGAGGGCGTACACAGAAGAGAAAAACTAGAATACCCTTATGACGCACTAAAAGAAGCCGTTATAAATGCTTTAATTCACCGAGATTATTCCAATACATCGAATCTGCAAATAAAAGTGTATGACAAAAAACTAGCTATATACAATGGCGCACTACTGAGTGCCGAAGTCCCTATCGATAAATTTGATAAACCACACCAGTCAAAGCCTTTTAACCCAACTATAGCCTCTGTATTTTACAAAGCAGGATTGATAGAAAACTGGGGAAGAGGCACTTTAAATATTATTGAACAATGCATAAAGCATGGTTTACCACGACCTACATTTGAATACGAGTGGACAGCAGTATTAACCACTTTTTATCAAACACCAAAGGCTACCGAGCAAGCTACCGAGCAAGCTACCGAGCAAGCTACCGAGCAAGCTCTTTTAGTTTATTGTAAAACACCTAAAAATACCACTGAAATAATGAGTTTCTTAGGTTTAAAGCACAGAGAACATTTTCGATCTGCTATTTTAAAGCCTATGTTGGAGCAAGACCTGTTAAAACTCACTATTCCAGATAAACCCAACAGCCCAAAGCAAAAATATACAACTAAATGAGACCTTTGCATAAATATGAATAATCATCAAAACGCCATCTTTCATCAAATTACAAACTTTTTAAAAACACCCTTAGCCCTGCTAGGAGTGGATTTAAAAAATTTCCAATTTAATAAAATCTGTCATTTTGCTAATCATCCCTATTTATGCAAAGGTCTCTAAATGAATAAAAACTCAAAAATTTATATTGCAGGACACAGGGGTTTGGTTGGCTCAGCAATTATACGCGAATTAGAAAAACAAGGTTTTAACAATCTAATCACACGCACCCATAAAGAATTGGATTTAATTAATCAAGCGGAGGTTCAATCATTTTTTCAACAAGAAAAACCTGATTATGTTATTTTAGCCGCTGCAAAAGTCGGTGGCATTCACGCAAATAATGTCTATCCAGCAGACTTTATCTATCAAAATATGATGATTGAGGCGAATGTTATTCATTCGGCCTATGAATACCAAGTCAAACGCTTGTTATTCCTAGGTAGCACTTGTATTTACCCTAAAGCAGTTCAGCAGCCAATGCGTGAAGATGCATTATTGACCGATGTTTTAGAGCCGACAAATGAGCCGTATGCGTTAGCAAAAATAGCAGGTATCAAACTTTGTGAATCTTACAATCGACAGCACAGCACTGACTTTCGCTCAGTAATGCCCACTAATTTATATGGTATTAATGACAACTTTCACCCAGAAAATTCCCATGTTATCCCCGCCCTAATGCGTCGTTTTCACGAGGCAAAAATCAACAATGATGCTGAGGTAATTGTATGGGGTAGTGGCAAGGCAATGCGTGAATTTTTGTTCGTTGATGATATGGCACAAGCCTCCTTATTCGTCCTAGCCCTGAATGAAGAAACCTATCAAGCTAATACCAAACCAATGCTATCGCACATTAATGTCGGTACAGGCGTGGATGTAACCATTCGTGAAATGGCACAGACAATGAAACAAGTAGTTGGCTTTAAGGGTAAACTTGTTTTCGATACCACAAAGCCTGACGGGGCACCAAGAAAATTGATTGATGTTGCTCGCTTGTCTAAAATGGGCTGGCAATATAGTGTGACTTTAGAAGAAGGTCTTGCGCAAACTTATCAATGGTATTTAGAACAAGACAATAAATGAAAATAACCACCGACTATGAAAATAACCATCAACTATGCAGGACTCTCAAATGTAACGAAAATCATGAGACAGTTGCCATTAATGGATAATAATTAATGATTTCCAAACTAAGAAACCTGCAAAATTACATGGGATTTATAAAGTATTTTAAGAATACTTCATGGCTTTTTGCTGAAAAAATCTTGAGAATAATAGTTGGAATTTTTGTCGGTATTTGGGTCGCTAGATATTTAGGTCCTGAGCAATTTGGTTTATTTAGTTATGCACAAAGTTTTGCTGGTCTTTTTACTGTATTTGCAACTCTTGGACTGGATGGAATAGTAGTACGAGAATTGGTTAAGGATAAAAATCGACAAAATGAGTTAATTAGTACTGCATTTTGGTTGAAAGTTATAGGTGCATTTGTTGCATTGGTTATTTTAGTAATAGCCGTTAATTTTACTTTAAACGATAATTATACAAATTTATTAGTTTTTATTATTGCCTCAGCCACTATTTTTCAAAGTTTTAATGTGGTTGATATGTATTTTCAAGCCAAAGTGTTGAGTAAATATGTGGTGTATGCAAATGTATTTAGCCTACTTATATCCTCTATTATAAAAATAGTTTTTATCTTAAACGAAGCACCACTGATAGCATTTGCTTGGGTTGTTTTATTTGATAGTTTTGTATTGGCAGTTGGCTTTATAGTTTTATTTTTAAAGAATTCAACATTTCAGATAAAAAATTTAACATTCAATAGATCAATAGCAGTTAGGTTATTGCAACACAGCTGGCCTTTGATTTTAGGTGGTATTGTTATTTCAATTTATACAAGGATAGATCAAGTAATGATAAAAGAAATGTTGGGCAATGAATCTGTGGGGCAATATGCAGCGGCAGTCCAGTTGAGCAATGCTTGGTATTTTATACCTGTGGCTATAAGTATGTCAGTATTTCCAGCAATTATAAACGCCAAAAAGATAAGTGAAATTTTGTATTACGAAAGACTACAAAAACTCTATAATTTAATGGTATGGGTGGCAATAGTTATTGCATTATTCACAACTTTTTTGAGTGATTGGGCTGTAAATTTGCTTTATGGGGGGCAATATAACCAAGCAGGAAGTATATTAGCGATACATATTTGGTCTATAATTTTTGGTTTTTTAGGCATAACTAGTGAAAAATGGTTACTTAGTGAAAATTTACAATTAATCTCTTTTTATAGAACATTTTTTGGGGTGGTTATTAATATAATATTAAACTTTATATTAATACCAAAATATGGCGTTCAAGGTGCTGCATTTGCAACATTAATTACCCAAATGAGTGTATCTTATATATTTGATATTTTCAATAACAAAACAAAAAAGATGTTTTTTATGAAAACAAAAACAATGTTTATTTGGAGATTTTTCAAATATTAATTGTGGATGAAGTGGTAAAATTCAAGTTTGCTTGCTTGGAAAAAAATAACCCAATTTAAATATTAAAAGGAAGCATGAAGCATGAAGAATGAATATTAAACACCGAATTAAAAGAATTTTATGGAAGTTTGGCTACGATGTTAGTCGTTTTGATTTTAATCATCCAATAGCCAGAAGAAAGGCTTTGCTTAAATCATATGATATACAGTTGGTTTTAGATGTGGGTGCCAATATTGGGCAATTTAGTGAGCAAATGAGGCAAGATATTGGATACACTGGTGCTATTATTTCTTTTGAGCCACTTAGCTCAGAGTTTAAATTACTTAAAGAAAAAGTTGACAATGATAAAAACTGGAAAGCATTTAATTGTGCACTTGGAGATATAGAGCAACAATTAGAAATAAATATTGCTGGTAATTCTTATAGCAGTTCTATCTTAGATATGCTTAAATCACATGAAAAATCAGCGCCAGAATCTAAATATATAGGGCAAGAAATTATTAATGTAAAAACGCTTGACGGTGTAATGAGTGAACTTTCAGTAGGCGAAACCAATATTTATCTTAAAATAGATACTCAAGGTTTTGAAAGTAAAGTCTTAAAGGGTGCTGAAATGTCGTTAGACCGTATCCATACTATTCAGTTAGAGATGTCATTAGTACCACTATACAAGGATGAGTTGTTATTTGATGAGTTATATAAGATTCTATCTTCTAAAGACTATGTTTTGGTTTCACTTGAGCCTGGTTTCTCAGACAGTAATTCTGGTCAGATGTTGCAATTAGATGGCATATTCCATAGATTTTAAATAATTGAAATCCTTGTAGCGTGTAGCCAAATACGAATAATCATCAAAACACTACCTTTCATCAGTTTGAAAATAGTATTAATTAAAAAAACCCCAAGAGAACGATGAAAAAGACACTTAAAAAACATTTTCCAAATTTTTATAATAAACTGAGCAAGGTAAAGCAAGATAGAATATTAAAAAACTCAAACGAGTATATCCAAATACAAATTTTTTTCCTACAGAAGAAGCGATAAAATTATATTCTCAGCATAACCAAGATTATATAATTTATAATAATTTTTTTAAAGAAAAGAAAGATGGTGTATTTTTTGATGTAGGCGGAAATCATCCTTTAAATATAAATAACACAAGGTATTTTGAAGAGATAGGCTGGAATGGATATGTATTTGAACCCTTACCAAGTATGCAACCTCTTTGGGAGAAGCACAGAAAGGCTAAATTTTTCCCCTTGGGTGCTTCAGATAAGGCAGACGAACTTACCTTTTCAGTTGTAAAAAATGTTACAGGCTGGGAAGATATGCTTTCATTTGTAAAGAAAACAAGGGATAAAACCTACGCTGGGCATGAGACAGAAGATATTATTATAAAAGTAGTGCCATTAAGAGATGTTTTAAAGAAGGAAAACATAGTCCACATAGATTATATGTCTATTGATGTAGAGGGGCATGAATTAAATGTCGTTAAGGGTATTGATTTTAACGAAGTCAAGATAAGTGTTTTAACCATTGAAAATGCGCCTCCAGGAAGCACAGGATATGGGGATGATAATATTAGAAAATTAATGTTCAAAAATGATTATATTTTATGGGGTAGAATTATAGACTTGGATGATATTTATGTGCATAAGGATTTTTTAAATACACTTGAATTTACATCATAAGTACAGCAGTATCCTTGGTTTTTTAAGCACACTAAAACAAGCAATTATCAGCACTTTTTAGTGTCATTACTTTTTATAAATGGTATTAGAGACCTTTGCATAAATATGAATAATCATCAAAACGCCATCTTTCATCAAATTACAAACTTTTTAAAAACACCCTTAGCCCTGCTAGGAGTGGATTTAAAAAATTTCCAATTTAATAAAATCTGTCATTTTGCTAATCATCCCTATTTATGCAAAGGTCTCTATTAGAATAAAAAATAATTAGAACAATATATTTGACAAATAAATATCAAAATGGTTAAATGCATAATATATTAGTCATAAAGACACGATAATGAATTATCAAGAATTTGGAAAATTTATCAAACAATTGAGACAAGGTCAAAAAATATCTCAACAAACCATGGCTAATCACCTTTGTATTTCTAGGGCCACTTTAAGTGGTTTTGAAAATGGGGTGAGCGGGGAAATTGGTTTTAAGAAAGTTTTGCAGATTGTTGATTATTTAGGTTATGAACTTAATCTCAAGGAAATGAGTGCTTTTCCAGTATTTGAAGAGGTGATAGATGGATAATTTAGAGGTATTAGTCAATCGGCATCTCAGTGGTCAAATACTGTTTGAAAATAATGAATATATCTATAATTATAAGACGCAAGATAAGCGTAACTTTGTCTCATTGATAATGCCAGTGCGAGAAAAAAGTTATATCCATTATAAATTGCATCCTATCTTTGAAATGCATTTACCCGAGGGGTATTTACTTTCTGTGATTAAGAAACATTTGGCTAAAATAATGAAGTTGGATGATTTCGGTCTTTTAAAGGCGATGGCACCCGCTGTTAATGCGAGAGTAACCTATAGCAATACACAAAAAATAGAAAATAAGATAACATTGAATGAGTTAATACATCCAAATAATAAAAATCTTTTTAATGAGTTGGTAACAAAGTTTGCGTTGGACTCTGCCTTGAGCGGCGTGCAACCAAAAGTATTGGCAAAAGTAGAGGATAAAGCCACCCTAAATTGTAAAGAGTATATCGTCAAATCTTGGGGCGATGATTATAAAGAATTGGCACTGAATGAATATTATTGCATGAAAATTGTGCAAGGTGCCAATATTCCCGTGCCTGATTTCTTTATTTCTGATGATGAACGATTATTCATTATGAAACGATTTGATATATTGAATAATGGCAAATGTTTGGGTTTTGAAGATATGTGTGTGCTTTTAGCAAGGCAAAGAGATGATAAGTATGAAGGTACTTATGAACAAATTGCAAAAGTTATTAAAACATTTGTTACTGCCAAATATAAAAAATCGGCCTTAAAAGTTTTTTTTAAAATGATTGTAATTAATAACCTTATTCAAAATGGCGATGCACACCTTAAAAACTTTGGTTTAATTTATGAAGATATAGATAATATCAATTTAGCACCCGCTTACGATGTTGTCTGTACCAGTGTTTATATTGAGCATGATATACCCGCACTCCATCTATTAGGTAGCAAAAAATGGCAGAATAAACAGCATTTATTGCGATTTGGTATTGAAAGCTGTGAGCTTACTGTTAAAGAAGTTAATATTAATTTTCAACAATGTGTTGACTCTATAATGTTAGTTGCCAATAAAATCAGTGTCAGGATTAAAAAGGAAAGCGATAAAGATAAATTGGATGTATTAACGAAATTGCATTGTATATTTATGGGTACTGCGATACAGAAAAAATAGATTGACACCATTTTTAAAAAAAATATAAATTTTTATCAAGACCCTAATCCAAAAGATAACTGCAAAACTTACTAAGGAAACTGCAAATGATTAAAGCACCAAAAATATCAATAATTACAATTGTATTCAACGATGCCAAGGGTTTGGAAAAACTATTCAAAATGTTATTAATCAAACCTATGATAATATTGAATATATTATTATTGATGGCGGTTCAACAGATGGAACGATAGAGGTTATCAAAAGATATGAAGACAAAATATCCCGCTGGGTCAGTGAACCTGATAAAGGTATTTATGATGCGATGAATAAGGGCATTAATTTGGCGAGCGGGGATTGGATGAATTTTATGAATGCGGGAGATGGTTTTTTTGATACAAGTATCGTAGAAAAAGTGGTTCCTTTACTGGATAACGATATGTTGGTCGTATATGGAGATACTGTTCTTGATTATGGGACTTACACATCTTTAAGGACAAATTTGGATTTGTCTAACATGTACTATGGGCAAGTATTGGGACATCAAAGCTCTTTTACTAATGCCATTTATCAGAAAAAAAATCCATTTAGTTTGGAATATGAAATTGCAGGGGACTATGATTTTCTCTTGAATGCTTATATCAAAAATAAGGATGGGTTTAAGCAAATCCCAATGGTTGTTTCTGTTTTTTCAATGGATGGAGTCTCTAGTAATAATGAGATACAGTCAACATTAGAAAGAATAAGAATTTTAAAAAAAGTCAAACAATATAAATTAAAAATTCGGCTTGCTTACTACCTAGTTTTATTAAAGATTATGATTAAAAATAAATTACCAGCAAAAATAATAAAAAGGATTAATGTTGGGGAGAGACAATAATGCTGCCGTATATTTTTTTTTATTTAATTATTCTATTTGTCGGGTTGTGGAATACTAAAAAAATAAATTTTAAATATGGTGTGCTGTTTTTTACTGTATTTATTTTCTCTGCTTTTAGGTTTGATGTGGGTTATGATTATGAGAATTATTACAGAATAGTCTCAAATTTAGCATTTACAGATTATACACAATTTGAGCTTATATCCAAGTATATAGCAAAATTCTCCAATTATATTGATTTTACCCAGTTATTTTTTATTGTCACTTCGTATGTCATTATTTATAGTGTTCACTATGTTTTAAAAAATTACAGTAAAGATTATTTTTTATCACTACTAATTTTTATCTCTATTCCGTATTTTTATTTTATGTCCTTTAGCATTATCAGACAATATTGTGCGATAGCCATAGTTTTTTATGGAATTAAATATATTTTTCAAAGGAAATTTTTTTTCTATGTTGCTACAGTAATAGTAGCATCACTGTTTCATTACAGTGCAATTGTTGCTGTTGTTATCTATTTTTTAAATAGAATCAGTTTAAATAGAGTAACATCCATTGCTTTAATTATAAGTTCATTTTTTGTAACATCTGTTCTACTTGATGTTATTGTACAGATTCCTAGATATGCTTCTTATGCTGATTACAATACTGGAACGGGAACAAGCATGCAGGTATTCTTATTGTCAATGTCTGTTGTTTTTATACTTTTCTTTGATGCTTTTAAATCCATAGAAGCAAGGTTTTACTACACTGTATTTATTGTGGGTGCTTGTATGTATAGTGCATTTATTCTTATGGGGGAGGCGGCTGCAAGAATATCTTATTATTTTATTATTTATTTGATTTTGTTAATTCCTGAACTGAGATACAAGTTCAAAAAGAAACAATTCTACTTGGCAGTAATTTTGTTTTCAATATTAATGTATGCAATTACTTTTTACCTTTCATATACAAATCCATACAAGAATCATCTTGTTCCATATCAAGTATTCTGGTTTAAGGATGACAAAAATTTAAAGTCAGTTAAATGAAAAATAACAAAAAAATCGCAGTTATTATTCCTACTTACAAGCCACAAGAATATCTAAAAAAATGTTTGGATTCTCTTGACATTCAAACTCTGTCTAAGAATAAATTTTGTGTTTATATTGCTTTGAATGGGGGTAAGCAGCCTTATGAAAATGAAATATTATCCTTACTAAAATTGTATAGTTTTCACTCTAAATATATCTACATTAAAGAGTTAGGTGTCTCTAATGCTAGAAATAAATTAATTGATTGTTCTAAAGAAGAATTTATTGCTTTTATTGATGACGATGATTTGGTATCACCCAATTATTTGAGCAATTTATTAGAGGTTTCTACAGAAGAATATATGGGAATTGCCAAGGTTTATAATTTTAAGAAAAGCATTAACACTGTAACAAGTCATTATGTAGGAATATTATACGACAAACTTTCTCAATCAGAGGTACCCAAGTTTAAAACTCGTAAATATTATTCACCCATGTGTGCAAAGTTAATCCACAGAAATATAATAGGCGAAACTAGATTTGATACTCATTTAAAAAATGGTGAAGACGCTTTATTTATGGCGACTATTTCTATAAATATAAAAAAACTTTGTAAGCCTTGTAATGAAGTTTGTTATTATATTTATGAACGCCCTAATTCGGCAAGTAGAAGGAAAATTTTATTCAAGTACAGACTTAAAAATTATGCGTATGTAATTAGAGAATATTTTAAATTATTGATATCACCAGGCTATAATAAATTATTTATTTTAACTAGAATTCTTGCCACACTCAAAAAACTCATCATGGGGTTAAATTAAATAGGTACAAAAAAATATTGAGAATTTAATTTTAATCATCACACTACTATATAATTCAGAGGAATTTATCTACATCTAAATAGAATCAATTTTAACCCAAAACTTATCAAAATTGGGAAAATGATTATTCCCCAATCCATAAAGTAGAGATTGCAAAGATAGTGCTATCCTTTGTCCCGTCTGTGTTTGCAAAAAATATTAGTCCCCCATAGGTTCGGCGGCTATTTTTTGTAAATGCAGACGGGGCAAAGGGTGGTATTATACCATTTATAAAAAGTAATGACACAAAAGCACTAATTATTGTCCGTTTTAGCGTGCTTAAAAAACCAAGGATAGCAATAAGTATCCTTGATTTTTTAAGCACACTAAAACAAACAATTATCAGCACTTTTTATAAATGGTATTAGGTTTGTGATTTCTATTTTTGGATTGGGGATAAGGATTGGTTTTTGTATTATTATTTTTTAAAAATGGTTTTTTACTAATCACCCTATTTATCCGCAAGAGAAGTTATATACTGCAAAGGTCGCTTTAAATATATTTATTGCGAATTATTTTTATAGAGCTTTATACTGAACAGACATTGGCAGATGGTATTGTTGATTGGCTGTCTAATAAAAATTTTAAGTTAAAAGGAGTTTACAATATGTATTATGATGATAACAGGGGTAAATGTTCAGGCAGATTTCCTATTTATGCAACAAGAGACCTTTGAATAAATATGAATAATCATCAAAGTGCCACCTTTCATCAAATTGCAAACTTTTCTAGCAACACTAAGCAGTCCTGGGTAAAAACACCCTTAGCTCTACTAGGAGTGGATTTAAAAAATTTCCAATTTAATAAAATTTGTTATTTTTCTAATCATCCTTATTTACCCGCAAGGGAGGATACGCACTGCAAAGGTCTCAATAAACATATTATTTACACATGAAAATATCTATTATTACAGTAGTTTTTAATGCAAAGAAAACTATAAGAGAAACCATTCATTCGGTTTTAAGTCAAACTTATGCAAATATTGAATACATTGTTATTGATGGCGGTTCAACCGATGGGACTATTGAAATAGTAAAAAATTATGGCAATAAAATATCAAAATTTGTCAGTGAAAAAGATGCTGGTATTTATGATGCAATGAATAAAGGTATTGCTTTGACTACTGGCGATGTTATTGGATTTTTAAATGCCGATGACTTTTATGCAGGTAGCAGTGTTATTGAAAATATTTCAGCAGCGTTTCAGCGATATGAAGTTGATAGTGTGTATGCGGACTTAGAGTATGTAGAACAAAAAAAAATAGAGAATGTTGTGAGGTTTTGGAAGTCTTCATCTTATAAAAAAGGTGCATTTAAAAGAGGATGGCATCCTGCACACCCTACTTTTTTTGTTAAAAAAGATATTTACAGTAGATACGGCAGTTTTAATTTGAGTTATAAAATTGCTGCTGATTATGAATTAATGCTAAGATTTCTTGAAAGATATCAAATATCATCACACTACCTGCCCTATGTATTGGTAAAAATGAGAACTGGGGGTGAGAGCAATAAAAATGTGTTGAATATTATTAAAGCAAATATAGAAAGTTATCAGTCTTGGAAAGATAACGGGCTACCTGTTAATCTATTTATGTTTATGTTGAAACCAATTTCAAAAGTGTTTCAATATTTTAAATAACTTTAGTTATAAGTTGGTAGCAATAAAGTATAATTGCTTCATTTATTCTCATTAATTCTTTTTGCAAGCATCACTAATTACTTTAATATTTTCAGCAATTTTGTCTGTTTTGATTGTCATTTTGGCAGACAAAAAACAGTGGTTTTTAAATCAGCACGATTTAATCGGGGTGCAAAAGTTTCACCATCATCCGGCACCCCATGTGGGCGGTTTGGCGGTGTTCTTTAGTTTCTCCTTTGGGTGTTATTTTCTACCGCCCGATATTCAAAGCATTTTGCAGCCTATATTATTGATTTCATTGCCTATTTTTGTTATCGGTTTAATTGAAGATTTGAGTGCCAAAATATCACCCTTATGGCGTTTAATGTTTATATTGCTCTCTATTGGCAGTGCTTTCTTATATCTTGATATTGGTATTTCTTCATTGGGTTTTCTGTGGACAGATAATTTATTGTCTTACCCGATAATCGGCTTGATGTTTACGCTGTTAGTGGTTGGCGGTGCGGTGAATAGCGTGAATGTGATTGATGGTTATAATGGATTAATGTCGGGCTATGCGATGCTTGCATCAACAGCGATGGCAATTGTGGCTTACCAATTAGGTGATGTATTGATAGTGCAACTTGATTTATTGTTGATTGCGTCTATTTTAGGTTTCTTTTTACTCAACTTCCCAATGGGGAAATTGTTTATGGGTGATGGCGGGGCGTATTTTATTGGTTTAATGTTGTCGATGATTGGTCTGGTATTTGTGAGCAGACACGATGAATTGTCTAATTGGTTTGTGCTATTACTACTGATGTATCCGATGTTTGAGTTATTATTTAGTATTTATAGAAGGAAAATTATCCACAACACCCCTGCTAGCGAACCCGACCCCTACCACTTGCATACGCTGATACATAAAATCTTAGTAAAGCGTCATCCTCAAGGCGATAAAATAATGAATAACAGTCTAACAGCACCTTTTTTATGGGTCTTGTCTTTGGTGGGCATTATTCCTGCCGTGTTTTGGTTTGACAATAAGTGGGCGTTAATTAGCTGGGCGTGTTTATTTATGCTGATTTATATCGTTATTTATCGTCGTATTCAATCGCGCTATGTTTGATAATATTTTAATGGTATGTGTGGGTAATATTTGTCGCAGTCCGATGGCTGAGGCGTTGTTGCGTGATAGATTGGTTCAACAAAAAGGGGTAAAAATAGCATCAGCAGGAGTAGGGGCTTTGGTAGGGCATAGTGCTGATGCAACTGCACAAGCGCTAATGTTGGATCAAGGCGTTGATATTTCCATGCATAAAGCGCGCCAATTGAACGATGAATTATTGAGCGAATATGACTTGGTACTGGTGATGGAAAAAGACCATATTGATGCAGTACATGATATTGCACCATTATCAAGAGGCAGAGTGCATTTATTGGGGAAATGGAGTGATTTTGAAATTCCCGACCCCTATAAACAGTCAAAACATGAATTTGAATCAGTACTCAGATTGATTCAGCGTGGCGTTAATGAATGGGTAAATAAATTGTAAAATAACCCCAACATTCGGTAAAATAATTTCTTTCCAATTAAAAATAAAAATAATGAATTATTCAAAAATTGTGATATTATTCACGGCTGTATTGATACTAAATGCCTGTTCTCCAGGTATGAAAATGGATAAAAATATCTATGATGGCGATATGTCTGATACCATTTTAATTACCCCAGCATTGGTTAAGAAGTTGAATGCCAATCATGAAAACAATCCTATCTATAAAATTGGCAGACAGGATGTACTGACAGTTAAAGTTTGGGGTGATGACAATTTAAGCACTATTGATGGTGATAAAAATAAAAATCGAAGGGCTAACGGCTTAATTGTGCAAAATAGTGGGGAAATTTTTTACCCCTACATCGGTAATGTTAAAGTCATTGACAAATCCATTGAGCAAATTCGTATCCTGCTTACTAAAAAACTCAGTAAATACATTAACGACCCTCAAATTAGTGTAAGTGTTAGCGAATACCATTCAAAGCGCGTGCATATTATGGGTGAGGTGCAAAGACCTAAAACTTATGCAATTACAAACACGCCAATGAGTCTTTTAGATGCAACACTGTTGGGCGGTATTAACAATGCCACAGCCGATACTCAGCAAATATATATTATCCGTCGCCTCGATAAAAACAAGCCAACCATTTATCAATTTAATGGTGAATCCGCCGATACAATGCTTCTGGCAGGGCAATTTTATCTAAAACCTAATGATGTGGTATTTATTGCACCTGCGGGTGTTGCTTCATGGAATCGCGTGATTAGCAATATTCTTCCATCGGCTAATTTAAAAGCAGCAGCAGGTAACTAAATTATATGGAACCCTCAACACACACAAGTCAAAACCTATCTATTGATAGCGAAAATGAGATTGATTTACAAGAATTATTTGGCACTCTGGTAGAAGAAAAATGGCTGATTGCGATTGTTACTGCTGTCATTTTTGTTATTAGTTTATTTTATGTCTTAGTCGCCACGCCAATCTATCGGGCCGACACGGTTTTACAAGTCGAAGATAAATCTAGTAATATGCTGAGTTTGGGTGATTTAGCTGATTTTTCTTCTGCCTCGCCTACCTCAGCAGAGATTGAAATCATAAAATCACGCAATATTATCGGTAAAACCATTGACAGGCTTAACTTAGACATTCAAGTTAAACCCGATTATTTTCCGATTATTGGTGCGGCTATTGCACGCAGAAATAATGACAAAAACATTACCCAAGACAGTAGTTATACTGGCTATGCTTGGGGCGGTGAACGCATTAAGATTGAACAACTTACTCTACCTCGTCTTTTGCAAGAAGATGGTATTACCTTAGTTGCACAAGAAAATCAAACATACGAGCTTATTGATACAAATGGCGAGTCATTATTAACAGGAAAAATAGGAGAATTGGCACAAGCACAGGGTGTTACAGTATTTATTTCAGAGTTAGTTGCCAGAATAGGGACTGAATTTAGCTTATCAAAGGGTAATCGCTTCAAGATTGCTAACGACTTAAAAAAAGACATTAAAGTAACTGAGATAGGTAAGAAAACAGGTATTTTAAACATTAGTTTAGAAGGTTCGGATTCAGCATTAATCAGTCGTATTATTGATAGTATTTCAACATTTTATCTAAGACAAAATGTTGAACGCACCTCAGTAGAGGCTCAACGCAGTTTGATTTTTTTGCAAAAACAAATCCCTTTAATTAAAGATGAAATGGAAGCAGCCGAAGTCGAACTCAATAATTATCGAGGTAATAAAAGCTCAGTTAATCTAACTTTAGAGACACAATCCTTGCTTAATCGAATTATCACTATTGAGACACAACTTTCTGAATTAGAGGTAAAGCGTTCGGATTTATCTAAAAAATATACCGATATTCACCCGATTATGATAACACTAACAAGTCAAGAAGCTAAGCTCAAGGAGCAATTAGAGCGAATCAACGGAAAAGCACACGGACTGCCAAAAACACAGCAAGAAATATTGCGCCTGTCTCGTGATGTGGAAGTGGCGACCACAATTTATACGCAATTATTAAATAAAACCCAAGAATTAAAGGTCGTCAAAGCAGGAACAGTAGGCAATGTGCGTATTATTGATAGTGCCTTGACTGCTGAGCGTCCTATTAAGCCTAAAAAATTACTGATTGTCTTTGTTAGTACGCTACTGAGTTTGCTTGCGGCTATTGCATGGGTGCTTGTGCGTCGTGCTATGAATAAAGGCGTGGAAAACCCTGATTTAATCGAACAAAATACCAATATCCCTGTGTACGCCAATGTGCCACTCAGCCCAGCACAAGTATTACTCGGTAAAGACAGAAATACGGGTAAAGTTAAGCATGCTATTTTATGTGAACAAGACCCTAAAGATATTTCCCTTGAGGGCTTGAGAAGTTTACGCACTAATCTGCATTTTGCCTTGCTTGAAGCCAAGAACAACATTGTGATGATAACAGGACCATCTCCTGGCATTGGTAAAAGTTTTGTTTCAACCAATTTTGCTCATATAGTTGCCCAATCTAATCAAAAAGTGCTACTTATTGATGCAGATATGCGTAAAGGACATATTCACGAAGAATATAATGTTTCGCGTAGTCCTGGTTTAAGTGAGTTGATTGTGCAAAAATCTGACATAAAAAATGTCGTTCGCAATAGTGGCTTTAAAAATGTTGATATTATCACCACGGGAAATCTTCCGCCAAATCCTTCTGAGTTGCTGTTGCACGAAAATTTTGCAAAAAATTTGAAGCATTTATCTAAAGAATATGATTTAATTTTAATTGACACTCCACCATTACTTGCTGTTACTGATGCCGCCATTATTGGTAATTTGTGCGGGACAACTTTTGTTTTATTGCGTTATAGCGCACATTCAATGGCAGAAATTCAAGCTACCGTTAAACGACTTCAGCAAAATAATATTGAGCCACGAGGTTTTATTTTTAATGCCCTGCAGCCACGCACAGGGTATGGGAAATATGCACATTATCATTATGAGTACAAATCATAAATTTGGTAATTTAAAATTGCAGTAAAACACTGCCCCAGCTAAATCCACCGCCAATTCCTTCAAGCAATAGTTTTTGCCCTTTTTGAATGCGTCCATCACGCACTGCCACATCTAATGCCAAAGGAATAGAGGCAGCAGAGGTGTTACCGTGTTTAGGCAGGGTAACAATAACTTTGTCCATCGGGGTTTTAATGCGTTTGGCAACGGCTGAAATGATACGAATATTGGCTTGATGCGGCACCATCCAATCTAACTCTTCTGCTGTCATATTGCATTCTTTGAGTGTGTCTTCTGCCAAAGCAGAGAGACGACTGACGGCAATTTTAAAGACTTCGTTACCCGCCATCTCAATAATACCGACTTCGTTAATACGATTATTGCTAACTTGCAAAGAAGAGAGATAACGCCCATCACTGAATAATTTTGAATGCAAAATACCTGTTTCTTCACTACCTTCAAGCACAACTGCACCTGCACCATCGCCAAATAAAATGGCAGTGCCACGGTCGTTCCAATCAACAATGCGGGATAAAGTCTCGCTGCCAACCACTAAGACTTTATTGGCAGCCCCTGTTTTAATATATTGCTCGGCAGTAGTGAGTGCAAAAATAAAACCAGCACAGACTGATTGTAAATCAAACGCAGGGCAATTAGCACCCAGTGCATTTTGCAGTATTGTTGCTGTTGCAGGAAATATTTTATCAGGAGTGGTAGTGGCTAAAATAATTAAATCCAACTCACTGGCAGCAATACCTGCCATTTCTAGGGCGTTTTTGGCAGCAATCTCGGCTAAATCGCAAGTACTTTCATTGGTAACCACGCGTCTTTCTTGAATACCAGTGCGACTGGTAATCCATTCATCTGTGGTGTCAATAGTTTTGGATAGGTCGTCGTTGGTTACTATCTTGGGAGGCAAGTAAGAGCCTGTGCCGATAATTCTTGCAAATTTATTCATTCTAATTCCGAAGCCACTTGGCTTTCAATTTTTTTAATAATTTTAGCGTTGGCTTCAAGGTGTGCTTCTTTAATTGCTTGAAAAAATGACTCTACATCTGCACCCCCATGGCTTTTAACCACAATACCCCGAAGCCCTAATAGACTGGCACCATTATATTTACCAGGATTAAGACTGGCTTTAAAATCTTTTAAAACCGGCGTGGCAATGAGAGCGATAATTTTGGTGAAAAGGTTTTTAGTGAAAGCTTGTTTAAGGTAATGCCCCATCATTGATGCCACGCCTTCACTAGCTTTAAGGGCAATATTACCTTCAAACCCATCACAAACGACTAAGTCAACCGTGCCTTTATAGATATCATCACCTTCAACAAAACCAGCATAGTTTAAGTTTGAATTTTCAAGCAGTTCCGAGGTTTTTTTAATATTCTCATTGCCTTTCATTTCTTCTTCACCGATATTGAGCAAGCCCACACTTGGCGCACTAATATTTTCAGTGTGTTTGACGGCAATAGCACCCATAATGGCAAATTCAAGTAAAGCCTTAGGAGTGGAATCAACATTGGCACCTAAATCCAACATGTGAGTGTGTCCATCCATAGTTGGTATACGCCCCATAATCGCAGGGCGGTCAATGCCTTTGATGGTTTTAAGCACGAAACGAGAAATTGCCATTAACGCCCCTGTGTTACCTGCACTAACGCAGGCATTAACTGTGTTATCTTTGACGAGATTAATAGCAACACGCATTGAAGAATCTTTCTTTTTGCGTAGTGCAATAGCAGGGGATTCGTTCATCGCAACTACTTCACTTGCGTGAGTAATACTAAAACGCTTGGCGAGTTTTTTACTATCAGGATGTTGATCAAGTTGTGCTTGAATGCTGGACGCATCCCCCACAAAAACTAGGTGTAAATCTGCAAATGCACCCAAGGCTTTAACACCTGCTACAATAGTAACAGGTATCCCATAATCCCCCCCTGAGGCATCAATAGATACCTTGATTGTCATTGGGAATTACGCTTCTACTTCTGGCACTTCTTGTGCTTTATTGATCACTTTTTTACCCCGGTAGTAGCCATCAGCAGTGATGTGGTGACGCAAATGCGTTTCGCCTGTTTCTTGATCTTCGGATAAAGCAGGGCTCGCTAGTGCGTTGTGTGAACGACGCATGCCTCTTTTTGATGGGGTTTTTCTACTTTTTTGTACAGCCATTTTAATACTCCTATTTTTTATTTTTTAATTGTTCTAATATTGCAAAAGGGTTTTCACGCTTACACGCTTCTGCCGGTAAAGTATCCTGATACGATACACATTCATGCTCATGCATGGGGGTCATCGGCACAGAGATTAACACTTCATCTGTTATAAATTCTATGGTCGAAAATTCTTCGTCAGCGTTCAGAATTGTCTCAAAACAAGGGGCTAACTTCTCACCTTGTTGCTCGTTTTTTAAAAAAGCAAGTTGAAATTTAGGAGTTAAATGAACACTAACTTCATTTAAACAGCGCTGGCAGGTAAGTGCCAAATCTAACTTAACTTCACCTTTAATACAAGGAATCCTGCCTTCTTCAAGGCTAAAATTAACTTTAACGGCAACGGGTGATTCTGAATTACTTGCCAGTTTGCTGATTCGGGGGAAATCCTTCACTTGATATTGCTGTGAAAAGATAAGCCCCTTAGCAGCGAACTTAAAAAGTTTAATTATTTCCGGTATTCCTTGTTTCATAATAAAAAACTCAATAATTTTACCAAAAATAGCAACATAAATGTATTTAATTTAGTCGTTGTCTGCTGGCTTCAAATAGGGCGATACCTGTCGCCACAGAAACATTTAAACTTTCCACATTACCCCGCATTGGAATCATTGCCAATTGGTCGCAAGATTTCTTAGTTAATACACGCAGTCCTAAGCCCTCAGAACCCATAACAATAGCGATTGCTGCGGTTAAATCTACTTGGTAGAGTGAAGTTTCTGTTGAGCCGTCTAAGCCCGTAATCCAGATATCAACTTCTTTAAGTGCTTTAATAGTGCGTGCCAAATTAGTCACTGAGAATATTTTAAGTTGATTAAGTGCGCCTGCTGAAGTTTTATGCACCAAGGCATTGATTGGTGCCGAACCGTCTTTGTTAATCACCACACAGTCTACACCGGCTGCATTGGCACTACGCAAACAAGCCCCCAAATTTCTCGGGTCTTGAATTGAGTCTAAAATTAGAATGAAAGCAGATTTTTCCAGTTTAGCAACATAAGTCATTAGTTCATCTTGGTTGGGCAGGGTGGGTAATAATATTTCCGCTACAATACCTTGATGGGTTTGATTTTTAGTGAGTTTATCTAATTGCTGTTTGCTGGCTGGAAAAGTATTGACACCGAGTTGATTGAGTTGCGTGACAATAGTATTTAGGCGTTTATCGTGACGGTTATCTAATGTCCAGACTTTTAATAGACATTCTGGTGTGGTTTCGAGCTGTGCTTGGATTGGGTGAAATCCAAAGATGACGATGGATTTAGACATGTTACTTCAATTTGTCTGTAAAAATCTCGATGTAAGCATCTTTGCGTAAACTTTTTATCCAACCTTGAAAGAAAGCAATTTGCTTAACACGGATGAGTTGTGCCTTGATATTGGCAAGATGTACCATCGCTGTTACAGCTGATTTTTTAGGGTTATTAGCTAGTGTTTCATCAATTTCTGCTTGAGTTAGAGTGATATTGGCTTGTTGTAAGACCATCTTCTCAAGCCCATTAAGGGTAAGATTTTGAGTGACGGTGGCAACAATTTGTTCAAATTGATTGTTAGAGCGAAGTTGTGCTATGGTCAAGCCATTTTGTTTGGCAACATTGTCCAACACTTTATTGACGGCATCTGCTTTAAGGGTAATACCTAATGTTTGAATTTTTTCTTTTTGTAAGGCAATGTCAATTTGTTGTTGAACTAAGGCTATTTTTTGCTTTACCGTAGTTTTTTTGTTGATCTTAGCACTGATGCTGTCCATGGTAATGACGGTATCATTGACGATAGCAATGATGCTATTTGGTGTAGAAAAAGCTACAGATGACAAACTTAATAAAAATGCGAATATGATTTTCATTATTTTATTTCTCTAAGTCAACTAGGTAGTTAGGTATTTCTTTTTCTAAACGCGTTGCTAAGGCAGAGTCGCTTGACGCTAAGCCTTTTAATACTAATTCAAATTTAGTGACTTTATCGTGAATACCTGCACTGGTGTATTCGTCAAAGTGTGCAACGCGTATTGCCCAGCAGCAAGATCCATAAGCGAAACCGACTGTTTTTCTGTTGGTGATTGAGTCACTGAGAGAGCGATTAACCCCTGCAAATAAATGCACTTTCCGAGAGATTGGATACGCACCATAAACACCTGCTGTTCTCTTGCCTGCATCATTTTCATGGGTAAGAGAGATGAATTTTCTTGGATTTAAAACATAGCTTAAAGTAGTGTTACTTCTTGCAACTGATTTAGTGTAAGTATCGTATTGTATGGCGTTTTTAAAAGTAAATTTATCCAGCGTTATATCGGCACCAGCTGCGATATTTGACCTCTTATTTTGAGTGACTAATGTGCCATCCAGTTGCATTGTTGTATCGCTTAAATGATGTGCTTGTGCGATTTTTAGGGTTAAGTAAGTTTCACCCGTGTTTTTGTCGATGAAACTGGATTCAAGCCCAATCACCACATCGTTGGTTTTGCTAATTCTATCCAGTCCGGTAAATTTCTTGCCTGAAAATAGGTTTTCATATGACTCGCCCATATATTCAGAATCAAAATTTTGTAAGGCACTTTGGTCTTTACCAGGGGTGTAGTTGTAAGCCAATCTTGGGTTAGCGTTTGTATTAAACTTTTGCCAAATAGACTGGTGTTTCTTTCAAGTAGCAGTTTTGAGTCAATGCCAAAACTATAAATAGAACGGTCTTGATTGGCATCACTCTTCATTGCGTAGTGAGTTTTAGAAACAGTAAATTTGGGCTCTATTGAATAGGCATTGGCTTCAATATGACGACTAAAGTCTGCTTGAATATGTCGGCGTGAGCCCTCTTTCTTGTTAGTAGTATTTGCATTTTTATGTTCAAACTGAGTAGTAATAATGGAAAAATTTGCCTCTCTCTTGCCTAATCCCCCTACCTTTTTATTAAGGAATATTTCACGGCACGAGTGTATTCAGCATCACCAGAAAGTAATTGCTCCTTTTCTGCAAAAACACCACCAGTGATATTTTTAATTTTATCATCATAAGCCATATTTACTGACGACATCAATGAAATCTCATCTGTATTTTTGTGTGCAATTTCTTTAAGGTAATCGCGGTCTGACACACGATTAGTAATAACGCTTAATTCAGTCTTGTCATTTAAGAAAATCTAATTTTGTATTCAGCAACCAACGGTTGTCTCTTTTGATTTGTCCTTATTTAGATAATGACCTTCAATTTCAATACGACCTTTATCTAATAGTTGACGGTATTTACCTTCAACCACGCTACCTCGAGTAGAAATATGGTTTAAGGTTAACAAAAATCACGATCGGCAGTAATATTAAAATAGTAAGGAACGCGAATTTGGTAGCCTTTGTCTGCACTGGCATCTGATTCGGTGTAATCACCTATGCTTGGCGCTAAAAATCCAGAACTTCTGCCTTTTAATGTCCATTCGTGATGTGGTGAGTAAAAAATAGGTATACCCATAAACTCAACAGTAACATTTTCAGCAACACCCGAATTGGCTTTTGTATCCAGTGTTACCTTGTCTGCTTTCATTTGCCAGTCTGTATTGCCGATTGGACACAAGCTATAACTCATTAAATCAAAAGTTTGCTTGTTACCGTCGTCAACGATTTTTGCTGCTTGTCCGTTAATCTTGGCTTTTGGGTAATGGTAATTGGCTTGCTCAAAAGCAGTATGTAATATTTTATTATCCTGTTTTTTAATGACAACGCTATCACCCGTAAGCATAATATCTTTGCCTTGGAATTTAACATTGCCCTTGGCACTTGAAGTTTTAGTGGCTTTATTCAGTTTGATATTATCAGCCGATAGATAGTATTCAGTTGTATTTAAAGACGCATTACCTGTTAATAGATAGTTACCTTCACTGCCTTCACTGTGATCTGTAGTTACATCCACATTTTCAGGGTCGGTAGAAAGCATTTGTTTAGGGAAAAGTAGTGGTGTGCTACTGCAATTAACGGTGTATCCTGCCTCTTGTGCACTGACAACGCCTGACAATAAAAGTAGTGTAGAAAGAGCGAGTAACTTTCTCATAATTGATATCTGTATTTAATTTTAAAAAATAAGTGTGAATTTTAACATTTATATAAGACATATATTAGGAGACCTTTGCATAAATATGAATAATCATCAAAACGCCATCTTTCATCAAATTACAAACTTTTTAAAAACACCCTTAACCCTGCTAGGAGTGGATTTAAAAAATTTCCAATTTAATAAAATCTGTCATTTTGCTAATCATCCCTATTTATGCAAAGGTCTCATTAGAACAAAAAAATTTAATAATAATAGAAACTTCAACCTCTAATATTTTGGGTAAAATAACCGAGATTTTATAAAACACAGAGGAATTTCATGGCTTGGAACGACGATAAAAAAAACCCTTGGGGTGGCAATGGTCAAACCCCACCAGAGTTAGACGATGTAATTAAAGAATTTAAAGATAAATTTAGTGGCATTATTGGCGGCAAACCAAAATCAGGTTCGGGTAAAACTACCGCCCCTTCAACAGGTGGACTTAAGTATATATTCCTTGTCGGAATTATTTTATGGGCATTATCAGGTATCTATATTATTGACCCCGCTGAGAAAGGTGTGGTATTGCGTTTTGGTGCTTTCCAAGAAGAAACTGGACAAGGTCCACATTGGCATTTTCCATATCCAATTGAAACGCTTAATCGTATTAATGTTGAGCAGATTAGAACAGCACAAATTGGTTATCGGGATGCGGTTAGTAATCGTCGTGGTGGCAATGTGTCGTCTGAGTCGTTGATGTTGACTAAGGACGAAAATATGATTGATGCTAAGTTTGCGGTGCAATATAAGATTGATGATGTGCAGGCTTATTTGTTTAATGTGGCTAATCCTAGGTTGACTTTGCGTCACGCTGTGGAAAGCGCCATTCGTCAAGTGGTCGGTAAAAATACGATGGATTATGTGCTAACAGACGGTCGTGTGGCAATTGCGGATGATATTCAAGAAAAATCACAAGCCTTATTGGATACTTATCAGGCGGGGTTGATTATTACCACGGTTAATATGCAGGATGCACAACCACCAGAGCCCGTGCAGGCGGCGTTTTCGGATGCGGTGAAGGCACGAGAAGATAAGCAGCGATTGATTAACGAAGCAAAAACTTATGCCAATGATATTTTGCCAAAATCTCGGGGTAAGGCGGCGCGCATATTGGAAGAGTCCAAGGCCTATAAGTCGAAAGTAGTTTCTAAGTCTGAAGGTGAGGCATCGCGTTTTAAGCAGATTTTAGCAGAATACAAAAAAGCCCCTAAAGTGACTAAGGAGCGCCTATATCGGGAGACGATGGAAATTGTATTGGCGAATACCAGTAAAGTGGTGGTAGATTCAAAAGCCAATAGCATGATGTATTTGCCGATTGACAAATTAATTAATGCCAATAGGTCTAGCACCGAGGTTGTTATGCAAGGTGTGCAGCCAGAACAAGATAAGCAGGGCGGTAATATTAGAAATGTATTCCGCAATAGGGAGATTAGATAATGAAAAAATTAGGAATAGTTATTGTTGTATTGGTGCTTTTTATTAGCATTTCAGCATTATATACAGTGAGTGAAACACAGACAGCCATTAAACTTCGCTTGGGTGAAATCGTGTATGTTGATCGTGAGCCAGGGCTTAAATTCAAAATGCCATTTGTGAATAATGTGGTGAAATTTGACAATCGTATTCAAACTTTGGACACGCCAGCGGATCGATTTTTGACAGGGGAAAAGAAAAATGTGATTGTAGATTCTTATGTGAAATGGCGTATTATCGATGCTGAACAGTTTTATAAATCGACGGGGGGTAATATGGCAAGAACCAAAAATCGCTTGGCGCAAATCATTAAAACGGGGTTGAAAAGTGAATTTTCTAAACGCACCATTGCCGATGTGGTATCGGGTGAACGCAGTGAAATTATGTCAAGCATTGCCAAATTAGCGAAAAAAGACATCGCTGAATTTGGTATTGAGATTATTGATGTGCGTATCAAACGCATTGACTTATCACAAGAAGTATCCAACTCTGTATATCGTCGTATGCAAGCAGAACGCCAACGAGTGGCTAAGGAATTTAGGTCAAAAGGTGCGGAAGAAGCGGAAATTATCCGTGCAGCAGCCGACAAAAAACGCACGATTATTTTGGCAAATGCTTATCGTGATAGTGAAAAGATTCGAGGTGAAGGTGATGCGCTGTCTGCCAATAATTATGCACAAGCCTATACCAAAGATGTGGATTTTTATTCGTTTTATCGTTCATTAGAGTCTTATAAAAAGGCATTTTCAGGTCAAAATGACATTATGGTGTTAAACCCAAATACGCAGTTTTTTCGTCACTTTAATCCAGGAGTCAAGTAATCACAATGAGTGCTTGGCAATTGCCTGAGGGTATTGATGAATTAACGGGTGATGGGGCGTTGGCGTTTGAATTGGTGCGTCGTCAATTGTTGGATTTATACAAGGAAAAAGGCTTTGGCTTGGTAATTCCGCCGATGGTAGAAAATGTAGAATCTTTACTACTTACCAGCGACTCAGTGAATCAGAAAACCTTTAAATTTTTAGATCCCGCTAGTGGAAAAATGCTAGGTGTGCATGCGGATATTACCCCGCAAATTGCCCGTATTGATGCCAAAAACAACAACAGCAAAAGTGCAAAATATTGTTATGTAAATAGCATTTTGCAAACTAAAGCTGATGATTTTTACGCCTCTCGTTCACCTATTCAAGCAGGGGCTGAATTATATGGCACTGAAGATATTAGCGCTGATGTTGAAGTTATTGAATTGATGTTAGCAAGTTTGAAACTACTGGAGATTAGCCCCATTGTGTTAAGCTTGGGCAATATTGCCATCTTTGATGCACTAATTGAAGACGAATTGTTGGTAGAAGAACTGGCATTAACACTCAGACACATCTTTGTCAAGCGTTCTATACCTGATTTGACTGTTTTTTTAAACACCAACAAACTCAAAAATGCCGATAAGTTTAGTGCATTGATGCAGCTAGAAGGTGATGCCAGTGTTTTAGAAGCAGCGTCAGCACTATTTAAAAATCTACCTAAGGCACAGGCAGCCATTCAAGATTTAACCAATATCAGCGCCCAACTGAACGCCGCAGAAGTTAAAGTCGTATTTGACCTTGGCGAACTCAAAACCTATGAATATCATACAGGCGTTATTTTCTCTGCTTACAGTGAAAATTACTCCAAAGCGTTAGCACAAGGAGGTCGCTACAATGGACTCAGTGCTTCGTTTGGGCAATCAAGGGCGGCAACTGGCTTTTCATTTGATTTAAAGTTTTTATCGCAATCAGAAAATAATTAGGAAATAAATTATGTCAAAAAATGTTGTTATTATCGGCACTCAATGGGGAGATGAAGGCAAAGGTAAAGTGGTTGATTTAATTACTGACAAAGTATCAAGCGTGGTGCGTTTTCAAGGGGGGCACAATGCAGGGCACACCTTGGTAATTGACGGCCAAAAAACCGTATTACATCTTATTCCATCTGGTATTTTACGCGATAGCGTTGAATGCCTCATCGGTCATGGCGTGGTGCTTTCTATGTCTGCACTGATTAAAGAATTGGGTGAATTAGACACTGCTGGCGTTGACGCTAAATCCCGTCTCAAAATCTCACCAGCCTGCCCGTTAATTATGCCCTACCATGTCGCACTAGACAACGCCAGAGAAGCCAAACGAGGAAAATCTGCGATTGGCACTACTGGCAACGGTATTGGCCCTGCTTACGAAGACAAAGTAGCGCGTCGTGGCTTGCGTGTAGGTGATTTATTAGATTTAGATACCTTTGCCGAGAAATTGGCAGAAGTAATGGAATACCATAATTTTGCCCTACAGCATTACTATGATGCCAAAACCCTGGATTACGATACGGTTTTAGCAGAAACCTTAGAACAAACCAAAACAGTCATCCCAATGATTACTGATGTAACTGAAAAATTCATCAACACATTGCCAACAATGAAAACCTCCTATTTGAAGGTGCACAAGGTGCATTACTAGACATTGACCAAGGCACCTATCCATTTGTCACTTCCTCAAATACCACCTCAGGCGGTGCAGTAACAGGATCAGGTGTCGGTGTTACTGATATTGACTATGTCCTTGGTATCGTTAAAGCCTACACCACCCGTGTCGGTGGCGGACCATTTCCAACCGAATTGATTTACGATGTTAGCACCGATAAAGGTGATGCAATCGGCAAAGTCCTGGGCACAGTTGGACATGAATTTGGTGCTACGACAGGGCGACAACGCCGTTGCGGCTGGCTAGACATGGTAACCCTTAATCGCTCATTTAATCTCAACGCCGTTACTGGTATCTGTTTAACCAAACTCGATGTGTTAGATTCATTAGATAGCATCAAAATTTGTATCGCCTACGAATTGAATGGCAAGCAAATCACCACACCGCCCTACGATGCACAAGGCTATGCCGATGCAAAACCCATCTATATTGTAATGCCAGGCTGGAAAACTTCCACCATTGGTACAGATTCATTTAACAGCCTGCCACAGCAAGCACAAGACTATATTCGCAAGATTGAAGAACTTTCAAACTTGCCTGTAGATATTTTATCCACTGGTCCAGATCGTGAAGAAACTCTGATCTTAAACCACCCATTTGACGAGTAAAAAATTATGAGCGATCCACACAAAAATAGAGAATCAGAAAAATACGACAACCCCATCCCATCAAGAGAATACATCCTTGAATTTGTGCAACAAAAACCCCAGTCATTTGACGACTTAGTTGTTGCAATGGATGTGAATGGTAAACAGAAAAAACCCCTAACACATCGCCTAAAAGCAATGGTTCGAGACCAGCAACTGACTTTAGACCGTGAAGAAATGTATAATATTTTTGACCCAGAACGCGATATTATGCTTGGCACAATCACCGCCAATCCAAAAGGTTTTGGCTTTGTGGTATTAGACGACTACGAACAAGATTTACGCCTTTCTGCTTACCAAATGAAGCAAGTCTATCACGGCGACAGAGTCAAAGTGCGAATGCTAGATGCACGAGGTGATTCTGAGATTGTAGAAGTGCTTGAAAGCCGCACCACCTTTGTCGGACGGCTACATATAGGCAAAAATGAATCTTGGATAGTGGTCGATGACAGACGCGTTTGCAATAATATTATCATTCAAGAGGTTAATCCTGATAACAAAAATGAACAAATGGTTGTGGTCGAATTAACCAAAGCACCTACACTAAAAGACCTTGCAGAGGGTAAGATTACCAAAATCCTTGGCGATTATATGGATGAAGGTGTTGAGACTGAAGCTGCACTCTATCGCAACGGCATTCCTGTCGATTTTTCAGAAGCAACCTTAGCTGAAACAGCCCAACTACCAACTGAAGTTACCGCAGCAGAGAAACAAGGGCGTATTGACATCACCAAGATGAAACTAATTACAATTGACGGCGAAGACTCCCGTGATTTTGACGATGCCGTCTATGCAGAACCAACCAACAACGGTTGGAAATTAGTCGTTGCCATTGCCGATGTTTCTCACTATGTAGTAGAAGGTTCAGCTCTCGATATCGATGCAATTGACCGTGGTAACTCGGTTTACTTCCCAAGACGCGTCATTCCCATGCTACCCGAAGAGCTTTCAAACGGGCTATGCTCAATTAACCCTGATGTAGAACGCCTATGTATGACCTGTGAAATGAATATTGACGCACAAGGTAACCTACTTGACTACAAATTTTTCCCAGCAGTAATGTTCTCCCATGCACGCTTGACCTACACTAAGGTCGGAAAAATTTTAGAAGACCATGATGCAGTATTAACTCAAGAATACAGCAGCGTTATGGACAATCTAAACGCACTATATGATCTATACAAAGCCCTAAAAGAAGCCAGAACTCGCCGTGGTGTAATGGACTTTGATCGCATTGAAACCCAAATTTTATTTGACGACAACGGAAAAATAGAAAATATCGTTGCTACTTCCCGCAATGATGCTCACAAACTCATTGAAGAATGTATGCTCATGGCAAACCAAGCTACCGCCAAATATCTCGCTGAAAACGAAGAAGACTTTCTATATCGTGTCCACCCAAAACCCACCGCAGAAAAAGTCGAAGTTACCCGTCAATTTTTAACCGCAGTCGGCTTAACTCTAAAAGGAGGCGACCAACCAGAAACTGTGCATTTTGCCCAAGTGCTACAAGATGCTAAAGGCCGTGATGATGAAAATATCATTAAAACAATCGTCCTACGCACCATGAAACAAGCGATTTACACCCCCGATAATGAAGGTCATTTTGGTTTAGCTTTCGAAGATTACACGCATTTCACCTCCCCAATCAGACGCTACCCCGACCTGCTCGTTCATCGTGCAATTAACCGAGTTCTCAACAAAAACACCCACAAACCCAGTAAAAAAATGGCAGAAATGGGCGAACACATGTCCGTTACAGAACGCCGAGCCAACGATGCCACCCGTGATGTTGAACAATGGCTCAAATGCGAATACATGCGTGACAAAGTTGGTGAAACCTTTAACGGCATCATCTCAGGAATCGCCAGTTTCGGTATCTTCATTGAACTCGTTGAAGTCTATACTGAAGGAATGATTTCTATTCGTGATATGAAAGACGATTACTACAATTTTGATGAAATTCACCACCAACTCAAAGGTCAGCGTGGTGGTAAAGTCTTTCGTTTAGGTGATACGATCAAAATACAAGTTGCTTCTGTTAATCTGGATGATAGGCAAATGGTGTTTATCCCTGCTTAAATTACGGCGTCTTTTCCTTTTTTTACGGTGTTAAATTTCAAAAAATATGCAGTCACATAGTTTCACCTATGTTCCTTTATATTTTTCAAAATTTTCCTTGTAAAAAAAATACTTGTAATTACCTATAGGCACAATTGCCTTAACAGATAACTGTTTAAATGTTAGTTGACTTACCCTTTATAATTTTATGACTTATGTGTGAAAAAGAAATAACTCAATATCATCAACTTGCAAAAGACGCTGGTAACAAGCTTAAGTCGTATGTTTTTTCATTATCATCTGGTGCTACAGGAGTATTTTTCTTTTTATTGATAAAAAACGAGGGTAATTTTAAATATATATTATCAATAACTTTATTGTTCTTTGTTTTTACTATCACTCTTTGTTTGTACGAACTTAGAATAGATGCACAGCGTTTTTTCTTACTAGCAAAAGAATTAGAAAAAGAGGAAAAAGAACAAAAGTGGGAAACTAACAAAAAACTTAAAAGTCAACGACTTACGCTAATGAATGCCTCATACATAACTTTTGTTATAGCGATAATTTCTACCTGTATTTATTTGGTATTAAATATAGTTAAGTAATAGAGGTTGAATTCGGATATTAATCAGTAACTGCACCCTCAGAAGCAGATTTAGCGAGTTTTGCAAACTTAGCCAATACACCTTTGGTATAGTTGGGTTTTGGTTGTGTCCAGTTGGATAGGCGCTTATCAATGATAGATTGTTCAACGATGAGTTCTAAGACATTATTTTCAGCATCAATAAGAATTTCATCGCCATCTTCAACC
Organism: Candidatus Thiodubiliella endoseptemdiera; assembly: GCA_013416635.1. Lineage (GTDB taxonomy): Bacteria > Pseudomonadota > Gammaproteobacteria > PS1 > Pseudothioglobaceae > Thiodubiliella > Thiodubiliella endoseptemdiera. The sequence goes on along the minus strand of JACCHT010000001.1, from coordinate 231,716 downwards.
ACGGCTAATACACCACCTTTAAAGGCTTCTGGGGTGATATGACCAACCACGAAGCCATGGGTGCCACCTGAGAAACGACCATCGGTAATCAACGCTACCTTACCACCTAAACCTTTACCCATTACCGCAGAAGTTGGGGCAAGCATTTCGCGCATCCCAGGACCACCAACAGGACCTTCGTAACGAATAACGATAACATCACCTGCTTGGATTTTGTCATTTAGGATAGCGGCTAATGCTTCTTCTTCACGGCCAAAGCATTTTGCGCTACCTTTGAAACTTAAGCCTTCTTTACCGGTGATTTTTGCTACAGAACCCTCGCTTGCAAGGTTGCCGTATAGAATCCGTAGGTGTGAATCTACTTTGATTGGGTTGTCTAGGGATTTGATAATTTCTTGTGAATCAGCGTAAGGCTTAACCTCTTTTAGATTTTCAGCCATTGTTTTGCCAGTTACCGTCATACAATCACCGTGTAATAGTCCTGCATCAAATAGCATTTTCATCAGGGGTAGGGTGCCACCGATTTCAACCAATTCGCTCATCATATATTTACCTGAGGGTTTAAGGTCAGCAATGACGGGAACATTTTTACCGATGCGAGTGAAGTCATCCAAGGTTAATTTAACGCCCGCAGCGTGTGCCATGGCAATCAGGTGTAGCACTGCATTGGTGGAGCCACCAAGGGTAATAATGACGGTGATGGCATTTTCAAATGCTTTGAGTGTCATAATGTCGTTTGGCTTGATGTCTTTGTCTAATAAATGCAGTACGGCTTCGCCAGCACGCACACAATCGTTGTTTTTATCCGCCGAGATGGCATTTTGTGCTGAGGAATTGGGCAAACTCATACCTAGGGCTTCAATGGCACTTGCCATGGTATTGGCGGTGTACATTCCTCCGCAAGAACCTGCACCAGGGATGGCAGTTTTTTCAATATTTTCTAGTGCAATCGCATCAATGGTGTTATTGGCAAATTGTCCAACGGCTTCAAACACACTGACAATATCGGTGTGTCCTTGACCCGGTTGAATTGTGCCACCATAAACAAAAATACCAGGGCGATTGAGGCGTGCCAAGCCGATGATGCAACCAGGCATATTTTTATCGCAACCACCAATGGCTACCACGCCATCAAAACCTTGACAACCAACAACGGTTTCAATAGAATCGGCAATCACTTCACGAGAAACTAGAGAGTATTTCATTCCCTCAGAACCCATAGAAATACCGTCTGAGATGGTAATGGTATTAAAGATAACACCTTTGCCGCCAGAGGCATTCACGCCTTTTTCTGCTTCATCTGCCAGTTGATTGATGTGCATATTACATGGGGTTACCATTGACCAAGTGGAGGCAATGCCAACTTGGGGTTTGCTGAAATCCTCTTTGTTAAAACCGACTGGATAAAGCATAGCACGACTGGGTGCGCGCTCGTAACCATCAACAACTTGAGAGGAGTATTTTCTAGATTTTGAAGACATAATTACTGGGTATGGATATAAAGGACTAAATTTTAGACTAAAATGAAACATTTTTTAAGCCTTTTAAAAGCCCAACTCTAAAAGTAGCGTGTGTAAAAACAGTATTTTGGATTGAGTGGAGAGTTAAATTGGATGCTGCACAACAAATATTAGACTTGATTGCACCTTTTGTTAAGGAGGGTAAAATTTTGCCCAGAACTTATGCTCAAATTGAGGATAGCATAACTGATTTTGTGTTATTGATGCAGGCGGGCACTGTGATTGCTTGTGCAGGATTAAAACATTGCCAAGAGGGCGGTGCAGGTGAGATTTATGCGTTGGCAGTATCAAAGGCGGTGCAAAATCAAGGTATTTCAGTCAAATTATTGGATAAAATTATGCAAAAAGCAGCAACAGATAAATTATCCAAAGTATTTGCGTTAACTAAACACAATGCCGAATGGTTTTTAAAACAAGGATTTGCGCAGGTGCAAATTGGCGAATTACCCAAGAAGCGTCAAGTTTTATTTGACCATCAACGCAATTCATCTATATTTATTAAGGAAGTCAGCTTATGAAAATTAAAGAACGGATTCGTGGTTATTTACCTGTAGTGATTGATATTGAAACTGCTGGTTTTAATTGTAAAACCGATGCTATGCTTGAAATTTGTGCGATTACGATTGGTATTAATGAGGAGGGGGTGTTTTACCCAAAAGACACCAAGCATTTTCACATAAGTCCTTTTAAAGGGGCTAATTTAGAGCCAGCAGCACTTAAATTTAATGGTATTGATGTAGACAATCCTTTGCGTATGGCAGTTACTGAAAAAGAGGCGTTGGGTGAAATTTTTCAAGCGGTTCGTATTGAAATGAAAAATGAAGAATGCACTCGTGCAATATTGGTTGGACATAATGCCTTTTTTGATTTAGGCTTTTTGACCGCAGCAAGCGAGCGTTCGAAGTTAAAAAATCCATTTCATCAATTTTCAACCATTGATACTGTTAGCCTGTCTGCTTTGTATTACGGTGAAACGGTATTGGCAAAAGCCATCCGTGTGGCGAATATTGAGTGGGAGGATGCCAATGCGCATTCGGCACTTTACGATACGCAAAAGACGGCTGAGTTATTTTGTCAGATATTTAACGCCCAACAATATAGTTAGAGACCTTTGCATAAATATGAATAATCATCAAAACGCCATCTTTCATCAAATTACAAACTTTTTAAAAACACCCTTAGCCCTGCTAGGAGTGGATTTAAAAAATTTCCAATTTAATAAAATCTGTCATTTTGCTAATCATCCCTATTTATGCAAAGGTCTCAGTTAGGCAAGTTTGGCGGCTTCTATTTCAGTCCAGTCTTTGGCTTCTTTAATTAGCACTGCTGCTGATTTGCCTGCAACACTAATTGGCTTGCCAATCACCACGGTAATAGTGCCGGGTATTTTTATAAAATCGCCTTTCGCCCAGAGTTTTCCGGCATTATGATAGACAGGGCAGATATCACAACCCGTCTTTTTAGCAATAGAAATACCGCCTTTTTGATATTCACCTAATTTGCCATAAGGTTGGCGCGTTCCTTCTGGAAATACGACCACATAAAGCCCTTCAGCAATTCTATTAGCACCTTCTCTAATGACTTTTTTCAAAGCTTTTAGTTTTTCGCCACGATTAATGACAATCGGTTTTAACATTGCTAAACCCCAGCCAAAGACAGGTATCCACAACAGTTCTTGTTTTAGCACCCAAGTGTGATGCGGGAAAATCGTTTGAAAACCAATGGTTTCCCAAGTGGATTGATGATTAGAGATAATCACACACGGTTTTGTAGGGATATTTTCTGTGCCAATGACTTCAAGTTTGATGTTCAGCGTAATGCGTAGCCACCATATACAAAAATCAGACCATTTGCTTATAATAGCGTAGCGTGTTTGCACTGGCATAAAAAACACAGGCAGTGAAACCGCTACCAAAATGATTGAAACTGATATTGACCCTAAAAAGTAAAGTAGAGATCTTATAAATAACATCTGTATGCCGTTATAATTTATAAACTTGAAATTTTAACGACTTTTGCAATGACTAACACACTTCTTTTTGATTTAGATGGAACACTAATTGATACTGCGCCTGATTTGGCGTATGCGTTGAATGTTTTATTGCTAGAAAATGGCGTAGATGAAAAACCTTATGAAGACATCAAGCCTTTGGTTGCATTTGGCGGAAAAGCTTTGGTAAGTATGGGATTTGACTGTGATGAATCGCATCCTGAGTTTGTTAATAGACATCAAAAACTGTTGCAAATTTACACCGATAATATTGATAAACATTCGAAAATTTTTGCAGGGATTGAGAGGTTGATAAAAGCCCTTCAAGCACAAAAAATATTATGGGGCATTGTTACTAATAAACCAGAAAATTTAACACATTTATTGTTGCATAAATTGAATATTAGCCCTGATGTCGTGGTTTGTGGCGACACACTGGCGTATAATAAACCGCATCCCGCTCCCTTGCTTTATGCTTGCGCACAATTAGCTGTTAAACCGTCAACTTGTTGGTTTATTGGCGACGATAAAAACGATATGTTGGCAGGCAAAAATGCAGGTATTAAAACTGCGGCAGTTACTTATGGTTATGGCAAAGTAACCCCAGATTGGGATTATGATTATTTGATTCACCACCCAAAAGACATACAGGAGTTGATTTAATGGATATATTACTGAGTTTCGCATTGGGGGCACTTGCTGTTTTCTTGTGGCTAAATAAGTTTAAAGACAAGAATATCAAACTTGAAGCAGAATTGGAGGCGCAAGCCAAAAATTTTGAGTTTGTGCAAAATTCAAAAGAAAAAATGGATCAAGCATTTGCAAAGATTTCTGCCGAAGTTCTGAAAAAAGACAGTGCAAATTTAAACCAAGAAAATGCCAATTTACTCAATCCACTTAAAACCCAAATCGAAGAATTTCGCAAAAAAATGGAAGGACTTTCTACCGACCAAGCCAAAGACCGAAGCGCCTTAGAGCAACAAATAAAAACACTGGCCGATGCCCATAAAAATACACTTGAAGGCACAGAAAAACTCACCAATGCACTAACCTATGACAACAAACAGCAGGGCGATTGGGGTGAGATGATTTTGGAATCTATTTTAGAAGACTCTGGGCTCAATAAAAATGAACAATACCATATACAGACTAACTTAAAAGACGAAGAGGGTAAAAATTTAAGACCCGATGTGGTAGTGCATTTGCCTGACAATAAAGACATTATTATTGATTCAAAAGTCTCACTTAAAGATTATCAAAATTATGTTTCTGGCGATACTGATGCGATTAATGCGCATATTAAATCGATTGATAAGCACATTAAAAATATCTCACTTAAAGCGTATGAAAATTTGGAAGGGGTGAATACCTTAGACTACATTTTTGTTTTTTTCCCGATTGAAGCGTCTTTGCTAGTAGCATTGGAGCAAAAACCCAATTTATTTAACGATGCGTTAAAGAAAAATGTCGCCCTAGTCTCACCCTCAACACTAATGATGAGCCTAAAAACTGTGCACCACATCTGGAATACAGAACGGCAAAATCAAAATACCGAAGAAATCGTGCGTCAAGCAGGGGCAATGTATGACAAATTGTCTGGATTTATTAGCTCAATGGACGATATGCAAAAACAATTAAATAAAGCCCAAGACAGCTACCAAAACGCTCGCAGTAAACTCTCTGAAGGCAAAGGAAATCTGATTAGTCGCGCAGAAAAACTCAAAGCACTAGGCATACAAAGCAAAAAGGAAATAGTATGAATATCTCAACTTATTATCAAATCACAACAAATGAACTAAAAGGTAAGGTAATTCTAGTTACTGGTGCTAATCGTGGCTTTGGTAGGGCGATGACGCTGGATTTAGCCAAAGCCGGTGCAACTGTGATTATGCTCGGGCGTGACCTCGGTTCGCTGGAAGCTGTGTATGATGAAGTATTGGATGCAGGGCATCAAGAGCCAATTCTCTATCCGTTTGATTTGGAAGGAGCAACACCCGAACATTATGAGCAATTACAAGCAGCTATTTTTGCCAATTTTAACCAACTGGACGGGCTTATTCATAACGCTAGCATTATCGGCACCATGATGCCAATTGAACAATACGATATCAAACTGTGGTATTCAGTAATACAAATCAATGTGAACGCTGTATTTATGCTTACTCAATTCTTGATCCCTGCTTTGAACAAGTCTGCAGATGCTCGCGTGCTGTTTTTATCGTCATCGGTAGGGCGTAATGCACGGGCTTATTGGGGGGCGTACGGGGTGAGTAAATTTGCCATTGAAGGGATGAGTAAAACCCTGTCAGAAGAATTGGAAAAAACCAATATCAGCGTCAATTCTCTAGACCCAGGGCGAATGCAAACTGAGATGAGACGCACTGCATACCCTGCTGAAAATGCCGATAAAAACCCAATACCTGAAAGTAAAAGCCCTGCGATTGTGTATTTAATGAGTGAAAAAAGTGAAAAAGTGAACGGCGAGCAACTTACTTTATCCAACGCCTGATTAACTGGAAAAGCAACAGCATCAACCAAAGCAAAAATCCTATTATGCTGAGTACAAAAGAAAAAGCAGCAATCGGTGTTAACAAGGTTTCATGTAACACCCCTTGTGCATCTATATATTGCGGATAAAAAATTTTCTGTATCAATCCAGAAACAAACGATAACGCTAGAAAAAACAAAGAAAACACTAATAAAAACTTTTTCATCGTCTTATTAACGCTGTAAATCAGCCGTTAAATGCGGGTGAATGGCTTTCAATATCTCTTTAAAAACCTTCTCATTACCAGCCACCACATTGCCTGTTTCCAAATATTTTCCCCGACCTGAAAAATCACCGATAAAACCACCCGCTTCTCTAACAATGAGTGCACCAGCAGCAATATCCCAAATATTGAGTTCAATCTCCCAAAAACCATCCATTCTGCCCGCCGCCATCCAAGCCAAATCCAATGCCGCAGAACCTGCACGACGAATACCCGATACCTGCGGATGAATAGTTTTAAACATCGCCAAATAAGCATCCAAATGCTGTGGCGCTTTGAAAGGGAAACCTGTGCCAATTAGCGTATTTTCAAATCCACGCGTATTACTCACACGAATTCTTTGCTCATTGAGGTAGGCACCATCGCCTTTTGAAGCGGTAAACATCTCCTCTTTGAACGGGTCATACACCACAGCGTGTCGCGCCTCATTATCTATATACAAAGCAATTGAAACTGAATACTGCGGAAAACCGTGCAAATAGTTAGTTGTGCCATCAAGTGGGTCAATGATCCATTGAAAACGCTCATCACCCAAAATCTTGCCATTTTCCTCCCCTAAAATCGAATGATCAGGAAAAGCATATTTCAACTCGTCTATAATGGCATCCTCAGCAGCCTTATCCACTTCGGAAACGAAATCATTGGCCGCTTTGTTTTCAATCGTTAAAATATCAATCTGATTGTGGTAGCGTAAGATGATATCACCTGCTTTGCGAGCAGCTTTAATGGCAATAGTAAGCGTAGGATGCATAATAAATAGACAAAATGACAAAAGAAACGAATTATACCTTTGATAATGTCCGTGTGGTTATGGTTAACACCACTGAACCAGGTAATATTGGTGCTGCCGCCCGTGCAATGAAAAACATGAGCCTTTCTAAGTTGTATTTAGTCAACCCAAAAGGCTACCCATCTGCCGTTGCTACCGCTAGAGCCAGTGGTGCAGATGATGTCCTATCACAATCTGTTGTCTGTGAATCTCTTGAAGAAGCCCTACAGGGAACACATTTAGTCATCGGTGCCAGTGCTCGTCAGCGCAATATTAAATGGAGGCAGATGGATGTTATTGGCGCGTGTAGTGAAATCAAACAAACCACAGGCATTGAAGGGCAAGAAGTTGCCATTGTCTTTGGCACCGAAAAATTCGGCTTAACCAATGAAGAATTAGACCTGTGCCAAATCCTGATGACCATTCCTGGCAACCCAAACTATTTCTCACTTAATGTCGCTTCCGCTATCCAAGTTTTCGCCTACCAAAACTATGTCTATAACACCACCATAGAATTTGAAGAAAGCACCAATGAATTAGCCAGTTATGAAGAATTGGAAGGCTTCTACACCCACCTCACCCAAATGTTAGAACATATTGACTACTTTGAAGACAAACGCCCTAAAGTTTTATTGATGCGTCGCCTAAGACGATTTTTTGGTAGAGCAGAACCTGAAAAAGAAGAAGTAGCTATTTTTAGAGGTATTCTCAGAAATATTAAGCCGTTTGAGAAACAATGAAGAATAAGTTTATTAGTGGAGACCTTTGCATAAATATGAATAATCATCAAAACGCCATCTTTCATCAAATTACAAACTTTTTAAAAACACCCTTAGCCCTGCTAGGAGTGGATTTAAAAAATTTCCAATTTAATAAAATCTGTCATTTTGCTAATCATCCCTATTTATGCAAAGGTCTCTAGTGGTGGATATAAAAAGACAGTCACAAAAAATTCCACCCAGTAAAAAACAATATATCTATAAAAAAACCCGAATAAATCGGGCTTTTTATGGATTAAAAAATAAATTACTTAATCAATTTATTCATTCGCTTCACAAACTCAGCAGGGTCAGGTAATTGCCCGCCTTCGCTTAACACAGCTTGATCGAATAACACATGAACCAAATCTTCATCAACTTTAATTTTGAGTTTTTTCACCAAGGGGTGTTTTGGATTGATTTCTAAAATCGGTTTGGTGTCAGGTACATCTTGACCGAGTGATTTCATAATGCGTTCCATATTGCCCCCCATCTCGTTTTCATCGGCAATAAGACAAGAGGGCGATTCACTTAGACGAGAGGAAACTTTAATTTCTTTAACTTGTTTTTCAAGGATTTTTTGCATATCAACAATGACTTTTTCAAAGTCTTTGGCGACGGCTTCTTTTTCTTTTTTCTCTTCCTTGGAATCTAAATCTTCTAAATTACCTTTTGCAACTGATTTAAGTGGAATGCCATCAAACTCACCAAAATTACTCACCATCCACTCATCAACACGATCAGACAGAAGTAAAACTTCAATGTCTTTTTGGTTGAAAATCTCTAAATGCGGTGAACCTTTAGCGGCTTCATAAGTTTCAGCAGTGATGTAATAAATGGCTTTCTGGTCTTTTTGCATACTTTTTACATAGCATTCAAGTGTGGCAGTTTGCGTGCTGTCATCACTTTTATTGGTAGCAAAACGCAACAAGTTGGCGATTTTGTCTTTATTAGCAAAGTCTTCAACCACACCTTCTTTCATCACCATGCCAAATTCTTGCCAAAAAGCCGCATATTTTTCAGGTTTATTTTTTGCCATTTTTTCTAACTCTTTAAGGATGCGACTAACCGACGCTTTGCGAATAGTATCAACGACTTTACTACCCTGTAAAATCTCTCTTGATACATTCAAAGAAAGGTCTGCTGTGTCAATCACACCTTTAACAAAACGCAGATAAAGTGGCATTAACTCTTCGTTATCTTCCATAATAAACACGCGTTTAGCATACAATTTAATACCACCTTTACGCTTCGGCTCCCACATATCGAATGGAGCTTTTGATGGGATATAAAGCAGGGAAGTGTAATTGAGGTTGCCTTCCACTTTATTGTGTAATTGCGTCAATGGCGCTTCAAAATCAAAAGTTAATGATTTGTAAAACTCATCATAATCTTCTTGCTTTAAATCGGCCTTATCCTGCGCCCAAAAAGCATTTGCCTTATTCACAGCTTCATATTCAATGTCTTTGCTGTCTTTTGAGTGCTTAATCATCATAATCGGCACGGTAATATGGTCAGAATACTTGCTGATAATGCCACGCAAACGCATGTCATCTAAAAACTCGGCTTCATCATCTTTAATATGTAGCGTGATTGAAGTACCAAAATCAGGGCAATCAACTTTCTCAATAGAGTATTTTCCCTTGCCAGCAGAAGTCCATTGTGTGCCTTTTTTCCCTTTGGTTCCTGCTTTTCTTGTGGTCAGTGTTACTTTGTCAGCAACGATAAATGCAGAGTAAAAACCGACACCAAACTGACCAATTAAATTAGAGTCTTGTGCTTGTTTTTCGTTCATTCCTTTTAAGAATTTTTTAGTACCAGAATTGGCAATCGTACCAATATTTTTATTGACTTCTGACTCAGTCATACCGATGCCATTGTCGGTGATGGTAATAGTTTTTTTGTCTTTATTGACTTCAACATAAACCGATAAATCTTCTTTTCCTTCCACCATCATGTCATTTGAAAGCGATTCAAATTTCAATTTATCAATCGCATCAGATGCGTTAGAAACCAGTTCTCTAAGGAAAATTTCTTTATTTGAATACAAAGAATGAATCATCAAATCCAATAGTTGCGAGACTTCCGTTTGAAACGAATGTGTTTGTTTTTCTGCCATAATCTTATTGTTAGTTTAAGTAAAATACCTTAATATAGTCAAAAAATAAAAATTCAAGCGTTAATGCAAAAAAATATTGACAATTTCATTTCCTATCTTGATATTGAGCGTAATTATGCGCTAAATACTCAACGGGCATATAAAGAAGACTTGCAACAATTGGTAGAGTTTTTACAGCAACAAGCGATTAAAAGTTGGGCAGAAGTAACCATAGAACACCTAAATTTATTAATAATGAATTTACGCAGTCATGGCAATAATGGCGTAGCATCCGTCGCCATTTGTCTTCTGTGCGTGGATTTTTTACTTATTTAGTTAATCATAATATCTTGCTGAATAATTGTGCATTGGGTTTGCAATCGCCAAAAATTGACAAGGCTTTACCTAAAATCCTTGATTACAATCACATAGAATTATTGGTAAAACCAAGATCGCAAACCACATTAGAACTGCGTGATATTGCGATTATTGAAGTGATTTATTCTTGTGGGCTTAGGGTGTCAGAGTTAGTGGGTTTGAATACTAATTCAATTGACCTTACAGAAGGTTTTGTAGAGGTTATAGGCAAAGGTTCAAAAATGCGTCATACTCCATTAGGCAAAGCAGCACAAAAAGCAATTACCAGTTATTTGCAAAAATCAGGTGTTACCCAAGATGCTTTATTTTTAAACAATAAAGGGCAAAGAATTGGCGTCAGAGCAATCGAATTAATGATAAAAAAACGCGCAATAGAAGTCGGCATCAAAGTCAGTGTCCACCCCCATATGCTTCGTCATGCGGCCGCGACACATTTCCTGCAATCCAGTCATAATTTGCGTGCCGTGCAAGATTTTTTAGGGCATAAAAGTATCAAATCCACGCAAGTTTATACCCATTTAGACTTTTTAGAATTAAGCAAAGTCTATGATAAATGTCACCCACGAGCCAAGAAAAGCATATGAATTTCCAAACCCGATTAACTGCCAAAATTCTAACACTCGGCGGGGTGGTTAGCATTCCGACAGATACACTTCAAGGTTTGAGTTGTTTGCCTATTTGTGAGCAATCTATACAAAAGATGTTGCGGATTAAACACAGAAGTGTTACAAAAGGCATTATTCTGCTTGCCAGCGATATTCGCTTACTCTTAGCATTTGTGCAAGATATTAATTTATTGTTAAAAATTCAGCCACAACGACACCCAACTACTTACTTACTCAAAGCTAATCCCAGTGTTTCACCTTTAATTACAGGCGAGTTTGATACTGTTGCGGTGCGTGTTACTGATAATCCATTAATTGCCGATTTATGCAAAAGATGCAACAGTGCCTTGCTTTCCACCAGTGCGAATATTAGTGGTAAGCAGGGCGCTAATAGCGTTCTTAAATTAAATATTGATTTTCAGCAGCAATTAGATTATATCCTTACTCCAAAAAGGGATAATAGTAAGGCTTCACATATTATTAATTTACAAACAGGAGAGCGATTACGATGATTGAGCAAGTTAAACACTATTTATTAGAATTACAAGCCGATATCTGCGCCCAGTTAGAAGTCGTTGATGGCAGAGCATCGTTCATCAAAGACAAGTGGGAAAAGCCTAATGGTAAAGGTGACGGACTCACCCGAGTGCTGACGAATGGTGCAGTTTTTGAACAAGCAGGGGTTAATTACTCCATCGTTCACGGCGATGATATGCCTGCGTCTGCCACCGCACTTAGACCTGAATTAGCAGGGTGTAATTTCACCGCACTCGGCGTCTCATTGGTCATTCATCCGCTCAACCCTTACGCACCAACTTCACACGCTAATGTCCGATTTTTCATCGCTGAAAAAGATGGTGCAGAGCCAATTTGGTGGTTTGGTGGGGGCTTTGATTTAACCCCGTATTACGGCTTTGACGAAGACTGTATTGCCTGGCATCAAAGTGCAAAAAATGCCTGCATACCTTTTGGCAAAGGTACACACACAAAATACAAAAAATGGTGTGATGATTATTTTTATATGAAACACCGTGACGAACAACGCGGTATTGGAGGATTGTTTTTCGATGACTTAAACACAGGCAGTTTTGAAGACTGTTTCGCTTTTATGCAAAGCGTTGGTAACAGCTACATCACCGCTTATCGCCCAATCATAGAAAAACGCAAAGACACCCCATATACTGACCACCAGCGTCAATTTCAACTTTATCGTCGTGGTCGTTATGTTGAATTTAATCTAGTTTATGACCGTGGTACACTATTCGGACTGCAAACAGGTGGGCGCACCGAATCCATCCTAATGTCATTACCCCCATTGGTGCGTTGGGAATATCAATACGAGCCTGAAACGGGCAGTCCTGAAGCCAAATTATACGATTATTATCTAAAACCACAGGAATGGGTTAATGCAGATTGATATTGATGTTAAGAGGTTGCTGTGCCCAATGCCTGTCATCAGATTAGGTGAAACCATTGAGGAAATCGCAGTAGGTGATACCATTAAAATAACTGCCACCGACCCTGGTGTATTGCACGATATACCTGCTTGGTGTAAGGTTCACGGACATGTAGTCCTCAACATCGTTGAAATTAACAGCGAGATTATATTATTAATAAAAAAAGACAAAAAGCCTTATTAAGACTTACAAATTTTGAAGATAACATAGTTGCTGATTAGAATGGTCTTATTGACCGTCTAACAGATAACAATGATATTTTTTACCTAGATAAATCTAACTCTGTCTTGACCGGTGCTACTTATAAAAGTGACTTTTTGAATATGCTATTGAATAGGGCGTTTCTGTCTCTACTTTTACAACTGTCATAAGCAGCTGGCAATACGCTCAAAGATACTGCGAGTAACTCCGCAGAATATCCATTGCCAATTTTAATAAAGAGACCTTTGCATAAATAGGGATGATTAGCAAAATGACAGATTTTATTAAATTGGAAATTTTTTAAATCCACTCCTAGCAGGGCTAAGGGTGTTTTTAAAAAGTTTGTAATTTGATGAAAGATGGCGTTTTGATGATTATTCATATTTATGCAAAGGTCTCAAGTTGCTTTTTGGGATAACACTAGCAAAATGCTCTTTATCAAATACGCCTTTAAAATATACAAAATATCAATTTAACAACCTTAAAGTGTAGTTATTAAAACCAAAAATCACCTTAGAGATGTTTTGTTGTTTTAGATACAAGAGGTAAGTCATGGCAGATTACTTCTTAAGAAATAAATAATAATTCATTTTAAAAAGTTTAGCTATATGAATTGTAAAATGTATTTGCTCTATCTTTGACAGGAAGAAGCCTCTGAGTTTAGAAGCTAGTGTGCTTTTAGATCTTATAACAAATCTCAAAAACTCATTTAGCTTTGCTATAGGATGATTAGCAAATAAGTTCATATTAAATTTTATCCTTAGCTTAGATGCAAAGATAAAAACTAATGTTTGCTATTCAGGAATTGGTGATTGCTCATAGCTATATTCTCTATTGAATGTGTTGTGTTTTTCAAGAAGTGCGATCAATTCCGCTCAACAGCCACAAAACCCTATGGTGTTAGGTGGCTATATCTAAACAAGAGTCTCAAAAAAACCTTATAGTGGAGACCTTTGCATAAATAGGGATGATTAGCAAAATGACAGATTTTATTCATTGGATGATTTTAAATCCATTCTAGCAGGGCTAACGTGTTTTAAAGTTTGTAATTGAGAAAGATGTTTTTGATATTACAATTTATGCAAAGTCTCTAATATAGGAATTGAGTTTTTATTGTCCATTACTTTAAGGCTGAAACTTAGAAGTCATTGGGTAACGCGTTTACCGAAGGGTTGCTAACTTAGGATGGGCACTTTGGCGGCGTTTGTATACCATTTTTTAGCAACATTTGGGACTACTGACAGTGTCTGGATTGTAACCTTGTCGGATGATGTGGCTTACAGACTGATTTTGTTCGATGAACAACATTAATATGGCATCTAACTCATTATAAGGGAGGAAGGGAATCACTGTCTATTTGACTGGGGGCGAGTTCGGCAGAGGGTTCTCTGTCAATGACACGACCAGGGATGACATAGTTGAGGGTATTGCGGTATTTGGCAAGGCGATAAACCATGGTTTTAGCAATATCCTTAAGTGGGGCAAAACCGCCAGACATATCGCCGTATAGGGTGGCATAACCGACTGCCATCTCAGATTTGTTACTGGTGGTGAGGACAATTTTTCCTGATTTATTGGAAATAGCCATCAATAGCGTGCCACGAATACGGGCCTGTAAGTTTTCTTCGGTGGTATCTATTTCTGTACCCACAAATAGGGAGCTGAGTTGCATATTAAAACTGCTAACCATTGGATGGATGTTGATTTCTTGGTAATCCACGCTCATACTGCTGGCTTGGGCTTTAGCATCTTCTAAACTCATGCTAGAAGTATAATTATAGGGCATCATCACTGCTTGGACATTGTTGCTACCGAGTGCATCAACAGCAATAGCAAGGGTTAAGGCAGAATCAATACCACCTGACAAGCCAATGATTGCACCGTTAAAGACACTATTTTTGTTAATATAGTCTTTTGTAGAAAGGACTAGGGCGTCATAGAGGGTTTTTTCTACGGGTTCGTTAGTATTGACTTCAATCAAGGTATTTAAATTCTGTGTTATTGCCTGAAAAAAGGGAAATTGCTGGGTAACTTCACCGTCTGCGTTCATTGCAAATGAGCCGCCGTCAAAAACGAGTTCATCTTGCCCGCCAACCATATTGACATAGATAAAATCTACTTTGTTCTCCAAAACCCTTTTTTTAATAACTTTTAAGCGCTCTTCATGTTTGCCAACTTGGAAAGGGGAGGCGTTTAAACTAATGATTGTTTGTGCACCAAAATCAACTGCCATACTGACAGGCTCAGCATTCCAAGCATCTTCACAGACAACTAAACCGATGCGACGACCGCCACACTCAAATACGAAAGGCTTGTTGCCCTGTTTGAAATAGCGTTTTTCATCAAATACGCCGTAGTTAGGCAGGTATTGCTTATGGTAAGTGTGGATTTTCCCGTATTGTATCAGGTAAGCACTGTTGTATAAGCAACCAGCAGAGCGAGTAGGGGCGCCAAATACTATACTCATGGACTCAGGGAGTTGGGTACGGATGTGTTCTATAGCATGCTCTACTTGATCAATAAAACCTTCTCGTAACAACAAGTCTTCTGGCGGGTAACCGATGAGTGCTAATTCGGGAAAAAGTAGCAGATTAACACTTGAATCAAAGGCTTTAAGAGATAAATCAATGATTTGCTTGGCATTATTGTTTATATCGCCAACAATGGGGTTAATTTGGGCGATATTAATTTTTAAAGACTCTGAGTCATTTGAAATGTTTTCAAACTGTTCCTGCCAAAATTTGAGCTTTACTTTATTTTTGTTAATTTTAGCTTGTTCAATTTTAGTATTGACGACAACCTCGGCAGGAGAGAGCCCCAAAATAGAAGCAAACAACCAGGCATGTGTCTCAGATAGGGCAGATTTACCCGATTTATATTTACTTAAATTAGACTGGTTAATATCGTATTCTTGAGATATTTTATAGTCTGAGAACCCTGTCTTCTTACGGACTTCCGCTAGATATTCCTTTGTTTTTGTTGCCATTGCACCTAAATGTATTTTTTAACTAATTGTAGGTAATTATACCCACCACAAAAAGCGATTAATTAGTTAAAAAATATAAGGGGTGGTAAAAAAACCATAATAAACTTATAAATACTTGATTTTTAATTAAAATAATAATTTAATAACTACCATAAAAATGGATAAATAATAATTAGGGTAAACGGATGACTTTTAGGGTAATTTGAGTTTAATTTGGAGAAGGGTTTGGCGTTTAGTACTTATATGAATGTCGATTTATGTATACTTATAGGCAAATTAAACAATAAATTTATAATTATGCAAAAACTCTTAAAACCCGTAACACTATCACTATTAACCGTTATTAGTTTACAAACAAAAGCGGATACATTAAGCAATGTTCAAGCCAAAGGTACTTTGAATTGTGGCGTATCGACTGGCTTGGTCGGGTTTTCATCAACAGATTCTGCTGGTAAGTGGAAAGGACTTGATGTAGATATGTGTCGTGCTGTTGCAGCCGCTACCTTAGGGGATGCTAACAAGGTGAAATTTGTGCCATTAACTAATAAAGAGCGTTTTATTGCACTACAATCAGGTGAAATTGACCTGCTTTCAAGAAATACAACCTGGACAATCACGCGAGATGCCTCCATGGGAATGAATTTTGCAGGGGTTAACTATTATGATGGACAAGGTTTTATGGTTAATAAATCTTTAGGAATTAAAAGCGCCAAAGAACTTGATGGTGCTACTTTTTGTCTACAAGCAGGAACAACTACTGAATTAACATTAGCAGACTATTTTAGGTCTAATCATATGAATTACAAGATAGCTATTTCTGATACTGCGGCACAAGCTATCAAAGGTTTTGCAGCAGGGCGTTGCGATGCTTTAACTTCGGATCAATCGCAGTTATATGCGTTAAAAACCACCTTAAAAAACCCGTCATCTGCCATCATTTTAAAAGATGTTATTTCTAAAGAACCATTAGGTCCTGTGGTGCGTCAAGGCGATGATAAATGGTTTAATATCGTTAAATGGTCGCTAAATGTAATGATTAGTGCTGAAGAGATGGGTATTACCTCAAAAATGTTGATAAAACCTTTAAAAATCCTGAAGCATCTCGTTTATTAGGGCGTTCTGGCAAATTGCATAACTACTTAGGTTTAGATAAAAAGTGGAGTTATGATATTATCTCTCAAGTGGGTAATTACGCACAAAGTTTTGACAGAAATGTTGGTAAAGACACACCTTTGAACATCTCAAGAGGGTTAAACGCACTGTGGACGCAAGGCGGCATCCTGTATTCTCCACCGTTCAGATAGATAATGTCATTTTTACGCAACAACAGGATAAGGGCTGTCTTATTCCAAGTCATTGTGTTGCTGGCAATTATATTTTTCTTTTATAACGCCACTGGTAACGCACTTTCTAACATTGAAAGCAGAGGGATTCAGACGGGCTTTGGGTTCTTGGAAGCTGAATCAGGCTTTGATATTGCCGAACATTTGATAGATTATTCTTCCACCCTCAACAAACCTTAGGGTTTTCTATGTTGGGCTGATAAACACGATTTTGGTTCTGCAGTGGGCATTGTCTTTGCCAGTATCATTGGTTTAATCGTTGGTATTGCTCGATTGTCTAACAATTGGCTGATTAGCAAATTGGCAAATGGTTATATCGAATTGTTTAGAAATATCCCAATTTTATTGCAGATTTTGTTTTGGTATAACCTTGTTTTGACAGTGTTTCCACACCCAAAACAGAGTTTCGAGTTGTTTGGCTCGGTGTTTATAAATTTGCGTGGCATCTATTTGCCTAAGCCGATGGCTACCGATGGATTTATGTGGGTGATATTTGCTTTAATATTAGGCGTTATGCTCAAAATAGCAATAAAACGCTATTATAATAAGCGACAAGATGAGGTGGGGACTAAGGTAAACACGCTGGGTTATTCATTGTTATTGGTGGCTGGACTACCGACTGCGGTATATTTTATACTGGGTTCTCCGCTAACCTTTGATTATCCTGCATTAAAAGGCTTTAATTTCAAAGGTGGAATGAGTTTATCTCCAGAATTCCTGTCATTAGCCTTTGCACTCAGCATTTACACGGCGACTTATATCGCCGAAGCCATTCGTGCAGGTATTGAATCAGTATCTAAAGGGCAAAAAGAAGCAGCGATGGCAATGGGACTGACACAAAAGCAATCATTACGCTTGGTGATACTGCCACAGGCACTCAGAGTAGCTATTCCGCCGATTATTAACCAATACCTGAATCTAACCAAGAATTCCTCATTAGCAGCAGCTATTGGCTATTCTGAGCTTGTCAGTGTGTTTACAGGCACAGTACTCAATCAAGTGGGGCAGACTGTTGAGATTATTTTGATGACAATGGCGGTTTATTTGACAATATCTTTGGTCATTTCCATGGTGTTAAATCTGATTACCCGTCAAATGAGCATTAAAGGGCAATAGCGTGGCTACTTTTGAGCAACAATTAAGCAGAAGTACACCAAAATCAGAGACAGGTGCCTCTCATTGGATTAGGAAAAATCTGTTCTATAGCCTTTCTAGCAGTGTATTTACGCTAATTGCATTGTATTTTATTTATTTGGTAGTGCCTCCTTTAGCGAATTGGATGTTTTTTGATGCGACTTTTGCACAGGTAACCAACGAACAATGCGGTAGAGAAGGTGCTTGTTGGAGCTATATCATTGAAAAATCTGACTTATTCATCTATGGTTTTACCCACCAGAAGAGATTTGGCGTCCGCAGTTAGTATTGGCACTAACATTAAGCTTTGTTTTTGTGTCTAAATCGCTTAAACACTATGCACACAGAGTCAAAATCATTATTGGTCTAATTGTTATTTACCCAATCATTACATTTTTTTTATTATATGGTGGTTTTGGACTTAAAATCGTTGAAACTCATCAGTGGGGAGGTTTAATGCTGACTATTGTGGTGGCTACAGTGGGTATTGTGGCTTCATTTCCAATTGGTATTTTATTGGCACTCGGGCGGCAGTCTAAAATGCGGGTGATTAGACTGCTATCAGTGGTTTATATCGAGTTTATCCGTGGTGTGCCATTGATCACCATTTTATTTATGGCATCGGTTGTGTTACCGTTGTTTTTCAAGGAAGGAATGGATATGGATAAACTGTTGCGTGCTTTAATCGGTATTACCTTATTCCAATCAGTATATATCGCTGAGGTAATTCGAGGAGGGTTGCAGGCCATTCCTAAAGGGCAATATGAGGCAGCAGATGCAATGGGACTGAGCTTCATACAAAAAACAGGTTTGATTATTCTACCGCAAGCATTGAAAATATCAATACCTAATATTGTTGGCTCATTTATTGCATTATTCAAGGATACAACGCTGGTTCTTATCATTGGATTATTTGATATTTTATCTATGGTACATTTGACGACTAGCGACGAGTTGTGGCTTGGTAGAAGCACTGAGGGCTATGTATTCGTAATGATAGTGCTCTGGATTATCCTATACTCAATGAGCCGATATTCAAGACAATTAGAACTTAAATACAACACAGAACACAAAAAATAAATATTATGAATGAAAATATTATTGAAATAAACGGTTTAAACAAGTGGTATAGCAATTTTCACGCACTTAAGAATATCAATCTCAAGGTTAAAAAAGGTGAGATTATCGTCATTTGTGGACCATCAGGCAGTGGCAAGTCCACACTAATTCGCTGTATTAATTTCTTAGAGAAGTTCCAAGAGGGTTCTATTACCGTTGACGGAACAGTACTTAGCGACAATGTGGATAAGATTAGACAGATTAGATCGGAAGTCTCTATGGTGTTTCAGCATTTCAACCTATTTCCACACCTTAGTATTATTGATAACCTGACTTTAGCACCTATCTGGGTGCATAATGAAAGCAAGCAAGCAGCAAGAGATAAGGCCTTACAGTTATTGGATAGGGTGGGTATTAGGGACCAAGCTGAAAAATATCCAAATCAGCTCAGTGGCGGGCAACAGCAACGCGTTGCAATTGCCAGAGCACTATGTACCTCGCCTGGGATAATGTTATTTGATGAGCCAACCTCTGCACTTGACCCAGAAATGATTGCAGAAGTGCTAGATGTGATGGTGGAACTTTCCAAAGAGGGCATTACAATGCTTTGTGTAACGCATGAAATGGGTTTCGCTAAGAAAGTAGCTGACCGTGTTATCTTTATGGATGAAGGGCAGATTATTGAAGAGAATAAGCCAGATGCATTCTTTAATAATCCAGAATCAGAACGCTTACAGTTGTTTTTAGAGCAAATATTGAGCGAGTAGGAGTAGGAACTATGGATTGGTTTTCAAACAATAATATCAAAAAAACAGAATCTATTGAAGACAATGTTAAAGATTTTAAGAGGAATTCTGATAACAAAATTGATGCAAAACAACGAGGATTTGACTTCATAGAAAACTCCTATATATCAGTAAATAAAGATATATCAGGGACTAAGTTGGGACTAAGTTATAACTTTGAATATTTAACAAAAAATCACATTGAAATTTTAAAGCAATGCAAGCTTGAAAATACAGCTACAGAGTTGATGGAAATTTCAAAAAGAAGCAACAAGTCAAAATTCAAAAATGATATTTTAAACCCATTGCTTAAATCTAATTTTTTAGAATTAACTATCCCAGAAAAACCAAAGAGCCCAAAACAAAAATATCGACTAACTGGGAAATTTGTTGCCAAAATTCCTAAAGGTTGACTTTTTAAAGTTTTTTTTGACAATGACCGCCAAATTCTATATTTAAACAACTTTACTAATGAATTAATACAAAGGGCAGCCGATGACAATAATCGTTTAAAAAATAAATTTTAGTTTTTTTATACATAACCTGAGACCTTTGCATAAATAGGGATGATTAGCAAAATGACAGATTTTATTAAATTGGAAATTTTTTAAATCCACTCCTAGCAGGGCTAAGGGTGTTTTTAAAAAGTTTGTAATTTGATGAAAGATGGCGTTTTGATGATTATTCATATTTATGCAAAGGTCTCAACCTATTGATTTTTAATTATTTATGACTAATATCACTCCAATTAAAGTTACAATTGACTCTTTTCAAGAATTGGTCATCAAAAAGTCACATAAACAATTGGTGATTTTGGATATTTCTGCAGAATGGTGTGGACCATGCAAGATTTTAGAGTCTGTTTTAAATAGTGTTATAGCAGAGTATAATTACGATGAATTTTTATTGGCAAAACTTGAAGCAGAAGATGAAAATATGAAAATTGCAGGGCAGTATTCGGTGCGTGGATTTCCAACGGTGATTGCCTTTGTCAGGGGCAAGGAAGTTGACCGCTTTCACTCTGCAAAAGAACATGATTTTGTGCATGATTTTATAGACCGTAATTTGGAGAAGTTTTAGATGAAAACTGGTATTTTACTGACTAATTTGGGCACACCTGACGCCCCAACAAAGCCTGCTTTAAAGCGATATTTAAAGCAGTTTTTATCAGATGAACGCGTTATCCAGCCGCCTAATAAATTGATATGGTGGTTGGCTCTAAATGTGGTTATTTTGAATATTCGTCCAGCAAAATCTGCCCTCAATTATGCCAAGATTTGGAACAGTTTTGGAGAAGGTTCTCCGTTGTTAAATATTACCAATTTACAAGCCAAAAGCATTCAAGAATTCCTTGCCAATGACTTTGATGATTTGGAGTTGGAAGTAGGGATGCGTTACGGTAATCCATCGATTGATTTGGCACTAGAGAAATTAAACTTCAAAGGCTGTGAAAAAATCGTGGTTTTGCCAATGTATCCGCAATATTCAGACACTACAACAGGCTCAACCCGTGATGTAGTCAATATGGTACTTAAAAACTGGGAAAATACACCAAAACTGGTATTTATTGATGATTACCATCAAAACGAAGGCTATATTCAATCTTTGGCCAATTCCGTGATTGAACACCAGCAAAAGCACGGTAAACCCGACAAGTTAATGATATCATTTCATGGCATACCTCAACGCTTTGTCGATAATGGTGATGTTTATTACGATCACTGCATTAACACTACCAAATTACTCGCCGAAGCACTTGATTTAAATGAAAATAAGTATCAACTATGTTTTCAATCTATATTCGGCCGTGAAGAGTGGTTAAAACCGCAGACAAAAGCCAGTTTGGAGTCCTTAGCCCAGTCCGACACCAAACATGTGCAAGTCATTTGCCCAGGATTTTCAGTTGACTGCTTAGAAACCATCGAAGAAATTAACGAAGAAAATAGAGGCTATTTTATGCAAGCTGGTGGAAAAGAATTTAGTTACATTCCCGCACTAAACAACCGCCAAGACCATATAAAAGCACTTTCCAACATTATTTTATCCAAAATTAATTAACTTCGCATAATTTATATTATGTTAAATTGTATATTATTAGAACCCAAGAAAACAAAGATTTTTCACTTCCCCTTGTCAATTCTAGGTCTAACCTTGTCAATATCTAACCCAACTCAAATCTGACACAAATGAATACTTTATTCAATGTATATTTGCAGAACCATCAGCGGGTTTTTGAGTGTCCTGTAACGGAATCTGTGCTTAAAAGTGGACTTAGACACGGCGTAGCAATGCATTATGATTGTAGTAATGGCTCTTGTGGCACTTGTGAAGCTAGGCTTATTAAAGGTGAGATTAAACAGATAAAACACCATGATTTCGTGTTGACAGATAAACAAATGGCAAAAAATACCTTTTTAATGTGTTGTAATGCGCCTACTACTGATATTGAGGTGGCAGTAGAGTTAATTGGCGATGTTAAATCTATTGCCATTCAAGAAATTGATGTTAAGGTTAAACATATTCGCCTTGTCAATGAAAATATGGCAATTTTAAGCCTGAGGACGCCAAGATCAAAAACATTGAAGTTTATGGCAGGTCAAGATGTTGAGTTGTCTTTTAACGGTAAAACACACCGCTACCCTGTTGCCTCCTGCCCTTGTTATGGGATGGATTTGGAATTTCACATTAGAAATAGAGAGTATGATGCTTTTGCAAATGAAATTTTTAATGGCAGACTTAAAGACAAAGCGGTCGTTAGTTTAGAAGGTCCAAAAGGTATTTTTGTGTTGAAAGAACAGTCGATACAGCGAATAGTGTTTATCGCTTGGGATGGCGGATTTGCACCGATTAGAAGCCTAATAGAACATGCTTTTTCATTAGAAATGTCTAATCCTATGCATTTTTACTGGGCATACCCTGCCGATGAGAAAGCACCCTACCTAGATAATCATGCGCGTTCTTGGGAGGCGGTAATGGATGAATATTTTTATACAGCCATTGCCTGCACCTTTAATCGCGCCAACAAAAATGATTGTCACAAAGTAGCTAAACAGATTTTTGACTCCTTAGATATTGAGGTTGTCAATCAGGCAGATGTTTATATTTCAGCACCAGCTGAAGTATTGATTTATTTAGGTGAATTACTACTTGAAAATGGATTGGATGAAACTCAACTTATCGCTTCGCCAATTTAGTTAATTTTCACGATTTTTTATGGGAAACAGATTTTATTAAATTGGAAATTTTTTAAATCTACTCCTAGCAGGGCTAAGGGTGTTTTTAAAAAGTTTGTAATTTGATGAAAGATGGCGTTTTGATGATTATTCATATTTATGCATATATCCACCCATTTTTTTTAAAGTATCATATAAAATATTAAATATTAACAACACCCAAAGGACAACCCCATGCCAGGACAAACAAAATACTTCATCAGCAACACCAACGACTTCTTTGTCAACTGGTATTCCGATATCACCGGACTTGAATCTCACGGACAAGCATTCTTCGCTGACATTGACCAAGATGGTGACCTAGACCTTATCATCGGCAATACTGCAGGTGCATTAACCTAAAAGGTCATTAGCGTCTAATTAATTTTTGTAGTGTTTTAACCCAAAAGCAGATGAATAAAAATATCCAAGTTACCAAGAGAAATGGCAAAAAAGAACCGATAGATATGGAGAAAATTCACCGTGTAATTGAGTGGGCATCTAGGGGTTTGAAGGGGGTCAGTGTTTCCCAAGTTGAAATCAGTGCACAACTGGCTTTTTTTGAAAATATTAAGACCGAAGACATTCATGAAACCATCATTAAATCAGCTGCTGATTTAATCTCTACTGATGCACCTGATTATCAGTATTTAGCGGCCCGTCTAGCTATCTTTCATCTGCGTAAAAAATCATTCCAATCTTTTACCCCACCTTCCTTATTTGCACATGTGACTAAACTCACTGATGCGGGTATTTATGACACAGATATTTTGGAAAAATACAACAAAGCAGAGATTGAAGCGTTAGATGCACACACTGACCACGAACGCGACATGAAGTTTTCTTATGCAGCAGTAAAGCAATTGAAGGAAAATATCTGGTGCAAAACCGTACCACAGGTGAGATTTTTGAATCGCCACAGCAGTTATATATGTTGGTAGGTATGTGTTTATTCCAAGAATATGAGGCTGACATGCGAATGAACATTGTTAAACGCTTCTATGACGCAGTTTCCACTTTTAAAATCTCTTTGCCGACACCGATTATGTCAGGTGTTCGCACGCCAACGCGTCAATTTTCTTCTTGTGTTTTGATTGAAACAGCCGATGATTTAGACTCTATCAGCGCCACCGCAGGGGCAATTGTTAAATATGTGTCTCAACGAGCAGGTATTGGTGTGAATGCGGGTAGAATTCGTGCGCTAGGCAGTCCTATTCGTGGCGGTGAGGCAATGCACACAGGTTGCATTCCTTTCTACAAACACTTCCACACAGCGGTTAAATCCTGCTCCCAAGGCGGTGTGCGTGGAGGCGCTGCCACCCTATTCTATCCATTTTGGCATTTAGAAGTAAAAGACCTATTGGTGCTTAAAAACAACGCAGGTACGGATGAAAATCGAGTGCGTCACCTAGACTATGGTGTGCAATTCAATGGTTTGATGTATCAACGATTTGTTGAAGACGGTAACATTACTTTATTCTCACCAGATGAAACAACGGGCTTATACGAAGCATTTTTCGAAGATCAAGACGAATTCAAACGCTTATATGAGCAATACGAACAAAATAATTCTATTCGCAAGAAAACCATCAAGGCGCGTGAGTTGTTCGCCACCTTTATGCAAGAACGCGCCAATACTGGGCGTATTTATGTGCAGAATGTAGATCATTGCAATACTCACGGTGCATTTGACTCCAAAGTTGCCCCTGTGCGTCAATCCAACTTGTGTATGGAAATTACTTTGCCAACCAAACCCTTGTATTCCGTGCAAGATGAAAATGGTGAGATCGCTTTATGCACACTATCAGCAGTTAATTTGGGTGCACTTGACAGTCTGGATGAATTGGAAGAAATTACCGAAATTATTGTTCGCGCCCTAGATTCTCTCTTAGATTATCAAGATTATCCAATTAAGGCAGCGCAATTAGCCAGTATGAACCGTAGAACGCTGGGTATCGGAATAACCAATTTGGCTTATTATTTGGCAAAAAATGGTGCTAAATACTCTGATGGATCGGGTAATGATTTGGTTCATAACACCCTTGAAGCATTGCAATACTACTCACTTAAAGCCTCTAATAAATTGGCTCAAGAAAAAGGTAAATGTCCTTTATTTCACCAAACACAATATGCAAAAGGCATTATGCCAATTGATACTTTCAAGCAAGATATAAATACTTTCTGCCATACTTCTTTGCAATTAGATTGGGAAACTTTGCGTAAAAATATTGTCAAAACAGGACTTAGAAACTCAACGCTCACCGCATTAATGCCCTGTGAAAGTTCATCACAAATCTCAAATTCTACCAATGGCATTGAGCCACCACGAGGTTTTATAACCGTTAAACAATCCAAAGACGGATTGTTAAAACAGGTGGTGCCAGAATATGAAAACCTCAAAAATCAATATGAATTATTATGGGATATTAAGGACAACGAAGGTTATTTACAATTGTGTGCGATTATGCAAAAGTTTGTTGATCAAGCGATTTCCGCCAACACACACTATGACCCTTCTAAATTTGAAGGCGGAAAAGTGCCAATGAAATTGTTCTTAATAGATTTATTAAAGGCTTATAAAGTACGGTGTTAAAACGCTTTATTATCATACGACACGCGACGGTAGTGGTGAGAACGAAAATAAGCCAGAAAAAGAAGATGAAAATGGGTGTGCAGATGGTGTTTGCAAACTATAAATAGAGACCTTTGCATAAATAGGGATGATTAGCAAAATGACAGATTTTATTAAATTGGAAATTTTTTAAATCCACTCCTAGCAGGGCTAAGGGTGTTTTTAAAAAGTTTGTAATTTGATGAAAGATGGCGTTTTGATGATTATTCATATTTATGCAAAGGTCTCAAATAAAAGAGGATAAAAGAAAATGTCATACAGTATTTTTACCAAAGAAGTGAGCGATACACTTACCGAGCCGATGTTTTTTGGCAATAGCGTGAATGTGGCGCGTTTTGATAAGCAAAAATATGAAGTATTTGAAAAACTAACGGAAAAACAGCTTTCCTTCTTTTGGCGACCTGAAAATCGATGTAAGCAAGGACAAGATTGACTTTGCTAAGTTATTACCCAATGAAAAGCACATTTTCATCTCTAATTTGCAATACCAAATTTTGTTAGATTCCGTGCAAGGTCGAAGCCCTGTTATTGCCTTTTTACCGATTGTATCACTGCCTGAGGTGGAGAACTGGATTGAAACTTGGTCATTTTCTGAAACCATTCACTCGCGTTCTTATACGCACATCATTCGTGCAATTACAAATGAACCGGGCGTGGTATTTGACGATATTATGAAGACAGACGAAATTATCAAGCGTGCAGAAAGTGTCTCAGAAAAATACGATGAACTGATTAAATGTACACAAGCCTTTTTACTACATGGGAAAGCACTTAACCATAGGTACCGCAACGGTTAATATCAATCTATATTGCTTAAAAAGAAACTTTATCTAACCTTAATGTCGGTTAATATCCTCGAAGCCGTGCGTTTTTATGTGTCATTTGCATGTTCATTTGCCTTTGCAGAACGAAAAGTGATGGAAGGCAACGCCAAAATCATCAAAATGATTGCTCGTGATGAGGCGTTACACCTATCTGGAACACAACATATGCTGAATTTGATGCGTAGTGGTAAAGACGACCCTGATATGCAAAAAATAGCCGCTGAGTGCGAAGAAGAAGTTATTACCATGTTCAAGGAAGCTTGCAATCAAGAAAAAGAATGGGCAGAATATTTATTCCGTGATGGCTCTATGATTGGCTTAAATGCTGAAATTCTAAAGCAATATTTAGAATATATTACCAACATTCGCATGAAAGCAATCGGGCTTGAACCAATATTTGACGACCGCGCTAATCCATTGCCGTGGATTAATCATTGGCTAGACTCTGATAATGTACAAGTTGCCCCGCAAGAAACTGAAATCACTTCTTATTTAGTGAGTGCCATTGATAGCAATATGGATGTAGATGATACTGATTTCGGCGAATTTAAGCTCTAATTAGTGTTTAAGATAGACATTGACAACATCAGCGGCAAGACTGAATCACTGTATGTATATGGTGAAAAATCAATTTTAACCGAATTGGAAGAACACAATGTGTTGGTAGAGCATTCCTGCCGACAAGGGCATTGCGGTACTTGTATATTGCAACTTTTGGCAGGGGATGTAATACATGAAGATTGTTTAGTGCCACTGTCTCGCGGGGAAATCCTTGCCTGTCAAGCTAAGCCAACTACCGATATCAAGATTGGATTGCGTAGTTTTTAGTAGAGACCTTTGCATAAATATGAATAATCATCAAAACGCCATCTTTCATCAAATTACAAACTTTTTAAAAACACCCTTAGCCCTGCTAGGAGTGGATTTAAAAAATTTCCAATTTAATAAAATCTGTCATTTTGCTAATCATCCCTATTTATGCAAAGGTCTCTAGTAAATGGATTTGTCATTTAGATAGGACAATACTTCGTCAGAACTACCTTTAAACACTACCCTATCCATCTTTTTCTGAATTTGATAATTATACATTGGGTCGTAATAACCGACTAATAACTCTTCTACCACAGGATGAAAACCCGTGCTATCACCTTGCTCTTTATAAAGTGAGAGCGCATTATTGAGCAAATTTAACATAGATTGATAACGCTCTAAACCCAAGCGTTTTTGGATTTTTTCTAAACTTTTTAGCCAATAATTGGCAAAATTATCAACCCCTTTTTCATTATTTTTGGCAATAAAATCTGCACATAGGTTAATCACATAAGCATCCATACTGATTTTAAGACGCTCTTCAACAGTGGCTTCAAGTAGCACCAATTCAACAGTAGAAGTCTTTGCCTGCACACATTGTGGAATATGCACCCTACCAACATTTGAACCTTCGTCTTCAAAAGCAAGTAGCGTTTGATTTTGTTGTTTAATGAGTTGAATTGCCAATGCATTTTCAAAATTAATCTGTGTCGGTTGTGGCGTGGTGGTATTGCCAAAGGCAGAACCACGGTGGTTTGCCAAGCCTTCTAAGTCAATCTTATTCTTCAACTTATCCAATAGCAGCGTTTTGCCGCAACCCGTCTGCCCGCCAATCACAATCGGGGTAACTTGCCCCATAATACGGTCAGTTTCATCAATTAAAAATCGGCGTAGCGCCTTGTAGCCCCCTTTAATGCGTGGATAATCAATACCTGAAGCTTCAAAAATCCATTGTTGTGTTATTTGGCTGCGCAAACCTCCCCGAAAACAATAAAGTGCGCCATTTGGGTATTTTTCAATAAATTCAAGCCATTTTCTAATGCGTTGCGCCTTAATATCGCCTTGCACCAACTCATGCCCCAAGAGTATCGCCTCATCTTGCCCTTTATTTTTATAGCAAGTGCCTACTAACTCTCGCTCTTTATCACTCATCAGCGGTAAACTATAAGTATGTAGAAAAGCCCCCTGCGCAAACTCAGTCGGTGCTCTGGTGTCAAATAAAGGGGTGTCGTTAGCAAATAAACGGCCGAAATCCGTAATTTGAGTGAGTTCAGGCATTGATTTGCACGATTGCTTGATTGTCATCATTTGCCACAATAGCGCCAATAGCAGTCAAATCAAATCCTGCACCTTGCATTACTTGCTGAAACTCGCTTTGTCCGTTGTCTGCCACCATAATCAATAGCCCTCCACTGGTTTGTGGGTCACAAATAATAGATTGCACTTCGCTTTCCATTGCACTAAGATTGTGCCCGTAACTGTCAAAGTTGCGTTGTGCACCCCCTGGCGAACAGCCATCAGCTAAATAATCTTTTATATTTGGCAGAGTTGGCACTTTGTCATAATCAATGGTAGCAGATACCTTAGAACCTAAGCATACTTCGGACAAATGTCCACCGAGTCCAAATCCTGTCACATCGGTAATAGCATTCACACCCTCTATTTTTGCTAATTTTGCACCAATATCATTAAGTTCGCACATTGTGTCAATTGCGCGTTTTTCATCTTCATCCGTGATTTTCTTTTGTTTCTGTGCCGTGGTTAAAATACCAATACCAAGTGCTTTAGTCAGATAAATTTTATCGCCAATTTTTGCCGTAGAGTTCTCTTTTAGATGTTTAACCGCTACCCTGCCTGTCACTGCTAAGCCAAAAATCGGTTCAGGCGAATCAATACTATGTCCACCAGCCAATATCATACCCGCTTCCTGACAAACACTACGCCCGCCCTCAATCACCTGTTGCCCTACTTCTGCAGGTAATTTACCCAATGGCCAACCAAAAATTGCAATAGCCATCAACGGCGTACCGCCCATTGCATAAACATCACTAATGGCATTTGTTGCCGCAATACGCCCGAAAGTAAAAGGGTCATCAACAATCGGCATAAAAAAATCAGTAGTGCTAATGATTGCTTCACCGTTACCAATATCATACACCGCCGCATCATCACGAGAATGATTGCCCACCAATAAGTTAGGATCCTTCAACTCATCGATTGATGATTTTAAAATAGTATCTAATACTTTCGGAGATATTTTGCATCCACAGCCTTGGCCGTGACTGTATTCAGTGAGCTTTATCATAATAGTATCTACAGGCAATAATAGTTAATTGGTTATTGTTAAATTTATAAATTAAACGATTTTTATCATCAATTCTTCTAGACCAAAGCCTAGATAAGCCACCCCTCAAAGATATTCCGTTAAAAGAATATTGTATTGTGTCTTTTAAGTTGTTTCTTACTTCTCTAAAACTAATCATCTGTATGTAAGATGCTATTTTTTAAAAATTACTACCGATAACTGCAATAACCAATAAAACACCGATACCTACAAATAATGTTACTTCTGCACTCATTTAAATTCTCCGTTATTTATCCAAGATAATCCAATCAAAATAGGTTTCGCCAATAATAAAGTGTTTGCTTAGTTTCGGCTAACCTGCCGCCACAAAGATTGTTATAACATGCGCAATATTTTGTGTAATTATATTTAAAGTTCTACTGTGGGTAACTTTCCTCTAATTTTTGATAGAGTTCTTCGGGGCTAAACTCAGGATTTTCATCCATAATATTAAATGCAACTACATTGTCTTCAACGCTATTGCCCTTGCTGTCAGACCACATTTTAATATAAGAGCCGTCTTTGTAGCCATGGTCTTGTCTAAAAGTGTTAAGTTGATTTTTAACGATATAGCGGGTATAAAGTTCTGGCACATCCATACCCATTGTTGCTAATGCTTTAAAGAACAAGCCAGTAATTTCATACAATCCATTTTGTGATTTATCCACATTCGCAGTGGCAGCAACGGCAATCAATTTTTCTAAAATCTCAATCATCATTTCTGGATTAATTTCCCTGTCAGCCTGCATACCTTCATAGGCTTCAGCGAATTGAGTATCGCCAAAATGAATAGCTTCAGACATAATAAAATGCCAAATATCCACCAATTCAACCTTGGCATTGTCTAAATCAGGCTGCCCTTCAATATTTTTCCAATGTTTCCAGTTAAAGGAGTCAATCGCCTCAGCTGCTTCCATATAAATACACCGTAGCCAAGAGATTTGTCGCCCCTCTTTGGTTGCACCTTCTGTCCAGATTAGTCCATTGGTGGCATCATTGAGTTTTTGTTGTAACTCAAACATTTGTTTAATTTTATTCATAAAAATATCGTTTAATTTATTGGTCAATCATTATAGAGACCTTTGCATAAATATGAATAATCATCAAAACGCCATCTTTCATCAAATTACAAACTTTTTAAAAACACCCTTAGCCCTGCTAGGAGTGGATTTAAAAAATTTCCAATTTAATAAAATCTGTCATTTTGCTAATCATCCCTATTTATGCAAAGGTCTCATTATAGTTAATAAAGCGTCATAGAATTATCAATCTGCTTTGTCCAAGCATCAATGCCTCCGCGTAAGTTAATCACTTTTTCAAAGCCAATAGAGCTAAAGTAGTGTGCAACCTGCATAGAACGAATACCGTGGTGACAAATGACAATAACTTCCTGTGTTTTGTCCAATAAATCAATATTCGCCATAATTTGCCCCATTGGCAATAATTTAGAATTTTCAAAATGGCATTTATCCCATTCCCATTGCTCTCGTACATCTAATAGCAAAGGTTGATTATCTTTTAAATAAATCTCAAGTTCAGTGGCGGTAAAGTCTTTCATAGTTTAATTGAGCTGAATACGAATACCCCACGGAGTGCGTTCTTTGCCTTTGACTAGCCACATAACTGGGTAGTTTGGTTCTGTTTCAGGGAATATGCCTTTGGCATCGGTGAAGTAGATAAGCACATCACAGGTGTTGTCTTGCGCGTTAATGTGGTCAAAAACAGGGTTAAAGTTGGTGCCTTTTCCGCCACCCAATGATGCTGGGAATTGTAGTTCATTCCATGCTTCAAAACGCCAAGGGCAATGGTCTGACAGTTTATCATCACAGGCAAGGAGAGTGATACTGACACGCAAATTGGCTTTGATAGCATCAACTTCCGAGACAAATTCATTGATTTCCTCTTGTGAGATTGAGCCAGAAGTGTCAATGGCAATAGTGATGTCAATTTGATGTGATTTAAGTGAGGGCAAGATAGCATCGCCTGAGCGGCGTGAAGGGCGAGTATAGGAAAAATCATCTCGTGCAAAAGTGGACATATACTGGGCTAATAGCGACTGCCACGATACTTGTGGCTGTAAGAAAAAGTCAATTAATTTTGCAAATTCACCGTCTAATTTTCCTGCCTGTTGTGCCAATTGTGCACTAGAAGCTAGATTTTTTTGCCATTGTGTTGCCAGCTTTTCTACTTCGTCAGGTTGTAACTTTGGTGGCTGTTGTGCTAATTGTGAAGCACCCCTGCCCTGCTGATTGTCAGATTTAGATTCTGAATTATTTTGTTGTTGTTCTTTTGCAAATCTTCTTCACGCATTCCACCATCAGATTGTTTAGAATCCTCATTCGCTTGGTCGTCATATAAATGCTGATCCATCGGCTCTGATTAAGATTATCATCAATCATCGGATAGATTTCTTCAGCAATCATACCTTCGTATTGTTGAAAAATTGGCACCTCTAATGGCGGATGAAAGCCCTCCTTAATTAACAAGGGATTGATGGCAAAATCACAAGCCAAATCCCATTTATGCTTGGTGCGATTGCCTCGTCGAGCAAAATGAGTCAGCGCACAATGTAGCGCCTCGTGAATAAGAACGAATTTTATTTGATGATTATTGAGTGAATCAATAAATTCAGGGTTATAGTAAAAACTTTTGGCATCCGTGGCACTGGTTTTACACCAAGAATGCGCAGCTACCAACGGCAAACGCAACACTAAATTACCCAAAAATGGACTGTCAAGTATCAGTTGCGTGCGTGCTTTGGTAAGTTTAGCTTTAATCAGATCCAGTTCAGTGCCAAGGTCATTTTCTTGCTTTGGTTGAATAACATCTCCACCAATCACTCTAACCTTTTCCTTAGGTTTTACCGATGTGTCTTGCCAAAAATGATAATCTGATTTACTCATAAAGCGATATTGTTTACACCTTTGTAGTCTAAATAGAATAAAGGCAAAGCGCTTAATACAATAACCTCTCCATTTGGGGTAATGTGTTGATTGAGTTGTTGGGTAAAAATATCGAA
The DNA here is from genome assembly GCA_013416635.1 of Candidatus Thiodubiliella endoseptemdiera. Lineage (GTDB taxonomy): Bacteria > Pseudomonadota > Gammaproteobacteria > PS1 > Pseudothioglobaceae > Thiodubiliella > Thiodubiliella endoseptemdiera. The sequence goes on along the minus strand of JACCHT010000001.1, from coordinate 199,021 downwards.
TTGTTCAATTAAATTACTAGGAATTTGGTGCCTTCCATTGACTAGATAATTGGCTTTTTTAAGGTGTTTACATACCAATTCTTTAAATTCACCTATAGGCAGTTCCGCCAACTCTCCAACGCTTCTGCTCGTGCTTTTATACAAGCCTCCAGTTTGAATTTTTGTGATAGTATTTTTAAAATTAGCAGACTTATCGCCTAAGGCTTCCAGCATTGGATAACTCAAAAAAAGCTTTCCCTCTTCTGTTTCATTATCAAATACCTTTAACATTTTTTGTATTTTCTTATCGTCTGCTCCTGACACATGTCCATCATAATCAAAAAATAGATATATTCTAGCAATGTCATCTCTATCGTAATCTGTTGAATTTTTTAATGCAGTGCATTCTTCCTTTAATAACTCAAAAGTGTCTAAATTAATACTCTCTTCTAACTTCTTATGCAATGCATAAATATGCGTGCAAAATGCAATTTCTATTCGATTAACATTAATAGATAAAGCCTCAAGAAAAATATGTAAATATTGACGCTCTTGTTTCTCTCCTTCAAACACAAACAAAGTAATCGAATTGTCTGCCATTATTCAAATGCGTGGGCTTTATAAAGCTTTTGCAAATTATGGGCTGCGCGTAATTCTTGATCAGTTAGTTTATTTATGGGGGTAATTTGGTTGTTGGCTAAAATAAAATAACAATCAGGGCGTAACAAATCATTGCTCATAATGTCGGTATTATGTGTAGTAAAAATAACCTGAACATCAATTTCTTTTAGTTTTTTAACAACAAACTTAGATAAGTTATGATGGTAGAACGCATCAAACTCATCAATAAATACAAAAGAAGTTTTATTGACTTGAATGCGTTGATACCAAAAATAAAATAAAGATAGAGCCAATGTGCCAGATGAGGCTATTGAGGAAAAATCAACCTCTTCATCGCCAATCATAAAAACTAACCGCTCTCCAAAAAGATCGTTAGCAGTCTTTAATTGACAAGCAATACCCGCCTCATTTAAAAATTCTTGAAAATCCTGCACATTGTTTTTTTTGATAATATCTTGAAATATATTATATTCTCCATTTTTTAGCCCTATAAAAGAACGCTCTTCCACGGAACGAAAAAACAACATTTTATTAACAAACCCATGAAATTCTTTAAAGATTTGCGTTTCTTCGCTATCAATTAATACAGTATTTTCTTGTACATAACGAATAATGGACAACTTATCACTATCAATAATATCCTTATTTAAATTTTCTGTACCTTGTAGAGAAAAATTAACATCCTTGACTCCAATACGCCTTACCGATAAAACTTCTTTATCGTCAATGTGTAGAGATTCATCTAATAAAGTATTGTGATCCATTTTTGAATAACGATAAATTACCTTGTTTTGCCCAAATTTAAAACAATATTCAAATTCTGCATAAGGCGTTTTATTGAGTTTGTTTAAATAATGATTATAATGTATATCGCTATTATTCCAGCGAGTAAGATGTTGAACGATATCCAGTATTGCAAAGCCAAGATTAGATTTTCCAGAGGCGTTAGCACCATAGACAATCGCAGTTTTAACAATACCGTCTTTAATAGATTGCGGGTTAAATTGATAATCACTGGCGGCAAAATCAAGTGTTAATTTTTCGTTAAAATTTTTAAAGTTGGTAACGCTAAATTTTTCTAACATAGTTATTTTTTGCAAAAGATAACTATTCTACCCTAAAACAAAGTGCCGTTAAAAAAATACGGGCAATCTTAATCAAATAGAGTATCAGCAATTTTGCTCGCCCAGTCGGTAATCACGGGAAAAATTGAGAATATTGCTCCAAACTTGTTGAGTATTTTTTTCTTTTAACGCTAATCGCTCTACCAATTAGTGTTGAAAAAAATCAAAAGATGTGGTTATACCTTGATTATTGGTGCAAACTGGATTTGGCAATAATTTTCTTTTCATCGCCTGATAACAAATCAACCTGAGGGAATAACATTCTATCTTCTAATCGAGTGTGTGATTTTAATAAACTACCAAAGGTTAATAGTTGCTCTGTGTGGCTATCTAAATGTTCTGCTAATTGATATAGTTGTTGATGTTCATCAGTCAATTGTTTACACAAGACTGAAAGTTCGATTGATTTATCCTTTAAAAAAGCAAAAATTGTTAATTCTTCCGTTTCAAAATGTGCAGAAAAATCATTTCTAAATGTTTTTGAAATTTTCTGACATAAATCTTTAATTGCTTTAGTATCACCTGATTTCGCTGTATTAACACACTTATTCCCCAATGATAGAGAAAAATGATGCTCTCTGGCGAGTGTTAAAAGTTCATTGGCTATTTTCATTATGGGGCTGTTGAATGTTGAAAGTGCGATTTAGGGAATACAGAAAATAATGCATTTTTTTTATGTGTTTCATAGATTGTGATTTCAATATTCAACAGCCCCATTATCCAAATTTCCCATCAATTCTAGCTTTAAAAAACATAGGTGCATAAATCCACAAAAACCAAGTGAAAGCACTAATCCAAAAAACCTGTGCAACTAAAATCCATTCACTGTAATACGCCATACTCAACATTGGAAAAATAATTCTAAATATAAAGGATAGAAGTAATAATATGAAAATTATATTGAGTTGTTTAGGTGGGTTAAAAACATTATTACCTGTATGTCCCAAGCTGACTCTACTCATCATACTAATCGTAATCAAGCCAATGCCAAAGGCAAAACTGTGAACATCTAAATGAGGTGGCAGGATAATAAAATAAGATAACACTTTAAAGCCAAAGCCCAATATTAGCAACCCATAAGCCAAGTAAAGCCCCCACAATAAAGGCTTTGTCCAAATTTTTGGATGATACCAATATATTAGTCTAATACTGTGAATAACAATTAAAAGTGTCGCAATAACAGTGCTGATAGGGGTATTGAAAAACACTTCAACGGGAATATAAACCACCATCAATATCAAACTTAAAACATCTAAAAATTTAGAATTTTTTAGTTCATAATCAAGCCCCAGTCCTCGCTCAATAAAAAAAGGTATCAAGCGCCTTATCATCATAAGAATCAGACTTAAAATTAAGTAAAACCCTAAATACAGCCCCCAAGTGACGCCCTGCTCAACAAAGCCCAATAAGCCAAGATAAAACAAACTATGTGCTATTACCATAAACAACAATTTAGCAATGACCCCGATGTGTTTCCATTGTTTGGTTTTAATAATCGGGTAAGCAATAGCAATCAAGGAAAATAACAAAAAACTAATATCAATAATTGCTTGAAAAAGCAAATATTTATCGGCAACAAAAGGCAAAAATCTAGCCGAAGCCCAGAGGGCAAAAAGTGCCAATAAAGGCTTTCCAATAAGTGTTTGAATCCCTGTCCAGTTTTGCACAGCAGTTAATAAAAATCCAACAATAACTGCCATTGCATAAGCAAAAATCATTTCATGGGCATGCCAAATAACAGTATCAATCTGGCTGGTCAACAAAGTAGTATGAAAAAACACCCCCCACAACACCATTGAAATAACGGCAACTAAACCTGCTGCCATAAAAAAAACTCTAAAACCTGAGCGTAAAAATGGCGTTGTTGGGTAGGTATTATTTTGGTTGAAGTTAATCATTTTGTATAGAGACCTTTGCATAAATAGGGATGATTAGCAAAATGACAGATTTTATTAAATTGGAAATTTTTTAAATCCACTCCTAGCAGGGCTAAGGGTGTTTTTAAAAAGTTTGTAATTTGATGAAAGATGGCGTTTTGATGATTATTCATATTTATGCAAAGGTCTCGTATAGTATAGTCTCAATCAAATATAATATCAGCAATCTTTGTTGCCCAGTCTGCAAACTCAGGAATGATAAAAATTTCTTCACCAATAGCGCGTTGCATATCAGACACCAACATCACACCGAGTTCTTTTTGTGGAAAATCTTTGGCAAAATTAAGGATGTTGCCCCAAACTTTCTGTGCATTACTGCCCCTTTAGCACTGATTGCCCTACCTACTAAAGCAGAACAAATCGCATATTGTAAATCAATCGCATCAGGAATAGGCACAGATTCACCCTTTACAATCGCATCAAGGTCGGGTAAATCTTCTAAATGCTCAATAAAAGTGGTAACTTCAACCCCTGCCACTTCACCTACACAGGCGGTTGCTGCTGCTCTGAATAGATTTAAATTGCTTCAAATTTTTGCAAAGCACGGTGGGTAAATTCCCAAGTTCTCGGTGACGGAAAGCCACAGGATTATGTGCTGCATCAAATTCAAACAAATGCTCAGGGCGATAACGCAAGAAACCAATAATTCGCTCATCAATGTTGTTTTTATACGCCCAAGCCACCCAATCATCAAGATTAACCTCCAAATCATAATGCGAAAAACGGTTGGCAAGTGGTGCAGGCATTGAATAAGTTACACCCCTGTCACCTTGGCGGTTTCCCGCAGCAAAAATCACCCAACCGTCAGGTACAATATAATCCCCTAAACGCCTGTCCAAAATCAATTGATAAGCTGCTGCAGATACCGTCGGTGGTGCAGAGGTAATCTCATCTAAAAATAAAATCCCTTTCTCGCCGTGTCGCTCTGCATTAGGTAATAATGATGGGATTGCCCAATCTACTTGCTCGCCATTTTTAAAAGGAATACCACGCAAATCACTCGGCTCCATCTGTGATAGGCGAATATCAATCATTCCAACTTTATGCTCAGTCGCAACCTGTGCAATGATTTGTGACTTACCAATCCCTGGCGCACCCCACAGCATTACAGGTGTATGATGACCTTTGGTAACAGATTCAAATTCTTGATTTAAGATAATACTGACTTGTTCTGGACGCATTTGGACTTGAAAATAGTAAAATTGTCCCTATTTTATAGCAATAGATACTAAAATTGCTCAATTATGATTAAGCCAAATGCAAAACCAACTCCTGAAGAAATTTTTAATTTCCCCTGCGACTACCCTATCAAAATAATGGGTAAAGACCGCAAAGACTTACATACTGAAATGTGTTGTATTATTGAACGCCATGCAGGGGAAATTCACCCAAGTCAAATTACCAGCAGAAAAAGCTCAAAAGGCAGTTACATCTCTTACACCGTAAGAATTACTGCTACTAGCGTGGTGCAACTCAATTCCATCAATAAAGAACTGCAAGACCACCCTTTAATCGCCTACATTTTGTAAAAAATGAAAACCATTCACCTTGGATTGCAAGACTATACCCAGACTTGGGAAGCAATGAAAGTCTTTACTGCCGAGCGTCAAAGTGACACCGAAGACGAATTGTGGATTGTTGAACACCCTGCTGTTTTCACCCAAGGTATCTCAGGAAAATCTAAGAACCGATTACAAAATAGCGATATTCCTATGGTACAGAGCGACCGTGGCGGACAAATTACTTATCACGCACCTGGGCAATTAGTGGTTTATTGTCTGATTGACTTGCGTCGTTTAGGTATTGGTGTTAAAAAAATGGTGTCATTGATAGAATCATCCATTATGGACTTATTCACCACTTACGGGGTTGAATCGCATTTAAAAGAAGGTGCGCACGGCGTCTATGTCAAAGACGCCAAAATTGCTGCATTAGGGCTTAAAGTAAAAAATGGCGCTACTTACCATGGATTGAGTTTGAATGTCAATATGGACCTGTCCCCCTTTTCACAGATAAACCCTTGTGGATATCAAGGTTTAGCCGTCACACAACTCGCCGATTTAACGGATAATGTACAACTTAAAACCATCGGTAGCGAACTCACGCAACTATTAACCCGCCATGTCACAAGAAATTGAAATCAAAGCCCTAAAAGGCGAATCAAAAACTGCACGATTAAGGATTAAGCCTGACGCAACGCGCGTGCCAATCAAAAAACCTGATTGGATTCGCATTAAACTCGCCAGTGGCTCAAAAGTCAGCAAACTCAAAAAAACTCTGCGTTCGCAAAAGCTATTCACCGTCTGCGAAGAAGCACAATGCCCCAACCTTGCTGAATGCTTTAACCACGGTACTGCCACCTTTATGATTATGGGGCAAATCTGCACCCGTCGTTGTCCATTCTGCGATGTCGCACATGGAAAACCTAAGCCACTTGATGCAGACGAACCAAAACATCTTGCAGAAACCATCGAAAAAATGGCGCTCAAATATGTGGTAATCACTTCGGTAGATAGAGACGATTTGCGAGATGGTGGTGCAAACCACTTCAAACAATGCATTGACGCAATCAGACAAACCACCCCCGCCGTCAAAATTGAAATCCTAACCCCTGACTTCCGTGGCAGAATAGACAAAGCCCTTGAAGTCCTACAAACTTGCCCACCCGATATCTTTAACCACAATCTTGAAACCGTGCCAAGCCTATATCCAAAAGTGCGTCCAGGCGCAAGTTACGAGTATTCTTTAAAATTGCTACAATCATTCAAGCAACAACACCCCGAAGTCATCACTAAATCAGGTTTAATGCTTGGCGTCGGCGAAAGCAAGCAACAAGTGCTCAATGTCCTATCCGACTTACGAGCCCATAATGTCGATATGCTCACCCTCGGCCAATATCTACAGCCAAGTAAACACCACCTCGCCGTCGAAGCCTACATCACCCCCAAACAATTCCAAGAATACAAAACTCTTGCCACAACAATGGGATTTTCACAAGTCGCCAGTGGTCCAATGGTGCGCTCATCCTATCATGCTGATTTGCAAGCAGCCGGGAAAACTATTGGGTGAATTTTACTTTTAGAGACCTTTGCATAAATATGAATAATCATCAAAACGCCATCTTTCATCAAATTACAAACTTTTTAAAAACACCCTTAGCCCTGCTAGGAGTGGATTTAAAAAATTTCCAATTTAATAAAATCTGTCATTTTGCTAATCATCCCTATTTATGCAAAGGTCTCTTTTAGATGAGTGGTAAAAAACCCGATACCTACTAGTTTAGGTATCGGGTTTTTCTAATACCTAACAAATAGAAAATACTAATCCCTTATCCTCCTGACTTCTGCTCTTATGTTTGTCAGACAGTCACTCAAATATCGTCCTTGTGTTCTTTTTTCAGGAAACCATTAGTGTCAATCTTTTTGGACTTGGTCTCAGGTTTTGTATCTGTGTCTTTCTTAGTGGCATTATCTTTATTTATTAGATTTTGCACCCACTCTTTGGCATTGACTTTGCTTTCTTCTTTGTTGCTATTAGTGGCAGCCTTCTTCCTAATGTTGTATTTTGCGTCAGAGTCGGAATCACCTGGTAGTAAGCCCATATTAACAGCAATAGCACGGCAAGAGGCTTCGCCTGCGGATAGTGTGCCGAGTGGGATGACGATTAGAGTTAAGACGGTTGAGACTAAGACGCCAAACAGTAGTGAAATTGCCATACCCTGGAAGATTGGATCGGATAAAATAACGCTTGATCCACCAACTAAAGCGAAAGCGGTAATCATAATTGGACGGGTTCTTGCAGCACAAGAATCAATTACAGCATCAAAAAATGACTTACCTTTGGCATATTCTTGCACGGTAAAATCTACCAATAAAATGGAATTACGCACAATAATACCTGCTAAGGCAATCCAGCCAATCATTGAAGTAGCAGTGAATTCTGAACCCATCAACCAATGCCCTGGCACAATACCGAGCAAGGTTAAGGGAATAGGTGCCATAATCACGGCTGGGATAATGAAATTGCCGAATTGCCAAACGACTAACATATAAATAACCACGAGTGCTATGGCAAATGCGATACCCATATCACGGAAAGTTTCATAAGTAACTGTCCATTCACCACCCCACTCAAAACTTGGCTTAGTTTGGTCTTCTGGCGGGCCTAGATACTCACCTTGTAGCACTTTGCCATCAACTGTCTGATAATCTAACAATAAATCGTCAACACCAAACATTGCGTAAATTGGCGCACTGAGACGGCCAATTGGCTCACCCAAAACATATTCAATATCGGCTAAATCTTTGTGGAATATTAAATCGTCTTGTTTTTTGTAAACAAAAACACCCAATTCAGAAATTGGAATCATACCACCGTATTGTGATGGCACAGGTAATTGCGTTAGGTAAGACAGTTGTGAGCGTCTTGCTAATGGTACTTGCAGGCAAACACGAGAAGGCTCTAATGCATTTTTGAGACGGATAGTGGTAACATTAAAATTACTCATTGCCATTGCCAAAGTTTCTTTAATGGTGCGGACACTAACTCCGAAACGAGAGGCTTTGGCAGTATCCACTTGGAAATTAATCACTGGATACTCATCACGCATTAAGTTATCGATGTCGGTCATCGTGCCTGATTCTTTGAACATCTTAGTTAAATCATTGGCTAACTTACGACGCGTTTCTTTATCGGGTCCATACACTTCCGCAACTACAGGGCGTAATACTGGTGGACCTGGTGGCATTTCAACTACAGCATAATTTGCCCCTGCATCTAACGCTACTTGGCGGATTAACTGTCGTGCTTCAAGTGCCACTTCGTGACTAGAACGATTGCGTTCGTGCTTTTCTGCTAATTGAATTTGCAATTCACCCTCTGACGAGTTTTGACGCAAATAAGAGTGTCGTACTAAGCCATTAAAGTCAAATGGCTTGGCAGTGCCTGAATAAGATTGAATAGAAACCACTTCTGGCATCTTACGCAAGATCTGCGCCATTTTGTGCAAGGTAGAAGCCGTTTCTGACAATGCTGTGCCATCAGGCATATCTAATGACACGCCAAACTCTGATTTATTGTCTAATGGCAACATTTTCACTGGCACTGCCGTGGTGTAAAACATTGACATTGATAGAAAGAATGCGACTACTAAACCAATTAAAAAGCCCATACCGTAATTTCTGATATTGAATAACTTGGCAATGGTTGAGTGGAAAAAAGCGTGTAATATTTTGCCTTCTTTCTCTTCTTTTTCGTGCATTTTGTGCAGTACATTAATCGGTGGCACGAACTGCATAATAAAATAAGGTGTAAATACAAATGCAGCAAACAATGAGAACATCATTGCCACCGAGCCTAAGACGGGAATTGGCGCCATATAAGGCCCCATCATACCACTTACCGCTGCCATCGGAACTAAAGCGGCAACTACGGTAAAGGTCGCAAGAATAGTCGGATTACCGACTTCACGCACCGCATCAATCGCAGTAGCAATAGTAATTTTATCGTCAATCAGCCACCGGCGATAAATATTTTCAGTAACCACAATAGCATCATCTACCAGAATACCGATAGAAAAAATCAACGCAAACAAACTTACCCTATCAATAGTCATACCCAGCATCCAAGCTGAGAAAATAGTCATTAGCAACACCACTGGGATGACTAGTGTTACTACAATTGCAGGACGGATGCCAAGTGTAAACCAAACCAATAAAGTTACAGCACCAGTTGCAATAAAAAGTTTTTTGATTAATGCGTTAACCTTGTCCTTAGCTGATTTTCCGTAATTTCTGCTAACACTAACTTCAACATTATCTGGAATAAGGCGCCCTTTTAATTCTTCAACTTTGGCTAAAATATCGCTGGCAACTTTAACACCGTTAGTGCCGAATTTTTTAGCAATGGCAATCGTTACTGCCTGCTCACCTATTGCTTTTACTGCGTCTTTATTAGCGACACCACTATAATGATTAACCATATGGTGTGCCTCTTCTGGTGCATAATATACATCTGCCACATCACGGACATACACAGGCTTACCGTCTTTTACGGCAATCACCAAGTTCTCAATATCCTCTACTTTTTTAAAGAAATCCCCTGAATAAACTTCCATTTTCAAACCATTCAGTTCAATATTGCCCGTATTGGCACTGACATTGGCACTGCCAATAGTGTTGGAAATCTGCTGAACAGAAATACCATACCCTGCAAGACGGCCCGGATATATATCAACATGGAAAATCTCTTTTCGTCCGCCAACAACAAAGCCTGCATTAGTGTCTTGGACTTTTTCAAGTTGTTGTAACAACTCTAAACCGAGAGCGCGTAATTGTCCATCATCAACGGTTTTTGACCATAAAGTTAGGTTGATAATAGAAACATCGTCAATTTCCTTGGGTTTAACTAGAGGTTGCTTTAGCCCAGGTGGCATAAATTCAAGATTTGCCAACATTTTGTCACGCACCTTAAGCACAGAAGCTGTCATTTCTTGCCCAACATCAAATTCAATGGTGATGACACCCTTGCCTTTGTCACTGACAGAATAAACATGCTTAACGCCTAAGATATTAGACATCATTCGTTCTAACGGTTTAACCACGATATTAGCCACTTCTTCCGAAGAGGCACCTGGGTATTCAACAAATACATCAATTAGTGGCACAGAAATCTGTGGGTCCTCCTGTCGTGGAGTGGAAATCAATCCGATAATACCTGCACCAAACATAGCAAAGAACAAGATGATAGAGAGTGGTGAAGTGATGAAAGCCTTAGTTAGTTTGCCCGCAATACCTAATTCGTAGTCTTTTACATCATCAAGAATTACATCTACATTGATATTTTTATCTTTCGAGAGATCGATATGTTCGTGGTTTGACATAAATTAAATATCCATCCCTGAAATCATTAAGATATTTGGGTTAGTAACAATCCTTTCACCAATCTTTATACCTGATAAAACGCTTTTTTTGCCTTTGCCTGCTTGCTCACCAAGACGCACAAATCTAAGTTCAGTTTTGTTAGTTTGTGGATTGACAATAAACACACTTGGCAGACTTGAACGCCACATAATCGCTGTTTCTGGAATGATCGGTGTTAAAACACCTGAGTCTGTTTCAAAAATCTCTACCTCTGCATAAGCTCCTGCTAAAACAGGTGTGTTTTCAGGCAAATCAAACTTTACCTTGACACTATGCTTGTTGTTGTCTGCCATTGGATAGATTTGCACCAATTTTGCATTAACAACGGCATTGGCAATATCTAACTTAATGCGGTATTTTTTATTAAGCTTTAAACTGGTTACTAAGCGAGAAGGTACATTTAATTCAACTTGCAGGTCTTTGATATTAGCAAACTTCATTAACACTTGCCCCGGTTGAACAACATCGCCTTGATTAACATTCTTAACCACAATAACACCATCAAAAGGGGCGGTGATATTTGCATCTTTAAGGCGTTCGTTCATTTGTTTAAGTTTAAGTTGTGCTTGTGTTAACTTGTGTTTTGCTTGTTGATAAGTAGTGTAGCGAGAAGTGCGTCGTGCATACTTGTCAAAATCAGGGTTGCCCTGTCCACTCATTCTCACCATCGGATCTGTGAATACTGAAAACATACTACCTGCACCCCCAAACATACCACTTGAATTTGGTGAAATAATAGACTGTGAATACTGCACACCTGCGTTTTTAAGGGCCTCATTAGCAGATTCTATTTCTGCATAAACTGCGTCTCTTTGTGCCTGAATAGACTCTTGCTCAAGAGTGACAAGGGTCGCACCTTGATGGAACATATCTCCTTCTTGACCTTTAACACTAAGAACATCGCCCGAAACTTGTGCTGATAAACTCACCTTCGCTGAAGAAATTACCTTGCCGCCCAAAAGTGCTCTTTTATCAAGCGACAAACCTTGGACTTGCTGAAAAGTGTAAGCAGTTTTATAATTTTGTTGACCTTGATTAAATAGTGCTGCGCTTGAAAACAACGATAGTAGTGGTAAAGCTAATATTGTAGCAATTTTTATTGTTAAATTCATATTAAACCTTGTAAAAAAATTAATTAGGAACTTCATCCGTAACCTTGAAATTTTACACTAATTAACCCATTTTAAACCTTTATAATAAGCAAAAAATTTTAACACATTATTAATTATTAAAAGACAGAACAATGCTTATATTTACCCCCGGTGAACCCGCTGGAATTGGTCCTGATTTGGCAGTGATGATTGCCCAAGAAAAAACTGCGCAGGATTTGTTGGTTTTTGCCGACCCCGATGTATTGCTTACACGTGCAAAAATACTCGGTTTAACACTGAAAATTAGTGAGACAGAAAGCACTTCACAGGATAAATCATTGTGTGTTTATCCTGTGAAAATAGCGGATGAAGTGGTGGCAGGGAAATTGAATAAAGATAATGCTGCTTATGTGTTAAAAACATTGGATTTAGCCACACAATATTGCCTTGATAAAAAAGCGCAGGCGTTGGTTACTGGACCTTTGCATAAAGGAGTTATCAACCAAGCCAATATTTACCAAGATAAAAATGGCAAGGGGTTTAGTGGGCATACTGAATATTTGGCGCAACGCGCTAATATCGATAAAACTGTGATGATGTTGGCAACTGAGGGATTGCGAGTGGCGTTGGCGACAACGCACATACCGTTAAGCCAAGTGTCAAAAAACATACAAACCGATTCTTTAACGCAAACTTTGCACATTATTCATTATTCTTTACAGGGTTACGGTTTGCAAAATCCAAAAATTGTGGTCTGTGGGCTAAATCCTCACGCAGGTGAAGATGGGTATTTGGGCAGAGAAGAAATTGAAATTATCAATCCGTTGATTAAAAAACTCAACACACAAGGGTTTAATCTTGTTGGTAGCGTACCTGCGGATACAGCTTTTACGCCTGATGCCTTGCGGGGGGTGGATTGTGTGTTGGCAATGTATCACGATCAAGGCCTGCCGGTATTAAAGACTTTAGGCTTTAAAAAATCGGTGAATGTTACTTTGGGTTTGCCGTTTATTCGCACTTCGGTGGATCACGGCACGGCACTTAATCTTGCGGGTACAGGGAATATTAGCATGGGCAGTTTGCACACAGCAATTGCTTACGCCAAGGATTTGATTAATCGTGGCAAATAAACACATAGCACGCAAACGCTTTGGGCAAAATTTCTTAATTGATGAGACGGTTATTAGTCGTATTGTGTCGGTGATTGCACCAAAATTTGACGATAACTTGCTTGAAATTGGTCCCGGACAAGGGGCGATGACATTATTGTTATTAGAGTGTGTCAAGATATTAAATGTGATTGAAATTGACAGAGATTTGATTGATTTTCTAAAGGGTTTTAACAAAGATAATTTGGTTATTCACGAAGGCGATGCACTCAAATTTGATTTAAACACCTTGCCTACGCCAATTCGTGTGGTAGGCAATTTGCCTTATAATATCTCGTCGCCAATTCTTTTTCACTTGCTTGAAAACCGTGATAAAGTGGTGGATATGACTTTTATGTTGCAAAAAGAAGTAGTGGAAAGAATGGTAGCAGGTAATGGCTCAAAAATTTATGGGCGATTGAGCGTGATGATTCAGGCATTTTTTGAAGTGGAACTTATTTTTATTGTGCCTCCTGAATCATTTGAGCCTGCACCGAAAGTAGATTCTGCTATTGCCTATCTCAAACCTTTGCCAAAAACAGCAGTGAGGAATATGTCTATTTTTCAAAAAATAGTTAAAGTGTCTTTCGCACAACGCAGAAAAACGCTGAGAAATTGTTTAAAATCACACTTGACACAAGCACAAACTGCCATCGACCTGTCACAACGCGCTGAAATGCTTGCAGTACAGGATTTTATTACCTTAGCCAACGACTACGAGAACATTAATGAAAAATAAAATTGAAATTATTGTTAAAGTCGTGCCATTGCCACAGCACACCGCCCCTGCTGAACACAAATTTGCTTTTGCTTATACGATTACTATTATTAACAAAGGTAAAATTGGCGCACGACTGCTGGATAGGCACTGGATTATCCAAGATGAGATGGGACATATAGAAGAAGTTGAGGGTTTGGGCGTGATTGGAGAACAGCCCTATTTATTGCCAGGCGAAGCCTTTCAATACACATCAGGCTCGGTTATTCAAACTGCAACAGGTACAATGAAAGGTGAATACGGGATGATTAATGATGATGGTGAACATTTTGACGCACCCATTCCCGAATTTGTCCTCAGCGAACCTTACACCTTGCAATGAGTGACTACCTAATTGGCGATATTCAGGGATGTTTTGACGCTTTGCAATTATTGCTCAAAAAAGCCAAATTCTCTACCGATAAAGACCGATTATTTTTCTTAGGCGATGTGGTTAATCGTGGCGCTCAATCTTTAGCAACTTTACGCTTTATCAAAGACTTGGGTGATAATGCCAAAATGCTATTAGGCAATCACGATTTTCATCTGTTGGCCTGTGCATTTGGTAGTAGAACACCGAGCAATAAAGACACTTTTAATGATATTTTGGATGCAAAAGATTCGGCAAAATTGGTTGATTTTTTACGCCAACAACCCTTAGTAATTGAACATCAAAACACCCTATTAGTGCACGCAGGCATTCCACCGATTTGGGACAAATCTACCCTGCTAACGCAAACAGCCACAGTTGAAAAACATTTACAGGGCAATCAAACGGGGATATTTATTGACGATATGTATGATAATCAACCATATACTTGGACAGACGATTTAAGCGAAATGGATGCCTGTCGATATACGATTAATGCCTGTATGCGAATGCGTTTCTGTCAAGCCGATGGCACACTAGAATTTAAAGAAAAAATGGGTATTGAAACTGCACCAAAGGGCTTTAAAGCGTGGTTTTTGCATAAAAACAGATTGCTGGAAAAAACCGACATATTTTTTGGACACTGGTCAACGCTAGCAGACATTACTCAACCCCATATTTATCCAATGGATAAAGGTTGCGCTTGGGGTGGGGCTTTGAGTATGATTCGACTTGAAGACAAGCAAGTATTTTTAGTTGATTGTTAAATCTCTATTTCTCCTTCAAATACAAATTCAGCCTCTCCCGACAAAAACACATGCTCATTTGCAGTGTATTCCACGAGTACATTGCTATTGGTATGCTCAAAATTAACATTGACTTGGGAATCTAATAATCCTGATGTAATACCGTAAATAACGGCCGCACACGCGCCTGAACCACAAGATAATGTTTCACCTACGCCGCGTTCATAAACGCGCAACTGTATTTGACCTCTATCATCTATTTGCATAAAGCCAACATTGATGCCTTGTGGAAAAAATCCACTATCTTGAATTTCCATTGCAATATCTCTAATATTAATGTTCCGAATATCATCTTTAACCATTACATAATGTGGATTGCCTACTGATAACACACAACCTGGGTATTTCTCCCTTAAAATTCTATACCTTTCTCTGAATTCATTTACTGGAATTATCTGATCTTCTTCATATCTCAAATCTGGAACACCCATATCCACTTTAACCGTGTCATCTTCATTAATTAATAAAGACATATCTGTGTTTTGAGTTTCAACTGCAATCGGATTCTTGCTTGTTAATCCTTTTTTACCAACAAAACGCGCAAAACATCGTGCACCATTGCCACATTGCTCCACTTCTGAGCCATCAGCATTAAAAATGCGATATTTAAAATCCATTTCATCTTTAATTGCTTTTTCAACTAACAATAACTGATCAAACCCTACCCCGAAATGCCTATCTGAAAGCTCACCAATAGGTATTTCAGACAATGATATGGTTTGATTAATTGCATCAATAACCATAAAGTCATTGCCTAAGCCATGCATTTTTGTAAAATTAATTTTCATGTGGTTATTTTATCTGTTTGTGCGTTAAAATATTGCTCATTATTAATTCCCACGGAAAATCTTATGAAAGCACCCAGTAATATTACCCTAAATAAAGAAAAAACCCTGTTAACCGTTACCTTTGATGATAAAGAGTATCCATTAACAACGGAATATTTACGCACTCATTCTCCTTCTGCCGAGGTAGTTGGACATGGACCAGGACAAGAAACTTTGCAAATTGGTAAAGAAAATGTCACTATTACTCGTATTGAGCCAACAGGAAATTATGCAATTATTTTATTTTTTAGCGATGGTCACGATAGTGGTATTTATTCTTGGGAACACCTTTATAACCTTGCTACAGAATACGATATTCGCTGGCAAAATTACTTAACACGCCTTAAAGACGCAGGGCATTCTCACTCGCAACACTAATTAGTGTCAAATCTTGTATAATTATCGGCTTTATTCATTATTAATTTTCATCTATGAAAAAAAACATTCTTAAAGCAGCGTTAGCCATTGGCTTATTAAATACTTCACTCACTTTCGCAGCACCAATTAAAAATATTAAAATTCTAGGGCTTGACGCTATTTCAAGAGGCACAGTGCTCAGTTATTTACCAGTTGAAGTAGGTGATGATTATAGTGAACAAACTTCAAGGGAGATTATTCAAACGCTTTATAAGACACAGTTTTTTAAAGATATTGAAGTGGTGCAAATTGATAAAACTTTAAAAATTACTTTAGTAGAGAATCCACACATTAAATATATAGATTTCCTTAATAATTCAGAAAAAGTAATTACCAAAGACTCTATTAAGCAAGTTCTATCTAGTATGAACTTAACCCAAGGAAAGACTTTTAACAAAAGGCAACTAGATAAATTGATTGAGCAACTTAAGGCGACCTATATTAGCAAGGGTTATTACAGTATTGAAATTAGCAAAAAAGTTGAAATTGACAGTAACAATAGAGTGGGTATTGAATTAAATATCTCTGAAGGCGAAGTGGCACTCATTAAATCAATACACATCAATGGCAATAAAACGCAAGAAGAAGAAGATTTGCTAGATTTATTTGAAATTGGTGAGCCAGACTGGTTGCTTTTAAATTATTTTACTAAAAAAGATCACTATTCTAAATTATCTCTTGACGCAGGTCTTGAAACACTGAAATCCTATTATATTAATTTGGGTTATCTAGATTTTAAAGTAACCAAGGTTAAAAATAAATTGTCTGATGATAAAAAGAGTATTGATATCAGTATTCAGATAAATGAAGGCGCTAAATACAAAATTGGTAAGATTGAATTTACTGGTGATTTACTCGACAAAACCACTAAAGATTTATCAAAATTACTTGAAATCAACACTGGTGATTTATTTAAACGGCAGAAAATTATTTTTGGCATGAAAGCAATTACTAATGTTTACACTAACCAAGGTTACGCCTTTGCCAAAGTTGATGCGCTTACTTCTGAAAATAGAGTTGCAAATAATGTTGATTTAAAATTTAAGATTACACTAAACAGAAAAGTCTATGTTAATCGTATCACCATTACTGGCAATACTAGGACGCAAGACGAAGTAATTCGAAGAGAAATTAGCATTCAAGAAGGTGAGTTGTATTCAGATGAAAAATTAGAAGCCTCAATTACCAAAATCAAGCAACTGGGTTTTTTCTCTGATGTAAAAATGAATATATCTAAACCAAATGGTTTCAAAGATAAAATTAATTTAAATTTTCTCGTAGATGAGACTAAAACGGGAAATCTTTCTATTGGAATGTCTCATTCTAATAGCTCTGGTACTGCCTTTAATATTGGCGTACGAGAGAAAAACTTTTTAGGTACTGGTAATACACTAAACGCAAAAATATTACAATCTAGCGCAGTAAAAGAAATGAGTTTTTATTTTTCAGATCCTTACTTCACCAAAGATAAGCACAGTATTAGTTATGGTGTATTTAACAAAAAAACTGACGGTGCAAAACTTGATGTTGCCTCATATAAGATTAACGAAACGGGGGGTAGCATAGGCTATGGTATTCCAATTACTAAAGATACGCGCATCGGCGCAGATTTAAAGCTCTCCACTAGAAAAGTTACTTGTGGCGACACCTTTAAAACTGCTGCTTATGAGCAAGTTCAATGCGCCAGTAATGACAAAACTGAAGTTAAATTAAGTCTTGACTGGAGTGGTAATACACTTAATGATTATAACTTCCCAACCAAAGGCAGCAGTAAAAGCCTTACTGCTAGCATAGCACTGCCAGTAGCTGATTTCAAATACTATAAACTCAATGCTTCAACCAGAGATTACACTCCTTTTGCTAAAGGTTTAACCTTTAAAACAAATGCAAAAATAAGTTTGGCACAAGGCTACGGCAATAAAGAATTACCATTCTTTGAGCGTTATTATGGCGGTGGTAGTTCCTCTGTGCGTGGTTTTGACTTCAACTCCCTTGGCGAAACATATGACAATAACAAGGCCAAAGGTGGTGAATTATCTATATTGACAGGCATGTCCATTATTTCACCACTTACCTTTGTAAAAGACAGTAAAAATATGCGTATAAGTGCATTTATTGACGCAGGCGCTATTAGTAAAACAATCTCTGGATTTGATGGAAAAGATTTTCGTGCTTCTACTGGGGTGGCGTTCACTTGGTTGACCCCTATCGGTCCATTAGGCATGTATGTGGCTAAACCCTTTGTAAAGAAAACAGACGACAAAACCAAAACCTTTGAATTTACAATTGGCACAAGCTTCTAATCTCTAGGCAATGCACATACTGGGGGATATTGCTACTTTTATAGATGCTGAAATCATTGGTGATGCATCTTTGGAAATCAACAGCCTTGCTACCAGCTCTAACGCCCAAAAAGACCAACTAACTTATGTTGTAAGTAGCAAATACAAAGCTGATTTAATCGCTTCAAAAGCAGGCGCTGTCATTGTTCCTAAAGATTTACTCAGCGACTGCCCTACTAATGCCCTTGTGGTTGATAATGTCTATTTAGCCTTTGCTAAAGCCACACATTATTTTAAACAACAAAATATCCATCTTAATGGCATTCATCCGAGTTCTGTCATTAACAGCGAGAATGTTGCTGACAACTGCACCATTGGCGAAAATGTGGTAATTGGCAAAAATTGCATTATCGGTGTCAATACAGTAATTGAGCAAGGTGTTACTATTGGCAATAACGCTAATATTCAGCCGAATGTAACCATCCTGCAAGGCACAACCATTGGCGATAATGTTATTATTTCCGCAGGGGTAGTAATTGGTTCAGAAGGTTTTGGCAACGCATTAGATGCAGACAAGCATTGGCATAATATCGCACATTTGGGCAATGTAGTGATTGGTAGTAATGTGAATATTGGTGCCAATACCACGATTGACAGAGGCACTTTGGAAGACACGCAGATTCAAAATGGTGTTCACCTTGATAATTTAGTACATATTGCCCATAATGTCACACTTGGTGAACACACAGCGATTGCCGCAGGGGTTACCATTGGTGGTAGTGCTGTTTTAGGTAAACACTGTCAAGTAGGTGGCGGTGCAGTGATTGCCAGCCATATGCACCTTGAAAATGACACGATAATTACAGGTTCAAGCACGGTGGACAAGAGCCTAAGTACAGGGCATTACACTGGTTTTACTTCTATTTCTCTACACTCAGATTGGAAAAGAGTGCAAATGTGGTTGTCAAAACTTGATAAAATTGCGAGATACTTAAATATTAAATTAAAGAATCTAAAAGGAAAATAATCATGGAAATGAATATTCAAGATGTAAAAAACTACTTACCTCACCGCTACCCTTTCTTATTAATTGATAGAGTATTAGAGCTAGAAATTGGGAAGTCAATTGTTGCCCTTAAAAATGTAACTTATAATGAGCCACAATTCACTGGCCATTTCCCTGCACAACCTATTATGCCAGGTGTTTTGATTATTGAAGCCTTGGCACAAGCAACAGGTATCTTGGCATTTAAATCCGAAGTGGGTAAGCCGATTGATGGGCAAATTTATATGCTGGTCGGAGTTGATAAGGTGCGTTTTAAGCGTATGGTTGAGCCGGGTGATCAATTACGCT
Source organism: Candidatus Thiodubiliella endoseptemdiera (assembly GCA_013416635.1). Taxonomy (GTDB): domain Bacteria; phylum Pseudomonadota; class Gammaproteobacteria; order PS1; family Pseudothioglobaceae; genus Thiodubiliella; species Thiodubiliella endoseptemdiera. The sequence goes on along the minus strand of JACCHT010000001.1, from coordinate 179,388 downwards.
TAGAGGTGGAAGTAATGACAGTTAAACGCGGTATCTGGAAGTTTAAGTGTGTTGCCAAGGTGGATGATAAAGTTGTTACCTCTGCTGAGTTGATGTGCACACAGAAAGCAGCAAACTAAAGGAGTCATAACTATGGCAATACATCCAAGTGCTGTTGTTGATGAGACTGCAAAAATCCATAAAGATGCTGAAATATGTGCTTATGTTATCATTGGTGCTAATGTAGAAATTGGCTCAGGTACAATTGTTGAATCTCACGCTGTTATTCAAGGTCCTACTAAAATTGGCAAAAATAATCATATTTATTCATTCGCCTCAATTGGTGGCGATCCACAGGACATTACTTATGAAGTTGAGCAAGAATCTAATTTAATTATTGGCAATGACAATTTAATTCGTGAATTCTGCACCATCAACCGTGGCACAGAAAAACAAGAATCCATTACCCGTGTTGGCTCTAAAAATATGCTGATGGCATATGTGCATATTGCCCATGACTGCCATATTGGCGACCATATTATTATGTCAAACAATGCTTCATTAGCAGGTCATGTGCGTATTCAAGATTGGGCAATTTTAGGCGGTTTTACACTGGTAAAACAATATTGTATGATTGGTATGCACACTTATGTGGGTATGGGCTGTCAGGTAAATAAAGATATCCCTTCTTATATGTTGGCCTCGGGCGTGCAAACTCGAGTTCGCAGTATCAATGCAGAAGGTATGCGTCGTCGTGGCTTTACTCCAAATGCGATTGCCGCTATTAAACGCGCTTTTAAAGTAGTTTATCGGGGCTCTGGCTTGCTTGACCAATCTTTAAAGGAGTTAAAGGAAACAGAATCTGACCATATTGAAGTAATGCAATTCGTCAAATGTATCCGCAGTTCAAAAGCGGGCATTATGCGTGGCCCTAACGAGGAATAGTGTCAGCAGATAAATCCTTCTTACGCTCAAGTAGTGTAGTTACTACAATGACTTTCTTGTCGCGTATTTTAGGCTTGGTGCGTGATTATTTTGTTGCTCGGTATTTTGGTGCTAATGGCTTAACAGACGCATTTTTAGTGGCTTTTAGAATTCCTAACTTCCTCAGACGCTTATTTGGTGAAGGGGCTTTTTCACAAGCATTTGTGCCTATTCTTGCCGAGGCTAAAGCCAATCATAACGAAACAGAAGTGCAAAATGTAATCAATCACATTGGCACTAAATTCCTAAAAGTGCTGGTTATTCTTACGCTGATTGCTGTCATTATCGCCCCTGTCATTATTTTTATGTTTGCCTGGGGCTTTTACTTTGATGCCGACCCGACTAAATTTAACTTAGCATCAGACATGCTCAGAGTTACCTTTCCTTACTTACTGTTAATTTCTCTAACTGCTTTTTCAGGTAGTATTCTCAATACCTACGACCGGTTCGCCGTGCCCGCCTTCACCCCTGTTTTATTAAATATCTCGATGATTTTATCCGCAGTTTATTTGTCAAAACACTTAGAAACCCCAATTATGGCACTTGCTTGGGGCGTGTTGATTGGTGGCATAGTACAGCTGTTATTTCAAATCCCTTTCTTACTTAAACTCAAAAAAATGCCTCGCTTAGTCAAAGGCGAACACGAAGCCGTAAAAACCTTAAAAAATAGAATGCTACCCGCCCTATTCGGCGTCTCAGTTTCTCAAATCAACCTATTAATTGACACAATGATTGCCACGGTATTGGTAAGTGGCAGCGTTACTTGGTTATATTATTCAGACAGATTATTAGAGTTACCTTTGGCATTGATTGGTATCGCCTTGGCAACAGTGGCATTAGCCAAACTCAGCAATCACTATGCCAATCAAGATGAACAAAAATTCACTCAAACCATTGATTACGCTCTTAAAATCGGACTGATACTCGGAGCACCTGCGTGTGCGGGATTGGTATTATTAGCAGAGCCTTTGTTGATTACTTTGTTTCAATACGATGCATTTACCCCTTATGCAGCACAGCAATCTTCTCTCAGTTTGATGGCGTATGCTGCAGGATTGATGGCATTTATCATGGTTAAAATCTTGGCCCTGCTTTTCTGGCTCGGGGTGATACCAAAACGCCAGTTAAAGTCGGTGTAATTGCCATGATGTCCAATGTCTTTTTAAATATTTTTTTCGCTTATCACTATGCCCATATAGGGTTAGCCATTGCCACTTCACTGTCTGCATTGATTAATGCAGTATTGCTTTATTATTATTTAAGAAAAGACGATATTTTCTGCTTTTCTACCGATTTTATACAAATGGCATTTAAAGTGTTATTGTCAACGATTATAATGATTACCTATATATTGAATTTCGATCAAACGCCTAGCGATTATCTAAACAACGATGCGTGGTATAGAGTATTGTCGATTGGCACTGTTATTGGTGGCTCGGCACTGACTTACTTTGCCAGTCTTTGGATGCTTGAGGTTAAAATAGGAAAATTATGAATACAGTAAATTGTGTAAAAATGAACGCAGAATTAGAAGCCCTAGACCGTGCCCCCTACCCAGGGGAATTAGGTCAGCGTATTTTAGCAAATGTGTCTAAACAAGGTTGGCAAGCGTGGTTAGACCACCAAACGATGCTGATTAACGAAAACAACCTGAATATGCTTGATGAAAAGGCACAAGCTTACTTAAAAGAGCAAATGGAAAAGTACTTTTTCTCTGAAGAAGGTGCTGATGACATCGCTGGTTATAAGGCGCAATAATTATGGCTAATTTATTCGTTATTGCCGCCCCATCTGGCTGCGGAAAAACTTCTTTAGTTAAGCAATTAGTGGCGGACACAGTTGATTTATGTGTATCTGTATCACATACTACGCGTGATGCCCGTACTGGTGAAGTACATGGGAAAAACTATTTCTTTGTTTCTAAACAAGAATTTGACCAAATCAAGCAAGACAATGGTTTTATTGAATCTGCACAAGTATTTGATAACCATTATGGCAGTGCCAAAAAAACAGTTAAAGACCTGTTGGCAAGCGGGCAAGATGTGATTTTAGAGATTGATTGGCAAGGTGCTAGACAAGTGGAAAAGAGTTTCCCAGATATTATCAGTATTTTTATCATTCCGCCCTCTATCGAAGCACTCAGAGCGCGTTTAACAGATAGAGGGCAGGACGATTCGTCTATCATTGACCGTAGAATGCGTGACGCTGTAAGTGAAACACGGCATTATGATGAGTTTGATTATTTGGTGGTTAATGACGATTTTGATACGGCTTTGCAGGACATTTCTACCATCATTCACTCGCAAAGATTTAGCATTGAGCAACAGTCTAGCAGGCATCAAGCACTGCTTGAAACCTTGATTAAATAACAATGAGTCAAAAGCCAACAACCCCTGTTATTCAAACATCTAAAGACCTTAGTTTTCAGAAGTACCCACCGATTTTATCAGCAGAAGAAGAGCACGAGTTGGCAGTGGATTTGTTTGAAAATCATAATCTAGAAGCAGCAAGAAAGTTGGTGCTCTCACATATGCGTTTTGTAGCGTTTATTGCACACGGTTACAAGGGGTATGGATTGGAAAAAGCGGACTTAATTCAGGAAGGCACTATCGGGTTAATGAAGGCGGTTAAAAAGTTTAATCCCAATAAAAATGTGCGTCTTGCATCGTATGCAGTGTATTGGATTCGGGCTGAAATTCACGAGTTTATTTTCAAAAATTGGAAAATTGTAAAAGTAGCAACCACCAAAGAACAACGCAAATTGTTCTTTAAACTGAAAAAAGCCAAGGCTAATATTTACACTTCTTTAAATGCCGAACAAGCAAAAGAAATCGCTGATGACTTGGGTGTACGCCCAAAAGATGTGTTGGATATGGAGTCGCGTTTACAGTTTAATGATGTCGCATTTGAGATTTTAGATGAAGAAGGCAGCACGGCACCCGCACATTATTTAACCGATAAAAATACCAAAACACCTGAGCAATTAGCCTGAATGATGACACACAAAAGCACCAACAGCAACAACTTTACACGGCATTGTCGTCTTTAGATGAAAGAAGTTTGGATATTTTGCAGTCAAGGTACTTGAAAGAAGAAAAAACGACCCTATATACATTAGCGGAGAAGTATGGTGTCTCTGCTGAACGCATTAGACAGCTTGAAAATAAAGCCATGCAAAAGCTAAAAGGCACCATAGGAACACAAATTTAAAATTATTTATTTAAAATAGGAGAAAAAAATGAATATTCGCCCCCTTCACGACCGCGTGGTCGTCCGTAGATCAGAAGAAGAGCAAACGACAGCTAGTGGCTTAATTATCCCTGGTTCAGCCAGTGAGAAGCCATCAGAAGGCATTGTAGTCGCTGTTGGTAAAGGTAAAAAAACAGATAACGGCGATATAATTGCCTTAGATGTTAAAGTTAAAGATAAGGTTTTATTTGGTCAGTTTGCTGGCACAGAAATCACCATAGAGGGTGAAACCCTATTGGTAATGAGCGAAAGCGACATTGTTGCCGTTGTTGAATAAAGGAGAATAAGATGAGTGCAAAAGATATAGAATTTGGAATTGACGCAAGAAATTTAATGCTGAATGGCGTTAATATTTTAGCTAACGCAGTAAAAGTAACCCTTGGCCCTAAAGGCCGTAATGTAGTTTTAGACCGTTCATTTGGTGCACCCACCATCACGAAAGACGGTGTTTCTGTGGCTCAAGAAATTGAGCTTGAAAACAAGTTTGAAAATATGGGTGCACAAATGGTGAAAGAAGTCGCTTCTAAAACCAATGACATCGCTGGTGATGGTACGACGACTGCGACTGTGCTTGCACAGGCTTTGGTTAGCGAAGGTGTTAAAGCCGTTTCTGCAGGCATGAACCCGATGGATCTAAAGCGTGGTATTGATAAAGCCACAAAAACAGCAGTTAAAGCGTTACGCGACCTATCACAACCTTGCAATGACACAAAATCAATTGCACAAGTTGGTACAATTTCTGCCAACTCTGACACATCTGTTGGTAATATTATTGCAGAAGCAATGGAAAAAGTTGGTAAAGAAGGCGTGATTACCGTCGAAGAAGGCTCAGGTCTTGACGATGAATTAGATGTAGTTGAAGGCATGCAGTTTGAGCGTGGTTATTTATCACCTTATTTTGTTAACAATCAAGACAATATGAGTGCAGATTTGGATGCGCCATTAATTTTATTGAATGAGTCAAAAATCTCAAACATTCGTGATTTATTACCTGCATTAGAAATCGTGCAAAAATCGGGTCGTCCGTTATTGGTGATTGCCGAAGACATTGAAGGCGAAGCTTTGGCTACTTTGGTAGTGAACAATATGCGTGGTATCGTTAAAGTGGTTGCCGTTAAATCCCCTGGATTTGGAGACCGTCGTAAGGCAATTTTGCAAGACCTTGCGGTATTAACAGGTGGTGTGGTGATTTCAGAAGAAATTGGCTTATCGCTGGAAACTATCACTGAAGACCAATTAGGCTCTGCAAAACGCATTGAAGTTGGTAAAGACAAAACCATTGTTGTTGATGGTGCAGGTACAAAAGATGCTATCAATGGTCGCGTTAAGCAAATTAAAGCACAATTAGAAAAAACAACTTCTGAATATGACCAAGAAAAATTATCAGAGCGATTGGCTAAATTATCAGGCGGTGTTGCGGTGATTAAAGTCGGTGCTGCCACTGAAGTTGCAATGAAAGAAAAGAAAGCCCGTGTTGATGATGCATTGCATGCAACCCGTGCCGCTGTGCAAGAAGGTGTCGTTCCGGGTGGTGGTGTTGCCTTGGTTCGTGCGATTAAATCGTTGGACAAACTCAAAGGTGACAACCACGACCAAGATATCGGTATTGACATCACTAAACGCGCGATGGAAGCACCACTTAGGCAAATCGTTTCCAATGGTGGTGGAGAGCCATCCGTTGTACTCAATGAAGTAGTCAATAGCAAAGGTAATCATGGTTACAATGCTGGTACTGACGAATATGGTGATATGTTAAAAATGGGCATCCTCGACCCAACCAAAGTAACCCGTGCTGCTCTACAGCATGCAGCGAGTATCTCTGGTTTGATGATTACCACTGAAGCAATGATTACCGATACACCGCAAGATGCTCCAGCGATGGCTGGTGGTGATGCAGGTGGTATGGGTGGTATGCCAGGCATGATGTAAAATAAATTTTTTACCTCAAAAAAAACCCCGTTTAAACGGGGTTTTTTTATATTTAATTTATTTGAGACCTTTGCGTAATTCATAATTTATTGCTTTAATCCCAACTTTTGTAATTTTTCAAAAAAGATTTTTCAAAATTATTCTCACTTTCTTCAAAAACCCAAAAACAAGGCCGATTGTTTGCATTTCTTGGCGATTTCCCGCCTATTTTTACCTTTATTCCAACCATTAGACGCAACAATCCTGCAGTTCTCGCATCTGTTTAAAAATATTCATCCCTGTTTTAAGATTATGACTCATGGCAATCAGTTGTGCTCGGGTCTTGTTTCTCTCTAATCCAAGGTATCTTGCCTTGCCTAAGCCGTGATGAAGTTTGAGCAACCCAAAGGTTCGCTCAACAATGTAGCGAACAGATGAGCGTTGTCTGTTGTCTTGTTTTTGTTTGTTTGTGAGTGGTGTGTTTCTGTAGGCTCGATGCAAGACTTTATTGTTTTGTTTGCCCAACTGTTTGTCATTTCTTTTGTTGGCGTAAGCGCTATCAGCAAAGACTTGCCCACAGGTTTTGGTTTTGCTAACATCAAGAGACCTTTGCATAAATATGAATAATCATCAAAACGCCATCTTTCATCAAATTACAAACTTTTTAAAAACACCCTTAGCCCTGCTAGGAGTGGATTTAAAAAATTTCCAATTTAATAAAATCTGTCATTTTGCTAATCATCCCTATTTATGCAAAGGTCTCTAAACATTAAATCTCTGGCAATTTGTTTCTCTAATGCCTCATCACTTAGGCCGTACCAAGCTTGAATAATGAGAATCTTGAACATCATTAGTGGTGGGTAACTGGGTGCACCTCGCTTGGATGAATACAGGTTTGAAAGTGTTTGTTCTATCTCAGTCCAATTGATAATGTTATGCACATCGTCTAGTTCTGATAGGGATTTGTGTTCAACGACAAGAGAATCTTCAAATGAGTTTTGGGCTGTTTGTTTCCAGGACATTTTTTTGATTTTTGTGGCTGTTTTTAGATGGGTGTTATTTTACCATGTTGGTGGGTTTGGGTTGATTTATGCAAAGGTCTCATTACATCTTTTTTGGTTACCCTCCCATTTTTTAAGGTTATAATTAGAGACCTTTGCATAAATATGAATAATCATCAAAACGCCATCTTTCATCAAATTACAAACTTTTTAAAAACACCCTTAGCCCTGCTAGGAGTGGATTTAAAAAATTTCCAATTTAATAAAATCTGTCATTTTGCTAATCATCCCTATTTATGCAAAGGTCTCAATTAAATAATTAAAACAACCAAAGGACAACCCCATGCCAGGGCAAACAAAATACTTCATCAGCAACACCAACGGCTTCTTCGTCAACTGGTATTCCGATATCACCGGAGTTGAATCTCACGGACAAGCATTAAAAGCATCTGGCAATAGTGGAGACGATGCCGTCTATGTAGGACAAGGCACCAAAGTCGATGCAACAGGGCTTACTTCAACAGGTGGCAATGATTCAATTTATTTAACCGGCACTTTTAACAACTACGAACAAACACTAGATGGCAATACCTACACCTTCAAAAGAACGGTTACTATTGGCGGTACCGATTACCAAGAAGAAGTCTCCTTCACAGCCTCTAATGGCGATAGGGTTTATTTTGCAAATGGTTTTTTTAAGATTGATATAACAGGCAATGATGGGCTATTAAATGCAGGCGTTTTTCAGAAAATTAAATTCGCTGATATTGACTCCAGTTCAATAACACCCACCGACCCTTTAACCACTCAACCCGCCATTGACAAAGGCACTGCCAGTGAAGTTGGTGCTACTAAAGTATTTATTTCTGATAACGACGGTGAGCACATTACCCCTGGTGTCAAAGGCTCAGTATTTAAGATATCTGGCAATAGTGGCAATGACACAGTTTATGTTGCCAAAGGCACAAAGTTGATGCAACAGGACTCACCTCAACAGGTGGCAATGATGTTGTTTATTTAACTGGCACTTTTAATGAATACACCAAACAAACAGTAGTTGACAGCACCTACACTTTTGAAAGAACTGTTAATATTAACGGTACTGGATACCAAGAAGAAGTCTCCTTCACAGCCTCTAATGGCGATAGGGTTTATTTTGCAGATGGTTTTGTTAAGATTGATATAACAGGCGATGATGGGCTATTAGAAGCAGGTGTTTTTAAGAGAATTATATCCACTGATATTGACGGCAGTGAGTCAACTCCAGGTTTGGGGATTGGTTTAAGAATCACAGACGATAAAAGTAACATCGTAAAAAATGGCGAAGACATCACCTACACCTTTACTTTTGATGAAGCAGTTACAGATTTTGATATAAATGATATTACAGTTACAGGCGGTACAAAAGGTACTTTTACCTCTGTTAATGGTAGTGAAAGTGTCTACACTTTAGCACTAACCCCTCCTGCAAACAGCAAAGGCATAATAAGCCTTACAGTAGCCGTTGATGCTGCTACTTCTAAAGTTAACACAGCACTAAAATCAGTTGCTGCCAGCAATAATCAAAGTTTTGATACTCAAGCCCCAACTTTGATTATCAGCGATGACAAGGCTGATGCTTTAACCCTTAAAACTGGCGATACAATCACCTATACCTTTACCTTTAGTGAAGCAGTAACAGGTTTTGATAAAAGTGTTATCAACATCAGCAATGGTGCTATTAAGACAGGTACTGATTTAATTGCCAGCACAACACCTGCTGATGCAGGTAAAGTCTATACCTTGACCGTTGTACCTAGCAGTGACCTAGATGTAGGTTCTAAGTTAACCGTGTCAGTGTCTGCTAATACTGCAATTACAGACAGTGCGGGCAATGCTTACAGCACAACAGCAGCAAATAACGAGCAAGCAATTGACACCAAAGCCCCAGTAGCAGAACTCAGTGGCAATATGGCACCTAATGCAAACTTAACGATGACCTTTTTAGAGGCAGTTACAATAAACACAGCAGGCAGTATTGTCATTTATGATAAAGCCAACCCTAGCACTCTTATTACGATTGATATAGCTAACCAAGTTAGTCTTGATAGCACTAACAAAATTATCACTATTAATCCAGGTAGTGATTTAATAGTCAATAAGAATTACTATGTCAAAATTGATGCAGGCACTTTTAAAGATACTGCAGGTAATAATTATGAGGGTATTGACAGCAATAGTGGTTGGGGCTTTCTGGTTTCTTCATTCACCACCACAGCACAATGGGTAGATGCAAGCGGTAACTCTGTTAGCGACAATGGCATCAATGCCAGTGAATCTAGCACACTTGCCATTCAAGGCACATTAACAAATTCTGGCGGTGCAGCAGGCGTTGTTATCAGTGCTATTACATTTAAAGCAGCCAGTGGAACAGCCAATGACAAGATTGTAGATACCAGTAACCTACCCACTTTTGCCTCTGCCGATGGTACCGAATGGACATTAGCCAATAGTAAAATACCGACTTTAGTCAGTGGTGAGACCTATACGATTGAGATAAATTTATCTTCAGCAGGTGGTGGTACAAGTACAGGTGGTAACGCTACCCCTGTTCTAATTGACACCATAGCCCCAACCATAACAGACTGGGCAGTCAATTCACCAACAGATGGACAATCAGGCTTTAAAGTAGGTGATGTTATTGAGTTAACCATGACAACCAATGAAGCACTCTCGTTAAGCAATGCTACCAGTAGCAAAGTGACCATTGGTAATAAGGAATTTACACTAGATACCAGAAAAGGTGCCGCCAAAGCAGGGGCATCAGCAGATGAGTTAAAACAATTATTCTTTACTTACACTGTCAAAGTCGATGATAGTATCAATAAAGCAGATTTTGAGATTACCAATGCAAGTGCAATTACCTTGACAGGGGTAACCGATGCAGTAGGTAATATGGTTGCCACCACAGGCACTTATCCTGTTGAATTAGACCGTAATGTTGATGGTGTTGTACCAACTATTGGAGACATTACACTAAACTGGGGAGATATTTTAAACGCTATTGAAGACAACAGCAATGGCACTGTAACAGTTGCCACAACTGGTGTAGAAAACAATCAAGAAGTCTCACTAGTTATTAACCAAAAAACTTATACAGGCACTGTTACCAGCAATAGTGCAACCATTACTGTTACAGCCACAGATTTACAAGCATTAACCCATGGACAAACTTACAGCTATAAAGTCAATATAAAAGATACTGCTGGTAACCCAGCGATAGAGAAAATAGGTGATTTTAAAGTTGATACGGTTGCGCCAACCATTGCAATCACAAGTTATGTGAGTGCTTTAAAAGCAGGCGAGACTGCAATGATTACCTTTACCCTAAGTGAAGTGTCTACTGATTTTGTTGCGGCGGATGTTACGGTAACAGGTGGTGTGTTGTCTGGTTTTGCGCTTAAGTCTGGTGAGACTAAGGTTTATACAGCGACCTTTACGCCAACAGTTGGCGGAAGTTCAGGTGCAATCTCGGTTGCTAATAGTAAGTTTACGGATGCAGCGGGTAATAATAATGCTGATGGTTCTGATGCTGACAATTCAGTATCGTTAACGGTTGATACAAATGATGTGGTGCTATTGCTGCAATCTCGGGTACAACTACTCAGGGTCAAACTTTAACAGCAGGTGCAATTACTGATGCAGATGGCACAACGGGTGGATCATCTGTTGCTGCTACTTCCAATGGACGGTATTCTGATACTGAGAATGGTATTTACTGCTATTATGGTGCAACAACCTGGCATTTACATTACAAACGCTAGAAGTTGATAAATTATTAAGGGGGTTTGGGCGAGTTATACGGATGCACAGGGGTACATAGAGACTGTAATTTCGCAGCAAGTTCTGCAGTTGATAATACAAATGATGTGGGTGCTATTGTGCAATCTCGGTACAACTACCAGGGTCAAACTTTAACGGCAGGTCAATTACTGATGCAGATGGCACAACGGGTGGTCATCTGTTGCTGCTACTACCAATGGACGGTATCTGATACTGGAATGGTACTTATACTGCTATTATGGTGCAAACTTCTACATTTACATTAACACAAGCAGAAGTGATAAATTTATTAAGGTGGTTGCGAGTTATACGGATGCAAAAGGTACATAGAGACTGTAACTTCTGCAGCAAGTTCTGCAGTTGATAATACAAATGATGTGGGTGCTATTGCGTAATCTCGGTACAACTACAGGGTCAAACTTAACAGCAGGTGCAATTACTGATGCAGATGGCACAACGGGTGGATCATCTGTTGCTGCTATTTTACCAATGGACGGTATCTGATACTGAGAATGGTCTTATACTGCTATTAGTGGTGCAATAGCTCTACATTTACATTAACACAGCAGAAGTGATAAATTTATTAGGTGGTTGCGAGTTATAGGATGCACAGGTACAGTAGAACTGTAACTCTGCGCAGTTCTGCAGTTGATAATCAAAATGATGTGGTGCTATTGCTGCAATCTCGGGTACAACTACTCAGGGTCAAACTTAACAGCAGGTGCAATTACTGATGCAGATGGCAAAGGGGTGGATCATCTGTTGCTGCTACTTACCAATGGACGGTATCTGATACTGAGAATGGTACTTATACTGCTATTAGTGGTGCAATAGCTTCTACATTTACATTAACACAAGCAGAAGTTGATAAATTTATTAAGGTGGTTGCGAGTTATACGGATGCACAAGGTACAGTAGAGACTGTAACTTCTGCAGCAAGTTCTGCAGTTGATAATACAAATGATGTGGGTGCTATTGCTGCAATCTCGGGTACAACTACTCAGGGTCAAACTTTAGCGGCAGGTGCAATTACTGATGCAGATGGCACAACGGGTGGATCATCTGTTGCTGCTACTTACCAATGGACGGTATCTGATACTGAGAATGGTACTTATACTGCTATTAGTGGTGCAAAAAGCTTCTACATTTACATTAACACAAGCAGAAGTTGATAAATTTATTAAGGTGGTTGCGAGTTATACGGATGCAAAAGGTACAGTAGAGACTGTAACTCTGCAGCAAGTTCTGCAGTTGATAATACAAATGATGTGGGTGCTATTGCTGCAATCCGGGTACAACTACTCGGGGTCAAACTTTAACAGCAGGTGAAATTACTGATGCAGATGGCACAACGGGTGGATCATCTGTTGCTGCTATTTTACCAATGGACGGTATCTGATACTGAGAATGGTACTTATACTGCTATTAGTGGTGCAATAGCTTCTACATTTACATTAACACAAGCAGAAGTTGATAAATTTATTAAGGTGGTTGCGAGTTATACGGATGCACAGGGTACAGTAGAGACTGTAACTTCTGCAGCAAGTTCTGCAGTTGATAATACAAATGATGTGGGTGCTATTGCTGCAATCTCGGGTACAACTACTCGTGGTCAAACTTTACGCAGGTGCAATTACTGATGCAGATGGCACAACGGGTGGCTCATCTGTTGCTGCTACTTACCAATGGACGGTATCTGATACTGAGGATGGTACTTATACTGCTATTAGTGGTGCAACAACTTCTACATTTACATTAACACAAGCAGAAGTTGATAAATTTATTAAGGTGGTTGCGAGTTATAAGGATGCACAAGGTACATCAGAAACTGTAACTTCTGCAGCGAGTTCTGCAGTTGCTAATACAAATGATGCAGGTGCTATTGCTGCAATCTCGGGTACAACTACTCAGGGTCAAACTTTAACGGCAGGTGCAATTACTGATGCAGATGGCACAACGGGTGGCTCATCTGTTGCTGCTACTTACCAATGGATGGTATCTGATACTGAGAATGGTACTTATACTGCTATTAGTGGTGCAATAGCTTCTACATTTACATTAACACAAGCAGAAGTTGATAAATTTATTAAGGTGGTTGCGAGTTATACGGATGCACAAGGTACAGTAGAGACTGTAACTTCTGCAGCAAGTTCTGCAGTTGATAATACAAATGATGTGGGTGCTATTGCTGCAATCTCGGGTACAACTACTCAGGGTCAAACTTTAACAGCAGGTGCAATTACTGATGCAGATGGCACAACGGGTGGATCATCTGTTGCTGCTACTTACCAATGGACGGTATCTGATACTGAGAATGGTACTTATACTGCTATTAGTGGTGCAATAGCTTCTACATTTACATTAACACAAGCAGAAGTTGGTAAATTTATTAAGGTGGTTGCGAGTTATAAGGATGCACAAGGTACATCAGAAACTGTAACTTCTGCAGCGAGTTCTGCAGTTGATAATACAAATGATGTGGGTGCTATTGCTGCAATCTCGGGTACAACTACTCAGGGTCAAACTTTAACGGCAGGTGCAATTACTGATGCAGATGGCACAACGGGTGGCTCATCTGTTGCTGCTACTTACCAATGGACGGTATCTGATACTGAGAATGGTACTTATACTGCTATTAGTGGTGCAATAGCTTCTACATTTACATTAACACAAGCAGAAGTTGATAAATTTATTAAGGTGGTTGCGAGTTATACGGATGCACAGGGTACAGTAGAGACTGTAACTTCTGCAGCAAGTTCTGCAGTTGATAATACAAATGATGTGGTGCTATTGCTGCAATCCGATACAACTACTCAGGGTCAAACTTTAACGGCAGGTGCAATTACTGATGCAGATGGCACAACGGGTGGCTCATCTGTTGCTGCTACTTACCAATGGACGGTATCTGATACTGAGAATGGTACTTATACTGCTATTAGTGGTGCAATAGCTTCTACATTTACACAAACGCAGAAGTTGATAAATTTATTAAGGTGGTTGCGAGTTATACGGATGCACAAGGGTACAGTAGAGATGAACTTCTGCAGCAAGTTCTGCAGTTGATAATACAAATGATGTGGGTGCTATTGCTGCAACTCTCGGGTACAATCTACTCAGGGTCAAACTCTTAACAGCAGGTGCAATTACTGATGCAGATGGCACAACGGTGGATCATCTGTTGCTGCTACTTACCAATGGACGGTATCTGATACCGAGAATGGTACTTATACTGCTATTAGTGGTGCAAAGCTTCTACATTTACATTAACACAAGCAGAAGTTGATAAATTTATTAAGGTGGTTGCGAGTTATACGGATGCATGAGGTACAGTAGAGACTGTAACTTGCTGCAAGTTCTGCAGTTGATAATACAAATGATGTGGTGCTATTGCTGCAATCTCGGGTACAACTACTCAGGGTCAAACTTTAGCGGCAGGTGCAATTACTGATGCAGATGGCACAACGGGTGGATCATCTGTTGCTGCTACTTACCAATGGACGGTATCTGATACTGAGAATGGTACTTATACTGCTATTAGTGGTGCAATAGCTTCTACATTTACATTAACACAAGCAGAAGTTGATAAATTTATTAAGGTGGTTGCGAGTTATACGGATGCACAGGTACAGTAGAGTTGTAACTTCTGCAGCAAGTTCTGCAGTTGATAATACAAATGATGTGGTGCTATTGCGCAATCTCGGGTACAACTACTCAGGGTCAAACTTTAACAGCAGGTCAATTACTGATGCAGATGGCACAACGGGTGATCATCTGTTGCTGCTACTTACCAATGGATGGTATCTGATACTGAGAATGGTACTTATACTGCTATTAGTGGTGCAAGTTATTTACATTTACATTAACACAAGCGAAGTTGATAAATTTTAAGGTGGTTGCGAGTTATACGGATGCACAAGGTACAGTAGAGATGTAACTTCTGCAGCAAGTTCTGCAGTTGATAATACAAATGATGTGGGTGCTATTGCTGCAATCTCGGGTACAACTACTCAGGTCAAACTTTAGCGGCAGGTAATTACTGATGCAGATGGCACAACGGGTGTCATCTGTTGCTGCTACTTACCAATGGACGGTATCGATACTGAGAATGGTACTTATACTGTATTAGTGGTGCAATAGTTCTACATTTACATTAACACAGCAGAAGTTGATAAATTTATTAAGGTGGTTGCGAGTTATACGGATGCACAGGGTACAGTCAGAGACTGTAACTTCTGGTCAGCAAGTCTGCAGTTGATAATACAAATGATGTGGGTGCTATTGCTGCAATCTCGGCACAACTACCGGGTCAAACTTTACGCAGGTGCAATTACTGATGCAGATGGCACAACGGGTGATCATCTGTTGCTGCTACTACCAATGGACGGTATTCTGATACTGAGAATGGTCTTATACTGCTATTAGTGGGAATAGCCTAATTTACATTAACACAAGCGAAGTTGATAAATTTATTAAGGTGGTTGCGAGTTATACGGATGCACAGGTACAGTAGAGATACGTAACTTCTGCAGCAAGTTCTGCAGTTGATAATACAAATGATGGGTGCTATGCTGCAATCTCGGTACAACTACTCAGGGTCAAACTTTAAGCGGCAGGTGCAATTACTGATGCAGATGGCACAACGCGTGATCATCTGTTGCTGCTACTTACCAATGGATGGTATCTGATACTGAGAATGGTACTTATACTGCTATTAGTGGTGCAACAGATTCAACTTATGACTTAACTCAAGCAGAAGTTGGTAAATTTATTAAAGTTGTAGCTACTTATACAGATGCACAAGGTACAGTAGAGACTGTAACTTCGGGCAGCAAGTTCTGCAGTTGATAATACAAATGATGTGGGTGCTATTGCTGAATCTCGGCAACTACTCAGGTCAAACTTTAACAGCAGGTGCAATTACTGATGCAGATGGCACAACGGGTGGCTCATCTGTTGCTGCTACTTACCAATGGACGGTATCTGATACTGAGAATGGTACTTTATACGCTATTAGTGGTCAATCGTTCTACATTTACATTAAACAAGCAGAAGTTGGTAAATTTATTAAAGTTGTAGCTACTTATACAGATGCACAAGGTACGCAAGAAATGCTAACTTCTGTAGCAAGTGCTGCAGTTACAAATGTAAATGATGCGGGTGCTATTGCTGCAATTACTGGTACAGCTGCTGAAGATCAAACTTTAACAGCAGGTACAATTACTGATGCAGATGGCACAACGGGTGACTCATCTGTTGCTGCTACTTACCAATGGATGGTATCTGATACTGAGAATGGTACTTATACGCTATTAGTGGTGCAATAGCTTCTACATTTACATTACACAAGCGAAGTTGATAAATTTATTAAGGTGGTTTGCGAGTTATACGGATGCACAGGGTACAGTAGAGACTGTAACTTCTGCAGCAAGTTCTGCAGTTGATAATACAAATGATGTGGGTGCTATTGCTGCAATCTCGGGTACAACTACTCAGGGTCAAACTTTAACAGCAGGTGCAATTACTGATGCAGATGGCACAACGGGTGGATCATCTGTTGCTGCTACTTACCAATGGACGGTATCTGATACGAGAATGGTACTTATACTGCTATTAGTGGTCAATAGCTTTAGCATTTACATTAACACAAAGCGAAGTTGATAATTATTAAGGTGGTTGCGAGTTATACGGATGCACAGGGTACAGTAGAGACTGTAATTCTGCAGTTCTGCAGTTGATAATACAAATGATTGGGTGCTATTGCTGCAATCTCGGACAACTACTCAGGGTCAAACTTAACGCAGGTGCAATTACTGATGCAGATGGCACAACGGTGATCATCTGTTGCTGCTACTTACCAATGGATGGTATCTGATACTGAGAATGGTACTTATACTGCTATTAGTGGTGCAATAGCTTCTACATTTACATTAACACAAGCAGAAGTTGATAAATATTAAGGTGGTTGCGAGTTATCGGATGCACAGGGTACAGTAGAGACTGTAACTTCTGCAGCAAGTTCTGCGTTGATAATACAAATGATGTGGGTGCTATTGCTGCAATCTCGGTACAACTACTCAGGGTCAAACTTTACGGGCAGGTGCAATTACTTGATGCAGATGGCACAACGGGGGGATCATCTGTTGCTGCTACTTACCAATGGACGGTATCTGATACTGGGGAATGGTACTTATACTGCTATTAGTGGTGCAATAGCTTCTACATTTTACATTAACACAAGCAAGTTGATAAATTTATTAAGGTGGTTGCGAGTTATACGGATGCACAGGTACAGTAGAGACTGTAACTTCTGCAGCAAGTTCTGCAGTTGATATACAAATGATGTGGGTGCTATTGCTGCAATCTCGGGTACAACTACTCAGGGTCAAACTTTAACAGCAGGTGAATTACTGATGCAGATGGCAAACGGGTGATCATCTGTTGCTGCTACTTACCAATGGACGGTATCTGATACTGAGAATGGGACTTATACTGCTATTAGTGGTGCAATAGCTTCTCCCATTTACATTAACACAAGCAGAAGCTGATAAATTTATTAAGGTGGTTGCGAGTTATACGGATGCACGGGTACAGTAGAGACTGTAACTTCTGCAGCAAGTTCTGCAGTTGATAATACAAATGATGTGGGTGCTATTGCTGCAATCTCGGGTACAACTACTCAGGGTCAAACTTTAGCGGCAGGTGCAATTACTGATGCAGATGGCACAACGGGTGGATCATCTGTTGCTGCTACTTACCAATGGACGGTATCTGATACTGAGAATGGTACTTATACTGCTATTAGTGGTGCAATAGCTTCTACATTTACATTAACACAAGCAGAAGTTGATAAATTTATTAAGGTGGTTGCGAGTTATACGGATGCACAGGTACAGTAGAGACTGTAACTCTGCAGTCGTTCTGCAGTTGATAATACAAATGATGCGGGTGCTATTGCTGCAATCTCGGTACAAGCTCTGAAGGGTCAAACTTTAACGGCAGGTGCAATTACTGATGCAGATGGCACAACGGGTGGCTCATCTGTTGCTGCTACTTACCAATGGATGGTATCTGATACTGCGGGTGGTTCTTATACTGCTATTAGTGGTGCAACAACTTCTACATTTACATTAACACAAGCAGAAGTTGGTAAATTTATTAAGGTGGTTGCGAGTTATACGGATGCACAGGGTACATCAGAAACTGTAACTTCTGCAGCGAGTTCTGCAGTTACTATTGATACGGTTGCGCCAACCATTGCAATCACAAGTTATGTGAGTGCTTTAAAAGCAGGCGAGACTGCAATGATTACCTTTACCCTAAGTGAAGTGTCTACTGATTTTGTTGCGGCGGATGTTACGGTAACAGGTGGTGTGTTGTCTGGTTTTGCGCTTAAGTCTGGTGAGACTAAGGTTTATACAGCGACCTTTACGCCAACAGTTGGCGGAAGTTCAGGTGCAATCTCGGTTGCTAATAGTAAGTTTACGGATGCAGCGGGTAATAATAATGCTGATGGTTCTGATGCTGATAATTCAGTGTCGTTAACGATTGATACGGTTACGCCAACCATTGCAATCAGAAGTAATGTGAGTGCTTTAAAAGCAGGCGAGACTGCAATGATTACCTTTACCCTAAGTGAAGTGTCTACTGATTTTGTTGCGGCGGATGTTACGGTAACAGGTGGTGTGTTGTCTGGTTTTGCGCTTAAGTCTGGTGAGACTAAGGTTTATACAGCGACATTTACACCAACAGCAGATAGCACAACGGATGGTTCGGTGTCGGTTGCTAGTAGTAAGTTTACGGATGCGGTAGGTAATAATAATGCTGATGGTTCTGATACAAATAACACGATTACCATGTCAATTGATAGTGTGCGTCCAATCTTAAATAGCATTGTGATGAGCGATACTGCGTTATTAGCAGGTGAAACCTCTACAGTAACCTTTACTTTTAGTGAAGCACTTGGAGCCAAACAAGCAATTGACGCCGTGATTAGATCCACTAGTTGGAATACTTGGAGTACCAGTGGTAAAGCAGCTGATGTGGTTATTGCCAGTCTAGATAATTTTGTAAGTAGTTCCAAAGGAACAGCTTATAGCAATGATCATATTGTCAAATCTAATGCATTAGAAAACACTTGGATTATTGGCGGTTCAGGGACTGGTCTAGCGCGTTATCTTGTCGTAACTTTGCAAGATAAATCCGATGGTAGCGGCGTTGAATATCAGTCGTATTTTATCTATGATCGAAACACTGCTTCTGGACACGCAAATCGTGTTGCTACACTTGCAACTACCTCAAACTTTATCAGTGCAGGCTGGAAAGATGGCAATGCATTCTATGCTGCTAGTGGACTGAATGTTAGTACTTTTGATATTGCTGATATTACCGCTTCTAACGGCACAATCTCTAACTTGAGCATTGACAATTCTGACGATAAAATCTACACAGCTACTTTTACGCCAACAACAGATATGAGAGCCGACAATAATGTGATCACTGTTAACACCAATTGGACGGATGTAGCGAACAATGCACCAGAATCGTCTAAAAACTCAGCCAACTATGTTGTTAATACGGTTGCGCCAACCATTGCAATCACAAGTGATGTGAGTGTTTTAAAAGCAGGCGAGACTGCAATGATTACCTTTACCCTAAGTAAAGTGTCTACTGATTTTGTTGCGAGTGATGTGACTGTAACAGGTGGTGTGTTGTCTGGTTTTGCGCTTAAGTCTGGTGAGACTAAGGTTTATACAGCGACATTTACACCAACAGCAGATAGCACAACGGATGGTTCGGTGTCGGTTGCTAGTAGTAAGTTTACGGATGCGGCAGGTAATAATAATGCTGATGGTTCTGATACAAATAACACGATTACCATGTCAATTGATAGTGTGCATCCAATCTTAAATAGTATTGTGATGAGCGATACTGCGTTATTAGCAGGTGAAACCTCTACAGTAACCTTTACTTTTAGTGAAGCACTTGGATCCAAACAAGCAATTGACGCTGTGATTAGATCCACTAGTTGGAATACTTGGAGTACCAGTGGTAAAGCAGCTGATGTGATTATTACCAGTCTAGATAACTTTGTAAATAGTGACAATGGAATAGTTTATAGCAATGATCATATTGTCAAATCTAATGTATTAGAAAACACTTGGATTATTGGCGGTTCAGGGACTGGTCTAGCGCGTTATCTTGTCGTAACTTTGCAAGATAAATCCGATGGTAGCGGCGTTGAATATCAGTCGTATTTTATCTATAGTCTGGAGCGTACTTCTGGACACGCAAATCGTGTTGCTACACTTGCAACTACCTCAAACTTTATCAGTGCAGGCTGGGGAGATGGCAATGCATTCTATGCTGCTAGTGGACTGAATGTTAGTACTTTTGATATTACTGATATTACCGCTTCTAACGGCACAATCTCTAACTTGAGCATTGACAATTCTGACGATAAAATCTACACAGCTACTTTTACGCCAACAACAGATATGAGCGCCGACAATAATGTGATCACTGTTAACACCAATTGGACGGATGTAGCGAACAATGCACCAGAATCGTCTAAAAACTCAGCCAACTATGTTATTGATACTATTACGCCAACCATTGAGAGTGCAGCGGTCAGTGGCAATACCGTGACAATCACCTTTGATGAATATCTTAACACTCTAGCTGTGCCAGATGCTTCAGCCTTTAGTGTTGATGTGGGTGGTAGTAGGAATGTGACTGGTGTTGCAATCAGTGATAAGAATGTTGTGTTGACTATTGATGGTGCTGCTATTGTTGATGGCAATACTGTGAATGTTAACTATACTAAGCCAGCATCGGGTATTGTGTTGGAAGGTACTCAAGGTAATGATGCAGTATCACTAAGTAATCTGATTGTTGGTACTTCAGGTGTTAATACGATAACGGGTACCAGTGGTAATGACATTATTATTGCTAATGCTGGCGCTGATACTTTGACAGGTAATGGTGGTGTTGATACTTTTGATTACAATTCAACGACTGATGGTAATGATACGATTAGTGATTTTGTGATTGGTAGTGGTGGTGATAAGCTTGATTTGAGTGATTTACTTACGGGTGAAACGAGTGGCACTTTGGCTAATTTTATTGAAGTCACAGATAGTAATGGTGCTGCTGATGGTGGCGATATCACACTTAAGATTGATGCTGATGGTGGTTCTAGTTTCACTTCTCCAGATATTGCGATTACTTTGACAGGCGCAGGGATTACGGGTGCTGAGTCAACACTGGCTAGTTTGACAACAGATAATATTGTGATTGGTTAAAGTTATTAAGAAGTAGAGACCTTTGCATAAATAGGGATGATTAGAAAAACACCCTTAGCACTGCCAGGAGTGGATTTAAAAAAAAATTTCAAAATTAATAAAATTTGTCATTAATTTTAGACAAAAGTCTCAAAATTATTCTTCAAGTGCGTATTAATAAAATAGTTTATAATTAGCAGAAAATTCAATATCAATACTAAAACATTATGAAAAAACTATTTATACTTTTATTTTCCTTATCTTTATCTTTCACTATTCAAGCTGATTTTTCTTCAGGTATGCACGACTATAAGAAAGGAGATTTTGACTCAGCCTTTCAAGAATGGCTCACCTTAGCTGAACAAAAAAATCACGCTGTCTCACAATACAATATTGCAAAAATGTATAAAAACGGTAAAGGTGTTAAACAAAGCAAAAAACAAGCATTAAAATGGTTTAAAAAAGCGTATTCTCAAGGTGAGACCTTTGCATAAATATGAATAATCATCAAAACGCCATCTTTCATCAAATTACAAACTTTTTAAAAACACCCTTAGCCCTGCTAGGAGTGGATTTAAAAAATTTCCAATTTAATAAAATCTGTCATTTTGCTAATCATCCCTATTTATGCAAAGGTCTCAAGGTATTAATTTAGCGAAAAATGAAATTATCTTACTTGAAGATGGTGTAAGTAACAAAACTAAATCAACGCAGCAAGTATCGTAAAATTATAAAAGAAAAATATCGCTCAATCAGACTTATTAATTAATTTCATAGCATGAAAATAGGCGGTAAAACTTAATCAGGTAAGAGCGATTCAAAATAAAACTCAGCATAAGACCCTTGCGTAAAACAAAAAAAATTAAAATATTCCAAAATAATTATGAGTAACTACGATTCATCCTCCATTGAGGTATTATCAGGTTTAGACCCAGTGCGTAAACGCCCAGGGATGTACACAGAAACCGAACGACCTAATCATTTAGCACAAGAAGTGATTGACAATAGTGTTGATGAGGCAGTAGCTGGGTATGCGACGAAAATCAATGTGGTGCTTTATAAAGATGGTTCTGTTTCAGTGGAAGATAATGGTCGCGGTATGCCAGTTGACATTCATCCAGAAGAAGGTATTTCAGGTGTTGAGGTGATTCTCACCAAACTACACGCAGGTGGTAAATTTTCAAATGACTCTTATCAATTTTCTGGTGGTTTACACGGTGTAGGAATTTCAGTGGTAAATGCCTTATCAACACTGGTGGAAATCTGGATTAAACGAGACGCTAAAGAGCATTATATTACTTTTTCTGATGGCAATATAAAAACCCAACTTGAAGTAATTGGCACGGTTGGTAAAAATAATACAGGTACTAAGGTTAAATTTATCCCAGATGCACAATTTTTTGACACAGTTAAATTTTCTACTAGTAAATTAAGACATAACTTACGCTCAAAGGCGGTGTTATGTCCAGGTTTAGATGTTAGTTTTCGTAATGAAATAGATGACACTGAAGATCATTGGAATTATAAAGAAGGCTTAAAGGACTACTTATCAGTTTCACTTGATGGATTGGATTGCTTACCAGAAGTGCCATTCGTGGTAACTTACGAATCTGATAAACAACAAATGCATTGTTCGTTGTCTTGGACGGAATACAATACTAATATTATTGGCGAAAGTTATGTCAATCTTATCCCCACCTCTCAAGGAGGAACGCATGTCAATGGATTACGATCTGGGCTACAGATGCATTAAAAGAATTTTGTGAATTTAGAAGTTTACTGCCAAAAAATGTCAAACTTACTCCTGATGATGTATGGCAAAAAATTGCTTATGTGTTGTCTATCAAAATATTAGACCCGCAATTTTCAGGACAAACTAAGGAAAGACTATCTTCCAGAGAATGTGCAGGCTTTGTTGCTAATGTGGTGAAAGATGCTTTTAGCCTTTGGTTAAACCAACATACCTCTGTTGCCGAAAAAATTGCCGAATTGGCAATTATGAACGCCCAATCGCGTATGAAAACAGGCAAAAAAATCATTCGTAAAAAGATTGTAAGTGGTCCTGCCCTACCAGGTAAATTATCAGATTGCACCAGCCATGACCTCAGTCAAACCGAAGTATTTTTGGTAGAAGGTGATTCTGCGGGTGGCTCTGCCAAACAAGCCCGTGACAAAGAATATCAAGCCATTTTGCCGTTGCGAGGCAAAATTCTGAACACTTGGGAAGTAGATTCAGACCAAGTATTGGCAAGTAATGAAATACACGACATCAGCGTTGCCATTGGCTTAGAACCAAATTGTGAAGACTTATCAGGGCTACGATATGGCAAAATCTGTATCTTGGCAGATGCAGACTCAGACGGTGCCCATATTGCCACGCTAATTTGCACGCTGTTCGTTAAGCATTTTCCAAAATTAGTGAAAGAAGGACATATTTTCGTCGCAATGCCGCCGCTGTATCGTATTGATGCGGGCAAGCAAGTTTATTATGCGTTGGACGATTCTGAACGAGATGCCACTATCCATAAAATAGAAAAAGAAAATAAACGCACCAAGGTGCAAGTGCAACGCTTCAAAGGTTTGGGTGAAATGAACCCCTCACAACTCAGAGAAACCACAATGTTGCCCGATACCCGTCGATTAATCCAATTAACACTTGAGCAACCATTGCAAGTTACAGAAATGATGGATATGTTATTAAGCAAAAAACGCGCCCCAGACCGTAAAAAATGGCTGGAAGAAAAAGGCAACCTTGCCAATGTCTAAAAAAGCCGTTATTTTACTATCGGGTGGTTTAGATTCCACCACCACCCTCGCCATTGCACAATCACAGGGCTTTGAATGCTATGCGATGAGTTTTGACTATGGGCAAAAGCAAAAATCAGAACTTGATGCTGCTACAAAAATTGCCAAACTGTTTGCTGTGGCAAAACACAGAATAATGAACATCTGTTTAAACGATATTGGTGGTTCGGCACTGACAGACAGTGCCATTGAAGTGCCAAAATTCAAAGAAAGTAATGAAATTCCAATCACTTATGTACCTGCACGCAATACCATCTTTTTATCATATGCAATGGCGTGGGCAGAAGTATTAAAGTGTCAAAGTATTTTTATCGGTGTCAATGCGTTGGACTATTCGGGCTACCCAGATTGTCGTTCAGAATACATCAAAGCCTTTGAAATAATGGCAAATTTAGCCACTAAACAAGGGGTAGAAGGACAAAAACTCACCATTCACACACCATTGATAGACCTGCACAAGGCTCAAATAATCCAAAAAGGGGTAGCACTTGGCGTAGATTATGCTATGACGACCACCTGCTACCAAGCAGACGATAAAGGTGATGCTTGTGGAGTTTGTGATGCTTGCGAGTATCGAAAACTCGGTTTTAAAGCGGCGGGAATTGCAGACCCAACCAAGTATCAAAAATAGTTGCAAAACACCATTGCACAAATGGTTTTTTACGATAAAATGTAACTTTTTAATGACAACACAGGAAATAACAAATGAGTATTGAAGACAGAGTAAAGGCAGTTGTAGCTGAGCAGTTAGACGCAAGTGGTGATATTGACAATAACGCTTCTTTTATTGATGATTTAGGTGCAGATTCTTTAGACACGGTTGAATTGGTTATGTCCCTTGAAGAAGAATTTGATTGTGAAATTCCTGATGATGAAGCTGAAAACATTACAACGGTGCAACAAGCCATCGACTATGTAAATAAAACTCTGTAATTTCCGTTTATTGATTTAAACTAAAAAAGCGCTTATTTGGCGCTTTTTTTACAACCTTAAAGATAAAATTATGAGCAAAAGAAGAGTAGTAATCACAGGTATGGGTATCGTCTCCCCTGTTGGGTCAACGATAACGGATGCATGGGACAATATCCTCAATGGTAAGTCAGGCATTAACACATTAACCAACATAGAAACCGAAGGTCAATCTGTTGCTTTTGGTGGCTCAGTTAAAGGCTTTGATATCAACGGTTATTTACCCCTTAAAGAATCCAAAAAAATGGACACTTTTATCCACTACGGTATGGCAGCAGGTATTCAAGCGATTGAAGATAGTGGTATCGAAATAACCGAAGAAAATGCAGAACGCATTGGTGTTGCAATCGGTGCGGGTATCGGTGGTTTGGGTACAATTGAAAAAACAGCAGACTTATTCAGAGAGAAAGGTGCAAGACGCATCTCCCCTTTCTTTGTCCCCTCCTCTATTATCAATATGATTTCGGGTAATCTTTCCATTAAATACGGACTTAAAGGTCCAAATTTTGCCATTGTTACCGCCTGCACCACAGGTACACATAATATTGGTGATGCCTCACGATTGATTGAATATGGTGATGCTGATGTAATGGTTGCAGGTGGTGCAGAAATGTCAACCACGAATTGTGGCTTAGGCGGTTTTGCCGCCGCGCGTGCCCTTTCCACTCGCAATGATGACCCTGCAACCGCCTCTCGCCCTTGGGACAAAGACCGCGATGGTTTTGTACTCGGTGATGGTGCAGGCGTAGTGGTATTAGAAGAATATGAACACGCTAAAGCCCGTGGTGCAAAAATCTATGCTGAAGTATTGGGTTATGGTATGAGCGGTGATGCTTATCATATGACTTTACCATCAAAGGGCGGCGAAGGCGCGGCCAGATGTATGAAAAATTCTATGCGTAATGCAGGTGTTTCTGCTAATCAAATTGATTATATCAATGCACACGGCACCTCAACACCTGCGGGCGACCAAGCAGAAACTGATGCTACTAAAGTAGCACTTGGCGACCATGCTTACAAGGTAGTTATGAGCTCAACCAAATCAATGACAGGACACTTACTCGGTGCTGCTGGCGGCATTGAAGCAATTTTTACGGCTTTGGCACTAAAAGATCAAGTTGTACCACCGACTATCAATATTATCAATCAAGACCCTAGTTGTGATTTAGATTATTGCGCGAATGAAGCGAGAGAAATGAAAATAAATATTGCGGTTTCTAATTCGTTTGGCTTTGGTGGCACTAATGGATCGATTTTACTTTCTAAAATTTAGAGCAAAAAAAATACCGACTAAAAAGTCGGTATTTTAAATAACTTTGATTTACAAGATTATGACAAAATTAAATTAGACGCTGAAAAGTCAGATAAAGCAGTAATATCAGATGTGTCGTTAAGCACAATGGCAACATCAGCATTCGTGCCATCACTCAGTGCTGCAGCGCTACTAACATCAGCAACATCAATTTTGATAAAGAGTGTTTTATCAATATTATCCCAAAAAGCAACTTTGTTAAAATTGGCAATGGATAAACCTAGTGGCAACATTAGCAAGTAAATCTATTGAGACCTTTGCATAAATAGGGATGATTAGCAAAATGACAGATTTTATTAAATTGGAAATTTTTTAAATCCACTCCTAGCAGGGCTAAGGGTGTTTTTAAAAAGTTTGTAATTTGATGAAAGATGGCGTTTTGATGATTATTCATATTTATGCAAAGGTCTCCTATTAAAGCTAACTTATTCATCACCTTTGGCAAAGTCGGTAATAATATCAGCGGTCGCTTTAACAATCTCCCTCACAAATACTGCTACCCTTGACTTAAATCCTCTTTGATTTCTAGAGATTTATGCGAAGTAACCACCAACTTTCCTGGTCGCTTGCCTTTGTCATAGCCAAGTGCTGCTTAATATAATTCTGAACTCATTGAGGTTTATTCGGATTGATATAAAACTAGGAGACTATACCTAAATCTACAAAAAAACCCTATTAACGCTACGACAAGGTAAGATTATTGAGCAAGGTTCACATCAGGCACTACTAGATGCTGATGGCGAGTATGCATCACTCTATAAACATCAGTTTAATTAAATGAGACCTTTGCATAAATAGGGATGATTAGCAAAATGACAGATTTTATTAAATTGGAAATTTTTTAAATCCACTCCTAGCAGGGCTAAGGGTGTTTTTAAAAAGTTTGTAATTTGATGAAAGATGGCGTTTTGATGATTATTCATATTTATGCAAAGGTCTCTAAATATTTAGTCGCATACAACATTTAACAGATTGCAAAAATTGATATTTTTCCATAAAAAACCCGCCTAAATAAGGCGGGTTTTTGTTTTATGGTGTTCTTATGAGTCTTTATACAAGAATAAGATTATCAGTTATAAAGTGCCCTAATGCAACTGTGTCAGGAGTAGAGGAGCCCCAATACCAGAAACCCCTTGTAGATTGATAAAATCAGCAACATCATCTGTAACCGTGCCATCAGCATCAATCGTTAGTTTGGACTACCTGCAGTGCCAGTATCTGACACTGTAATATATTTATCAATATTAGCAAAAAGTGTCGCTTTAGTGCCACTAGCGGTAATAAAATCTTTAAATCTAATTTATCACCACCAGCACCAAATATGAAGCCAGTTATGGTGTCTTCGCCATTATCTGTACTTGCATAAACAAAAATATCACTGCCTGCACCGCCATTTATAGTATCGTTGCTGCACCGCCATTTATAGTATCGTCACCTGCACTACCCGTTATAGTATCGGCGTTATCGGTGCCGATATAAAATTTATGCAAATGCCCAAGTTTTACCTGAGGTATTACAATACCTGCAAAAATCATTACCGAGGTGTCAGTTATAACGCCTGATGCCATTTTGATGTAATAAACACCTGAAGTTAAACTACTTGGGTTAAGAGTGAGTGTTGTGTTGCTAATATTAGCATTAGTAATGCTAATAGTTGCAACTTTTTCTGCACTATTCCAGATTTCAACAGTGCCACCATTTGTTTTGATGTTTTCAGAAAACTCAATTACTAGATTTGAAGGCTCGCCTAAGACATTGGTATCGCTGGTTTTTTCTGTAAAGGTTGGAACTTGCCCATCTACAAAAAAAGATTGTTGATTGTAATAATATTTAAGGGTGCCATTCTTCTCACCCACTACCAAATCTAGGTCGCCATCACCATCAATATCGGCTAGGGTTGGTAAGGAACAATCCCCCACATCAATGCCATTAAAAGGATTACTATCTCCAGTTTTTGCTTCATAAGCAGGGTTAGAAGTAGTGCCTGTATTTTGATAGTATTTAAGGGTGCCATAATACTCACCCACCACCAAATCTAGGTCGCCATCGCCGTCAATATCGACTAGGATTGGTGAGGAAGAACCTCCCACATCAATGCCATTAAAAGGATTGTCATCTCCAGTTTTTGCTTCATAAGCAGGGTTAGAAGTAGTGCCTGTATTTTGATAGTATTTAAGGGTACCATCACTCTCACCCACCACCAAATCTAGGTCGTCATCGCCGTCAATATCGGCTAGGGTTGGTGCGGAAAGATTCCCCACATCAATGCCATTAAAAGGATTGCTATCTCCAGTTTTTACTTCATAAGCAGGGTTAGAAGTAGTGCCTGTATTTTGATAGTATTTAAGGGTACCATACATCTCACCCACCACCAAATCCAGGTCGCCATCGCCGTCAATATCAGCCAAGGTTGGCGTGGAAGAACCTCCCATATCAATGCCATAAAAAGGATTGCTACCTCCAGTTTTTACTTCATAAGCAGGGTTAGAAGTAGAGCTTGTATTTTGATAGTATTTAAGAGTGCCATTAATCTCACCCACCACCAAATCCAGGTCGCCATCACCGTCAATATCAGCCAAGGTTGGTGTGGAATAATACCCCACATCAATACCCTCAAAAGGATTATTGCCCGAACCTGTTTTTTCAATATACTCAACCTTAGCCAACACTACTCTATCAGCGGTAAATACTGGTGCATTACCTGCGACATTTGTTATATTATTTAGCGTAATATCGCTTGTTGGATTGTCAATATAAAAG
Organism: Candidatus Thiodubiliella endoseptemdiera; assembly: GCA_013416635.1. Classification (GTDB taxonomy): domain Bacteria; phylum Pseudomonadota; class Gammaproteobacteria; order PS1; family Pseudothioglobaceae; genus Thiodubiliella; species Thiodubiliella endoseptemdiera. Next base: position 150,319 of record JACCHT010000001.1, on the reverse strand, counting down.
TCTGTAGCGGCAATGCTATCTCCAGCTTGAACGCTATATTTAAACACCAGTTTCTTATCACCTGCAGTTGTAGAGGCGGTTTTATCCAAAACAAAGTCTTTGCCTGCAATGACCACTTTAGAGCCTGTGGTGTTATTAAGTTTCAAGGTCTCACTCATTGTCAAAGTTAGGCTGATAACATCGCCTACCTTAAAAGCAGATTGTCCTGCTGGAATATTGCTTAGAGTCCATGAGTTAGCCGTTGGAGTTGGGGCTTGTCCATCTACAAAAAAAGATTGTTGATTGTAATAATATTTAAGGGTGCCATTCTTCTCACCCACTACCAAATCTAGGTCGCCATCACCATCAATATCGGCTAGGGTTGGTAAGGAATAATCCCCCACATCAATGCCATTAAAAGGATTGTCATCTCCAGTTTTTGCTTCATAAGCAGGGTTAGAAGTAGTGCCTGTGTTTTGATAGTATTTAAGGGTGCCAGCAGTCTCACCCACTACCAAATCTAGGTCGCCATCTCTGTCAATATCGGCTAGGGTTGGTACGGAACGAAGCCCCACATCAATGCTATCAAAAGGATTGTCATCTCCAGTTTTTTCTTCATAAGCAGGGTTAGAAGTAGTGCCTGTATTTTGATAGTATTTAAGGGTGCCATTCTTCTCACCCACCACCAAATCTAGGTCGCCATCGCCGTCAATATCGGCTAGGGTTGGTCTGGAGTAAAGCCCCACATCAATGCCATTAAAAGGATTGCTACCTCCAGTTTTTACTTCATAAGTAGGGTTAGAAGTAGTGCCTGTATTTTGATAGTATTTAAGGGTGCCATACATCTCACCCGCCACCAAATCCAGGTCGCCATCGCCGTCAATATCGGCTAGGGTTGGTGCGGAATGACGCCCCACATCAATGCCATCAAAAGGATTGCTGTTTCCAGTTTTTACTTCATAAGCAGGGTTAGAAGTAGTGCCTGTATTTTGATAGTATTTAAGGGTGCCATAAAACTCACCCATCACCAAATCTAGGTCGCCATCGCCGTCAATATCGGCCAGGGTTGGTGGAGATAATTCCCCCACATCAATACCCTCAAAAGGATTATTGCCCGAACCTGTTTTTTCAATATACCCAAGCTTAGTCAACACTACTCTATCAGCGGTAAATACTGGTGCATTACCTGCGACATCTGTTATATTATTTAGCGTAATATCGCTTGTTGGATTGTCAATATAAAAGTCTGTAGCGGCAATGCTATCTCCAGCTTGAATGCTATATTTAAACACCAGTTTCTTATCACCTGCAGTTGTAGAGGCGGTTTTATCCAAAACAAAGTCTTTGCCTGCAATGACCACTTTAGAGCCTGTGGTGTTATTAAGTTTCAAGGTCTCACTCATTGTCAAAGTTAGGCTGATAACATCGCCTACCTTAAAAGCAGATTGTCCTGCTGGAATATTGCCTAGAGCCCATGAGTTAATAGCCGTTGGAGTTGGGGCTTGTCCATCTACAGAAGCAGGTTGTTGATTGTAGTAGTATTTAAGGGTGCCATCATGCTCACCCACCACCAAATCTAGGTCGCCATCGCCGTCAATATCGACTAGGGTTGGTGCGGAAAAACTCCCCACATTAATGCCATTAAAAGGATTACTATCTCCAGTTTTTACTTCATAAGCAGGGTTAGAAGTAGAGCTTGTATTTTGATAGTATTTAAGAGTGCCATCCTTCTCACCCACCACCAAATCTAGGTCGCCATCGCCATCAATATCGGCTAGGGTTGGTTTGGAGTAAAGCCCCACATCAATGCCATTAAAAGGATTGCTACCTCCAGTTTTTACTTCATAAGCAGGGTTAGAAGTAGTGCCTGTATTTTGATAGTATTTAAGGGTGCCATCTCTCACCCACCACCAAATCTAGGTCGCCATCGCCGTCAATATCGGCTAGGGTTGGTGAGGATTCACTTTCCACATCAATGCCATTAAAAGGATTGCTACCTCCAGTTTTTGCTTCATAAGCAGGGTTAGAAGTAGTACCTGTATTTTGATAGTATTTAAGGGTGCCATCATAAGCACCCATCACCAAATCCAGGTCGCCATCACCGTCAATATCGGCTAGGGTTGGTGAGGAAGCATATCCCACATCAATGCCATTAAAAGGATTACTATCTCCAGTTTTTGCTTCATAAGCAGGGTTAGAAGTAGAGCTTGTATTTTGATAGTATTTAAGAGTGCCATCCTTCTCACCCACCACCAAATCTAGGTCGCCATCGCCGTCAATATCAGCCAAGGTTGGTGTGGAATAATACCCCACATCAATACCCTCAAAAGGATTATTGCCCGAACCTGTTTTTTCAATATACTCAAGCTTAGTCTTAGCCAGCACTACTCTATCAGCGGTAAATACTGGTGCATTACCTGCGACATCTGTTATATTATTTAGCGTAATATCGCTTGTTGGGTTGTCAATATCAAAGTCTGTAGCGGCAATGCTATCTCCAGCTTGAACGCTATATTTAAACACCAGTTTCTTATCACCTGCAGTTGTAGAGGCAGTTTTATCCAAAACAAAGTCTTTGCCTGCAATGACTACTTTAGAGCCTGTGGTGTTATTAAGTTTCAAGGTCTCACTCATTGTCAGTGTTAGGCTGATAACATCGCCTGCCTTAAAAGCAGATTGTCCTGCTGGAATATCGCTTAAAGTCCATGGATTGGTCGTGATTGGGGTTGGGTTAATGGTGTCATAAGTTACTGCTGTGCTAGTGCTAATTGCTGAATTGGTGCCATCACTAAGCGTTACTACAGCCGTGTAGGTTTTTCCACCGGCTAATTCAGATGGCATAGCAGAATGTGCGAGTGCCCAAGTGCCGTCAGCTGCAACAGCTGGTAATCCTGAAGTTATTGCTGTGCCTACTGTATTACTACCTTCAAAAAACTCAATTTTGGTAATCGTTAAAGTACCTATTCCAGTTACTTTGCCTGAGAGTGCGGTTGCGTCTTTTTCACTATCATTAATGTAGTTATCATCGGCACCTATCCAAGCGATTGTGGTAAAAAGTGCTTTGGTTGCAAATACCCATTGGTTAGTATCTTTAGTAATGGCAGCAGCATCGTTACCCGCTATGTCAGTTACTGTGCCTGCATCCATGGTGATATAGTAACTGCCTTGGGTTAATTTATTATCAGTTAAACCTAATGCTGACACATCAATGGTGAGTTTATCGCCAGCAATGCTGAATTTATTTGTATCACTAGCGATATTAATAGTTGCTACTGTTACATCGCTACTATTCTTGATGAGAATACTGCCCGTACCTGCTTTAATATTTTCACTAAAGTCAAGCACTAAATCTGAGGTTTCCTCTAAGATAACGCTGGCTTGTGTTGTTAGAGTTGGCGCTTGTCCATCTACAAAAAAAGATTGTTGATGTTGATTGTAGTAATATTTAAGGGTGCCATCATTCTTACCCACTACCAAATCTAGGTCGCCATCGCCGTCAATATCGGCTAGGGTTGGTGCGGAAAAACTCCCCACATTAATGCCATTAAAAGGATTGCTACCTCCAGTTTTTGCTTCATAAGCAGGGTTAGAAGTAGTGCCTGTATTTTGATAGTATTTAAGGGTGCCATTCCTCTCACCCACCACCAAATCTAGGTCGCCATCGCCGTCAATATCGGCTAGGGTTGGTTTGGAGTAAAGCCCCACATCAATGCCATTAAAAGGATTGCTACCTCCAGTTTTTGCTTCATAAGCAGGGTTAGAAGCAGAGCCTGTATTTTGATAGTATTTAAGGGTGCCATCATTCTCACCCACCACCAAATCTAGGTCGCCATCGCCGTCAATATCGGCTAGGGTTGGTTTGGAAAAAAATCCCACATCAATGCCATTAAAAGGATTGCTACCTCCAGTTTTTGCTTCATAAGCAGGGTTAGAAGTAGTGCCTGTATTTTGATAGTATTTAAGGGTGCCATCCTCATCACCCATCACCAAATCCAGGTCGCCATCACCGTCAATATCAGCCAAGGTTGGCGTGGAAGAACCTCCCACATCAATGCCATTAAAAGGATTATTGCCTCCAGTTTTTGCTTCATAAGCAGGGTTAGAAGTAGTGCCTGTATTTTGATAGTATTTAAGAGTGCCATCAAACTCACCCACCACCAAATCTAGGTCGCCATCACCGTCAATATCAGCCAAGGTTGGCACAGAATACCCCTTAACATTAACACCCTCAAAAGGATTATTGCCCAAACCTATTTTTTCAATATACCCAACCTTAGCCAACACTACTCTATCAGCGGTAAATACTGGTGCATTACCTGCGACATCTGTTATATTATTTAGCGTAATATCGCTTGTTGGGTTGTCAATATCAAAGTCTGTAGCGGCAATGCTATCTCCAGCTTGAACGCTATATTTAAACACCAGTTTCTTATCACCTGCAGTTGTAGAGGCAGTTTTATCCAAAACAAAGTCTTTGCCTGCAATGACCACTTTAGAGCCTGTGGTGTTGTTAAGTTTCAAGGTCTCACTCATTGTCAGTGTTAGGCTGATAACATCCCCTAGCTTAAAAGCAGATTGTCCTGCTGGAATATCGCTTAAAGTCCATGGATTGGTCGTGATTGGGGTTGGGTTAATGATGTCATAAGTTACTGCTGTGCTAGTGCTAATTGCTGAATTGGTGCCATCACTAAGCGTTACTACAGCCGTGTAGGTTTTTCCATCGGCTAATTCAGATGGCATAGCAGAATGTGCGAGTGCCCAAGTGCCGTCAGCTGCAACAGCTGGTAATCCTGAAGTTATTGCTGTGCCTACTGTATTACTACCTTCAAAAAACTCAATCTTAGTAATAGATAAGGTACCTGCTCCCGCTACTGTGCCTGAGAGTGCGGTTGCGTCTTTTTCACTATCATTAATGTAGTTATCATCGGCACCTATCCAAGCGATTGTGGTAGAAAGTGCTTTGGTTGCAAATACCCATTGGTTAGTATCTTTAGTAATGGCAGCAGCATCGTTACCCGCTATGTCAGTTACTGTGCCTGCATCCATGGTGATATAGTAACTGCCTTGGGTTAATTTATTATCAGTTAAACCTAATGCTGACACATCAATGGTGAGTTTATCGCCAGCAATGCTGAATTTAGTTGTCTCAGTAATATTAATGGTTGCTATTACTCCATCATCACTACCTTTAATAACAATACTACCTGTACTACCTGCTTGAATGTCTTCATTAAAATCAAGTATCAGGTCTGAGGTTTCACCCAATTCGGCCGAAGCTTGTGTTGTTAGAGTTGGGGCTTGTCCATCTACAAAAAAAGATTGTTGATGTTGATTGTAATAATATTTAAGGGTGCCATCATCCTTACCCACCACCAAATCTAGGTCGCCATCGCCGTCAATATCGGCTAGGGTTGGTGCGGAAAAATTCCCCACATTAATGCCATTAAAAGGATTGTCATCTCCAGTTTTTGCTTCATAAGCAGGGTTAGAAGTAGTGCCTGTATTTTGATAGTATTTAAGGGTGCCATTCCTCTCACCCACCACCAAATCTAGGTCGCCATCGCCATCAATATCGGCTAGGGTTGGTGCGGAAAGATACCCCACATCAATGCCATTAAAAGGATTACTATCTCCAGTTTTTGCTTCATAAGTAGGGTTAGAAGTAGTGCCTGTATTTTGATAGTATTTAAGGGTGCCATTACTCTCACCCATCACCAAATCTAGATCACCATCGCCATCAATATCAGCCAAGTTTGGCGTGGAATAACCTCCCACATCAATGCCATTAAAAGGATTGCTATCTCCAGTTTTTGCTTCATAAGTAGGGTTAGAAGTAGTGCTTGTATTTTGATAGTATTTAAGGGTGCCATTATTCTCACCCACCACCAAATCTAGGTCACCATCGCTGTCAATATCGGCTAGGGTTGGCGTGGCAGCATTTCCCACATCAATGCCATTAAAAGGATTGCTATCTCCAGTTTTTGCTTCATAAGCAGGGTTAGAAGTAGTGCCTGTGTTTTGATAGTATTTAAGGGTGCCATTACTCTCACCCACCACCAAATCTAGGTCGCCATCGCCGTCAATATCAGCCAAGATTGGCACAGAAACATACCCCACATCAATACCCTCAAAAGGATTATTACCCAAACCTATTTTTTCAATATACTCAAGCTTAGTCTTAGCCAACACTACTCTATCAGCGGTAAATACTGGTGCATTACCTGCGACATCTGTTATATTATTTAGCGTAATATCGCTTGTTGGATTGTCAATATCAAAGTCTGTAGTGGCAATGCTATCTCCAGCTTGAACGCTATATTTAAACACCAGTTTCTTATCACCTGCAGTTGTAGAGGCGGTTTTATCCAAAACAAAGTCTTTGCCTGCAATGACCACTTTAGAGCCTGTGGTGCTATTAAGTTTCAAGGTCTCACTCATTGTCAGTGTTAGGCTGATAACATCCCCTACCTTAAAAGCAGATTGTCCCGCTGGAATATCGCTTAAAGTCCATGGATTGGTCGTGATTGGGGTTGGGCTAATGGTGTCATAAGTTACTGCTGTGCTAGTGCTAATTGCTGAATTGGTGCCATCACTAAGCGTTACTACAGCCGTGTAGGTTTTTCCATCGGCTAATTCAGATGGCATAGCAGAATGTGCGAGTGTCCAGGTGCCGTCAGCTGCAACAGCTGGTAATCCTGAAGTTATTGCTGTGCCTACTGTATTACTACCTTCAAAAAACTCAATCTTAGTAATAGATAAGGTACCTGCTCCCGCTACTGTGCCTGAGAGTGCGGTTGCGTCTTTTTCACTATCATTAATGTAGTTATCATCGGCACCTATCCAAGCGATTGTGGTAAAAAGTGCTTTGGTTTCAAATGCCCAAGTGGTGTCAGCACCTAAATTAGTGATACCTGCAAAGACATTGCCTGCCATATCGGTGATTACGCCAGATGCCATTTTGATGTAATAAGTGCCTTCAGTTAAATCAGCAGTAGGATTAATAGTAAGTTTATCGTTAGCAATGCTAATTTTACTATTGTCAATAGCAATGGTTTCTACAATGGTATTGTCGCTGGCTTTATGAATGACAATATTGCCTGTGCCGGCTTTGATGTTTTCACTAAAGTCAATTACTAGGTTAGAGGATTCACCCAAGATAACACTCACTGCTTGTGCGGTGAGAGTAGCAGTAGTAGTATCCACAGTAATCGCCAAAGCATCAGAAACTGCACTTTCATTACCCGCAACATCTGTTGCTCTTGCGGTAATGCTGTGTGGGGTTGTGCTTTGGGTTAAACTGATATCAATAGAGAATGTGCCATTAGCCTTTACTGTTTCAGAGCCTATGGCTGTTGTGTTGGTACCATTGTATAATCTTATAGTAGCACCGACTTCTGCACTGCCTGTGATGGTGAGGTTTGAGGTTTTATTAGTTAGGTTGTCACTATTACTTGTGCCTGAATCGTCCTCTGTGGCTAAATCTAAACTTATGGGTTTGCTGGGTACAACGGTATCAACTTTATGACTATTACTAGCGTATTCTGTGCCAATACCTCCTCCAATTGCCGCATCTTTTGCCACACCAACAAATAAGTCAGTTGTTGAGTTATCTGTCACGCTGACTACTAACGAATAAACACTGCCACTGCCACTGAAAGCACCTTTTGTTCCACCTGTCACTTCAATATCATTTTTATCAAAACCAGTAACATCATCTTTAAAAGTAAAAGTATAGGTAATATCTGTGCCTACCTTTGCCTTGTTAATAATGCTTGTTTCTGCTAAATCATCGGTAATACTTAAACCAATCCCCAAACCTGGAGTTGACTCACTACCGTCAATATCAGTGGATATAATTCTCTTAAAAACACCTGCTTCTAATAGCCCATCATCGCCTGTTATATCAATCTTAACAAAACCATTTGCAAAATAAACCCTATCGCCATTAGAGGCTGTGAAGGAGACTTCTTCTTGATAATCGGTACCGCCAATATTAACAGTTCTTTCAAAAGTGTAGGTGCTGTCAACTACTGTTTGTTTGGTGTATTCATTAAAAGTGCCAGTTAAATAAACAACATCATTGCCACCTGTTGAGGTGAGTCCTGTTGCATCAACTTTTGTGCCTTTGGCAACATAAACTGTGTCATTGCCACTATTGCCAGATATCTTAAATACTGAGCCTTTGACACCAGGGGTAATGTGCTCACCGTTGTTATCAGAAATAAATACTTTAGTAGTACCAACTTCACTGGCAGTGCCTTTGTCAATGGCGGGTTGAGTGGTTAAAGGGTCGGTGGGTGTTATTGAACTGGAATCAATATCAGCGAATTTAATTTTCTGAAAAACGCCTGCATTTGATAGCCCATCATTGCCTGTTATATCAATCTTAAAAAAACCATTTGCAAAATAAACCCTGTCGCCATTAGAGGCTGTGAAGGAGACTTCTTCTTGGTAATCGGTACCGCCAATAGTAACCGTTCTTTTGAAGGTGTAGGTATTGCCATCTAGTGTTTGTTCGTAGTTGTTAAAAGTGCCGGTTAAATAAATTGAATCATTGCCACCTGTTGAAGTAAGCCCTGTTGCATCGACTTTGGTGCCTTGTCCTACATAGACGGCATCGTCTCCACTATTGCCAGATACTTTTAATGCTTGTCCGTGAGATTCAAGTCCGGTGATATCGGAATACCAGTTGACGAAGAAGCCGTTGGTGTTGCTGATGAAGTATTTTGTTTGTCCTGGCATGGGGTTGTCCTGTTTTATAAAAATTAAATTGTATTATACATAACTTATTCCTTCAAGTTCAAGTTTTTAAATTTTTGGACTTAGTAAACCCTGAAAATATTACCAATTTGGTATCTAATCAAGGGGCTTTATTCTAACCCTAATTGTTTCTATTTTGGTTGATATTTTTCCATAAAAAACCCGCTTTAATAAGGCGGGTTTTTTATTAGCTTGCTTTATGTAAGAATAAGATTATCAGTGCTGATTTACTGTTCATTTTGCTTAATACTAAATAGCCACTTGTCTTCAACCAAGTACCAGCAAGACTTATTTTGAGAACCTGTAATTAAATCACCTTCAGTAACCGGCAACATTCTATTGTAAAGTCTTTAATCTATAGAAATAAGTTGGTATTTCTGGTTTTATTGTATTCAACTGACAAGGTCCGCCTTGTCAGAAAATGATGATTTAGATATGATGTGCGGTGTCAACTAATACTGAGGGTATGTGTTATTCTACCTAAGGTAATGTCAAGACTCCGATTCTGAGGCTGTCTTATCCGCTTTGCTGAGGTAACCGAGTTGGCATTCATTTCAGGTGTTTAAGGCTATAGAAATATAAGTCTTGGAGTCAAATGGTGTTGGTTTTATGTATTTGTTGTCGGGTGAGGTCCGTTTCAGTGAATGTTAGATAGTTTGCGTGCGGTGTAGCTGAGATGGCGTCATGTGTTAGTGGTGTTGATTTACTTTGAAGGGTGTGCCTTGCGTAGTGAGAGGTTGTCCTTGTTGCTTTCTGCTGTGACTGAAACGAGTTTCCATCGTTGTTAATGTCGCCTAATTCGGGAGTTCCTATTTGAATGCGGTTGTGTTCGATGTTGTCAAAAAAATCGTTTGCACCGACTTGTTTGCTGAAAAGAGGGGTGGTGGCGGTGCCGGTGTTTTTATAGTAGTTGATGGCTTGCTCATTGTTTGCATCGTAGTCGCTGCCTGATATTAGGTCTAGATCGCCGTCGCCGTCTAAATCTTTGAAGGTTAGTTTGACGATGGTGCCTAGATCTAGTCCGGTGAGTGGATGAGTGGGTTTTATTGTGTAAGTGTTGTTGTTGTTTTCATAATAAGAGGACGCCGTCGTCAGAATTGGAGGTTATTAGGTCGATATCGCCATCATTGTCTAAATCTACTAAGGTGTGCATTGTGTTGCTGCCAAAATTAACAGTTGCGAAAGGGTTGTTATTGCCTTCTATTTTTACGAATGTGCCATTATTATTTTTGTAATAGCCGCTATTTGTTAAGAGATCTAAATCGCCATCTTTGTCCATGTCGGCAAAAGTCATTACTTTTTGGCGTTCAAGGTTTTTAAAGGGGCTATTGTTGTTGGGGATTTCTGTGAAAGCGCTTTGGCCGTCTGTTCTTTTGTAATAAAAAACTTGGCTATAGTCATTTTCACCTACACTCTTCCATGCACTGTAGGCTATTTCTTGGATGCCATCATTGTCTAAATCTATGAAGTGGACTGAGGTGTGAGGCTGGCGAGGTAGCCGTTTATGAATTTTAGAGGGTTTTCTGTGCCGGATTTGCGTTCGAAGGCGTCGCTATTCTTTAATAGAGCTAATTCTGTGGTGAGGTTGTTGATTGCTACGCCTGCGGCATTGGTTACGCCTGTTAAATGGGTGTTGTTGACGATGAAATCGCCGATGATTAGGTGGTCGCCTTTAACGACGGTGTAGTCGAAACTGAGTTTGGTTTTATCGGTACTAGTGTCAAAAGCGGATTTGTTGATGTTGAAGCGTTTGTTGGCGACGGTGATGTAGGCACTGGTATCAGCTACTTGGACGGCTTCGCTGACGGTTAGGGTTAGGGTCATTGTGTCGCCGATGGAGAAGTATTTTTGTCCTGCGGGTGGGGTGTTGAAGACCCAGTCGGTGGTGGTGGTGCTGATTTTGGGTGGCTCTTGGTTGATGACTTTGTAGTTGGCTGAGGTGCTGGGTTGGCTGGGCTTATTGCCGGCGACATCGTGCCAATCGGTGCCAACGGTGAGGGTGTTTATGCTGTCTGTAATGCCTGTATCGGGGGTGAGGATTGCTGTCCAGACGAAGGGACCTAAACCTGTGTTTTGCCTAAATTCACTGAGACTGGCATTTTCAGCGGTGATGTCATCTGTTGTAAAGTCTAGGACTTTTTCTTTAAAATGGAATTCGACTAGGGTGGTGTCGCCTGTGGCGAGGGAGGTGTCGTGGATTTTAATGAGGGGGGCTTCGGGGGGTGTGGTATCGATGATGGGGCGTTGGATGTTGTGATAATAATAGGTTTTTCTTCCTGTGGTAACGACTAAATCCATCTTGCCGTCAAAATCAACATCTACAAAATTGGGGGTGCCGTCTGCAAAGCCATTGAATGGGTTGTTTTCGTTTGTTTGCAATCTCCATATGTTGTTGATGTTTTCATAATAATACCAAATAGAACCATTGCCGATTAGTAGATCTAAATCACCGTCTGCATCGACATCAGCGAAAGCGGGTTTACTGTTGGTGCCGACATCCATGGTAAAGGGGTTGTTTGTGCCTGTTTGTTGGGTGAATACACCTTGGTGATTGGTGAAGTAGCGCAGGCCGCCGCCAGAGTCACCGACGATGACATCTGCATCGCCGTCTGCATCGATGTCGGCGAAGGTGGGGGTGGTGATGCCGAAATGACTGATGTGGGATAATGAATGTCCATCGTTCAAACTGTAAACACCGTTTGCATTTTCAAAATATCTTAGATTGCCAGTTGATTGCCCAACCAGCATATCTAAATCATTATCACCATCCACATCAGCAAAGATAACTGAACTCAGATAATCGCCTGATAGAGAGGTATTGTCAAAAAGTGTGCCTGCTACTTCTTTAAACTGCAAGCCGTCGGCAGAACCTTGGAAGAAATAAAAATAGAAGTTATCTAGAATGACTGCATAGTTATGCGTTGAAATAACATCCATATAACCATCAGCATTAATATCTACATAAAATTGATTATAAGATGGATATTTACCCGAAGGCACCGTAACACTCAATGAATCTTCTTGCTTAAACAAGCTTTGCCCTCCTAACAACTGCACCTGATCTGGCATTGTCGCTATATCAAGCGTATTATCAAAGTATCGTAACACCTGTTAAAAAGACCTGCTCTTTATCAACAACAAAGTCAGACAAACCTAAAGTGTCTCCCGCTTTCACGGTATAAGTAAAGGTCAAAACAGTTTTATCCGTTGCACCGTCAAAAGCTGCTTTATCAACCTCAAAACGCTTACCGCTAATAATCAAATAAGCTTGCTCGTTGTCAACCTTGTTGTCAACCTTGATATTACCCGTTAGCGTTAAGGTAATGGTAATAGTATCGCCTTGGGCAAACGCTTCTTGTCCGCTAGGAGGTTGATTACTCTCCCAGTTTTGGTTTGATGCGGCTGGTGTCGGTGAAGATTTGATAATTGTTCTGAGGTCAAACTGTCGGCGGGTGTGTTGCCGTTTAGTCGTGCCAGTTGGTATTTACAGTAATGCGGTTTTTGTTTTGTTTGATGTCGTCAGTTGGGGTCAAGGTGGCAATATAAGAAAATGGCTGGGTGCTGTGGCGATTAGGATTGAGTTTTAACTGACTCAGTGATGGCGTTGTCAGCACTGAGATTACTCAGGCTAAAACCTTCACAGCTTCACTAAAATTAAATATCACTTGGGGCTTTCACCCTGAGTAGTGTGGTGTTTTTAATCAGAAGGGTTACCCTAGGCGCTATGGTATCAATCACTTCTGAGTGCTGGCGTTGGTAGTATTGTAAGCCGTTTTGATCGCCTATGATTAAATCTAAGGTGCCGTTGCTGTCTATGTCGGCAAAGGTTGGTTTGGCGTTATTACTAACGGCAATATTGGCAATTGGGTTATTGCTACCAGTTTGCACAGTGAACACACCGTTGGTGTTTCGGTAATAATAGTGCAGTTTGCCATTTGAATCGCCTATTACAAGGTCTAAGTCGCCGTCTTGGTCGATGTCAACAAAAGTTGGGCTGGCGTTAGCGTGAGTAATGTTTTGGAAAGGGTTGTTGATGGCACTGACTTTGGTAAAGGTATTTTTGGTGTTTTGGTAATAGGTTAGTTTGCCTGTAGTGTTGCCGATGATGAGGTCTAGGTAGCCGTCTTGGTTGATGTCGGCGAAGGTTGGGGTGGCGTTTGCGCCGATGCTGATGTGGCTGAATGGGTTGAAGTTTGAGGCAACGAGGTTGAAACTTTGTTGGGTGTTTTTGTAGAAATAGAGTTTGCCATCGCCGGCACCAACAATAAGGTCTAGGTCGCCGTCTTGGTCAATATCAGCAAAGGTTGGGGTGGCGTTGGTATGTTGAATGTTTTGGAAGGGGTTATTTAGGGTTATTTTGGTAAAACTGTTGGTGCCGCTGTTGTTTTTATTTTGGTAATACGACAATGTGCCTGTGGCATTGCCGATAATGAGGTCTAGGTCGCCGTCTTGGTCAATATCAGCGAAGGTTGGGGTGGCGTTGTTAGTGGTGTTGATGCTGTCAAAAGGATGGGTGCTAGGTTGATAAAAAATGGCAGATGAGTAGAGGCTTGTTTCTGCTAAAGTGGATAGATCAAGTGTGTTTCCTGCTAGGTCGGTAACTCCGTTGAGGGTGATTTCATCGGCTCTAATAACGGCTTGTTGCCGTGCCATGATTTCATTGGCTTGGACTTGATGGGTAAAGACAAGTTGTTTGTTGCTAGTGGCACTGGATTTGAATGTGTCAAGGGTAAATACTTTGTCGTCCATCATGAGTTGAGAACCAGCAGTATTGCCAAATTTTAAAGGTTCGTCTGTGGTAAGACTGAGTTCAATGAGATCACCTAATATAAAGGCATTTTGTCCCGTTGGCGGGGTGTTAATATGCCACCAACTATTGGCAATGGGTAATGGCGGTGTTTCATCTATGGTGATTAATAGCACATTACTGTCTTCACTGACATTGCCTGATTGGTATTGCATAAATGCGATGATGCCGACTTCTGTGCCATCACCGCCTAAGATTGCTTTATTAACCTCAATCAGGCACTTGCCATTGTCAATATCAGCTTGTGTAATAATATAAGGATTGCCCAGTGTTTTTGAGCTGGTTTTAAGCTGAATTTTGTCATCTTTTTTGGCATCTGGTTGTAAGGCAATTTCTATGTTAATGGTGGATTCTGTTGCATTAAGGTATTGGTCTTCACCTTGTTTGACAGCTAAGATAGGCGAAGATTGATGCTCAGAGGTTACAGATACTTGGATAGGTGCTGCGGGCGTATTGCCGGCGATATCTGTCCAGCCTGTGGTAATGAAAAAACTGATATGGATAGAATCTATGTTTTTTGTTGCTGTGTAGGTGGCGGTATAACGACTAAGATTGGTGCTATCAATGCTTAAATTAGTGAGGTTGCCATTGGCTGTGGTGATGTCATTAAGGTTAAAACTGCTTGTTGCCAGTGCTTCACTAAAATCAAAGGTAACGGTTGCGGTGTCGCCATTTCTCAAAAAATTGGTGTTGTTCATGCTAATGGCAATGGTGGGTCTTTCTAAATCTGTTGTTTGTACGGATTGTGCGCTAATGCTGAGATTCCCTGCACTGTCTTTTGCTGCACCAGTAGCAACGCTAACGGTTATGTCATTTGCTGAGCCTGTTTGAGTAACGATTAGGGTGTAGCGTGTGTCACTCACTTTGGTGAACAAGCCTTTCTTGCCGTTGCTTACGCTAATATCAGTTTCGTCAAAGTTTATAACTGCTTCACCAAAGCTAAAGGTATAGGTGATATTGGCATTAATGCCAGCGTCTCCTGTTATATTATTGCTAATAATGAGTGTTGGTAGCATAGTGTCAACCATATGCTCAGCATTATCGGCTACAGCAGCGTGTGTTATTACTGCTGTGTTGCCTGCAGTATCTGTAAGCGTACCACCATTTAAATTGAGCGCATTTGCAACAATTGCTAATCCATTAGCATCAGTATCACCAGTTGCAACGGTATATGTAAATATCAATTTATCTGAACCTGAACCCGATGCATAAGTTGCATATTTGCCAGATAATAGTGCAATTCTTGGGCTGTCAGTTACGGTTGTATTCTCACTCATGGTAACCGTTATTTCAACAGTATCACCTGCTTTGTAAGTCTTATCAGCACCTGGGTTACTAGTAAATACTACGCTACTAACTGTTGGGGCAGTGAAGTCGTAAGTTACTGCTTTGCTGGTTTTAGTAACCTCTGTGCTGCCGTCTTTTAAGTCAATTTTAGCGATATAAGTTTTGCCATCTGCTAAATCTGGCATATTGGCAGCTGTAATAGACCAAGATTTAGCAACACCGCTTACTGTTGCAGGCTGGGTAATATTTGATTTAGCAATGGTAAAGGCAGCAGTTGATGAAGTTACACCATTTGTTACCTCGTAAAATCTAATTTCTTCAATCGTTGGGTTGTAGTTGTGCTGATAACAACACCTGAGAGTAAGTCTGTTCCTTTCTCTGTGTTATTAATGTAGTTATCATCGGCACCTATCCAAGCGATTGTGGTAAAAAGTGCTTTGGTTGCAAATACCCATTGGTTAGTATCTTTAGTAATGGCAGCAGCATCGTTACCCGCTATGTCAGTTACTGTGCCTGCATCCATGGTGATATAGTAACTGCCTTGGGTTAATTTATTATCAGTTAAACCTAATGCTGACACATCAATGGTGAGTTTATCGCCAGCAATGCTGAATTTAGTTGTCTCAGTAATATTAATGGTTGCTATTACTCCATCATCACTACCTTTAATAACAATACTACCTGTACTACCTGCTTGAATGTCTTCATTAAAATCAAGCATCAGGTCTGAGGTTTCACCCAATTCGGCCGAAGCTTGTGTTGTTAGGATTGGGGCAGTGTTGTCCATTACCACATCATTAGATTTAGCTGAAATATTTCCTGCTTGGTCAGCTAAATACCAATTATAAGTACCCTCTATTAAATCATGCGGGTTAAAACTACGAGCATCACCCCCTAATCCCGTTACTTTATTGACTTTATTGCCAGCTACTAAAGCTTCAAGTTTAGCAACTGTATTAATCGCATCGCCAGACAATGAGTTGTGAACCAAATAACCCACACTAGAATCTGTGCTTGTTACTGTGATATCAGAATCTGTGTTTGAAATAAGTGTTGCTGTTACATTTAATGCCGTTGGTGCTAAGGTGTCAATAATTATCGAACCACTGGTTGGGAAAATTGATGTAACGGATGTGCCACCATCTGCTAAGGTAATCTTAAGCGTGTAAGAGCCATCGTCTAAATTAAGCGCCACTAACTCGTTATTCTCAATTTTCCAAATTTTATTATTATCAACAGAAACATTGTTTATTGTTTTTATAGCATCGCTTGAACCGTCTTTAAAAAATTCAACTTTATTAATGGTAGGATTATTACCTCCACTAGTGATTACACCTGATATTTCAACAGTAGATTTTTCAGAGTTGTTAATATAACCATCATTCAAACCTTCTACCATAACTGTGGTAAAAAGTGCTTTGGTTTCAAATGCCCAAGTGGTGTCAGCACCTAAATTAGTGATACCTGCAAAGACATTGCCTGCCATATCGGTGATTACGCCAGATGCCATTTTGATGTAATAAGTGCCTTCAGTTAAATCAGCAGTAGGATTAATAGTAAGTTTATCGTTAGCAATGCTAATTTTACTATTGTCAATAGCAATGGTTTCTACAATGGTATTGTCGCTGGCTTTATGAATGACAATATTGCCTGTGCCGGCTTTGATGTTTTCACTAAAGTCAATTACTAGGTTAGAGTCTTCACCCAAGATAACGCTCATTGCTTGTGCGGTGAGAGCAGCAGTAGTAGTATCCACAGTAATCGCCAAAGCATCAGAAACCAAACTTTCATTACCCGCAACATCTGTTGCTCTTGCGGTAATGCTGTGTGGAGTTGTGCTTTGGGTTAAACTGATATCAATAGAGAATGTGCCATTAGCCTTTACTATTTCAGAGCCTATGGCTGTTGTGTTGGTACCATTGTATAATCTTATAGTAGCACCGACTTCTGCACTGCCTGTGATGGTGAGGTTTGAGGTTTTATTAGTTAGGTTGTCACTATTACTTGTGCCTGAATCGTCCTCTGTGGCTAAATCTAAACTTATGGGTTTGCTGGGTACAACGGTATCAACTTTATGACTATTACTAGCGTATTTTGTGCCAATACTCCTCCAATTGCCGCATCTTTGCCACACCAACAAATAAGTCAGTTGTTGAGTTATCTGTCACGCTGACTACTAACGAATAAACACTGCCACTGCCACTGAAAGCACCTTTTGTTCCACCTGTCACTTCAATATCATTTTTATCAAAACCAGTAACATCATCTTTAAAAGTAAAAGTATAGGTAATATCTGTGCCTACCTTTGCCTTGTTAATAATGCTTGTTTCTGCTAAATCATCGGTAATACTTAAACCAATCCCCAAACCTGGAGTTGACTCACTACCGTCAATATCAGTGGATATAATTCTCTTAAAAACACCTGCTTCTAATAGCCCATCATCGCCTGTTATATCAATCTTAACAAAACCATTTGCAAAATAAACCCTATCGCCATTAGAGGCTGTGAAGGAGACTTCTTCTTGATAATCGGTACCGCCAATATTAACAGTTCTTTCAAAAGTGTAGGTGCTGCCAACTACTGTTTGTTTGGTGTATTCATTAAAAGTGCCAGTTAAATAAACAACATCATTGCCACCTGTTGAGGTGAGTCCTGTTGCATCAACTTTGGTGCCTTGGGCAACATAGACTGTGTCATTGCCACTATTGCCAGATATCTTAAATACTGAGCCTTTGACACCAGGGGTAATGTGCTCACCGTTGTTATCAGAAATAAATACTTTAGTAGACCTAACTTCACTGGCATGCCTTTGTCAATGGCGGGTTGACTGGTTAAAGGGTCGGTGGGTGTTATTGAACTGGAGTCAATATCAGTGGATTTAATTTTCTGAAAAACGCCTGCATTTGATAGCCCATCATTGCCTGTTATATCAATCTTAAAAAAACCATTTGCAAAATAAACCCTATCGCCATTAGAGGCTGTGAAGGAGACTTCTTCTTGGTAATCGGTACCGCCAATAGTAACCGTTCTTTTGAAGGTGTAGGTATTGCCATCTAGTGTTTGTTCGTAGTTGTTAAAAGTGCCGGTTAAATAAATTGAATCATTGCCACCTGTTGAAGTAAGCCCTGTTGCATCGACTTTGGTGCCTTGTCCTACATAGACGGCATCGTCTCCACTATTGCCAGATGCTTTTAATGCTTGTCCGTGAGATTCAACTCCGGTGATATCGGAATACCAGTTGACAAAGAAGCCGTTGGTGTTGCTGATGAAGTATTTTGTTTGTCCTGGCATGGGGTTGTCCTGTTGGTTGTGATGTGATGTAATGTTTAATGATACCTAAAAAAATGGGGAGGTAACCAAAAAAAAAGATGTAATAATTGCTAAAAATTAACTGACAAGGTTCGACCTTGTCAAGGTAATTTTTCCACTCAATGGCTTTGCAGTGATTTTTTATAAAATTAGTGGATTTTAGAATGGGCAAAAAAATACCGACTAAAAAGTCGGTATTTTTTATGACTTACTAGATTACATTACCCGTGCAACACCGCTCCATGTTCTTGAGTCAAAAGCCCCGAATCCTGATACACTCCTGAAGTAACTTCTTCATAAGCAACCCCTGTTCCGTTATTGTTTGATACAATCTCAGAAGTGCCGTCTACTTTTTTACCATAAAAAGCCAGTAAGATAAATAACAACCGTATCACCCTATCAGGCACAAAAAGTGGCAAAGTGCGTCAATTACCAATCGGCCAATCACTAGCCGATGAGGTTAAAACCACCACCCACTCACCGACGGTCATATGACTTTTAAGCGTGTAATATCAAACTTAGATTGACCTACCAAAAGGACAACTCACCCACATTTTAAAGCATTCATTCGCCAGTCATTTTATGATGAACAGCGGTGATATTCTCACTTCAAAAACACTGGGTCATAGCGATTTAAAAATGACAATGCGTTCCAAGCATTTAGAAAAAATAGAGACCTTTGCATAAATAGGGATGATTAGCAAAATGACAGATTTTATTAAATTGGAAATTTTTTAAATCCACTCCTAGCAGGGCTAAGGGTGTTTTTAAAAAGTTTGTAATTTGATGAAAGATGGCGTTTTGATGATTATTCATATTTATGCAAAGGTCTCAAATAGTTAATTTAAACCCTATTGCCTAAATTGTCGGCTTTTGCTTCGTGCGTAAAAAAGGGCTTCATCTCTGAAACCCTTATGGTGTATGGTGGGGCGTGAGCGATTTGAACGCTCGACCAGCGGATTAAAAGTCCGATGCTCTACCAACTGAGCTAACGCCCCATAAAAAAATAAAATTATACCGTAAAGTAAAACCTATTTTTTTAATTATTTACAACTTCCTTAAGCGATTGTCCTGGCTTAAAAAATGGCATATTTTTTGCACCCACCTGAGTCTTTTCACCTGTTCTCGGGTTGATGCCTATGCGTGCTTTTTTGTGTTTCTTTGCAAAACTGCCAAATCCTCTTATCTCAACCCCTTCACCACTAACGATACCGTCTGTAATCGTTAAAAGAATAGTGTCCACACAAGTTTTTACTTCTGCTTTAAGCAATGTAGTAGATTGCTCAGATAAACTTAGGATTAATTCAGTTTTTTTCAAAGGTTATTTCTTGGCTTTCTTTAACAAGTCGCCTAAAGTTGCACCCTCTACCTCTTTAGAAGAGTGCTTATTGTAGTCTGCCATCGCTGCTTTTTCTTCTGCTGAATTTTTTGCTTTAATACTGACAGACACATTACGCGTCTTTCTGTCAATATTAATAATCGCTACTTCAATTTCATCGCCTACTTTTAAGACAGTTGACGCATCTTCGACGCGTTCTTCGGAAATTTCACCCGCTTTCAAGTAACCAGTCACATCATCTGCTAAGGCAACAACTGCACCGCGTGATGTTACTTCGGTAATCGTTACTTTAACTATAGAACCTTTCTTATTTGAAGACGCATAAGATGAAAAGTCATCTTCTTCTAATTGCTTAATGCCTAAAGAAATACGCTCTTTTTCAGAGTCAATGTTTAAAACAATAACTTCAAGTTCTTGACCCTTAGAATAGTTAGACACCAACTCATCTGCTGGTAATTTCTCCCAAGAAAGGTCGGCTAAGTGAATCAAGCCATCAATGCCGCCTGGAAGACCAACGAACAAACCGAAATCTGTGATTGATTTAACGGTAACGCCAATCTTGTCGCCCTTATTATGAGTCGCTTCGAACGCTTCCCAAGGGTTTTCTTGTGCTTGCTTCATTGATAATGAAATACGGTGCTTAGACTCTTGAACATCTAAAACAACCACATCAACCTCTTGACCAAGTTTAACAATCTTAGAAGGGCGTGCATTTGCATTTGTCCAATCCATTTCTGACACATGCACCAAACCTTCAACACCTTCAGCAATACGGACAAATGCACCATAATCTGTTAGGTTAGAAACTGTACCTGTAACTTTCTTACCCAATGGCAAGACATCAGAAATATTGTCCCAAGGGCTTGCTGTTAATTGCTTAAGCCCCAATGAAACACGCATTTTCTCTTTATCATAATTAAGGATTTTCACAGTAATCTTATCGCCAATCGTCAATTTCTCAGATGGATGATTGACTCGTTGCCATGAAATATCGGTAATATGCAATAAACCATCAACACCACCAAGGTCAACAA
The DNA here is from genome assembly GCA_013416635.1 of Candidatus Thiodubiliella endoseptemdiera. Lineage (GTDB taxonomy): Bacteria > Pseudomonadota > Gammaproteobacteria > PS1 > Pseudothioglobaceae > Thiodubiliella > Thiodubiliella endoseptemdiera. Next base: position 129,803 of record JACCHT010000001.1, on the reverse strand, counting down.
ATGCACCGTAGTCTGCAAGGTTTTTAATAATACCTTCAATTTCTTGACCTTGTTCAAGTCCTTCCAATAGTGCCTCTCTGTCAGCAGAGTTGGCTTCTTGCATTACTGCTTTTCTTGAGATAACGATGTTATTTCTAACTTCATCCATCTTAATAACGATAGCTTCAATTTCTTGACCTGTTAGATATGAGAAATCTTTAACTGGATGAGTATCCACCAATGAACCCGGTAAGAATGCTTTAACAACACCGATGTCAACCGTTAATCCGCCTTTCACAGCACCAGTAACAATGCCAGTAACCACTTCTTTTTGATTCATTGCAATTTCAAGCGTCTGCCATAACTTAATGCGTTTGGCTTTCTCGCGAGATAATAAAGTATGACCTAAGCCATCATCAATAGATTCTAAAGCGACTTCTACCACATCGCCCTCTTCAATTTCTAATTCACCTTTTTGGTCTTTAAATTGGTCTAGAGAGATAAAACCCTCTGATTTTAATCCAACATTGATAACCGCTTTTTCACGATTAATATTGATTACTGTACCCATTAATAAGGCACCTACTTTAACATTTTGTTGTTCGACACTATTTTCAAACAGGTCTGCAAATGATTCTGACATATTGTATTTTCTCGATATTGACCGCTAAAAAATCCAACAACGGTATAAGTTGGCATTTATCGGGTTAATTTATTTTAAAAGTCTAACCGCTTAGACTTCATTTTTTAGTTACTAATTCACTCACCTGAGCAAGCACTTCATCAATCGACAACTCAGTGGTATCAATGATTAATGCATCATCGGCAGGTTTAAGTGGCGCGTTTTTGCGAGAACAATCTCGCTCATCTCTTGCCACCACCTCTGCCAAGATTTGCGATATTATACCCATAGTGCCTTGCGCTTGCAATTGTTTTAAGCGTCTTTTGGATCGTTCTTCTGCGCTTGCTGTTAAAAACACTTTAAACGGCGCATCTACAAAAACCACCGTGCCCATATCTCGCCCATCTGCCACCAACCCTGGCGTTTGTGCAAAGTCTTGTTGGCGCTTTAAAAGTGCAGCACGCACCACGCCGATAGAAGCGATTTTGGATGCCATCTCGCCCGTTTTCTCAGTTCGTAGTATTTTAGAGACATCTTTACCATTTAAAAACACGCTAACCAATTCACTGCCCTCTTCGGTTTTAAATGTTAAGTCAAGCGTTTGCGCTATTTTTTCTAAAGTGTCTTCATTGCCAATACCTATCCCTCTAGCGTCAACTGCTAAAGCAAAAGCACGATAAATTGCACCAGAGTCTAATAAATGCCAACCCAATTTTTGTGCCATTATTCGTGCAACTGTGCCTTTACCGACCCCGCTTGGGCCGTCAATGGTTAGAATATTATTCATAAGCCACCCTACACTCCTTTAAATTCTGATACTCGGATTTTGCCATTTACCATTTTTGACTTGCGTTGATTGATTTTTTCCATCTTTTGCCAAAATGCTTCATTCAAATCAAAATCAGCACTAATCGCGGTGCCTATCAATAAAATCAATAAATCTGCTGATTCTTCAGCTAAATCTTGTTTAGACTTTCCTTTGGTCACACAAGATGAGATTTCACCCAATTCTTCTGCCATTAACGCCACACGGTAAGCCAAATCCTCACCACCATTGTTTTTAAAATCATGCTTATCGTGAAAGGCTTGCACTGTAGCAAGTATTGATTGATAGGAATCTTGGTTCGTTACTTTTGACATGGTTTTAATATCCATTTATGTTCAGGGTTGGGAATGAATGTTGCTCCATTTCCTCCTATTGATGCATTACCCATAATACTAACAAGCCATCCGCCAAATACTTTTGCTCTACTCGAATATTGCGGTCTTCCATCTCCAGTATTTTTAATACTTTCCCATTTTAATTCACCCACATAATCTCTAGTAAAAATTCCCATTACTTACTCTCTAATTTCATGTGTGGAAATAACAACACATCACGAATAGAAGGCGAATTAGTGAACAACATCACTAAACGGTCAATGCCAATGCCTTCACCTGCGGTAGGTGGCATGCCGTATTCTAAGGCACGAATATAATCAGCGTCATAATGCATTGCCTCATCGTCGCCTGCGTCTTTTTCTGCCACTTGTTTGTGGAAGCGTTCGGCCTGGTCTTGTGCATCGTTTAACTCGGAAAAACCATTGGCAATTTCACGCCCACCGATGAACAATTCAAATCTATCAGTGATAAACGGATTGTTGTCATTGCGTCGTGCAAGTGGGGAGATTTCGGTCGGGTATTCGGTGATGAAAGTTGGTTGCATTAGCTTTTCTTCAACGCTGATATCAAAAATCTCAATTTGGATTTTCCCCAGCCCCCAAGTGTCTTTAACATCGATACCTAATTTTTTAGCAGTATCAGCCGCCTTATCTTCGCCCAAATCATCGGCAGATAAATCTGGGTTGTATTTGAGAATTGAATCAAATACGCTAATGCGTTCAAATGGCTTGGAAAAGTCAAATTCATCGCCTTGATAATTAATGACGGCATTCCCACAAACATCAACAGCAATCCCTCTAAACAGGTCTTCAGTCGTATCCATTAAATCGTGATAAGTTGCGTAAGCTTGATAAAATTCAATGGTGGTAAATTCTGGATTATGACGAGTGGATAAACCCTCGTTTCTAAAACAACGATTGATTTCAAACACCCTATCCATACCACCAACAATCAAGCGCTTTAAGTAAAGTTCAGGGGCAATACGCAAAAACATTGGCATATCCAATGAATTATGATGGGTCTCAAATGGCTTAGCAGTAGCCCCGCCTGGGATACTGTGTAACATTGGCGTTTCTACTTCCATAAAATTATTGCCATTAAAAAAGTTGCGAATATAATTCACAATTTGACTACGACGCTTAAAAGTATCCCGTGCCTCTTTATTCACAATCAAATCCACATAACGCTGGCGATACCGAATTTCCTGATCGCTCAACCCATGAAATTTTTCAGGCAATGGACGCAATGATTTGGTGAGTAATTTTATCTCACTAACCCGTACTGACAATTCTCCAACTTTGGTTTTAAATAATGTACCCTTGACTCCAATAATATCACCAATGTCCCATTTTTTAAATTGTTCATTATAAAAATTTTCCGGCAATTCATCCCGAGTAACAAACAACTGAATTTGACCACTAACATCTTGAATATGTGCAAAACTTGCCTTACCCATCACCCGTTTAAGCATCATTCGCCCTGCGATTGATACTGCTACACCCTTCTCATCTAACTCTTCTTTTGAATATTGCTCAAACTCTGCCAAAATATCTGCAGCCAAATGTTCAGGCTTAAAATCATTAGCAAACGCTATGCCCGCCGCCCTTAATAACGCTAATTTTGATTTTCTTTCGGTAATTAATTTATTGTCGTCTTGATTGCTCATATATGTCCTAGTATTGTGTTGCTTGTTTTTCTAAATCTTGTTGCGCCAATTTTTTTGCTTTATTCAAATCGCTTGCAGATTCTGCTAATTTTCCCATAGACTTAAGTAAAGTGCCACGATTATAATAGGCTTGATAAAAATTTGGGTCTAATTTAATTGCTTTAGTAAAATCTTTGTGTGCCAAATCGTGTTTTGCTAACTTTAAAAATACATTACCGCGATTGTAAACGGCGGCGATGTAATTTTGGTCTAATCTTAGCGCTTGCGTATAGGCTTTAATAGCTTGTTGGGGTTTTTCTAATCTGTCGTAGCAATTACCAAGGTTATTGAATGCGCCGCTGTCTTTGCCATTCAGTGTTAATGCTTGGTCTAAATAGTTGGCGGCAGCGGTAAAATCTTCTTGGTTTTGTGCCATTGTTGCTAAACAAAAATACGCCTCAGCACTATTTGGGTTGGCTTTTATCGCATTTGACATACTTTCAATCGCCAAATCATCGTTGCCTTGTAATTGGTGCAAATTACCTAAGTTTAGATGAGCATTTGCTGTTAAATCTTGGGTTGTATCTTGGTGATTGAGTAGAGCATTCCACGCTTGAATAGCCTCTGATAAATTACCTGTTTTTTGACGCGCATAGGCTTCTACCATTAAATCGCTAAGTGCTTGTTTATTCATTTAAGTAGTTCTTTAGCTTTGCTGGTGTCCAGATTAATGGCGGGTTCTTTACGACCGAATGAGCGCATAAGCAGGAACATGGCAAATGCTAGAAAGGCAAAAGGTAGAAACCACAAAAGGTAGGTATTTGCATTCATAGGGGGCTTAAAGACGACAAAATCGCCGTAGCGATCCACCATAAATTGACGAATGTCGTCATTGGTTTTGTCTTGCAAAATTAATGACCTGACCTTTGCCCTGAGGTCTTGTGCTAAGCTTGCATTTGAGCCGCCAATGCTTTGCCCTTGGCATACTGGGCAGCGAATTTCACCTATTAACGCTTGGTAACGCTGTTCTTGTTTTGGAGTGGTGAAAATTGTGGCATCAATAGTTTCAGCATAGAGTGGATTAATAAGTGTTAGCAGTAGTAAAAATTGAATAAAATAACGCATAATTAGTTTCACCAATTAAAAACAAATAATTTTAACCTATGCCGTTAATTACACTTGACAATATTTCTTTAAACTTTTCTGAAAAACCTATTCTAAATGAGGTAAATGCCACTATTTTAAAAGGCGATAAAATTGCACTTATTGGGCGTAATGGCGAGGGTAAATCATCATTTATGCGAGTGTTGGCAGGGGCGATTGAACCTGACGATGGCAAGGTAAAGATTAAAAATGGTATAAAAATTAGTTATCTGGAACAAACGCCGCCAGAAGATAATGATAAAAATCTGTTTGACATTGTGGCAGAGGGTTTGGGGGATATTGGTGAGATTTTAACTCAATATCAGCAGTTAATGACTGAGGAAAAATTAGACGAAGCAGCACAGTTGCAAGAGCAAATTGACCAGTTGGATGGTTGGCAACATTTGCACAAAATTGAGACCTTGTTGAACCGCTTTACCCTCAATCCAAAGGTTATTTTATCCACGCTATCAGGTGGCTGGAGACGACGGGTGATGTTGGCACGGGCTTTGATACAGGAGCCAAATGTGTTGTTGCTTGACGAGCCGACTAATCATATGGACATTACTGCTATTCTTGATTTGGAAAAAATGCTTAAAGATTACCACGGTACTTTGGTGTTGATTAGCCATGACCGTGCGTTTATTGCGGGTATTGTGAATAAAGTGTTTGACCTTGACCGTGGTAATTTAGCGGTGTTTGAATGTGGTTATGATGATTATGTTAAACGCAAACAAAATTTACTCAACTCAGAGGACTTAGCCAACAAAAGATTTGACAAAAAACTCGCCCAAGAAGAGGTTTGGATTCGTCAAGGTATTAAAGCACGCAGAACTCGTAATGAAGGTCGGGTGCGGGCTTTGGAGGGAATGCGTCAGTCTTTTGTAGGTCGTCGTCAAACTCAAGGGAAAATCAAAATACACTCGGTAGCAGAAGACGAAAAACGCGCCTCAAAATTGGTATTTGAACTGAAAAAAATCAATTATTCTATTGCTGATTTACAGTTGGTCAAGGATTTTTCTATGTTGGTTTTAAAGGGGGAGAAAATTGGAATCATTGGAGGCAATGGGTCGGGTAAGTCTACTTTCATTAAATTATTATTGGATGAATTACAGCCGACTAGTGGCACTATTCGTCGGTCTAAAACCATTAAACTTGCTATTTTGACCAAATGCGTGAAATGTTAGAGCCGAATATGAAGGCTATGGATTTTGTCTCGGCGGTAGCGACCATATCAATATTGCTGGTAAAAGCAAGCATATTATCGGTTATTTACGCCAATTTTTATTTACTGGAAAACAGGCGATGGCACCAATTAAAATGTTTTCTGGTGGTGAAAAAAACCGTCTAATGTTGGCAAAAATTCTCTCACAGCCTGCCAATTTGTTAGTGCTTGATGAGCCAACTAACGACCTTGATGTGGAAACCCTGGAGTTGCTTGAAGAAATGTTGGTAGATTATACGGGTACATTAATTTTAATCTCACACGATAGAACTTTTTTGAATAATGTGGTTGGCTCAACTGTGGTTATGGATGGCGATGGCGTGATCAACCAATATGCAGGGGGTTATGACGATTATCTACTACAAAAGCAAACGGATTTAAACAATAAAGATAGCCTGAAATCCAAACCAAAACAGCAAAAAAAGACGCCCACTAATGCCAGTAAAAAACTGACTTACAAAGAACAGAAAATGCTGAATGAACTGCCAAAGAAAATCGAAACAACAGAGGCTGAAATTGGCAAGATACAATTGCAACTTTCCGACCCTGAGTTTTTTCAACAACCTGAGTCTCAAGAAGCACTGATTCGTTTAGCCCGATTGGAAGCTGATTTAGAACGCTATTTTGAACAATGGAATGCGTTAGAATGACTCCATTAATCGTTGATTTAGACCACACATTGATTGACACTGATTTATTATACGAATCCTCAATTGGTGTTTTAAAGTCTCAACCTTGGCTGGTGTTTCTATATCCTTTTTGGTTTATGCGGGGCAAAGGCTACCTGAAAGAACAATTGGTTCAGCGTTTTGATATTAATGTCGCCAATCTACCTTACAATCAAACCACCCTCAATTACATCAAAACCCGTAAAGCACAAGGCGATAAAATCATCCTTGCCACCGCCTCGCACAAATCTTACGCCTTTGCCGTTGCAAAACACATTAAATTATTTGACGATGTAATGGCAAGCGATAAAAATTTCAACCTGTCTTCCCGCAACAAAGCGGATAAATTAGTAGTTCGTTTTGGCAACAAAAATTTCGATTATATGGGCGACCACAACCGTGATATTCCCGTATGGGAAGCATCAAATTTATCAATCTTAGCCAATGCTTCTGAAACATTAATTAAAAAAACCCAACACCTTAATAGGTTAATAATTTCCAAGAAAACCCCATAGATTGTATTTAACATAGTCAAGGACTGTGTCGAAATTATCTAATAGAGACCTTTGCATAAATAGGGATGATTAGCAAAATGACAGATTTTATTAGAGACCTTTGCATAAATAGGGATGATTAGCAAAATGACAGATTTTATTAAATTGGAAATTTTTTAAATCCACTCCTAGCAGGGCTAAGGGTGTTTTTAAAAAGTTTGTAATTTGATGAAAGATGGCGTTTTGATGATTATTCATATTTATGCAAAGGTCTCTAATAAAAAGAAAGTAAAGAAATGTAAGTTATAAAAGTCATAAAAATCAACCCTCTATCAAGTGTGACAAGATACCAAGGAGTAAATACACTGCACTCGTTGCCACCAAAGTAACAGCAACAACTTTAGCAAGTGTGAGATTTTTACCGAGAACGCGGTTGCTGATGAACCAAATAACATAGGCAACAACAAAGGTAATAATAAGTATTCTAATGAGCATAATTTTAATTTTTATCTAAGTTTTTTTACAATTTTAGTCGCTAATGACAGGCTGATACCCTTAACTTTTTGAATTTCATTAACAGACGCTTTTTGTACTTCTTGCAGTCCACCAAAATGGTTAAGTAATGCAGTACGACGAAATTTTCCAACACCTTCGATGCTTTCAAGTGGAGAAGTGGTGCGTTTTTTTCCGCGTTTTTTGCGATGGTTTTTGATAGCAAATCGGTGCGATTCATCGCGGATGTGGTTGACTAACATCAGGGATTGGTTTTGTGGGGGGAGATTGATTTTTTGGGTTTTGCCATTTTTGACCATGATCAAAGTTTCTAACCCTACTTTTCTGCCCTCACCTTTTGCCACGCCAACTAATTGGATGGACTCAATGCCGATGGAGTCCATTACCATAATGGCTTGGTTGAGTTGCCCCAAGCCACCGTCAATAAATACCACATCAGGCAGGGGGTGATTTTCTTTTAGCAGACGGGAATAGCGTCTGAAAACAGCTTGATTCATTGCTGCATAATCGTCGCCTGGGGTGATATTGTTGATATTGAATTGACGGTATTTTTTTGTTATTGGTAGTCCTTTTTCAAACACCACACAGGACGCAACCGTTGCCTCGCCCATCGTGTGGCTGATATCAAAACATTCCATTACATTGGGCAGTGTTTTAAGATTGAGGATTTTTTGCAGTTGGGTGAGTTGGGTATGTTTGGTGAATTTTGAGATTAAATGTTGTTTTAAATTTTCCTTGACAGTGAGCATGGCAATCTTTAAAAAATGTCGTTTATCTTTTTGCGGTGTATCAATAATTTGTGTAGATAATGCTTCAGCAATCAGTTTTTTATGGTCTAATTTTTCACTTAATAATAATTGTTTAGGCGTGTTTTTGCCTAAATAATACAGCGGTAGAAAAGCAGATAGGACGGCTTCGGTGGTTTTGCCTCTAGCGTGTTTTGGAAAAATACATTCTTGTCCGATTTGCTTACCTGAACGCACAAATAGCACCTCAACTGCGTGCACACCCTCTTGCGTGGCAATACTGACGACATCCATATTACCCATACTTTGTGAACTGTGTTGTTCTTGGATGGTGCGTAAAGCAATCATTTGGTCGCGTAAATGAGCGGCGAGTTCAAATTCTTGATTTTTAGATGCGGTTTGCATTTTTTGCGAGATATTGTCCAAAGTTTGCACGCCTTTACCCGACAAAAATTGCCCCATCATTTTAATATCTTGGGTGTAATCTTCGTCACTAATTTTATTGACACAGGGGGCACTGCAAAGTCCGATTTGATATTCCAAACAAGGGCGAGACCTTGAACGATAAGTCGCGTTGGCACATTGCCTGACTTTAAAAATCTTTTTTAGTAGCATGAGGGAATCACGCACGATGTGTGCAGAAGGGTAAGGTCCAAAATATTGGTATTTTTCATTTTTGGTGCCACGATAGAATCCTACTTTTGGGTGTTTGTCATTACTGATGTAAATATAAGGATAACTTTTTGCATCTTTGAGTAAAATATTGTATCTGGGTTTGTGTTGTTTAATTAGTTGGTTTTCCAGTAACAATGCCTGGGTTTCGGTATCGGTAATGACAACTTCAAAATCTTTAATATTGGTAACTAACACCCTAGTTTTATCGTCTTGGTGGGTTTTGGAAAAGTAACTGGATACGCGTTTTTTTAGATTTTTTGCCTTACCACATAAATCACCAAACCTTGTTTATCCAACATTTGATATATGCCAGGTTGCGTTGTTAAATTTTTTAGTTTTTCTTTAATTATCATCAGGTAAAATAAAATTTCTTTTAAAAGTACATATTAAATCAATGGTAAAAACAAGTCTTATTATATTGTCTATTCTGGTGGCCAATACAACTTTAGCGACGGATAATCATTCAAAAATATTAACTGATATTATTGATCCACCAAATACGGCCGCACTCAATGTTGTAGTAGGTGCTTTGTCATCATTGAAAGAACTTAGAAAAAAAGAGCAGGCTACACCTAAGAATATCAACGCACTAATTAATATTAAATTATTGCCTAATATTGCATTAGATGTTGCAACGCATTTGACATTAAAAAAGCATTGGGACAATATTAATGATGTGCAAAAAAATATTTTTCAGCGTTATATTGCCCAATCTTTAATTAGGGATTATGCGGGTATTTTAGGAAGTTATGATCAACTAGAGAGTGTCAATATTTCAGTCAATCCCAATGTAAAGCGTAAAGATAATAAAGCGATTGTTAAGTTAATCATCTCTTTTAATAAAAAACAAAATCCAGTTAAAGTTACCTTAAAAATGATTCGTTTAAACCATTGGTATATATATGATTTAATGTTTTCTGGCGTTAGTTTAATTAAAAATTATCAAGCACAATTTGATTCTCATATTAAACGCAAAGGTCTTGATAGTCTGATTAAAAAAATTAGTAGAAAATTAAATGTATAAGCTCGTTATCCAAGGGGGGAAGCCGCTAAAAGGCACGGTAAAAGTTGCAGGCTCTAAAAATGCTTCTTTACCCATTTTATTCGCTTCCATCTTGGCAGATACACCTCTCACGCTAAATAACACACCACAACTAAGCGATATTTCTACCACCTTGAGATTGCTAATGAGTATGGGTGCAGAATTTATTTTAGAATCTGATTCTTCGCTATTTGTTGACTCATCAACGCTTACTAATTTGGTGGCTAATTATGATTTAGTTAAAACCATGCGCGCCTCAATTTTGGCATTAGGTCCAATGCTAACGAAATACGGCAAAGCTAAAGTATCATTGCCAGGTGGTTGTGCGATTGGCACTCGCCCTGTCAATCTTCACTTGCAAGCCTTGGAAGAATTGGGGGCGACCATTGAAGTTAAAAATGGCTATATTTATGCGGAAACAAAAGGTTTACTCGGTGCAAATATTCATTTTGACCAAATCAGTGTGACTGCCACAGAAAATGTGATTATGGCAGCCACTCTTGCCAAAGGCACGACTACAATTAATAATGCTGCACAAGAGCCAGAAGTATCTGATTTATGTCATTGCCTTAATAAAATGGGGGCAAAAATCACAGGAATCAATACCTCAATCATCATCATTAAAGGGGTTGAAAAATTAGAAGGCGTTCAGTATTCTGTTTGCTCTGACCGTATTGAATCTGCCACTTATTTAGTAGCAGCAGCCATCACTAGAGGCTCTATCACTGTAAAAATACCAACCCTCAAGTGATGCGTGCTGTACTTGGAAAATTGATTGAAATTGGGGCTGATATCAAAACTGATAAAAGTTCAATTACACTAGATATGAAAGGTAAGCGCCCAAAGGCGGTGAACATTAAAACCAGTACTTACCCCAATTTTCCAACAGATATGCAAGCACAATTTACCGCTCTAAATGCCATTGCAGAAGGCCATAGCACTATCACTGAGAATATCTTTGAAAACCGTTTTATGCACATTCCTGAACTCACGCGTATGGGTGCAGAACTCACCTTAGAAGGCAACACCGTTATTTGTAAAGGGGTAAAATTACTCACAGGTGCGCATTTAATGGCAACTGACTTGCGTGCTTCTGCCTCATTAGTATTGGCAGGCTTGGCAGCAACAGGAACAACTACCATTGAGCGTGTTTATCATCTTGATCGTGGTTATGAAACCATTGAAGAAAAATTAAAATTACTCGGTGCTAGCATTGAGAGAGTACAGGATTAATTATGTTAACAATCGCATTGTCTAAAGGCAGAATTCTTGAACAAACCCTACCCCTATTGAAAAAAGCAGGGTTAGAAATTTCTGATGAGGAATTGAATTCTAGAAAACTAATTTTGGATACCAGCCTTGACGATGTTAAAGTCATCGTTATTCGTGCCACCGATGTGCCTGTATTCGTTCAACATGGTGCAGCAGATTTTGGCATTTCAGGTAAAGATGTACTGCTTGAACACGGTGCAGATGGTTTATTGGAATTATTAGACCTTGGTATTGCCCAATGTAAATTAATGGTAGCTGCCAGCGATGAACAAAAATTAAATCAAAATACTTTAAAAATTGCGACTAAATATGTCAATTCTACTAAACGCTATTTTGAAGCCAAAGGTCAGCAAATAGAAATTATCAAATTGTACGGTGCAATGGAACTTGCTCCTGTAGTTGGCTTGTCACATTGTATTGTTGATTTGGTTGATACGGGTAACACACTCAGGGCGAATGGTCTTGTTCAACTTGAACATATCATCGATATCAGTTCGCGTTTGGTGGTAAATGCTGCATCATTCAAAACTAAAAATGCAGAAATTAAATTTTGGATTAATAGCATTAAAAAAAATCTATGATTAACAATCTGAATTCTAGTCAGTCTGACTTTCAAGAAAAACTCTCTGCCTTGCTCGCCTGGGAAGGTGTATCTAGCGCTAATATTGCCAAAACAGTGGATGACATTATTGCCAATATCAAAGCCAAAGGTGACAAGGCTTTAATTGATTACAGCGTTAAATTTGACGGTGTATCTGCCAATAGTATGGCAGACTTAACCATTGATTTACCTGTACTTAAAGATGCCTACAAATCACTTGATGAAAAAGAAAAATCTGCACTAACTGCCGCAGCCGACCGAGTGCGTAATTATCACCAAAAACAAGTGCAAGAGACTTGGACTTACACCGATGATGATGGCACAATGTTGGGGCAAAAAATCACTCCGCTTGACCGTGTTGGCTTGTATGTTCCAGGTGGCAAAGCTGCTTACCCTTCTTCAGTATTAATGAACGCCATTCCTGCCAAAGTCGCAGGAGTAGAAGAATTAATTATGGTTGTCCCAACACCAAATGGCATTATCAATCAATTGGTATTGGCGGCAGCCTACATCTCAGGCGTTACTCGTGTTTTTACTATTGGTGGTGCACAAGCAATTGCAGCACTCGCCTATGGCACGGAAACAGTGCCAAAAGTGGATAAAGTTGTTGGTCCAGGTAATATTTATGTTGCCACTGCCAAACGCGCAGTATTCGGACAAGTTGGTATTGATATGATTGCTGGACCCAGCGAGATACTGATTATTTGCGATGGCAAAACCAACCCCGATTGGATTGCCATGGATTTATTCTCACAAGCTGAACACGACGAAGACGCACAATCTATTTTATTGTGCCCTGACGCAGACTTTATCACCCGAGTAGAAACAAGTATCGCCAAACTTTTGCCTACTATGAACAGAAAAGATATTATTACCAAGGCACTTGAAGACCGTGGCGCTTTAATTCAAACCAAGGATATGGCTGAAGCTATCGCTATCTCTAACCAAATTGCCCCCGAACATTTGGAACTTTCTGTCGAAGCCCCAGAATCCATGCTTGATGATATTAAGCATGCTGGCGCTATTTTTATGGGAAGAAATACCTGCGAAGCACTCGGTGATTATTGTGCGGGCCCCAATCATGTGCTACCCACCTCAGGCACTGCTCGCTTCTCATCACCACTTGGCGTTTATGATTTCCAAAAAAAATCCAGTTTAATTATGGTCTCTGACCAAGGTGCAAACATACTCGGTGAAATTGCCGCTACCTTAGCTGATGGCGAAGGTCTGCAGGCACACGCTCAATCTGCTCGCTATCGCATCACTTAATTGATGAGAGTATTACTCAGGAGTGCGACTAACAAAGCACCGATTACACTGATTCAAACTATTTATCTCTCGCTACTTTTAAAGCTAAAAAGGAAATTTATTACTGCCACCCATCGGGGGTAATTTCATTTTTGATAAATCGGGCATCCCTCCCTCGCCACCACCTTGCATACTGCCCATTTTTGCCATCATTTTTTGCATTTTTCCACCACTCATTTTCTTCATTTGCTTTTGCATTTTCTCAAACTGTTTGAGCAGTTTATTAACATCTTGCGGTCCAGTGCCCGAACCTTTGGCAATGCGATTTTTACGAGAACCCTTAATCAACTTGGTGTGGGTGCGCTCTTTGGGTGTCATAGAATTAATCATGGCAACCATTTTTTTGGTTTCCATTGAACCCATTACTTGATTCTTAACGCTCTGAGGTATTTTTCCCATGCCTGGCATTTTATCCATCAAGGCTTCCATGCCACCCATTTGCTCCATTTGCAAGAGTTGGTCGCGCATATCTTCCAAATCAAACTGTCCTTTTGCCATTTTTTGGGCAGATTTTTGGGCTTTTTTATGGTCAACTTTTTGTTCTATTTCTTCAATCAGTGAAAGTACATCGCCCATACCTAATAGGCGTGAAACAATTCTATCAGGGTGGAACGGCTCTAGCGCATCAACTTTTTCACCCACACCTAAGAATTTAATCGGCTTGCCAGTAATGTGCCGCACGGAAAGTGCTGCACCACCTCGTGCATCGCCATCAGTCTTGGTTAAGATAACGCCTGTGAGTGGCAAAGTATCAGCAAAGACTTTAGCGGTGTGTACTGCATCTTGACCGGTCATAGCATCAACCACAAACAAGGTTTCAATCGGATTAACTTTCTTCTGTAAGACTTGAATTTCTTCCATCATCTCGCTATCAATGTGCAATCGACCTGCGGTGTCCACTAAAAGCACATCAAAAAATTGCTTTTGTGCGTGTTTCTTGGCGTTGGCAACAATCTTTTCTGGCTTTTCGTTAATGTTAGACGGGAAGAATGTCACGCCAACTTGCTCTGCTAACACTTCCAACTGCTTAATCGCTGCCGGACGGTAAACATCAGCACTTACCACCAATACTTTTTTGTTTTCACGGGCTTTTAAATAACGCGCCAACTTGGCAATTGAAGTGGTTTTACCGGCCCCTTGCAAGCCTGCCACCATCACTACTGCTGGTGGTTGTGCTTTAAGATCTAAGGTTTTATTCTCACCACCAATAATTTGCGTTAATTCCGTTTCAACCAGCTTAATAAACGCCTGTGATGGGTTTAACCCCTCGCCGACCTTTAAGCCCATGGCTTTTTCTTGCACCTTGTCGAGGAATATTTTAATAACTTCAAGCGCAACATCTGCCTCTAATAAAGCACGACGCACCTCACGAATAGCATCTTTAATATTGGATTCGGAGAGTTTATTTTTGCCTTGCAAGACCTTAAAGCTATTAGTAAGTCTATCGGTTAAATTGTCAAACATTTTTTTTGTATTAATAAGGTAGAAGTATCCTATTATAATGACTTATTATTTACCTAACAAAGTTGATTATGTTTTTATCTTATTTCGCCATTGTTGCTTATTTATTGGCCGCCCTATTATTAATGCGTTTTTTTACACAAGACAAGGTTCAGCATAAACATCAAAAAAGCATTTTTTTATTGGTTAGTTTTGCCATCATCACCCACGCTTTAACCTTCACAAACTTTTGGACGACTAACGGCATCTTCTTTGGACTTGCCAATAGCGCCTCTTTTGCCGCTTGGTTAATTGCGATTTTATTGTTCATATCTTCAATCTCCAAACCCGTACATGCACTTGGTATTTTGGTTTATCCACTGGCTGCTTTATCGCTCATCTTTAGCATTTTATTCCCCGATACTATTGGCAAAATCATCTCTTTAAGCGTTGCTTCACATGTATTCTTATCCATCACTGCTTACGCCCTGCTTGCTTTAGCAGTGTGTCAATCGGTGTTACTAAAAATTCAAGAAAATTACTTGCATGCTAAAAAAATCAATAGTTTTATCAAAAAATTACCTCCCTTGCAAACCATGGAAAGACTGATGTTTCAAGGTTTACGAGCTGGTTTTTACCTACTAACCTTGTCACTGATTACCGGTTTCATCTTTATTGACGATTTCTTTGCACAACACCTTATTCACAAAACAGTGCTTTCAATGGTAGCCTGGATTATTTTTGCTGTGTTGATTTTTGGACACAAAATCTTTGGCTGGCGTGGCAAACAAGCCATCACCGCTATACAGGTGGGGTTCAGTGTATTGTTATTGGCTTATTTTGGCTCTAAGTTTGTTTTAGAACGCTTGTTGTCTTAATTAAATAAACTTATCAACCAACCTTTAAAGACATGGGCAATCTCTGCATTGTTATCCAATACGATTTTATTGATAGCTGCATGTAGTGGCATACCTGGTGTATCTTGCCAAGCAAAATAGGTGTGCATAATGGCTTTTTTCCGGTGTTGTGATTTAAATGAAGTGAGCTCTTTCTTTTCTGCTTCTTGAATGGTATTGTTAATAAAAGCAGTATCTATGTCAGTTGCCAATTCCAAATAAAATTCTTCCAAAGCACCATTATCTTGGTTATTTGGCATTATCCAAATACCTAATTTTGGCAACCCTTTTTCTAAATGAACGAGTCCATCTTTTGGCATATTTTTAGGTAATTTGTAAAAATTTTTAACTTTTTCTTTAATGTCTTGATAACGCTCATCAATATCGTTATCAGCATCCAAAATAACACCAATAATCTTAGGTTGGTTGTTTTCTCGCAACAACGCATTTATTTTAGACAAAACTTGACTATCATTTCTGCAATTACAGAAGCCAAAATTAATCTCTATTCCATTATATTTGCAAAAATTTTTAATAATATTACAATCATCATTACCTTCAAGCAACAATACTGATTTTTCTTCACACCGCTTCATCCACTCAACAGGCACTATCTAACCTCTGTATTCGTGCTTAATGCATCATTAAGGTCAGAAAAATCATAGGGCATTACAGAATGTTGCTGGTCTTTATAATCGATACGGTGCATAGTTGCCTTATTCTCATTACCTTCCCATTGCGAACCAAACGCTTTAATACAATCACTACTATGCGTTGTGGCAAATACTTGCACATTAAGACTTTCTGCTAAAGAAAAAATAACTTTCCATACCTGCTCTTGCACTGAATAATGCAAGCCATTTTCAAATTCATCAATTAATAAATAGCCATCTTGAGCGTTTACCATACTTAAAATAATATGTAAAATTCGATTAATACCATCTCCCATACTTTTAAATGGCACTTTTTTACCAGAAACTTTAGCAATTGCAATTCTATCTCTACGGTTTTTTGCCTCTATAAAGGCAACATCGGATAATTCTTTTTCAATAATCTTTAACGCTTCAATAACGAAGTCCTGCTTGCTTTCAAATGCAATATTGTCCCATAATTCAGTAATATATGCATTATCAATGCCCATACTATAGACAAATTTCAAGTTACCTTTGTAGTTATAATCTTCAAACATTCTAGATTGACGATAGAAATCTCTAAAATCCCTAACAAGGGGATATTTTTGTTCTTTTACACCTTTAGTGATGACTAAAAAATCATCAAAAGTATCTCCAGTATCTGTTTTAATGGTTACCGACTTAGACTTGACAACTTTTTTTCCATTCAAAGAACTGAGTAAAATGCCCTCTGCCCCTGGTGTTGGTAATTTATGGTCATAAAATAAATGCTTAATAACAGATGCTAAATCTTCCTTGCTTGATAAATGCTCTTCTTTTTTTAATAATAATTCGTAAATAGCCTCTGTTTTATTCTCATGTAAATAAATATAAAACGCCTCAAGTAAAGCAGTTTTACCAACGCTATTTTTGCCTAAAAATAAATTAACTTTAGCAAGTTTTGATATTTTAATCTCTTTAAAGGTTCTGAAGTTTTTAGCAATAAAAGAATTACACATAATAAATTTTATAATTTTAAAAAAATAAACAATAGTTGAAATGATACTCTAATCAATATGCAACACCGCTAAAAATGCCTCTTGTGGAATATCCACCCTGCCCACACTACGCATGCGTTTTTTACCTTTCTTTTGCTTATCCAAAAGTTTGCGTTTACGAGAAACATCCCCACCATAACATTTAGCAGTTACATTTTTTCTTAGCGCTTTGACATTGGCTCGGGAGATGATTTTAACGCCAATACACGCTTGAATTGCCACATCAAACATCTGTCTTGGGATTAAATCTCTCATTTTTTCAGCGATTTCCCTGCCTTTCTTCACGGAATCATTACGATGAATAATCAATGCCAAGGCATCGACAGCTTCTTGGTTAATCATAATATCTAAACGGATTAAATCAGATGCTTGATAACGCTCAAATTGATAGTCCATTGAGGCAAAGCCACGGGAAACCGATTTAAGTCTATCAAAAAAATCAAGCACCACTTCATTGAGTGGCAATTCATACACCATTTGCACTTGCTTACCTAGATAAGTTAGGCTTTTTTGCACACCGCGTTTTTCTACGCACAGGGTAATAACATTACCAACAAATTCATCAGTAACTAAAATATTGGCAGTAATAATCGGCTCTCTAAACTCTTCAATAAATTGATTTTCAGGCATCTTTGATGGACTATCAACCAACATTGTATTGCCTTTTTTATCAAGAATTTCATAAACTACCGTTGGCGCTGTGGTGATTAAATCTAAATCGTACTCTCGTTCTAAACGCTCTTGCACGATTTCCATATGTAACAAACCCAAAAAACCAATCCTAAAGCCAAAACCTAAGGCATCAGAATTTTCAGGTTCATATTGCAGTGCTGCATCATTCAAACGCAATTTTGCCAAAGCATCACGAAATTTTTCATAATCCTCGCCTGAAATAGGAAAAATACCAGCAAATACACGGGGTTGCACAGGCTTGAAACCCTCCAATGGTTCAGTTGCTGAATTTTTAATACTGGTGATAGTATCTCCGACTGGCGCACCATCAATGTTTTTAATATTGGCAATCATAAAGCCAACTTCACCCGCCTTTAAACTGTAAGTTTTAAGGCGTTTTGGGGTAAATACACCGACTTCATCAACTAAGTGTTCTTGCTTGTTTGAGAAAATTTTAATCTTATCTTTGGCTTTAATCTCACCGTCAATCACACGAATAAGCGACACTACACCCAAATAATTATCAAACCAAGAATCAATAATCAAAGCCTTAATTGGGGCATCAAGGTCACCTTTTGGAGCAGGAATTTTTTCTACAATTTGTTCTAAAGTATCTTCAATACCGATACCCGATTTAGCACTCACATGCACGGCTTCCGTGGCTTCAACGCCAATCACATCTTCAATTTCATCAACAACACGATCAGGGTCTGCTGCGGGTAAATCAATTTTATTCAAAACCGGCACTACCTCCAAACCCTGCTCAAGTGCGGTGTAACAATTTGCTACCGTTTGCGCTTCAACACCTTGCGAAGCGTCAACAATTAACAACGCCCCTTCGCAAGCAGAAAGCGAACGAGAGACTTCATAAGAAAAATCCACATGTCCCGGTGTATCAATAAAATTTAATTGGTAAGTTTCACCATTTTTAGCATGGTAATCTAGCGTAACACTTTGTGATTTAATGGTAATGCCCCGTTCTTTCTCAATGTCCATTGAGTCCAACACTTGCGCTGACATTTCTCTGTCGCTCAAACCACCACAAAACTGAATAAAACGGTCAGCAATAGTTGATTTACCATGATCAATATGGGCAATAATGGAAAAATTACGGATGTTCTTCATTGAAGTGATAAAATAGAAGTTTTTAAACGAGCCATTATACCGTTATGAATAAAGTTCAACCAACTACCTGCCAAGCCACGAGCAATTTAGAAGTCAGTATTCCCGACACTCAGGGGCGAAACATTATTTTATATTTTTACCCAAAAGATGCGACCCCAGGTTGCACCACCGAAGGGCAAAATTTCAGAGACAACCATCAGGCGTTTTTAGACGCAAATACAGTCGTTTATGGCGTTTCAAAAGATGATATGGCTAAACATGAAAAATTCAAAACCAAGCAAGCGTTCCCTTTTGAACTCATTGCTGATGTCGATGGTGATTTATGTGAAGCATTTGGCGTGTGGCAACTGAAGAAATTTATGGGCAAGGAATATATGGGTATTGTGCGTTCTACCTTTATCATTGATGCTGATGGTAATATCCTAAAATCTTGGGACAAAGTCAGAGTCAAAGACCATGTGCAAGAAGTTTTACAAACGGTACAAGCGTTATGAGAGACCTTTGCATAAATATGAATAATCATCAAAACGCCATCTTTCATCAAATTACAAACTTTTTAAAAACACCCTTAGCCCTGCTAGGAGTGGATTTAAAAAATTTCCAATTTAATAAAATCTGTCATTTTGCTAATCATCCCTATTTATGCAAAGGTCTCTATGAGTAATACGGATATTAATGTAGATATTGATGAAGTTAATAAGTTTGCCACTTTGGCGTCTCGTTGGTGGGATAAAAATTCTGAATTCAAACCCCTACACGACATCAACCCACTACGCCTAAACTACATTAAAGAAAAATGTGGTGGCTCGTTACAAGGCAAAAAAATCCTTGATGTTGGCTGCGGTGGTGGTATTTTGGCAGAATCTCTCGCCCTAGAAGGTGCAATTATTACTGGTATTGACATGGCAGAAGCAGGACTAGAAGTAGCAAAGCTTCACCTGCTTGAATCCGGCTTAGAAGTTGATTATCAAAAAATCCCCGTGGAAGCGTTTGCCAAAGACAATGCCCAAGCCTTTGATATTGTTACCTGTTTAGAAATGTTAGAGCATGTGCCCGACCCAAGTTCCATCATCAAAGCATGTAGCGAACTCGTTAAAACCGATGGGCAACTATTTTTCTCAACCCTTAACCGCAATGCAAAATCCTATTTATTTGCCATTATTGGCGCAGAATATGTGCTCAATTTATTACCCAAAGGCACTCATGATTGGGACAAATTTATCCGCCCAAGTGAAATGGAAGCGTGGGCAAGGCATTCAGGTTTAACGCTAAAAAGTATGATTGGTATGACTTACAACCCATTCACAAAAACCTATAAACTTGAAGACGATGTGAGTGTAAATTATCTATGTCATTATCAAAAGTAATATTAAAAAAATCACAAATAAAAAAGCCTATGGTTTAGATGGTGGCAGTGGCTGTTCTAATCTTGGGGCTATGTATCGCAAAGGCGAAGGGGTTAGACAAAATAAAATTCAAGCTTTAAAATATTTTGGCAAAGGTTGTGATTTAAGAAGTGCACACACTTGCAAAAAATACTCCTTATTAAATCAGGAAGTCAATAAATAATGGAAAAAATACTGTCAATTTTTATACTTTCATTAAGTTTAAATACCCACGCAATGTCGCCAAATGAAATGTTGGTAATTATCGGTGCAGTAAAATACTACAATGAAAACTGTTCAGGGCTAAATACAGCAGGTTATCACAGGATGAACAAAGGTTTAAAGCGTTTTAAAATGGACAGAACGCCAGTGTCCGTGCTAGAACAACATCCTTTGGCAGTATCAAGTTATAAAACGGCTGAAAAATTTGGCTGTGCTGGCACAAAACGAGAGGCACATAAAGCAGGATTTGGGCAATATATCAACTAAAAAGTTGCTCCATATTCTTTTTTCCCGTCTTCGTCTTTTTCACCTAATTCCAACACCACAAATGCCACGGCATTCACTTTTTCATCAGACAAACTTAAGTGCGCATGTTTGATGCCCTTTTCCAAAAGATACTGTCGTAATTTTTCCGAAGGAATGAAGTATGGCTTACCCTCTTCATTGTTACGCACGGTCAAATCTTTAAAACTCACAATCTTACCAATACCAGTACCCAAGGCTTTAGCAAAGGCTTCTTTGGCGGCAAATCGTTTGGCACAATAAGCGGCACTGTCGCCTTTATTGGCAAATAGCATGGCTTCGTGTTCGGATAAGATGCGCTTTATCAATCCCTCTTTATTTCTGTTTAAGATATGCGCCATGCGCTCAATATTGATAATGTCTGTGCCAATGCCGTAAATCATAATCTCGCCTTTAGTAATAAATCTTTCATTTCTTGTGTTGCTTGCGCCAAACCAACGAATACTGCTCTAGCAATGATAGAATGCCCGATGTTTAGTTCAACAATCTCAGGTAATTCTGCGATTGCCATAGTATTTTCTAGGGTTAAACCATGCCCTGCATTAACTTGTAAACCGAGTGAATGGGCATAAGTTGCCATGGCTTTGATGCGTTCAAACTCTGCAACTTGCTCTGCACCTGTGGTGTCTGCGTAATGCCCTGTGTGTAATTCTATCACTGGCGCACTACATTCTTTAGCGGCATCAATCTGGGTTTTTTGTGCATCAATAAATAATGATACAACAATATTTGAGGCTTTTAATTGTACACAAACATCTGTCATTCTAGAAATTTGACTAGCGACATCCAACCCACCTTCAGTAGTCAATTCCTCGCGTTTTTCAGGCACTAAGCAACAATCTTGTGGTCTTATTTTGTCAGCGATAGCAACCATTTCATCGGTGGTTGCCATTTCTAAATTCATTTTAGTAGTGAGTTTTTCACGCAAGATTTCCACATCTCTGTCTTGGATATGCCGCCTGTCTTCACGCAAATGCAGAGTAATACTATCTGCTCCCGCCTTTTCACACAACAAAGCACCTTCAATCGGCGAAGGATAATCCGTGCCTCTGGCTTGCCGAATAGTGGCAATGTGATCAATATTAACGCCTAAATAAATGCTCATATCTTTTTTACTTTGTGAAAAAATAAAGACCGACTTTGCAAAGGTTTATCACCCAACAAAGGTTTCAGTCTCACTCTATTTAAATTCCTACTTATTCTTAATTGCACTGCATCTGGTAGTTCTGATACCATCTTTGCTGATAACAAGCCAATCAATTTACCCGATATTTTACCTGCACTACTCAATAAAAAACCAGCCTGAGGTTGATAATCATAATAACTATCCTCCTTAATCTTGTCCCCATTCACATCATTTTCAAAGTCAAATCCATAACCCAACTCAATCAATAAATTATGCTCAAATATTCGCAACAACCAATGCTGTGATTGCTTTTCTAACCCAATAAGTTGACGAATAAAACACCGATAAATCTCAAATAATTGAGAATGCGAATCTTGCTCCTGCAACAATCGAACAATAAGTTCATTGACATACATCCCCAGTATCAGTGTCTCTCCAAATAAATTCCTAGGCTCATCATCCACCTCCCAGTCTGTTAATGTCTTTAACTCGCCTCTGCCATAAAATGAAATATTCATCTGCTGAAACATCTGTACAGGCATTTTTGATTTACGCGACCCTCGCCCAACAAGACGAATTCTGCCATACTTCTGGGTAAAGAAATCCAACAACAAAGATGACTCTTTAAACGCCCTACGATGAATCAAAAACGCAGGCGTTAACTCAACCTTAGTCATACCCCAAAGAAGCCAATGCCCGCTTACTGTCAGACCAGCCTGTGGAAACTTTTACCCAAAGTTTTAAAAATACTTTGCGGTCTAAGAAGCCTTCAATGCTTTGACGCGCCTCGGTACCAATAAGTTTGAGCATATCGCCTTTATTACCGATGACGATAGTTTTTTGTGAGTCTTTTTCTACCAAAATTCTAGCGGAAATTCGTTGCATTCTGCCATCTAATTCATATTGTTCAATTTCCACGGTTAAATCATAAGGCAATTCATCTTCCAAATGACGCATTAGTTTTTCACGAATAAATTCAGCAACAACAAATTTTTCACTTCTATCGGTGATGAAATCTGCGTCAAAAATATTGTCTTGCACTGGTAGATATTTCAAAATCAACGCACGCAAAGCAGTGGTGTCATTTTTTTTAAATGCTGAGAGTGGGAATAAATCACTTGGCTGATATTTCTCACCAATTTTTTCTAAAAAAGGCAGAACTTCATGATTGGATTTCAGTTTGTCAATTTTATTTACACACAAAATTACAGGCACTTCGGCTTGCTCTACATGCTCTAAAACGCGAGCGTCTTCCTTGGTCCATTTACCGACTTCAACCAACCACAAAATAATGTCCACATCTTTAATACTTGAGCTCGCCGCCCTATTCATATAAGCATTAATTGCTTTTCTATTACCAATATGCATCCCTGGTGTATCAACAAAAATCATTTGATAATCCTCTGTAGTATCAATCGCATGAATACGATGGCGAGTAGTTTGCGGTCGGTGCGAAGTAATAGAGAGTTTTTGACCAATAAGTTCATTCGTTAAAGTCGATTTTCCAACATTAGGACGACCGATAACGGCAATGAATCCTGCTTTATGTGTCATAATTTTTCCAATTTTTTTAATAAAGTTTCAGCACACATTTGCTCTGCCCTTTTAATGCTTTTGGCTTCTTGCTCAACTTGCATTTTCTGGTCTTGCAACAAACAACGCACTATAAAAAGTGCATTATGGTCCTTGCCCATGGTTTTAATCAGTGTATATTGCGGTAAAGTTTGTTTGAACTTTTGCAAATGCTCTTGTAATTTTGTTTTGAAATCTTTGAGCGTATCATTCGGATTAATTTCATCCAAATATTTTTTAAACAAAGTCAAAATCAAGGTATTCACTGCTTCAAATCCAGATTCTAAAAAGACAGCACCCAAAATAGCTTCCACTGCATCAGCTTGAATGGATTTGCGATTGTGTCCACCACTTTTCAATTCGCCTGGACCTAAAATTAGCAAGTCTGACAATTTAATATCAGCTGCAATTAAACCCAAAGTCTGCCCCCTAACCACATAGGATTTAAAACGAGATAGTTTTCCTTCGCCAATATGTGGAAAACGCTGATACAGCTCTCGTGCCACTACCACACCCAAAATGCTATCACCCAAAAACTCTAAGCGTTCATTGTTATTTTTTCCGACACTACGGTGCGTCAAGGCTTGTTTTAACAAGTCAATATTTTGAAATTGATAATTAATTTTTTTCTGTAATTTTTCCATCGCTGGTATTCGTTTATAATAGTCGCCATTATAAAACTCAAAATTCCTATGTTTTGGCAAGAAGATATTAAAGAAGAACATTTTACGCTTCCTGAAACGATTCAAGACGCTGTGTTTAGCATTCGTGCCAAAGTTTTGCCGATGGACCACGCCTATCTTTTGTCACAAGGGCTGCTAAAACATTTACCCTGGTTGGCGGAAGTAAATGCGGGTATTTTTGACATCAGCGTAGCTGACGGCAATGGCTGGGAGCAAGATGAATCGGGGCTTTACTACCCTTCCAAACGCTCAAAACTCAATATCCGTGTACCGCAAGAAAAATTAGAAATTGTACGAAAATTAGCGGGTAAGACACTGGATTTAGGCGATTATAGCGTCGATATCATTAAAGCATTAGACTCAAAACTGATGAGTAATATGCAAATTGTATTTGCCAAGCATGTAGCTTGTGACAAAAGTGCGAGTGAAGAAGAATTTTTACAGGTGGCTTTTACCCAACTTCAAGCGCTCGGCATTCAACCTAAAAAGATGATGGCAGGACTACAAAGAAGCATTACCACGCCCGATGGCACGATTCACACTCGGTCACTAATGGTGGCTGATATGCGTAAAGTTGAGTCCGTCACCCTGCAAGAGCAAGGTATTGGCGAACATCGATTATTGGGTTGTGGATTATTTCTTCCGCAAAAGGGAATTGAATCAGTTGACGCGGTTTAAATCTTTTTAACAAACTCAGATTTCAGTTTCATCGCACCAAAGCCTGGAATTTTACAATCAATATTGTGATCGCCATCGCAAAGACGGATGTTTTTCACTTTTACGCCTACTTTAATGGAAGTCGAAGTGCCTTTCACTTTCAAATCTTTAATTACAGTAATGGTATCACCGTCGGCTAATACATTGCCATTTGAGTCTTTAATAACCACCTCTTCTTCTACCAAATCAGCAGCTGAAAATTCATATGCACATTCTGGACAGACTAATAAATTGCCGTCTTCATAAACATATTCAGAATTACATTTTGGACAATTAGGTAGATTCATACTGTAAATGGGTATTTAATAGGCTCATGACACTCGTAGTTTATCAGTTCAAAATCATCCATTGTTACCCAAGTTTCTAAATCTTTAAGAGTTTTAACTTCTGGGTTGATTTTCAGTGATGGCAATGCCATGGGTTCACGATTTAACTGCTCGTTTTTGAAAATTTCTACTTGATCTTCATATAAATGCACATTAGATAGATGGTGACGCATTTTCTTGGCTTTTTTACCAGTGATTTGTGCGGTGATTAGCAATAAAAATGCCACTTGTAAATGGTTAAAAGGTTGTCCTAATGCATAGTCGCTACTGCGTTGATAACTTTCAAGATATAAATCATCACCCAATAAATTAAAATGGTGTGTGTGCATACAAGCAGGCAAACAAGCACGATGAGTGAGATTAGGGTGGTTAAAAGTCATAATTTCGCGTCTATCGTCAATGCCTTGCGATAAATCAGTGACAATCTTTTTATATTGATCTAATGGCTCATCATCTTCGATACCAGGGAAAGCACGGCCAATGACGCCGTAGCAAAGCCCCATATCGTCTTCACCAAGACGGTGTGGATTATCAAGCCATGCTTGGTTTTCATTAGCATTGGCATTCCAAGTATTGCAACCGAGTTCTCTGAATTGTTCTGCACTGCGATAGCCACGAATATAACCCAACATTTCAGCAATAGCAGATTTCCAAAAGAGTTTTTTAGTGGTAACCAGGGGTACAGTGCCATCGGATAAATCGTGTTCAAATGACGCACCAATAATCGTCAAAGTTTTTTGCCCTGTGCGGGCGTTAGACAGCCAGACGCCTTCGTCTAAAATTCGTTTTCCAATATCAATATATGCTTTCATAACCGTTTCGCTTTTAGAAGTAAAAAAGCACCCAATACAATCATCGGTAAACTGAGCAACTGCCCCATTGTCAGCCATTCAAATGCTAAATAACCCAATTGTATATCAGGCACTCTGACAAATTCAATGATAAATCTAAATAACCCGTAAAGGATTAAAAATAATGCAGAAGTCGTCATTGGTGTGCGAGATTTACTGCTGAATACCCACAGCACCACAAATAACACCAAACCTTCTAAAAATGCTTCGTATAATTGCGATGGATAACGGGCAACACCCTGTTCTTGAATAAACATTCCAAATGGGCTGGTAGTAATTTTGCCCCAAAGTTCGCCATTGATAAAATTTCCCATTCGTCCGAAACCCAAGCCTAATGGCACAAGTGGTACGACAAAATCGACTGTAGTGAAAAAAGTTTTATTATATTTTCGATTGAAAAGCCACATTGCCGACGCCACACCGATAAAGCCACCGTGAAAAGACATACCACCATTTTGCAAAGCAAAGATAGATAGTGGGTCGGCAATAAAAGCACCGAGATTATAAAACAAAATATATCCCAAGCGACCGCCAGCAACCACGCCGATAGCCCCATAGAAAATCAAATCCTCTATTTGCTGTTTATTCCAACTATTCAATTGTTTGGCACGATAATTTGCCAAAAGATAAGCGCTTAAAAACGCCAAAAGATACATTATGCCATACCAATAAATTTGGACAAAGCCTAGGTCTAATGCGATTGGATTGATATTAGGATAAATCATATTTTGTATATATGGTGCGCTCGAGGTGATTTGAACACCCAACCTTTGGCTTCGGAGGCCAATACTCTATCCAATTGAGATACGAGCGCATAAAAGGATGCAAAAGTTGTTAAATAGTTTTAGTTACCAGAGCAAAAAACAGCCTGCATATTAGCAACCAATTTTAGAATTTTTGCATCTTTTACCTTGCATAAAATTCGGTTGCCTTCACGACGAGACTCAATAATATTTTTAGTTCTAAGAATTTCAATATGTTGTGAGATATTTGACTGAGAGGAACCAACTTGCTCAACAATTTCAAGCACTGGCAATTCATCGCCTTTTAGTGCACATAAAATCTTTAAACGCAATGGGTGTGCCATCGCTTTCAAGGCATTAGTTGCCTTTTCAATATCCCCTTCTCTTTCTAATAATTCCATTTTATTTGTTATTTTTATAAATTAAATCCTGCCTAACATACCATACACACCGTATCTTCTGACTTTACTACGCACCATTCTTTGATAGTAATTAATCAAACTGTCATAATTAAGTGCAACATCAAAAACCTGCCACTTGTTTGCTTGATTTTGATGAAATGACAAATCTAGGTTAAAGCCGAAGCGGAAAAACCCCTTGGCATTAAGCCTAACAATAATGATATCACCGCCCATTGCCGGTCTTGCGGAAATAAAATTAAATGATTTTGATTGACCTTGAGCCAGCCTTTCTAATAAGGTGTTAATAATATTTTTTTTAAGCAAACTAGAAAAATACTTGAATTCTTCTTTATTCAGATTTACGCTACCCGCTGAAACTTCATTCACAATATACTCAAAATCAAATAATGGGGTAATTTCTCGCTCAACTAAAAACCTCATCATTTGCGGTGAATAAGTCGCCATACCCGTAAGTTGATTGAGTTTAATAATAGCTGATTGGATGACCTTAGCAGGTTCTTCTCTTGGTGCTTCTTCATATGCAAGTGCAACTGATGACATCAACAAACTAAGCATTAACAGCAATGTGTGTAATTTTTTCATTTTTTCTCCACTATCTAAATAATAAAAACAAGTAAAATCAGGTTCTTTAAAAAATGCTATTATATCTACTTTTTAAACTTATATAAGGAAATAACTATATTATGATTTTATTAAAACACCTATTTATCTCTATTGCTCTTGTGCTAAGCGTGCCCACATTAGCAGATTCTACTACAAAGAAATTGAGTGCCGCAGAAAAACAAAGTTTACAAAGTTTTTTTACCGACCTTGAGGCATTTACAACTGCTTATAGCAAGATTAAAGGATTGTATGTAGAAGAAGCAGATAATAAAAAACTCTTTACCAATGCCATTAAAGGCATGGTCAGCGGACTTGACCCGCACTCTGCTTACTTAGAACCAAAAGAGCAAAAAAATCTATTAGAAAGTGCATCTGGTAAGTTTGGTGGATTAGGCATTGTAATCACTAAAAAAGATGATGCTATTCAAGTCATTTCCCCAATTGACGATACCCCTGCTTATAAGGCAGGAATTCAAGCAGGTGATAAAATCATCAAAATCAACGATAAAATTGTGCGTGAAATGACATTAGAAGAGGGTGTTAGTCTGATGCGTGGCAAGGCAGGAACAGATATAGAAATCACTATTTTGCGTAAAAACACAAAACCATTTGCAGTAAAAATTATCCGTGAGATTATCACTATTATATCGGTTAAAGGCTATTTACTCGAAGACGGTATTGGCTATGTACGCGTTTCCAGTTTTCAAAAACCAACTACCGATTTATTAGAAAAAACCATTGAACGCCTAAAGGAAGAAAATGATGGCTATTTAAATTCTCTCATTCTTGATTTAAGAAACAATCCAGGTGGCGTGTTAGATGGTGCTGTCAATGTTTCTAACTTATTCCTTGATGATGCTGGTACTATCGTCTATACCAAAGGCAGAATTCGTGGCTCTAATACTAAATTTGTTTCCGATTCAGGCGACATCTTAAATGGCTCACCAATGGTGGTTTTGATTAATAAAGGCTCTGCTTCAGCATCAGAAATTGTGGCGGGTGCATTGCAAGATCATAAACGCGCAATCATTATGGGTAATACCTCTTTTGGCAAAGGCTCAGTGCAAACCATCCTTGAATTAGAAGGTGGTTATGGTTTAAAAATCACCACAGCAAGATACTACACCCCAAATGACCGCTCTATTCAAGCCAAAGGTATCGAACCTGACATTAAACTCAAAAACATCAAATTAGGCGAGGAAAAAGACAGCATTATAGAAACCCAAGAAAGTGATTTAAAAGGACATTTAGAGGTGGAAGACCCTTCTAAATTATCTGATAAGGAAATTTTAAACGCACAAAAAAGCAAAAAATCAGAAGAAAATAAAAAAGCACTCGCCAAACTTGAAAAAGATTACTTTGTGCTTCAAGCACACAATCTACTCAAAGCACTCACTGTATTACAAAAATAAAATGGCTGTCATTCTTTCAGTTGCAAATCAAAAAGGCGGTGTCGGCAAGACCACTACTGCGGTAAATCTGAGTGCCGCACTCAAAACCGTTAAAAAGCGTGTGCTTTTAATTGACATTGACCCACAAGGCAATACAACGATGGGCTGTGGCATTGACAAAAATAATCTAAAAAATTCTACCTGTGAATTGCTATTAGGCGAATGCAGTATTGAAAAAGCAATTACCCATTCAGATGCCGTTGAGATTGATGTTATTCCTGCTAATATTAATCTCATCGCTGCCGAAGTTTCCCTACTTAAAGGCGAGCATTTAGAATATCAACTCAAAAATGCTCTTGCCAAAATTGACAAGCAATATGATTATATAATTATTGACTGCCCGCCCTCGCTAAATATGCTCACAATTAACGCATTCACCGCGTCAAAAGGCATCGTCATCCCAGTGCAATGTGAATATTATGCCTTGGAAGGGCTAAGTGCTTTGATACAAACCATTGAAAAAATTAAAGCAACCACCAACCCCGATTTAGAAATCACTGGATTGATTAGAACAATGTATGACGCACGCAACAACTTATCAAATGAAGTCTCAGTTCAATTACAACAATATTTTTCTGGCAAAGTATTCAAAACTATCATCCCTAGAAATGTAAAATTAGCAGAAGCACCAAGCTTCGGTCAATCAGCAATTAATTATGCAAGGTCATCCAAAGGGGCAATTTCATACATATCGCTCGCAAGCGAAGTGGTGAGAAAAACAACAATAAATTAATAAATAAAATGACAAACTCTTCAAAATTAGGACGCGGATTAGATATATTATTAGGGCAAACAGGCGATAATGGTCAGCCTAACAATAACCTAAAAACACTGAATGTAAACGAACTGCAACGCGGAAAATTCCAGCCAAGAGATGATTTTGATCCTGATGCACTGAACGAACTTGCTAACTCAATTTCCGCACAGGGCGTCATTCAACCCCTAGTTGTTCGCAAAATTACCTACGATAAATACGAAGTCATTGCTGGTGAAAGACGCTGGCGCGCTGCCAAAATTGCAGGGCTGAAAGAAGTCCCTGTTATCGTTCGTGAAATTGATGATCAGGTGGCACTTGCTATCGGTCTGATTGAGAATATCCAACGCGAAGCCCTTACTCCGCTTGAAGAAGCCAAAGCCCTGCGACAATTAATCGAAGATTTTAAAATGACGCACGAAGAAATCTCACATGTCGTTGGTCGGTCTCGCTCCAGTGTTAGTAACTTAATCCGCTTGTTACAACTCAATGATAAGGTTAAAGCCTTACTCAGTAGTGGCAAAATAGAAATGGGTCACGGTCGTGCTTTATTACCATTAGCAACAGAACAACAATTTGAAGTCGCCAACCAAGTCGCAAAAAAACAACTTTCCGTGCGTCAAACCGAGGAACTAGTCAAACGCACCCTCAATCCAAAGCCAGTCAAATTTAATCAAGTTGACCCTCGCATTGAAGCACTATCAAACACTTTGACAAAGGAACTCAACTCAAAAACCGAGATTAAAACCAATGGCAACAAAGGTAAAATCATCATCCACTACCAAACCGAAGAAGAGCTCAACGCACTTTTAAAACACATTAAAAAAGGACAATCCTAAGATTATCCTTTTTAAGGTCAGCAACCAACTAACCTGCACAACAAAAAAACTAAAACATCTTTTGACAAGGTCGAACCTTGTCAATTAGAACTTCCAGCGGAGGGTGCCTTCGATGCCATTGCTGTGGGCTTTGTTGTTGGTGGATTGGGTGCGTTGGTAGTTGATGGTGGTGTTGGTGTCGCCTTTTTGGTAGGTGATGCCTAGTTTTAGGCTTATTTCTTGCTCGGCGTTTTGGCTGATGTAGGTGGTACCTTCTCTGCGAATGTCGGATTTGTATTCGAGGTTGGCGAAGCGGGTGAGGTTGCCGTCTTCGTAATCGCTGGTGTGATTGATGTCAACGCCGATGGCAAGGGCTTCGTCGGTGGTGGTTTCGCTGTTGGTTAAGGCGTCGGTGGCTTTCATTTTGATGCGGCTGATGTCGTAGCGCACGAAAGGAGAGAGATTCAGCGCTTTAGCCTTTAAATCAGCACGATAGGCAACGGAGGCGAAGTAGCCGTTGCTGTTTTGGTTGTCGCTGATGGTGGTGGAGTTGACTTTGTGGGTGCCTTTGGCAATGCCGAGGACGGCTTCGATGGCGGTGTGTTGGTTGAGTTCTAATGCACCGTAACTGGAGAGTGTGTATTGGGTGGTGTCCACATCGCCTGTGAAGTCGGTGCCGGTGGCGCTACGGTCTTCCTTGCCTAAGCCTAAAGCGAAACCGATTGTTTTGGTTTTGTCAATGCGTCTGTCAAGTCCAACATTGATGGATTTGAGGTTGAACTCGGTTTTATTAGTGCCTGTGCCGTTGCTTTCACCGATGATGATTTTGGCACTTGTCCAAGTGTCCCAGCGGTTAATCTTGTGATTAGGGGTGGGAATGGTGCTGGACATTCCGTTGGCATTTAGCACTTGATTAAACGCCGTGCCGAGGTTGTTATCGGTAAAACTGACTTTAATGCCGTTGACAAAGCCGTTAGCAGTAAAACCACTTTTTTGGTTCTTTTGACGACGCAGATGTGACAATCTGCCCATCACCGTTTTACTGACTCTAGCAAGCAAAACTTTGGCAGCGACTTTGGATTCTTTACGCACGGCAGTGGCAATGACTTCGGCATTGTTGTTGACTTTGACGGTAACACTGTCAGCGGCACTGGTGTAGGTGCCATCGCTGGCAGTAACGCTAAAGGTGAAGTCCTTGCCTTCCATGGCACTGGTGGTGGCAAAGGTAGCAGTTTTGGTGTTGGCATTGGTTAAAGTAACACTGTCGCCAGCGGTTTGTGTCCAAGCGTAAGTTAGCGTAGCGTTGTCGCCATCAGGGTCATTACCTGTGGCACTGAGGGTAACGGTTTTGTTGATGCTGGTGGTGATGTTGTTGCCAGCGTTGACGGTTGGGGTTTGTTCGGCGAGGATATCGGCGAGGTTGTTGAGGGTGATGGTGATATTGGCAGTTTTGGCATCGGCATCAGTGCCTGTGATTTCAACGGCTAGGGTATAGGTTTTGGTGGTTTCATAATCTAAACCTGTAGCGGCGACTTGGATTTGTCCTGTAGTTGGGTTGATTTTGAAGAAGCCATCGGTGTTGCCAGCGGTAATGCTAAAAGCAGTGGGTGAGCCTGTGGTGGTAATGGTGCCAACGACGGCATCAACGGCTGCGTCTTCATCAACGCTGAGGGTTTGGTTGTTGACGGTGAGGGTTTGCTCGTTGAGGTTGGTGATGGCGATGGGTTGGGTGGTGGTGGAAAGGGTGTCGTTGACTTCTAATATAAGGTCATAAACATTGTTGTTGCCATTGTCAGTTGGGGCGTCAAAATCAGGGGCAGTTTTAAAGCTAACAACGGCACCGTTAATATCAAATTGACCAGCGTCTGTGCCGCTGATGCCGTAGGTTAAGGCTGTGTTGCCGATGTCGGTGGCAGTGATGGTGAAGGCGGTTTTGCTGGTGCCTTCTGCACGACTGATGTTGTTGGGGTTGGTAATGTCGGCTGGGTTGGGGTTGCTGATAACATTAATAGTAAAGTCTTGTTCAGTGGAGGTATTAGTGCCATCGCTGGCGGTGATTTTAATGTTGTGTGTGGCAGCGGCGGTGGTTACTTGTTTGATTTGTAACTTGTTACCAGCAATAATAAAGTTGGTGGTGTCGTCAACGCTGTAAGTTAGAGCGGTGGTGGTGTCAACATCATCAGCAGAAAGCGTGCCGATGGTGGTGTTCGCCGCTGCACCGATAACAATGTTGTTGTTGCTTAGGGCGATATTAGTTGGGGCGGTGTCGTCTATGTCGTTAATGGTGATGGTGAATTCTTTGTCAAAGGTATTCCCTGCACCGTCATCAACGGTGATTGTAAGGGTTTGGGTTTGGGCGGTTTCATAGTCTTGGGCAAATTTATTAACTAATGAGCCAGTGGATGTAATTGTAAAATCAGCGTTATTACTGGTGTAAGAAAATGTATTGTTGGCATCTGCATCGGTGGTTGTTAGTATGCCTATTGCTGAGTTCGCACTACCTGCACCTTCGTTAATGTCGCTCCTACTTAGGCTAATATCCGTGGGGGTTTCGTCGTTGACATCGGTAAGGGTAAGGGTGATGACTTGTTCGGCGTTGTTGTCGTCGCCAGTGCCGGTGGAGGCTTTGACTTTGACGGTGTAGGTGTTGGGGGTCGTTTCAAAGTCGGTGGTGCTGCCGTTAAAAGTTAGGGTGTTGTTGTTGAGGTTGAATAAACCACTGGTGTCTTCAAGAATGCTAAAGGTGGCAGTATTATCGCTGGCTACTAAAGTGTGGGTTTTGTTTGCACCTTCGTTGGCGGTGATTGTTGCGTCGGAAGCAATGGAAAGACTAAGACTTTTATAACCACTGCCACAATCGGCTTTGCCTGGTTGGTCTGGGTCAAGTAGGCAGAGGGTGTAGTCAGTAGCAAGTCTAGTGCCACCAAAACTTGCTGTTACTGTGGCTCCTGCTTTTGCAGGAAAATTTGCTGTGTCTGCTCCACATTCACTCCATTTTGTGACAAATTCACTACCTTCTTTATAGGTTTCACTAGTATTAAAAATAACAATACAACTCGTTATAATAGTGCTTATATTATCTATAGTAGTGCCTCTATTATTTTTTATCTCAAAACTTTTATCATTAAGGTAACTCGTCCATTTGAGTTCGCCATTTGTTCCACTTTTATCCCAATAAAGTTTTTGAGTAGCAGGGTTAGGGTTAAGGGTGGCAAAGGCTTGAGTGGTAAGCAAAAGCAAAAAAGCACTGATAACAAAACGAGAAAGTGTGTTGATGGTATTCATAATAATAACTCCTAAGGGAAAGTAAATGGGTTAAATGGTGCTGGCAATAAAACTCAACACTTGAGAGGGTTGGGATTTGGTGCCGTTGGGGAGGATGAAGTAGGCGATGAGGTGGCAGTATTGTCCTTCGTCGGCTTTGTTGATGATGATTTTGGGGCTGGCGGTGGCGAAGGTTTGGTTGTGTTGGGTGATGTTTATGGGTGGGTTTTGGTTTTCGTCGAAGCACCAAAATAGTTCGATGTTTTTGACAAATTCGGGTAATTTTGGTTTGATGGGGATTTCACTGCCAGCGACGAAAACGCCGAGGGTAAGCGTGCCACCGCTTTGGGATTTGACTTCTAGGGTGGGGACGCTGTCAATTTCGGTGTGTTTGGTGCGGGTGGTTTTGTCTTTGTGGATGAATAGGGAGGCGTAGTCTTGGTCGGTGAGGGTGTCTCTTTTGCTGGCTTTGATGCCGGTTCTTAGATGTCCTATCCAACTGTTGATGGTTTTGTAGTCGTCGTGAATTTGTTGGGTGATGACTTTGGTGCGTTGGGCTGGGTCGAGGTAGGCTTTCATATCGTCGGCAAATTGATTGAGATAGGTTTGGAATTGGGTGAGTTGTGCGCCGTCTAGCCCGAGTTCGATTTGTTTTTCGGGGGTGGAAAAAATGTAGGCGTGTGGTGTTTTCTTGTGGGTATTGCTGAATTTGCTCAGTAGTCTGTGTAAAAAATTAATGAATGTCCAAAAACCACTAAGAGTGGCTTGGGGTTTTGACTTGGGATTTAAAAGACTTTTACTGTTTAAATAAACACGCGCGACTGCGGTGCTGTGCTATATGTAAATTTCATAAGTTGGGTATTATCCATAAAAAATAGGTTGTGTCAAGAGGTGCTAAGAAAGTCAGGTATTAAGAATGACAATGTTTGACTTTTGTTGCTTTGCTTTTGTTTGGGTTTTAATCAATGATTCCATTTCTATTTAAGGTAAAGGTTTTTAACGCTTGTAGAGGGTTGGCGGAAAATATGCCACCAATATCGGCATGTGCCCAGATATAAAAGGCTCTGCCGATGATGTATTGTTCTGGGACAAAGCCCCAGAAACGGCTGTCGCTGCTGTGTGCACGGTTGTCTCCCATTACAAAATAATGCCCTTGGGGGACGATTAATTTAACATTTCTGGAATTTGTGTTAGGTGATAACAAAATATTGTGTGGGTTGGGGGCTAGCATTTCACGCTTGTGTTTGTATCCTGTCATACCTGTGCCTTTTTCTATGCCTTTGTAGGTGCCAATATTTTTGTATTTAATTGCTGTGCCGTTGACGGTAAGTTTGTCATTGATATATTCAATTTTGTCGCCTGGGATGCCAATCACGCGTTTGATAAAATCTGCTCCTTTGTAGGCTTTTTGGTGTTCGTAATTTGGGTATCTGAATACGATTACATCGCCTCGCTCTGGGTCGTTGATGTCTATTAGTTCTGTATTAAAAACGGGTAAATGGATGCCGTAGGAGAGTTTTTCTACTAATAAAAAATCGTAGGTTAAAAAAGTTGGCATCATTGAATTAGATGGGATTCTAAATGGTTCGGCAATGAAGCCTCTGAGTAAAAATACCAGTAATAATACGGGGTAGAATTCTGCACAGAGTTGCACGGCTTTGGAGCGGTGGTGGTATTTTTCTGATTTATTTAGTCTTAGGAAGCAGGCGAAATATAGCCATTTGGTTAGTAGGAATTTCTTTGTCGTTGGTTTGTTAAGTGCTGCTCCGCCCATAAAAAAATGGTCTGAAGCGACGATGATAAAGGCAATAATGAGAAATGTTGCGAGATAAGAGGAGACATCCCACGCTAGAAATGAGGAGGCGTTTTCGATAGTCATAAAATAATGGTCAAAAGTAAAAGGAGTTATTATATAATATTTCCCTTTACTTATATCACGGAGAAAACAAAATGGCATTAGCTGATTTAGAAAGAGATGGACATGGTTACTTGGTTGACTTAAATGATTGGAATGAAGATATTGCACGCGAATTTGCAGAAGAAGAAGGGGTTAATTTGACAGAAGACAGTTTTAAGTTAATTGCTTTTTTGCGTGAAGAGTATGTGAATAATAATGCGAATCAGCCTAATGAACGCAATATGGTTAAGGGTTTGAAAGATGACTGGGAAGGTAAATTAACGACTAAAGAGTTATATACTTTATTCCCTAAGGGTCCTGCGAAGCAAGCGGGGAAGATTGCTGGATTGCCTGAGACTAAGCGGAAAGGTGGTTATTAAGATTGGTTTTTAGGGAATGAAAAAAAAGCACTGATTGGGTGCTTTTTTTATATTTGTATTGACAAGGTTCGACCTTGTCAAGGGGTGCGGTTTAAAGTTCTTTGATGTTCATTCCGATAGAGTTGGAAAGTGCTACAAAATTAGGGAAAGAAGTTGCTACATTGTCCACGCCGTCAATTTCAATCGCATATTTACATCGCAATGATGCTATTGCAAATGACATAGAAATACGGTGGTCGTGATGGGATTGGATTGTGTTTGTTGGTTTTTGGAAAATGCCTCCTTGAATTTTAATTCCATCTTCTAGGACTTGGTTTTTAATGCCTAGGATATTTAGCCCATCAGCCATTACTTGAATGCGGTCGGATTCTTTTACGCGTAATTCTTTAGCGTTTGTTAAAACGGTTTCACCTTGTGCGCAGGCTGCGGCAATAAAAATGGCGGGGAATTCGTCAATCGCTAGGGGGACGAATTCTGATGGGATATTGATGCCTTTTAATTCTGATGATTGCACGCAAATATCAGCCAGCAATTCGCCTCCAATCTCACGCTTATTTGATACGGTTAATTTTGCACCCATTAATTTTAAGATGTCAATCACGCCTGTGCGGGTTGGGTTGATATTGACTCCTTTTAAGGTGATGTTTGATTGCGGTGCGATACAGCCTGCTACCATAAAAAACGCTGCTGATGAAATATCACTTGGCACTTGAAATTGTGTGGCAGTGAGTTCATTGCCACCTGTCAGACATATTGTATTGTTGGTAATGTTCACTTGATAATCAAGTCCTTTGAGCATTCGTTCGGTGTGGTCGCGTGTGGTTTCTGGTTCGGTTATGCAGGTATTGCCTTGTGCATATAGACCTGCTAACAATACGCAGGACTTAACTTGTGCCGAGGCAACTGGCAAATTATAATGAATGGCTTTGAGTGATTGCCCGCCTTTAATCTTTAGAGGTGGTTTGCCATCATTGCTCTCAATCACTGCACCCATTGTTGTTAATGGGTCAATCACTCTGTTCATTGGGCGTTTGGATAATGAGACATCGCCTAGCAGTTCAGAATCAAAATCTTGTGCTGCTAAAATCCCTGACATTAAACGCATTGAGGTGCCTGAATTGCCTAAGTTAAGTGGTGTGTTTGGTTTTTTTAAGCCGTGTAAGCCGACGCCGTGGATTGTAACTTTATCGCCCTTTCGCTGAATGTCAACACCCATTGCTTGAAATGCTTTGAGTGTTGCGAGTGCGTCTTCACCTTGTAAAAAGCCGCTGACTTCTGTTGTTCCATTCGCCAATGAACCGAGCATAATGCAGCGATGTGAGATTGATTTATCGCCTGGGACTTTGATACTGCCGCTGAGTGTGTTGGCAGGTTGGATGATAAATTTAGACATTTAACCAATCGTCCCTTGCTGCTTTTGCATGTGCGAATAATGCTTCTATTTCTTGTGCTTGACCTTCTTTAATTAGGCGCGAAAGTTTATCTAAACTTTGTTGAAAACCTTTAATATGCTTGGTAATTTCATCAGGATTATTGATACAAATATCACGCCACATTGATGCATCTGATGATGCGATACGCGAAAAATCTTTAAATCCGCCTGCTGCATAACTGAGTGCATTTGAATCGCTTTCCATCAAATAATCCATTAATGAAAACGCCAACATATGCGGTAAATGCGATGTCATCGCTAATAAATCATCGTGTTTTTTATCGCTC
Source organism: Candidatus Thiodubiliella endoseptemdiera (assembly GCA_013416635.1). Classification (GTDB taxonomy): domain Bacteria; phylum Pseudomonadota; class Gammaproteobacteria; order PS1; family Pseudothioglobaceae; genus Thiodubiliella; species Thiodubiliella endoseptemdiera. The sequence goes on along the minus strand of JACCHT010000001.1, from coordinate 91,671 downwards.
ATAATTTCCACCTTTGCTCCTATTGCTTCCCATAATTCACTGACGCTAACCACTGCTTGGGTATTTGCATTCTCTGTTGGTGTGAGAATAACACGCTTGCCCTCAAACAAACTGCCATCAGCTGCTATCACCCCACTTTGCTCTTTGCCTGCAATCGGGTGTGCGGGAATAAAATTCTCAGGTATTGTGCCGAATACTTCTTTGGCGGTCGCAATCACACTGCTTTTGGTGCTGCCGACATCTGAGATAATTACATCGCTGTTAATATGCGGTTTGATCATTTCAAAAATGCTTTGAAAGCTATTCACAGGCGTTGCAATCAATACTAAATCTACGGCTGATAATGCTTTGGTAATGTCTGTGCTATAGGTGTCAATCACGCCTAAATCTTGTGCTTGTTTCAGATTGTTTTCATTTCTGCCGTAGCCGACAATCGTTTGCACTTTTTTGGCTTTTTTTAAGCCGAGTGCGAATGAGCCACCAATCAATCCAACGCCGATAATGCAAATTTTATTCATATTAGTGATTTTAATGTATCAAGGAATGCGGTATTCTCATTTTTCGTACCTACAGAAATACGCACATAATTTGGCATTTCAACGGGGCGGACAATAAAACCTTGTGCTAATAACTGCTGATAAATTGCCATTGCATCACTTACTTTGATGGCAATGAAATTCGCAGAAGAGGGGATGTAAGATAAGCCGAGTGCGTCAAAACCTTTGGCAAGTTGCATCAATCCTTGTTTATTTTTACTTACTGATTGGGCGATAAATTCTTTGTCTGCTAATACTGCAATTGCCGCACTTTGGGCAATGTGATTGACATTAAATGGTTGACGAATGCGATTGAGATAATCGGCAATTTTAGCCGAGCAAATCGAATAACCAACCCGCAAACCTGCCAATCCATACGCTTTAGAAAAAGTGCGTGTAATTATCAAATTATCAAATTCTTGTAGCCATCCAATCGCATTATCATCGGCATCTAAATATTCAATATAGGCTTGGTCTAATACTACTGTTACTGTGTTTGGTACTTTTGATAAAAACGCATAAACCGCGTCATCGCTCAATAATGTACCTGTCGGATTGTTCGGATTAGCAATAAATATCAACTTGCTGTTATTGGTAATTGCTGACAACATCGCCTCTAAATCATGCCCAAAATCTTTGGCAGGTGTTACCACCGCCTTTGCACCTAACGCCTGTGTTACCAATGGATAAACCACAAACGCATACTGCGAAAAAATCACTTCATCACAGGCATCACACACATAGGCTCTGGCGACCAATTCCAACAAATCATTTGAACCATTGCCCAAAGTAATCCCATCCGCTGACACTGATAAATGCCGACTAATCGCCTGTTTCAACTCAAATCCATTACCGTCAGGATAACGCCCTATCTCACTTGCTGCCTGCTCAATTGCCACTCGCACCTTTTGACTGGTGGGCAATGGATTTTCATTACTGGCTAATTTCACCACCTTGTCCAAACCTAATTCTCGTTGTAATTCGCTGATGGGTTTACCGCCTTGGTAAGGTTGCAGGGATTTGATGGCGGGGCAGATACTCATATTTTTTTGCTCTTGTAAAAGTGGATAAATTTTGGCGATTCCTTAACTTGTAGCCGCTACAAAACCGCAACAGGATAAGAACCTAAAATAATCAGATTAAGTACTTCATCTGACACTTTTGCCAAGGCTTTTTGTATGTGTTCTTGTTGCTGATGGCCTTCGATGTCGATTAGAAACATATATTCCCATTTAATGCCAGGCATAGGATGGCGGGCAATTTGCAGGACATTGATGTCTTGTTCTTTGAAGGGTGAGAGCAAGTCAAATAATGCACCTGCTTCGTGTTTGGTAACGACTAATAGGGAAGTTTTGTCTTTGTTTGAAGATGGCACTTCTTCTTTGCTGAGCACGATGAAGCGGGTAACATTGCCTGCCTTATCTTCAATATTTTTAGCAACTCGCTCTAAAGTATATAAATCTAACGCAACTTTTGATGCAATCGCCGCCGCATTTGGCTCATCTTTGACGATGCGTGCGGCTAAGGCATTAGAGGCAACTGCTTTTAATTCGATATTTGGATAATGATTTTCAAGCCAACGATGGCATTGGTCTAATGCTTGTTGGTGTGCATAAATCACTTTTATTTCTTTAGATTGGTCTGCCATCATTAGTTGATGCTGGATTGAAACCTCCACTTCACCGCAAATTTTTAAACCTTGAGAATAAAGCATATCAATCGTTGCACCAATCACACCGTTTGATGAATTTTCAATCGGTACAACGCCATAATTTGCATTGCCTTTTTCCACTTGATGGAAAATTTCATCAATACTGGCACAGTCTAGAGTTGAAACTGCATGCCGAAATGTTTAAGCGTAGCTTCTTGAGTGAAAGTGCCTTCAGGTCCTAAATAAGCAATATTAATACCCTGTTCAAGTGCCAAACAAGCTGACATAATCTCACGGAATATGTGTGCCATATCTTTATCTTTGATGGGGTTATCATTGCGTTCAATGACTTTGCGTAATACTTGTGCTTCACGCTCGGGGCGGTAAAAACTGCTTTATCATCTGATGTTTTTTTGACCTCGGCAACAGCTGATGCAAGCTCTGCACGATTACCAATTAATGACTGGATTTCTTTATCCAATGCGTCAATTTCAATTCTTAATTCCTCTAATGTTTTAGCCATTTTTTACCTTTTATAAAACTCTAACGCTCAATGCACCTTCAACTTGTTGCAAACTACCGACCACTGTATCAGAAATTTCACTCTCCAAATCAATTAAAGTATAAGCAATTTCGTTTCGTGATTTGTTTAGCATATCGATAATATTTATCCCTGCATCGGCAAGAATGGTGGATATTTGCCCGACCATATTAGGGATATTTTGATGGGCAATGGACAAACGCGCACTGCCTAATCGTGGCATTTTTGCCTCTGGAAAATTGACTGAATTAGTGATATTGCCATTTTCAAGATAATCTTTCACTTGATTTGCCACCATAACTGCACAATTATCTTCTGCTTCCGCCGTGGATGCACCCAAGTGTGGCAAGGCAATCACGCGTTCGTGGTCTTTTTTATCATCAATCGGAAAATCCGTCACATAATATTTAACTTTGCCCGCTTCTAATGCAGTAATCAATGCATCTTCATCAATAATCCCATCTCGTGCAAAATTCAAAATCGTTGCCCCGCGGGTAACAAGGCAATGCGTTCTGCGTTGAGTAAATTTTTGGTGCCTTCCACTAATGGCACATGAAAAGAAACAAAATCACTCTGCGCAAATAATTCATCAATATTCAACGCCTGTTCAACATCGGCTGAGAGTTTCCAAGCACTTTTAATGGTAATATTCGGATCAAAACCCACCACTTTCATACCCAATGCATCAGCCGCATTGGCAATCTGCACGCCAATCGCACCCAAGCCGACAATACCAAGCGTCTTACCTGGTAATTCTGAACCTGCATAATTTTTTTTGCCATCTTCCACCGCAGTTTTGAGATTATCCAATGGCAAACGATTAACATAATCCCACGCCTGACAGATGTTGCGACTGGCAAGTAACATTGACGAAATCACCAACTCTTTCACTGCATTTGCGTTCGCACCTGGTGCATTAAAAACCACCACGCCTTTATCACTCATTTTATCTAGTGGAATATTATTCACCCCTGCCCCTGCACGGCCAACGGCTTTCAGATTGTTGCCAATTTCCATTTCGTGCATCTTCGCACTACGCACCAAAATCGCATCAGGATTGCTCATTTCAGATGCAATTTCGTAGCTATCTCTCGGTAATTTATCCAAACCAACAGGGGAAATATTATTCAGCGTTTGTATTGTAAACATAATTTTTTATCCGTTTTCTTTCTCAAAATCTTGCATAAAGCCCACCAAGGTATCAATCCCTTTCTGTGGCATTGCATTATAAATACTGGCACGCATACCGCCCACCGAACGATGCCCTTTCAAGGTAATTAAATCGCGTTCTGCTGCCTGCTCTAAGAACAAACCATTTAAGTCTTCATTCGCCAATAAAAACGGCACATTCATCCAAGAACGGTATCTTTCTACTACAGGATTTGAGTAAAAATCAGAGCCATCAATTGCCGCATAAAGCGTCTTCGCCTTATGCTCGTTAATCTTTGCCATCACACTCAAACCGCCCTGTTCTTTCAGCCATTCAAACACACGACCTGCTACATACCAAGGGTAAGTTGATGGGGTGTTATACATTGAATCGTTATTTATCTGTGTCGCATAATCAAATAAAATCGGCTGATGAGCCGCCACATTACCCACCAAATCCTCTCTCACAATCACAATCGTCAAACCAGCAATCCCAATATTCTTCTGCGCCCCCGCATAAATCACCCCATATTTTGACACATCAATTTCACGCGACAAAATCGTTGAAGACATATCTGCCACCAGTGGTTGCTCAGTTTCTGGGATATAGTCAAATTCCAAACCTGCAATAGTTTCATTTGGTGTGTAATGCAAAAAAGCACCCTTCTCATTAATATGCCAATCCTTGAAATCCGCAATATCAGTATATTTATTATCCGAACTATCTGTGCAAATATTGACATCACAATATCGTTGTGCCTCGGCAATCGCCTTTTTCGACCAATGCCCCGTATGTGCATAATTCGCTGCAGTTCTGCCACGCAATAAATTAATCGGCACCATAGAAAACTGCGACGACGCACCCCTTGTAAAAATAACACTTTGTAATTATCAGGAATATTCATCAAGTCACGCAAATCTCGTTCAGATTTCTCTGCCATCGCCATAAAATCCGCACCACGATGCGAAATTTCCATCACTGATGCTTTAGCGTTACCATATTCTAATAACTCTTCTTTCATCTGCTTCATCACCTGTACTGGCAGCATCGCAGGTCCTGCACTAAAGTTGTAAACTTGACTCATTTTAACAAACTCCTTGTTGATTAATTTAAAGCACAATTTTATCAGAATTCAATAACCTGACGAGTCTTTGATATTATCCAAATTATCAAAAGAAACTTTTTTGGCGATATCCATAAAATCTTGGATATATTCCAACTCAAAGTCTACCTTGCGTACTGCGAGATACAACACCCGCCACACGCCGTCTTTGCCTAATGGTTTGAGCGCAATTTGCTCTTTTTGAGTGTCAGTTAACGCCCATTCTGGCATCGTTACAATACCTTGATTATTCAACACCAATTGCATCATCATCAACGGCAGTTCTACCTTACGCGTCGCTGGTGTTACCTTGGCAGGTTTTAGAAAATAATTGAACACATCTAATCTATCGTGGCTCACTGGATAGGTTAAGAGCGTCTGATTTTTAATATCTTTGGGCTGTAAATAGGCTTTCTTTGCCAATAAATTTTCAAATGACATTACCATCAACATTTGATAGCTAAACAATGGAAAATACTCAAAACTCTTATCATTAATAGGGTCGGAAGTCACCACCATATCCACATCATAATTTTTCAACGCTTCCATTGGCTGAAAACTGAACGCCAATGACAAATCAAAATCCACTGTTGGTTGTTTTATTCGAAAGACATCTAAAGTCGGAATCAGCCAATCAAAACAACTGTGACATTCAATCGCAATATTCAATCGCCCGCCTTCCGCTTGCAATAACTGTTGTTCTGCATTCTGAATCCGTGGCAACACCTCATTTGATAAATCCAATAATTGTTGCCCATGTGGTGTGAGTTTCAGTGGGTCAGAATGACGCACAAAAATCAGCGTTTCCAATAGTGTTTCCAGTCGTCTAATTTGGTGCGATAATGCCGACTGGGTAATAAATAAACTGTCTGCTGCATCCGATACATTACCGTACTTTTTCAATGCCTGTATCAAATTTAAATGACTAATTTCAATCACAAAATACACCCCAATAAAAATAATACTTCGCTAATTTCAATCACCGCACCTAATACATCGCCCGTCCAACCCCCTAATCTCGCCTGCATTGTTCGCACCAAAAAAGACAAGCCGACTAACATCATCAAAACACCCATCCAATTCACCCACACGGCAATACTCAGCACCATCATCACTATCGCCATTGCCATTTTTCTCGGCACAAAATCTACCATATCTCGTGCAATTCCATTCTCACGCACATAGTTAAATTTCAACATCAAAAAAATCGGCATTGTCCTTGACACCACGGGCATTATCAACAATTCCAAGATATTAATTTCTAACAAAAATACATACTTTGCTAACAAAATTAACACAATAGACACCACGCCTGCACTGCCAATATGCGAGTCCTGCATAATCTCTAATGCCCGTGTTTTTTTTGCCCCAGAAAGCCACGCATCTGCACTATCACCCAGCCCATCTAAATGCAATGCCCCGTTAATCAGTGTTGCTACAATTAACAAAACAACTGCTGTTGCACTCACAGAAAGTGATGGAAAATGCCCAACTGCCACCAAAATTAATCCAATCAATAATCCGACTAAAGGGAAAAATAATACCGAAAAACCAATTTCTTTTTTACCAATATCCCCAAGCATTGGCACAGGGATTCTAGTCATAAATTGCACTGCAATAAAAAACGCTCTCATTTGCCTTCCAACACCATCGCCTCAGAAAAAGTAGCCATATTATTATGTAAACAACATGCCGATTTCATAATTCCAATTGCCACGCTAGCACCACTGCCTTCACCCAATCGCATACCCATATCCAAAATCGGCTTAACACCCAATTCCTTCAATACCAACCGATGTCCTTTTTCAGCCGACTGATGAGAAAACTCCATCCATTCTTTCACTTGTGGATTAATTCTAACGGCTGCCAACGCCGCCGTAGTAGAAATAAATCCATCGACCAAAATGCTAATTCCACGCTGAGCACAAGCAATATAAGCCCCTGCCAATGCCACAATTTCAAATCCGCCATAAGTTTGCAATGCTTTTAGTGGATTATTGCCCACCTGATATTTATCCAATGCTTTGCCAATCACTGCCACCTTACGCTCAATACCTGCGTCATCCAATCCTGTGCCCGCACCTGTTAATTCTGACGCTGTTTTACCTAACAATTCACACAAAATCGCCGTCGCACAAGTGGTGTTCGCAATCCCCATCTCGCCACCGATAAATAAAGTAACCCCTTTATTTTCCGCACGCATCACGCACTCTTGCCCTGCATTCAACGCACTTTGCAATTCATCTTTATTCATCGCCTGTGTTATTGCAAAATTCTTCGTTCCATCTGCCACACGCTGATTTACCACACCTATCGTCTCAATTAAAGGATTTGCAACCCCTACATCAATGACTTCAAAATCTGCCTGATATTGCTCTGCCAGCACCGTAATCGCCGCCCCTTTACTCACAAAATTCTGCACCATTTGCATCGTTACCACTTGTGGAAATAAGGATACCTGCTCATCAGCAATACCGCTATCTCCTGCAAAAACACTAATTTGAATCTTATCAACATTAGGCTTTATTACTCCTTGTCGCCCTGCCAATCTTGTCGCCAATCCTTCTAACAAACCTAATGAACCTTTCGGTTTAGTCAAATCATTTTGTCTATCAATTGCTTGTTGCTCTATCGCTTTATCAATCTTTTTTACTGCTTCTAAATACCACATATCATTTTCCTTTTAGAGACCTTTGCATAAATATGAATAATCATCAAAACGCCATCTTTCATCAAATTACAAACTTTTTAAAAACACCCTTAGCCCTGCTAGGAGTGGATTTAAAAAATTTCCAATTTAATAAAATCTGTCATTTTGCTAATCATCCCTATTTATGCAAAGGTCTCTTTTAAATTAACGCTAAGTCCAGCCATTACAAGCTGAACACGGTCTGCTACCTTGGCAATTTTCTGATGTAAAAATCCACTTTCATCAACAAATTTTCGACCCAATGGACTCAATGGCACAACCCCACTTCCAACTTCATTACTCACTAAAATCACTGTGTGCTGAGTCGTTGCCAACACATGCAATAATTCGTCAATCTTCGTTTCTCTTTGTGAATCTTCCAAAATATTCAACAACCACAAAGTTAAACAATCCACCAAAATACACACTTCCCCTGCCATATTTTCAATCACGGAGGCAATTTCAATCGGCTCTTCTATTACGGTAAATGCTTCATCCCTATCTCGTTTGTGTCGTTCAATCCGTGCATGCATTTCCTCATCGCCTGCTGTTGCGGTTGCCAAATACACCATTTCCAAACCACTGTCCAATGCAGTTTTTTCAGCCAATTTACTCTTGCCTGACCTTGCACCGCCTAAAATAAAATAAATCATAAATTCTTCACCTGCTCTAATTGCACAAACCCACTATTTGTATCTATTTTCAACACGACTAAACATCCATATCCAATCATAAAATTAAAAACTTTTTGAAATTTTAATCCCAATACAATTTTCAAAATCATTCGTATCACTCCCGCATGCGTTACCACCAAAATATCTTCATTTCGCTCCATCAATGCCAGCCAAACCTCCTCAACTCGTTGCTTAAATTCCCTTAATGACTCCCCATTAGGTGGTGTATATTTCTGTTGATGAAATAATGCCATTTTCTCCGCATTACTCTTAACAATCTCTTCATAGGTCAATCCATCCCAATCACCAAAATCAATCTCTGCCAATTTTGCAATAATCTCAACATCACCTAACGACTCAGCAAATTCACAGCAACGCAATAAAGGCGATGACCACACCACCCCAATCTCAACCCCTTCAACAGCCTGTTGCATCTGTATCAGCCCCTTTGCCGTCAGTCTATCATCTGTCACTCCGCGATATTTTGCACCGCCTTCCACTTCCCCATGTCGCATTAATGTGATTTTCATTTCACTAATTATACAAACTTTTATCATAAACTTTATTAATATTATGATAAATAATACTATTTATAAACTCTATAATTTCCTACTTGATTATGGAAGTTGGTGCAAATCCGACGCTGTCCTCGCAACGATATTTGTGCATCATAACGATAAACATCGTCCGATACATAATTATTATTGTTTAACTTCACAAGGAGACCTTTGCATAAATAGGGATGATTAGCAAAATGACAGATTTTATTAAATTGGAAATTTTTTAAATCCACTCCTAGCAGGGCTAAGGGTGTTTTTAAAAAGTTTGTAATTTGATGAAAGATGGCGTTTTGATGATTATTCATATTTATGCAAAGGTCTCACAAGGATGAAATCATGAAAAAAATCTTGCCTATAGCAACACTCGTTGTCAGTCTAAATGCCAATGCAGCACTCGGACCTATTCCCATTTATCTCAATACTGAATATCGCACCGATAGCCCAGTGATTGGTTCAATTGCCTCAACATTGACCTTTGATGCGAATGATATTGAAGCGACAGGTGCTAATACTTTTTTAGATTTTTTAGCCACTGTGCCAAGTATTGGCTTGTTTAATGCAACGGGCAATACACCTGCTGTCTTTATGCGTGGCGGTGAATCACACCACACTCTATTTTTAGTTGATGGTGTTAGCATAAATGACTTAAGTGACAGCAATAAAGCAATATCTTATGGATTAACAGGCATTGCACTTAGTGATATTGAAAAAATAGAAATTGTCAAAGGTTCAGGGTCTGTTTTATATGGCTCATCTGCAATTGCAGGTGTTGTTTCTATCACCACCAAAAAAGGCGCAAATGGAAAACATGCAACAGTTAACACCAAATTTGGCACACATAATTCCAAAACTTACACACTATCAGCAAGTAATGGTGATAAAGATGGTTTTATAAGATTTAACCATGAAAAATATACAACAGATGGCATAGATGCTAGAACTGATACAAATGGTGAAAAAGATGGCTTAAGTAATGTTTTCACACAAATTAAAGTGGGTAATGAAAAATTTGATATTAGTTACTTAAAAAATAGAAACAAAGCCGAATATGACAATTTTGATGGTAAAGATAACGAAAATTTAGGAGATAGAAAATTTAGTAGAGTAGCAATTAATGCTAATAAAAAAATTAGTGATATTTGGAAAACTAAATTATCTCTTGCCCAAACTACAGTCAGTCGTAATACTGGATTGAATGCCACAACCATTGGTGATAAGTTCAAAAGCACCTCTATAACTTTACTTAATGATATAAAAATTGATGCTGCCCTACTCAATGTTGGCTTGTCAAAAATTGATGATAAAAATACCACAGATAATCAAAAATTATCAAGCAAAAATCTATTTGTAAACTGGCAAAAAAATATCAATAGTATTGACATTAATACAGGTGCTCGATATATCAAACATAGTAAATTTGGCAATGAAACTATTTACAACTTAGGGCTTGCTAAATATCTTAATAACGGTATTAAATTAACAGGCGGTTACGGCACAGCATTTAGTGCACCCTCTATCGGTAGATTATATGGCTGGGGTGCAAATCCAGATTTACAACCAGAAAAATCAAAAAGTATAGAATTGGGTGTGGAAAAAACGCACTATTGGGGTCTTTCATCTATAAAAATATTTAGAAACAAGGTAAAAGATGCCATTACTTGGGATGGTGGATATACTGGCACTAGCCCAAGGTATTTTAACACCGGCGATTATCTCGCAAAAGGTGTTGAATTATCAGTCAATGCTAATATTGATAGTTACAATATAAACTTTAATCATATTCATTCTAAAAGCAAAAAAAACAATAGTCTTACAAAAGTTAGACGACCAAGTGATATCACAAACTTAACACTTAGTAAGCAATACGGTAAATTTAATTCAAGAATACAAGTAATTAGAAGGTCGTCAGTTACTACGGTATACGATGGGGATAGAAGCGGCTACACATTACTTAATTTATCAACTAAATACGGCATTAATGACAAGATGCAAATATCATTAAATGTTAATAATGCTACCGATAAAAAATACTCGATTGCAAGTTTTAATACTGAAACAGATAAAACTCGTGGCGATTACAATCAACTCGGCAGAACAATTGAAGTTGGTTTAAATTATAAATTCTAAATGCACCCTGCTCTCGTGGAGTAGTGGTAAGGACAGTGCTTATGCCTTACACCTACTCAAAAAAGACCCAAGCATAGAACTTTTAGGTCTTTTTACGACGGTGAATAAAAAATTTGAACGAGTGGCAATGCATGGGGTGCGTCTGTGTTTATTACAGGCACAAGCGGATAGTATTGGATTGCCTTTGCATATTATTGAGATTCCTTATCCGTGTTCAAATAAGCAATACGAACGGATTATGGGGGATTTTGTGGTGCGGTTGCAACGGGATAAAATTGATGCAATTGCTTTTGGAGATTTATATTTGCAAGATATTCGCGATTATCGCATTGCACAAATGGACGGCACAGGGATTGAGCCAATTTTCCCCTGCTGGGGTATAGACACCAAAACACTCGCCCAAATCATCGTCAAAATTGGTATCAAAGCAAAAATTGCCTGTCTTGATCCAAAACAATTAGACATAAAATTTGCAGGCAGAGATTATCAACCCGATTTGCTTGCCGATTTACCATCACATATTGACTTTTGCGGGGAAAACGGCGAGTTTCACACTTTGGTCTATGACTCACCTGATTTTTCAAAACCTGTTGCCCTTAAACAAGGAGAAACAGTTGAGCGAGATGGGTTTGTTTTTACTGATTTTCAGTAATAATTTAGATATAATGAGACCTTTGCATAATAATAAAACAACATTTAAAAAGAGAGACCTTTGCATAAATAGGGATGATTAGCAAAATGACAGATTTTATTAAATTGGAAATTTTTTAAATCCACTCCTAGCAGGGCTAAGGGTGTTTTTAAAAAGTTTGTAATTTGATGAAAGATGGCGTTTTGATGATTATTCATATTTATGCAAAGGTCTCAAAGAGATAAACAATGACAAATCAAATCAACAAAACCACAACACTATTCGCCGTATTTATTATGGTGTTATTAATGATTGCCACGCGTGGTCATAGTAATTGGGTATCGGCATTTGTGCATTTGCCTGACTTTACTATTCCCGCCCTATTCATTACTGGCGTATATTTTCGTAAGTTTTGGGTAGCATTTGTGATTATTTTTAGTGCAGTTGTGATTGATAATTATGCGATTGTGCATCAGGGAATTAGTGCGAATTGCATTACCCCGCTTATAGCCTAATGCCATTAACTTTTTACGGTATTTTTTGGTCGAGTAAATATATCAGCTCATTGACTTTGGATAATAATATTGTTAAAAATGCATCTGTGATTATCGCCACTGTGACGGTACAATGGCTTGCTGTTACCAGTAGTTATTACTTTTTTACTACAACATTCAACAAGACAGGTTGGGCTAATTTCCCTGCGTATTTAGCAAAATGGTCGGTGATTGAAATCCCGACAACTTTATATACAATAGCAGCAATAATAATGGTTTTTACCTTGGTGCAACGCATTGTCCCTGTGTTAAATTTCCGTAGTAGTATCTGAAATAGTGCCCGATAAATACAAACAACGCATGCAGCGCAAAAAAGCGCACATCAACGCTCGTATAGAAGAAGCCAGCATTAACAAAGGCATCATCGTTCTACTCACAGGCAATGGCAAAGGCAAATCCTCATCCGCACTCGGTATGGTCTGTCGCGCACTCGGCTACGATATGCAAGTTGCCATCGTCAAATTCCTAAAAGGCGTACAAGACACAGGCGAAGATGCTTTTCTAGCACAACAAAAAAATATACAAACCACCTTTATGAAAACTGGCTTCACTTGGGACACTCAAGATAAAGAATACGACACTCAAAAAGCCAAAGAAACTTGGGCAGTTGCTGAACAATACCTAAAAGATGAATCCATCAACCTTGTCGTTCTCGACGAACTCACCTATATGATTAGCTACCAATACCTCGACGAAACCAATATCTTAAATACCCTAAATAACCGCCCCAACAACCAGCATGTCGTTATCACTGGCAGAGCCGCTTCAGATAGTTTAATTGAGATTGCCGACACAGTGAGTGAAGTGAAGGATATTAAGCACGCTTTTAGGGCAAACATCAAAGCACAAAAAGGGGTTGATTTATAACCATTCTGCAATAAAGCAGGTTTTCTTAATATGGCTCCTCGAGCTGGGATCAAGACAAAAAAAACAGACAAAGTAAACATCCTGAAAGCAGAAAACAACATCCCAAATAATACGCTATAATTGCACCTTTTAAATGAGACCTTTGCATAAATAGGGATGATTAGCAAAATGACAGATTTTATTAAATTGGAAATTTTTTAAATCCACTCCTAGCAGGGCTAAGGGTGTTTTTAAAAAGTTTGTAATTTGATGAAAGATGGCGTTTTGATGATTATTCATATTTATGCAAAGGTCTCTAAATAAAACAAAGTATGGGTAGGAGATTTTTGGCGTATAAGTTGTTTTCAATTTTTCAAACCAATCATCGCCAAATAATGCAATACCTATAATCCAATTGAGGCGCAAGATTTTCTTTATCGGCATTATGTTTGTTGCTGTAGATGATAAAGTCTTGCATACCCTCCTTTTTTATCTATTAACTCTTGATGTGTGCCTTGCTCAGTAATTTTTCCGTTGTCAATAAAAATTATCACATCAGCCTCTTTGATGGTATTAAGACGATGGGCAACTGAAATAACGGTTCTGTTTTTTCTTATTTCTGGCAAATGATTTAAAATAATGCGTTCTGAATCATAATCTAGGGCAGAGGTTGCCTCGTCTAAGATTAAAATCTTTGGATTATTGACCAGTGCACGCATAAAGGCAATTCTTTGTCGTTGCCCACCTGATAAATTACCCCCTTTTTCACTGAGCATTGTTTCATACCCTTCTGGTAATTCTTCAATAAAATCTGCACCACATATTTCAGCAATCTTTTGCAATTGTTCCATAGTAATATCGGGGTTGGTAATTTTAATATTATTAATAAGTGTGTCCTGAAATAATTCACTATTTTGCAAAACTACACCCATATTCATTCTCAATTCAGTCGGTGAAAGCGTCCTAATATCCAAGCCATCTATCATTATTTCCCCTCTAGTTGGCTGATAAAATGCTTGCAATAGTTTGCTCAATGTGCTTTTTCCAGATCCAGAAGGTCCTGTTATACCAACCATACAACCAGGTTTTAGTTCTAGATTAATGTCTGATAACACTAAAGGTAAATTTTGATGATAAGTAAAACAAACATCTTTAAAAATAATACCGCCTGAAATATTGTTAAAAAACATATCTTTTGGCAATTCTTCTAAAGGCTCTTTGAGAATTAAGCTAATTCTTTTAATAGATACCAAAGTATATTGAAAATCTTGCCATATTTGTGCCAATCGAATCACAGGCTCGGCAACATAATTCGAATACATTCGAAATGCAATAAAAGCACCGATTGTTAAAGTGCCTTCCAGTACCTCAGTAATACCTATCCATAAAATTACAATCACCATTATTTTGTTAATAAGCGAAATACCTTGCATAGAAAAAATGTTGGTTACTTCTGCTTGTGCGTAGGCGCGTTGATATTTTCCTAGTCGTTTTTGCCATTGACGGGTGAACCTGCCTTCCGTTGCCATTGATTTTATAGAATGAATGCCGTATAAAGTTTCTGTCAATAAGGCAATATTATCTGCATTTGCATCAAAGGATTTCTCACTTTTTTTGCGCACTATAGGCCCCATTAACAACCAAAAGAAAAAATAGATTAATAAAAATATCAATACAATAACAGTCATAAATACAGAATACTGGAACATTACTGAAAAGAACACAATTACAAAAATTAAATCAATAACTAAAGTGAGTGAATTGCCTGTCATAAATTGACGAATATTTGTCATTTCTCTCATAAAGGCGGTTATTTTTCCAATTTGGTTGTCTTGGAAGAAAGATAATTGTAGTTGCATTAAATGCTCATAAATTCGGCTGGTTAACTCTGCATCAATTTTAGAAGTAAGATTGGAAAAGGCAAACGAACGCATCATTAAAAAAATCGGGTCAATTAAGGCGAAGAACAGCATTGCTATCATAACAGTTTGCAAGTTGGCAAGATTAAAACTAGGCAAGGCACTGTCTAAAAGATATTGAAACAATAAGGGGGTAAGTAACATAACTAACTGAATCATAATAGAAATGAAAATCACCGCTAAAAATTGTTTTTTATGTTTTTTAATTGAGGGTAGGAACCATTGAAAAATAGAGCCATTTTTAATAGGCACATTTTGCACAGTATTGGCATCATATTCTTCCAAATTATTAGCAACAACAATACAAGTATCTTGCCAAATTTGACGGCAATCTTGTTTGTCTATTTGCCATCTATCTGTGCCATCAAATAGATTGAAATTATTGCCATCAAATTCTTCAAGTAGTAGCCAGTTATTTTGGCATTTGACAAGCACAGGTAGATGTAGTTTATTTGATTGATTGAACTCAACCTGCACACATTCTGCATTAATGCCTGCCCATTGAATCGCATACACTAACTCAAAGTCACTTAAAACTCCCTCTTGACTGTTAACCAGTAAGTGTTTAATACTTTCTAATGTGGTGTTTTTTTCAAAATGCTTTAACAATTGAATGATACAACATAAAGCGCGGCTGTCAACAGTGGCGTTAACGCTCTCTAAGTCCTTCATTGACATGCTCCAATACAGGTGATAGTAAATATTCAATAACACGGCGTTGCCCTGTTTTTATCCTAGCAACAACAGACAAGCCTGCATGCAAAGGAATTGTTTTTTTCTTATACTGTATGGTGTTATCCTTAAGACTGATGATGGCTAAGAAGACATAGCCTAATTCTTTATCTTCAATAGAATCTTGATAAATGCTTTCAACAACACCATCAATTGCGCCATACTTGATATAGTTAAAGGCATCTAGTTGCACATTTGCTGCCTGCCCAATATGCACAAAACCAACATCTTTATTTAATACTTTTACTTCTGCCTGTAAGGCAAGTTTACCCATAGGAACAATTGACATCAGCACTTGTGCAGGCGTTACCACACCGCCGACTGTGTTAATGGCAATAGCCTGAACAAAACCATCTATTGGTGCATAAATACGCATTGATTGTAGTTGGTCACGATATTTTTTTAACGATTCCAATGTTTCAATAGCCTTTAATTGGTTTTCTTGGTATTCTTTATAAATTTTATTTTTATTTTGACTGATGGCAAACTTTTTATTGCTTTTCTCTAAATCTAGATTGTTACTTAATTCGTGTAGTTTAGATTGTTTACTTGCCAATTCTTTTTGAGATTGTAACAATTCTTTTTGAGCTCGCAATAATTCTAAATTAGAAATGTCTTTACTTTCAAATAACCCTTGAAACATATTGGCGCGCTTTTGGGTATTTTTTATAATTAATTTCTCTAACTTAATTTCACTCTTTAAATTTTTACTCGCCTTAGCTAAGTTACTAATTTTGGAGTTAAATTGCTCTATTTGTTTAAAAAACTCCTCTAACTCTAGGGTTGCCTGCGTATCAGCATTGGCTTGAGTGATGTTTTGAATTGCTACACCTTGCTCTATTTGTTCAATAATAGGAAAAATATATTTAAATTTTTTCTCATTTTTTTGGTAAAAAGATAATTTTGCCTTCAGATTAACAATGGAGGTTCTTGCCTCTATGTCAATAAGTTGCACCAATACATCTCCTTTTTTTACCACCTGCCCTTCTTGGGCATAAATTTTTTCAATCTTCCCTGTGTTTAATGATTGAATTTGCTGCGACTTTCCAGAAACAATTAACTTTCCCGTAGTATTTGCATAAATAGCAATATAACTAAAATAAGACCATAAAAGCACAATAATCACAAATAAAACCACACTCCAGCCAATAATGCGAGAGAAATTTGTCGGCGCTTGTTTTTGAATTCGTAAATAAGTAGGGGAAAACTCAAAGGCTTTATTTTCAGTCTTTTTACTACTGAAAATTGAAAGAAACTTTTTCTTAAATAAATGATAATTCATCCGGGTATAAGGCTTAAGTATTTAGCTTTGTCTGCTCCAGATAAAATATTGGTTATTTTACCCTTATTAATAACCACTACCCGGTCACAAGATTTGATAGTGGATAAACGATGAGCGATAATAATAACCGTTTTACCAAGTGATATTTTAGCCATATTTTGACGAATTAACGCCTGAGACTCTTCATCTAAAGCAGAAGTCGCTTCATCCAAAATGAGTAATTTTGGTTTGTCAACAATTGCCCTGGCAAATGCAATTCTTTGTCGCTGTCCTCCTGATAGAGATTTCCCACCTTCCTGAATTTCAGTGTTATAACCCAGTTGCATTTTACGAATAAAGTCATCGGCACCTGAGGTTTTTGCTGCTTCGATAACTTGCTCTAATGGCAAAGTCGGGTCTTTATGGGCAATATTTTCACGCACACTCTCTTGAAAAAGATAATTGTCTTGTAAAACAACACCGATTTGCTCTCTTAACGAGTGCACATCTATCTTATTAAGATTAATATCGTCAATATAAATTTCCCCAGAGTCAGGAGTGTATAAGCCCTGTATCAACTTAGCAATCGTGCTTTTTCCAGATCCAGACCCACCAACTAATGCTACGCTTTCTCCAGGTGCAATAATTAGGTTAATGTCTTCAAGCACTAAATTGCCAGTTGATGTGTATTTAAAGGATACATCCCTGAGCTCAATTTTTCCTTGTAGTTTATGAGGGTTTTGATGTTGTTTTCTTTCTGCAGGTGTATTTAGAATGCTACTTAATCTCTCAATTGCTATTTTTGTTTGCAAAAATTCTTGCCATAACGAAATAAGTTGGTTGAGTGGTTGTTGAAACATAGATAACAACATATTAAAAGCAATCAACTGTCCAATAGTCATACTAAGTGCAAACACCTCAGTTGCGGCAAGCCATAAAACCAATACCCCTACAACTTTTGAAAAAATACTAACCACTTGAGAGGCGGAAGTATTTAATTTTTGTAAGGCGTAATTAACTTCTACCATGCTATCAGTTTGCTTATTCCAGCGCTTTAGCATAACTCTTTCTAGCGCCATACTTTTAATGGTTTCACTATTAGAAATGGATTCGGTTAAAAAGGCAGTATTTTTTGCACTTTTGCTAAATGATAACTCAATATGCTTTATTAATTTTGGTGTAAGTAGCCATGCACCAATAAAATAAAATGGTACAGTCGCAACGGTTACCAGTGCTATTTTTGGCGAAATATAATACATAACAAAAAAAGTGACGAATAAAAACAAAAAATCAATCGCACCTAGTAAAGCCTTGCCAGTAAAAAATTCACGCACACTATCAATCTCTTGCGCTCTACTAACCAAAAGCCCAACAGATTTATTTTCAAAAAAAGCAATAGGCAGATGAATTAAATGCTTGAATAAACGCATTCCTAGCCCAATATCAATACGATTAGCAGTATGCAATAACAAATATTCGCGTATGCCAGTTAAGGCGACTTCAAATATATTAGCACTTAGTAATGCAACTAATAAAATAACCATTGTTGATAAGGCATTATTAACCACTACTTTATCAACCACCACTTGAAAAATTAACGGCAGTACCAATGCAATAATTTTTAAAATACAAGAAAAACTAATAATTTCTAACAAGATATTACGATAGCGTAAAAATTCAGGTAAAAACCATTCTAATCCGAATTTATTAGTATCCTTAACAAAAATGACTTTGCCGCCCCAAACTTTTTGAATATCAGCCAATGTAAATTGAGCTGGCGCCTCTCCTGGGCGCTGAATTAATACGCCCTCTTGAGAAATGCTAGCAACTACGGCAGGTAAATTATCTTTAGTGAAAAAAATAAAAGGTGCTTTTTTTTGTAACTTTTTAGCAGAGAATTTTTCTTTACTAAATTGAAGCTTTAACTTGTTTTGTTTAGCAAATAAATGTAGTTTATCTTCATCAAGTGTTGTTTCACTATTCTCACTATTTTGAGCGATAATATCCTTACCTAAAACCTCTTCTCTTAGTAGTAAGAATAGCGTATAGACTGATTGATAAACTTGTTGCAACGCTAAAAATCGTTAAAAATTACTTTGTTTGCGCTTTTTTAATATCTTGTTCGCTTGGAATAATACCTGCTTTTTGAAAGCGTTCAATCATGTCTTTCATTTTTTCATCTTGCATTAACCCTTCAATAACGCTCAACATATATAGAAAACCATTTAATGGCATAGTGATTTCCCCTAGTTCATCAAACTTTGCTTCGTCATTATTATTGGTAACTCCCTGATTAGGCGATTGGGCAACCAAATGCATTTTAACGATGCCGTTATTGACATTAATAGCGCTAACTGTATCCGCATATATATTTTTACTATTCATTTTTTTCCTTTGAGACCTTTGCATAAATAGGGATGATTAGCAAAATGACAGATTTTATTAAATTGGAAATTTTTTAAATCCACTCCTAGCAGGGCTAAGGGTGTTTTTTAAAAAGTTTGTAATTTGATGAAAGATGGCGTTTTGATGATTATTCATATTTATGCAAAGGTCTCCCTTTAATGTTATGATTTTTAAACTTTTTTTTATTTTTTAAGTTAAGCTGTTTATACTTGAGGGTACATTATACCCAACTTGAGCCTTAGACCACAATTGATTAACTTCTTTTTGATAGTTGGGATCTCCTGTAGTGTCAGCAAACGAATCAAAAGTTGACATGTATTCAACCAATTTACTCACTTGCTCTTTTTCCAAATAATGATAACGATTGTTTTTGGTGTCAATATCAATACAAATTTTTACACCACTAGCATCGGTATTAGTATCAGAGAAATAATCCTCAATTAAAACTTCTCCATCTTGAGATCTATATTGCTTAGCAATTTCAATATTTGAATCGTCATCAGCTGGCTTCTCTGGCTTTACCAGTGATTGGTGTTTGATTAAAAGGTCGTTGTTATCACGATAATACATAGTATCCTGATAACTGTTTAAATCAAATGTAATGTAATCGCTACCATCAACAGAAAGGATGCTAGATATATTGTCATTTCCAACTACAAATACATCGGCACCACTACCGCCAATTACGACATTGTCTTCACCTCCTAGATACAGTAAATCATCCCCCTCTCCTGCATCAATTTGGTTTTCAGTTGAGTTTTTATGCATATATATATAATCATTACCAGATTCAGCAAAAACAAAAGATTGGTGGCTAGCAACTTCCAACTCATCGTTGCCACTGGCTAAATAAACTCTGTTCCTATTGCCGAATACTTTTCCATGGTCATCTCCTTCACCTAAATCCATCCTATTGTAGGCACCAATTAAGATCCCAACATCATCGCCTTCATTGCCGTAAACTTTACCATAATTACCAGTAGATACTAGATAATCGTCGCCTTTATTACCTGTGATATAAGCTCTTTCTCCAAATGCCCAAAGTTGGTCTTCTCCTGTGCCACCAAATAAAGTATTGTATCGACCAGAAGCAACAGCAACATCATTGCCTTCACCGCCAATAAACATATGATTTTGCCCCACATAAACTGCGCTATCATTTCCCTCATTTCCACTAATAGTATTACCTTCACCAATAACATAAGCAACATCATCCCCTCTGCCACCCCAAACATTGTTGTTGGTGCCCATTAATGCAAATAAATCTTTACCATCGCCGCCCCATGCAAAGTTTTGAGCACCTATATTGAAAAATAGATCACCATCATTAGTCATATGCCCGCTATCTGAGAAAAATTTAACCGTTTCCTCTTTTATGTTAGAGGCTTCTGAAGAAATAGAAGAAATACTACTGGCTAGCGTTTTTGCCAATGCGGGCAAGTCTTGTAGGGTTTCTATCAAGTTCTTTGCAGTTAAATCAAATAATGACGGTAATTTGATTCCACCAAACCCAAAGGCTTTTTTCTTTTCAGTCCCAGTTTTGGCCTTGTCTTTGTCATCATCTTTGTCTTTGCTATCATCTTTGTCTTTATCGTCTGGTTTTACTGAGTCGTCTTCTGCTTTTTTCTCTTCTTCTGCTTTTTTCTCTTCTTCTGCTTTTTTCGCTGCTTTTTTGGAGCCTTCTATTGCTTCCTTCATACCTAATGCTTCATAGGTATTTTCTGCCATATCTGCAACAGTACCCCAGCTCGCTTTTAATGCATTAACTATGCGTTCTGGTTCAGATAAAGCTTGGATGGAATTTTCGAAAGTGTCAGATACTGTCCCAAGTAGTCCTTTTAGTATTTCTGAGATTGATAGATTGTATCCTCTTGCATTAGTTTTAGCCCATGCACCATTATCGGCGTATTCATAACCCAATATATCGCCAAAGGTAACATCGTCTGCATGAGATGCTATTTCATTAAGCATACTGTTGATAAATTTCGTTTTTTGATTGGCTGGTGTGTAAGTAAAAGTAGTACCTGGCTGCCCATCTTTAGTGAATTCTTGTTGCATAATGCCAAATAATGAAGCAACAGTGGTGTCTAAGACGGAAGAAACGGTATCGCCAAACATAAAGCTAAAGTTGCCATTGCCAATCAATATATCCGAACCTTGTCCGCCAATAGTCAAATTTAAACTGAAATTATCTATTTCATCTTTAAAACTTTGTTTTTGCTGTTGTTTTTGTTGACTCATTTGCATAAACTCATTGGATTTTTTGTTGAGGGTCATTTCTACATCATATTTTAACCCTCTGTCAGAAACTTTATTTTGACTGCCACGGGTTAAAATATCTTTATATACAGTATCACTATTGCTGTCTAAAGAGCTCATATCAACTGCAAACTTTGCAGTTTTTTTCCAACTCCACAATGCATTTTGTTCAGAATTACTTAAGGCAGACATTTTTTTCAAAGACCCCAAAACATTGGCTGAGCCATCAAAGGGGTTGACAAATGGAATCATTGGGAAAGAAGGGTCAGTTGCAATGATTAAATCATTCCTAACACCGTGATTAACCACAATATTTTTATTGCCTATTAAGACTTGCACACCTTCTAGTGCACGATAACCACCAATTTTAACAAAACGATCAGTATTACCAGCACTACCTATGCTAATCAAAACATTGTTATCGCCGTACATCAGTGTGTGGTGTGCACCGTTGCCAACTTTAATATCTAGGTTGTTGGAGCCACCAAAGAAAGTCGCATGATCGCCATTACCAATATCAATTTGAACATTAAAAGAAGGTGGGGTCTTTTTCTTCTTCTTTTTCTTTTTATCATCTTTATCATCTTGATTATTAAGCGGTCTTTTAAGTTTACTTTGGTCAACTGAATTAGCAAAATCAGTTTGTAGTTTATCAATATCATTTAATTTTTGCTTAGTTTTTCCGTCTCCGCTGCTAATTGTTTTTTCTTCTCATCTTTCTGCTGTTGTTCATCTGCATCTTGTTGGTCTTTATTATCATCTGTATCGCTCCCCCCTATGTCCTGACCGTTGTATTTAATTAAAGTTCCCTCATTGTCATAAACTTTACTAATCACTTCACCGGTTGCATTGAAACTGTAAATGAGTTTGGCTTTACTGTCTTTATGTATCCATTCCCCATCACCTGTACTTGAGGTAACTTTTGTGCCATCTGGATTAATACCCACATAGGTGTTTCTGACTCTTACTTCATCAACAGAAACACCTTTTTCTCTGAGTTTTATAAGCGTATCTGAACCATAGGTACTGTTACTATTATCAGTTGGGTTGTCTGCACCTAGATTACAGCCCAACATACTGACAACGCCTATAGTTACTTTACTTTGGTCTAAATCTTGGTTGAGTTTGACGATGTTATCACTTAACTCATCAGGACTTCTGCCACCCAGTGTATGCACGCCATTGTCTTCTCTGCCATAACCAACGGCTACTATTTTGACTTTGCCTGCAATGTCTTTGAGTTTAGGGCCGTAAACTACTCGACGAGAGCCGTCTTTGCTTATTTGCACGATGGTAGTTTGACCGGGGTGTTTTGAGGCTAGGTCTAGTGTGCTTTGCTTGACATTTGCATCGTCTTCGCCCTGAATGAGGACTTGGTGGTCGTGGTTGGCTAGAACGGGTTTGGTTATTTCAGATTCGGTTTTTAGTTTTTGGCGTTGGTCGTCGCTTAGGTCGCTCCAGTCTTGGAGGGGTTTGTCTTGGTGAGGGGCGGGGTCGGCTAGGTGTTTAAAGGTGTGGTGCTCTATCACTTTGGGATCTAAAGGAGATTTTGAGAGCCAATGCTTATAAGCTACACTTTGACCAGTAGGTGAATGATATGCAACCACCTTCACCTTAAGTTGATCAGAAAGATACGCAACTAGTTCTTTATGTTTATCCAAAGAAGGCTGAATTATATTTCCATCTGTAACGATTGCTACTCCATAAGATCGCCCTGGATTAAGGTCTCGTGCATTTTTTAAGCCTGTCAAAAGGTCATCTTTTGAATAATCATTTGTGCCAAGAGTAAGCTTCAATGTAGTAGCGACACCAGGTCTTACTATTGATGAATTCAGTAAAATTACACGTCCTCTATTATTATTATTATTAAAATAGCTAAAACCAACGACATTTTTCATGTAACTGTCATTAAATACAAAATTAACAGCTGGATTTGTCCTAAATATCCTCACCCTTTGATTAAGTGTATTGTTATCGGCAAAAGCCACCGATCCTTTATTAGGTCCAGAATCATTGTGTACCAAAATATTGGCATCAAGCTCTGCTCTATATTTTAGTAAATTTTCTGTAAAAGCATACATATCAGGTTCATTAGTCCAATCTGCTGAACCCTTACCCATTCTTATATCTATTTGTGCCATTGGCACAATGCCGTCATTGTGTAATTGTTGTTTAAGCTTTTTTAGCGTTTCTAAAGTTTCTTCAGGCGTGCTGGCAATAACACGAACTCTTAAATTATTTTTAAATTTCAATAAATCGTTTTTATTGTAATTGAGTGCACCTTCCTTGCCAACAGTAACAACGAGATGATACTTAGTATCTGGATAAAGCTCTGTTTTTTGGGTTATTTCGCCTTGTTCATTATATTTCCAAATGATTTTTTTATCATCGAGGTGGTAAGTGCCGTCTACTATTTGCCTTCCATTATCTTCCGTTGTAACTGTACCTAATTTCGTACTAACTGTAACATCAATATTTTTATCCTTAGCCCCTATTAAAATATGTTTTCCCATATAAAATCCTGGATTACACCCTTTTATGTCAATTTGCTTGACTTTTGTATCGCTAGGTAAGTCTTGTTTTAAACGCACAATGTGGTCAACAATATCAGTAGCACTTCTGCCTCCTGTTGTTTCTGCTACTTCATTACCATGCCCATCAAACAAAATTTTAACCTCACCTGTGATATCCTTTAATCTGGGACCGTGCAAAACCTTGTAATTGCCTTGTTCGTCCATTTGAATCAGGGTGGAGTTATTGTAATACTTGCCTGCTATAGCCGCTGAAGAATCAATCATAGTGCCATCATCTTCTAGAATAACAACAACACGATGAATCTCGTCCTTAGGCGTAATGCTATATTTGTTGCTCACACTCACAGGCTGCCATTTAAGTAAACTATCGGGGGATGGTAGTGCCTTCCATTGATCTTGTGTTGCCTTTCTATCTTCAAAAGAGGTTAAATGCTTTTGTAAATAATCAACATGCTTCTTAACTTGCACTAATTCATCAACATCAAGCCCATGTTGTTCAGCAATCATGGTAGTCATTGCATTCTCTACACTGGTTTTTATTTTTTCTAAAGACGATTCTCTTAATGCAACTATTTTTGGGTGGTCGGCGTAACGAGGACTGAGTAACAGTTCGTGGAAATCAACAAGTTTCGAAACTTCAGATCCATCATTTTCTGTGAGTCTTGAAAATTCTCTTTCCACATCTGAAACATCACCCTCTATTTGACTATGTGTAAATGTAAGTAGCTCTCTTAACGGTCTATCAATTTTTGATACTTTTACTAGGTCATTTAAATGTGCCTCCAAGTCTAGTTCAATTTGATACATTTTAGAAAAATTGTCATCGTTGCTAAACCCACTCTCTCGTGTTCTTACAAAAACATCGAGCAGTTCGGATAATATTGCTTTATGTTTACTGTTTGTTTGCTTTTGTTCAAGCAATTTTCTTATTTTCTCTATTTGCTCGCCAAAATTATCCAAAGGATTTGTCAGTACATCTGTAGTGCTTTTGGCATGCTCAGTGGTTTTAACTATACCATTTTCAAGGTTCCAACTATAAACCGTCTTGGTGCCGCCCGTTTGCATAGTTTTCCTACCATCGGGGTTGACTTCTATCTGTGTTGTTCTGCCGGTTACTTCTACCTTGGTTGTGCCTTTGCCATTGTCATATAGTCTTTCTGCAACTGATTTTGTTAAGGAATTAACATCGCCATTTGATGCTATGTCTGTTTCACAGCCTACCAAATTAATGCGACCCTCGTCTTTTATATCGATTTTAAGTTGTGTTTGCAGGTTTTGAATGTGTTGGGTTAGGGCTTGTGCGCCTAATGTCTTCATTTCAGAGCCGTGTCCTACGACATTGATACGGTATTTATCACCTACATCGAGATTGACTTCGTTGCCTTTTAGGTTGTAAACTTTGATGTTGCCATCAGCGTCCATCTTGGCGATGTAGCTGTTTTCTGGGTGTTTATTGGCGAGGGCTTGTGCGGCGTTTTTGACTGTGTCATCACCTGGTAATTCTAGTATTATGTTGGTTTTGTATTTAGATGGGTTTCTATTGTCATCAGACCCTTCTTTGCCTAAATGCTGACCGTTATATCTAACCAAAATACCGTTATTATCATATGACCTACTAGTTACAACACCATTTTTACCCATTTCATAGGTTGTTTTTGCCTCGCCATCTTTATGTTTCCAGTTACTTGTTCCTGTGTCTGAGGTAACTTTTGTACCATCTGGGTTGATACCAACATATTTACTTCTGACGCTAACACTTACATCGTCTCCAATGTCTGATTGTTTAAGATGCTTAAGAAGTTCTTCACCGTAACCACTACCTTGGTCGTCTGTTGGATTGTTTGTTTTTAAGTTACAACCTACTGCACTAATGCGCCCTATCGTTGTTTTGTTTAAATCTAGACCTTGTGTAAGTTTAATAATGTTTTTGCTGAGTTCATTGGCGTTTCTGCCACCGAGTGTGTGAACACCGCCCTCTTCTCTGCCATAGCCAATAGCAGAGACTTTGACGGTGCCTTTGATGTCTTGGAGTTTTGTTCCGTAAACCACTCGAAGATTACCCTCTTTATCTATTTGCACAATGGTAGTTTGACCGGGGTGTTTTGAGGCTAGGTCTAGCGCACTTTGTCCGACGTTTTTATGGTCTTCGGTTTGGAGGATGATTTGGTGGTCGTGGTTGGCTAGAACGGGTTTGGTTTTTTCGGATTCGGTTGTTAACTTTTGGCGTTGGTCGTCGCTTAGGTCGCTCCAGTCTTGGAGGGGTTTGTCTTGGTGGGGGGTGGTTTCGGCTAGGTGGCTTTTGGATCTTTCTACTAATGTTGAATCAACCTCATCTATCATAAAATCCAATGTTGCTAAATTACTTTCTCTATTTATATTAAATAAAGGGCTTGTTTCTTTTACCAATATAGCATCAATTAATACAATGCCCCCATCTTTTCTTACTAAAAGATCAGGGTCTCTAATTGATAAATTAGGATTATCTAAAAGTATTTGCTTTATTTTTAACAATTCAGATTTTGTTTTATCACTAAAATTGGATATGATTTTAGGTGAAGGAATTACCCAGGTTTTATTACCTCACTATCTTTAATGTTCTCCATGATATAGAAATGATTAATATAGCCATCTTTTTTTATACTGCCTTGACCATAAACCTTTGGAACAGTAAAACCGTATTCTGAAAGTTTTCTTATGTTGTTTACTTCATTGCTAACCATTCTTTGACTATTACCAACCATACTTCGCTCTCTTACTATAGCAACAGCATAGTCATCATTGCTACCTAAATTATAAACATCTTTATAATCCCCGCTACCAATTTTTTTGCCTAAATCGCCTATATCTAATTCCATTGAATTTTCCAAATTTTCTATACTCTCTTTCAGAAATATAAGGTCATAATAGATTTTGCTTTTGGGATTTTGAATCAGGTGTTTTTCTAATTTAGAAACCAGCAATTGAACTTTGTTACTTGTTAAAGAAATGTCATTTAAATGCTTTAAGTTACCTAATTCTTGATCGATTTCCCTCAATAAAGACACATGCTTGCTATTCTTACTTTTTTTATGCAAAATAAGCTCGATTTGTATCGATAATCTGTCAAAGTCATTTAATGGATTCGTCAAAACATCTTGATAACGCTTAACCGTTTCAGTTCTTTGACTGACTCCTTTTGTGTCAGTATCCCAACTATAAACCGTTTTTGTGCCACCTTGTTGCATCGTCTTGGTGCCATCAGTATTCACTTCTATTTGTGTTGTTCTGCCGGTTACTTCTACCTTGGTTGTGCCTTTGCCATTGTCATATAGTCTTTCTGCAACTGATTTTGTTAAGGAATTAACATCGCCATTTGATGCTATGTCTGTTTCACAGCCTACCAAATTAATGCGACCCTCATCTTTTATATCGATTTTAAGTTGTGTTTGCAGGTTTTGAATGTGTTGGGTTAAAGTTTGTGCACCTAATGTCTTCATTTCAGAGCCGTGTCCTACGACATTGATACGGTATTTATCACCTACATCGAGATTGACTTCGTTGCCTTTTAGGTTGTAAACTTTGATGTTGCCATCAGCGTCCATCTTGGCGATGTAGCTGTTTTCTGGGTGTTTATTGGCGAGGGCTTGCGTTGCGTTTTTGACGGTTTCGTCATTTGACAGTTGGAGTACTATATTGGTTTTGTATCTTGATGAGCTGTCAGTAAGCGTGTCTTGGTTGTCATAGTATTCAACCACGACATTACCAGCAACATCAAGACTATAGACTCGCTTGGTTTTGCTCTCTTTGTGCTTCCAATTGCTCACACCTGTGTCTGAGGTAACTTTTGTGCCATCTGGGTTGATATCGACATATTGTCTTCTAACAACAACATCGGTATCTGTAAGACCTGCTTGCTGGAGCTTCTTAAGTGTCTCTTCACCATAGCTCCCATCTTGGTCATCAGTTGGGTTACCTGAATCAAGGTTACAACTCACTAAACTAACGCGTTGCACGCTTACTTTATCTGCTTTTAATTCTTTTTTGAGTTTAGCGATGTTTGCACTAAGTTCCTCGGGGTTTCTGCCACTGAGTGTGTGATTGCCACTCTCTTCTCTACCGTAGCCGATGACTGAGATTTTAACTTTGCCTGTAATGTCTTTGAGTTTGGTTCCGTAGGCAACTTTTAGATTGCCTTGTTTGTCCATTTGGACAATGGTAGTTTGTCCTGGGTGTTTTGAAGCTAAGTTTATTGCACCTTGTCTGGCGTTTACATCATCTTCGCCTTGGACGATGATGTGGTGGTCGTTATTAACTAAACTAGGTTTGGTTTTTTCGGACTCGGTTTTTAGTTTTTGGCGTTGCTCATCGCTTAGTTCGCTCCAATCTTGGAGAGGTTTGTTTTGGTGAGGGGCTGGGTCGGCGAAGTGATGCCTTACTTCTTTACCGTATGGACCCTTACTAAGCAACAGATGGTCGCCACTATCACCTGTAGATTGATACACAGAGACACTAGGATTTGCATATAGATAAATAGCGGCATCAGGATTTTCAGCTGCAACTTGTCTAATAATTGCTTGATATTTATCAATGTTTTCTTTTTCCTTTAGTGTTTTGTTGGCTTCATGTCCAAATATTTTTAGAGATATTTTCTGCACGCTTTTTTCCCCAAAGGTATTTTTGGCTGCTGCCAACATTAATTCAATATCCTCGGGTTTTGGATGGGTGCCATTTGAAAGATTGAACTTAAATGTAATATCAAGATTCGCTTTCAAATTATGGTTAAATTGATTGTACAAAACCATAATTTTTTGCCCTTCTAAGCCTTGAAACAGTATTTCTATAGGGGTGCGATCCATTTTGTCATAAAAATATATATATTTTCCTGATGTTGATAATTCTGTAGAGTTATCGTATTTGGAACGATATGCCGCCCTAAATACCCTGTCTTTAGAGTTGTGATACATAGAAACGGTTGTGTTCGTGCTTTTGCTAATGTCTCGTGCAAATTTCATGTATTCAATATCGTTAAGATTAGAACTCCATGCAAAAACTTCGTTATCTAATATAATATCCACTTTTTCGATCGAAGCACCTTTTGGCAATTTTTCCTGTAATTGCATTAACTTTTGTTTTGTTTCTTCTGGTGTGCCTGCCTCAACTTTAACCTTTAACTTGCCTGTAAGCGTTGCCCATTTTTTAGTCTCGTGTATTTGTATTACTGACAAATCCTTGGTTGCATCCAATACAATATGATAATCCAGATCTGGGTAAGGGTTTAATTCTACAATATCACCTTTTTTATTAAAAGTGAGTGATACTTTTGCACGGTTAGTATGAAATTCACCTGGTTTGTCATTAAAGAAGACATATGATTTTCCATTTGATGTAGTGAGGTGAATCCCTAATCTAGAGTCAACAACTATGTGTTTATTTAATTTTGACACAAGAGAAGTTAACAACCTTCCTGCGAATATTTTCCCGTTATTGCACGAATGCAAACTTACTTTTTCAATATCCGCCCCTTTAGGCAGAATTTTACTTATTCGCTCAATATATTGAGCGATAGCTTCAGGATTTCTCCCTGATATACTTGTATCATTACCATGTCCCACCACTTTAATGTTTAGATTGCCTTCAGGAATATCCCTTAAATCAGCCCCATACACATGCATATAATTCCCATTTTCATCTATTCGAATAACTGTGCTGTTCGTTGGATACTTTCCCGCTAGTCTTCCTGTAGTAGCACTACTGTCTAACTGTAGAATAAGGATGTATTTTTTCCTCGCTGAAATAGATTCGTTTTTAGTATTCTCCACTTCGTTTTTATTAAACGCCCATCTTTTAAGCTTTTCTTGAGCGTCATTAGTTGCCTCTACAACCTCTTTTAAAGAGTCGTCAAGTTGCTTAAATGCCTTGATTCCTTCTGCTTCGCCGTTATCTTTTAGAACACGATCAATGTCATTAGTCATTTCATTCAAAAGATTAATCTGATCAGAGGTTGACAAGAACCCTTCTTTGATTTTTTCTTTTACAAAACTTATAAACGATTGCTTGCCTACGTCCCATTTATCTTTCTTATCCCACCTTTCTTTCACACTGGCAATAAATTTTTTGGAAATTTCTATTTTTTGCTTGAGAAATCCGTCTAATTCAAGCATTTGTTCTTTAATATTTGTATCGGGATGTTTTTCCAAGTGTCGTTGTAAAGCGTCACAAGCAAAGTATAAAAGCCGAGCAGCCTCAAGTCTTATGTCCTTAACAAGTAAGAGGTTACTCTCTACGGTCTTTAAGACAGTATGTTGGTCACTACCTTCTACTGTATCCTGAAGTAATTGTCTAACTTTTTGGACCTGTGCATCATACCCACTTAACGAATTCGTCAAGACTTCTCTATGACTCTTAACCGCTTCAGTTCTTTGCTTGGTTTCTCCTGTGTCTGCATCCCAACTATAAACCGTCTTGGTGCCGCCTGTTTGCATAGTCTTGGTGCCATCAGGGTTGACTTCTATTTTTGTTGTTCTGCCTGTTATTTCAGTTTTTCTCAGTATATCGTTTTCATAAACAGCTTTAGCAAAATCTTTGGTAAGTGTTCGGCGAACGCCATCGGTATCACAACCCACTAAAGCAATACGATTGATGTCGGTTTTGTCATTGCCATAGGCTTGCTGGATTTTGTTCGCTTTATTGGCTAGGGCTTGGGCACCTTCTTGGCTTAAGTTACCACCATGATCAACAAAATTAACACGGGTGTCGCCTGTGGGGTGTAGGTATCACCTTTTAGGGTAACCAGTTTGCCGTCTTTATCAAATTGGACAATAATGCTGTTGTTGGGGTGTTTGTTGAATAAGGCATTGGCGGCTTCAACTACGGTTTTGTCATTGCTATTTTGAACAATGATATTACTGTGATATCTGGATTTTTTAGGGGTGGAGGTATCAGAATTTGGGTTTGGGTTTGAATTGAGAGTGGAATCGGGGGTTTGTGCTTGCATTTCTCTTTGCCAAAATATATTTTCAAAATCCAAATTATATTTTTCAAAGCTTCTTCTGGTTAGCCAATTCTTATGCAGTCCAGCATTTGCTCTCATTGTCGCGATGGTTTGTTTTAATTGTGCGACGATACTTGCGGTATCAATCTCATCTTCTACACCACCCTCATCTACTTCATCTTTTTTACCTATTTTTACCTTCTTATCTATTGCAACATAAATGTCATTGATGGTATCCTCAACCAGGGTATCAACAGTCTTGCCGTTAGCAATGATTTTATACTCTACATAGGTTGTTTCAATATCATTGTCTTCGCCGTATAAGTATTCAATTTTATTATTTTTTGTATTGTAATAAATGACAATGTCGTTCTCTTTTTTAAGCCACAGTCCTAAGTTTAAACTTTCATATGAATCATCTGTCAGAATAAAAACTTGCGGTGTTTGAGAAAATGATAAGCCTTTGGAAAAATTTTGATTCAGTTTTTTATCTGTAAACCATCTTGATGGGTCTTTTCCTTGCTCTTTTCTGGCTTTGGTTGAAGCACCATTGGCACCATCTTGAGTTTCTTTGTCATGTGTTTTTGAGTCTGGCGTGCTGGTTTCAGTAGAATCATGATTAGAATTAGAGTCAACACTAGAGTTTCTTCCATACCCAGAAGTTGTCTGATTTAATATGTCCTTGCTCTGACCTGAGGCGTCATCAGTTGACAGTGTCGATGTTTTTGCATTCATTGAGAATGTTGGATTGTTGCCACTAAATATTTGCACATTTGATAACTTAGTGCCTACATCATGGAGTGAACTGTCTAAAAATAATTCAGTATTTGCATTTAAGACTTTTTTATCTGAGGTGTAAATCAAAGTACCTGTAGCAAGCACGCCATCGGATGCCTTGATGTGGTAATACTTTATTGTAGCGCCCTCTTTGACAATCTTCATATAATCACCAAGTGCATAAGCAACATTGCTCTCATACTTTTTCCTACCACTTTCATAAATAGCAAATCTATTGCCAATACCGCCATCTGCATATAAAGCATAATCAATACTGTTATAAGAGTTATTGGTGTTGTTGTCTGAGAGTCCAAACATCATTCTTTTTCTCTTGCCAATAGCACCAATTTTAGCAATAACATAACCATCGCCAACAAAACCTTTAGAAGAAGAAACATCCGCATTCCATCCATTGTTGGAAGTCTTTTCATAGGTGTTGCCAACTTGGGTTATTTTATTGCCACCCCCAATATTAAAATCGGTGTTAATTAATGTACCAGAAAGTTTAACAGGGTTGGTAATATGACTAAGGTCAATCACATTACCGTCTGTGTCTTTAACACCGTCTAAAATAATGTCATTTCTGTTGTTAATGTCAAAGTTTTTAGCACCAATCCTGCCATCACCCACTTTGACAGTATGACTAAACTCCAATGTTTTAGTAATATCACCATTTGCACCTATTAACAGAAAATCTTTACCTGCAACAATAATTTTATTGCTGCCAATGTTTGCCAAGGTAACTGCTTCATCCAAGGTAAGTGTTATCTTAATTTCATCATCAATTGTGAACACACCATTCATTGCATCATTCACATTAACACGCCATGCGTTGGACTTTAGTGGAGTTGGGGCGTTGCAATCTATTAATAAATGCTGATTTTTAGCCACATGAAAACTTTGGCTAGCGATATGACCAAGATTGACACTACTGGTAATACTACTCATATCAATAATATTGCCGTCTATATCTTTAATATTGGTCAAAATAATATCATTCTTGTTATGAATATTGAAATCTGCGATACTGGTTGACCCATCACCTCTTTTAATAGTATGAGTAAACTCCAATGTGCTAGTAGAGCTACCATTTGCACCTGTTAAGAGGAAATCTTTACCCGCAATAATGATTTTATTGCTGCCAATATTTGCCAAAGTAACTGCTTCATCCAAAGCGAGTGTTACTTTAATTTCATCGCCAACAGTAAACACACCATTTTTTGCATTATTGGCATCAACCTTCCAAGGGTTAGTTAACAATAGTTTTGGTGCACCTACATCTACCGAAAGTGCCAAAGGCGCACCACTAAAGATTTGCATATCTGACAATTGGGCACCTTTTTCGTAGAATGAACTGTCTAAGAACAGTTTGGTATTGATGCTTGAGGCTTGAGTTGAAGTGTAGAGTAAATTCCCTGCGGCAAGTGGACCATCAACTGCCTTGATGTGGTAATATTTTACTGTGGTGCCTTCTCTAACAACCTTCATATAGTCGCCAACTGCATAAGCAGTCCCTGTCCCTTTCTGACGAACGCCATCTTCATAAATTACAAATTTATTACCAATACCGCCGTCTGCATACAAAGCATAATCAATACTATTATAAGAACTGTTGGTATTGTCGCTTGAGAGTCCAAGCATTATTCTTTTATTAAGAGTGCCAATTTTAGCAATAACATAACCATCACCCATAAACCCTTCGGAGGAGAAAACATCAGCATCCCAAGCGGCGTTAGCGGTTTTTTCATAGGTGTCGTTAGTTTTGGACATTTTATTATCACTACTAACGCTCAAGTCGGTATTAAGTTTTGTGGCATTCAATTTAGTAGGACCAGTAATGCTACTTAAGTCAATACTATTGCCTTCTTTATCTTTAATATCAGTTAGAACAATATCGCCCTTGTTATCAATATCAAAACTTGTGGCATCAATCTTATCATTGGCTTGAACAGTATAAGTAAAGTTCAATCTGTCAGTAACAACGCCATTTGCACCTGTTAACAAGAAATCTGTGCCTGCAATAACAATTTTATTACTGCCAACACCCGCCAAAGTAACCGCCTCATCCAAGGTAAGTGTTACTTTAATTTTATCACCAATGGCAAACACACCATTAGTAGCAGTACTGGCGTCAACATGCCAAGCGTTATATGCTAGTGGTTCTGGTGCACCAGAGTCTATTGATAAATTTGAATTTTTACCAAAAATCTTAATTTCACGGAAGTTTTGTGCACTACCACTAAAGGTCAGTTTAACCTGATCAAAAGCTGTGCCAGCTGCTGGGATAATTTCAACAACATTACCAGCAGAGCTAATAGTGCGCCTTGAAACTACCTTGCCCTCTTTGAGAAATTCAACAGTTGAGCCGTTAATTCTGTGCGCAACAGCTTTTCGATTGTAAAGTTTAAAACTGCCATTGGTGTAATTAATACCACCAAAATCAAATAACATATATTTGCCATCAGCATTATTTGGGTGTGTGGCATAATCTAGCGCACCATGTGAACTGGTATTGCCGTCAGTCATTCGTTTAATATTAGCGGCAGCATCTCCTTGATGCCAAGCGTCAATATTGGTGGTGATGGTCGCTAGTCCTTTGCTATTTAAGGCAATATTTTGAATCTCAGGGCTTAAATCTACACCCTCAACGATATCATCAAGATTGATGTTATTGCCGCTTGAGTCTTTGATGTCGGTTAAGATAATATCGCGCTTATCGTTAATATAAAAAGCTGTGTTGGTTTTCTCATTAGCCTGAACGATATGAGAAAATTCTAGTGTCTTGGTAAGAGCGCCATTTGCACCTTTTAATAAAAAATCTTTACCGGCGATAACGATTTTATTGCTACCGACATTCGCCAAAGTTACTGCTTCATCCAAGGTCAGTGTTACTTTAATTTCATTGCCAATGGTAAATACACCCTGAGTGGCATCAGCAGTGTTGACATGCCAAGCATTGGCAACTGGTTTTGGTGCACCTACATCTACTGAAAGTGCCAAAGGCGCACCACTAAAGATTTGCATATCTGACAATTGGGCACCTTTTTCGTAGAATGAACTGTCTAAGAACAGTTTGGTATTGATGCTTGAGGCTTGAGTTGAAGTGTAGAGTAAATTCCCTGCGGCAAGTGGACCATCAACTGCCTTGATGTGGTAATATTTTACTGTGGTGCCTTCTCTAACAACCTTCATATAGTCGCCAACTGCATAAACAGCCCCTGTCCCTTTCTGACGAACGCCATCTTCATAAATTACAAATCTATTACCAATACCGCCGTCTGCATACAAAGCATAATCAATACTATTATAAGAACTGTTGGTATTGTCGCTTGAGAGTCCAAGCATTATTCTTTTATTAAGAGTGCCAATTTTAGCAATAACATAACCATCACCCATAAACCCTTCGGAGGAGAAAACATCAGCATCCCAAGCGGCGTTAGCGGTTTTTTCATAGGTGTCGTTAGTTTTGGACATTTTATTATCACTACTAACGCTCAAGTCGGTATTAAGTTTTGTGGCATTCAATTTAGTAGAACCAGTAATGCTACTCAAATCAACATAATTACCGTCTGTATCTTTAATATTAGCCAGAATAATATCATGTTTATTATCAATATCAAAATCTACAGCGTTAATTCTATCATTAACTTTGACGGTGTAAGTAAAGTCCAATGTCTTGGTAGTAGTGCCATTGTTGCCTGTTAACAAGAAATCTTTACCTGCAATAACCACTTTATTTCTTCCGACACCTGCTAGCGTAACCGCCTCATCCAGAGTGAGTGTTACTTTGATTTTATTGCCAATGGTAAATACGCCATTAGTTGCATCACTCGCATCAACACGCCAAGCGTTAACAACTGGTTTTGGCGCATGCACATCTATTGATAACGGGGAATTCTTACCATTAAAAATTTGCATATCTGATAATTTGGCACCTACACTTAGAAATGAACTGTCTAAGAATAATTTAGTATCTGCATTTAAAGTTTTAGCCGAAGTATGTATCAAAGTGCCTGTGGCAAGCGGCCCATCAGCTGCTTTAATATGGTAATACTGTATTTCGGCTCCTTCCCTGACAACCTTCATATAATCGCCATTTGCATAAGTAACGCCTGTGTCGTAACTGTGCTTGCCATGCTCATAAATTACAAACTTATTGCCAGTACTGCCATTTGCATACAAAGCATAATCAATACTAGAACTGTTGGTATTGTCACTTGAGAGTCCAAGCATCATATTTTTATTAAGAGCACCAATCTTAGCAATAACATAACCATCGCCAACAAAGCCCTTGGAGGAAAAAACATCCGCATCCCAGTCAGCACCAGAAGTTTTTTGATAAGTGCCGTTAGTTTGGGTTATTTTATTACCACCACCAACAATAAAATCAGTGCTAAGTGCTTCCCTAGAAAGTTTAACAATATCAGTAACGCTATCAAGGTCAACAGCATTGCCATCTGCATCTTTAATATTGCTTAGAACAATATCTTTATTATAAATATTAAAATTAGCGGCACTGATTCTATCGTTGGCCTTTACAGTGTAAACAAACGCCAGTGTTTTAGTAAAACTATCATTCACACCTGTCAAAAGAAAATCCCTGCCAGAAATAACGATTTTATTGCGACCAACATTTGCCAAAGTTACTGCTTCATCTAAGTAAGTGTTACTTTAATTTCATCGCCAATAGTAAATACACCATTAGTTGCATCGCTGGCATCAATATGCCAGGCGTTGGTTGCTAATGGTTTGGGTGCACCAGAATCTATTAATAAGTTTTGATTTTTACCGAAAATTTCAATTTCGCGGAAGTTTTGCAGGTTACCACTAAAGGTAAGTTTAACTTGGTCAAAGAAGGTGTCAACTGGCGGAGAAATCTCAACAATATTGCCCGCATTTTTGATGGTATGCGTTGAAACCATTTCTCCGTTTTTAAAGAATTCAACGATTGAGCCATTAATTCTACCTGGAGCAGCACCCGTTCGATTATAAAGTTTAAAAGTGCCGTCAGTATATTCTATATTTTTAAAATCAAACAAGATATGCTTCCCATTAGCATCCATTGGGTGTGTGGCATAATCTAATGCGCCGCTTGTACTGGTATTGCCATCAGTCATTTTTCGAATATTAGCGGCAGTATTGCCGTTATGCCAACGACTAACATTAGTGCTGACGGTTGCTAAATTTTTATTATTTAAAGTAAGATTTTTACTAACAGTGTCGCCAAGCACTATACTACCTGTAATGCCACTAAGGTCAATACTGTTACCATCTGTATCTTTAATACCAGTTAAAACAATATCTTCTTTACTGTCAATATCAAAAGTGGTGTTAAGTTTATCATTGGCTTTGACGATATAAGTAAAATTCAATACATTCGTAGTGGCACCATTTACACCTGTTAATAAGAAATCTTTACCCGCAATAACGACTTTATTGCTACCAACATTTGCCAAAGTAACTGTTTTATTTAAAGTTACCCTTACTTTAATTTCATCACCAATGGTAAACACGCCATTGTCTGAATCGGTGGCATCAACTTGCCAAGCATTGGTTTTTATCGGGACTGGTCCACCTGTATGATTTTGCTTGGCATTTAAAGTGTTGGAATTTTGATTACTCCCTTCTAAATCTTGTTTTACTTTTTGATGATATTCTTGTTGATGCAATTGATTGTCTTTTAATTTTTCATTGGACTTGTCTAAGTTTTCTTGTGAGGTGGATTTACTTTTTTCAATGCCTGATTGACTGTCTTTAATGTCTTTATTGGCTTTTTCCTTTACTTTATCAACATTACCAAATTGAGTGTAACTATTATGATTCTTACTTTGTCCTATTTTATTTAATTCGTCCAGTGCCTGGGAATCTCCCTGTCCTGTGTTTTGCATTAAATTAGACTGGTTATTATCACCCAAAACCCGAGTAACTTCCTGTGCATCTTTATTGGCATCTTCTTCGTTGACTTGTGTATCCGATTTTAAAGAGTTAACGGTTTGCTTGTCTTTTTGTGATTGTGTGTCTATATCTGAATCTTGATTCGCATCTGTTGGCTGATATTGTGTTTGGTCAACATCTTTATTAACAGATTTCATATTTGAAGTGTCGCCATAGTCTTGGTCTTGGTCTTTCTTAGGAGTAGAATGGCTACTGCCGCGTGTTTTAGTTGTATCTGCATCTTCGCCATTAACCATAGTTGCTATAGTTTGGCTAACTAAAAGACTTTTAGCTGTTTCTTTTAAATTTGAAAGCATACCTTGCATTAAAG
The DNA here is from genome assembly GCA_013416635.1 of Candidatus Thiodubiliella endoseptemdiera. Classification (GTDB taxonomy): domain Bacteria; phylum Pseudomonadota; class Gammaproteobacteria; order PS1; family Pseudothioglobaceae; genus Thiodubiliella; species Thiodubiliella endoseptemdiera. The sequence goes on along the minus strand of JACCHT010000001.1, from coordinate 53,487 downwards.
ATTTCATCTTCTCAACAGGGCTTTCTTTGGTACCCATTTCAATCATAGCACCATAATAATCGCCATCGCCAATTTTGACGCTAATATTGCCTTTACCTGCTGCCACAAGAACATCCATTCCGTCACCATAACGCACATTGGCATTGTAATCACCTTTCATTGCAGCGACATTAACACCATGCCCTACACGGGTATTAAGATTGTATTTGCCGACCATAACATTAATTGCAACGCCATCGCCAACATTGGTATTAACATTGAATTTACCAATAGATGCACCTAAATGAAAGCCATCCCCTACTTTAGTAGTAATATTAACCTTGCCAATAGCAATCATTGAACTATAACCAGAACCAACCTTAGTAACAATATTAGCCTTACCAATGGCAATTTGCAAACTGTCATTATCGCCAACTGAAGTGAGTATATTGGCTTTACCAATACCTGCCTGTATAGTTTGCCCCAACCCAACTTTACTAATAATATTGGCCTGACCAATGCCTACCGCTAACATTGCACCATTACCAATATGAGTGATAATGTTAGCTTGACCCACTGCAAAGGTAACCATGCTACCCTCATTATTTTTACCTAATAGTGCGGCACCCGTTGCTTTAAGTGCATCAACGCCTGAAGTTAGGAATTTTTGCGGCGCTGAAAATACATCGCCCCTTGGAAATAAACGGTGTCTATCTAAAACAGGGTCTGAAACTACAGAATCTAACGGCGATACAGTAACTGAAAAATCAGCCAATGAAGATACTCTGGTTACAATATTTGCCCTACCAACAACCAAGCTCATGGTATTGCCATTACCCTCTAAATTTATATGTGTAACAATGTTTGCTTGCCCGATAGCAGCTGTTATTAAATCACCTGACCCAACTTTAGTAACAATATTGGCTTGCCCAATCGCAAATGCAGCTGAAAAACCATTGCCAATATGGGTGAAAACATTGAAGCCACCAACCATAACAGCAAGCGTTGTGCCGTCACCAATTTTAGTAAAGATATTGGCTTGTCCACCTAGCATTAAGGCGGCACTAAAGCCATCACCAACATGAGTAAAGACATTGGCTTGACCTGCGACCATTACGGCTACTGTTATACCATCACCAACTTTGGTAAAGATATTGGCTTGCCCACCTAACATTAAAGCAGCACTAGGTCCATCTCCAATATGGGTAAAAATATTACCCGTTAATGAGAGCATTAGTGCGAATGTTGGACCATCTCCAACCTTGGTGAAAATATTACCGCCTACAGAGACCATTAGTGCCGCCGTCATGCCGTTACCAACATGTGTCAATACATTGCCAACACCAAACATACCAACAATAACATCGCCATCGCCTGTTTTAGTGGCAACATTACCCACACCTAGCATTAACAGATAATTATTACCCTTACCAACATGGGTAAAAACATTTAACCCGCCAAACATTAATGCCCAAACATCGCCATTACCTACTTTAGTAATGATATTGCCACCGCCCAGCATATTTACTTTAATATTTCCACGACCTATATGCGTTAAAACATTACCGCCACCCCACATCACTATATCAATATTACCCCTGCCTTTTTTGGTAACAACATTCAGCCCTCCAAATAAAGTGCCACTAACATCGCCTACAGAGAAATCAGTGAAAATATTAGCACCTGCTAAAAGATATAGACTTGAATGCCCAGAACCAAGCCGAGTAATAACATTTGCACCACCGATTAAATAAGCATTTAAATTACCTTGCCCTTCGTAAGTTACAACATTTGCCACACCAGCACCTATTAAGTTCAAATCACCTTTAGAGACCTTAACATTGACAATGTTACCTAACGACACTAATATTAAATTTGTATTACCACGCCCAGTCCTACTTAATGTATTAATACGCACACCACCAAGCCTTGCATTAAGCCGACCATGCGTTGACCAAACAACAACATTACCACCACCCAATAAAGTTAAATCACCATCGCCCTCTTGTCCAGAACGCTCAATGTAATTGCCAATGCCAGCAGCGACAACATTAATATTGCCAATCCGAGCCGTATTCCTAATAATATTAGCAGCACCGCCACCAATAAACCTAAGGTCACCTCGGTCACCTGTTTGAGTAATAACATTTGCTATTCCAATGCCTGTAAAGAAAACATAGCCACTGCTAGCATGATCGATGATATTAGCACCGCCACCGCCAACAAAATCAATATTACCGTATTGAGCAGTATTAACAATATGATTACCTACACCAATACCCACAAAAGAAATATTACCGCGGTATCCACCTAAACGACTTACTTGATTACTAATCCCCACACCAACAAAATTAATATTGCCATCATTCGCACTATTGATAACTTTATTTGATCCACCGCCACCCTTGAAATTAATATTACCAAAACTCCCGCCTATACGCTTTACAATATTAGATGCACCAATACCCTCAAAAGAAATATTGCCGCGATTTGCACTATTGATAACCTGATTTTTTATACCTGCACCTACGAAAGTAATATTGCCTGAATTACCACTAAGATATAGATAATTAGATGCAGCTACACCGCCATAAGTAATATTACCCGAACGCCCAGTATGTTGTATATTTGTTGCACCAGCAGCCCCATAGACAGAAATATTACCCCAGTCAGTTTTGCTAATATTCATAAAACCAGCGGCCCCATGAACACTTAAATTCCCCAAGTGTCATAAACATCAAGTTTTAAACTAGCAGCATGAACTGTATCGTTCCCCCCGTAAGTCTTGATGCCACTACCCCAAACGGCAACACCTACAGCAGTAATGGTGTTATCGCCATTATCTCCCTCGTAATTCCCTGTAATAAAGTAGCCGGCACTATCAGCAACCTCTTCTACAAAATCAACAGCATCATTAACTATATTTGCTACAAAACCCATAAAAAAAACTTAATTTATAATTATAAAATTCGGCCTATAAGAGACCGCTACATTAATTGGTTACAACTTATAGAACACATAAAATATGCACTTTTTTTCATTAAAAAACTCGTTAAATAATTGACCACTCTCATTTTTGATTAAAACACATTATTTTCTGCATTCTCTAAGGTGTACTGAGTGAACAATAAACTCTATTGGCTTAAATCTAAACCCCCGCTTTAACTCTGACAGAACTGAGTTTAAAGAAATATTATCTCTATTATATACTAGGGTATTGGAGCATTAAGTTCGTTTAATCGTCAATACTGCCTTTAAGCCTAGTTCTTAACGGTAACATACAACAGTGTTTAAATTCTGTGGCGTATTAATACTCATTTTTTAGTTTGAGACCTTTGCATAAATATGAATAATCATCAAAACGCCATCTTTCATCAAATTACAAACTTTTTAAAAACACCCTTAGCCCTGCTAGGAGTGGATTTAAAAAATTTCCAATTTAATAAAATCTGTCATTTTGCTAATCATCCCTATTTATGCAAAGGTCTCAGTTTATTTGAAATAAAGGAGTTTAGATTGTTGTTTGAATTTATTGGGGCAATATACGCCTAACTGATGCAAATAATGCAAAAACTTCGGTTTGTTTAAAAAATTATGACTTATAAAGATTATTAACAAGTGCCATTGTTCGTCTATGTGCTATATACATATTATTTTCATCCTTAACAACCTTAACCCTTAAAGCGTACATTTTAGCTTTATTTGGCACTACCTCCCTAACCTCTCTATTAAATTGAAAAATATGCTTGAACGGACAAATAAACTCCAGAAAAAATATATTATCCCCATTGTTCCATTCGTTAGCAGTTATTTTATGATCGCTGTGTAATAATTTATCCAAAGTTTCGTTATTGACTTTTGCCCATACGGCAAATGCCAAAGGCATATCATTACTATTACGAATTAACTTATATTGACCCAGTAAAACACCCTCTGAAACACGACTAAAAAAACCACAGATGCTATAATGCTCACAATGTAACTTTGATTGCCTCGCTAACCAAAAAGCATTACCAAGGGTTTCCATATAGGTTTTTTCATTTATTTTTTCAAACGCCATCAATTTATAATTTTTTGTAGGTATTGAGACCTTTGCATAAATAGGGATGATTAGCAAAATGACAGATTTTATTAAATTGGAAATTTTTTAAATCCACTCCTAGCAGGGCTAAGGGTGTTTTTAAAAAGTTTGTAATTTGATGAAAGATGGCGTTTTGATGATTATTCATATTTATGCAAAGGTCTCGTATTATAATTAATATTTTAAGAGACCTTTGCATAAATAGGGATGATTAGCAAAATGACAGATTTTATTAAATTGGAAATTTTTTAAATCCACTCCTAGCAGGGCTAAGGGTGTTTTTAAAAAGTTTGTAATTTGATGAAAGATGGCGTTTTGATGATTATTCATATTTATGCAAAGGTCTCTTTAAGCGACTCTATTCTAAATTTATCAAAAAAATTGCTTTGTGTTAATTTCAGCAGATAAAAAAGATCTACAATGTAATTACAGGTCTTTTTTAGAGAGACCTTTGCATAAATCAACTAAAAACACATCAAACTGGTAAAATAAACACCCTCTAAATCAACCATAAAAATACTAAAATCTCCTGGAAAAACACTCAACAAAACTCATTCGCAGATTCTCTTGTCGTTGAGCATAAATCCCTATCAGAACTTGATGATGTTCACAACATCATTAACTGGAATGAGATAGAGCAAACACTTTCAAATTTGTATTCATCCAAGCGAGGTGCGCCCAGTTACCCGCCATTGATGATGTTCAAGATTCTCATCCTTCAAGCTTGGTATGACCTCAGCGATGAAGCCTAGAGAAAAAATTGCCAGGACTTAATGTTCAGACGCTTTATTGATTTATCCCTATCTGAGAATGTAGCAGACCATTCAAGCATATGGCGTTTTAGACAACTGCTTAATACGGAGCTAATTATTAGAACCTTTGCATAAATATGAATAATCATCAAAACGCCATCTTTCATCAAATTACAAACTTTTAAAAACACCCTTAGCCCTGCTAGAGTGGATTTAAAAATTTCCAATTTAATAAAATCTCTTTCATTTTGCTAATCATCCCTATTATTTATGCAAAATGGTCTCATAGAGCCATTACATAGAAGACAAATCAACAATCACTTAAAGAGCAAAAACCAATTATGTAAACGCTAGAGTTCAATTAACCATCATCATGATGACCAACGTCATAGCAAGCTAAACAATCGCGTAAGCGCAAGGCAAAGATAGGCAAACAATACCCAAGACTCAGAACGCAATAAGTAAGACGCAGCCGATGGCAAACGCAAACCCGACCTATGGCTTTAAAATGCACGCACAATATGATGCAAGATGGCTTTGTTAAAAGAATGACCACACCCTAGCAATTCCATGACAGTCTAGAAATGGATAAGTTACTCAAAAGGATCAATGGTCAAGTTTTGCTGATAGTGCTTAGTGGCAATTAAAAAGAAGATGAAAGACTCGTAAACACAATAACAAAATACTAAGAGTACAAAAACAAGCTTTTAAAAAGAAAAAAAAATCAAGATAATAAATATGAATAGCAGTCTCTCATTGCTAGAGAAATTGTTGAACAACGTCATGGACTGTTAAACTTCAAGACAACGATTAACTAAAGGCAAATCATTAGAGCGTTTAGAACGTACTACTTTAAAGCCAAAAGGCACATTCAGCGATTGGGTATTTAACACCCGCTCAGAAGGTGGCTGAATTGGAAAAAGTGGCTTAAAATTAAAATGTGTCCAAGTTTGTTGAGCCATTACAGGTCTTATTGTGGTCGGAATCGATGCTCTTTTTGTCATAGCACCACCTTAAAGCGTAACTTTCCTTTTTTTAGCAGACAAAAAGACCTGCAACAGAATTACAAGTCTTTTTTAGTATTGATTTTTTGCTTATTTTCATCATAAAATTCTTAAATTAATTAAAAATTTGTATGAAAAAAAGCAAAGATATAAACTAAAATTAAAAACATTTTTTAATAATAGTTTATGAATTTGGCTCCTCGAGCTGGGCTCGAACCAGCGACAAATGGATTAACAGTCCGTTACCCTTATTTGTCTCAATTCATACTAACTTTAAATTTGGATTATACACACAATGGATGATTTTGCAAAAAAATTTCAAAAAAAATTTAATGGCATTTTAAAAGCTGAAGGAATTAAGCCAGCACAAATGTCGAAAATAGTAGGTCTATCGTCTGCTATAACATTTGATTATGGACATGGGCGATCAGGTCCATCTGCTAAAAATCTTTTAAAAATAATTCAGAAATTTCCTAAATATACTGGCTATTTATTGGATTTAGATTTAAATAAATTACCACAACAAATAACCCCAAAAGATTAGTATTTACAGCTATTCTATTCCATTTTAATAAAAATGGAATAGATATGAAATTAGAAAAACTACTCGAATTATATCAACAAGAAAAACCACAGCTATCAATAAGAACAGTTGAAAAATATCAATCAATTGTAAGAATGTTTATTAATGATGCAGAAGTTGACAATATATTTATCACTCGTAGCAAGTGCATTAAATGGCGTAACAAAATTCTAGAACGCTCAAGTGCTGGCAACTGCAATAATTATCATAGACATTTAAAATCTTTATTTAATGTTGCTGTTAAGCTTGGGCATCTTAACAGTAATGTTTTTAACTCTATCCCAATACTTAAAAATACAAAACCAAAGCAAAAAACTATTAGTAATAGTGTTCTTGATAGATTATATTCAATGATAGTTGAGGATAAATACTATTCTCAACATGCGTGGTTCTATTTAGCAATGATTGATGTTTTTAAATTTACTGGTATTAGACGCAGGCAACTGATTGGCATTAGATGGTGTGATATTAATTTCAGTGATAAAAGTTTATATTTAAATGCTAAGTTTTCAAAAAATGGAAACGATAACTTAGTGCCAATTAATGAAGCTTTAATCAATCACTTTAGAATTTTAAAAGAAAATTCAAAGCAAATATGAAAGACCAGGTATTTAATATCACAAAAGTTTCAAGTAGATATAAAGGTAATAAAATGACTGAAGAACATGTGTCGCAGTTATTTGTAAAATGGTCTAAAAAAATAGGTATTCAAATATCTGCACATAGATTTAGGCACACTGTTGCAACTAGAATTGCGAATAGTGGCTGCAATTTAAAATCATTGCAGCAGCTGTTGGGACACACAGATATTAAGACGACTTTTGGATATATTGAAACAAATATTGACGACTTAAGAAAAATACAATCGATGCTTTAAGCTGTAATTACGATTATTCTGCTAATAAAAAAGCACATGAAACAAATATTTTTCACTAAAAAAAGGGCTACACTGGGTTTAAAAGTGTGTATAATTACACACTATGACAAGCAAACAGATTATTAAGCGACTGAAAAAAGAAGGTTGGGTTAAAGTCGGTGGCAAAGGCGACCATGAAAAGTTTAAACACCCTGATATACTAGGGCATGTGATTGTGCCACACCCACGCAAAGACTTACGCCCTGGAACGCTTAATAGTATTTTTAAACAAGCACGGTGGAGGAAGTAATGAAATATTTAGGTTATGTTGAAATGGGCGATGACACCCATGCAAGCAGTGTTGTACTACCTGACTTTAAAGGCTGTTATAGTGCAGTTGATAATGAGCAAGATTTAAACAAATCTGTGCAGGAGGCGGTAGAATTGCACTTTGAGGGTGAGGATTTTGACTTGCCAACGCCGTTGTCACTAAGTGCGGTTGAATCTAGTTCTGATTTTGATTATAAAGGTGTTTGGATGTGGTTTGACATTGACACGGATAAAATCTCAACTAAGTTAAAAAGGATTAATATCACTATACCCGCCAATATTTTAAATAAACTAGATACCTTGGCTAGCCATCAGCATATTTCACGCTCTGGCATGGTTAGGCAGTTGGTTGAGAATTTGTAATACCCTCAAGGAGAGCGTAAATTAAACTGTGTAAATCCGCCTTTTCACTCTTAACTATTTCTCGTATTTTTCCATAATCTCATCAAAAAATATACATAATTGAGGGTAAATCTCACCCCAGTTTCTAACTCTAGTTCTTTGCCATTTTTCCTGTATTTGTTGTGTTGCCAAGTATACCATCTTAAGTGCTGACCCTTGCGTTGGGAACAAACCTTTGGATTTAGTTTTCTTCTTGATAATCGCATTTAATGATTCTATTGGGTTAGTTGTGTATATCAATGTTCTAACGCTTTGCGGATACTTAAAAAATGTTGATAGCTCACTCCAATGGTTATGCCATGATTTGGCAAAATTAGGGTATTTTTTATCCCAAATATGTTTAAATTCATCTAGTGATAATAATGCCTGCTCTTCGTTTAAAGCCGTGTAAACAGCTTTTAAATCTTTAGCAACTGCCTTTGTGTCTTTCCAAGACACAAATCTTAGCGATGAGCGGATTTGGTGAACAATGCAGCGCTGAACCTCAGCTTTTGGGTAAACAGCCTCTATTGCTTTATTAAAGCCATTTAATCCATCAATAGCAAAGATTAAAACATCGTTAATACCACGCTTTTTAATATCGTTTAACACTGTGAGCCAGTACTTAGATGTTTCGTTTTCACCTATCCAGAAGCCAATAATCTCTTTTTTACCCTCAAGACTTATGCCCAGCATAATATACACAGCAATGTTTTTAACCACAGAATCAATCTTGATTTTAAGTACGGTAGCATCCATAAATATGATGGGATAAATCGCCTCTAAAGGACGATGCTGCCACTCATCTACCTTAACCATAATCTTCTCGGTAATGTTGGATATGGTGGTGGTAGATAGCTCATAACCATACAAATCATCAAGATGATTTTGAATGTCTCTAACGCTCATGCCTTTGGTATAAAGAGACAAGATTAAATCCTCACTGCCGTCTAAAATGACTTCACGCTTTTGACTAGTTGTGCTCAAAACTGGCTTGCCTATCTTTGGGATGGCGACATCTATATTGCCATACTTGGATTTTAAAGTCTTTTGTTATGCCCATTGCGATAATTACGACCGTCGTTATCTTTTAGTGATAACTGATTTTTGATAGCCAAGATGGCTTGATAGTTCTTCTTCGCTAGCAGTTTGAATAACCTCGCATTATGTTTTAAATTCATCTACGATGTTATCAAGGGAGGTAAATTCCTGTTTGATTTGTCTTTTTAGTTCGTTGTGGTTGATTAAACTCATTTGTGTTTCTCCTTGTATTTTTAATGCTTTTGATTTTATAGGATCAAAAGCTTTTTAAGGATTTACACAGTTTAATTTACGCTCTCTTATTTAGCGGTGAAAATTGTGGTGTGTGCCAAACCATTAAACCGCAGATTGTTGCAAAATACTCAGAGAGACCTTTGCATAAATAGGGATGATTAGCAAAATGACAGATTTTATTAAATTGGAAATTTTTTAAATCCACTCCTAGCAGGGCTAAGGGTGTTTTTAAAAAGTTTGTAATTTGATGAAAGATGGCGTTTTGATGATTATTCATATTTATGCAAAGGTCTCTCTAAGTTCAAGTTTTTAAATTTTTGGTTGATATTTTTCCATAAAAAAACCCGCTTTAATAAGGCGGGTTTTTGTTTTTATAGGTGTCTTACCTTATGCAAGAATAAGATTATCAGTTATAAAGTGCCCTAATACAACTGTGTCAGGAGTAGGGGAGCCACCAATACCAGAAACCCCTTGTAGATTGATAACCAAATCAGCAACATCATCTGTAACCGTGCCATCAGCATCAATCGTTAGTTTGGCACTACCTGCAGTGCCAGTATCTGACACTGTAATATATTTATCAATATTAGCAAAAGTGTCGCTTGGTTACCACTAGCGGTAATAAAATCTTTAAATCTAATTTATCACCACCAGCACCAAATATGAAGCCAGTTATGGTGTTCTTCGCCATTATCTGTACTTTGCATAAACAAAAATATCACTGCCTGCACCTGCCATTTATAGTGTCGCTTGCCTGCACCGCCATTTATATGTCGTTGCCTGCACCACCATTTATAGTATCGTCACCTGCACTACCGTTATAGTATCGGCGTTATCGGTGCCGATGTAAAAATTATATGCAAATGCCCAAGTTTTACCTGAGGTAATATCAATACCTGCAAAGTCATTACCCGAGGTGTCAGTTATAACGCCTGATGCCATTTTGATGTAATAAACGCCCGAAGTTAAACTACTTGGTTAAGAGGAGTGTTGTGTCGCTAATATTAGCATTAGTAATGCCTAATAGTTGCAACTTTTTCTGCGCTATTCCAGATTTCAACAATGCTGCCATTTGTTTTGATGTTTCGAGAAAACTCAATTACTAGATTTGAAGGCTCGCCTAAGACATTGGTATCGCTGGTTTTTTCTGTAAAGGTTGGAACTTGTTCATCTACAGACAGGGTTGTTGAGCTTGTCCATCTACAGAAGAAGTTGTTGATTGTAGTAGTATTTAAGGGTGCCATCATTCTTACCCGCCACCAAATCTAGGTCGCCATCGCCATCAATATCGGCTAGGCTGGTCTGAAGAATATCCCACATCAATGCCATTAAAAGGATTGCTGTCTCCAGTTTTTGCTTCATAAGCAGGGTTAGAAGTAGTGCCTGTATTTTGATAGTATTTAAGGGTGCCATAAACCTCACTCACTACCAAATCTAGATCACCATCGCCATCAATATCAGCCAAGGTTGGTGTGAATAATACCCACATCAATGCCATTAAAAGGATTGTCATCTCCAGTTTTGCTTCATAAGCAGGGTTAGAAGTAGTGCCTGTATTTTGATAGTATTTAAGGGTGCGATTCCCCTCACCCACCACTAAATCTAGGTCACCATCGCCGTCAATATCAGCCAAGGGTGTGGAAAAATACCCCACATCAATGCCATTAAAAGGATTGCTACCTCCAGTTTTTGCTTCATAAGCAGGGTTAGAGTAGTGCCTGTATTTTGATAGTATTTAAGGTGCCATTAAACTCACCCACCACCAAATCTAGGTCGCCATCGCCGTCAATATCGGCTAGGGTTGGTTTGGAGTGACGCCCCACATCAATGCCATTAAAAGGATTGTCATCTCCAGTTTTTGCTTCATAAGCAGGGTTAGAAGTAGTGCCTGTATTTTGATAGTATTTAAGGGTGCCATTATTCTCACCCACCACCAAATCCATGCCATCGCCGTCAATATCAGCCAAGGTTGGTGTGGAGTAAAGCCCCACATCATCCATTAAAAGGATTATTGCCGAACCTATTTTTTCAATATACTCGCTTAGTCAACACTACTCTATCAGCGGTAAATACTGGTGCATTACCTGCGACATCTGTTATATTATTTAGCGTAATATCGCTTGTTGGATTGTCAATATCAAAGTCTGTAGCGGCAATGCTATCTCCAGCTTGAACACTATATTTAAACACCAGTTTCTTATCACCTGCAGTTGTAGAGGCAGTTTTATCCAAAACAAAGTCTTTACCTGCAATGACCACTTTAGAGCCTGTGGTGTTATTAAGTTTCAAGGTCTCACTCATTGTCAAAGTTAGGCTGATAACATCGCCTGTCTTAAAAGCAGATTGTCCTGCTGGAATATTGCTTAGAGTCCATGGATTGGTCGTGATTGGGGTTGGGGCTTGAGTATCTACAGAAGAAGGTTGTTGATTGTAGTAATATTTAAGGGTGCCATCATTCTTACCCGCTACCAAATCTAGGTCGCCATCGCCGTCAATATCGGCTAGGGTTGGTGAGGCAGCATTTCCCACATCGATGCCATTAAAAGGATTGTCATCTCCAGTTTTTGCTTCATAAGCAGGGTTAGAAGTAGTACCTGTATTTTGATAGTATTTAAGGGTGCCATACTCCTCACCCACCACCAAATCTAGGTCGCCATCGCCGTCAATATCAGCCAAGGTTGGTGCGGAATAAAGCCCCACATCAATGCCATTAAAAGGATTACTATCTCCAGTTTTTGCTTCATAAGCAGGGTTAGAAGTAGTGCCTGTATTTTGATAGTATTTAAGGGTGCCATTACTCTCACCCACCACCAAATCTAGGTCGCCATCGCCGTCAATATCGGCTAGGGTTGGTGCGGAAAGATTCCCCACATCAATGCCATTAAAAGGATTGTCATCTCCAGTTTTTGCTTCATAAGCAGGGTTAGAAGTAGTGCCTGTATTTTGATAGTATTTAAGGGTGCCATCATTCCCACCCACCACCAAATCTAGGTCGCCATCGCTGTCAATATCAGCTAGGGTTGGTTTGGAAGAATATCCCACATTAATGCCATTAAAAGGATTGTCATCTCCAGTTTTTGCTTCATAAGCAGGGTTAGAAGTAGTGCCTGTATTTTGATAGTATTTAAGGGTGCCATTACTCTCACCCACTACCAAATCTAGGTCGCCATCGCCGTCAATATCAGCCAAGGTTGGTGTGGAGTAAAGCCCCACATCAATACCCTCAAAAGGATTATTGCCCGAACCTATTTTTTCAATATACTCAAGCTTAGTCAACACTACTCTATCAGCGGTAAATACTGGTGCATTACCTGCGACATCTGTTATATTATTTAGCGTAATATCGCTTGTTGGATTGTCAATATCAAAGTCTGTAGCGGCAATGCTATCTCCAGCTTGAACGCTATATTTAAACACCAGTTTCTTATCACCTGCAGTTGTAGAGGCAGTTTTATCCAAAACAAAGTCTTTGCCTGCAATGACCACTTTAGAGCCTGTGGTGTTATTAAGTTTCAAGGTCTCACTCATTGTCAGTGTTAGGCTGATAACATCGCTGTCTTAAAGCAGATTGTCCTGCTGGAATATTGCTTAGAGTCCATGGATTGGTCGTGATTGGAGTTGGGTTAATGGTGTCATAAGTTACTGCTGTGCTAGTGCTAATTGCTGAATTGGTGCTATCACTAAGCGTTACTACAGCCGTGTAGGGTTTTTCCATCGGCTAATTCAGATGGCATAGCAGAATGTGCGAGTGTCCAGGTGCTGCCAGCTGCAACAGCTGGTAATCCTGGAAGTTATTGCTGTGCCTACTGTACTACCTTCCAAAAACTCAATTTTGGTAATCGTTAAAGTACCTATTCCAGTTACTTTGCCTGAGAGTGCGTTGCGTCTTTTCACTATCATTAATGTAGTTATCATCGGCACCTATCCAAGCGATTGTGGTAGAAAGTGCTTTGATTGAAAAATACCCATTGGTTAGTATCTTTAGTAATGGCAGCAGCATCGTTACCCGCTATGTCAGTTACTGTGCCTGCATCCATGGTGATATAGTAACTGCCTTAGGTTAATTTATTATCAGTTAAACCTAATGCTGACACAATCAATGGTAAGTTTATCGCCAGCAATGCTGAATTTATTTTGTATCACTAGCGATATTAATAGTTGCTACTGTTACATCGCTACTATTCTTGATGAGAATACTGCCCGTACCTGCTTTAATATTTTCACTAAAGTCAAGCACTAAATCTGAGGTTTCCTCTAAGATAACGCTGGCTTGTGTTGTTAGAGTTGGCGCTTGTCCATCTACAGAAGAAGGTTGTTGATTGTAATAATATTTAAGGGTGCCATTACTCTCACCCACTACCAAATCTAGGTCACCATCGCCGTCAATATCGACTAGGATTGGTGCGGAATAATCTCCCACATCAATGCCATTAAAAGGATTGCTATCTCCAGTTTTTGCTTCATAAGCAGGGTTAGAAGTAGTGCCTGTATTTTGATAGTATTTAAGGGTGCCATCACTCTCACCCACCACCAAATCTAGGTCGCCATCGCCGTCAATATCGGCTAGGGTTGGTTTGGAAGAATATCCCGCATCAATGCCATTAAAAGGATTGTCATTTCCAGTTTTTGCTTCATAAGCAGGGTTAGAAGTAGTGCCTGTGTTTTGATAGTATTTAAGAGTGCCATCACTCTCACCCACCACCAAATCTAGGTCGCCATCGCCGTCAATATCAGCCAAGGTTGGTGTGGAATGATACCCCACATCAATGCCATTAAAAGGATTGCTATCTCCAATTTTTGCTTCATAAGTAGGGTTAGAAGTAGTGCCTGTATTTTGATAGTATTTAAGGGTGCCATCATCCTTACCCACCACCAAATCTAGATCACCATCGCCATCAATATCAGCCAAGTTTGGCGTGGAATAACCTCCCACATCAATGCCATTAAAAGGATTATTGCCTCCAGTTTTTACTTCATAAGCAGGGCTAGAAGTAGTGCCTGTATTTTGATAGTATTTAAGGGTGCCATTCTGCTCACCCACCACCAAATCTAGGTCGCCATCACCGTCAATATCAGCCAAGGTTGGTGTGGAATAATACCCCACATCAATACCCTCAAAAGGATTATTGCCCGAACCTGTTTTTTCAATATACTCAAGCTTAGTCAACACTACTCTATCAGCGGTAAATACTGGTGCATTACCTGCGACATCTGTTATATTATTTAGCGTAATATCGCTTGTTGGATTGTCAATATCAAAGTCTGTAGCGGCAATGCTATCTCCAGCTTGAACACTATATTTAAACACCAGTTTCTTATCACCTGCAGTTGTAGAGGCAGTTTTATCCAAAACAAAGTCTTTGCCTGCAATGACCACTTTAGAGCCTGTGGTGTTATTAAGTTTCAAGGTCTCACTCATTGTCAGTGTTAGGCTGATAACATCGCCTGTCTTAAAAGCAGATTGTCCGGCTGGAATATCGCTTAAAGTCCATGGATTGGTCGTGATTGGGGTTGGGTTAATGATGTCATAAGTTACTGCTGTGCTAGTGCTAATTGTTGAATTGGTGCCATCACTAAGCGTTACTACAGCCGTGTAGGTTTTTCCACCGACTAGTGTAGTTGGCATATTGGCATGTGCTAGTGTCCAAGTTTTATCATTCGCAATGGTTGGCAAACTTGAAACTGTGGCTACTGTATTACTACCTTCAAAAAACTCAATTTTGGTAATCGTTAAAGTACCTATTCCAGTTACTTTGCCTGAGAGTGTGGTTGCATCTTTCTCGTTATTATTAATGTAATTATCATCGGCACCTGCCCAAACAATATTGGTAGCAAGGACTATGATTTCAAATGCCCATTGGTTGCTGTTTTTGGTAATACCTAGTGCATCATTGCCTGTCATATCCGTTATAGCACCAGAGTTCATTTCTAAATAGTAACTACCTGCAGTAAGTTTGTCATTGGTTAAGCCTAATGCTGATACATCAATAGTAAGTTTATCATTGGTAATGCTAAATTTATTTGTATCACTGGCGATATTAATCGTTGCTACTGTTACATCGCTACTATTCTTGATGAGAATACGCCCGTACCTGCTTTAATATTTTTCACAAAGTCAAGCACTAGATCTGAGGTTTCACCTAAGGTAACACTGGCTTGTGTTGTTAGAGTTGGAACTTGTCCATCTACAGAAAAAGGTTGTTGATTGTAGTAATATTTAAGGGTGCCATTCTTCTCACCCACCACCAAATCTAGGTCGCCATCACCATCAATATCAGCTAGGGTTGGTTTGGAGTAAAGCCCCACATCAATGCCATTAAAAGGATTGTCATCTCCAGTTTTTGCTTCATAAGCAGGGTTAGAAGTAGTGCCTGTATTTTGATAGTATTTAAGGGTGCCATAATACTCACACTCCAAATCTAGGTCGCCATCGCCGTCAATATCAGCAAGGTTGGTGTGGAATAATACCCACATCAATGCCATTAAAAGGATTGCTACCTCAGTTTTTACTTCATAAGCAGGGTTAGAAGTAGTGCCTGTATTTTGATAGTATTTAAGGGTGCCGCTAATTCTCACCCACCACCAAATCTAGTCGCCATCGCCGTCAATATCGCCAGGGTTGTGCGGAAAAATCCCCACATCAATGCGTATTAAAAGGATTACTATCTCCAGTTTTTACTTCATAAGTAGGGTTAGAAGTAGTGCCTGTATTTTGATAGTATTTAAGGGTGCCATAATTTCACCCACCACCAAATCTAGGTCGCCATCGCCGTCAATATCGACTAGGGTTGGTGCGGAAAATATCCCACATCAATGCCATTAAAAGGATTGTCATCTCCAGTTTTTGCTTCATAAAGGGGGTTAGAAGTAGTGCCTGTGTTTTGATAGTATTTAAGGGTGCCATCATTCTCACCCACTACCAAATCCAGGTCGCCATCGCCGTCAATATCAGCCAAGTTTGGCGTGGAATAACTTCCCACATCAATGCCATTAAAAGGATTATTGCCCGAACCTGTTTTTTCAATATACTCAAGCTTAGTCAACACTACTCTATCAGCGGTAAATACTGGTGCATTACCTGCGACATCTGTTATATTGTTAGCTGTATCGCTTGTTGGATTGTCAATATCAAAGAGTCTGTAGCGGCAATGTTATCTCAGCTTGAACGCTATATTTAAACACCAATTTCTTATCACCTGCAGTTGTAGAGGCAGTTTTTATCCAAAACAAAGTCTTTGCCTGCAATGACACTTTAGAGCCTGTGGTGTTATTAAGTTTCAAGGTCTCACTCATTGTCAAAGTTAGGCTGATAACATCCCCTGCCTTAAAGCAGATTGTCCTGCTGGAATATTGCTTAGAAGTCCATGAGTTAGTAGCCGTTGGGTTGGGGGCTTTGTCCATCTACAGAAGAAGGTTGTTGATTGTAGTAGTATTTAAAGGGTGCCATTACTCTCACCCACCCACCAAATCTAGGTCGCCATCACCATCAATATCAGCCAAGTTTGGTGTAGAAAAAATCCCACATCAGTACTTTATTAAAGGATTACTTTACCTCAGTTTTTGCTTGTAAGCAGGGCTAAGTAGTTCCTGTATTTTGATAGTATTTAAGGGTGCTTCATCATTCTTACCCACCACCAAATCTAGGTCGCCATCGCCGTCAATATCGGCTAGGGTTGGTTTGGAAAGAATATCCGCATCAATGCCATTAAAGGATTGTCATTTCAGTTTTTGCTTCAAGCGGAAGGGTTAGAAGTAGTGCCTGTGTTTTGATAGTATTTAAGAGTGCCATCACTCTCACCCACCACCAAATCTAGGTCGCCATCGCCCGTCAATATTATCAGCCAAGGTTGGTGTCGGAATGATACCCACATCAATGCCATTAAAAGGTTGCTATCTCCAATTTTTTTGCTTCATAAGTAGGGTTAGAGTAGTGCCTGTATTTTTGATGGTATTTAGGGGTGCCATCATCCTTACCCACCACCAAATCTAGATCACCATCGCCATCAATATCAACCAAGGTTTGGCGTGGAATAACCTCCCACATCAATGCCATTAAAGGATTATTGCCTCCAGTTTTTACTTCATAAGCAGGGCTAGAAGTAGTGCCTGTATTTTGTTGATAGTGATAAGGGTGCCATTCTGCTCACCCACCACCACCAAATCCAGGTCACCATCGCCGTCAATATCAGCCAAGATTGGCATGGAATAACCTCCACATCAATGCCATTAAAGAGTTATTGCCCGAACCTGTTTTCAATATACTCAAGAAGCTTAGTCTTGGTCAACACTACTCTATCAGCGGTACTGGTGCATTATATGCGACATCTGTTATATTATTTAGCGTAATATCGCTTGTTTGGATTGCCAATATCCAAAGGTACTGTAGCGGCAATGTTATCCCCGGCGAACCCTTTATATTTAAACACCAGTTTCTTATCACCTGCAGTTGTAGAGGCAGTTTTATCAAAACAAAGTCTTTGCCTGCAATGACCACTTTAGAGCCTGTGGTGTTATTAAGTTCAAGGTCTCGCTCATTGTCAGTGTTAGGCTGATAACATCGCCTGTCTTAAAAGCAAATTGTCCTGCTGGAATATTGCTTAGAGTCCATGAGTTAGTAGCCGTTGGGGTTGGGTTAATGGTGTCATAAGTTACTGCTGTGCTAGTGCTAATTGTTGAATTGGTGCCATCACTAAGCGTTACAGCCGTGTAGGTTTTTCCATCGGCTAATTCAGATGGCATATTGGCTGTGCCGGTGTCCAAGTTTTATCATCCGAAAATGGTTGGCAAACTTGAAACTGTTACTGAATTACTGCCTTCAAAATTCAATCTTAGTAATAGATAAGGTACCTGCTCCGCTACTGTGCCTGAGGTGTGTTATCTTTCTCGTTATTATTAATGTAATTATCATCGGCACCTGCCCAAACAATGTCGGTAGTAAGGACGATGGTTTCAAATGCCCATTGGTTGCTGTTTTTTGCAATACCCAGTGCATCGTTGCCTACCATATCCGTTATAGCACCAGAGTTCATTTCTAAATAGTAACTGCCTACGGTAAGTTTTATTATTGGTTAAACCTAATGCTGATACATCAATAGTAAGTTTATCATTGGTAATGCTAAATTTATTTGTATCACTAGCGATATTAATAGTTGCTACCGTTACATCGCTACTATTCTTGATAGAATACTGCCCGTACCTGCTTTATATTTTTCACTAAAGTCAAGCACTAAATCTGGGGGTTTCCTCTAAGATAACGCTGGCTTGTGTTGTTAGAGTTGGCGCTTGTCCATCTACAGAAGAAGGTTGTTGATTGTAGTAGTATTTAGGGGCCATTCCCCGCTCACCCACCACCAAATCTAGGTCGCCATCGCCATCAATATCGGCTAGGACTGGTGCGGAATAACGCCCCACATTAACGCCATTAAAAGGATTATCATCTCCAGTTTTTGCTTCATAAGCGGGTTAAAATAATGCCCGTATTTTGGTAGTATTTAAGGGTGCCATAAGCCTTACCCACTACCAAATCTAGATCACCATCGCCATCAATATCAGCCGCTTTGGTGAGGAAAAATCCCCACATCAATGCCATCAAAGGATTGCTATCTCCAGTTTTTGCTTCATAACGGGTTAGAAGAGAGTTTTTGTATTTTGATAGTATTTGGGGTGCCATTATTTCACCACCACCAAATCTGGGTCCCCATCGCCGTCAATATTCCCTGGGGTTGGGGAAAAGGAATACCCCACATCAATGCCTTTAAAAAGGTTCTTTTCCCCATTTTTTGCCATAAGAAGGGTTAGAAGTAGTCCCTTATTTTGATGATTTAAGAGTGCCATACTCACCCACCACCAAATCAGGTCGCCATCCCCGCAAATTGGTGGATTGGTTTGGAAGAATACCCCCAAAATGCCAAAAAAGGATTATCATCTCCAGTTTTTGCTTCTAAGCGGGGTTAAAGTAGTGCCTGTATTTTGATAGTAGGGGGCCTAATCCTCACCCATCACCCAGGTCGCCATCGCCGTCAATATCACCCAAGGTTGGTGGGAAAAACCCCCACATCAATCCCTTTGGTTATTGCCCGAACCTTTTTTTTCAATATACTCGGTAGTCTTAGCCAAACTACTCTACCAGCGGAAAATACTGGCGCTTTACCTGGACATCTTTATATTTTTTAGCGTAATATCGTTTGGGGATTGTCAATATAAAAAGTCTGTGCGGCAGTTATCCCCCTGAAATATATTTAAAACCCCAAACTTATCCCCTTTAAGTTGTAGAGGCATTTTTATCCAAAACAAAGTCTTTGCCTGCAATGACCATTTAACCTGTGGTGTTTTTAAGTTTCAAGGTCTCACTCATTTAGTGTTAGGTTGATTCGTTTTTAAAAAGCAGATTGTCCGCTGAATATTGCTTAGAGTCCATGGTTTGGGTCGTGACGGGGGTTGTTAATGGTGTCATAAGTTACTGCTGTGCTAGTGCTAATTGTTAAATTTGGTCCATCCCAAGCGTTACTCAGCCGTGGGTTTTTCCACCGACTAGTGCAGTTATATTGGCTTTGGCAGTGTCCAAGTTTTATCATCCGCAATGGTTGGCAAACTTGAAACTGTGGCTACTAATTACGCCAAAAAAAAATTCAATCTTAGTAATAGATGGTACCTGCCCCCCTACTGTCCCTGAGAGTGTGGTTGTATTTTTCTCGTTTTATTAATGTAATTATCATCGGCACCGCCCCAATATTGGTATAAAGGACTATGATTTCAAATGCCCTTTGGGTTGCTGTTTTAGCAATCCCCGTGCATCGTTCCCACCATATCCTTTGGGCACCAGAGTTCATTTCTAAATAGTAACTGCCTACGGTAAGTTTATTATTGGTTAAACCTAATGCTGATACATAATAGTAAGTTTATCATTGGAAATGTAAATTTTTTGTATCATAGCGATTTTAAACGTTGCTACTGTTACATCCTACTATTCTTGATGAGAATCCCCCCGTACCTGCTTTAATATTTTCCCCAAAGTCAAGCACTAGATCAGGTTTCCCGGGGTAACACTGGCTTGTGTTGTTAGAATTGGCGCTTGTCCATCTAAAGAAGGGTTGTTGATTGTAAAATATTTAGGGGCCATTCTCCACCCACCCCCAAAACCAGGCCCCATCGCCATCAATATCGGGTGGGGGTTGGTTTTGGGAAAACCCCCACATCAATGCCTTTAAAAAAGGATTGCTTTTCCTCTTTTTGCTTCAAAACGGGTTAGAAGTGTACCTGTATTTTGATAGTATTTAAAGTGCATACTCTCCCCCACCACCAAATCTGGGTCGCCATCGCCGTCAATATCGGCTGGGGTTGGTGGGGGAAGAATACCCCAATTAATGCCTTTAAAAAGGTTGTCCCCCGTTTTTGTTAAACGGGTTGTAGTGCCTGTGTTTTGATGTAAAGGGGATTATTCTCACCCACCCCCAAAACCTAGGTCGCCATCGCCGTCAATATCGGCTAGGGTTGAAAGAATACCCCACATCAATGCCATTGGGATTACTATCTCCAGTTTTTTGCTTCATAAGCGGGTTAAATAGTGCCTGTATTTTGATATTTTAAGGTGCCACCACTCTCACCCACCACCAAATCTAGGTCGCCATCGCCGTAATATGGGCAGTTGGTTTTAAGAATATCCCACATCAATCCCTTTAAAAAGGATTATCATTCCAGTTTTTGCTTCAAGCAGGGTTAGAAGTGGCCTGTATTTTGATGGTATTTAAGGGTGCCATAACCCTACCCATCCCCAAAAATCTGGGTCCCCATCGGTCAATATCACCCAAGGTTGGTGGGGAATAAACCCCCAAATCAATGCCTTTAAAAAGGATTTTCCCCGAACCTTTTTTTAAATATACCGCTTTAGTCAACCCCCTTATCAGCGGTAAATACTGGTGCATTACCTGCGAATCTGTTATTTTTTGGAAATATGCTTGGGGATTTCAATATCAAAGTCTGTAGCGGCATGTATCTCCAAAAACGCTTTTTTAAACCCCCAGTTTTTTATCATGCAGTTGTAGAGGCAGTTTTTAAAAAAAAAGTCTTTGCCTGCAATGACCACTTTAGAGCCGTGGTGTTATTAAGTTTCAAGGTCTCACTCATTGTCAGTGTTAGGCTGATAACATCCCCTGTTTTAAAAAGCAGATTGTCCTGCTGGAATATCGCTTAGAGTCCATGGATTGGTCTGATTGGGGTTGTTAATGGGTCTGGGTTACGCTGTGCTAGTGCAAATTTGGGGAAATTGGTGCCACCCCAAAGCGTTACTACAGCCGTGTGGTTTTTCCATCGGCTTTCAGATGGTTATTGGCATGTGCCAGTGTCCGTTTTATCTTCGCAATGGTTGGAAAACGAAACTGTGGCTACTGAATTACTGCCTTAAAAAATTCTTTAGTAATAGATAAAGGTCCCTGCCCCCCAGGCCTGAGAGTGTGGTTGCATCTTTCGTTATTATTAATGTAATTATCATCGGCACCGCCCAAACAATGTCGGTGGGTAAGGACGATTTTTTCAAATCCCATTGGTTGCTGTTTTTAGCTACCCAGTGCATCGTTCCCTGACATATCCGTTATACACCAGAGTTCATTTCTTAGTAACTGCCTACGGCAAGTTTTTTTGGTTAAACCTAATGCTGAAAATCAATAAAGTTTATCTTTTAAAGCAAATTTATTTGTATCACTAGCATATTAATCGTTCTACTTTACATCGCTACTATTCTTGATGAAATACTGCCCTACCTGCTTTAATATTTTCACTAAAGTCAAGCACTAAATCTGGGGCTTCCTCTAAGAAAAGCGGGCTTGTGTTGTTGGTTGGCTTGTCCACAAGAAAAAAGGTTGTTGATTGTAGTAATATTTGGGGGTGCCATAAACCCCTCCCCCATACCAAATCTAAATCACCATCGGTCAATATGGGTAGGGTTGGGAGGAAGAATACCCCGCATCAATGCCTTTAAAAAGGATTGTCTTTCCCCAAATTTTCTTCATAAGCAGGGTTAGAAGTAGTGCCTGTATTTTGATAGTATTTAGGGTGCCATCACCTCACCCACCACCAAATCTAGGTCGCCATCGCCGTCAATATCAGCCAAGGTTGGTGGGAATAATACCCCACATCAATGCCTTTAAAAGGATTATCACTCCAGTTTTGCTTCATAAGCAGGGTTAGAAGTAGTGCCTGTATTTTGATAGTATTTAAGGGTGCCATCATCTCACCCACCACCAAATCTGGGTGCCATCGCCGTCAATATCGGCTGGGGTTTTTTTGGAGCGATACCCACATCAATGCCATCAAAAGGATTGCTATCTCCAGTTTTATTTCATAAGCAGGGTTAGAAGTAGTGCCGTATTTTGATAGTATTTAAGGGTGCCATAATCTCACCCATCACCAATCTAGGTCGCCATCGCCATCAATATCGGTTAGGGTTGGTCGAAAGATTCCCACATAAATGCCATTAAAAGGATTGTCATCTCCATTTTTTGTTTCCCATAAGCAGGGTTAGAAGTAGTGCCTGTGTTTTGATAGTATTTAAGGGTGCCATCATTCTCACCCACCACCAAATCTAGGTCGCCATCCCCGTCAATATCGGCTAGGGTTGGTTTGGAAGAATATCCACATTAATACCCTCAAAAGGATTATTGCCCGAACCTATTTTTCAATATACAACCTTAGCCAACACTACTCTATCAGCGGTAAATACTGGTGCATTACCTGCGAATCTGTTATATTATTTAGCGTAATATCGCTTGTTGATTATCAATATCAAAGTCTGTAGCGGCAATGCTATCCCCAAAATTTGAACGCTATATTTAAACAACAGTTTCTTATCACCTGCAGTTGTAGAGGCAGTTTTATCCAAAAAAAAAGTCTTTGCCTGCAATGCCCCACTTTAGAGCCTGTGGTGTTATTAAGTTTCGTCTCACTATTGTCAAAGTTAGGCTGATAACATCGCCTCGCCTTAAAAGCAGATTGTCCTGCTGGAGTATCGCTTAAAGTCCATGGATTGGTCGATTGGGGTTGCTTAATGATGTCATAAGTTACGCTGTGCTAGTGCTAATTGTTGAATTGGTGCCATCATGCGCTTTACTACAGCCGTGTAGGTTTTTCCATCAACTAGTGCAGTTGGCATATTGGATGTCTAGTGTCCAAGTTTTATCATCCGCAATGGTTGGAAACTTGAAACTGTGGCTACTGAATTACTGCCTTAAAAAAAAAATTCAATCTTAGTAATAGATAGGTACCTGCTCCCGCTACTGTGCCTGAGAGTGTGGTTGCATCTTTCTCGTTATATTAATGTAATTATCATCGGCACCTGCCCAAACAATGTCGGTAGTAAAGAACGATGGTTTTAAATGCCCATTGGTTGCTGTTTTAGCAATACCCAGTGCATCGTTGCCTACCATATCCGTTATAGCACCAGAGTTCTTTTTCTAAATAGTAACTGCCTACGGTAAGTTTTATTATTGTTAAACCTAATGCTGATACATCAATAGTAAGTTTATCATTGGTAATGCTAAATTTATTTGTATCACTAGCGATATTAATCGTTGCTACTGTTACATCGCTACTATTCTTGATGAGAATACTGCCCGTACCTGCTTTAATATTTTCACTAAAGTCAAGCACTAGATCTGAGGTTTCACCTAAGGTAACACTGGCTTGTGTTGTTAGAGTTGGCGCTTGTCCATCTACAGAAGAAGGTTGTTGATTGTAGTAGTATTTAAGGGTGCCATCATTCTCACCCACCACCAAATCTAGGTCGCCATCGCCGTCAATATCGGCTAGGACTGGTGCGGAATAATACCCCACATCAATGCCATTAAAAGGATTGCTATCTCCAGTTTTTACTTCATAAGCAGGGTTAGAAGTAGTGCCTGTATTTTGATAGTATTTAAGGGTGCCATACTCTCACCCACCACCAAATCTAGGTCGCCATCGCCGTCAATATCAGCCAAGGTTGGTGTGGAATAAAGCCCCACATCAATGCCATTAAAAGGATTGCTATCTCCAGTTTTTACTTCATAAGCAGGGTTAGAAGTAGTGCCTGTATTTTGATAGTATTTAAGGGTGCCTTTAATTCTCACCCACCCCCCCCCCCCCCCCCCCCCCCCCCCCCCCCCCCCCCCCCCCCCCCCCCCCCCCCCCCCCCCCCCCCCCCCCCCCCCCCCCCCCCCCCCCCCCCCCCCCCCCCCCCCCCCCCCCCCCCCCCCCCCCCCCCCCCCCCCCCCCCCCCCCCCCCCCCCCCCCCCCCCCCCCCCCCCCCCCCCCCCCCCCCCCCCCCCCCCCCCCCCCCCCCCCAAAAAAAAAAAAAAAAAAAAAAAAAAAAAAAAAAAAAAAAAAAAAAAAAAAAAAAAAAAAAAAAAAAAAAAAAAAAAAAAAAAAAAAAAAAAAAAAAAAAAAAAAAAAAAAAAAAAAAAAAAAAAAAAAAAAAAAAAAAAAAAAAAAAAAAAAAAAAAAAAAAAAAAAAAAAAAAAAAAAAAAAAAAAAAAAAAAAAAAAAAAAAAAAAAAAAAAAAAAAAAAAAAAAAAAAAAAAAAAAAAAAAAAAAAAAAAAAAAAAAAAAAAAAAAAAAAAAAAATTTAAGGGTGTTTCCCCACCCCCCACCAAATCTATCCCATCGCCCAATATCGGCTGGGGTTGGTGGGAAAACCCCCCAAAGCCATTAAAAGGTTTATTCCATTTTTTGCTTCATAAGCGGGTTAAAGTATCCTGTTTTTTTGTAGTATTTAAGGGTCCAAAAACCCCCCCCACCAAATCTGGGTCCCATCGCCCTATCGGCCCTTGGTGGAAAAACCCCACTAATCCCTTTAAAAGGTTTTCATTCCAGTTTTGCTTCCCCCAGGGTTTAAAGTAGGCCTTTTTTGATAGTATTTAAGGGTGATTTTTCTCACCCACCACCAAATCTGGTCGCCACCCCGGTCAATATCGGCTGGGGTTGGTGGGAAAAGAATTCCCCATCAATCCCATTAAAGGATTTATCTCAGTTTTCTTCATAAGGGGTTAGAAGTAGTCCTGTATTTTGATGTTTTTAAAGGTGCCATCCTTCACCCACCAAAATCTAGGCGCCATCGCCTCAATATCGGCTAGGTTGGGTTTTGGAAAAATTCCCACAAATGCCTTTAAAAAGGATTTTCCCCAGTTTTTGCTTCTGGGGGGGTTAAAGTAGTGCCTGTTTTTATAGTTTTTAAAGGGTGCCATAATCCTCACCCCCCCCAAAACTAGGTCCCCATCGCCAAAAAATTCGAAAAGGTTGGTTTAAAAAACCACATAATCCTTAAAAGGATTATTGCCCGAACCTTTTTTCAATATACCAACTTAGTCAAAAACCTACCGCGGTAAATACTGGGCATTACCTGCAATCGTTATATTATTTAGCGTAATATCGCTTTTGGTTTCAATATCAAAGTCTGTACCCAAAGTATTCCAGCGAACCTATATTTAAACCATTTCTTATCACCTGCAGTTGTAGAGGCTTTTTATCAAAAAAAAGTTTTTTCCCGAATGACCACTTTAGAGCCTGTGGTTTTTTAAAGTTTCGGCCCCATTGTCGTGTTAGGTGATAAATCGCCTGTTTAAAAAGCAGATTCCCCCGCGGGAATATGCTTAAAATCCATGGATTGGTCGTAGGGGGTTGGGTTAAGGGTGTCATGTTAGCGGTAGTGCTAATTGTTGAATTGGTGCCATCACTAAGCTTACTACAGCCGTGTGGGTTTTTTTCCACGCATTGTGGCATTTTTGGGTCCCAGTGCCCAAGTTTTATCATCCGCAATGGTTGGAAAATTTGAAACTGTGGCTACTGAATTACTGCCTTAAAAAAAATTCAATCTTAGTAATAGAAAAAGGTACCTGCCCCCGCACGTGCCTGAGATGTGGTTGATTTTTCTCGTTTTATTAATGTAATTACATCGGCACCGCCCAAACAATTGGTATAAGGGACAGGGTTTAAATCCCTTGGTTGCTGTTTTTAGCAATCCCCGTGCATCTTCCCTCCCATCCCCGTTAGCACCAGAGTTCATTTCTAAAAGTAACGCCTAGGAAGTTTATTTGGTTAAACCTAATGCGATACATCAATGAAGTTTATCATTGGAATGCTAAATTTATTTGTATCACTACGATAAATGTTTTACGTTACACGCTACTATTCTTGATGAAATACTCCCCGACCGCTTTAAATTTTCACTAAAGTCAAGACTAATCTGAGGTTTTCCCAAAGGGTAACGGTTGGGTTAAAATTTTGGGGTTGTTGAGTATATATTAGGGGCCATTCCCTCACCCACACCAAATCAAAATCCCATCGCCTCAATATCGGCTAGGGTTGGTGGGAAAATACCCACATCAATGCCATTAAAAGGATTGTCATCTCCATTTTTTGCTTCATAAGCAGGGGTTAGAAGTAGTGCCTGTATTTTGATGTAGTTTTTAAAGGGTGCCATCCTCTACCCACCACAAATCTAGGTCGCCATCGCCGTCAATATCAGCAGGTTGGTGGGAAAAAACCCACATAAAGCCATTAAAGGGATTTATTCCAGTTTTGCTTCATAAGCAGGGTTAAAGTGGGCCCTGTTTTTGATGGTTTTTGGGGGGCCATTTTTTCTACCCACCCCCCAAATTGGGTCGCCATCGCCGTAATATGGGCTGGGGGGGGTTTGGGAATACCCACATCAATGCCTTTAAAGGATTCTATCCCCATTTTTTCTTCATAAGCGGGTTAAAAGTAGTGCCGTAGATGGTTTTTAAAGGTGCCATATCTCACCCACCACCAAATCTGGTCGCCATCGCCTAAAATTCGGCTGGGGTTTTTGGAAAAATTCCCCCACAATGCCATTAAAGGTTTCATCTCCATTTTTTGCTTCATGCGGGGTTTAAGTAGTGCCTGTTTTTGTAGTTTTTAAAGGGTGCCATAACCTCACCCACCCTCTGGTCGCCATCCCCGTCAATATCAGCGGGGGTTTTGGAAAAACCCCACATAATCCTTAAAAGGTTATTGCCCAAACCCTTTTTTTTTCAATATACCCAATTTAGCAAACACTTTCCCGGTAAATACGGGCTACCTGGACATCTGTTATATTATTTAGCGAATATCCTTTTTGGGATTTCAATATCAAGGTCAGCGGCAATGCATCTCCAGTTGAACCTATATTTAAAACACCATTTCTTATCACCTGCGTTGTAGGGCAGTTTTATCAAAACAAATTTTTGCCTGCAATGACCACTTTAGAGCCTGTGGTGTTTTTAAAGTTTCGGTCTCACTCTTTTCAGGTTAGGCTGATAATCCCCTGCCCTTAAAACGTTGTCCGCTGGTACGTTGTCCGGTTTGGTCGTGTTTGGGGGTTGGGGTTAAGGGTGTCTGTTACGCTGTGTGGTGAAATTGTTAAATTTGGGTCCCATCACTGCTTACCACCCTGGGTTTTTCCCGCTTTTTATTCATATTGGTTTCCCAGTGTCCAATTTTTATCATCCGCAATGGTTGGCAAACTTGAAACTGGGGCTACTAATTACGCCTTCAAAAATTAATCTTATTAAAGAAAAGGTACCTGCTCCCGCTACTGTGCCTGGGGTGTGGTTGATCTTTCTCGTTATTATTAATGAAATTATCATCGGCACCTCCCCAAACAATTGGTATAAGACAGGGTTTAAATGCCCTTGGTTGCTGTTTTTGCTTTTTCCCCAGTGCATCGTTGCCTCCCATATCCGTTATAACCAGAGTTCATTTCTAAATAGAAACTGCCTGGAAGTTTTTGGTTAAACCTAATGCTGATACATCAATAGTAAGTTTATCATTGGTAATGCTAAATTTATTTGTATCACTAGCGATATTAATCGTTGCTACTGTTACATCGCTACTATTCTTGATGAGAATACTGCCCGTACCTGCTTTAATATTTTCACTAAAGTCAAGCACTAGATCTGAGGTTTCACCTAAGGTAACACTGGCTTGTGTTGTTAGAGTTGGAACTTGTCCATCTACAGAAAAAGGTTGTTGATTGTAGTAATATTTAAGGGTGCCATCATCTCACCCACACCAAATCTAATCCCATCGCCGTCAATATCGGCTAGGGTTGGTGAGGAAGAATATCCCACATCAATGCCATTAAAGGATTATCATCTCCAGTTTTTGCTTCAAGCAGGGGTTAGAAGTAGTGCCTGTATTTTGATAGTATTTAAGGGTGCCATATACTCACCCACCACCAAATCTAGGTCGCCATCGCCGTCAATATCAGCCAAGGTTGGTGTGGAATAAAGCCCCACATCAATGCCATTAAAAGGATTGCTATCTCCAGTTTTTACTTCATAAGCAGGGTTAGAAGTAGTGCCTGTATTTTGATAGTATTTAAGGGTGCCATAATACTCACCCACCACCAAATCTAGGTCGCCATCGCCGTCAATATCGGCTAGGGTTGGTTTGGAATAAATCCCCACATTAATGCTATTAAAAGGATTGTCATCTCCAGTTTTTGCTTCATAAGCAGGGTTAGAAGTAGTACCTGTATTTTGATAGTATTTAAGGGTGCCATAATACTCACCCACCACCAAATCTAGGTCGCCATCACCGTCAATATCGACTAGGATTGGTGAGGAAGAATATCCCGCATCAATGCCATTAAAAGGATTGTCATCTCCAGTTTTTGCTTCATAAGCAGGGTTAGAAGTAGTGCCTGTATTTTGATAGTATTTAAGGGTGCCATCATTCTTACCCACCACCAAATCTAGGTCGCCATCGCCGTCAATATCAGCCAAGATTGGCGTGGAATAACCTCCCACATCAATGCCATTAAAAGGATTATTGCCCGAACCTATTTTTTCAATATACTCAAGCTTAGTCAACACTACTCTATCAGCGGTAAATACTGGTGCATTACCTGCGACATCTGTTATATTATTTAGCGTAATATCGCTTGTTGGGTTGTCAATATCAAAGTCTGTAGCGGCAATGCTATCTCCAGCTTGAACGCTATATTTAAACACCAGTTTCTTATCACCTGCAGTTGTAGAGGCAGTTTTATCCAAAACAAAGTCTTTGCCTGCAATGACCACTTTAGAGCCTGTGGTGTTATTAAGTTTCAAGGTCTCACTCATTGTCAAAGTTAGGCTGATAACATCCCCTGCCTTAAAAGCAGATTGTCCTGCTGGAATATCGCTTAAAGTCCATGGATTGGTCGTGATTGGGGTTGGGTTAATGGTGTCATAAGTTACTGCTGTGCTAGTGCTAATTGCTGAATTGGTGCCATCACTAAGCGTTACTACAGCCGTGTAGGTTTTTCCATCGGCTAATTCAGATGGCATAGCAGAATGTGCGAGTGCCCAAGTGCCGTCAGCTGCAACTTATTGGTAATCCTGAAGTTATTGCTGTGCCTACTGTATTACTACCTTCAAAAACTCAATCTTAGTAATAGATAAGGTACCTGCTCCCGCTACTGTGCCTGAGAGTGCGGTTGCGTCTTTTTCACTATCATTAATGTAGTTATCATCGGCACCTATCCAAGCGATTGTGGTAAAAAGTGCTTTGGTTTCAAATGCCCATTGGTTAGTATCTTTAGTAATGGCAGCAGCATCGTTACCCGCTATGTCAGTTACTGTGCCTGCATCCATGGTGATATAGTAACTGCCTTGGGTTAATTTATTATCAGTTAAACCTAATGCTGACACATCAATGGTGAGTTTATCGCCAGCAATGCTGAATTTAGTTGTCTCAGTAATATTAATGGTTGCTATTACTCCATCATCACTACCTTTAATAACAATACTACCTGTACTACCTGCTTGAATGTCTTCATTAAAATCAAGTATCAGGTCTGAGGTTTCACCCAATTCGGCCGAAGCTTGTGTTGTTAGGATTGGGGCAGTGTTGTCCACTACCACATCATTAGATTCAGCTGAAATAAGTGCTGTTGCAGTGAGTGCATTTGGCGCAAGGGTATCAATAACCTGAATATCATTTGCTGCAACCATATTTCTATTACCAGCAATATCTACAAATTTATCAGCAGCAACGCTAACTTCTAGATTGCCTTGAGTATCTGTATTAGGCACAACAACTAAGGTATAGGCTTTATTGGCATTAACACCTGTGGTAACCAATACTAAATCAGCACCACCTTTAATAGTGCCATTGGTAATAACAATGTCCTCTTTGGTAAACTCTGTTACTACCTCGTTAAAGGTAAAGGTAAAGATGATTTCTTCACCTGCTTTGGCTGTAGCGTCTTCATTATCGGTAATGGTCAAGGTTGGTGCAACCGTATCAACTTTAAAATCACCTATTTTCTCTATCGCTGGGTTACCAGCAGTATCTTTTATATTGACTTTATAGCTGTAAGTTTGTCCATGGGTTAATGCTTGTAAATCTGTGGCTGTAACAGTAATGGTTGCACTATTGCTGGTAACAGTGCCTGTATAAGTTTTTTGGTTAATAACTAGTGAGACTTCTTGATTGTTTTCTACACCAGTTGTGGCAACTGTTACAGTGCCATTGCTGTTGTCTTCAATAGCGTTTAAAATATCTCCCCAGTTTAGTGTAATGTCTCCAATAGTTGGTACAACACCATCAACATTACGGTCTAATTCAACAGGATAAGTACCTGTGGTGGCAACCATATTACCTACTGCATCGGTTACTCCTGTTAAGGCAATTGCACTTGCATTGGTAATCTCAAAATCTGCTTTACTAACGCTATCATCGACTTTGACAGTGTAGGTAAAGAATAATTGTTTTAACTCATCTACTGATGCCCCTGCTTTGGCGGCACCTTTTCTGGTATCTAGTGTAAATTCCTTATTACCAATGGTCACTTTGCTACTGGTAGCATTGCTTAACGAGAGTGCTTCATTGGTTGTCATGGTTAACTCAATAACATCATCCACTTTAAAGCCTGATTGCCCATCTGTTGGTGAGTTGACTGCCCAGCCTGTTATGATTGGGGCAGCAGTGTCAATTAAAACAGGGGTGGTATTGCCACCTGTGCTTGTGCCGCCGCCTGTTGAAGATAAATTTATTTCAATTGTGTAGGTCTCGCCACTGACTAAAGCCGGTATTTTACTATTGGCTAATGTCCATTCGGTACCATCGGCAGAGGCAAAAGTGGGTAGGTTACTGGTATCTACAACTTTGTCATTGGCTGTTCCACTGGCTGCTTTAAATGTAATAGCACTGATAACAACGCCTGCTGCACCGCCAGAATTTGTTAATGTGCCTTGAATGGCAAGTGTGCTAGATTCACTGGCATTGATGCCATTGTCGCTAACAGAGTTGCCACTTGCATCTACCCATTGTGCTGTGGTGGTGAATGAAGAAACCAGAAAGCCCCAACCGCTATTGCTGTCAATACCCTCATAATTATTACCTGCAGTATCTTTAAAAGTGCCTGCATCAATTTTGACATAGTAATTCTTATTGACTATTAAATCACTACCTGGATTAATAGTGATAATTTTGTTAGTGCTATCAAGACTAACTTGGTTAGCTATATCAATCGTAATAAGAGTGTCAGAGTTGGCTTTATCATAAATGACAATACTGCCTGCTGTGTTTATTGTAACTGCCTCTAAAAAGGTCATCGTTAAGTTTGCATTAGGTACCATATTGCCACTGAGTGTTGCTACCGGGGCTTTGGTGTCAATTGCTTGCTCGTTATTTGCTGCTGTTGTGCTGTAAGCATTGCCCGCACTGTCTGTAATTGCAGGATTAGCAGACACTGACACTGTTAAGTTAGAACCTACATCTAGGTCACTGCTAGGTACAACGGTCAAGGTATAGACTTTACCTGCATCAGCAGGTGTTGTGCTGGCAATTAAGTCAGTACCTGTCTTAATAGCACCATTGCTGATGTTGATAACACTTTTATCAAAACCTGTTACTGCTTCACTAAAGGTAAAGGTATAGGTGATTGTATCGCCAGTTTTAAGGGTTAAAGTATCAGCCTTGTCATCGCTGATAATCAAAGTTGGGGCTTGAGTATCAAAACTTTGATTATTGCTGGCAGCAACTGATTTTAGTGCTGTGTTAACTTTAGAAGTAGCAGCATCAACGGCTACTGTAAGGCTTATTATGCCTTTGCTGTTTGCAGGAGGGGTTAGTTCTAAAGTATAGACACTTTCACTACCATTAACAGAGGTAAAAGTACCTTTTGTGCCGCCTGTAACTGTAATATCATTTATATCAAAATCTGTAACTGCTTCATCAAAAGTAAAGGTATAGGTAATAACTTCACCAACTTTAGCGGTGTCGGACTTGTCATCAGTAATTCTTAAACCAATCCCTAAACCTGGAGTTGACTCACTGTTGTCAATATCAGTGGATTCAATTCTCTTAAAAGCGCCTGTATTTAAATTTAATAACCCATCATTGCCTGTTATATCAATCTTAACAAAACCATTTGCAAAATAAACCCTGTCGCCATTAGAGGCTGTGAAGGAGACTTCTTCTTGGTATTCAGTACCGTTAATATTAACAGTTCTTTTGAAGGTGTAGGTATTGCCATCTAGTGTTTGTTCGTAGTTGTTAAAAGTGCCGGTTAAATAAATTGAATCATTGCCACCTGTTGAAGTAAGCCCTGTTGCATCGACTTTGGTGCCTTGTCCTACATAGACGGCATCGTCTCCACTATTGCCAGATGCTTTTAATGCTTGTCCGGAGATTCAACTCCGGTGATATCGGAATACCAGTTGATGAAGAAGCCGTTGGTGTTGCTGATGAAGATATTTTGTTTGTCCTGGCATGAGATTGTCCTTTGGTGTTATAACTAATTATTATTATACATAGAGACCTTTGCATAAATATGAATAATCATCAAAAATCCACTTTTCATCCACTGGGCAATTTTTTAAACCCTGCCTTAGCCCTACTAAGGCTGATTTTAAAAAATCACCCATTGAACAAAAATTGGATTTTGCTAATCACCCCTATTTATACAAAGGTCTCATGATTTATGAAAATAATTTAATTACCGTAGAAATTGAACCCAGTGAAATCCCGTGGGTAAAAGTTTTTGCTAAGCGCAAGGTGAAAGAATTTAGTGAATGCATGCTTGAGGAAAAAACGGAATTTTTTCGGGTGATTGATATTGCTGAAAAATTAATGCTGAATTATTTTAATGCAGACAAAATCAATATTGCATCTTTTGGCAATATGTTGCCGCAGGTGCATTGGCATGTGATGGCACGATTTGAGTTGGACAGTTATTTCCCTGAGCCAATGTGGGGTGAGAAGCAAAGAGACGCAAAATTAGAGTTACTCGATTTTGAAACTTTCTTCAATCAACTTAAAGAACAGTTATGATTCAGATTGAAAATCAAGCACAATTAGACAGACTCAAGCAAGAACAAAATGCGTTATTGGTATTATTTGGCGGTGAAAATTGTGGTGTGTGCCAAACCATTAAACCGCAGATTGTTGCAAAATACTCAGAGAAATTCCCCAATCTAAAAATGGTTTATATTGATTGCGAAGTATTGCAAGAAGTCTGCCCAATACGGCGTGTTTTCACTACCCGTGGTGCAAGTATTTTTATGGGTCAGAAATTTATTGAAGAAGTGCGGGGTTTTAGTTTGTTGGCTTTAGAGCAAAAAATAGAGCAAGTTTTTACCAAGATGAACCGCTAAGAAAAATCATCAAAATAGAGCGTCAAGCGGATAAGTCTTTATTTTGGTTCTTTTGAACCCTACATTAATTTCCATATTTTTTGCCGATAGGCGTTGTTTCTATTATCATAATTGCCAATATTAATAAGTTAAAATCATAGAGAAATATTTTTACTTGCAATATCGTATATCAAGTAAAACCTAGTTTCAGACCAATGAAGTTGTAAAAATACAACATTTTTACAGGATTTTATTTTTAATATCGGAATATAGGGAAATATGTTCTTATAATAATAGTTAGGAATTTAAATGGAGCATAAAAATCAAATTCGTTCTGTACTGATAGGGATGGCTGTCGTATTAGCTTCAGGAGCAGGCATATACTTTTTCATATCAGCACTTATTGACAAACCCGCAAGCATTGACTCAGATACAAGTAAAGCACTTATTGGTGCAGGCGTAACAGTTTTCGCAGCAACACTTACAATTGTTGGCGGAAAACTACTAGAGCAAAAAATAAAAATAAAACAAGAAGTGCGCTCCAAAAAAGTCCCTATCTATGAAGAACAAATGGAGGTGATATTTAAAATTTTACTTGCTTCGAAAAAAGGAAATAAAAATATAAAAGAAAATGAAATGATTAAAGCGTTTACTAAATTCACTGAAAAATTAATTATTTGGGGTGGTTCTGAAGTAATTAAGACTTGGGAAGAATTTAGATTACACCCTTGGGAAGGAGCAGATAATAACACTGCAATTGAAGGGTTCATGAAATTTGAAAAATTTGTGTTTGCTTTACGCAAAGATCTAGGAAATGAAAATAGCAACTTAGAAGATGGTGATCTTTTAAAAATGTTTATTAACGACTTTGATGAATATGCACAATCAGGTAATGCAAAAAAAGATTCCTAACAAATCACTGCAGTTGACCAATAATACGCCGCTTCGCTCTGTATTATGGTCAACTGAGTTCAAGCGTTAGGCTTATAAAATCATGAAAGAAAAAGAAAAGAAAGAAAAATATTTTTATTTTTCTTTGTTAGTTCTTGTTGTAATTTACTATGCATTTTCTATCCGATTTAGTGATTTTCTGATATATATCCCCGTTGAATATATATGGCATACATCATCTAATATATATAACAACGATTTAAAAGAATTATGGGAGTATTTATCTACTTTACCAATATTTGCACAAGTGTTTATTGGAATAATATCTGTTCCATTATCCATTATTGTTATAGTTTTGTTGTTATTCATAGCTTTATTTACATACGCCTTATTGCCATTTACTCTTGGAGGGGCGCTACTAGTAGATTCTGTTATGTTTTTATTGAATGAAGATTTTGCACAATCTGTGTTTGCTATAATTGCCTTAATTACAATGGGGTTGTATATGCGTATGACTGATTGGTAAATTTGAAAAAAGCCTAACAAATCATTTCACCTGACCGCTAACGCGTCAGGTGAATTCAAGCGTTAGATGCGACCGCAGGGCGGTCGCATCTAACGGCGTGGCAATAGTAGATTAACTCGTTATCCGCCTGCGGCGTCTAACAAGCCAATCAACCCGACCTAGAGAATTTAAAATAGAGTAAACTCTAAATAAATTACTAGGCGGGTTATTGCCACGCCGTTAGGTGCAAAAAATCATGAAGACCCGCGGAAGAAATATAGGATATTTTAAGGCATGAAAATTGATAAAATAAAAATAGCAAATTTTCGATCATATCAAGATGAAATAGTAATTGATCTTGATGATTTAAATGTCTTTGTCGGTAAAAATGATATTGGAAAATCCACCGTTTTAGAAGCACTTGATATTTTCTTCAATGAAAATAAAGGTGTAATAAAAATGGATAAAGATGACGTAAATAAGAAATCTAAAAATGAAGGTGATACGGAAATAAGAATTAGTGTGGTTTTTAGCAACCTGCCTGATACTTTAACAATTGATGCTACAAACCCAACAAATTTGACTGATGAATATCTATTAACTCAAGAAGGGTGTTTAGAAATAACCAAAAAATACCCTAATGCTGGGAAAGAAAAAATATTTATCCATGCTAATCACCCTACAAACCCCGACTGTGCAGGTTTACTTTTAAAAAAGAATACAGATTTAAAGAGGATACTGACAGAAAATAACATCGATTGTGAAGACAAAACAAAAAATGCAGAAATACGTAAAGCCATATGGAATCATTATTCGGATAATTTACAATTAGAAGAAATTGAAATTGAGTTAGCAAAAGAAGATGCAAAAAATACTTGGACTCAACTAAAAAGCTATATGCCTTTATATTCTTTATTTCAATCCGACAGAAAGAATAGTGATGGAGATAGTGAAGTACAAAATCCAATGAAGTTAGCTGTTCAGGAAATTCTGAAAGACCAAAGGCTCATGAATAGCCTGAATGATGTTGCAAATGAAGTGGAAACAAAACTTAATCAGGTTGTAGGTAAAACGCTAGAAAAACTTAATGAAATGAATCCTGAAATAGCGGATAGTTTAACATCAGTAATCCCAAGTCCTGACAGTTTGAAATGGGTTGATGTATTCAAAAGTGTTTCGATAACAGGTGACCAAGACATACCAATTAATAAGAGAGGTAGTGGGGTTAAGAGGTTAATTCTATTGAATTTTTTTAGGGCTGAAGCTGAACGAAGACAAAATGAAAATAATGTCCCTAGTATAATTTATGCCATTGAAGAGCCAGAAACATCGCAACACCCAAACCACCAGAAAAAGCTTATAGAGGCTTTTATCGAATTATCTCAAGCGGATAATACGCAGATATTATTAACTACACATAGCCCTTCAATAGTCAGATTATTGGAGTTTGATCATATCAAACTAATAAAAAATAAGCCTAATAAAGAAGTTGTCAATGTGCGACGCAACGAATTACCGTATCCCTCACTAAATGAAGTTAATTTCTTGGCATTTGGAGAGTCAAATGATGAATACCATAATGAGCTATATGGATTTATAGAAAGTGAAGAGTTATTAACTGAATATAAAAATGGTAAGCAAACAATGACCTATATAAAAATTATGCGTGATGGTAATACGCGAGAGGAACAAAAAATTATTAGTGAATATATTCGCCATCAAATACATCACCCTGAAAACACTCATAATGATCGGTTTACAGATGAACAGTTACAAGAGTCTATTGGTGAAATGAGAGTATTCATTAAATCTCAAGGTTGAAGCGAGTGAAAGCACCTAACAAAAGCATACACGCGGACTACCAAAAGCGGCGCGGCTTTCGCTATGCTACAGCCACACCACTTTCGTCAGCCGGTGATGCTAGGCGTTAGGCGAAAATAAAATCATTCATCACGGAGAAAGAAATGGATATATTTACGAGATTTAATCGTAATAAAATTGATGATAGGCAGGTTGATACGTTAATTGGCCTTAGCAAAGGATTAACAGCAGATGGAAAAGTAAACCAAGCCGAAGCAGAGTTCCTTTTAAATTGGTTAGCTCAAAACCAACAAACTAGCGATAACCCAATTATCCTTAATTTACTCAATAAAGTTGAGTTGATGCTTGAAGACGGAATATTAGACTCAGATGAATCAAAAGAATTATTTAGTATTCTTCATAAAATTACAGGTGAGTCATCCGAATTAGGAGAAATTGCAAAATCATCCAACTTACCCTTAGATGAACCAAGTCCAGAAATAATATTTGAAGGGAATTCATTTTTATTTACAGGTACATTTGCGTTTGGAACTCGCAAACAATGCCAAGAAAAAACAAAAGAACTTGGTGGCAAAAATGCCAGCAGTGTTACAAAATCAGTAAATTATTTGGTTTTGGGCACATATGTTACTGACAGTTGGGCACATGAAAACTTTGGTCGTAAAATTGAAAAAGCAATGGGTTATCGAGATGCTGGCGTACCCCTTGCTATTATCACAGAAGAGCATTGGGTGAGTTCTGGTGGCTTTTAATAAAATGGCTAAAATAAATCGCCTAACAAGGCAAATCAACATGGATCGCCTTCGTCGCTGCGCTCCTTGTCGCCCAGTTATTTGCGCCGTTAGAGCCGACAGCAGAGCGGTCGGCTCTAACGGCGTGGCAATAATGGATTAACTCGTTATCCGCCTGCGGGGAATAATGGGGACAGGAATAATGGGGAATAATGGAAATAATGGGGGCAGGCTACTTTTTATGATATAATTCCCCACTTTTACCCCAACACTAAAATGCCACGCATACCAAGAGGTCAAACCCAAGGCGGAATCTATCATATTATCAATAGAGGAAATATGCGTATGCAAGTTTTTGATGATGAGGATGATTACGAGTTTTTCCTAAAATTATTAAAAACAGGGTTAGAAAGAGAGAATATTGAGTTACACGCCTATTGTCTAATGCCTAATCACTTTCATTTATTACTTGTACCACAAGGTGAAAATAGTCTGAGTAAATTTATGCAATGGGTGATGACTTCTCATGTGCGTTATTATCGCAAGAAAAACAAAACCTCAGGACATATTTGGCAAAGTAGATTTAAAAGTTTTATTGTTAGAAAAAGACAGTTATTATCTAACTTTGATGCACGCTATATAGAAGGCTAATGCGTTAGAGCTGATTTAAGCAAAAACAACAAGATTGGCAATACGGGTCATTATCAGAAAGAGTTTTTAGAAATAGAAAAGATATTGAACAAGCCTTATGGAGGAGAACTAGATAACTGGGTGGAATATGTCAATACGCCACAAACTCAAAAAAAGAAATAGATAAAATCAGAAACAGTATTAATAGACAAGCACCACTTGGCAATGAAAACTGAGTTATAAAAATAGCAAGAAGCATGGTTTGCTGTCAACTCTAAAGGCTAGAGGAAGACCAAAAAATAAGAAAAAACTATGATAAAAGTAGCCTGTCCCCATTTATTTTATGGATTAGGAGTTCGCATCTTAGGGCAAGTCAAAGCAGAATATGCGGACATTTTGCGTGAAGCTGATGCTATTTTTATGGACGAGCTTTACAAAAATGACCTATATGACAAAGTCAACCAAGCTTTTGCCGTTTTCCTGCCAATAAAATCAGTCGGCGTTACTGGCGATGAACGCCGTTACGACTATGTTATTGCCCTTCGTGCCGTTGAAACCATCGACTTTATGACCGCTCGCTGGGCACACCTCCCGTATGACTTCTTAGACCATGTTTCCAACCGAATTATGAACGAAATCTCTCGCATCTCACGCGTTGTTTATGACATTTCAGGCAAACCCCCTGCTACGATTGAGTGGGAATAGATAAATTTTTGTAAAAAAATATCTATCGAATGGAGACCTTTGCATAAAACAATCACCAATCTGTTAAAATAACACCCATCTAAACAACTTTAAAAATATCAAAAATGTCTTGGAAAAACACCGAACAAAACTCATTTGCAGATGCCCTTGTTGTTGAACATAAATCCCTATCAGAACTTGACGATGTACACGACATCATCTTTTGGTCTGAGATAGAACAAACCCTTTTAAAATTGTATTCATCTGTTCGAGGTGCACCCAGTTACCCGCCACTCATGATGTTTAAAATTCTAATCCTTCAAGCTTGGTATAACTTGAGTGATGAAGCACTAGAAAAGCAAATTGCTAGAGATTTAATGTTTAGGCGTTTTATTGATTTAAGTTTGTCTGAATCTGTGCCCGACCATTCCAGTATTTGGCGTTTTAGACAGCTGTCATCTAGAAAGAGAAGTTTACTCGACACTACTAGAACGAGTAAAGCAGCTGCATCTAGGCAGAATTCAATCATCGTCTCATTAGGCTCAATTAACATCATTGATGCCGCTGTGATAGAAGCCAAACAATCAAGAAAACGCAAGGGCAAAGATGGCAATAACACCCAAGACAGTGAAGCCAGTTACAATGTATATCAAAACCGCAGCTGATGGCAAACGCAAAACCACCTATGGCTATAAAATGCATGTCAACACTGACGAGGATGGTTTTGTTAAAAAGATGACTTACACCCCTGGCAATGTTCATGACTCTCAAGAGTTTGATAAATTACTTGATGTAGGATGCACTAACAACAAAATCAAAACCCATGGGCAAGTCTATGCTGATAGTGCTTATGCTAACAAAAAGAATGATAAAAAACTGGGTAAGCAAAACAACAAAGTCCTGCATAGAGCCTACAGAAACACGCCACTGACAGACCAACAAAAACAAGACAATAAACAACGCTCATCTATTCGTTATATTGTTGAGCGTACTTTTGGATTGCTCAAACTTCATCACGGACTAGGTAAAGCAAGATACCTTGGGCTAGAGAGAAACAAAGTCAGAGCACAGTTGATCGCCATGAGTCACAATCTTAAAACAGGGATTAATATTTTTTAAAAAGAATACGAAAAAGAAAGAGTTGGTTAAAAGCTTAAAGTTATTTTTGCCTAATATGAGTGTACAAAGGTTAAAAATAGAGAAACAAAGTAAGAAAAATCCAAGAAAAGACAGTTTTTTAGGTGTTTATGAAGAAAAATAGAGGTTTTTTAGAAAATATTTTAAAAAAATATAAAATTGGAATTAAGGTAAGGGGTTATGGATTATGCAAAGGTCTCGAATGAACATAATACGCAGCAAAAAATTTACCTCAGATATCCCTTGGGATTCAATTGAAATAGCAAATATGGATGGGATTACAACCCATCTACATTGGACAAATAAAGCCTATAAATGGCATACCAATTGAAGGGGATGAGGTGTTCGTTGTTTTAGACGGTCAAGTAAAAATGCTATATCGTGTTAATGGCGAGAAAACATCCGTTTTATTAAATGAAGGCGATATATTCTATGCAACAGAGGGAGTTGAGCATGTTGCTCATCCCGTTGGAGAAGCAAGAGTGTTGGTTATCGAAAAAGAAGGGAGCGTTTAAATGATAGACATTGACATTATTTATAAAATAATTTTATTTTGGGTTATTTTTTATATCACCCCTGGCCCCGTGTGGGTTGCGGTTATGGAAGCCACTCGTAACCTATCCAACACAGAAGTTTTGCGTTTTTTTACCAAGGTTTTCTTACCTGTTAATGCAACCCTTCAATTCGCTCAAGCAATGATTTGTGTCGTATTCGTAGAATGGGTGTCAAGGATTTTTGCCGACATTGGCTTATGGTTTTATATTTTTGGCGGATTGTATATTCTTTATTTATCTTACAAAGTCATCCGCAGTAAAACAAAAAACACCACTTTAGATTTGACCCAAGACACACAATCTACAGTTTATGATTATGGCACTTTCGCAAAATAGCTGTTGTATTATTTATGGGAAACGTAATTGCCACACAATTAGAACAAAGTATTATGCTCAACGCCTTTATTTTTGCATCAATAATGGCGTTAGTAGCCAGTTTATTTTTCTTCCTTTATGCAATTATTGGAAAAATGGGCACTAAATTATTAAAGGATAATTTTGCTTATTTATCCTTCTTTTTATTGATATTATTTGCACTATTTCTATTTAACGAAGCAGCCAACTTACTTCAATGAAAACCGATGAACAATGGATGGCACTTGCTATTCAACAAGCAATATTAGCAGAAAAAATAAAGGAAGTACCCGTCGGTGCAGTCTTAGTCCAAGACAACAAACTCATTGCCAGTGCCCACAATCCAACCAACGGTGAAGCGTATTTGACTGCCGCAGTGTCTTAAAGTGGCGGCCCGAAACTGAGGAACTACCGACTTTAATACAGAACCGTAGGGATAAAATAATGGGGACAGGCTACTTTTCTTGATGAATTTACACTTTACCCAACACTAAAATGCGCCGCATGCCAAAGAGGAGTCAAACTGAGGGTAAGTCTATCATAATACAATAAACTGAAATATGCATTGCAGTTTTTGGTAAATGAGGATGATTACAGGTTTTTACAAAATTCATTAAAAACAGGGCGCAGAAAAGAAGAGAATGTGGGGTTACGCCTTTCTGCCTGATGCCTAATCACTTTCATTTATTACTTTTCAGGGTGAAAATAGTCTACGGTCAATTCGCTACGTGGTGGTGACTTCTCATATGCGTTATTATGCCCAAGAAAAACGAAAACTCGGGACATATTAGCGAGGTGAATTTAGAAGTTTTTTGTTGTTGAAAGAACGGTTTATTAAATAAACGTTACTAACTGTGAGGCTAATGCGTTAAGGGCTGATTTAAGCAAAACAACACAAGATTAGCTTAATGCGGGTCATTATCAGAAGGTTTTGAAGC
Organism: Candidatus Thiodubiliella endoseptemdiera; assembly: GCA_013416635.1. Lineage (GTDB taxonomy): Bacteria > Pseudomonadota > Gammaproteobacteria > PS1 > Pseudothioglobaceae > Thiodubiliella > Thiodubiliella endoseptemdiera. The sequence goes on along the minus strand of JACCHT010000001.1, from coordinate 11,411 downwards.
CAGAAAATCGTGAACAAATACTTCGCTACAGGAGAACCAGTAACTTCGTTTGAGATATGTCAATACGCCACAAACTCAAAAAAGAAATAGATAAAATCAGAAACAGTATTAATAGACAAGCACCACTTGTAGTAGAAAACTGGGTTATAAAATAGCAAAAAGCATGGTTTGCTGTCAACTCTAAAAGGCTAGAGGAAGACCAAAAATAAGAAAAACTATGATAAAGTAGCCTGTCCCCATTTTATTTACACTTAACAAAGCCTTTTTTAGGCTTAAGTTGGGTTAGCTTCGCCAATTTGGAGTAAGCCCCAAACGTGTTCAATCAAGAACAAGGGTATAATTTATTGAAGTGGTGTCCAGTCAAGTGGGGGAACCGCATACTGACCCCTTTGATTTGACCCCTTTGATTTAAGTGGATAGATTAATACGCTATATTGCCTCAACGATAGAGGCGGTTAGAGATAACAGGCATTATCCTAGACGACTGAGGAATATTAAGAATGATATTCATTTTTGTCAGTATAAAAATGCTTTGTGACAAGTGTTTATGTGTTAAGTTAATAGCATTGACTCTGACCCTAATTTATTCTGATTGTTTAAAATTATAAACAATCCTCAATATAATTGTTTATAATAGGATTTATGTCAGATATTATTCAAGTAAAAAACCCTCGCACCAATCGTTATGTCAAAATTGTGACCGCGACAAAGGTCGCATTATTTCACATAAAAAAGTCCTGGCGAAATAATACTTAATGTTCCTGTAGCAAAAAGAAAGCAAACGCAAGTGATTATTTATAGTCCTATTGATGGTGATGCCATTAATAATTCAATTATTTTCGACCAAAACATTGTTTCTTGAAATTTTAGATTGGGAAGCTCAGTACCTACACTAGTCACAGATATTCAAAAACATAACAAGCTATTACCAATCATTTGGCTACCAAGTAATAGATGCCAGCAGACAACAGGTAGAGATTTCACACTGTTAAAAATATGGAAACTTATTGAGATCCGTGGCAATATGCATTGTTTATTATCCATGAAGATACACCAAATCAAAACTGGCAACTTATATTATGAACTTGGTGTTGCACAAGCATTAGGGAAAAGAAACAATTATTATTAAAACACCTAGATCAAAAATGCCATCAGATTTTAATCGAACAGGTAGCATGGTTTTTAAATGAAAATTTGGGAAGGTTTCAAAAGTTCTTGAGAAGCATTCAAAAACAAGCGAATCATTTAGCTAGAACTATCAAGAATATTTGGGAAAAGACCTATTCTAGCAATAGATTATTTGAAAAGAGCCTTTTTAATTACTGACAATCCATTACCAATTATATGCCAAAATACTAGAGACAATTGATACGTGGCGTGCTAAAACAGTATTGAATATTTTTCAACTGCATTTTCAAAACAACCAAACTAAAATGAAATTTATTACCGCCACCCATTGTCGGCAGTTTCATTTTGATAAATCGGGCATTCCTCCCTCGCGCAAAATAAATTAGGGTCAGACTGCGGTTCCCCACTTACGACTGGACACCCTTTAATAAATTACACCCTTGTTCTTTTTGAGTTGAACAATGGGGTTGGGGAAACTGCCCCAAATTAGCAATAACCCAACAAGCCCTAAGGCTTTTGTTAGGATGGGTAATTCTCCTTATAAAACGCTTGTTCATAATCATTGGGTGAATAATGGCAATCGTTGAATGTCGTCTAATCTTGTTGTAAAACACTTCAATATATTCAAGATTGCACTTGTTGCTTGTGCTCTGGTTTGGTAGGTTTTGTTGATTGACTAGCTCGGTTTGAGTGTGTTAAAAAGCTCATCAACAACTGCATTATCATAGCATTCTCCTTTTCTACTCATGCTTTTGGGTAATGTTATTTGCTTTAAATAATGCTAAATACTCATAAGCCTGTAAGTAGAACCTTGATCTGAATGCAGTAATACTTGCTGTTGTCTTGGCTTGTTTTGATTGCCATGCTCAGGGCGTCAATTACAGCACTGTGTCATTATTCTTGCCCATTGACCAACCAGCAACTTTGCGTGAGTATAAATCAATCACAGTTGCTAGAAATACAACCAACCTTGCTGCGTCCAAAACCAAGAAAGGTAGTGTCGCTTACCGTTTGCTATTGGGTGTTGTTGCAATAAATTCCCTGTTCAGTATATTGTGGGAACCTTTTACTTAAATAGGGATGATTAGCAAAATGACAGATTTTATTAAATTGGAAATTTTTTTAAATCCACTCCTACTTAAGGGCTAAGGGTGTTTTTAAAAAGTTTGTAATTTGAGTAGAAAGATAGCGTTTTGATATTCACTCTATTTATGCAAAAGATCTCTAATAACAAAATTAATATTGTTTCTAGGTATTTTGCCTTTTATGGCGAATACTAAAATGGGCATATATGTTGTTCTTGTTCATCAGCCTCGCCACTTTATTCGATAACCTTAATAACGCGCCTTGGGCTTTTAGTCGTGATAAATCTAGGCGAACCATAGGTTGCCTACTATTTTAAAACTTGAATGATTTGTAATACGGTTATCGTTCTGCCTACTTCTAGGGCTTTGTGGCGTATGCTTCAGTAGTAATATCCGCTCTTGGATACCTGCATACAGCGACACAAAACAGTGATTGAGTAGTTTATCTGCCTCCAGAGGCGATAAACTTAAATCTTCAACTGTTTTTGACCTTTGAAGAAGCTTGTGAGGCCTTTAGGATTTCTACACTCCATTTAGCAGGCAGTTTAAGGTCTTTTTGCAAGTTGTTTGTTTTGCTGTAGCGCCAGATGTGTTTGCTGTGATGTGCTGTGTTGGTGGTATCGGCGGTTCTTTTAAAGGCTTTATCTTGTTTTGATTCAATTCAATCCTCCATTTGTAGATCATGTTTCTGCGTAAACCTAAATCTCTTGCAAGCTGTGCAATGCAAGTATTTGGTTGATTTGCTAGTGCTAGGGTTTCTAGTTTAAAAGGCTTTGGTGAAGGCTGTGTATTTCTTGTCATTTTGGACTCCTAAATGTTAAAATTTAGTGTCCAGTTTGTGGGAGTTTCAATCTTTGGATAATAGCCGTTACGAGTATTATCAGAGCCATTATCTTGCCTGTGCTTTGGGTATGAGATGATGCTCCATCTCAGCACCTAACGCCACTTCGATTGTCATTTTGACCAGTGAAGCAGATAAGTCTGCTAGGTCATCTTGGGTATGGATATCTTTATAAACTCCCAGCAAAAGCACAGAAAGCTTTTGCTGATTGATACCTGTGTTGTTAAGTTTGGTTTGCTTTTGGCTTTTTCTTGAGTGTTGTGTTACTCATGTTTTCTCCTTTTAGGGATTATAAAAATATGAGGTTTACACAATCTAGATTTACAGGGTCAAAATATTTACCCCCATCGAGATAATTTTTATGTGACTCTATAAAGTATGCTACCCACAAAGTAAGAGACGATGCTTTGCATCAACTTTGATATTTTAAAGCCAAAGCCGTTGGCACGACATCCAACAGATTGTATCACTAGTTGCAAAGAACGCAGCTAATAATAAACTGTTTACTGTCTTTGGCTCCATTAACGCAAGCGTTTATTTTTATTAAATAAAGATAATCGCAATAATATTTTCTCTAAACACAAAAATTTAATTCGTCAATCAATAATGGTATCCTCATTCGGTTCATAAGAATATCTAGAAAAACCCAAGCTACAGATTTTAAGATTTTCTAATAACTGCGACTTGCGGTGATTTAATTACGCAAAGCTTGACTAATGAAATTTTATGTGTGACTTTGTTGGTTCACAAAGTATGTCGAGATTCAAATGCTAAAAGCATTCGTAGGCATACTTTACAGCGCCAACCTAAAAAGGAGAAAAAATGATTAACAGAAATATGATATATAACAATGATTGCATAATAGGTATGGCCAACTTTTAAGATAATAGTGTGTGCAAATGATACTAACAGACCCGCCTTACTTGGTAAATTATAAAAAGATAGAGCAGGTAAAGTGTCGCTAATGATATGGCGAGCAATAGCAATTGTTGATTTTTAGCACACATAGCACTTTTCTGCCAAATGTATCAGTACTTGACAATAACAGTTTATGCAGTCGTTTTTTATGGCTGGAATATGAGGTAGATAAATTTATGAATATACTTGGCGTAAAGCAGGTTTTAGAATAATTGGGCATTTTATTTTTTTATAAAAAATATGCCTCTAATGGCAGAAAGGATAAAAAGCGCATATGGAATATAGGCACGTGCGCTTATTTACTGGCTAAAGGGATACCCTCAAACTTTTGAAGTCTTGCCATCTGTAATGGGCTGGAATTACGCAGGCAATAAATATCACCCAACACAAAACCGATTGATTTATTGCTGGGAAACTTATAAATAGCGGTGAAAATTGTGGTGTGTGCCAAACCATTAAACCGCAGATTGTTGCAAAATACTCAGAGACAGCGCGCTGCATACATGGGGATGAGTTAGCAAAATGAAAGCCAGATTTTTATTAAATTGGAAATTTTTAAATCCACTCCTAGCAGGGCTAAGGGTGTTTTTTAAAAAAGTTTATGTAATTTGATGAAAGATAGCGTTTGATGATTATTCATATTTATGCAAAGATCTCTAAGATAAGATTTTAAATTTTGGTTGATATTTTCCATAAAAAACCCGCTTTAATAAGGCGGGTTTTTGTTATAGGTGTCTTACTTTTATGCAAGGTCTCTTTATACAAGAATAAGATTATCAGTTATAAAAGTGCCCTAATGCAACTGTGTCAGGAAGTGAAGGCCACCAATACCCGAAACCCCTTGTAGATTTATTAGCAAATCAGCAGCATCATCTGTAACCGTGCCATCAGCATCAATCGTTAGTTTGGCACTACCTGCAGTGCCAGTATCTGACACTGTAATATATTTATCAATATTAGCAAAAAGTGTCGCTTGGTTACCACTAGCAGTAATAAAATCTTTTTAAATCTAATTTATCGCCACCAGCGCACCAAATGTAAAGCCAGTTATGGTGTCTTCGCCATTATCTGTACTTGCATAAACAAAATATCACTGCCTGCACCGCCATTTATAGTGTCGTTGCCTGCACCACCATTTTATAGTATCGTCACCTGCACTACCCGTTATATGAAGTATCAGCGTTATCGGTGCCGATATAAAAATTATATGCAAATGCCCAAGTTTTTACCTGAGGTATTCAATGCCACTAAAGTCATTACCCGAGGTGTCAGTTATAACGCCTGATGCCATTCTGATGTAATAAACACCTGAAGTTAAACTACTTGGGTTAAGAGTGGTGTTGTGTCGCTAATAATAGCATTAAGTAATGCTAATAGTTGCAACTTTTTCTGCGCTATTCAGATTTCAACAATGCCACCATTTGTCTTGTTGTTTTTCAGAAAACTCAATTACTAGATTTGAAGGCTCGCCTAAGACATTAGTATCGCTGGTTTTTCTGTAAAAGGTTGGAACTTGTCCATCTACAGAAGAAGGTTGTTGATTGTAGTAATATTTAGGGTGCCATCAGCCTCACCCACTACCAAATCTAAATCACCATCGCCGTCAATATCGGCTAGGGTTGGTCTGGAAAAGATCCCCACATCAATGCCATTAAAGGATTGTCATCTCAGTTTTGCTTCACTTAAGCAGGGGTTAGAAATGAGTACCTGTATTTTGATAGTATTTAAGGGGTGCCATAAAGGCTACCCACCACCAAATCAGGTCGCCATCGCCGTCAATATCGGCTAGGGTTGGTTTGGAAGAATATATCCCACATCAATGCCATTAAAAGGATTGCTATCTCCAGTTTTTACTTCATAAGCAGGGTTAAGTAGTGCCTGTATTTTGATAGTATTTAAGGGTGCCATAATTCTCACCCACCACCAAATCAGGTCGCCATCGCCGTCAATATCGGCTAGGGTTGGTTTTGGGTAAACCCCACATCAATGCATTAAAGGATTGTCATCTCCAGTTTTGCTTCATAAGCGGGGTTAGAAGTAGTGCCTGTATTTTGATAGTATTTAAGGGTTACTTTAACCTCTCGCCCACCACCACCAAATCCCACAAGTCGCCATCGCCGTCAATATCGGCTAGGGTTGGTGAGGAAAGAATATCCCACATTAATGCCATTAAAGGATTGTCATCTCCAGTTTTGCTTCATAATCAGGGTTAGAAGTAGTGCCTGTATTTTGATAGTATTTAAAGGGGTGCCATCATACTTACCCACCACCAAATCCTAGGTCGCCATCGCCGTCAATATCAGCCAAGATTGGCACAGAAACATACCCACATCAATACCCTCAAAGGATTATTGCGAACCTGTTTTCAATATACTCAAGCTTAGTCTTAGCCAACTTTCTCTATCAGCGGTAAATGCTGGTGCGTACCTGCGACATCTGTTATATTATTTAACGTAATATCGCTTGTTGGATTATCAATATCAAAAGTCTGTAGCGGCAATGCTATCCCAGCAGACATATATTTAAACGCAGTTTCTTATCACTTACCAGTTGTAGAGGCAGTTTATCCAAAACAAAGTGCTGCCTGCAATGACCACTTTAGAGCCTGTGGGTATTTGTTAAGTTTCAGGTCTCGCTCATTGTCAGTGTTAGGCTGATAACATCGCCTGCCTTAAAGCAGATTGTCCTGCTGGAATATTGCTTAGAGTCCACACATGAGTTAGTAGCCGTTGGAGTTGGGGGCTTGTCCATCTACAGAAGAAGGTTGTTGATTGTAGTAGTATTTAAGGGTGCCATAAACCTCACCCACTACCAAATCTAGATCACCATCGCCATCAATATCGGCTAGGAACGGTTTGGAAGAATAATATATCCACATCAATGCCATTAAAGTTATCATCTCAGTTTTTTGCTTCATAAGCAGGGGTTAGAGTAGTGCCTGTATTTTGATAGTATTTAAGGGTGCCATAATCCTCACCCATCACCAAATCTAGGTCGCCATCGCCGTCAATATCAATAAGGTTGGTGTGGAGATAAAGGCCCCACATCAATGCATTAAAAGGATTGCTATCTCAGTTTTTTACTTCATAAGCAGGGTTAGAAGTAGTGCCTGTGTTTTGATGAGTATTTAAGGGTGCCATTACTCTCACCCACCACCAAATCTAGGTCGCCATCGCCATCAATATCGGCTAGGGTTGGTTTGGAAGAATCCCCCACATCAATGCTATTAAAAGGATTGCTACCTCCAGTTTTTACTTCATAAGCAGGGTTAGAAGTAGTGCCTGTATTTTGATAGTATTTAAGGGTGCCGCTAGCTCACCCATCCGCAAATCCTAGGTCGCCATCGCCGTCAATATCGGCTAGGATTGGTGAGGAAAAATTTCCACATCAATGCCATTAAAGGATTGCTATCTCAGTTTTACTTCATAAGCAGGGTTAGAAGTAGAGCTTGTATTTTGATAGTATTTAAGGGTGCCATTCTGCTCCACTTACCAAATCTAGGTCATCACCGTCAATATCAGCCAAGGTTGGTGTGGAATAATACCCCACATCAATACCCTCAAAGGATTATTGCCCGAACCTATTTTCAATATACCCAGCCTTAGTCCAACACTACTCTCTATCGGTAAATACTGGTGCATTACCTGCGACATCTGTTATATTATTTAGCGTAATATCGCTGTTGGTTGTCAATATCAAAGTCTGTAGCGGCAATGCTATCTCCAGCAGACGCTATATTTAAACACCAGTTTCTTATCACCTGCAGTTGTAGAGGCAGTTTTATCCGAAAACAAAGTCTTTTGCCTGCAATGACCACTAGAGCCTGTGGTGTTATTAAGTTTCAGGTCTCACTCATTGTCAAAGTTAGGCTGATAACATCCCTGCCTTAAAAGCAGATTGTCCTGCTGGAATATCGCTTAAAGTCCATGGATTGAGGTCGTGATTGGGGGTTGGGTTAATGATGTCATAAGTTACTGCTGTGCTGGTGCTAATTGCTGAATTGGTGCCATCACTAAGCGTTACTACAGCCGTGTAGGTTTTCCATCGGCTAATTCAGATGGCATAGCCAGAATCGCGAGTGCCCAAGTGCCGTCAGCTGCAACAGCTATTAATCTGAAGTTATTGCTGTGCCTACTGTATTACTACGCTTTAAAACTCAATTTTGGTAATCGTTAAAGTACCTATTCAGTTGCTTTGCCTGAGTGTGGTTGCATCTTTTCTCGTTATTATTAATGTAATTATCATCGGCACCTGCCCAAACAATGTCGGTAGTAGGACGATGATTTCAAATGCCCATTGGTTGCTGTTTTAGCAATACCCAGTGCATCGTTGCCTACCATATCCGTTATAGCACCAGAGTTCATTTCTAAATAGTAACTGCCTACGGTAAGTTTATTGTGTGTATGGATTCAAACCTATTGCTGATACATCAATAGTAAGTTTATCATTGGTATTACTTCAAATTTATTTGTATCACTAGCGATATTAATCGTTGCTACTGTTACATCTCGCTACTATTCTTGATGAGAATACTGCCCGTACCTGCTTTAATATTTCACTAAAGTCAAGCACTAGATCGAGGTTTCACCTAAGGTAACTTTTGAAGCGTGTTGTTAGAGTTGGAACTTGTCCATCTACAGAAAAAGGTTGTTGATTGTAGTAATATTTAAGGGGTGCCATCAGCCTCACCCGCACTACCAAATCTAAATCACCATCGCCGTCAATATCGGCTAGGGTTGGTGAGGAAGAATATCACATCAATGCCATTAAAAGGATTATCATCTCCAGTTTTGCTTCATAAGCGGGGTTAAGTAGTGCTTACGCAATATTTTGATAGTATTTAAGGGTGCCATAATACTCACCCACCACCAAATCTAGGTCGCCATCTCGCCGTCAATGTCGACTAAGTTGGTGGGAAGAATATACGTGTGCCATTAAAGGATTGTCATCTCAGTTTTGCTTCATAAGCGGGGTTAAGTAGTGCTGTATTTTGATGGTATTTAAGGGGTGCCATACTCACCCACGCAAATCTAGGTCATAAAATCGCCGTCAATATCGGCTAGGGTTGGTGCGGAATAATCCCCACATCAATGCCATCAAAGGATTACTATCTCCAGTTTTTACTTCATAAGCAGGGTTAAAAGTAGTACTGTATTTTGTGGCCCAAGAAGGGTGCCATAATACTCACCCCACCACCAAATCTAGGTCGCCATCGCCGTCAATATCGGCCAGGGTTGGTGCGGAAAAATCCCCACATCAATGCTATTAAAAGAGTTGCTACCTCGGTTTTACTTCATAAGCGGGGTTAAAAAGTGGTGCCTGTATTTTGATAGTATTTAAAGTTGCCATAAGCCTCACCCATCATAAATCCAGGTCGCCATCGCCCGTCAATATCAGCCAAGGTTGGTGTAGGTAGAAGCCCACATCATGCCATTAAAAGAAGTTATTGCCCAAACCTGTTTTCAATATACTCAAACTTAGTCTTAGCCAACTTCCACTCTATCAGCGGTAAATACTGGTGCATTACCTGCGACATCTGTTATATTATTTGGTATCGCTTGTTGGATTGTCAATATCAAGTCTGTAGCGGCAATGCTATCTCAACTTGAACGCTATATTTAAACACCAGTTTCTTATCACTATACGGATTGTAGAGGCAGTTTTATCAAAACAAAGTCTTTGCCTGCAATGACCACTTTAGAGCCTGTGGTGTTATTAAGTTTCAAAGGTCTCGCTCATTGTCAGAGGTTAGGCTGATATCGCCTGTCTTAAAGCAGATTGTCCTGCTGGAATATCGCTTAGAGTCCATGGATTGGTCGTGATTGGGGTTGGGAGAAGCGATATCTGCAGAAGAAGGTTGTTGATTGTAGTAATAATTTAAGTTTACCACTCGCCCACCCACCACAAGTCCTAGGTCGCCATCACCATCAATATCAGCTAGGACTGGTGCGGAATAATCCCCACATCAATGCCATCAAAAGAAGTTGCTGTCTCCAGTTTTGCTTCATAAGCAGGGTTAAAGTAGTGCCTGTATTTGATAGTATTTAAAGGGTGCATAAGCCTCACTATCACCAAATCAGGTCGCCATCGCCGTCAATATGGGCGGGGGTTTGGTGAAAATATCCCATCAATCCATTAAAGGGTTTCTTTCCCCTTTTTTGCCCGCAGGGTAAGTAGTGCCTGTATTTTGTGTTTTTAAAAGGGTGCCTTTCCCTCTCACCCCCCCAAAACCCAAAGGCCCCACCCCTCAATATCGACAAATTTGGGTGAGGAAGAATATCCCATTAATCCATTAAAGGTTTCCTCAGTTTTTGCTTAAAAACGGTTGAAGATGCCTGTGTTTTATAGTTTTAAAAGGGTCCCATCATTTACCCTCCAAATTTAGATCACCACCCTGTCAATACCCCTGGGTTGGTGCGGAATAAACCCCAATCAATCCTTAAAGGTTTTTGGCCTCCGGTTTTTTTTCAAAGCGGGCTAATGGCCTGTTTTTTGATGTATTTAAAATTCCATCATCCTTCCCCCCAAAATCTAGTCACCATCGCCATCAAACACCAAGGTTGGTGGGGGGAAAAACCCCCAAAAAACCCTAAAAAGGATTATTGAAACCGCAATACCGGCAGTCAAACTCTCTATCAGCGGAAAAACTGGTGCATTACCTGCGACATCTGTTATTTTTTTTAGCGTAATATCGCTTTTTGGGGTTGTCAATATCGTCTGTAGCGGCAATGTATTCCACTTGAACCTTTATTTTTAAAAACCCTTTCTTATCACCTGCGGGAAGGCGTTTTATCCAAAACAAAGTTTTTTTGCCTGCAATGACCACTTTAAGCCGGGGTTTGTTATTAAGTTTCAAAGTCTCACTCATTTTTCAAAGAGGGCTACCCCCTTTTAAAAGCGGGTTGTCCTGCGGGAAAAGCTTAAGCCCATGAGTTGTACCCTTTGGGGTTGGGGGCTTTACTACAAAAAGGGATTTAAATTTTTTGGGGGGCCCCAAATTCCCCACCAAAATCGGTCGCCATCACCATCAATATCGGCAGGGTTGGTTTGGAAAAATATCCCATCAATGCCTTTAAAAGGATTGTCATCTCCATTTTTTTCAAAAGTAGGGTTAAGTTTGTTTTTTTTGATAGTTTTTGGGGGTCCCAAACCCCCCATCCCAAATCTGGGCCATCCCCTCAAATCCTATTGGGGTGGGGAAAAAATCCCCACAAAATGCCTTTAAAAAGGGTTTCATCTCAGTTTTTGTTATAAAGCGGGTTAAATGGCCTTATTTTTTGATATTTTTAAGGTAATACATCTCCCCCCAAAATCGGTCGCTACCCCTAATATCACCCAAGGGTTTGGTGTGGAAAAATCCCCAATCAAGATTAAAGGTTTCATCTCCGGTTTTGTTTCATAAGCGGGGTTAAGTATCCGTAGATTATTTAAGGGTGCCA